>CAWGDY010000006.1:0-264786 GCA_963821395.1 Vicinamibacterales bacterium | reverse complement strand
CGGGTCCGCTGACGGGCGTGGCACGCGCCCAGAATAGGCCGGCGCCGGCCGCGCAGATTGCCATCGGTTGGGTCGGATTTGCGGACGATGGGATTGTCAGCGAAATCCTTTTCGGTGGTGAAGCACGCTGGTATCTGGGACGTCGAATCGCCATCGGACCGGAGGTCGTCTATATCGGTGGCGAGAACCACAGTCACTTCGTCGCGACCGGTAACCTGACGTTCGACCTGAGGGCTCCCATCGACGGGCGTCCCCGTCCGATCACACCGTTCCTCGTAGTCGGCGGTGGCTTGTTTCAGACCCGCGAGTCGTTTCCCACGGGAGGATCGTTCACGTCGAACGAAGGTGCGTTCACGGTCGGAGGCGGTGTAAGGGCTCAACTCGGCGAGACGATGACGGCTGGTGTCGACGTGCGTATGGGATGGGAGCCGCACATCCGTGTGAACGGATTCATCGGGTTCCGTCTTGGACGGTAGCGGTCGCGAGCCCCTCGACCTATCCTTATGTAAATGGAGCGCGCCTCTCCGACCATGACGCCCGAGCAGTGGGCGCGCGTCAAAGAGGTGTTCGGCGCCGCACTCGAACAGGAGCCGGACAAGCGGCGCGCGTTCGTGGCGACGGCGGCCGCGGGCGATGACGCCGTGCGCGCCGAGGTCGAGCGCCTGCTCGATGCCGAGCGTCAATCCGCCGATTTCATGGAACGGTCGGCGGGCGCAACCGTGGTGAGCGGCCGGGTTCTCGGTCACTACGAGATTGGGCGGCTCGTCGGCAGCGGCGGCATGGGCCACGTGTTCGCGGCGCGCGACGTCGAGCTCGGCCGCGAGGTCGCGGTGAAGGTGGCGTCCTTCGAGGGCGAAGACGCCCAGACGAGACTGCGCCGGGAAGCGCAGCACGCATCGCGGCTGAGCCATCCGCACATCTGCCATATCTACGAGGTCGGGCGCGCCGACGGCCAGCTGTTCGTGGTGATGGAGCTCCTGCCTGGACGGTCGCTCGCAGACGTGCTCCGTGAAGGGCCGCTGCCGGTCGAACAGGCGAGGCGGTACGGAATCGAGATCGCGGACGCTCTGGCACACGCGCACGAAAGTGGCCTCGTGCACCGCGATTTGAAGAGCACCAACGTCATGATCACGCCGAAGCAGGGCGCCAAGGTGCTCGACTTCGGTCTCGCGCGGATGCTCGACACGCACCAGATCGATGCGCTCTCGCAGTCTCAGCGCTCGTTGACCGACGAAGGTCTCATCGCCGGCACGCTGCCGTACATGGCGCCCGAGCTGCTGCGGGGACAGCGAGGCGACGAGCGTGTCGACATCTGGGCGCTCGGCGTCCTGCTGTATGAAATGTTCACCGGCCGCCGCCCGTTTTCCGGCGCGACCGGATTCGAACTGAGCGCCGCCATTCTGCATCAGCCGCCCGAGGCGTGGCCGCCGAACGTTCCCGCACCCGTTCGTGCGATCGTGCAGCGGTGCCTGGAGAAGAAAACCGGCGATCGCTATCAGCACGCGGCAGATGTGCGTCTCGCACTGGAAGAGATGCAGGCGCCGGCGCCGCCAAATCCCCGCGCGTCCGCATTCCGTACATCCCGAGACGTCTCACCGCGGGCGTACCGTGGCTTGTCATCGGCCTGGCGATCGCGGCAATCGTGTTGTATGGGCTCAGGTCGACGAGAGTCGGCAACGCGTTCAGCAACGTGTACGGATACTCCCTGCTCGAGGACGGTTCGTTCGGTGAGGCGATCGACCAGTTCGAGGGCGTGACGAAGCAGTCGCCGAACGAGGCGAACCCGTGGGACAGCCTCGGCGAGGGGTATCTCGCGAACGCGATGCCCGACAGAGCGCTCGATGCGTACGCCCGGGCGCTCGCGATCGAACCGGCTAACCGCGCGTCGATTCTCGGCCGGGGCCTTGCCCTGGCGGCGCTCGGACGCTACGACGAAGCTCTCGAGCGCGAGTCGCCGGACTTTCGAAACCAGGCGTTCCTGCTGTCGCGCGTGGGCCGATACCGCGAGGCGATGGACGTGCTCGACAGAGGCCGGCGTAACGATGACGACGCCGAGGTGAACGCGGGCGCGCTGCTGACGTCGGCGTGGTTGTTCCTCGAACAGAAGCAGTATGCGCGTGCGCTCGACGACGTGCGTGCCGCCGAGAAGGTGCTCGACGACCAGCGACGGCATCCGTTCCTGGTGCTTGCGGGCCTCATGGGCGGTGTCGCCGAGATTCGTGCCGGCGACGCGAAGAACGCGGCGTCGCACCTTTCGTCGCAGAGAGTCGCATTCACGACAGCGACGATCGCGTCGAAGCGAACTGGATCGCGTCGCTCGAAGGCGAGATCGCGCTTGCCGAGGGGCAGCACGATCGCGCGATGGAGCGCTTCAAGGCGCAGCAGCCGGCATGGCAAACGCTTGGGCGCGACGCGTCAACCGTCTTTGCCATCAGCCTGCCGTCGCGCGACGGCCCGGCGCGCGTCGAGATGGCACGGGGCAATCGTGCGGCCGCCATCGAAGAGTACAGACGCCTGACGTCGGTGGGCGCCGCCAACCGATCGTCTGCCGCGCTCGAGCCTCGGTACATCCTGGAGCTGGCGCGTCTCCTGAACGCACAAGGCGACCAGGCGGCGGCTCGGATCGAATACGAGCGCTTCCTCAAGTTCTGGGCCAATGCCGATGCCGGCCTTCCCGAGGTCGCCGAAGCCAGGAAAGCCGTAACGGCGCGCTAGCACTGAAGACTGAGAACTCTGTCGGTAGGGCGCGACTTCAGTCGCGCCACTCGCCTGAGCCGCTTTGTGCGCGCATGGCGCATCAAGTAATGAGGGGAGACCATGATGCGTATCGTTCTGCTCATTCTCATGATCGTTTCGACCGGGTCGGCGGTCTCGGCCCAGACGTCCCAGGGGCTTGCGTCGAGCCTCGAGACGACCCTGATTCCCGGCACGACGGTCTGGATTACCGATTCGCAGGGACGTGAAGAAAAGACTCGAATCGTCAGTGTGTCCGGCGAGGCCGTGACCACGGCGTCCGGCGGCAATATCCGCCATTTTCGTGCGGCTGACGTCAGACAGGTCACGACGCGCCGTTCCGACTCCGTGCTCAACGGCGCGCTGATTGGCGCCGGGGTGGGCGTGGCGTCCGGGCTCTTCCTGTGCCGCCTGACGGAACCCTGGGCGAACTGCACCGACGACGTTGGACCGATGTTGCGTGTCGGTGCGATTGGCGCCGGGGTCGGCATCGGGATCGACCTTCTGATCCGTGGCCGGAAGACGATCTACGCAGCCGAACCGGGCGCGGCTCAACTCAGCGCGGCGCCCATCGTGGCTCGCCGTGCGGGAGGATTGCAGATCTCGCTCAATTTCTGACGCTCTGAGCGCGGCCGGTAAAGATCGCCAACCGCTTTGCCGCCGCGTCGAACAGCTCGAGCCGGTCGGCCGTGATTGTGAGGTGAGTCGCGCCCTTCAATGCACCGCGGAAGGCCGCATCGAAGTTGCCGATGTCGATACAGGCCTTTTGAGTGGAGATACCGGCGCCGAACTTGACGATGTCGCCTTTGAGCTCGTAGGTGCCGGAGATTCCGTTACATCCGTCCGATCCCGAGAAACGTGCGCCCGCTTCGAAGACGAGATGGGCTTCGCGCGTTGCGTCCTGCGTGGGTGCCGCCTTCCCGGCGATCTCGGTGGCCTTCCAGTACGTGCCGATGAGGGGTCGTCCGGCCTGCCGCGCCGTAGCCGCAGTGCGAAGGCGGGGCGCGTTCGTTTGAGCCGCCGCGTACCCGGCGGTCAGGCCGACGACCAGAGTCAGCACGATCCATCTATGCGTCATGTCGCGCAACCTGCCAAAGCAGGATGCTAGCATCTCACGCGCGTGTCATACATCCTCGCGCTCGATCAAGGCACCACGAGCTCGCGCGCCATCCTGTTCGATCGGGACGGCGCCATCAAGGGCATCGCACAACGCGAGTTCCGGCAGATGTTCCCGCAGCCGGGCTGGGTCGAGCACGACCCGCTCGAGATCTGGACATCGCAGGCCGGCGTCGCGGTCGAAGCGCTGGCGGGCGCGGGTGTACGCGCGCGCGACATTGCGGCGATCGGTATCACCAACCAGCGCGAGACCACGATTGTGTGGGATCGCAAGACCGGCCTTCCCATTGCCAACGCCATCGTCTGGCAGGATCGGCGCACGGCGGCGGCCTGCGATCGGCTTCGGTCGGACGGGGCAGAGCCGCTGTTCCGCGAGCGCACCGGCCTGGTGCTCGACGCGTACTTTTCGGGAACGAAGCTCGCGTGGATCCTCGATCACGTGGAAGGCGCGCGGGCGCGCGCCGAAGCCGGCCATCTGGCATTTGGGACGGTCGACTCGTGGCTGCTCTGGAAGCTCACCGACGGGCGCCTGCACATCACCGATGCCAGCAACGCCTCCCGCACGCTCCTGTTCAACATCCACACGCTTCAGTGGGACGACGAGCTGCTGGACGCGCTGCGCGTACCTCGCAGCGTGTTGCCAGACGTGCGCAGCTCCAGCGAGATCTACGGCGAGGTGACGACGACGCTCGGCCTCGAGTCGGTGATCCTCGGTGGCATCGCCGGCGATCAGCAGGCGGCGCTCTTCGGGCAGATGTGCACGTCGCCCGGCATGACGAAGAACACGTACGGAACCGGCTGCTTCATGCTGCAGCACACGGGCGCGAGTGCTCCTGCCTCGCGTCACAAGCTGCTGACGACGGTGGCCTGGACGCGTAACGGTGTGACCGCGTACGCGCTCGAAGGCAGCGTCTTTGTCGGTGGATCGGTCGTGCAGTGGCTCCGCGACGGCCTCGGCGTGATTCGATCCTCGAGCGACGTCGAGGCGCTGGCCATGTCGGTTCCCGACAACGGCGGCGTGTATCTCGTACCTGCGTTTACGGGGCTGGGTGCGCCACACTGGGACTCATACGCGCGCGGCACGATCGTGGGGCTGACACGCGGCTCGAGTGCGGCCCACATCGCGCGCGCGGCGCTCGAATCGATTGCCTACCAGTCGGCCGATCTGCTCGACGCCATGCAGGCGGACGCAGGCGTGCGGCTCGCCGAGCTTCGCGTGGACGGTGGCGCGTCGCGAAACGATCTCCTGATGCAGTTTCAGTCCGACGTAATCGGCGCGCCCGTCGTCCGGCCGCAGATTACCGAAACGACCGCGTTGGGTGCCGCGTACCTGGCAGGACTGGCCGTGGGCTTCTGGAAGAACGACGATGACCTCGCCAGCCAGTGGCGAACCGAGCGCCGCTTCGAGCCGGCGATGCCGGCTTCGCGCGTGCACGAACTGCGCGCGCGCTGGACGCAGGCGCTCGCACGGGCAAGAGAGTGGGCGTGAGTGCTCAGTGGGGCCGAACGGACACCATCACTCCGGCGCGGCCGGGCCCGCCCGAGGGTGCGAACGAGATGCCGTACCGGCCGGCGTGCAGCATGACGGTGCGTTGCCCTGCGATGCCCATCGCGGAACCGAAAATCACGTCGCTCAGATAGTGCCGGTTGTCATGGACACGCGATGCGGCCACATAGGCGGCCACCACCGTGGCCGGTACACCGACTTTCCATCCGTAGTGCCGCTGCAGCACGCCCGCTGTCGCAAACGCGCTGGCGGAGTGACCGGACGGAAACGAATGTGAATTCGATGCGTCCGGCCGCTCACGCCGGACGGTGTACTTGATCGCCTGCACGTACGCCTGACTGAGAATCTGCGCGCGCATGATGTCCGCGCCGGCGGTGGCCAGCCGTCCTTTTTTCGCGATCCACCCGGCGCCGTACATGCCGACGCCGACGAATGTCTGCACGGTGAACGCGCCGTACGTCTTTCCGCCGGCCATGGCGTCGTTGAGACTCACGTTTGTTTCGATCTCATCGGCGAGGTCGTCATCCCAGACGTGGCCGATGAGCGCGGCGCCGCCGCCGATGCCGAGGACGATGCTGGTATCCAGGGAGATGAAGCGCCAGAGATCGGACGGCACTTCCCGAAACACCGCGCCGATCGTCGGCGGCTCCGGCCCGGCCGATTGCGCCGCGGCAGAGGAGCAGTCGAGCACGAGCCACGCACACAGCAAGGCGAGCGTGCGCGTGAACATCATGAACCTGTGCCTGTTTCCGCTACTGCACGCGACGGAGCGACGAGATGCGGTTGTCCCATCCGATACTGTGCAGGTCGGAGATGCTCCGCGACAGGACCTGACAGCGATTGGCGAATTTGATGTCCTGACACACTTCCCACGACTGACCGGGTGGGATCTGGATGCTCGAGACCTCGTCGTTCAAGTCGAACGGCACGAGGTCGGGCACCGCGTCGCGAAACGATGCGCTCTCGTCCACGGAAGTTCGTGTCCGTGTAAAGGGTGACGCTCTCACGGTCGCCAACGCCTGGGTTGACGCCATTCGAGCCGCGCCCGAATCCGCCGCCTTGGCTGGCGCGGCGCAGCGATGAGATGCGGTTGTCCCACCCGATGCTGCGCAGATCGGAGATGCTCCGCGTAATCACCTGGCAGCGGTTCCCGTATTTCACGTCCTGGCAGATCTCCCAGGATTCTCCCGGTGGAATCAGAATGCTCGAGATCTCGTCGTTCAGTCCATAGCCCTGCAGGTCGGGCTCGTCGTTGCGAAATGACGCGGTCTCGCCCTCGAAGTTCGCGTTCGTGAAAACGGTGAGGACGCGGACCGTCCCACTCCCTCTGGATCCACCGACGCGGGCGCGGCGCAGCGATGAAATGCGATCGTCCCAGCCGATGCTCTTGAGATCGGAGATGCTCGCGGTGATGACCTGGCAGCGATTGCCGTAGCCGATGTCCTGGCAGATTTCCCACGATTGCCCGCGGGGGATGCGGATGCTCGAGATCTCGTCGTTCAGTCCGAACCCTCGAAGGTCTGGCTCGTCATCGCGAATCGTCACGCTGTCGCCGCTGAAGTCGGGATCCTTGAACACGGTGGCCCCTCCTCCAAACTGCGCCAGGCCGATGTCAGGAGTGAGGAATACCAGGAGCAGCAGCATCGCGAGCCATGGGCGGTCACGCAGTACGGAAATCATCGCAGCCTCCACATAAGAGTATCGGCCCATTGCCGGCGCGTCTGCTACACTTTCGCGTTTCACCACTCCGCAAAACTGCGCATCTCATCCGGAGGCCCACGTGGCGCACACGGCCGGCGACGAACTTCACATGATTCAACAGAGCCGGCTCTACTTTCCGGACCCGGAACGAACGCGGCGCACCAGTTGCGGCAGTGTGGAAGCCTTCCAGGCATTGATGCGCAAATCCGTGGAAACGCCCGAACAATTCTGGGCGGAGGTGGCCGGCGAGCTCGAATGGCAGCGTCGCTGGGACACCGTCCAGGAGGGAGACTTCCCGCACTTCCGGTTCTTTTCCGGCGGCGTGAGCAACCCGACGCTCAACCTGCTCGACCGGCACCTGGCACAGGGCGCCGACAATCGTCTGGCGCTCGTCTGGGAAGGCGAGAATTTCGACACCAAATTCTTCACCTACCGGATGCTCGCCGTCGAAGTGAACAAATGTGCGAACGTGCTGAAACAGCTGGGCGTCCGCAAGGGCGATACCGTTGGCATCTTCACGCCGAATCTCGCCGAGACGGCCATCGCGGTTCTGGCCTGTTTTCGCATCGGCGCGATCTTCAACACGGTCTTCTCCGGGTTTTCCACGCGCTCGCTGCGCGATCGTCTCGACAATTACGGGCCGAAGGTCGTGATCACGGCGAACTACGGGTTGCGTCGCGGTGCGGAGATTCCGCTGAAAGACAAGGTTGACGAAGCGATCGAAGGGCTCGCGTCGGTCGAGGCGGTGATCGTGATCGAGCGCGTGAAACGCGACACACACATGCGGGCCGGCCGCGATGTCTGGTGGCACGAGCTGATGCGCGACGCGTCTGGCGACTGTCCGGCGGAACCGATGGAGGCCAACGAGCCCGGCATCGTCTTCTACACGAGCGGGACGACCGGCAAGCCGAAGGGCATCGTCCATTCGGCGATGGCTTTTGTGGTGAACAACTACATCTACACGAAGTACCACATGGACCATCACCCGAACGACGTCCTGTGGTGCACGGCCGACATCGGCTGGCTGACGATGCACATCTGGGGCATCGTGGGTGCGCTCGTCAACGGCGTGACGACCATCATGTTCGAAGGCGCGCTCGACTATCCCACGCCTTCCCGCTTCTATCAGATGGTCAGCAAGTACCGCGTGAACAAGATCTTCACGGCGCCGACGGCCATCCGCATGTTGATGAAGTACGGCCACGAGGTGATGGCGCCCTACGATCTGTCGTCGCTCGAAGTCGTCAGCGTGGTCGGCGAGCCGCTCAACCCCGAGGCGTGGCACTGGACGCACGACAATCTCGGCAAGGGGCGCATCTGCGTCAACAACACCTGGGGCCAGACCGAGCTGGGCGGGTGTCCGCTTGCCGGTGCGGCGTGGCTGACGCCCATGAAGCCGGGTTCCTGTGGTTCGTCGTTTCTCGGCGCCCAGGTCGAAGTCGTGGACGACTCCGGCCGCGTGCTCCCGCCCAACGTCGTCGGCAACCTCGTCGTGAGGCGGCCGTTTCCCATGATGCTGCGCACGTTGTGGAAGGAGCCGGAGCGCTACGTGCAGGAGTACTTCTCGCAGATCCCGGGCTGCTATTTCACGAACGATGCCGCGGTCAAAGACGACGATGGGCACTTCTGGGTCATCGGCCGCCTCGACGACGTGATCAATGTGGCCGGCCACCGGCTGAGCACGATGGAAATGGAAAGCGCCATCATGGAATGCAACAGCGTGGCCGAGGTCGCGGTGGTTGGCGCGCCCGATGCCATCAAAGGTCTCGTTCCTGCGGCGTTCGTCACATTGAGAGCGGGAGAGTCGGCGTCTGCCGAGCTCCGCGATGCGATTCGACGCCAGGTGGCAGACGTCATCGGCAAGATCGCGATACCCGATCGGGTGTTCTTCACCGACGCGCTGCCGAAGACACCGAGCGGCAAGATCATGCGCCGCTTGTTGAAGGAGATTCTCGAGAAGGGCGACGTGGGCTCCGACACGACGGCGCTCGAGGATCGATCGTCGATCGAGAAGCTGAAGGCCATGGTAAGGGCGCAGGCCTGACCGCTGGCCGTCGCGCACTCGCGCGGCTGGCTCGACTACGAAGCCCGCGTGTGCGACTACTGGCCCGAGTTCGCGCAGCAGGGCAAGGCGCGCGTCACCGTGCGCCAGTTGCTGGCCCACCAGGCGGGACTCTACGCGCTCGACGAGCCGCTCGATCGCGGTCTCGTGGCCGACCTCGATCGCCTCGCGGTCGTGCTGGCTCGCCAGAAACCAGCGTGGGAACCGGGCACCCGGCAGGCGTATCACGGCATCACGCTCGGGTTTTACGAGAGCGAGCTTCTGCGCCGCATCGACCCGAAGCATCGCAGCGTAGGAGAGTTCTTCCAGGACGAGATTGCCACGCCGTTGGGGCTGGACGTCTACATCAGGTTGCCCGAGGACATTCCGAACTCCCGGCTGGCCACCATGGTGCCGCCGTCGCTGCTCCAGATCTTTCACGGATTTCCGCTGCGCCTGGCGCTCGATGCGATCAACCGGCGCTCGAACATCTCGCGCGCGCTCAGGGGCTCTGAACTGCCGCTCGTTCCCGAGCGCATCTACGCGCGGAACCTCGAATTGCCATCAGGCGGAGCCGTCGGAACGGCACATGCGATCGCGCATGCCTATAGTGTGTTTGCGACGGGCGGCCGGGAGTTGCAGATACGTCCGGAGACGATCGCGCTGCTCGCGGCGCCAGCGATTCCTCCGGCGCGCGGGTTCTACGACGAGTGTATGAAGGTGCATGGCGTCCAGTTTTCGTTGGGCTTCATGAAACCGACGCCCATTCTGCCGTTCGGCGGACCGCGATCGTTCGGCTCACCCGGAGCCGGCGGCGCGATGGGCTTTGCGGATCCGGACGCGGGCGTCGGCTATGCGTACGTGACCAGCGGCATGGGCACGAGGTTGACGGGTGATCCGCGGGACGTGGCGCTCAGGAACGCGCTCTACTCGGCGATTGCGGCGTTGCCGGCCAAGCCGCGGCGTGTGGCGTGACAATCATGACGATGCTCGTCATTGCCACCGTTTGATCGCGGCATAAAGACCGGGAACCGCGAGCAACGTGACCGGCGTCGACAGGGTCAGTCCGCCGATGACGGCAAGGGCCAGAGGTTTCTGCAGTTCCGCACCTGCTCCGAGCCCGAGCGCGAGCGGCAGCAGCCCGAACAACGTGCAGAAGGTGGTCATCAGAATCGGACGCAGGCGAATGCGGCCGGCGTGCGCGATGGCGGCCTCGAACGGCTCGCCCTCGGCGTGCAGCGTTTCGGAGAAGTCGAGCAGCATGATGCCGTTTTTCACGACGAGGCCGACGAGCAGGATGAGTCCCATGGCGGACGAGATGTTCAAGTCGATCCCGGTCAGCCACAGCAGCAGGAGCGCGCCGCCCAGCGACAGCGGTGCCGCCAGCAGAATGAGCATCGCCGGAATCCACGCGCGGAACTGCGTGACGAGAATCACGAACACGAGCAGAATCGCCAGGGCAAAGACCATGAGCAGCTCGCGGAAGGCCTGACCCTGCGCCTGGTATTGCCCGCCGATTTCATACGTGTATCCAATCGGCAGTTTCAGCGCGTCGAGCTTCGATTGGATATCAGCGACCGCGCTTCCAAGGTCGCTGCCCTCGAGCCGTCCGCTGACCACCGCCATCGGGCGCAGGTTCTCTCGACGAAGCTCGCCCTGGCCATTCGCACGCTCCATCGTGGCCACTGCCGAAACTGGAAGCGTCTTGCCGTCGGCGGTGCGAATCAACGTGAGTGCCAGCTTGTTTGGATCGAAGCGGAACGCGTCGGGCAGGCGGACGCGAACCGGCACGGTGCGATCCGCGAGCCGCAGATCCGTGGCCACCTCACCGAGCCAGTTGCCGGCCATTTGATCTGACACCTGCTCAACGGTGAGGCCGTAGCGGCCGGCGGCCACAGGATCGATCGTCCAGGTGACTTCGGGGTTTCCTTCCTGCGGTCCCACGACATCCACGACACCCTCGACCTTGTTCATCATCTCCTCGACGGGTTCTGCAAGCTCCGCGAGGCGTTCGGGATCGTCGCCGAAGATCTTCACTTCGATCGGTTCGGGATTGCCCTCGAGGTCTCCCAGCATGTCCTGCAACAGCTGAACGAATTCGATTTCGACGAGCGGCGCCGCTTTGTGTACGCGTTCGCGTACGTCGCTGATCACGTCATCAGACGAACGGCTGCGCTGGCGTCGCGGCTTGAGCCGGACGAGGATATCGCCCGTGTTCTGCGCCGTGGCAAAGAGACCGAGCTCGGAGCCCGTTCGTCGCGAGTAGGACGCCACTTCGGGTGTGTCCGCGACGACCCGCTCGATGGCGCGGACCTGCCGATCGGTTTCGCTCAGTGCGCTGCCCGCCGGCGTCAGGTAATCCAGCACAAAGCCGCCTTCGTCCGCCGCAGGGAAGAATCCTGTGCCCACCTGATAGAACAGCACGATGGTCAGCGCGGCCAGCACGACTGCGGAGACGATCGCGACGACCGGCCGGCCGACCACGATGCCGAGCAGGCGGCCGTAGGCGCGGTCCAGCTTTCCATGTGATTCACCGGTTGGCCGATGGCCGCTCGCGGCCCAGCGGGCCATCAACGGCACGATGCTGACCGACAACGCGAGCGAGATCAGGACCGCGACCGAGAGGCTCATCGACAGCGCGCGGAAGAATTGCCCGGGCACGCCCGAGAGCAGGCCAAGGGGCGCGAATACCACCACCGTCGTGAGCGTCGAGCTGACGAGCGGCGCCAGAAGCTGTTGGACGGCGTCGACGATCGTGCTGCCACCTTCGCCCGCGCGGCGGTGAATGTTCTCCACGACGACCACCGCATCGTCTATCACCAGGCCAATCGCGACGGCCAGCCCGCCCAGCGACATCAGGTTAATCGTCCCCTGGAAGAGCCACATGAACACGAACGTCGGAACGATCGCCATCGGCAGCGTCAACGCCGCGATGCCCGTCAGGCGCCAGTCGCGGAGAAAGAACAGCAACACGACGATGGCGAGCAACCCGCCGATCAGGATGGCGTCGCGGACGCTCGCGATCGACTCTTCGACAAACTCCGCCAGATCGTAGACGCGTGTGATCCGGATGCCGGCGGGCAACACTCGCGCCACCGAGGCCAGCACGCCATCGACGCCAGCCTTGAGATTGAGAATGTTGGCGCCGATCTGCTGTGCGATCGTCATCACCACAGCGTCCCGCCCGTTGCCGGTGACGAGCATGGTCCGATCGGGAGCACCACGGGTGACGGTTCCAAGATCGGAGACGCGCACGGTTGCGCCGTTCTTGACTCTCACGGGCGCCTGGGCGATCTGATCGACGGTCTTCCAGAGCCCGGATGCGAGCGTCAGGTGCTGGAGCCCGGATTCCTGAAATCGTCCGACCGGCATGACGGTGTTCTGCGCCTTGAGCGCGTCGGACACATCGACAACCGTGAGATTGGCCGCCGCCAGCTTCGCGGGGTCGAGAATCACCTCGATTTCGCGCGTATCGCTTGCCTGGACTTCGATGATGCCGGCGCCCGGAACCCGTGCAATCTCCGGCTTCACGACGAAGTTGGCGTAATCGTAAAGCTCCGGTGTCGGGAGCGTGCCCGTCATGCTGAGGATGAAAACCGGAAAGATCTCGGGCGTCATCCGCTCAATCTGGAGTTCGGTGTCGGCCGGCAGCTCGCTCGAGATTTCCGCGACGCGGTTCTGCACCATCTGGAGCGCGACGACCATGTCGGTCGACGGGTCGAACTGCGCCGAGATTTCCGATGCGCCGCGGATGCTCTTGGACCGGACTCGACGCACCCCAGGCACCGCCATGATGACCTGCTCAATCGGCCGGGTCACGATGAGCGACATGGAGGGCGGCGGCAATGTCCCCGAGTGCGCGACGATGACGATGCGTGGAAACTGCAGCGGAGGATAGATGCCGCTGGGCAACTCAAACGCGGCGATCGCACCGCTGATGACGAGGACCGCCGTCAGCAGACCGATTGTGCGCGACTGCCGCAGCGCGAGAGCCGCGACGTTCATTTCGGCTCGCCCTTCGCGGCTGGGTCGGCAGGAGTCGACTCCTTTTCCGCCGAGCCTTCGGTGATGGCGGCTTTATCGGGAAGTCCCGCCTGCCCGTCGACGATGACCTTTTCGCCGGCTTTGATGCCGGAGAGGATCTCGATGTTCGTTCCGTCGTTGAGGCCGATTCGCACCGCGCGTCGCTCGGCCGTCTCGCCACGTGCCACGAACGCCGCCGTCTCTTCCCCTTCGCGGACGATCGCGGCGGCGGGAATCAACACGACATCCCGGTGTTGCTCGGACTCGATGTCGACCTGCACCGGCGTCCCGACGGGAATGTTCATCGGCTTCGAGAATGCCAGGCGCACGGGGACGGTGGCGGTGCCAGCGTCCACGGCGACGGGGCGCGAGAGAACCTTCAGGTCGATCTCCGGTGCGTCGGCCGACGCATTCACGAGGTGGCCGGCAGCACCGACCTCAACCCGCGAGGCGTCGGCCAGCGGAACCGATGCGACGACTTCGATTCGCGCTGGATCGATGACGCGCAACACCGGATCGCTGGCGGATGCCTCGACCACATCGCCTGGATTGTGATAACGCCTGGCGACGATCCCGTTGAAGGTCGCTCGCACAACCGTGCGGCTTTCGACCGTTTGCGCCGCGCCAAGCGACGCGCGTGCTTCGGTGACGGCCGCCTCTGCGTCGGTC
This sequence comes from Vicinamibacterales bacterium, assembly GCA_963821395.1. GTDB lineage: Bacteria > Acidobacteriota > Vicinamibacteria > Vicinamibacterales > JAMQPK01 > JAMQPK01. Next base: position 250,996 of record CAWGDY010000006.1, on the reverse strand, counting down.
ACCGATCGATTCGCTTCCTCGACGTCCCTGCGCGCGGCGACGCCCCGGTCGAACAGCTCGCGTGCGCGCGTCTGCGTCGCTTTCGCGTTGTCCAGCGCGGCCATCGTGCGTGCGACTTCGGCCTGCTGTCTCTGGACTTCGGCCGTAGAGGATGGAATTTCGAAACGGACGAGCAAGTCCCCCGGCCGAACGCGATCGCCGCTCGCGCGCGGGATCTCCGCGATGCGTGTCGCCTCGGGTGCGATGACGACGAGGTCTGCGCCCGGAGCGGGATCGACGATGCCCGTGGCGTGCACGATGCCCCGAATGGTCCCGAGCGTGGCCGGGGCCGTTTTCACGGCGACGGGGGTCGTGCTGTCAACTTCTTCCTCCGTCTGCCCGCGGCACGCCGAGACCGCGAGAAGGCAGACCGCCAACGGAATGACGCGGCAATGATGCTTCGCAAGTGTCATGGGAGGGGAGCTCCAATGGCCTGCTCCAGATCCGCGATCGCCGCATGAAGCTCGGAAACGGCGTCGAGCGAGCGCAAACGCAAGTCGCGAGAGGCCTGCAGCGACTGGAGCAACGACGCGATTCCCGTCTGACCGAGCTGGTAGGAATCCTGCGCGAGCTGCTCCACCTGCTGTGCCTGTGGCAGGATGAGGTCACGATAGCGGATGTATGTCTGTCGATGCGCTTCGGCGGCTGCGGCTGCGGCCGTCACTTCGCCGGTCATGCGCTGAACCGCGGCCTGCCTCTGGGCCATCAGCTGGTCGAGCGTGGTTTGCTCGACTGCCACCCCCGCCGAGTGGGTTGTGAAGATCGGCACCGTCACGGCGAGCCCCGCGCGCCATCCGTATGTGAACTCCGGCTCCGCATCGTGCGTGAGCGTGGCCGTTGGAACGAGATCGGGCGTACGTAACGCGTGCGCGAGGGCGAGCCTGGCGCGCTGCTGCTCGATTTGACGGTCGAGGAGCGCGAGCGTGGCGCTGCCGGTCCGCGCCAGATTCAACGCGGCGTCCACCTCGACAGGACCACCTGCATCGAGCGACGTCGAGAGGCGCTGCGACGTGTCCAGAGGTTGGCCGATGAGCGCGTTCAGCCGTGTTCGCGCCGCCACCGACACCCCCTGCACGGCGATGGTTTCGTTTTCGGCCGCCGCCAGCACCAGGCTCGCCTGCAGCACTTCCAGCCGTGGCGCATCGCCGGCGTCGAAGCGCGCCTGCGCGGTGTCGCGGACGCGCTGCGCCAGGTCGCGCAATTCACGCAGGATCGACGAATCGCGCTTCCGCCACCAGCACCTCGTAGTACGCGCGGCGAACCTCGTTCCGCACCTGAGCGATCGTCGCCGTCAGTTCGGCCTCGCCGGCATGAATCGTGGCCTCGCTCACCGCAATCCGTTTTGCCCGCTTGCCGCCGAGCTCGAGAGGCACTGCGAAGCCGTAGGCCTGCTTCGGTGTCTCTTTTTCGAATTCGACTGTGGCTTCGGGATTCGGCCGTTCACCGGCCAGCGCGCGGCCGGCGAGGTTGAATCGCGCTCGTCAATCGTGCCGCCGCAATGGTCGGATTCGCGGCCAGCGCGCGGTCCATGGCGGCCTGGAGCGTGAGCGCATTGTCGGGTGTCACTTGCGCGGCGGCAGGGGCCGCGAAGACGAGCGGCAGCAGGGCGAACGCCCAGAGATATCCCGCGCGGAGGGGAGAGCTCCATACAATCACGCAAAATCATTGAATCACCGTCACCTGAAAATTGGCTGAAATCAGGGTGGCGAGGCGGGATGTGGGAGACAATTCAGCCAGGATGCGGATTCTGCTGGCCGAAGACGATCCCCGCATGTCGTCGCTCCTCCAGCGCGGGTTCAGCGAAGAGGGCCATGTCGTCGATCGGGCGGCGAGCGGCACGAAGGCGCTGCATGCCGTGATGTCGGTCGAGTTCGACGTCATGGTGCTCGACGTCATGTTGCCGGAGCTCGACGGGTTCGACATCGTCCGCCAGATGCGCGCGCGCGGCAACCGCACGCCCGTGCTGATGCTCACCGCGCGCGATGCCAACGCGGATGTCGTGTCGGGCTTGAACGCCGGCGCAGACGATTACCTGACGAAGCCGTTTTCGTTCGATGTGCTGCTGGCGCGCATCCACGCGTTGGCCAGGCGCGGGCCATCGATCCAGGCCGTCCCGCTGCAGGTTGCCGACCTCACGCTCGACGCCTCGACGCACACCGTGTCACGAGGCGGCGTGAACGTTGCGCTCACACGTACAGAGTTCAGCCTGCTCGAGTATCTGATGCGGCGTGCCGAGCGCGTGGTGACGCGCCAGGCGTTGATCGAGGGCGTGTGGGGAACGAGCCGGGACGTCGAAGACAACACGCTCGACGCGTTCGTCAAGCTGCTGCGTCAGAAGGTCGATAGCACCGGCGGTGAGCCGCTCATTCACACGGTCCGCGGGATCGGATACAGCATCCGGAGCAGTTCGTGAGCGGGATGTCCATCCGCGCGAGGTTGACGGCGTGGTACGTCGGCGTGCTGACGATCGCGATCGTGACGCTGGCGAGCGCCAGTGTCTGGTTGTCCACCGCGAGCGTCATCCGCGCCGCCGATATCGGGCTCCGCGCTCGTGTCGAGGGCGTGCGGGACTTCCTCGACAACCCCCGCACGCGTCTCACCATCGAAGATCTGCGCGACGAGTTCAGCGAATACGCGGAGCTCACGCGCGGCGAGGCGCTGCTGGAGGTCGTCAATGGCTCGGGTGTCGTGTTGTGCCGGCCGGCGATTCCAGGCTGGATCGAGATGGCCGATCAGAACGCGCAGTTCGCGATCGTCGGGCGACGTCCGGCCGGCCGATCGCCTGCTCGGCCGTTTGCCGTTTCGCGTGGCGTCCGCGCATCTCAGCTCCCACGGACAGATCTATCGTGTGACCGTTGCCGCGCCCATGGGCCCGGCATATGAGGCGCTGGACCGATTTCATCGGCTGTTGTTCGTGCTGCTGCCGGGGGTCATCGTGCTGGCCGGCGCGGGCGGCTACTGGATCAGCCGGCGCGCGCTGGCGCCAGTCGATCAGGTGACCCGGGCCGTACAGGCCATCACCGTTCAGAACCTCGACCAGCGGCTCGAGCTGCCGCCTGCCGACGATGAGCTCCGGCGTCTCGCGTCGACGTTCAATCACGTCCTCGCGCGTCTCGAATCGGCGGTCGCCGACATCGTACGATTCACCGCCGATGCCTCGCACGAATTGCGCACGCCGGTGTCGCTCATCCGGACGACGGCCGAGCTCGCGCTTCGCCACGAGCGGGCGCCGGAGGAATATCGAACGGCTCTGGCTGAGGTTGGAAGCCATACGCGGCACATGTCGGAGCTCGTGGACGATCTGCTCGTCCTGGCTCGCACGGATGCCGGCATCGAGCCGCGCGAAACCGCTCCTCTCGATCTCAGAGAGGTCGCCACGGAGGCATGCAGAGACGTTGCGGAGGTCGCGAGCCGGCGGTCGGTCACGGTGGGTGTGCACGTGCCGGCCGACCGAGTTTGTGTCGATGGTGACGCCGTTTCGCTGAGACGGCTCCTGCTCATCCTGCTGGACAACGCCGTGAAATACTCGATCCCCGGCGGCGAGGTGCGCTTGCGTCTCGACGCGACCAGGACCGGCCAGGACGGGATGAGCGCGGTGGTCGAGATTGTGGACGAGGGCATCGGTCTCGACGCGTCCGAGACCACGCGCGTGTTCGAGCGCTTCTATCGCGGCGCGCGAGCACGTCAGCACGCGCCCGATGGCACCGGTCTCGGCCTGGCCATCGCTCAGACGATCGTGAATCGTTACCACGGGAACATCGAACTGACCGCTTCGAATGGCAACGGCCGCCGCGGCTGTCACGCGCGAGTGACCCTGCCTCTCCACTCGGAGGTAGGATCCTGTGGGGTGACGGTCGAGAGCCATACCGCGACTTCAGCAGGAAGCTCTCCTTGCTGCATGAGTGTCATGCGATGAGCAAACGGCGTCACAGGAAGGTCGCGTCCGCACCGGCTCCATTCCGGAGGTCGGCCTCTGTGGGTGTGGCTTGCCGTTGCCGCCGTCGCTATTGCCGCGGTTCTGGTCGTCGTCCTGATGAACCGGACACCCGTACCGCACGGAGCCGCCGGTGGCCGCTTCGCCATCGCCGCCGCGTCGCCATCGGTGGCGCCGTCCAACACCGCTGTCTTCCTGCCGACGGTCGCCAATTCGGCAACGCCCAGTGGACCCGCACCGGATGGAATGGTGTGGATACCTGGCGGTGAATTCTCGATGGGCGCGGCCGATCCGACCGGCACCGACGAGAACGACGTCGGGATGCATGCCACGAACGATTCGCGACCGATTCATCGCGTGTACGTCGACGGTTTCTGGATGGACAAGACGGAGGTCACCAATCGGCAGTTCGCCGCGTTCGTGAAGGCGACCGGCTATGTCACCGTGGCAGAGCGGACGCCGCGTCCCGAAGATTTTCCGGGTGCGCCGAAGGAAAATCTGGTGGCCGGCTCGGTCATCTTCTCGCCTCCACATCACGCCGTGCCGTTGAACGATCACTTTCAGTGGTGGGCGTATGCCAACGGCGCCAACTGGCGCCATCCGACGGGACCCAAGAGCTCGATCGCGGGGAAGGAACAGTACCCCGTGGTGCACGTCGCATATGCAGACGCGCTGGCATACGCCGCGTGGGCCGGCAAGCGACTGCCGACGGAAGCCGAATGGGAATTCGCGGCGAGAGGCGGGCTGACGGGCGCCGTCTATCCGTGGGGCAACGAGCTGAGAGCGGGAGGACGCTGGATGGCGAACACCCATCAGGGTCATTTTCCCGATCGCGACACGGGCGAGGACACCCACATGGGTGTCGGACCGGTCGCGCAGTTTCCGCCGAATGGGTACGGACTCTACGACGTGGCCGGCAACGTGTGGGAATGGACGAGCGACTGGTACACGCCCAATTACTACGCGCAGCTCGCCGCGGCGGGCACGACCGCTCGCAACCCGCAAGGCCCCGCGGCATCGTTCGATCCCGACGAGCCTGGCGTCATGAAACGCGTGCACCGCGGCGGTTCGTATCTCTGCACCGAGCAGTATTGCTCGCGCTACATGGTCGGCACGCGTGGCAAGGGCGAAGGAGATACCGGGACCAACCACCTGGGCTTCCGCTTCGTCAGTGTTCCCGCCGGCGCGCGCCCCTGACCTACTTCTTCACTTCGAGCGTCAGGTTGTTCAGACGCACCGGCTCGCTCGAGTAGTTCTCGAGCTCGATTGCGTTCTTCTTCTTGTCGAAATTGATCTGCGTCGCGTACGCCATCCGGCCTTCACCCTTGCCGGACCTGTCGAACCGCATCTCGAACAACGTGAACGGGTAGTCGTAGGTCCGGGGCCGGTTGGTGGCTTCGCGGAAGCCGATGACCCGCGGCGTGATGATGACGATGCGGCGCCCGCCGTCCTCGCCGGGGAAATTCATGGCGTAGCGGATGTCGGTGCCGAGACGCATGGTGCTGTTCGGGTCGGGGCCCATGTACCCGGGAAAGTTGAATCGTCCGAGCTCCTTCTGCTTTTCGAGCTCGCGGAGCAGGCCGTCCTGTTTCTTCTCGAGAAACGTCGAAATCAAATGCTGCCGTTCCGACGGACTCGACCAGTTGTTGATCGTGATCTGGATCGTCTGGTTGGCGCCCGTCGCGACGTTGCTCATGCTGAGCGCCCAACCGTTGATGACGACCTTATCGTTTGCGCTCGGCGTCACTTGTGCGCCGGCCGGCCATGCCATGACAATCGCGAGGAGCGCGCTGGCGGCGATCCACGTCAAAATCCTCGACCTCATTCCCGACTCCTTTCGTGAGTGCCCTCCGGCACGATCTCTCGTGGCTCGCAATGAGCCGCTGCGATTATTCTCCGGTGGCCGTAGCTGTCAAGTCTTTTCGATCCATCGAGATAGCCCCTGCGCTCGATTCCCCGGCGTCCCGTGGACGGCAGTCGCAGAGCAAACCCGTTGCCGCACTTTGCCGCACTTGGCACATCGAACGCCGCGCGCGACCCTGCCGCATGGTTGAAAATGGCACATCCCACCGGGTGCGGATGCGTGTCTACAATAGCGATGCACGAGCATGGCAGACGCACACGATCCTCGCTCGGTTATCGAACAGGCAGAACAGGCCGCGGGCGCGGGTGACTACCTCGCGGCCGAACGGCTCCTGCGCGACGCGGCGTCTCAGCAGGAGGCGACCCTCGGGCCGTTTCACCCCGACCTCGTCAACACGCTCAACAATCTTGCGGTCGTCTACGAAACCATCGACCAGCCGGCCGATGCGGAACGCTGCTATCGGCGCGCGTACTCGATTGCGATGACGTCGCTCGCCCCCGATCACCCGTTTGTCGCGACGAGCGAAAAGAACTTCAAGGATTTCTGTGACGCTCGCGGCATCCCGTTCGAGCCGCCGACGCCGGTGCCGGGCGTCGAGTCCGCTCCGGTGGTGCCCGAGGCGAAGGCGGAAAAGGCAGACAAGGTAGAGAAAGCAGAGAAGGCAGAGGAGCCGCGCGTCGAGCCTCTGCCTCGCCGGCACGCCGGCCCAGCCACGACTGCGCCAACCACGACTGATGCGACTCCATCGCGCTCGCGTTCGTTCGGCGTGCTGGCAGTCGTTGGGCCTCGCGGTGATCGTGGCAGCGGGTGTCTGGCTTGCGAGAAGTGGCGGCGACGAACCGGCTCTGGTTGAGTCTCCGCAGAGTCCTGCACCGTCACTGCCGCCCGAGACTCCTGCTCGGCTCCGGCCCGCGACGTGGTGCTATCGCCGCCGGTCGAGCCGCCCGCTCCAGAAATGAAACCCGCTCCCAAACCCGAAGTGAAACCCGCTCCCAGGCCCGCGAGCGAGAGCAAGCGGCCGGTCGAATCGCCGCGCGTGCAACCGGCGGCCGCCGCATCGGCCATCGCGACGGTGGAAGATGCGGGTTTGTGCACCGAGTTGTCCACTCGCGAGTGGCGGTGCACGCCTGCGAGCCGGGAGATCGATCCCGGCCAGTTGTTCTTCTACACGCGCGTCAAGTCGCCGGCGAATCTGACCGTCGAGCACCGCTGGTATTGGGGCGATAAACTCCACCGGATGGTGTCGCTCTACATCCAGGCGAACGAACGCGGCGGCTTTCGGACTTACAGCCGTACCGCGGTCAAGCCCGGAAACTGGCGGGTCGAGCTGAGAGCGAAGGGCGGCCCCGTCCTGCACCAGGAAACCTTCATCGTCCGCTAGCGGCCGTTTCCAACAACGCTGCATATAATAAGGATCCATCGCTCCTGATCTTCTGTTGTGTTACGGAGCGACTCCCACCAACTCCTTGTGCATCCTCGCAGCCGCGGTCGCCGAGGGCCGTCACCGGCGCGTCATCGTCATCTGGCCATTGGGGAACGCTCCTGAGCACGAGTTCGAGCCGCTATACGTGCCGGTCATCGTCATCGTCGCTCGATTGACGTGCCCATTGCCCGTGGCTCGCGACAGACACCCAGAGGTCATCATGCTGCTTGCTGGCATATCCATGGTGAACGTCATGTCGTCGTCTTATTCCGCGCGCTTCGAGGCCGCTTCGCCTTTCGCCGCGCTGCATCTTCCACAATCAGCGCCCTGACCCTGGCTGTCGCGCGCGACATGACGTTGCGGGGAGGACGTCTTTCGCCTTCCGCCCGGCACGCATCAATGGTTCTACGCAAGCGCGCGGCCAGCGTCCCACAGCATTTGCAGGCACCGAGGTGCCGTTCGACCTGCCGGCGGTGGGCGGGCGTCAGATCGCCGTCGAGGTATCGCGACAGTTCCAGCAGCAGCTTGCGACACCGGGTAGACGGCCGGGCCTGAACGGTCATTTTTCACCTTCGTTGAGAGCCGCTTGAAGCTGCACTCGCGCGCGATGCAGGCGCGTCTTGACGTTGTCTTCGGACATGCCCATCACCCTGGCGACGTCACGGGTTGACAGTCCTTCCATCTCGCGCAGAAACACGACGGCGCGATAAGGGCCCGGCAACGCGCGCAAGGCTTTCCGCAAACGACGACGAAGCCCGGCGTTGTCCGCCAGCTGCTCCGGATTCTTCCCGGGATCGGGTGTGTCGATTCGCATCGCGTGCGCATGGCTTTGTACGACCTCGTCGAGCGATCGCAAGCGCGTCGGCTCGCCCGCTCGCTTCCGCCGCCCCATCAGGCAGGCGTTGCGCACGGTGCGATACAGCCAGGGCCTGAACGCGCCTGGCTCCCGGATGCGTCCGACGTAACGATAGGTCTTGATCAATGCCTCCTGCATCGCATCCTCGGCATCGTCCGCATGCCCGCATACCGACGTGCTGAATCGCCAGGCGACCTCCTGTGCACGCATCAGGAGTCGATCGAGCGCTTCCGCATCACCCGCCGCGGCAGAGCGGACAAGAGCCGCGTACTCATCTTCCACCGGGTCCTCCGACCCCTGTGTTTCTAGAGGATTCACGTTCTTCGCGTAGGTGACACCGTGGCCGCGCTTCTTCTTGGTCACCATGTCTTCTTCCGCCCTTTTGTAACCATCCGTGGTTTCCTGAATCTCTTGTGACTGTGACGCTACGCCGCCTTGCAATCTTCCTCTTATTGGCAGGGCTCGGGCTGGTCGCGCCGGCAGCGGCCCAGACCCCGTTGAGCCTGACGGATGCCATTGCCCGCGCCCGTGCGCACAACCCTGACGCCGGCAGCAGCGCCGCGGGGGAGCGCGAAGCGGCACAACGCGTCATTCAGGCGCGAGCCGGGTACTGGCCCAAGGTCGATCTGTATGAGTCGTGGCAGCGTGGCAATCAGCCGGTGTTCGTCTTTGGCTCGTTGCTGGCGCAGCGCCAGTTCACAGCCGCTGATTTTGCCATCGACGCACTCAATCATCCCAATCCTCTCGACAACTTTCGCTCGGCTGTGACGGTCGAGCAGTCTCTGTTCGATGGTGTCTCGAGGGCCGGTGTCACCGTCGCCGGTATCGGTCACGAGATGGCGACCGCCACTCGGCTGATGGTGGACCACGACCTGGCCGCCAGCGTGACTGAAGCGTATGGACGCGTGCTGGTGACGACGGGCGCGCGCAAGTCTGCCGATGCGGCGGTGGAGACGGCGCGCGCCGATCGCGAGATGGCCGCCAACCGGCGGGACGCGGGGCGCGTGACCGATGCCGACGTGCTGCAGATGGATGTGCGCGTCTCCCGCACGCGTGAGCAACAGATTCTGGCGGCCTCGGATGAGCGCATTGCCCGCGCGCGTCTCAATCAGGTGATAGGCGAACCGCTCGACGAGGTGTTCCTGCTCGAACCGGCTCCCGCGGCGGTCATCGTCGATGCCACCGATCTCGCGGGGCTCGAAGCCGAGGCGCTGAAGAACCGGCCCGATGTGTCGCTCGCGGCACTCCAGGAGCAGCAGGCCCGCGCCAGCCACACGGCTGCGCGCGCGGCGTTTTTCCCGCAGGTGTCGGCGCTGGGTGGGTGGGAATGGAACGGCGGCGTCTGGAACAACCGTGCCTCGAGTTGGATCGTCGGGGCGGTCGCGCGCGTGAATGTCTTCCACGGATTTGCCGACAAGGCGCGGCTCGCCGAAGCGGGCGACAAGGTGACGCGAAGCACTCTTGAACGGACCAGGACCGAGACCGCCGCGCGGCTGGACGTACACGTCGCTGTTGCGAGGCTCGACGCCGCTCGAGCCAGCGAAGCGGTGGGCCGTGATGCTGTGGCACAGGCGCGCGAAAGCCAGCGCATCATCCGCGATCGGTATGAGGCCGGGCTGACAGACGCGACCTCACTGCTGCGTGCCGCTGAAGCCGTCATGCAGGCCGAGGCACAGCAAGTCGCCGCGCAGGTGTCGATGCTCACTGAGACGGCAGCCCTTCAACGGGCGCTGGGAAGGCGATGACAGACATGATGCGGAACGCGCCATCCATCGTTGCCGGCGTCGCGGTAGTCGCCAGCCTGGCAATGCCGGGCTGTTTCCGTGATGCGAAGGTGGCATCACTCCAAGCGACCGATGCGATACCCGTGACTGTCGCCAGGATTGCGATGGCCGACGTCGCGGATACGTTCGAGGCGGGCGGCGTGGTCCAGGCGCGAACGACGGCCACGATCATGGCGCGGATTCTCGCGCCAGTCCGCGAGGTCCTCGCCGCGCCGGGCGACCGCGTCCGAGACGGGCAGGTGCTGATTGTGCTCGATGGGCGCGACCTCGCCGCCCAGGCGCGACGCGCGCGCGCGGCGGATGCCCTGGCCGATCAAGACGTCATTGCCGCCGCCGCCGAGCGACAGGCAGCCGACGACGCCCTCGCGCTGGCGCGTTCGACCCATGCGCGGGTCGCCGGCCTCTACGCCAAACGCTCGGCCACGCTGCAGGAGCTCGACGATGCCACGGGTGCGCTGCGAGCGGCCGAGTCGCGGGCCGCCGGCGCCGCGGCGCGCGCACAGGCCGCGGCATCCGGTGTGGAAGGCGCACGGGCCGCGAGCGAGGCGGCTGACACGACCGAAGCGTTCGCGCGTATCACAGCGCCGTTCGACGGCGTGGTGACGGAGAAGATGGTCGAGCCGGGCAACATGGCGGCTCCTGGAACACCGTTGATGCGCGTCGAGGACGCGCGCGGCTTCCGTCTCGACATCCGCGTGGACCAGTCGCGAGTCGGACAGATTGCACGAGGTGCCACAGTGCCGGTCGCGCTCGACGGAGGCGCAGATGGCGTCCCGCGGATGGTCCGCGGCACCGTGACGGAGGTCGGCCGAGCCGTCGATGCGGATGCACGTTCGTTTCTCGTCAAGATCGAGCTGCCTGCGGACGGCGGGTTGCGTTCCGGGATGTTCGGCCGGGCCCACTTCACCACCCAGCCGCGGCGCGTGCTGACGGTGCCCGGTGGCTCGGTCGTGCGCCGCGGACAAGTGACGTCCGTCTTTGTCGTCGAACAGGACATCGCGCGTCTGCGGCTTGTGAACGTCAGCGGCACAGAAGTGCTCGCCGGCCTGTCCGACGGTGAGATCGTGATCGTGTCCGCGCCTCCGGCACTGACGGACGGCCATCGCGTCAAGGCGGGAGCTCGCTAGTGGCTTCCTATGGTGCGGCCGGGCGGCTGGCGGCGGCCTTCATCAGCTCGAAGCTGACGCCGCTCTTCATCGGAGCGTCACTGGCGCTCGGGGCGCTGGCGGTCGTGGCGTTGCCGCGCGAAGAAGAGCCGCAGATTGTCGTTCCGATGGTCGACGTCCTGGTGGAAATGCCCGGCGCCACGCCGGCCGACGTCGAACAGCGCGTGACGAGGCCCATGGAGCAGCTCCTGTGGGAGGTGCCTGGTGTCGAGTACGTCTACTCGACATCCTCTGCCGGGCAATCGATGGTGGTCGTGCGTTTCAGGGTCGGCCAGGCCGAGGAAGCCGCGCTCGTTCGGCTCAATCAGAAGCTCGCGGCGAATGTCGATCGCATTCCGCCAGGTGTCATCGGCCCGATCGTCAAGCCGCGCTCGATCGATGACGTGCCGATCATGGCCGTCACCCTGTGGTCCGATCGCTACGGCGACGACCAGATGCGGGCGCTCGCCGCGCAACTTCGCGACGCCATCGCCGAGGTCACCGACGTCTCCGAAGTGACGCTCATCGGCGGACGCCCGCGCGAGCTCCGGGTGGACGTCGATCCGTCACGGCTGGCTGCTTATGAGCTGGATCCGCTCGCGGTCCAGCGCGCGATCGTCGCGACCAACGCACGAAGCGCCGCGGCGGGGTCAGTGACAGGGGGACACGTCATTGGCCTGGAAGCGGGCACTCACCTGAAGACGGCTGACGAGGTGCGCCGCGTCGTTGTCAGCACCTCCGGCGGCCGGCCCGTGATCGTGAGCGACGTGGCGAACATCGCCGACGCCGATGCCGAGCCCACGTCCTATGTCACGTATCAGTCGCGCGAGTCCGGCGCGCATCCGGCCGTCACGATCGCCGTCGCCAAACGCAAGGGGACCAACGCCATCGACATCTCGCATAGAGTCGCGCAGAAGCTCGACACGTTGAAGGGAACGCTGGTGCCGTCCGACGTGCACCTGAGCTTCACCCGCGACTACGGCGAGACCGCGGCCGAGAAGAGCAACGAGCTGCTATGGCACATGCTGCTGGCGGTGCTCTCCGTGTCCGCCCTGATCTGGCTCGTGCTCGGGCGGCGTGAAGCGGCGGTGGTGCTCATCGCGATCCCGGTCACCCTCGCGCTGACGCTTTTCATGTTCTATCTCTACGGCTACACGCTCAACCGCATCACCCTGTTCGCGCTGATCTTCTCCATTGGCATCCTGGTGGATGACGCCATCGTTGTGGTCGAGAACATCGTGCGGCACGCGCGTTTGGTCACAGGCGAGTCGAGCGGACTGATGGCCGTGGCGCTCCGCGCGGTGGACGAGGTGGGCAACCCCACGATCCTCGCGACGCTCGCCGTGGTGGCGGCCATCCTGCCGATGGCATTCGTCGGCGGCCTGATGGGCCCGTACATGCGGCCGATTCCAATCGGCGCGACGGCGGCGATGGTCTTCTCGCTCGTGGTCGCCTTCGTCGTGACGCCGTGGGCGGCCGTGCGGCTTCTGAAGACCGAGAGCCACCACGATCATGGGGAAGAAGATCTCTTTACGCGCCTTTATCGGCGGGTGATGGGGCCGCTCGTCTCGAGCGGCCGGATGCGCGCGCTCTTTCTCGCGGGCGTGGCGGTGCTGCTGCTGGCGGCAGTGGCCTTCGTGCCGCTCGGCCTGGTCACCGTGAAGATGCTCCCATTCGACAACAAGAGCGAATTCCAGGTGATGGTCGACATGCCGGAGGGCAGCGCGCTCGAAACGACGGCGCGCGTCGCCTCGGCGCTGGCCACGGCCGCGTTGGACGACGAGGCGGTGGTGGACGTGCAGCAGTACGTCGGCACTTCAGCGCCGTACAACTTCAACGGGCTGGTGCGTCACTACTTTCTGCGCCGGGCACCGCATCTCGCCGACATCCAGGTGAACCTCGTGCCAAAGGGCGAGCGCTCGGCGCAGAGCCACGACGTGGCTCGCCGCGTTCGCGATCGGCTGCTGCCGATCGCGCGGTCGTTCGGCGCGACGCTGCAAGTGGCAGAAGTACCACCGGGCCCACCGGTGCTGCAGACCCTGGTCGCCGAAGTGTATGGACCCGATGCGGTCCGTCGGACGGAGGTGGCCGCTCAGGTCAAGGCGATTTTCGAGCAGACACCCGGCGTGGTCGATACCGACTGGTACGTCGAGGCGCCGCACCCGAAGGTCACGCTCGTGGTGGACGGCGAGAAGGCGGCCGCCGCCGGGCTGTCGTCGGCCGCGGTTGCATCGCTGGTCCGCATGGCCGGGTCGGGAGAGGTGGTCGGGCTGCTGCACGATGATCGAGCGCGCGAAGACGTCCCGATCGTCATGCGCCTGCCGCGAGCCGGCCGCAGCCTCGAGGCCGTGCAGTCGCTGCGGATCGGCGGGAGCAAGCCCGTCGCCGTCGGCGAGGTGACGCGGGCCATCCGCACACAGGCAGAAACGAGTCTGTATCACAAGAACCTGCAGGCCGTGACTTACGTGACAGGAGATCTGGCGGGGCAGAACGAGAGCCCCGTCTACGCCATCCTCACGATGAACAAGGCGATTCGGCAGCTGAGGCTTCCGGAAGGCTACGCGCTCGACGTGTTCAACGCGGCGCAGCCGTTCGACACGTCGAAGTACGCGATGAAATGGGACGGCGAGTGGCACATCACAATCGAAGTGTTCCGCGATCTTGGCCTCGCCTTCGCCGCAGTGCTCGTCCTCATCTATGTGCTCGTCGTCGGCTGGTTCCAGTCGTTCCGGACGCCGCTCCTCATCATGGCCGCCATTCCCTTCTCGCTCGTCGGCATCCTGCCGGGGCATGCGGCGATGGGGGCGTTTTTCACGGCGACGTCAATGATCGGCTTCATCGCCGGCGCCGGCATCGTGGTCCGCAACTCGATCATCCTGGTGGACTTCATCGAGCTGCGCCTGCGGGAGGGCTTACCGCTCGAGCAGGCGGTCATCGATGCCGGCGCCGTGCGGTTCCGGCCCATGGCGCTGACCGCCGCCGCGGTCATCGTGGGAGCCGGCGTGATCCTGTTCGATCCGATCTTTCAGGGGCTCGCTATCTCGCTGATGGCCGGGGAGGTCGCGTCACTGCTGCTGTCGCGGATGGCCGTGCCGGTCCTTTATTACATGGCGAAGCGCCACGAATATGCCCATCAGGTGATCGTGGCACAGCCGATCGAGGCTTCGTAAATGCGTGACGTCAGGGAGGCACATCATGACCGTTGAACGTTCGTTGCGGATGATTGCGGGCGGCTTTGTCGCCGCGAGTGTGTTGCTGGGGATCTACGTCAATCCGCTGTTTCTCTGGTTCACGCTGTTCGTAGGGCTGAACCTGTTTCAGTCGGCGTTTACCCAGTGGTGCCCGATGATGGCCATCCTTCGCAAGGCTGGCGTCCGCGGGTGAGTACATAGGGCGGGTTTTGCCTTGCAGCCCCCCGTTCGCGGCACCGCCGCAACTTCATATAATGTGAACGAACAGGGGGCTTTCGCATGAAACGGCCCTTGGGTCTCGTTGTCTGCCTGATGCTCCTTCCCGTCGCGGCCGCCGGCCAGACACCACCGGCCTCCGAGGCAGGCAACGGCGGCGCCGCGCGCCTCCCGTGGCTGTCCACCGTGGAAGGCAAGCCCATCGACTCGCGTCCGCCCGAGAAGAAAGACAACGCCCCGACGTTTCCCGAGCAGACGCGCGCCCCCTATCGGCCGACGGCACCCTTCAAGGTGACGACGCTCATCGACAACCTGAATGTGCCGTGGAGCCTGGCGTTTCTGCCGAGCGGAAACATCATCCTCACCGAACGGCTGCCGGGCCGGATGCGCATTCTCGACAAGAGCGGGAAGCTGTCCGATCCGCTGGCGGGCGTCTCGGTGGTCGCGTCGCCGGGCGCGAAAGACATCGGCCTGCTCGACGTCGTGCTCGACCCCAACTTCGCGAAGAACCAGCGAATCTTCTTCAGCTTCTTCGAGTACATCGACAACACCGACACCAATACGTACGTCGCGCGGGCGCGGCTCGAGGAGTCGAAGTTCGCCGTGACCGATGTCGAGGTCATCTTCCGCTCGATTCCGGCGATGCCGTCGAAACGCCTGGGCGCCAAGACCGGCGGACGGATTGCGATTGGTCCCGATGGCAACCTGTTCATGACCACCGGCGATCGGTCTGATTCGCCGCCGTGGGACGTCGCGCAGAAGCTGGACAATCATCTCGGGAAAATCCTTCGCATCACACCCGATGGCAAGCCGGCGCCGGGCAATCCGTTCATCGGCCAGCCTGGTGTGTTGCCCGAGATCTGGGCCTACGGTGTGCGGAGCCCGGAAGGATTGACCTTCGATCCGAAAACCGGCCGCTTGTGGCAGGTCGATCACGGCCCGCGCGGCGGCGACGAGCTGAACATCATCGAAAAAGGCAAGAACTACGGATGGCCGGTGGTCGTGCACGGCATCGACTATCCGGGCACCGCCATCGGCGAAGGCATCACGCGCAAAGACGGCATGGTGGATCCGGTCTACTACTGGGATCCCGTGATTGCGCCGTCCGGTCTCGCGTTCTACACCGGCAATCTGTTTCCGCAGTGGAAGAACAGCCTCTTTGTCGGCGGTCTGCGCGGCGCGATGCTCGACCGGCTGGAGATCGTCAACGACAAGGTCGTGGGTGAAGAGCCGTTGCTGACGGAACTTCGCACGCGGATTCGCGACGTGCGCGTCGGGCCCGACGGCGCGGTGTATGTCTGGACCGACAGCGGCACGCCGTCGATGAGTCCAAACACGCCCGCGACGAGCAAGCTCTTGAAGCTGACGCCGAAGTAAATACTCGCGTAGCGCAATACGGTTGAATCGCCGTGAGCACAGCATCAGTTCGCCCGGCGCTTCGTGTGTGGCCAGGTATGGTCATCGCGATTCTGCTGGTGCTCGCGCGGTACGTCGTTCCTCTCGTCGCCCCGTACGTCGAGCTCTTCTCGCTTCCCCTGACACTTGATCTCGGTGGCCGGAGGCCTGCTGTGTGGCATCGCCATCGTGGTGTGGTGGATGTTCTTCAGCCGCGCGCCGTGGCTGGAACGCGTGGGCGCGATCGCCCTGATGGCCCTCGCCCTGTTCGCGACATCGCGCCTCGTTCACGAGTCGATTGCGGGCGGCATGATGGGGATGATGCTGTACTTCTACGCCATCCCGCTCCTGACCGTGGCGCTGGTTGCATGGGCCGCTGCTACGCGTCGTCTTCCGGATAGCGCCAGGCGCGTGTCGCTGGTGGCCGCCGTTCTGCTGGCCTGCACGCCGTGGACGCTCGTTCGCACGGCAGGCCTCATCGGTCCGGGCTCGGAGTTTCATTGGCGGTGGACGGAGACGCCCGAGGATCGGCTTCTCGCATCGGATGACGATGATCCGGTGGTGCCTCCAGCGTCGACGATGTCGCCGGCGATCGCGAAGGAACCGCCCGCGCCGGAAACCGCGAAGCAGCCCGTCGCCCCGGATCGAAGTGCGCCGCCAGTGTCTGCGGCGGCGATCGAGTCTGCCGTCCGCGTCGGTACGGAGCCTCCGGCGGAGTGGCCCGGCTTTCGCGGACCCGCCCGTGACAGCGTCGTGCACGGCGTGCGGATCGATGAGGACTGGTCGCACGTGCCGCCGGTCGAGATGTGGCGCCGGCCGATCGGCCCGGGGTGGTCGTCATTCGCCGTTCGCGGCGATCTTTTCTACACGCAGGAACAGCGGGGCGACGACGAGATCGTTGCCGCGTACAGGGTCTCGACGGGCCAGCCCGTGTGGCGGCACCGTGATGGGGTCCGCTTCTGGGAGTCGAACGGCGGCGCCGGTCCGCGCGCCACACCGACGCTCGACCGCGATCGCGTCTACGCATTTGGCGCGACCGGCATCCTGAACGCACTCGACGCGGGCAGTGGCAAGGTCGTGTGGTCGCGCAACGTCGCGTCCGATGCCGGCCGCGCCGTTCCCGACTGGGGCTTTTCCAGTTCCCCGCTGGTCGTCGGCGACGTCGTGATCGTCGCGGCGTCGGGCACGTTGGCCGGCTACGATGCCGCCAGCGGAAACCTGCGATGGAAGGGCCCGTCGTATGGTGGCAGCTACAGCTCGCCGCACAGGGCCACGATCGACGGCGTCGATCAGGTTGTGTTGCTCGGCGGACCGGGCGCGATCAGCGTGGCCCCCGCAACCGGCGCCGTTCTCTGGGAGCACCAGTGGTCGCCCGGCGCCATTGTGCAGCCGGCCCTGCTGGCAAACGGCGACATCCTCGTGAACACGGTCGCCGCGACAGGGGGCGCCGGCCTGCGGCGCCTTTCGATCTCGCACGGCGCAAGCGGCTGGCGCGTGGAGGAGCGGTGGACGTCCAACGGGCTGAAGCCGTACTTCAACGACTTCGTCGTCCATCGTGGCCACGCCTTCGGCTTCGACGGCAGCATTCTGGCGTGCATCGATCTCGAGGACGGCAAGCGGGTGTGGAAAGGCGGCCGCTACGGCAACGGACAGCTGTTGCTCCTGGCCGATGAGAACATCCTCCTCGTTCTGTCAGAGGACGGCGAGCTGGCGCTCGTCTCGGCGACGCCCGATCAGTTCAGGGAGATCGCGCGCGTTCCGGCGCTCGAGGGCAAGACCTGGAACCATCCGGTGCTCGTCGGCGACATCCTGCTGGTGCGCAACGGGCAGGAGATGGCGGCGTTCAGAGTGTCGATCGCCAGGCCATAGTAAGAAGGGCTGGCGACTACTGGAATGCCGGCGCCACGAACGTGTACTGCACGCGCGCATCCAGCGTTTCCAACCTGTCGTTCACATGCTCGAGCGGCGGCACCCGGCCGGTGTACTCGATGATCTGACGCGAGACCGAGTCGAACTGGAAATATGTGGTCGCCACAGCCAGGCGCACGAGCATGCTGGATGGTCTCATCCGGATGATCGTGCGGCCGTCCTTATCGGACGCCTTGTCGAGCACGAACCCGATCGTCTCGCCGCGCTCCAGGACCGCGAACCTGATGGGAATCGTTGCGCCGTTGTTCAACTGCTTCCAGTGGGCGAGGATGAACCCGAACATGGTCGGCCCGGCCACGACCGGATCCCGGACGACTTCATCTGCCGTCGTCTCGCTCTCGCCTTCCCGTAGCGTGAACGTGGCCCGTCCGTTCGAAAGGGCGACCGAGGCCGATACGCCGGTCTGGCCGTGAATCATCTCCGCCGTTACCAGTCCATAGTCGGGCGAGTGCGCGGCGCTCTGCACGACCACAACCGCGCCTGACGGATCGCGGGTGATGTGCGTCGAGGTCAGAGTGTCCCCTTCGTTTTGCACGCGTCGCTCGTACCGGAAGAGCGGTTCCGCCCGACCGTCGAGCGCGAAGACGCAGCCTTCATAGATCTGTGCGCCGGCTGAGGCGGGCGTCTCCTGGACGGCTCGCAGGCGCTCGCGCATGGCAGGCGTCAGCGGTCTCGACGCGGTGCTGGTGCAGGCACCAGCGAGCATGGCGGCCAGAGCGAGAAGGGCGTGCATCTTCACCATCGCGGACTCCTTTATGTGTTCAGAACACATATTTGCCACAAGAACCTCAAGGGGTGATGCGCTGGCACAGCCGGCGCAGTGTGGCGAGCTCGGCGTCGCCCAGGCCCTTCGTGTACCGTGCCTGCTCGCGCGCGATGAGCGCATCCACCTCGGCCAGAAGCGCCAGGCCTTTGCTGGTCACGGTGGCGATCGAGAGGCGCCGATTATCCGGGTCCCACCCACGTTCCACCCATCCGCGCTTGACCAGCCGATCGAGCATGCGGGTGACGTCGGGCGCCCGGCTGATCAGGCGCGCCGCGATCTCGCCGCGGGGATGCCCGGCAGGGTAGACGCCTCGAAGGATGCGGAGGACGTTGTACTGATCGTGGGTGATCCCGTGCTGCTGGCAGGCCACGTCGAGGTCACGCAGCAGGGCGCCGGAGGCCACCATCATCGCCACCAGCGCGTCGCCCGCCAGGGCCGCACGCGCCGGAACCGTTCGCCTCGAAGTCATGTTGTAGACAATATATGTTGTAAACACGTATTGTCAAGCCCCGAAATCGGGCGGGCCTGCCGGGGAGGCGTTATGTCAACACTGTTGACAGTATGGAGATTAGTCAACTATATTGACGATATGGCTGACGCTGATGCCCTCGAAGGTTTGATCTGGGAGACCCGCCGCCTGTTCCGTGCGCTGGCGCAGGCGGCCGACGAGGCCCTGCAGCCGCTCGGCATTACGGCAGGCGATCGCGCGCTCATCGAGTTCCTGGCGCGCGAGCCGGGCCCCATCAGCCTCGCGGCCCTCGCCCGGAAGCGATCGGTCAGCCGCCAGCACATCCACCAGTCGCTCGGCCGGCTTCGAGATCCGCAATGGATCGCGAGGCAGCCCGATCCGGACGACGCCCGTTCCACTCTTCTGCAATTGACCGACGAAGGCCGGTCGCTCTGGAAAGAGATCCGCGCCGTCGACCGCGCGGTGCTCCGGCGACTCGCACGACCACTCGACGCGGCGAAGGTGAAGGCCGCCGCCGCCACGCTTCACGACCTTCGCCGGGCGCTTCAAGGAGACGATCATGACTAACTCGACAGTGACGAAACCTGCCGTGCTGCCACCGAAGGGCCTGCTCATCGCGCTGGCCGCGCAGTTGCCGCTCCTCATGACCGGCCTGCCGCTTCGTCCTTCGATAGGGGAGGTGGTTGCCGGCGTGCTCCTCGTGGCCGCCGGCTCGGTGCTCAACATCTGGTCCGAACGTTTGTTCCGGCGGGACAACGTCGGCGTGTGTCCGTTCACCCGCGTGCCGGCGCTCGTCACGCGCGGGCCTTATCGATTGATGCGCAATCCGATGTACATCGGCCTGGTGTGCCTCAATCTCGGCGTAACGTTTCTCTCGGGTGTCCTCGCCAACCTCTGGAGCTCGGTGGCCTATTTCATCTGGCTCCACTATGCGTTCGTGTTGCCGGAAGAACGCTTCCTGCTGCACGAGCTGGGCGGGGCATTCGCCGATTACGCCAGCCACCGGCCGCGTTGGCTGGGTAGGACAGGCGTGGCAGGGGGAAGGCTCGACTGAAGTCGAGCCCTACCGGGAAGGTGAGCTCCATCATCGGTAGGGCGCGACTTCAGTCGCGCCACGGCACTGAAAACTGACAACTGATGATGTTGACGCTCGCCCTGTGAGCGCTAGGCGAAAGCGACGAATCCCGCAGGCGGCACGGTAATCTGTACCGCCTTTCCGTTGCGCGCCTCGACGCTCACCAGGCTGCCGATCTGAGCGGCGCTGGTGGAATGCAGGCACGTGAGTTGGCTGCCCGTCGCATGGAGACGGTTGTCGATGGTCACCCACGTCGTACGCGCGGCCGCCACGTCGGTGTTCACGGCCAGGAGCACTTCGCGGTCGCTGAAAATCCTCGACCACGCGACCACCGATCGAATGGTGTCGCCGATCATCGCCGGCACGCCGAAATTCTGGCCGTCGCCGGAGATCTGACGGAGAAACTGGCGTCCCCGGCGGATGACCGGATTGCTGCGTCGAAGCGTCAGGATCTTCTGCAGCGCGAGATAGGAGGGCCGCGTTTCGTCGAACGAATGACGGCCGCGCGATTCGAACGCGCCGAACTCGCCGCCGAACATCGCTTCGCGGATGAATCGGTCGTTGTCGCCGCTGCCATCGAACTGCTGCTCGGTTCCGTAGTAGATGCACGGGATGCCCATCGTGGTGGCGAGAAACGCGAGCGCCGCCACAACGCGTTCGGCGTTGCGCTGACCTGGTCCCTCGTCGTGCGCGAAGCGCGACTTCCGATTGCTCTTGCGCACCTGGTCGTGGTCGTCGAAAGTCGTCACGACCTTGTTCCGGAACCAGGCGTGCGACTCCTTGCGAACGAGCTCGGAATTGCGGAACAGGTCGAAGTACTCGGCCGGATCCCGGAATCCCTTGACGAGGTACTCGATCTTGTCCTGCACGTCGTCGATGCCGAGCGCCGCGTCCATGCCCGTGATTTCGAGCGTGCGAAATGCCCGCTGGCGCCCGCCGGTGATCTCGCCGATCAGATAGAAGTTCTCCTTGCCGAGACTCTGGGCGAACTCGTTGATGATGGACGTGAACAGCCGGCTCGCCCCGTCGTCCATGTGCTTCACCGTGTCGATGCGGAGGCCGTCGAGATCGGCGAACGCGATCCAGAACTGGAACGCGCGGCACAGGGCGATGAAGGCATCCGAGGCGCGGTAGTCGTCGACCGGGCCCGTGCCCTGGCTGATGTCCTTGAGTGTTTCGAAGTCGCCTTCGCGGAATTCCGGTTCGAAATCCCAGTTGCGAATTTTTCCTTTGCGCGTGAACGTCTCGGGCGCCTGCAGGTCGGCCGGCCAGACCGCGGCATCGGGAAAGTGCGCCGCGGCGACAGGACCGAACGGCAGGGTCGGGTTGCCGGCGGCGTCGCGATAACCCAGGACGCCGTAGGTCGTTCCGTCCGCCTGCCAGCAGGCTTCCTTGCGCACGAGGTTGCCGCTGGAGTCGCGCACGTCGCACCGCAGTTGCTGTGGCTGGTAATCGAAGACATCGCCGGCGTGGTTGAGAATGACGTCGAGAATGACGCGGATGCCGTGCTGATGCGCGGTGTGCACGACCGACACGAGGTCGGCCCGTGTGCCGAAGCGCGGATCGACGTCGAGAAAATTCTGGATGCCGTACCCGTGATAGGTCTCCTGCGAGGGCACCTGCTTGAAGACGGGGCTGATCCAGATGGCGGTAATCCCGAGGCGTTCGAGGTAGCCGATCTTCGACTCGAGGCCGCGCAGCGTGCCGCCGGCGAACCGGTTGCCGGCATCCACCCAGCGCTGCCGATCGACCGCGGTCGATGTGGCGTTGCCCCGGTCTGCGGGCTGAAACGGCGGCGTCGTTCCGGTGGTGACCAACGCGCCGCTGTTGTCCCGGTAGCCCGTCTCGCGCCCATCCGAGAACCGGTCGAGCATCAGGAAGTAGAGCACCTCGTCTTCCCACGCGGCCGGCGAGGGAAAGAACGTGCGTCCTGCCGTAAGCGCGTTGAAGTCGATATCGGCGATGCGCTGTTCCATGGGTCGCTCCTGACTCGAATCAATCCTACTGAAGAATCATGCACACGGACGCGGTTAAGATGGTGGCGTCATGTCACCAGCCCGTGCGTACCGTGCCGGCGAGTCGCTCGAAGATTACTGCCGCGCGTGCAAGACCGATCGGCAACACACTGTCATGGCCGCCGACCCGCAGGGGCAGCCGATCCGCGTGGTCTGCGGCTTCTGCGGAAGCGAGCACAACTATCGCGGCGGCCCGAGAATCAATACGCAGAGCGCGGTGGCACAGGGCAGCCCTGTCTCGGCTCCGTCCGCGCCAGCGCCGCGCGGGGCCGCTCAAGCACAAACCGGGCGCGAGCCATTTCCTCTCGTCAGCGAACGCGAAAGGATCGCATCAGCCATGGCATGCTGATGCAGTCCGTCGATATCGAGTTGCTGATCCGCCGTGTCATTCGCGAAGAGTGTGGGATCACCTCGGTCACGCCCGCCGAGAAGTGGCGCGGCGGCACGCTCGTGCTGCGCCCCGGCACGCCGGGGCTGCAGGAGAAAAGCCTGCCCATCGAAACGTTCTTCCACAAGATCGTGATGCTGCGCAACCGGCTGCGATCGCTCGAGCAGCAGGTGAACGCCGCCGAGCTGCCGGAAGATGTGAAGGTCAAGCTGCAGGGCTACGTCACCGGATGTTACGGATCGCTGACGAGCTTCAACGTGCTGTTCGCAGACGAGGACGATCAGTTCAAGGGCGCGGGGGAGTCCTAGAAACTAGAATCTAAAATCTAAAAACTAGAATCTGAAATCTCCGATGGCAGTCCAAGATTCTAGTTTTCAGTTTCTAGTTTTTAGCTTCGGAAGTCAGTCCTACCTCCGCTCGAGGACGAAGCCGAACGCGTAGACCGTCCCGTCGTGCGTGGCGACGTGCACCTGGCTGTTGCTGGCCCACAGATTCGCCGCGGGCACGTGCGACGTCATCGTCTTTCCGCTGTTCCACAACTCCCGGCCAGACCCCGAGTCGAACGCATAGAGCACCGCCGCCCCTCTGAGGCCGGCCGCTCGATGCCGCGAAGACCACGTCGTTCACGACGATGGGTGAGGTCGGCGCGGCGAGATCGCGTGACGTCCAGCCGGACTGAAGCGCGACCTTGTCGCCCTCTTGCACGATTCTGAACGCGACGATCACGCTCGGCGTTGGTACGAGCAGCCACGGCGTCCCTGACGGCTGCTCGAACGCGGCCAGCGCGTCGGGTGCGGCGTTGCCGGCACAGCGGCGTCGAGACAAAGAGCGCGGTCGAGTGATCCGCACCGCCGAGCGAGGCGGCGTCGAGAAGAACGATGCGGCCGTCACGCGCCGCGACGGCGACGATCTCGCGGTTTCCAACCCCGATCACGATCGGCGTCGTGACAAACTCCGCCGGAGACGTGAACCAATCGACGGGTTGCAGCGTCGTCGCGTCGAGCGCGACGATCGCGTTGGCGTATCCGCCGGGGCTCGTCGTGCCTGGCCCGATGGCGACGAGCATTCTGCCGCCCGGCGTGAACGTGAGATTGCCAATCGGGCTCCCGCCATTCGTTGGCCACGAGCGAACCTGTTTGTTGGCCGCATCCAGACTGATGGCCCACACGCCGTTCGGGGCACCACCGCACGCGTTGCTGGTACTCGTGTACAACGTGTCGCCGATGGCGGTCAGATCCGAGTAGCGGGCATTCGGCGGAAGAAAGGGCGCAGGTTTTTCGATGTCGATGCCCGAGGTCTGGCCGAGCGCGTGCAGCGTGCCGCCGCTCGACACGACGTAGATCGGTCCTTCATATCGGCCCGCACCAACACCGCCGCCGCCGCGGCCCGTGGGAATGGGAGACGGCACGCCTCGCAGCGCCGCGCCCCCATCGCGTCGCGCGATTTCCATGGGCACGCCTTCGCCGGCCAACCCGATGCCACCACGGTATCCACGCTGGGGTGTCGCAGGAGCGGGCAATTGCAGAGGTGCACGAACGAGGCTGACCACTCGTCCTGCCGCCCCGGTGATGCCTCCCGGACACGCGGCCGTCGGCGCCGGCAGCGGATCGTCGAACCGCCGATGCCATACCGGGTAACCCGTGTCGTTGTCGAGCGCGAAGACATTGTTCGACACGCCGGTGACGAAGGATGCGGGCGTAAATCCAAGCAGCCCGTTCATCGTCACGCCCTGACTGAGCGAAGCGGATTGACGCGGCGCATTGGGAAGCTTCTCCCGCCAGAGAAACTCGAAGCCGGGCTTCGAAAGATTCGCAGCCGAGATGTTCGGGTCGAGTCGAAGCCACGCCGTACGCTGCGCGTCGGCGCCGGTCGCGGGCCAATCGAAGCCGACGTTGCGTCCCTGCGCCCAGCCGATCGTGCCGGCGAGCGCGCAAATGACGGCGAGCAGAACTGTTCCGGTGAGTGCGCATCCCTGGCTCCATCGCTTGATGCCGAAGGCGTAGATCGTGCCGTCGAACGTCGTGATGTACGCGCGGCCGTTGGCCACCGTCAGGCCGCTGTAGTGATTCCACGTCGCGATCTCGTTGCCGCTCGTCCACAACTCGCGGCCCGTCAGCGCGTCGAGTGCGTAGAGCGCCGCGCGCCGCGATCCGGGAATGCGGCGAACGCCGCCGTTGCTGATCGCGCCGCCGTTCTGGGGGCCTGCCGGATCGTCGAACGCGCGGTCCGGCACGATCTGCGACGTGTCTTCGCCGCTCGCGTACGTGAAAGACGATGCCGTTGGCGACGATCGCATGCTCGGCCATGTCCATGTCGCGCGACAGCCATTGCGGCACGAGCTGCCACTTGCCGTTCCGTTCTTCGAGCGTGTAGGCCGCGACGCCACCGTTCACCGGACGTGCGTGCTCGGTTGGGGCCTTGAAGGTGCGGCTGACCGGGCCGTAGAACGGCACGACCACCCACTGGCGCCCTTTGGCGTCCTGCCACGCGGCGAGCGCGCCCCAGATGCCCTTGCCGTCGAACGCCTGCGCGTCATTGCAGAGAAGCGGCGTGGTCTGCAGCGTGGTGCGATTGTCCGCACCGCCAAGATCGTCCCGGTCGAGCAGCCACAACCTGCATTCCTTGCTCGTCGCGATCAGGAACTTCCGTCCTCGATAGTCGAAGGCCATCGGTGTGACGTTCAAGTCGAGGTCGCGCCGAAACAGCCAGTTGGCGTTGGGCGGCGCAAAGTAGTCCACCAGCTGCAGCTGCTTGTTCGCGTCGAGCCTGGCGGCGACGAGCGCGGTTCCGAGGGTGTTGGCCTCGGCGGAAAACGGCGCGTCGCCGGTGCCCATGAACACGCGCCCCTCCGGATCGATGGCCACACCGCGCCGGCCCCACATCCCGCCCCCGGCCGGGGCAAAGATGCTCGTGGTCTTCGTGGCGAGATCGTAGGAGAGGAACGCGTTGGTGTTTCCGCCGCATCCCTGAGCGGTCGACGTATAGATGACGCCGTTGTAGAGATTCAACGCGTACGGCTTGCCGTTCGGTCCGGCAAACTTCTCGGGTGGCGCGATGTCGGCGCCCGTCGCGACGTCGAGCGTGTGAAGGCGGCCGTCCCACGAGAGCGCATACAGCGCGTACTTGCCCTTGGTCGGCGTGGTCGCGATGGTCGGTACGGCGGTCTGCCCGCCTGGACACAACGTGCTGCCGACGCCGGTGGTCGCGGAGGGATAGATGCTCTCGAACTTTTTCTCCCAGATGGTCTCACCGCTCGCGACGTCGATCGCGTAGAGCTCGTCCGAGATGCCCGCAAAGATCGCCAGCTCGCGGGCGCCTCTGGCGGTCGTGACGCCGGAGACCGTGACCGGTGCAAAGAGGTTGTGCATCTGCCGCGGCGTGCTGTTGATCTTCACCTTCCACAGCAGCTTCATCGTGGCGACGTTGGTGGTGTTGAAGACTTTTTCGTTCTTCAGCCAGCCGGTGCGTCCGTTGTCGACGCCTTCGGTCAGGTAGTCCTCGGCGGAGAGGGCCACGCAGGAAACAAGCACGAACGCAGTCAGCCATCGCATCGGAATACCTCGAGAAATGGGGCAGACCCCTCACAGAGGTTAGGAACCCGCCCGTAGAGGTGTCAAGCAACGATCTGAAGGAGTTGACTTCGACTCGGTCCCGGCGGCGGCGCGGGCGGCGCCATGCCCTTCATCGCCTCGCGCGCGGCAGCCAGTCGCTGGACGACGTCGGGCCGCTCGAGAATCGTCTGCACGGGGGTGATGGTCCCGATGTACTCGAGCAGGTCGCGAAACAGATCGGGGCTCGCCGGGAACCGAAAGGAAGAGGCCGCGAATGCGGCGCCCGAGCTCGCTGGCTGGAGGTGGCACTTCGCGTCCTTCACGAATCGCTTCCATTTCGGCAAACCGCGTGCGGTCCACGGCAATCTGCGCGCGGTACCAGGGAGTCACCTCCGCTTCCGTCCGCCGATCGAATTCCTCGACGAGCGCCCGGGGATCGTCTCCCTGCGTGCGGACCGAATCGCGCAGCGTGCGCGCGTGGAAAAAGCCAACCGTCAATCCGCGGCCGGCGGAGGGATTCGTGCACGCCCACGCGTCGGCGATGGCCACAAAGCCGGTCGCGACCGGTCTGCCATCGACGAAAAACCGGCGGTAGCGATCGGCGATGCCGCTCATCGGAAGAACCGGCGTGATCGGCTGCCCGTCGAGCCAGTGCGAATGCATCGGACAGGCGCGGATGGTATTCGTCCATCGGTCCTCGTGTCGCAGATTCTTCAGCGGCTGGTCGCCCGTCGAGGCGAACACCGTGACCGACCACGTGTTGTTGTCGCCCGGCAGCGTGAGGACCGAGATCGAGCCGAGTGGAGTAAGCCCACCTACCAGCCGCTTTGGCTGCGTCCCGGTGAAGTACCGCGTGTAGTACGCGAATCCGCAGTCCTCCTGTTCCTCGTACGGGCGGCGCGCCCCGATGGCTTCGAGCCACTGCGGCCCGCGCGATTGACGCCCCGTCGCGTCGACGACGAGGTCGGCCCGAATCTCCTCGCCATTCGACATGCGGGCACCGCTGACATGCGGGACGCCCTCGATGGCAGCAGGACCGGTCAGAAGTGCCTTGACGTCTACCCCGCGGCGGATCGTCACGCGTGGCTCGCGCGCGGCCACGGTGGCGAACACCCATTCACCAACCGCCCGCCGTGCCGTCAGCGTCCAGAGCTTTTCGTCGATCGGCCGCGGTGTGCGATCGGTGATGAACGGCGGCAGCGGGTTGGCCAGATCGAATCGAGATGCGCCGGCCCGCGCCAACGCGTCAGGCACGTCCGGTAGTTCTGCCTCGAGCAAGAGGCGAAGGCCGGGCATGAAGTTGTGCGGCTGGCGGAACTGCGCCACGCCCTTGCGATCCCAATGTTCCCATGCCGACTGAGGCGATTCGGGGACCGGGTCTGCGTCACGCTCGAGCACGGTCACATCGTGACCGTCGCGCGCCAGCAGGAGCGCCGTTCCGAGGCCGCAGATTCCGCTCCCGACGATCAAGATGCGCATGAGCGTAATCGCGCCAGAAGACGCGACATTCGAAGGAGGCTACCGTTCGGCGATGAGGGCCGGCGGTACGAATGCGGCCCTTGCCTACTTTGCCGCTGGCGCTGCCGGCATCAGGCTCGGCATCTTCCCTTGTGACTCGACGAGCCGTTTCGCAAGCAGGTTGACGACCTGCGCCTCGCCGCGCACGTTCGTCAAGTACGCGGCGCGCAGTAGCTGTTCTTTCCGCCCGCGCAGCGCCTCGGTGATGCGATCGCGCATGCCGGGTGTGGACAAGTCGCGCTGGCCCGCCAGTTCGTGAGCGACGACCAGCACGATCGTGTGCGAGCCGTTGGTGCCCACGACCCAGTTCACCGAGCCCGGCGCTTTCTTGAGCACGGCATCCCGCAGCTGCGGTGGCGCCTGCTTCAGCCTCGACATCGGCACGAAGCCGAGGTCGCCCCCGCGCGGCGTCGACTCGGGATCCTCGGAATAATCCATCGCCAGATCGCTGAACGATGCGCCTTCCTTGAGGCGTCCCATCAGCATCGCCGCTTTGGCCGCCGCCGCCTGCGGCGTCGTCGCATCGTCGCCGGTGCGATTCGCCACCTGCGCATCGCGCACGGGCGTGATCGCAATCTGCGCGATGTGGTACGCCTCTTCGGGCACGTTGAACTGCGCGCGGTTCGCGATGAAGAAATCGCTGACCTCCTGCGCCGATACCGAAATCTTCGCCCCGACTTCCTGTTCGATGACCTTCTGCGTGAGCAACTCGCGGCGGAGATGTTCGCGCATGTCGGAGGCCGTCAAGCCGCGCTTGGTCAGCTCCTGCAGAAACGCTTCGTCGGTGATGTTCTTCTTCGCCTCGGCATAGGCCGTGTCGAGCTCTTTCTCGGGAACCTCGACCTTCAGCTGCCGCGCCCTCGCCATGAGGATGTCCTGGATGATCAGGTCGTTCAGCAGGCTCAACTTGGCGGTCGTCGCCTCTTCGTCCGAGAGCGGCTGCGAGACGTCCCGCAGGCGCTTGTACGCCTTCTCGACGTCATCGCGAGTAATCTCGCGGCCGTCGACGGTCGCCCACGCGTTGTCGGAGACCTTTGCGGAAGATGAGGCTCCTGGCGCCGGTGTCGAGCGGCAGGCTGCCGTGAGAGAGACCGCGACCAGTGCGCCGAGCGCGACCGTCAGTTTGGACAGAGGCATAGTGTGCAACGGTCAATTGTACGCGCTCGGGGAAGCAGGGCAAGTCCGGGCTATTTCTTATCTGCGTCCTCGATGGGCACGAGCGGTACGCCGCACTTGATGCAGACCTGGTAGTCGCGCCGGGCTTCCGACGTGAAAATCGGCACGGGCGCCGGCACGCGATTCGATTCCGGGCGGGGTTTGTGCTTTCGGCAGTAGGAGGCGCCTTTCCATGCCCAGCCGATCACGAGGTCGGCGGGTGGAGGGTTGTTCATGGCTCCGATTCTCGCGAATCGAAGATGAACGGTTCATGACCGCGCGGAAAATTGCGCGAACGGCGTCGCCAGGCCGATCGAAAACAGGAAGCATCGAGAGCGGCGCTCAATCTGCAAGCTCTAGTTATCAGGACAATTATTTGCATGGATATTTGGTGCGGCGAGCGCGGGGAGCCTTGATCATCTGGCAGCATGAGGGCTGAAGGCGTATACTTTCCCCTTTCAGGCCGACATCCCGCCTCGGAAATTGGTATGTGTCCGGAGGTCTCGTCATGGCAGACAGCAACAAGCCAGTCGACAAGAACAAGCTGGTTGGTCAGAACTACTCCACTCCTGAGATCCGCACCAAAGTGACCGGACGCTCTCGATATGCCGAAGACTTTCGCGCGCAGGGGATGTTGCACTGCCGCTTGCTCTTGAGCCCGTATGCACACGCGCGCGTGCTGAGCATCGATGCGAGCGCCGCGCTTGCGATGCCCGGCGTCAAAGCGATTCTGACGGCCGACGAAGTTCCCGGTCCGAAAGATCAGGTGAACGACGCAGGCCAGACCATCAGAGCCAATCCGAGAAGCGAGAAGGCGCTGACCAACGAGCCGATGTATCAGGGCGAGCCGGTTCTCGCCGTCGCGGCGACCGACGAGCTGACAGCGGCCGAAGCCATCGAGAAGATCAAAGTCCGTTGGGAGCCGCTGCCGTTCAGCGTCGATCCCGTCGCGACGCTTCTGCCGGGCGCGATGACCGCGCGCGTGGAAGGCAACGTCTGGATCCGTCCGACACCCGTTCCCGGTCAGCCGCCAGGCGTGCCGGAAGTGCAGGATCTCAAGTGGACCCAGGCCGAGGTCGATGAATACAACGCCGGCCGCCTGCCGATGGGGAAAGACACGGATCCCGAGTGGAAGTACGGCGACCTCGAGGCCGGGTTCAAGAAAGCAGACGTCGTTCTCGACGAAACGTTCGTGACGCCGAATACCAGCCACCAGTGCCTCGAGGCGCGCTCCTCGATGGCGTACTGGCAGAACGGGAAGCTCTACATCCATCTCTCGACGCAGAGCACCGTGCAGACGGTCATGTCCGTCGTGCGCTGGCTGGATCTGCAGCCGGAAAACGTCGTGCTCATCGGCGAGTACTGCGGCGGCGGGTACGGCGCGAAGGGAACGGGAACGGTGACCGACATTATTCCCGCCCTGCTCGCGAAGAAAACAGGCACGCCCGTGCAGATGCGCATCAGCCGCGAGGAAGAGCACGCGATTGGCGGTGCGCGTCCGGCTCTCCACGGCCGCATGAAGGCCGGGTTTACCAAGGATGGAAAACTGGTGGCCCTCGACATGTTCACGGTTGTCGATGGCGGCCCGTACGGGCCTGGCGGCGATGGCAACACGGCCGGCCGTTTCGCCTCGCTCATGTACCAGCCCGAGGCGATGCGGTGGAGAGGTGTCACGTCGATTACCAACACGCCGCCTCGCCGCGCGCAGAGCCAGCCCGGTGGCATGCAGGGCATCGTGCTGATGGAATCGCTCATCGACAAGGCCGCGCGCAAGCTCGGGGTCGATCAGGTCCAGATTCGCAAGCTGAACGCACCGGCGGGCCGCCAGGCGTTTGGTCCTCCGAACGCACAGGGCAACCGCACGACGACCACGAGCTGCTTCCTCAAGGAGACGCTCGACAAGGGCTCGGAGATGTTCAAGTGGGAGGAGCGGAAAGCCAACAACGGCAAGCGCGTGGGCACGAAAGTGCGCGGTGTTGGCGTCGCGGTCAGCTCCTACAACGCCGGATCGGTCGGCTTCGACGGCCTCTTCGTCATCAAGCCGGATGGCCGCATGTACATCTATACCGGCGTCGGCAATCTCGGCACCGAGTCCTGGTCGGACTGCCAGCGCGTCGCCGCGGAAATGATGAGCATGCCGTGGGAGAAAGTGGACATCACCTTCGGCGACACGTCGAAGAACCTGCCGTGGAGCTGCGTGTCGGGCGGCAGCCAGACCATTCACGCGCACACGCGCGCGGCGCATGCCTCGGCCAGCGATGCCATCAAGAAGCTGCAGCAGATTGCGGCCAAGGATCTTGGCGGCCGTCCCGAGGATTACGTCGTCGCCAACGAGCGTGTCGCGCGTAAGGGCGGCGGCGGGGGCATGACGCTCGCGAAGGCCGCGCAGCGCGCCATCGAGCTGGGCGGCGCGTTCGACGGCCACGAACTGCCGAAAGACATCAACGCGTTCACACGGCGATCGGCGACCAACGCTGGCCGGTCAGGGCCTGATGGGTGTCGCGCGCGATACGTATCCGCGCAACGGCGCCACGATGTCGTTCTGCTCGGCGTTTGCGGAAGTCGAAGTCGATGTCGAGACCGGCACCTACCAGGTCACCGATTTCCTGTCCGTCGCGGACGTCGGCACCGTCATCCACCCGCAGGCCCTGGGCGGGCAGATTCTCGGCCGCTCCATTCTGGGCATCGGCCACGCCATCGGTCAGAAGTGGGTGTACGACCAGAAGTACGGAGTGGCGGTCGCCAAACGGTTCTATAACAACAAGCCGCCGACGATTCTCGACGTGCCGAGGAACATGACGTGGGCGGCGGTCGAGCTGCCCGATCCGGAGACCCCCGTCGGGGCCCGCGGTATCGGCGAGCCGCCGGTCGCGTCTGGCTGTTCGGCGGTGCTGAACGCCATCTCGGCGGCGGTGGGCGATCAGCTCATGGTGCGCGCGCCCGTGAACGCCGACGGCATACTCGCGTCGCTCGAAGCGGGCCGAAACATGATTCGCCCGCTCACCGCGAACGTCTAGAACCTCTATACAGGGTTCCGGCGTTCCAGTTCCTGTTCCGTGTTCCGGTTCCAAGGTTCCGGGTTCGTTCCCGGTTCCTTGGTTCCGGTTCCCTGTTCCCGCCGCCGCCTACCCTCCGATTCACACATCCGACACCGACCGTGCTCATCTCGGCTTGCCTGGACACCGCTCCCGTGGGGCGGCCGGCTTCGGCGTTTGCCGGAACGTTCGCATTGTGCAATTCTGATTCGATGGATCGGCGCGAGACCGAACGGCTCCTCGAGGCGATACGCCAGGCGCGTGCCGAGGGCGAGCCCGCTGCGCTCGCCACGGTGGTGCGTGTCAAGGGGAGCGCCTACCGCCGAGAAGGTACCCGGATGTTCGTGCGTGGGAATGGGACGTACGAATGCTCCCTGTCGGGAGGGTGCCTGGAACCGACGGTGGCCGAGACCGCCGCACGCGTAATCGCCACCGGCGAAACGGCACTCGTCAGCTACGACCTGGCCGACGACTCAATCTGGGGGCTGGGTATCGGTTGCAGCGGCGCGGTCGACATTCTCATCGAACGGCTTGAAGACGATGCGATCACGCGCGAGTGGCTGGCGTTGCTCGAGCGTGGAGCCGCTGCAGTGCTTGTCACATCGCTTGCCGGTGCCTCGGGGCGGATGATCGTTGGCGCCGCCGGCATCATCGTTGGTGGGCTGTCCGAATCCGGCGTCGAACGGGAAGCGATCGCGCGTGCCCATGATCGGCTGCGCGCGCCCTACCCCGCGTCCGGTCCCGAGTCGATCGGCACCGCGGAGGTGTTCTGCGAAATCACGATGCCGCCGCCCGATCTCGTGATCTTCGGCGCCGGATACGACGCCGCGCCCGTCGCGCGGCTGGCCTGGACGCTCGGGTTCGCGGTGACCATCGTCGACGTGCGCGAAGCGTTCCTGACGCCGGATCGCTTTCCGGGCGCCACGCTGGTGCGCGCGCATTTCAGTCAATTCGCCGATCGCGTCACGCTGCGGCCGGGCAGCTTCGCGCTGGTCATGAACCACCACGTCGAGCGCGATCAGGAAAGTCTTCGCTTCAGTCTGGAATCGGATGCCGCCTACATCGGGGTGCTCGGACCCCGCTCGCGCTACGAGAAGCTGCTGGCCGGCCTCGCGGCGCAGGGCTACTCGCCCGATGCCTCGAAGGCCTCGCGTGTTCACAGCCCGGTGGGGCTTTCGCTTGGCGCCGAAACGCCGCAGGAAATCGCCGTGTCAGTCCTGGGGGAGATCCTCGCGATTCGACGCGGTTTCGACGGCGGGTTTCTGAGCGGCTCGGTTCGCAGCCTTCACCGCCCCGAGGACAGCCGGCTCTTGGCCAGCTCGTAGTCTTCAGGCGTGTCGATATCCACGAGCAGATCCGGAGGAAACCGCAAGATCGTGGTCCGCTCGACATGTCGCTGAAGGACGGAACGGGCGCCGTGCTGGAGCTGGGCGAGCTCGGGGAAAAACTCCCGCTCGAACAGATGCGGCGGCGCCATGACCTCGCCGTACCGGACGCTGACGATGGGCGGCGCGTGCTGGCGGTAGGTGTCGAGCACCGTTCGGTACTCGTTCGTGGTCACGAACGGCTGATCGGCGAGCGCAAACATCGCGGCATCGCTGCCGGCCAGGTTCTCGACCGCCGTGCGGAACGAGCTGCCCATTCCGGTGGCGAACTGCATGTTGATGGCGTGTCGGAGGGGCAGCCCCTCGAGCGCTGCGAGTGTGGCCTCGTGCTCGCTGCCCAGCACGACCAGGACTTCGTCGAAACCCGCGGCCGAGACCTGTCGGACCGCGCGACGGATGAGCGGCTCGTTGCCAAACGGCAAGAGGAGTTTTTGCGTCCCCATCCTCGTCGAGGCGCCTGCCGCGAGCACCACCGCGCTCACCATGAAAAACTAGTGTAGCGTCAGCGGGCGGATCTGGCAGTAGAATCGATTTTTTTGGGCGGCACTGCCGAGGCAGGAGGGTGGCGACGTGATTCCTGCAGCCTTCGATTACCTTCGGGCTCACACCACGGACGAGGCGTTCGCGCATTTACAGCAGCATGGAGCCGAGGCCCGTGTGCTGGCTGGAGGGCAGAGCCTCATTCCAGCCATGCGGTTTCGCCTCGCGCGTCCAGGTGTTCTGGTCGACATCAACTCGCTGACCGATCTGGGCCACCTGCGCATCAGCGATCAGGTGCTGGCGGTTGGCGCGATCGCGCGAGACAGCGACATCGAGCGCGCGCCGTGGATCGGCGAGCGCCGGTGGAGCCTCATTCACGACGCGTCGCGCGTGGTCGCCGATCCGGTCGTCCGCCAGCTGGGCACGGTCGTTGGCAGCCTGTGCCACAACGATCCGGCCGGAGACTGGACGGCGGTTGCGCTCGCCTCTCGCGCCACCCTCGTTGTTCGCGGCAAGTCGGGAACCCGTCGCGTCGCCATCGACGATTTTCTCGTAGACAGCTTCGCGACAGCAGTCGGGGAAGGGGAGATCGCTCTGGGCGCGGAGTTCCCGGTCCCGGACGATCGCACCGCCGGTTCGTACCAGAAGGTTGAGCGCAAGGTGGGCGACTTCGCCACCGCTGCAGCGGCTGTGCAGGTGTCGATGAACGCTGACGGGACGATCCGATCGGCGGGCGTGGCGCTGTCGGCGGCAGGGGCGTGCGCCGTGCGCGTGGATGCCGCCGAAAAGCTGCTGACAGGACAGAAGCCATCCGCGGAACTGATTCGCGCTGCGTCCGATGCCGCCTGGCATCGTAGTACGCCGCAGGCCGACTTGCGCGGCAGCGTCGAATACAAGAAGCATCTGGCTGGCGTACTTGTCGCGCGCGGTTTGCGTCAATCGCTCGCGCGTCTGGGAGTACAGGCATGAAAGTCCATGTCACGGTGAATGGTGTGGCGTACGAACGTGACGTCGAGCCGCGCACGCTGCTCGCGCACTTCCTGCGGGAAGACTGCAAGCTGACCGGCACGCACGTCGGCTGCGACACATCGAGCTGCGGCTGTTGCGTCGTCGTGATGGACGGCACGCGGGCGGTGAAGTCCTGTTCGATGTTCGCCGGGCAGGCCGACGGTCACGAGATTCTGACTGTCGAGGGGCTGGCGCAAGGCGGCACGTTGCACGCGCTGC
Organism: Vicinamibacterales bacterium; assembly: GCA_963821395.1. Taxonomy (GTDB): domain Bacteria; phylum Acidobacteriota; class Vicinamibacteria; order Vicinamibacterales; family JAMQPK01; genus JAMQPK01. Next base: position 216,156 of record CAWGDY010000006.1, on the reverse strand, counting down.
AGCAGAGCTTCTGGGATCAGCACGGCCTGCAGTGCGGCTATTGCACACCCGGCATGCTGCTGACGGTGTACGCGCTGCTCAAACACCAGCCGAATCCGAGCGAGGCCGACATTCGCGAGGGGCTCGCCGGCAACCTGTGCCGGTGCACCGGCTACAACAACATCGTGAAAGCGGTCCAGCAGGCGGCGGCGACGCTCAGCCAGCCGGCCGCCACCAAGTAGCGACGCTCACGAGGAGACCACGATGAGCATCCAGGCGAAGCCGTTGCACTCGGTCGGCGTACCCATGAAGCGCAAGGAGGATCCACGCTTCATACAGGGCAAGGGCAACTACGTCGACGACCTCTCGTTCCCGGGCATGCTCTACCTCTCACTGGTGAGGAGCACATATCCGCACGCCGAGATCAGGAATATCGATATCAGCGAGGCAATGAAAGTGCCCGGCGTCAAGGCCGTGATCACCGGCAAAGACCTCGAGGTCGCCGGGCTCGGGTGGCTGCCGACCTTTCACGGCTTCGACAAGCAGATGGTGCTCGCGATCGGCAAGGTGCTCTTCCAGTATCAGGAAGTCGCCGCCGTGTTCGCGGAGACGCGCGCGGCAGCCGTCGACGGTGCCGAAGCGGTGCAGGTCGATTATGCGCCGCTGCCCGTCGTCGCCGATCCGTTCACCTCGAAGACCGACAAGGTACTGCTCAGGCCCGACCGCGAGGCCAAGACGAACCACATCTTCCACTGGGAAGTCGGCGACAAGGAAGGCGCCGCTCGCGCGCTGGCGTCGAGCCCGAAGCGGATCAAGCAGCGCATGTGGTTCCAGCGGTGTCACCCCGCCCCGCTCGAGCCGTGCGGATGCGTGGCGTACTTCGACACCATGGGGCGGCTGCAGTTTCACGTGACGTCGCAGGCGCCGCACGTCTACCGCACGGCGCTGTCGCTCGTGACGGGCATCCCCGAGGACAAGATCCATGTGATGTCGCCGGATCTCGGCGGCGGCTTCGGCAACAAAGTGCCGGTGTATCCCGGATACGTGTGCGCGATCGTGGGCGCACTCAAGATCGGACGGCCGGTCAAGTGGATCGAGACGCGCACGGAGAACCTGACGAGCACCGGGTTCGCCCGCGATTACCACATGGACGTGGAGATCGGCGCGACCGCCGACGGCAAGGTCACCGCTCTGCACGTCGCCACGACGGCCGATCACGGCGCGTTCGATGCGGCTGCCGATCCGAGCAAGTACCCGGCGGGCATTTTCGGCATCGTGACCGGCAGCTACACCTTCCCAGTCGCCCACGCCGAAGTCGACGCGTACTTCACGAACAAGGCGCCGGGCGGCATCGCCTACCGCTGTTCGTTCCGCGTCACCGAAGCGAGCTATGCCATCGAGCGCGGAATGGACATTCTGGCCGACGAGCTGGGCATGGATGCCGTGGAGCTGCGCCGGAAGAATTTCATCCGGAAGGATCAGTTCCCGTACCCGTCGGCGCTGGGATTCACCTACGACAGCGGCGACTATCACAAGACGCTCGACACAGCGCTCGAGAAGATCGGATACACCGCGCTCCTGAAGGAGCAGGCGGAGAAGCGCGCGCGCGGCGAGCTGATGGGCATCGGCTTTTCGACCTTCACCGAGGTGGTGGGCGCGGGGCCTTCGAAGCACTTCGACATCCTCGGCATCAAGATGTTCGACAGCGCCGAGATCCGCATCCACCCAACGGGCGCCGGCATCGTGCGCACGGGCGCCAAGTCGCAGGGGCAGGGGCACGAAACGACCTGGGCGCAAGTCGTCGCCGAGGAGCTGGGGCTCGATCCCCAGAACATCATGGTCGAAGAAGGCGACACCGACACGGCGCCTTACGGCCTGGGTACGTACGCGAGCCGCAGCACGCCCGTCGCCGGCGCCGCCATCGTGATGGCCGCGCGTCGTGTCCGCGAGCGGGCGCGCAAGATTGCGGCGCATCTGCTCGAGGTGGGCGAGGCCGATGTCGAGTGGAGTGACTACAAGTTCCAGGTGAAAGGCGTGCCGTCCAGGACCGTGACCATGAAGGAAGTGGCCTTTGCCGCCTACACCAACATGGCACAGAACGAGCCCGGCCTCGAAGCGACCTACTACTACGACCCGCCGAACATGACGTACCCGAACGGCGCGTACGTGGCGGTCGTGGACGTCGATCGAGACACGGGCGAGACGAAAGTGCGACGCTTCGTCGCGATCGACGATTGCGGCGTCGTCATCAACCCCATGATCGTCGAAGGGCAGATCCACGGCGGGCTGACCGAAGGGTTCGCGATGGCGTTCATCCAGGAGATCCAGTACGACGCCCAGGGCAACAACCTGAACACCAACTTCACGGATTACCTCGTGCCCACCTCCCTCGAGACGCCACACTGGGAGACGGGGAGCACAGTGACGCCGAGCCCCCACCATCCGATGGGCGCGAAAGGCGTGGGGGAAAGTCCGAACGTCGGCAGCCCCGCCGCGTTCGTCAATGCCGTCATCGATGCGCTGTCCCCGCTGGGAGTGCGGCACCTCGACATGCCGCTCACACGCGACAAGGTGTGGCGGGCGATCCGCGACGCGGAAGCAAAGAAGGCCTAGGTGAATCTTCAATACACCGGTGAGGAGAAGATCCCTGCCGGTCCGGACACCGTCTGGGCGTTCGTCACCAATCCCGAGAAAGTCGGGCGCAGCTTTCCCGACGTGGTCGACGTCACGGTGCAGGATGCCACCCACTTCGAGGCCGTCGTGAAGATCGGCGTCGGGCCGGTGCGCGGCAAGTTCAAAATGAAAGTTCAGCTCGTGCCTGCCGACTCGAAGCGCCGCATCGACATGACGATGTCCGGCGGCGGATTTGGGAGCACGGTCGATCTGACGTCTGGCGCCGACCTCGTCGATGCCGGCGACGGTACGACGCTGTTGAAATGGAGCGGCCAGGCCGAGGCGCGCGGCCCGATCGCCGCCGTCGGCGGGCGCGTGCTCGACGCGCAGGCCGAGAAGCTGATCGCGCAGGCGTTTGGCAACGTCCGCCAGCAATTGACGGTGTGAATCGGACGTTGTGTGCAGATGTCCAGGGTCACGCTTCGCGAGCGATTCTTTCCGCTGCATCGGCCCGACGACGCGGATCGGTTTCTCGAGCGATTCGCGTGGTCCGTTGTCTTCAAGGCCGGCACGAGCGACAAGACCGTCGAGGCGTGGCTGGTGGCGCAGAACGTGCTGGAGCCCCGAGTGGATGTGGCCGTGGGCTTCATCCGGCTTCCTGAGGATCGCGCAGCGAGCGACCGAGTGAGCGCGCTCACGGGCATCGCGCACCGCAGTCCGCAGCTCATCCTGTTCAAGAACGCCAACGCGCTCTTCCATCTTGACGAGTTCGCCATCGTTCCCGACCAGCTCGTGCCGCTGCTCGGCGAGCAGCTACCTGTCGAGTTGGGTCCTGCCGTGCGCAACGAAGCCGTGGTGACGCTCGAGCCGTATCGGGTTCTGCTGTCGACGTTCGTGCAGGGCCAGCTGCCTGAAGAGCGCTTCCAGTGGGGGTATCTGGATCGGCTGGCGAAAGAGGCGCTATGGCGCGATGATGAGACGTTCGCGCTGTTGAACAGCCTGTTCGAGAACGAGTGGGGACGCGACGTGAGGGCGGCGCGGCTCGTCGCGGTGGAGTTTCAGGGGCAGCTCGCAGGCCGGCTCGAGCCGCTCAGGGCGCGTGCCGAGCTGCTGCTCGAACGGCTGTCGGGGCGCTGAATACGCGAATGGGTTGATATGAACGCGATGGATCTCTTCGAGCAGATTGCGACGTTACGGCGTGAAGGGCAGTCCTTTGCCGTAGCCACCGTCGTGGCGCGGCGCGCGCCGGTATCGGCCCACCTCGGCGATCGTGCGATCGTGTTCGCCGACGGCCGCATGGAGGGGTTCGTCGGCGGCGCGTGCTCACACGAGATCATCCGGCAACAGGCGCTCGAGGCCCTGAAGGCACGGTGCAGCCGTCTTGTGTCGATTCGGCCGGACGCGGCCGACTCGGCCGCGGCGACCGGGGAGCATGTGGTCGTCCCGATGACGTGTGTCTCGGAAGGCGCCATCGATGTCTTCGTGGAGCCGTTCGTCCAGGCGCGTCGGCTCGTCGTCGTGGGCGCCACGCCTGTGGCCGAGTCGTTGGCGCGGCTGGCGCGCAGCATGAGCTACGACGTGATGCGTGTCGTCGAGGGTCGCGAGCTTCGCGACATCGAGCAGGAGGCGGCCACGCTTGGTGTGACGGTCGTGGCACTCGATGCGCTCGAGGCGATTCTGCGGGAGAGCGCCACGGGCATCCCCGATCTGTCGGCCGTCGTCGTCTCGCAGGGACACTACGATGAGGAGGCGCTCGAGTCGATTCTGAAATCCGGCCTGCCCTACGTCGGACTGGTGGCGTCGCGCACGCGAGGGGCGGCCGTGCGTGCTCTGCTCGAGGAACGCGGCGTGCCCGGTGCCGCGACGATCCGGAATCCGGCCGGGCTCGATCTGGGCGCGCGGACGCCGCCCGAAGTCGCGCTGTCGATCCTCGCGGAAATCGTCCAGGCGCGTCCAAGTGGTGCGCGCGTGGCGGCGACGGTATCGACAACGGCTGTGCCCGTCGCTGCGCCGCCCTCGCCGCCGGCCGCCGTCGATCCCGTCTGCGGAATGAGCGTGACGATCGCGTCGGCTCGTCATACGGCGATGGTCGACGGCGTCGCGTACTACTTCTGCTGCGCAAATTGCCGCGCGAAGTTCCTCAAGGATCCCCAGGCATACCCGGTCCACCAATGACAGACGCTGCGGCTATCCACGATCGCTTCCGCGAGCGCGGCTTCATCGTCGACGAGGCATTCGCCACCGCGCTGCAGATCATGCTCGCCCTCGAGAAGCCGCTGCTCATCGAGGGGCCGGCCGGCGTCGGCAAGACCGAAAGCGCGAAAGTGCTCGCAGAGGTGCTCGGCACCGAGCTCATCCGCCTGCAGTGTTACGAAGGGCTCGACGCGATGTCGGCGCTCTACGAGTGGAACTATCCGCGCCAGATGCTCCACGCGCGCCTGAGCGAGACAGAAGGCTCGAGCCTCGAAGAGCGTGAAGCGTACATGTTCAGCGAGCGGTTCCTGCTCAAGCGGCCCTTGCTCGACGCAATCACGCGCGAGCGGTCGCCGGTGCTCCTCGTCGACGAAGTCGATCGCGCGGACGAAGCGTTCGAGGCGTTCCTTCTCGAGGTGCTGGCGGAGTGGCAGGTCACGATCCCCGAGCTGGGCACGATCCGCGCGCGGCACAAGCCGCACGTCGTCCTCACGAGCAACCGCACGCGGGAGCTGTCCGATGCCCTGCGCCGGCGATGCCTGTTTCTCTGGCTCCCGTATCCATCGCTTTCCCAGGAAATCGAGATCCTCCACGCGCGCGTGCCCGGACTCTCAGACCGCCTCGCCCAGCAGATCGCGCGGCTCATGCAGGTGCTTCGCGGGTTGCCACTGCAGAAGGCGCCCGGCGTGGCGGAGAGCCTCGACTGGGCGTTGGCGCTGATGAGCCTGCATCGCGAGCACCTCGACTCACCCACGCTGGAGCAGACGCTGGGATGCGTCCTGAAGGTGCACGAGGATCGCGGTGTCATGCACGCGCATCAGGCCGCCCTCCATCCGATCCTTGGCGACGGGTCCGACCACCTCGAATCCGGCGGGTACAACCTCGACACCGACTTCGGATTCGGTTCCGTGTCGGCGCCGCGCCGCTGATGTACCCGTTCGCCAGCCTGCCGGAGAATCTCGCCGCGTTCTGCGAGGGGCTGCGCCACGACCACGGCTTCCACATCGGGCCTGGCGAGCTGCACGACGCCGCTCGTGCGCTCGACGTGGTGGATCTCACCAACGAGCGGGCTGTTCGCCATGCCCTTCGACCCATTCTGGGCGGCACGCTGGACGACGTCATCGTCTTCGACGCGGCCTTCAGGCAATTCTTCTTTCCCGGTCCTGCGGGTCTTCGGCAGGATCAGAGGCCTTCCATTCGGCGGGAGGCGGGGACCGATGCCGACGGCCGCGAAACGGACGCCCAGCCCGCGCGTCATGCTCCGCGATCGGGGGCTGATGCGGACGACGCGTCCACCCTGGGCGGCGGTCCGATGACCCCGCTCGAGTCGAGCGGCGATGGGATCGAAAAGGCGGCGATTTTCGCGCCGTCGAGCTACAGCCCGCTCGACGGTCGCGCATCGGATGCGCCCGAGTTGCCACGCATCGAGCCGGCCTGGCGGGATGCGGCGCGATTGTTCGTTCGCCGCCTGCACCTTGGCCTCTCGCGCCGCTGGCGGCCGGCGAGGCGGGGACGCCGCTTCGATTTTCGGCGCACGTTGCGTGCCGGCGTGCAGACCGGTGGGGAAATGCTGTCGGCGCGCTGGCTGCGGCGTCCTCGGCGAGCGCCGCGAATCGTGCTGCTCGTCGACGGCAGCCGCTCGATGAGCGTCTACACACGAACCGCTCTGCAGGTTGCGGTCGCACTGGCGAGCGCGACGATGCGGGTCGAGGTGTTCACGTTCTCGACATCGCTCCAACGCGTGACAGTCGACGTGCGGCACGCGGCGGCCGGGGAGTTGCGCCGTCTCGAGCGGCTGCATCACGCATGGGCGGGCGGCACCACGATCGGCGCGTGCCTCCACGACTTCCTGCGGCGGTTCGGTGAGCGCATGGTGGGAAGCGATACCGTCGTGATGATCGCGAGCGACGGACTCGACGTCGGAGCGCCCGGCGTGCTGCGCGACGCGATGCGTGAGCTACACCGGAGGTCGGCCGCCGTCGTGTGGCTGAATCCGCTCCTCGAGACAGAGGGGTACGAGCCGACCGCAACCGGGATGAGCGCGGCCCGCCCCTATATCAGTACGTTTGCCTGCATCAACGATCGGGTCGGACTGGCGCGGTTGTCGCGGCTGGTGCGGCTGCGGGCGTGAAAGTGGCGGGCGTTATGCTGCCTTTCGGTATCGGCACTGCAGATCCCAGTACTTCGGATCGGCTGCCATCTCCGCAAGAATTCGAAAGACCTCATCGTCAAACGTGTCGATGACGACGTAGCGTCCCTCACCCCGGTTTTTGGTGATGTTGGCGGCGGTGGGATATTTCGATTGGAGCAGATCGACGGCGGCGCCGTTCTCGATGAAGTATTCCTCCAGGATGTCGCCCTTGATTTCGTACCGCTGGAGGATGCCGTCCGGACGGTCGCCGTAGCGCATCATGAAGAACACGAGCCCGCCGATCTTGAGGGACCGCAGCAGATAGCGGCCCTCGTTGTCCTTCTTGCGTTGTGCGGCCACATCTGGAGGCAGGTCGTCGGTGACCGGGTTGATGGCCTGCATGGCGTACGATGTGCCATCCTTCGTGAAGAGAAGCTGATCGGCACCCGGTGTGTCGCTCAGCTTCTCCCCTGGTATTCCGATCTTCTTCCACGAACCTTCGAGCGCGGGATCGACGAAGCCCTTGTCCCAGTACGCGCCGAAGTTCTCCACCGACGTGCACGAGCACAGCAGCAGAACCGAGACGAAGCAGGACGGCGTGCCGCTTCAATGCCTTAGACAAATCCCAGAGTCCTCGCAGGGAAGTTTCGCAGATTCGGCAGAATGCGATCCAGATCGCCATCCGGCACGCCAAACCAGCCGGCCAGCGTCGCCGCGTACTGATCGAGCGCGGTCGTCGGAATCCAGTTGCCGCGATCGCCCGCATCGTCCGGGCCCGACAGCTCGTGCGTGGGGAACGTGCCATAGGTCAGGCCGCCCCGCACCGCCCCGCCAAGCACGATGTGATGGCCGCCCCAGGCGTGATCGGTGCCGTTGTTCGCGTTCGCGTTGCCCGTACGGTTGAACTCGCTTTCGGTAAAGAGCGTCACCGCGTTGCCGACGCCCAGCGAATCGACCGCACCGAAGAAGGCGCTGACCGCTTCGTCGATGGTCGCCATGAGGCCGCTGTGGCTGGCCACCAGGTCTTCGTGGTTGTCGAATCCGCCCATGCCGGCGAAGAAGACCTGCCGGTTCATCCCCAGCGCGCCGCGGACGGAGATGATCTGGGCCACCTGCGCGAGCTGCTGGCCGAGACCCGAGTTGGGAAACGCGACCGTCAGCGGCGGGGCGCCGGCCAGCGCCGCGTTGATCTCCTGCGCGGCGTGGAAGGCATCCGTGAGCACCCCGTTGGCGGCGCTCACGAGCCGCAGGCCCGTGTCGAACGTCAGGAGACGCTGCAGCGTGTCGACCCTCGCCTGTGACGCTGCCTCGCTGTCGAACGTCTCGAGACCGAACGAGTCTCCGTTCGAGAAGTTCACGCCCTTTGTGTTCGGCCCCGAGAGAAACAGCGCGTTGCCGCCGTTGACCGTGATTCCCGGCGGCAGGAAGCCGGTGTTGAGCGAGGCCACGATATCGTTCATGCGGCCGCCCCAGCCCGTTCCCCCACCGTTCGGATCGGAGCTCTGCCACTGTTGTGTTTGATCGGAATGCGAGTAGAGGTTGCGCGGCAGCATGATGCTGTTGAGCGTGGCTTTCGAGGTCGGCTGCACGAGCGTGCCGACGTTGAAGACCATTGCCGCGACCTGCTGGTTGTACAGGCGCTGAATGTTCGGCAGCGACGGATGCAGCGCGTAGCCGTCCGTGCCCGCCGGCAGCAGGACGTCGGTCCCGAGCGCCACCGGGCCGCGCATGGTGCGGTACGCGTTATAGCGCGAGTCGATCGGCACGATCATGTTGTTCGAATCGTTGCCGCCGAAGAGAAACACGCACACGAGCGCGCGGTAGTCCGACGCGCCCTGGGCGTGGGCCGTGAGCAATCCGAAGTGCTCCATCTGAGCCGCAATGCCGGCCGCGCCGAGCGCGCAGCAGCCGCGAAGAAATTGACGACGGTTTCTAGACACGGGACGCTCCTTCTGTGTCAGGCAGGGCTGAAGCCCTGCGCTACCAATTGGGCAGGGCTGAAGCCCTGCGCTACCGTTCGTTTCCGCTACTGAATCAGTTCGTGGAGTTCGTGGGTTCGTCGGGTTCGTCTAGTTCGTGTAGTTCGTCAAGTTCGTGGGTTCGTGGTTCCACCCCATCCGACTTGAGCTGTCTCCTGCGAAAGCCGAACCCAACGAACCGTACGAACCTACGAACTCTACGAACTCTACGAACTCTACGAACTTCACGAACCTCACATTCTGAAGAAGCTCTATCGATCCACCTGCGACCCTGCGATGACCAATGTGAGATAGAGCGCCGTCCGCGCGCGCTCGCCCACGTTCTCGACCGGCGTCACCCTGACGGCGGCGATGATTTCACTGCGCTCGGTGGGCGTGAGCCGGCCGCCCATGAACGTGAGACTGCAGTAGTCCACCAGCACCGCCGCGTCGCGGGCCCGTGACGTGAACGGGGTCCGATCGAACGTGGCGTTGCTGCCGAAGTAACCGGCAATCAGCGAGGCGGCGAAATTCGCGCGCACCAGGCTGGTGACCGACGTGAGGATCTGGAACTCGGGTCCGCCCAGAGGCTGCCCGGTCGGTCCCACCGTGCCGCGCACGCGGTACCCCGGCGAGAAGTAGCTGAACACCGACGGCGGATAGAAGACCTTCTGGCCCATCTCCTCGGTCTTGTCCGCCATGAACGGGTGATCGGTCACCTGCGCGTCGAACGCACGGAGCATCGAGACCGCGAACAGCACCGGTTCGGCGAGCTTGCCCGAAGTGGCCGTCGTGATGCCCGCTTCCGGATGCGTCAGGATGGCGCGCACGACAGACGCGATGTCGCCGTGGCTCCCGCTGAACACCGCCGCGATGTCGGCCACGTATCCCGGGCTCGGGTTCGACGTCACCAGTTGTTGAATCAGCTGGCGGCTGACGAACGGTGCCATGTTGGGATGATTGAAGAGCGTGTCGAGCGCCTGCTCGAGGTCGTCGCTTGCCGACTGGCCGGCAGGGAACTGCCGGCCGAGGAACATCTTTTCCGTCACGTCGTGGTACGCCGGCACCGCCTCCATCGGAACGCGATAGTTTTCTCTCGCGAGCCTCCGGGGAATCGTGGTCGCGCTTCCGTCCCCGAAGGTCCATCCCGTGAAGATTCTGGCGAGCGCCTTCACGTCGGCTTCGGTGTACGCCGGCACGGGTGCGCCGCTGGCGTCAACGATCGGCGTGCCGTTCGGATTCAACTGCGGAATGCCGATCGTGAAGAGCTGCATGATCTCCCGCGCGTAGTTCTCGTTCGCCGGCACGCCCGTCACCTGCTCGCTGCGATTGTTCAGCATGTTCAGGTAGCTGCCCATCGCGGGGTTCAGCGTGATGGTGCGCATCAGGTCGCGATAGTTGCCGAACGCGCCGTTCAGCAGTGCCTGGTGATACGTCACGATGCCGCTCGGCGAATCGACTTCGACCGCCGAGACGACCCAGATCTTGTGCAGCGCCCAGGCCACGCGCTGGCGCAGCTGATCGGACCCGGTCAGCGCGAGGTGCATGAAATGCTCCTGCGCCATCTCGACGGGCTGATCGAACAGCGTCGTCGGGTAGATCGACGCGGGCGCTGCGAACTGCTCGTTGAGGAATGTTTCGGCGCCGACCTCCTTCACGTGGTCGACATCGCCAGGACGCGGGCCCCAGGTGGCTTGCCGCAGCAACCGGAACGCCGCGGTCGTCTCCGGATCGACGACGCTCGCCGCTCCCTCCGGTGTCGCGCTCGCTTCAGGAGAACGCGGGCTCTGGCCGCCATCGTTGGTGGCAATCACGTAGTAGTAGTAGGTCGGCCCGTTCTCGACGGTCGTGTCGAGATACGACGTGGCCGTCATCGCCGACGCAATCGCGACGCCCGTCCGTCCCGACCTCGTGCTTCGGAACAGGTTGTAGGCGGTCGCTTCCGGAACCGCTGTCCATGTAATCGAGACCTGCCGATCGCCGGCGGTCGCCGACACGCTCGAGGGCGCCGGCGGCGCGGCAACCGGTGTCGCCGTGACGGTGTCCGTCGAGGGGCCATCGCCACCCATGTTGTTGGCGGCGACGCGATAGGAATACGTCACGCCGTTGGTCAGGCCGGTGTTCTTGAAGGTCAGCGTCGTCACTTTCGCGACGAGCTTCCACTCCGGCGCTGCGTCCGAAGAACGGAAGATGCGATACGCCGTGGCGTCGGCGACCGCTTCCCACGTGAGCGTGACCCTGGCGTTGCCCGCCTTCGCTACGAAATTCGCAGGTGCACTCGCGGGTGGCGGCGGAACCGGCTTCGCGTAGGCCTTCGCGGACAGTCCGCTCGTCCCGCCCGGCGCGTGGGCGCGCACGCGGTAGTAGTACGTCGTGCCGTTGGTAAGCCCGGTGTCGACGAAACTCGTCGCGGCCACATCGGTCGCAATGGGCGCGAAGCTCGTTTCGATCGACGAAAGACTGCGGAGCACGGTGTAGGTCAACGCACCGGCAGATGGCTGCCAGGTGAGCGAGACCTGATGGTCGCCGGCCGTGGCGACGAGCCCCAGCGGCGGGGCCATCGGCGTGGCGCTGGCGTCGATCGAAAATGGTCCGTTGCCGCCCCTGTTGTAGCCGGCCACTCTGTAGGAGTAGGACGTGCCGTTGACGAGACCGCTGTTCGTGTAGACGAGACCCGTCACGGTGGCAATCGGCGTCGTGCCCCACACACCGTCGGTCGCTCGATAGATGCGATAGCCGATCGCACCATCGACAGCCTGCCACGCAAGCGACACACGCGCGTTCCCGCCGGTCGCGGTCAACGTTGCCGGCGCCGATGCGGGTGGCGGTGGCGGAGGAGTTGGCGTGATGCCTGCGATGGCTGGCTCGGAGATCGTCATCGCAGAGATCAGACCAAGCGAAACGAATACGCGAGAAAGAGTTGAGCGTGTCACTGGAAGTCTCCTCGCAATCCGTGAGGGTCGGATGCGCGACGAACAGGACGACGGTCCTGCCGGGTTTGCCCTTGAGGCAAGTTCCATTCCCGGGTCTAAGTTGTTGAAATTTTGCGAACGGGCGAGTCGTTCGATGAAATTTGCTGACGGTTCTGAAGCTGAACTGCCAACTTCAGTGATTTGCCGGAGGAAGGATCGAGAGGCTGAAGCCTGTCGGCTTCAGCCTCTTGACCTGCTACTTGAAGTACCAGTGGGCCGACACCGACATGTCCAGCTTCTTCTGCGGGAATCCAACCGTCGAGACCTGCGACCATCGATAGTCGAGCTCCGCGCTGATCGCGAATTGCGGCATCGAGGGGAACGTCATTTCGGCCCCGCCGAATGTCTGAATCCCCATGCCGTTCTCGCTCCCGGACACTTCGAGCTCCGAGACCGGACGGCTCACCGACGTGCGAATCAGACTGCCGCCGCCGCCCACGTACGGGCGCGCCCAGAAGGAGTTGTTGATCGCGTCGGGCAATGCGTACGTCAGGCTCGGCGCGAATTGAAGAGACGTGACGTGCCCGGGGCCCTGCAGATTGCCGAGACGCGAATGCAGCACTTCGACCTGCATGCCAAGTCGATTGCTCCACCACGTTCTCATGGTGGCGCCGAAGCCCGCTCCGAAGCCTGGCGTAAGGGCATTCATGCGCGCGCCCATCCCGACGGCGTGGCGAGGCACGCACGTAGGTCATGCCGCCGTTCGAGCTCGCGTTGCGCTGGCCGTTGGCGATGATGCGATCGGCGAGTGCCGCCGGGCTGTCCGACATCGACGCGGCCGACGCCGGGTCTGCGGCTGCCGACACGCGCACCGGAGCCGGTGTGGTGCGGTGCGCGATGGTTCCGGCATTCACGTGCACGAACGCCACGCCGCCTTCGGCGCCCGGCCACGGCACTTCGATCCAGGAGCCGAGATTGCGCCTGACGTCGAGCACGGTGCCGATCTGTGCCTTTCCGACAACGGTGCTCGCAACGGTCGGAGATTTGTGAACCTCTGCCGGCGTGGTTTTCACCGTCAGCTGCGAGTCAAGCGGGGCGGGCGCCTGTGCGGATACGGGCGATGTGCTCGCGCAGAGCGCAACGGCCAACGCTAAAACGTGACGAGTCATGAACGTCCTCCTGGCTGCGACGACACGATCGTGTCGCCGTGATAACGCTTCTGTTAGTGCAGGCCGCGTAACCTGTTGATTCCATTCGTGCGCGGCCGATCCGCTTCTACGGGAGGCAAACGCTGTGCGAGTGGGGCCGTGCACGGTGGTGCGGCTGGGTGAGATGAGTGGCTGGTCAGGCTGCCTGGTTCTTCTTGCGCTTGCCCAAGGTCAGACACCTAATAGACCGTACAGTATCAAACAGACCCAATATGAGGGGCTAGCAGGATCGCCGACCCCTAGGAATAGTTGCAGTGCAGTTACAGTTTTGGTACTCTGCCGCAACCTGCATCAAACGAAGACAGTGCCGCGACGCCCCCCAGCCCGTTCGCGGTGGTGATGAGACGGCATGTACCGGGAAACAACCGGAGCGTGCAAAGGAGTGCAATGATGCGGACGATTGCTGTCGTCAACCAGAAGGGCGGATGCGGCAAGACGACCACGGCCATCAATCTTTCGGCGTTCCTTGCGCTGCAGGGACGCCGGACGCTGGTCGTCGACATGGACCCGCAGGGACACGCGACGCTGGGGTTACTGCCCGACGCCGTTCAATTGTCGAGCACGATGTATGACGTGTTCATACAGCATCACTACGGTCGTGATGTGCGTCTGCCGAACATTGTTCAATCGGCGCAACCGAATCTCGATGTGGCCCCCGCCGACATCCTGCTGAGCGGGGTGCCGGAGAAACTTGCGGGCGTGCCGAATCGCGAAAACTTCCTGGCGGAAATGCTCGGCGACGTCGAGAGTCAGTACGACTACGTGATCATCGACTGTCCGCCTCACGTCGGGTTTCTGACGTTCAACGCGCTGTGCGCGGCGTCGGAAGCCATCGTGCCTGTCGATCCGAGTTTTTTTGCGCTCCACGGCATCGCCAAGCTCCTCGAAACGTTCGACGTGCTGTCGAAGAGAACCGGACACCACGTCGAGGCGCGCGCGCTCGTGACGCTCTACAGCGGTCGAAGCCGGTTCGCGAGGGATGTCGTCGAGGAGATCTTCAAGCACCTCGCGGGCGCACACTTCAATACCATCATCCGCCACAGCGTGAAGCTGGCCGAAGCGGCGAGTCATGGCCTGCCGATCGCCGCATACAGCTATCGTTGCACGGGCTTTGACGACTATGCCGGGCTGGCCGCGGAAGTGCTCGCGATGGAGGCGGCGTCCGCGGACAAGCCGGACTCGGACGTGGAGCCGCGTTCGCGTCCGTGTACGCCGATGCTGACCGATGAGGGGGTCGTGTTTGCGCTCGACGCACCAGAGGCGCGAACGCGTGCAGCTCGTGGGCGACTTCAACGAGTGGACGCTCGATGCGAACGAGATGACGCGGTCGGGAGACGTGTGGCAGTCGGTGCTGAAGCTGGAACCGGGCCGCTATCGTTACAGGTTCGTCGTCGATGGACGGTGGTGCAGCGATCCGCTGAACGCAGAGGTCGAGCCATCACCGTACGGCGGCGAAAATTCCGTCTGCGTCGTGGCAGAGATGCGCTGAATGAGCGGATCGACGCCATTCGATGGCGGGCCGGCGCATGAAAGACGATCCCCAAGGCCGCTCGGGCGCGGCCTGGAGGAAGTGTCCCACTTCTTTCTCCCCGGCCCGGCATCTGCGACGCCCGGCGGCAAAACAGGCGAGGCCACATCAGAGCGGGCTGCGCGTCCCGTCGCCCGCGTCGGCCTCGCCGTGCTCCATCCCGGTCCGGCGCTCACGCCGTGTCCAGGTCACGGACACGCTCAGGGAGTGCCGAAACGCGCTCGGCGACGACATCCTGGCCATCGGCGCCGGGATCGCGTGCAGTCCCTATGGAGAAATCGATCTCATCGCGCTGGATCTCGCTCACCAGTTGACGATCGTCGACGTGCAGACCAGGCTCGATGACGGCATGGTTGCGCGCGGGCTGAGCCACGTCGACTGGGCCGTACGAAACCTGCCCATCGTTCAGCGTCTGTACCCCAACTGGCCCATCGACATGACCCGCCCTCCACGACTGGTGCTCGTGGCGCCGCGCTTCTCGCTGGCGTTGAGAAGCGGCATTCGCCAGGTCGCGTCGCCGGCCATTTCCTGCTTCCGCTATTCGGCGGTCGATCTGTCGGGTGAAACCGGCCTGCTCGTCGAGCGGGTTTGAGGCATTGGCGGTAGACTAGGCGCACTCATCCAGCCGTACCCGTTTCAAGGAGGAATGATATGCGCGCGAAAATCGCCGGTGGGTTTCTGCTCTGTTTCGTGTTGGCCGCAGGTGTCGTGCCTGCACTGGCGCAGGAGCCGCAGCGCGGCCGCGGAACGCCGCCGCCGCTGAGCACCGACCCGTACAACATCTGGCCGGCGAAGCAGCTGTCGACACCGGGCAGGCTCGGCAACTACGGACACTACAGCGCCAGCATCCAGCGCCGCGACGTGGGAGCCGCACCCGAGACGCATACGGGCTTTTCTCACTTCCTCATGTTCACGAGCGGGGAGGGGAATGTGATTCTTGGCGGACAGATCGTCGATGGCCCGGATGGGAAGAAAGTGATCAAGGGGGGAGACACCCACAAGATCGTCCTGGGCGAGATGTATCACATCCCGATCAACACGCCGCACCAGGTCGTGCCCAACGCCGGCAGCTCGGTGACCTACTGGGTGACCAACATCAACGTGCCGAAGTAGCCGGGCACACGCCGTACAAACGTAGGGCGGGTCCTGCAGCGCAAGACCCGCCCTACTTTTTACTTTCTACTTTCTACTTTCTTACTTGTCTTATTTCGCCCTGCCCGTATATCCCTTCGCAATCATCTGCACCGAGAACAGGCACGACGGCGTGGCCACCCAGAGCGTCTGCTTGTTCGGTCCGCCGAACGCGAGGTTCTGCGGGCGCTGGGATGTCGGAATCAACCCGAGCGACTTGCCATCCTTGCTGAACACCTGCACGCCGGGCTGGATACCCACGTAGATGCGCCCTTCGGCGTCGACCGCGATACCGTCGGCGTGGCTTTCTTTCGCGCCGTTCAGCCCTTCGTACGGACCGAAGGCGCGCTTGTTCGTCAGCTTGCCGTCGGCGCCGATGTCGAACACGACCAGGTGGTCGCCGCTCGAGTCGGCCGAGTAGAGCGTCTTTTCGTCCGGGCTCAGCTGGATGCCGTGCGCGCTCGCCGCTTCGCCCATCTTCACGGCCTCGGTCTTACCCGGGGCGATGTAGTACACGGCCGACGGCTTGTCGCTCGGCAGCGTGAACCAGATCCCATCCTTCTTGTCCACGACGAGGTCGTTCGGACGGGTGGCAAACTTCGCGATAACCGACTTGGTCGGCTGAAGCACCGCGATGCTGTCTGCGGTGGTGGCGAGCAGGCGGCCCTTGGAATCGAGCGCGAGGCCGTTGGCGCGGTTGGTCTCTTCGATCACGACCGACAGCGCGCCGCTCTTGTCGATCTTGTACACCTTGCTGGCGCCCGGCTCGGTGAAGAGCGTGGTACCGTCGGGCATGTGCAACGGGGCCTTCACTGCTCCGAAGCCCGTCCTTCACGATCGTCACCTTCGTGCCCTTGGCAACGACGCCGGGAATCCCGGGCGCGACCGTTTCCGTCGCGGGTGGCGGCGGTGCGCCACGACCGCCCTGAGCGTACGCCAATGCCGAGCAGAGCACACAGAGAACGACGACCGAGAACTTTCTCATAACCCCTCCATGCAACAACCGGAACGTGCTGTAGTGTGTTTCGGACGAGATCCTACTGTGGCGCGCGGGAGATGTGCAACGCCCAGCGTCAATCCGTATAATCCCTGACAGAATGCGCCAGATTCCGTGTAGGAGTGGCAGATGAATCTTAGAGTTCAAACCATCGCGCTCGCGATTCTCGTCACCACCGCCGTTGCCCCTCGACTTCGCTCGGGACAGGCCGCTCAGACGCCGCCGCCCGGGCGGGTGGATGGCACGGGTGGGGCGAAGACGTCGGCCCAGACACGCCCGCCAGACAGCCGCCGCCCGCGGGGCAGCGCGGTCGGGCTGCTCGGCTGGAAGGCCGGTATTCGATCCGACGCGTTCGGCCGCATTCCGTTCTCTGAAGCGGCGGCGAGAATCGACGCGGCTGGCGTCGCGTT
Source organism: Vicinamibacterales bacterium (assembly GCA_963821395.1). GTDB lineage: Bacteria > Acidobacteriota > Vicinamibacteria > Vicinamibacterales > JAMQPK01 > JAMQPK01. The sequence continues at coordinate 199,096 of CAWGDY010000006.1, read as the reverse complement.
TGTCGAAGGCGTCAGCACGAATCTCGACTACACGCTCAGCGGTCAGGCCCTCGCGGAGGTGAAAGACCGGCTCGCCCAGCTCGGGCTTCGCGTCGCCGCGTATCGTATCGATGCGATACCGTCTGACGCCGCGTCGCGCCAGAAGCTGGTGGACTTCGTGCGCGCGCTCGAAATCGAGCTCGTGCTGACGCGCCAGGCGACCGACTTGCCCGGCGTGACCGTCGCGGTGGAAGACGCGCGGGGCGTCTACAAACAGGGTGACAAAACGCTCGGGGCCAACCTGCGCGATGCGGCCAGGGCCGCGCCGCTTCTGCTCGATCTGAGCCGGCAGCAGCCTCCCGAACGGCCCGAGTGGCCCAACAAGTGCGGCGACTGCGCGACGTCGCGGCCATCGACGCGCGCGTTGTTCTTCACGATCGATCCTGGCGCCGGCGAGAACTACGACAGGGCCGTCCGCGTGGCGCAAGGGTATCGCGTGAACGCGATCTCGCGCATGATGCCGATTACGACGACCGACGGGATTCCCGCGGACGAACGGCAGAAGATCGACGCGGCGGTGCCGCGGCAGGCGCTGGCCAAGCCCGCACGCGCGCGAAAACTGCTGATTCTCGACGTCTGTCCGGCCGGCGGCTTCTATCACACGACGATCGCGCACGGCAATCTGATGCTGCAGCTCATCGCGAAGTACACGGGCGCGTACGAGCCGGTGTTCGACAACAACCTCGACAACCTGAAATACCCGCACATCAAGCAGTACGACGCCGTGTTTCTCAACAGCGTCGTCGGCCCCGTGTTCTCGGATCCGGACGTGCTCGACGGGCTGATTCGCTACGTGCGCGAAGGCGGCGGCGTCGCGGGGCTCCACGGCGTCACGTTCTCGTCTCAGGACGTGCGCGAGTTCGGCGAGCTGATGGGCGCGCAGGAAGGCCCGCACCAGTACAACGGCGAGCCGGGGACGCTGAAAATCGACGATCCCGCAAGCCCGCTGACGAAGCATTTTGGCGGGAAGGGTTTCTCGATGATGGACGAGTTCTATCACTTCCCGATGACCGGTCCGTACACGCGCGAAAAGCTGCACGTGCTCCTCAGCGTCGACGCCGATCGGACCGATCTCAAGAAGTGGGAATACCTGCGTCCCGACCGCGACTTCGGGATGGTGTGGATCAAGACGGAAGGAAAGGGCCGCGTCTTCAACAGCGTGCTGGGACACCGGCCGGAGTTCTACATGATGCCGGACCTGGTGAAGCTGATGCTCGGCGGCATCCAGTTCGTGCTCGGCGATCTGCCGGCCGACACGACGCCAAGCGCGAAGTTGGCAAAGTAGGGCCCGGCTTCAGCCGGGCCTTGATGGACTGCTCTTCAACGTAGTCTCCGGCTTTAGCCGGACCACGCGGCACTCGGGTTGGTGTTCCTGCATCGCGAATCCGAAGCTCCGGGGCCGGACCCGCGCTGCGATGCCGCCCGCGACCGTCCGACGCGAGCACACTGACTTCGCCATTCGTCCTCGCTCGGCTCCCTCGGGCTTCTCGCGCGGTCTGGCGTGACGTGTCGGCCGCCTGCGCACGGCTTCGCGCTGCAGCAGCACCAGGCTCCGCCTGCGCGAAGCTACGGCGGACGCGCGGCAGCCACGCCAATCCAAGGGCATCCGTTGAACGCGTTCCTGGTCCGGCTAAAGCCGGACACTGACGTACTGATAACTGATAACTGACGACTATTTAAACAACGACAGCTCGATCGCGTCCCCCATGGCCTTGTAGCCGGCGTCCGCCGGATGCAGGTAGTCGCACGAATCGTATTTCTCGAGGAACTTCTTCGGATCGTTCGGATCGCGCGTGGCCTTGTCGAAATCGATGACGCCGTCGTAGCCCTTGCCGTTCCGAATCCACTCGTTCAGTGCCTGCCGTTTCGCCTCGCCGGCCTCGGTAAAGTAGGCGGCGCCCCAGAACGGCGTCAGCGTGGCCCCGTAAATCTTCAATCCGCGTGCGTGCGCCTGGCTGATGAGCTGCTTGTGGCCGGCGATCAGATCGTCGGCGGTCGGCGTCGGATTCTGCCGCGCGTTGCCGATGTCGTTGATGCCTTCGAGCACGATGACGTGGGTGATGCCCGGGAGCGAGAGCACGTGACGCTCGAAGCGGGCGAGCGCGTTGATGCCCGCGCCGACGGCCCTGACGTCGATGCCCGGCGGCACGCTGCCTTCGTTCAGCACGCGATTGCCGCCGATGCCGGCGTTCAGGACTCCCATCTTGATGCCCTGCGCCAGCAGGCGCTTCGCCAGGTGATCGGGCCAGCGGTTGTTCGTGTCGGGCGTCGAGCGCGCGCCGTCGGTAATCGAATCGCCGAAGGCGACCACGGCGCCGACGTTGTCGGGCGCCACGACGTCGACGTGCGAGAGCAGGAACCAGCTCTGCGTGCGGCCGACGACTGGAAAGGTCGTCTTGCCGGCGTAATTCCCGGTTTCCGAAATGTAGTTGGTCTGCAGCGCGGCGCCGTGCATGGTCACCGTGGCCGGCGTGTTGGTCGTCCCTGGCAAATACAGGTCGATCGCGAGGTCGGCCAGTTGAGGCACGGCGAGATCCACCGGGTCGCTGTAGACGATCGCGTTCGCGGGAATCGTGATGCTGGGTCTGCCGCTGAACGTCAGCGGCCGGCCTGACCCTTGAATCGCGCTGTCCTTGTCACGAACCGCGATATGCGCTGCGCCAACGGTGACCGTGCCGGTGCCGTACGCATTGGTCAGCACGACCCGCGCGCGCGTGCCTCCGACGCTCGTCCGTACGACCTGACGCAACGTCTGATTCGTGAAGTGCAGGTAGGGCTGTGGCGCGAACGTCTGGCCCGGCGGCGGGACCACGGCGGGCGCGGGAGGCGCGCCGCATCGAGTGTTGACCATGAACGGCGGGAGCGCAGGTCCGGGAGCCGGCGGAACGGGGTTCTGGGGCCGTCCGACTTCCGCAGTGGCCCAGGTGCCGACCCATCGCTCAGTCCCCTGAGCGAATACGGCCGTGTGGAGACCAGCGACGAACACCACCGAGAACAGAACATTTCGCAGCATGGCGCCTTCCTTGTGGCGCAAATGCTAGCGGCAATGCGAGAAGCCTGTCCAGCGTGTCGAGCCGGGCTTTCAGGCCACGCGCGGCGGCGCGGCCTGCGTGCCATGGTCGTTGCCGTCCCGGCGCTCGCGCAGCAGCAGGCGCCTCATGGTGCGGAGATCATTCAGGATGCGGCTGCTCGCCTTGATGTGGTGCCTCAACTGTTCGATCTTGAAGCTGAGAAGGTGGATGGCCTCCACACCGCGGCTGATGACCATCGTATCGGCCAGCACGATGCGTTTGAGCTCTTCTTCTGTCGTTGCCTGGACTTCTTCCAGCACTTCGTCCAGGAGCTTCATGTACTCGTGCGTACTCTCGATCGTGTCGAATGGATTTTGTGCCATAAAGTCCTGCCGTTGAGGGCAGTGAGCGCGCAAGGGCCATACCATCGGTTTTCGTCGAATTCGTTGACGTCGGCGTGCGACATCGCTGCAAAGTCTGCCGGGACGGCGACAAAATTCCGCGAATGACACCTGAGTGGTAGCATTCCGGTCCGGCAATGGCTTCGATGAAACGCGTCGTTCTGTTTTCAGCATCCGCCGTGCTGGCGGCGCTTGCGCTTCCACTCGCACAGCGCCCGGCGCCGGGCGGCCGGCAGGTGCCCACCTTCCGCGTCGATCCCATGTGGCCAAAACCGCTGCCGAACAGGTGGATCATCGGCGCCGTCGCGGGCGTGGCCGTCGACAAGCGCGATCATGTCTGGATTACACATCGACCTTCAACGCTGCAACCCAACGAGACTCGATCGATATGGAAAGCGGCGCCGCCCGTGCTCGAGTTCGATGCGGACGGCACGCTGGTGTCATCGTGGGGTGGTCCGGGCACCGGGTACGAGTGGCCCCAGCTCGAGCACGGCATCTACGTCGACGACACCGACCAGGTGTGGCTGGGCGCCGGCGGCGAAAAGGACTCGCACATCCTGAAGTTCTCGCGCGACGGAAAGTTCCTGATGCAAATCGGCCGTCAGGGACAGGGTGGCGGCAGCAACGACACGGCGAATCTCGGCGCACCGGCGAACATGGTTGTCGACGCCGCCGCCAACGAGGTGTACGTCGCCGACGGCTACGTCAACCATCGCGTCATCGTCTTCGATGCCGCGACCGGCGCCTACAAACGTCACTGGGGCGCCTACGGCAAGCCGCCCGACGATGGATTTTTCACGCGGGCGGGTGAGAAGCTGCCGGGACCATTCCGTGGCGTCGTGCAGAATGAGAACCGCCCCAGCCAGTACGACCCGGCCGGCCCGCCCTCGCCGCAGTTCCGCATCGTGCATGCCGTGCGCATCTCGAAGGATGGTCTGGTCTACGTGTGCGATCGCACGAACGATCGTTTACAGGTCTTCACGAAAGCCGGCCGGTTCGTGAAGGAAACCGTGATCGCGAAAGACACGCTCGGCAGCGGCTCGGTGTGGGACGTCGGCTTTTCCACCGACCCGAAGCAGGCGTTTCTTTTCATCAACGACGGGACGAACCAGCTGATCTACGTGGTCGATCGGCAAACCCTCGAGGTCGTGAGCACGTTCGGAGGAGCCGGACACTGGGCGGGGCAGTTCTATGGGGCCCACAACCTCGCCGTGAACGCGAAGGGAGACCTCTTTATTACGGAAACGTATGAGGGGAAGAGGGTCCAGAAGTTCGTCTACACGGGGTTGGGCACGCCCTCTGTATCACCGTAGCACCACCTCTATTCGCAATCTCGTGTTCCAAAAAGGATCGTGAAGTTCTCAAGTTGGAGCACAAAGGTCTGCCCGCCAGTGCACTTCTTCCAGAAAACGGAATACATCTCAGGGGTAGACAAGAGTCAGCGTGTGGTGCGACTTGTGCAATGGGGCTGACACCGATCACCTTTGGAGGCCCCCATGGAGGAGCGCGAGGCGCGGCTGGCGTTGAAGCAGGAGATCATCAATCGTATTTGCGGAGAGTTCCTCGAAATGCCGGGGCTCGGGCTCAAGCGCGAGCAGGCCCGCCGGCTGTGGCACGTCGACGACGAATTCTGTGGGGAGATTCTGGACTTCCTCGTGGAGTCCCGCTTCCTCTGCCGCCGGTCGGACGGCCGTTACGTCCGCGCCGCGACCGCCTCGGAAAGCGTGGCGCTGAGCGCGGCCGACGCGAAGCCGTGTGAGTTTTGTGCGATAGCCTGCCCGCGCTCCCCCAGCTCGCGGGCAGCCCGCCGCATTTTCATCCAGACACCTGAACGTCACACTGTGATCGCCATCGCTTCCCCTTTCTGGGGTGGTATGGCGATTGCGAAACCAGACCCAGCGTACGCACGCGTCGTGAGCGGCGGACCGTGATCAGTCTGCGAATCGTGGGCAAATGTTCACTGTCCGGCAGACTTTTCCGACCGATCGATGCAGCGCTGGACCCTGATGAAAAACCTGGAGAGCTCTCGGCAACGTCGCCGAAGAACTCGAACGGCTCGCGGCACTTCACCGCCGCTACCGCGAAGGGGGCATCCACGTTCACGTGCCCGAAGGCCTCACCGATGGAGGGCGCCCGCTCGAAGAGCTCATCGTGGATCATCTGCCGACCTCGGCCGCCGCGCTGGACGCCGCATCGAGAAACCTGTTCTCGTCGCTGCCGGTCGCCTTCGATCCGAGCCATTCGATTGGTCCGTACCTCGCGACCGTCGATCGCGATGCCCACGGACAGCCCTATCGCTTTCTCGATATGGGCGCACTCATCGCCACGCAAGCATTTGGCGAGAACGAGCCCGACGTCATTGCGGCCGTGCTGAAGCATCTGCCGTACACCTTCTCGCGCTACGCGCACTCGGAGTATCAGACGGGCGATCTCGCTGCAGCTGAAGGCGGCGCTGAATCGTATCGCGCCGGCCGGCACGCCCCGCCACTTCGTCGTCAACACCGGCGCCGAGGCGGTGGAGAACGCGATCAAATCTGTCCTGCTGAATCGAGTGAAGACGTCGGGCGAACCGGATGGCGGCTTCGTCATTTCGTTTGAAGGTGCGTTCCACGGCCGCACGCTCGGCAGCCTGGCGGTGACGCATCGCAAGAGGGCCCGCCTGGGATTTCCGACGTTCGACTGGCCGCAGGTGTCTTTCCCCGTCCTCGACGGCAGCGCCAAGCAGACCGCGCGCCGCGAGGAGAGGAGCCTCAAGCAGGTCTGGGACCTGCTCGTGTCGGGCCGCCTTCCGCACGCGGAGAAGAACAAGGAAACGTTCCGTCGCGAGCTGGACGCGATCGATGCGTTTCTGGCGACCCCGGGGCAGGATCCGGTTGCGTTCATGGCAGCCCAGCGCGCCGCGCTGAGTGTCGACACCATCAGGCGCAGCCGACGCGTGGCTGCGGTGCTCGTCGAGCCCATTCAGGGCGAGGGCGGTGTCCGCACGACGAGCGCGCGATTCATGCAGCGCCTGCGCCTGCTCACGGGCATCTACGACGTCCCGCTGATGTTCGACGAAGTGCAAACGGGCTGGGGTGCGACGGGACGGATGTGGGCGCACGAGCTCTTCGACCTGCCGGTTCCGCCCGACGTCGTCGTCTGGGCGAAGAAAGCGCAGAACGGCGTGCTCTTCGTGAGCGAAGAGCTGGCGACGTTCTTCCAGGAAGAAAAGAAGTTCAACACGACCTGGGAAGGCGATGCGGTCGGCATGGTGCGCCTTCTGGCGGTGCTCGACAAGATCGATCTGGACCAGGTTCGCCGTACCGGCGCTCTCGCGCGCGAAGGACTCGACGCGCTCGCGGAGGCGTACACAGGTCTCATCGAAAATGTGCGAGGCGCCGGGGTCATGCTCGCCTTCGACGTCCCGCGTGCGGACCTGCAGGACGCACTCCGCGATCGCGCCTTTCGACGCGGACTCGTACTTCTGCCCGCAGGAGAGCGCACACTCCGCTTCTACCCCCGCTACGACACAGAGCCCAGCGCGATCGCCGAAGGCCTCGCGATTCTGAAAGCCGCTGTCGAGGACATCGTCGAGGAGCAGACCGAGCCGATGGCGTCGGCCCCAGACATCGACATCCAGCCGCTCGATTACCCGCTCGAACGCCTCGAAGTCGTCGACATCACCGCGGCGAACTTCCATGAGCATCGAACGCAGATTATGGACGTCGAGACCGAGCACTACGGCTCGATGAGGCTGCGTGCCCCCGACGTCCGGCGAAACGGCGGACGACGGCTGCTGCAACTGCCGTGCGAGATGCTCGAGGCGACCCTGTCGAATGCCCGCGCCATCGGCGTGGCCCTGCGGGATGTGGTGAGCGGGCGGTTCGTGGCGTACGCCCTTGGAAGCGCGCTTGAAGACCACGACGAAGAGGGCGTGGCGTCGGACCCGTTCTTCGGCGACAACAACACGTTCTATCTGCACGCGACCGCGGCGCGGCCGTCGATGCAGAACCATCTGGCCGTCGAAAATCTGCTGCTCGACGTGATTCGCATCCGCGTGCTCACCGCGGGATTCGAATACATCTCCGCGCTCATCGAGGAGCGCGTGCAGCAGACAGGCCCGCAATGGCTGCAGCAGGCGCGGGTCATCCAGGCGGTCGACAACTACCTTCGCAGCGGCATCCGCTTCGTGTATCTGCAGCTGTCATCCGAGAAACGGCAGGGACCGCGTGTCCCCGTCGCCGCGGACCCGGCGCAATAGAGGCATCCATGATCGAAGTGGGCATGTGGATCGATCACCGACACGAACACGCGGCAGCCGGCGAGACCATCGCGGTCGAAAATCCGGCAACCGAAGAGACGATCGCGCTGGTCCCGCGGGCACAGTCCGCAGACGTGGCGGCCGCCGTCGAGCGTGCCCGCATCGCGTACCAGGACTGGCGCCGTGTGACGGCGCTCGAGAAGGCCAGGTTGCTGCACGAGGTGGCCGCCCGCATACGCGCGATGCATCGCGAGCTGGCGGAGACGATGACGATCGAGGGCGGCAAGCCCATGATCGAGAACCTCGACGAGATCGAGTGGACGACCGCCTGCTTCGACTACTACGCGGAGATCGGCCGCAACTCGCGTGGCAACTCCATTCCGCCCAGCTTCGAGCACCAGGTGAACTTCACCGTCAAGGAGCCGTTCGGCGTCGTGGCCGCCATCGTGCCCTTCAACTACCCGCTGCTCCTGATGGCGTGGAAGGTCGCTCCAGCGCTCGCGGCCGGCAACACAATCATCATCAAGCCGGCCGAGGAGACGCCGCTTGCCACGCTGATGCTGGCCAGGGCGTTTGACGTGCTGCCGCCTGGCGTCGTGGGCATCGTCACCGGCACTGGAAAGGAAGCCGGAGAAGCGCTCGTGAGGCACCCGCATGTGAATGTGATTGCCTTTACGGGTTCGACCACGACCGGCAAGCACATCATGCGGTTGGCGGCCGATTCGCTGAAGCGGGTGAATCTCGAGACCAGCGGCATCGATCCGTTCATCGTCTGCGAGGACGCCGACCTCGACATCGCCGCGCGCGGTGCGGTGTGGGCGCGCTATCTCAATGCGGGCCAGGTCTGCACGTCGGCCAAGCGCTTTTACGTCGTCAACGAGATTGCCGATGCGTTTGCCGAGCGGTTCGGCGAGCTGGCTCGACAGGTCGTGGTCGGCGACCCGCGGAATCCCGCGACGGATATGGGTCCGCTGATTTCGAGCAAGGCGCTGTGCGCCGTCAAGCAGTCGATCGAACGAGCCGTGAGCGAGGGCGCGTGTCTCGTGACCGGGGGCGGCCGGCCGGCAGGCTGCGAACGCGGTCACTTTCTCGAGCCCACGCTCCTCGACCATGTGAAGCATGGCAGCAGCCCGACGCGCGAGGAGATATTCGGGCCCGTGGCCGCGATTATCCGGGTGCGTGATGTCGACGAGGCCATCGCGCTGGCCAACGACAGCGAGTACGGGCTTGGCGCCAACATCTACACGAACAACCTGCGTTACGTGATGCGCGCGATGGAGGACATCAAGGCGGGCACGTTCTGGGTGAACGACCCGCTGACCGACAACGAAGCCGGTCCCTTTGGCGGCATGCGCCAGAGCGGTATCGGTCGGGAACTTGGAGAAGAAGGGCTCGATGCCTTTCGCGAGACCAAGCACGTGCACATCGACTACATCCAGGAGCGCAAGGGCTACTGGTTCCCGTACTCCGAGCGCAAGTGGTGAGGAACGTGGAGAACGTTTCGGGACTCGAGAGACGCGACGCGATCTGCATCCGCACGGCACTGCCGGGGCCGCGGAGCCTTGCGCTCGTCAAGGAACGCCGGCGCTTCGTGGCGGCGGGTGTGGCCGAAGCCAGACACGGCATCTTCTTCGAGCGGGCCGAAGGTGCGCGTCTGGTCGACGTCGATGGCAACGTGTTCCTGGATTTCGGCGGCGGCATCGGCTGCCTCAATGCCGGTCATTCGGCGCCGCGTGTCATGACGCGCGTACGGGAGCAGTTGGCCAAACTGCAGCACGCGTGCTTCATGACGGCGCCTTACGAGCCCTATGTGGCGCTGGCGCGGAAGCTGTGCTCAATCGTTCCGATTGCCGACCCCGTCAAGGCGGCGCTGTTCAACAGCGGGGCCGAGGCCGTCGAGAACGCCATCAAAATCGCTCGAGCGGCGACTGGCCGGTCTGCCGTGCTCGCGTTCGATCCAGGGTTTCACGGCCGCACTCTGCTTGCGCTGTCACTGACGAGCAAGGCTTTTCCTTACCGGCACGGGTTCGGCCCGTTCGCTCCCGAGGTGTACCGGTTTCCGCTTCCGGACATGTTGCGGCGGCCGTCTGGTACGTCGGCGGAATCGTTTGTCGCGCATTCGATCGCCGAGCTGCACCGCTTTCTGACGAGCACCGTGCGGCCGGACTCGATCGCCTGCGCGATTATCGAGCCGGTGCTCGGTGAAGGCGGATTCATCGTGCCGCCGCAGGAGTTCCTGGCCGATCTCGCCGCGACCTGCAAGGCGCACGGCATCCTTCTCATCGCCGATGAAGTGCAGACGGGGTTCGGCCGGACCGGACGGATGTTCGCGTGCGAGCGTTTCGGCCTCGAGCCCGATCTCATGTGCCTGGCGAAATCGCTGTCGAATGGCTTCCCGCTTTCTGCCGTCGTCGGCCGCGCCGCGATCATGGACGCAGCCCAGCCCGGCGGACTGGGAGGCACGTTCGGCGGGAACCCCGTTTCCTGTGCGGCGGCCCTCGGCGCGATCGAGACCATCGAAGAGGAAGGACTGTCGGATCGCGCCGAAGCCATTGGCGACCTCGTCGGATTGCGCTTCGAGGACATGGCGTCCCGGTATCCGTTCATCGCCGATGCACGTGGCGTGGGCGCGATGCGCGCGATCGAACTGGTTGAAGAGGGGACGTTGCGGCCCGATGCCGCTCGTACCGCACGTATCCTTGCGCTCGCAGCCGCGCGGGGACTGTTGCTCCTTTCGGCGGGCCTCGGCGGCAATGTCATTCGCACGCTGATGCCGCTGGTGATTACGGACGCTGAACTCGAGGAGGGGCTGACTGTGCTCGAGTCATGCCTGGCAGATGCCGCGTAATGGAAATGGAAACGGGAGGCCCGATCGCATGAAGCCGCGCATCGTCATTCTCGGAGGCGCAGGTGCGATGGGCCGAATCTCCACGCTCGACCTTCTGCGTACCTGCGGCAACAAGGTTCACGTCGTGATCGCCGACCGCGACGTCTCCGCCGTCCGTGGACTTCCGGTCGAGACGGCACAGGTCGATGTCACCGACCCGGGAAGCCTGCGAAAGGTACTCTCCGGCGCGTACGCGACCATCGCGTCGCTGCCGTATCGCTTCAATCTGGACGCGATGCACGGCGCGCTCGACGCTGGTGCGCATTACATCGATCTCGGTGGTCTGTTCCACGTCACGCGACAGCAGCTCGAGCTGGCGTCCGCGTTCAAACGGCGCGGCGTGATGGCCATTCTCGGCATCGGCTCGGCTCCCGGGATTGTGAACGTGCTCGCCGTGATGGCGTCGCGTGGACTCGACCAGGTTCGCGAGATCCATTGCGTGGTCGGCAACATCGATCAAACGCGTTTTCGAAACGCGTCGCCGCTCGGATTCGGCTACTCGGCCGACACGCTGCTGGACGAGTTCACGATGCCGTCTGCCGTGTTCAGAGAAGGCAAGTTCAAGATGGTTCCGGCCCTCGATCCCGGCGAGCGGATGGCGGTCCAGTTTCCGGTCCCGGTCGGCACGCTCGGCGTCGATACGACGCTGCACTCCGAAGTGGCGACCCTGCCGCTGTCGTTTCGAAAGCGCGGCATCCGCGAGGTGACGTTCCGCCAGGCCTTCGAGAAGGACTTTCGCGAGAAGCTCATGTTTCTCGCGCAACTGGGGCTGACCGAGACGTGCGCCCTCCCGTCTACCAACGGCCATGGCATCGTGCCTCGCGACGTGTTGATGGCGCTGGTCCGTCGTTTCGCGCCGCCCGTTCAGATAGGGAAGGCCGTTCGTTATGAGGTGTTGCGCACCGTCGTTCGAGGCACGGTCGGCCGGCGCCGCGTGATGGTGACAGCCGATTGCCACGCCGACAACCATGCCGGACACGGGATCGGACCCGACATCGACACCGGTGCGCCGCCTTCGATTGCCGTTCAGCTGATGCTCGCAGGAGAAATGAAAGTGCGTCCAGGCGTCTGGGCGCCCGAGCAGGTGGTGCCGGTCGCGCCCTTCGTGCGCGAGCTTCGACACCGCGGAATGATTGTGACCTGCCGAACGGCATAGTGTGCATTTTCGAACACGACAGAAATGTAATTCACCCCTGTGTCACACTGCTAAAGCCCCAGTATGCTGAAGGTCGAACTCCACACGCACACGTCCGACGACCCGATTGATCGGATTCCACATACCGCCACCCAGCTCATCGATCACGCGGTTTCTCTCGGCTATCACGCGCTCGCGATCACGCTGCACGAACATCAGCTCGACATTTCGGAGCTGACGCCGTACGCCAGGGAGCGAGGCCTCGTCCTGATTCCGGGTGCGGAGCGATCGATTGAGGGACGCCACGTGCTGCTGCTCAATTTCAAGAGCGGCACCGATGGCCTACGCACGTTTGCAGACCTCGCGCGTCTGAAGCAGCGCGAGCCCGGGCTCGTCATTGCGCCCCATCCGTTCTTCCCGGCGCCCACCTGCCTGCGAGGCGCCATGGATCGGCACGCGGAGCTCTTCGACGCCGTCGAGTACAACGCGATGTTCACGCGGTTCGTCAACTTCAATAGACGGGCCGAGCGATGGGCGGCGGCGAACGGCAAGCCTCTCGTCGGGAACTGCGACGTGCACCGCCTGCGTCAACTGGGCACGACGTATTCGCTGATTGACGCGGAGCTGCACCCGGACGCCATCTGCGCCGCCATTGCGGCCGGCCGGACGCGTGTCGAGTGCCAGCCATTGAGTCCCATCGACGCGGCAAGAACGATGAGCTCGCTCATGATCCAGGATGTTCTGGCGCTGGGCCGGCGGCCGACGGCCGTCGAGACGAAGCCCCGAGCCCGACTTACCCACGTGTAATTCGCTTCCGCTCACGCTCGCGCCACACGTCTGCCGCTCCTCGCTGAACACCGGAGACGCGAGCGATAATAGGGGGCTATGGCTATCGAATCGGTCAACCCCTCCACAGGCGAGACAATCAAAACCTACGACGAAATGACGCCTCAACAAACGGCCGCGGCTGTGGCCGAAGCGCATGAGGCATGGAAGACCTGGCGCAAGGTCCCTTTCCGAGAGCGCGCCGTGCCCATGAAGAAGGCCGCCGCCATTCTTCGGCAGCGGAAGGAAGAGTTCGCGACGCTGATGGCGCTCGAAATGGGCAAGCCCCTCAAGCAGGGGATTGCCGAAGCCGAAAAATCGGCGCTCGGCTGTGACTACTACGCCGATCATGCCGAGGGCCATCTGGCGCCCGAGACGATCAAAACGGACGCATCGAAATCGGGCGTGGCGTTCGAGCCTATCGGCGTCGTGCTCGCCGTCATGCCGTGGAATTTTCCCTTCTGGCAGGTGTTCCGGTTTGCGGCGCCCGCGCTGATGGCCGGCAACGCCGGCGTGCTGAAGCACGCGTCGAACGTGCCGGGCTGCGCGCTGGCGATCGAGCAGGTGTTTGTCGAGGCTGGATTTCCCAGGGGCGTGTTCAGGACGCTCCTGATCGGCAGCCGTCAGGTGAAAGCGGTCATCGAGAATCCGCTCGTGGCTGCGGTGACGTTGACCGGCAGCACGCCTGCCGGCAAAGCCGTTGCGGCGCAGGCCGGAGCGGTCATCAAGAAAACCGTGCTGGAGCTCGGGGGATCGGATGCGTACATCGTGCTCGACGATGCCGACCTCGATCTGGCGGTGAACACGTGCGTCACCTCGCGCCTGATCAATTCGGGTCAGAGCTGCGTCAACGCCAAGCGCTTCATCGTCGTCGAGTCTCTCGCGGCGGCGTTCACCGAGAAGTTCGTGGCCGCGATGAAGACCAGGAAGATGGGCGACCCCATGGCGGACGGCACCGACGTCGGCCCGCAGTCGCGGCCGGACCTGCGCGACGAGCTGCACAAACAGGTCGTCGACTCGGTGGCGAAAGGCGCGAAAGCGCTGCTTGGTGGCGAGATTCCGTCAGGCCGCGGGTCGTTCTATCCGCCGACGGTCTTGACCGGCGTCCGGAAGGGCATGCCGGCCTACGACGAAGAGCTCTTCGGACCGGTCGCGGCGATCGTGACGGCACGCGACGAGGCCGATGCGATTCGGATCGCGAATGACAGCATCTTCGGGCTGGGCGCCGCGGTGTTTACGAGGGACGTGGCGAGGGGCGAGCGCGTCGCCGGCGAGCTCGAAGCGGGGTGCACGTTCGTCAACACGCTGGTCGCGTCCGATCCCCGCCTGCCGTTTGGCGGCATCAAGGAATCAGGGTACGGACGCGAGCTCGGCAGCTACGGTATCAAGGAATTTGTGAATATCAAGACGGTGTACATCAAGTAGGTGGGTTTCCTGTCCGCGACGCAGAGCCGCAGAGGCGCAAAGAAAATATCTTCCGCTCCGCGTCTTTGCGTCTCTGCGTCGAATTTCTTCACGTAAACAGTTTGAGAGGACGCGTCGGCGTGAAGACAGTTGTCTGGAGCTTCACGAGCGTTACGCCGAGCGCGATTCCTGCCACGATTCCACCGAACACGAACCACCAGATCGCGGGGATGACGGTGGACATCAGGAATCCGAGGATGACCATCGTCAGCCCGCCGATGCCTTCGACGCCGCTGCCGGTGAGGCTGACCTGCTTTTTCTTGTCCTCGGTGAGCCGGCGCCACATCAGCCACTCGGCGACCACCGGATCGGTCGGCGTCAGGTTGAGCGCAACGGGAGGATGTGGCGCGTAGAGGGCCTGCATGACGAGCGCGGCGATGAGCTGGCGCCACAACCAGGGCCGCGAGTTCCGGCGCCGGAACTCTTCGATGATGTCGCCGGCGAGCGGCTCGTTATCGAGCGCGAGCCTGCCGAGCAGCGCTTCAGCGAGTCTGGGGGGCTTCGGGGCTGTCATACCGTCCCTCCCTTCAATTGAGCCACGCCCTTCCAGAGCGCGACGAGCGAGCGTTGCGTGTCCTTGACCGCCTTGAGTCCCTGCGGTGTCACGTCGAAGAATCGCTTGGCGCGGCCCCCGCGCTCGGGGCTGGGGTTGCCCATCCGCGACGACACCATGCTGTTGCGCTCGAGGCGCTCGAGGGCGGTATAGACCGCACCGAGAATCACGCTGCGGCGTCCGGTGGTTTCGATTTCGCGCGCGATCGGCACGCCGTAGGCCTGATCGCCGAGCCGCAGGATGGCCAGGAGGATCATCAACTCGAAGTCGGTCAGGAGGTCGCGCGCCATTTAATTACAAATTATGAACAAATTCAGCCGGGCGTGTCAACTGTTACCATCAGGCCCGAAACGAGGGGGAGCATATGCGAATTTCTCTAGGCGTTCTTGCGTTGACGGCCGTCGTGCTCGGAGGACAGACGACGCTGGCCCAGACCCGGACATATCGGACGCTCAACGATACGTTCGCGCCGCCGCACTTCACGTCCCTCGACGCCTGGAACCAGCGCGCGGCGCACATCCGCGAACTGATTCTGGAATCCGCCGGGTTGATGCCCATGCCCGAGCGAACGCCGCTCGGCGCGCAGGTGTTCGGCGAGATTAAGCATGACGACTACAGCGTCTCGAAGGTGTACTTCGAAAGCCTGCCGGGGTTTTTTGCCACGGGGAATCTCTACCGCCCTGCCGGCGAGGGCCCGTTTCCGGCGATTCTGTCGCCGCACGGGCACTGGGCGTACGGCCGCCTCGAAAATTCGGCCATTGCCTCGGTGCCGGGGCGCGCGATCAACCTCGCGCGCCAGGGCTTTGTCGTGTTCACGATCGACATGGTCGGCTACAACGACAGCTGGCAGCTTCCGCATCGGTTGTTCGGTGGTCCGCGCGAGAAGCTGTGGGGCCTGAGCGTCGCGGGACTGCAGCTGTGGAACGGCATTCGCGCGCTCGATTTTCTCGAGTCGCTGCCTTACGTGCGTCGCGACGCCATTGGCGCGACAGGCGCATCGGGCGGCGGCACGCAGGTTTTCCTCCTCGCGGCGGTTGACGAACGTGTGGCCGTCGCGGCGCCCGTCAACATGATCTCGCTCCAGATGCAGGGCGGCTGCCTCTGCGAAAACCAGCCCGGGCTGCGGCTCGATACGACCAACGTGGAAATCGCCGCGACGATTGCCCCGCGGCCGCTCTTGATGGTGTCGGCGACCGGCGACTGGACGACGAACACGATGAAGCGGGAGTACCCGGCGGTTCGCGAGCTGTATGCGCTGAGGGGCGCGGCCGATCGCGTGCACGGCGTGCAGTTCGACGCGCCTCACAACTACAACCGCGACTCGCGCGAAGCGGTCTACGCGTGGATGGCGCGCTGGCTGCAAGGCGCCCCCGCCGACGTGAAGCGCGAAGAGCGCGCGTTCACACCGGAGCCCCTCCCTGATCTGCTCGTCTTTCATCAGCGGCCCGTACCCGACGGCGCGGTGACGGCCGCTCAACTCACCGAAAACTGGATTACCGCCGCTCGAGGCCAGCTGGCATCGTTGGCACTCGACGCACGAGCGCGCGCGCTGCGTCTGGCGCTGGGATACGCGTCGTCATTACCTGGTGCGGCGACACCCGCCGGATCGGGCCGGCGTCGAACGGCGATCGTCGCCGGGGCGGATCCAGCCCTGGAGCGTCAACTCCGTTCGGCGGGCTTCGTCGTGAAGGCGATCGATTTCACGCCGTTCGATGCGGCCGAAGCAGAAAAGATTCCACACTTCGACACCTACAACAGGACCGCCGCGAGCCAGCGTATGGCCGACATCGTCGAGGCGCTGCGCGTCTCGCCCGACGCGGTGCTCGTGGCATCTGGAGACAACGCGCTCGCGGCTCTCCTCGCGTCGGCAATCGAGCCGGGCCGGAAGATGGTGCTCGATGTCGGCGACTTCGACACGACGAGCGACGCGGCCTTTGTCGAACGGTTGTACATCCCGGGCCTGCGCCGCGCGGGCGATCTGTCCACCGCCCTCGCGCTTGCGGGCGATCGCATCGCGATCCACAACGCCGGCAGCACCTTCACGCTTTCCGGCGCGAGCGTTCGCCGGGAAAAGCTCACGCCACGTGAGATCGTCGCCCTGCTCAAGGGGCGGTGAGTCGGCAGTCGACAGTCTGCAGTCGATAGTCCCAGTCGTCAGTCTGAGGCGACAGTCGACGATCGACCGAGACCGTCGACGATCGACCGAGACCGTCGACGATCGACCGAGACCGTCGACGATCGACCGAGACCGTCGACGATCGACCGAGACCGTCGACGATCGACCGAGACTGTCGACGATCGACCGAGACTGTCGACGATCGACCGAGACCGTCGACGATCGACCGAGACCGTCGACTGCCAACTGCCAACTGCCGACTACACAGAGTGTCCCGTTTTGAGGCGCGTCGTAAACCGTGAAAAGTTTGTGACGCGTATGTCTTTCGACCCCTGACGTCGTCTAATGGGATCAGAGGTCATCATGAACGCCACACATCGCGCGCTCAACGGGTTTGGTCTCGGCGCACGTGCGGGCGACACCCGGCTGGCGAGCGAGCCGCGGGCCTGGCTGCGCGCGCAGGTGCAGGGTGGGGCGCCCCTCCTTGCCGCCCCGGCCGAAGCGTCACCCGCCGCTATCGCCGAAGCCCTCCATGCATTTCGGGCGGTCGGGCAGGCCGCCGGACAACAGGAACAACAACAGGCGCGGCAACAGGCTCGCCGGCGTCTGGTCCAGATTGCGGCCGCCGAAAGCCACGCGGCGCTCGCCCAGCGCGTCACGAGCGATCGTCCGTTTGTCGAGCGGCTCGTCGCCTTCTGGTCGAATCATCTGTGCGTGTCCACCGGCGCCAAGGTCCTGGTCGCGCCGCTGGCCGGCAGCTACGAGCGCGACGCCATAAGGCCCCATGTCGTCGGCCGCTTCGAAGACATGGTGCTCGCGTCCGCGCGGCACCCGGCGATGCTCGTCTACCTCGACAACTTCCAGTCGATCGGCCCCAATTCGCGCGGAGGACAGTTCAGCGGCCGCGGCGGCCGAGGCCAGAAGCGCGGGTTGAACGAAAACTACGCGCGAGAGCTGCTCGAGCTTCACACGCTAGGCGTTGACGGTGGATACACGCAGCAGGATGTCCAGGAGCTCGCGAAGATTCTCACCGGGTGGACGGTGGCCGGGCTGGTGCGGGGAGCGCCGCAGGTCACGGCGCAGCGCGGCCGCAGGCCGAACGGCCGGACCACCACGCCAGCCACCGCGGATCCGGCCCGCAACGGTCCCATCGGATTCACCTTTCAGGCGCTGCTGCACGAGCCGGGTACAAAGACTGTTCTCGGGGTGAAGTACGGCGACGATGGTGAAGAGGAAGGCGAGCGGGTGATTCGCGCGCTCTGCCGCCACCCGTCCACCTCGCGCTTTGTCGCCACGAAGCTCGTCACGCATTTCGTCGGAGACCAGCCACCGGCGGCGGCGGTCGATCGCATCGCCCGCGTGTTCCGCGACACCCACGGCGATCTTCGCGCCGTCTCACTTGCGCTCGTCGACCTCGACGACGCCTGGAGCGAAGGGGCACGGAAGTTCCGCACGCCGCAGGATTGGCTCGTCGCCGCGCTCCGCGCGTTCAACGCCACCGACGTCAGCGAGGCCGTGCTGCCGCTGCTGCGTCAATTGCGTCACCCGCTCTGGTCGCCGCAATCGCCCAAGGGTTTCGGGGATACGACGCAGGAATGGGCCGATCCCGATTCGCTGCTGAATCGAGCTGAGCTCGCGCGCACGATCGCGAGACGGCTGCGTGTGCAGCGCGTCGATCCTCGCGGGCTTCTCGATCTCGTCGATATCCCGTCCGGAGATCCGCTCCGCGGATTCCTTGCCGACAACTCGATCCCCGCGGACGAGCGTGTCGCGCTCGCACTGGCAGGTCCTGCTTTTCAATGGAGATGACCATGAACCGCCGCACCTTCGTTCGCAACATGTGCCTCGGCGGCATCGCGACGTTCGGTTTTCCCGTCGTTAATTTCGCGCAGGTGAAGCAAGGCGGCCGGTTCGTCTTCGTCCTCCTTCGCGGAGGTTTCGACGGACTCGCGGCCGTGGTGCCGTTTGGCGATCCCTCGTATCGATCCCTCAGAGGCGCGTTCGCGTTCGAGGCATCGGAGCTGGCGGATTTGAACGACACGTTCGGTCTGGCGCCCGGCCTGGCGCCGATGCGAGAGCTTTGGCAACAGAACGAGCTCGTGGTTCTGCACGCGATGGCGATTCCGTACCGCACGCGAAGCCATTTCGACGGCCAGGCCATTCTCGAAACCGGCATCGATCGGCCTGTCGGATCGTCCGATGGCTGGCTCAATCGGCTGCTTCAGGTGATGCCGGGGGAGCGCTCGGGCATCGCGATCGCGTCGGGCATGCCGCGGTCGCTCACCGGATCGTTCAACGTGCAGACGTGGTCGCCGACACAGCTCGGGGCTGTCAGCGATGCCTATCTCGATCGTCTGTCGTCGCTGTATCGCACAGACAAAGTCCTGTACGGACGATTTGAAGCCGCGGTGCAACAGCAGGACCTCGTCGGCGAAGAACCGATGGCCGGCGGCAACGCACGGCGCGGGGGTATCACGCCGCTCATGCGCGCGACAGCCAAGATCCTGCGTCAGGACGGCGGCCCGAACATCGCCGCGGTAGAATTCAGCGGCTGGGATACACATGCGAACCAGGGCATGGCGGGAGGTGCGCTCGATCGGCTGCTCGGCCAGCTCGCGGAAGGATTGATGGCGCTTCGCACCGACATGGGGCCGGCGTGGTCGAACACGACCGTGGTCGTCATGACCGAGTTCGGACGCACGGCGCGACCGAATGGCACGCGCGGAACGGATCACGGGACCGCGGGCGCCGGGTTCGTGATCGGTCCGAAGGTCGCGCGCTCGACCGTGTTCTCCGACTGGCCCGGCCTTGGCGATCGTGCGCTGTTCGAAGGACGCGATCTCAAGCCGACGCTCGATACGCGCGCGGTGCTGAAAGGCGCGATTGCGGCGGCATTCGATCTGACGCCGGCGCAGTCCGACCGCGTCTTTCCCGGTTCCACCGCCGTCCGCGGAACGTATGAACTAATGGGTTGAGACCTGGGTTCGTCGGTTCGTCGGTTCGTGGGTTCGTCGAGTTCGTGCGGTTCGTGGAGTCCCATGCCCCGCACCCGCGATTTTCACCGTGACCGCGAACCTCACGAACTGAACGAACCTTAACGAACCTTACGAACCTTACGAACTTGACCGCTCGGCTTCTGTCGATCAACGTGGGACGGCCGCGGGAATTCGGCGGCCGGGACCCCTGGACGACGGGGATTTTCAAGAGTCCCGTGTCGGGACCGGTTCGTCTTTCCCTGCGGAATCTCGATGGAGATGGTCAGGCCGATCTGAAAGTGCACGGCGGACCCGACAAGGCCGTGTGCGTGTACTCCGCCGAGCATTTTCCCGAGTGGCGGCGCGAGCTCGGCGTGGAGGAATGCGGTCCCGGGTCGTTCGGGGAGAACTTCTCGGTTTCGGAACTTCGCGAATCGACCGTGTCCATTGGCGACACGTTCCGCGTCGGCACCGCCGTGGTGCAGGTTTCGCAGCCCCGCGCGCCCTGCTGGAAGCTCGGACGCCGCTGGAATCGGCCCGACATGCCGAAGCTCGTCATCAAGAGCGGCCGCACCGGTTGGTACTTTCGGGTGATCGAGCCGGGTGTGGTCGAGACCGGCGACGCGCTGACGCTCGTCGACCGGCCCTTTGCCCGGTGGACGATCGAAGCCGTCAACGGCGTCGCCTACAGCGCTGAAGGTGCGATGGATCTCGACGCGGCGCGCGAGTTGTCTGAGTGCCCGTTTCTGTCCACCGCCTGGCGCGACGATTTTCGAGAGGCCACCTCGTAATAAAATCTCACCGTGTCCGAACGGTATCGAGCCGACGATCTCGTCCTCTTTGCATCGCAACTCCTCGAAAAGGCCGGCATGCCGCGCGCTCGTGCGACCACGATGGCCGAGGTCATGGTCGAAGGCGATTTGCTGGGCCACGACACGCACGGGCTCGATCAGCTGGCCGGGTATCTCGAACAGATCAGAGACGGGCTGATGGCGACGTCGGGGGAGCCGGAAGTGGTGGCCGATCTCGGATCGGCGCTGACGTGGGACGGCCACCGGCTGCCCGGTCAGTGGCTCGTGAAGCAAGCCATTGCCGAAGCACGATCTCGAATCCTCGCGCATCCGGTCGTGACGATTGTCATCGGCCGGGGCCACCATATCGGCTGCCTGCAGGCGTATCTCAAACCGGTGACCGACGCCGGGCTCGTCATGCTCTTGATGTGTTCCGATCCGGCGGCCGCCGGTGTCACGCCGCACGGTGGTGTGCAGTCGCGCATCACGCCGAATCCGCTCGCCGCTGGATTTCCTACCGGCGGCGATCCGATTCTCATCGACATCAGTGCCTCGACGACGACCAACGCCATGAACAAACGGTTGGCCGCCAGGGGCGAGCGTCTGCCGGGCCCCTGGCTGGTCGACGCGGATGGCCGCCCGACCGACGATCCGCGTGTGCTTGCCGGCGACAGGCCCGGCGCGATGCTGCCGCTCGGCGGCATCGAGCTCGGTCACAAAGGTTTCGCGCTCGCGCTGATTGTGGAAACACTGACGTCCGCGCTTTCGGGTCACGGACGATCGGAACGTCCGCGCCCGTGGACGGCGTCCGTCTTCCTCCAGATGATCGATCCCGACGCGTTCGGCGGCCGCGAGGGGTTTACGCGTGAGATGCGTCATCTCGTCGAGCTGTGCCGGACGACGCCGGTGGCGCCGGGAAACCCGCCCGTCCGGCTTCCCGGCGAAGGTGCGCTCGCGCGCAGGCGCCGGCAGATTCGCGAAGGCATTGCGCTGCACGAAGGCATCGTGCCGGCCCTCACACCATGGGCAGAGCGGTTCGGTGTCGCCATGGTCACGCCACGCGCCGCGTGATGCGGATACACTCTTACGCGGATGATTCGTCGTGTCCTGGGAACCCTGGTGGTGTTCGGAGTTTTCTCGCCGTCCGCCTTTGGTGCCCCGCAGACTCCTCCTCTAACGACCACCGCTCCGAGAACGGCCACCGTCACGATCGCAGCGGAGCCGATTGACGTCGACGGGGCGCTCACCGAGCCGGTGTGGCGCACGGCTTCCAAAATCGGAGACCTGATTCAACGGCAGCCCGACGAAGGCGAGCAGCCGACCGAACGCACGGACGTGATGCTCGTCCGCGACGAGCGCAATCTCTACATCGGCGTGATCGCCTACGATTCCGAGCCCGAGCGCGTGATCGGCAGCCAGATGGCGCGCGACGCGAGCCTGATGGCGGACGACCGCATCGAAATCCTGCTCGACACGTTCCGCGACCAGCGCAGCGCGTTTTATTTCGCGACCAATCCGGCCGGCGCGCTGGTCGATGGCCTCGCGTTCTCGAATGGGCAACTGAACACCGAATGGGACGCCATCTGGGAGGTGAAGACGCGCCGCACGGACGAAGGCTGGGTCGCCGAGTTCGCGATTCCCTTCAAGAGCCTCAGCTTTCCGGCGGGACAGGAAGCGTGGGGCTTCAACATCGCGCGCATGGTGTACCGGAAGCTCGAAGACGATCGCTGGTCGGGTGCGCGCCTTCAGACGCAGTTCCTTCAGGTATCCGAGGCCGGCGAGATCAACAGCCTCGCGGGACTGTCACAGGGCGTCGGGTTGGATCTGCGCCCGTTTCTCGCAGGGAGCTGGCTGCGGCTGAGCCGCGACCAGGGCGACGACTTCAACCGCAAGCCCGGTCTCGACCTCTTCTACCACGTCACGCCGAGCCTCAAGCTGACCGCCACGTTCAACACCGACTTCGGCGAAACCGAAGTCGATGCGCGGCAGATCAACCTGACGCGCTTCTCGCTGTTGTTCCCGGAGAAGCGCGCGTTCTTTCTCGAAGGCGCCGGTGTGTTCAGCTTCGCCAGCACCGGACCGGAAGTGCCGGGAGGCATCCCCGCGACCGGCGCAGACCTGTTCCCGTTCTTCAGCCGGCAGATTGGCCTCGTCGGGGGCCAGGAAGTGCCGATCGATGCCGGCGTCAAGCTGACGGGCACCGTCGGGCGTACCGACATCGGTGTGCTGGACGTGCGTTCGGGCGATCTGGAGACCGGGGACCGGCTGATCGCCGAAGAAAAGAATTTTTTCGTCGGCCGCATCAAGCGCAACATTTTCCAGCAGTCGTATGTCGGCGCCATCTTCACCGACGGCAATCCGGCCGTCGGCCAGGAAGGGCGGGTGTACGGCGCCGATGTGCGCCTGGCCACGTCGCGGTTTCTCGGCGGGCGGCGCAACTTCGTGGTCAACGCCTACGGCGTGCGCAGCGAGAATCCGGCGGCGCCGGGCAACGACTGGTCGTACGGCTTCTCGGCGAACTATCCGAACGACCGGTATCTGGCGCAGTTCGCCATGCGCGATATCCAGTCGAACTTCAAGCCCGCGCTCGGGTTCGTGCAGCGCGACAACGTGCGGATGCTGCGGGCGGGCGCCAGCTACAACCCGCGTCCGCCGTTCCTCAACATCCTGCAGATGAACCACGACATCTACTTCACCAGGTTCACGAGGCTCGACAACGACCAGGTCGAGAGCTGGGATGTGTATGTCACCTGGTTGGACTGGCACTTCAAGTCGGGCGACAGCATGCACGGCTTCCTCGATTTCAACCCGACCTACGAGCGCCTCTTCGAGACGTTCGAAATCTCGCCCGGCGTGTTTCTCCTGCCCGGTGAGTACCGGTTCACCCGGTTCCGGAACAACCTGTTTGCGACGGCGGCCAAGCGCCCGCTTTCGGGCACGGTCAGCATCACGTGGGGCAACTACTGGTCGGGTCAGGCCGAGCAGGTGACGGCGTCGATGGTCTACAAGCTGCCGCCCTGGTTTACGCTGAACCTCTCCACGAACCAGACGTTCGCGCGTCTGCCCGAAGGGCATTTCATCGCCCGAATCATGACCGCCAACATCAACTACGCGGCGTCGCCGCGGCTCTCGTTCTCGAATCTCGTTCAGTTCGACAACCGATCGAGGAACCTCGGGTGGCAGAGCCGGATTCGCTGGACGCTCGAGCCCGGCAGCGACCTGTTCTTCGCGTTCAACCAGGGTTGGATACACGAACTGGAAGAGGGCGAGGACAACGACAGCCTGCGGTTCAGACCGCAGGACACCAAGGTGTCGGCGAAGTTTCAGTACTCCTATCGCTTCTAGCCGGGAACCAGACACGCTGTACTATTCGTCCACATGGCTTTCTCGAGCCGTCTGCTGCTCGTCCTTGCGGTGGCGGGCGCGTCGTGCCGGCCGGCGCCTGCCGAACCCCCGGCCAAGCGCGCCGCACCGAGCACCAGCCGGCAGCTCGGGTCCTGGAACGGCGAAAGCAACACGACGCTCGGATTCGTGAGCGAGTCGGGATCGTTTCGCATCAACTGGACCGTGCAGAACAAGGACAACGCGCGGCCGGGCACCTTCCTCCTGACGCTGCGCAGCGGCATCAGCGGACGCGTGCTGAAAGTCATCGCCGAACACCGCAGCGCGGGCGGCGGCAGCGTGGAGTTCGGCGACGACCCGCGGCTCTACGAGCTCCTCGTGGAATCGAGCGGCATCAACTGGTCGATTTCGGCAGAGGAGACGATGGCCACGCGACGGAAATGAAGAAGTGCCACAAACTGATACAAAAACGCACGCGTCCGGCGCCCGAAAACCCCTGAAAACGCCCACAAAACAGGCCCCCTCCACTACAATTGAAGGCTCAACACCACGGAGACCAGCATGACCGTTGGTTACAAGCTTCCCCGAAGATTTCGTGGGCGTCAGGCGATTGCCGCGCTCCTTGTCTCGATGCTCGTTCCGGTGGCCCTGGCGGCGCAGCAACCCGCCGAAGAGCCCGGCAAACCTGTCGATGGCCCGGCGTTCGGTGTGGTGGGCCCCCGGCCCTCGAAGATCGAAGGCCCCGCTGCCGATCGCATGGTGGCGGAGTGGATGCTCCGCATGGGCGGCAGCATCGTGCTCGAAGGGCAGCGCAAGCCGATTACCGATCTGGCCGACCTTCCCACGACCGACTTTCAGATACACACGCTGAACTTCACCGGCATCACGATGTACGCCGCGTCGTTACAGGACGAGCTGCGGAAACTGCCGCCCCTTCCGCATCTCAAGGAGCTGTACATCAACGGCCGGCTCTGGTACGACCAGCCGGCGCCGCGCGTCCAGGCCACCATCGCGCTCTTCAGCGAAGCGAAAGAGCTCGAGAAGTTCGTGATGAGCAAGCCCGTCCAGACCTATATCCCGTTCAACGATCTCGCGCTGAAGACGCTCACGTCGTTGCCCGACCTCAAGGAAGTACGCATTCACCAGACGCGCAGCTCGGGTATGTCGCTGGCGGCCTTTCCGCTGACGCACCTGGATCTGAACTACGTGGTCACGTTCAACGATTCGGGCATGGCCGGCCTGAAAGGGAAGACGACGCTGCAGCGGTTGTATCTGCGCGGCACGTCCATCACGGATGCCGGCATCCAGAACCTCTCCGATCTGACCAACCTGGTCGAGCTCGATCTGTCGGACGTGTCGATGACCGATCAGGGACTTGCGGCATTGTCGAAGCTGACGAAGCTGCGCCGCCTGAACCTGCAAAGCGCCGATGTGACCGATGCCGGCCTCGACGCGCTGAAGAGCATGACGGCGCTCGAAGAGCTCAGCCTGTACCGGACCAAGGTGACCAACGCGGGCCTCGCGAAGCTGGGCGGCCTGACGAATCTCCGGACCGTCGATCTGCGCTACAGCCGCGTGACGACCGCGGGTGTGCGCGACCTGGCCGCGAAGCTGCCCAAAACCGAGCTCTTCATGCTCGAGTCTTCGCAACACGAACCGAAGCGGGCGATGGCGGCCTCGGATGTCGCGACCAGGGGCGACGCGGCCGTCAGCGAATGGCTCCGCGCCATCGGCGGCAAGGTGCAGATGGCCGACGGCAAGATCACCGCCGTCTCACTCAACGGCACGTCGATTACCGACAGGGAATTCGTCGTGCTCGGCAAGCTCCCGCAGTTGACGCAGCTGAGCCTGCAACATACCGAGGTCAGCACAATCGGCCTCGAACAACTGGCCGCGATTCGCACGCTGGAGCGCCTCGACCTCGGGCACACGCTGCTCGGCGACAATGCGCTGCCGATGCTCGCCTCGCTCACGAATCTGCGCGCGCTTCACATGCCGAGCACGCTCGTGGAAGGTACCGGCCTCGCGTCGCTGAAGGCGCTTTCGAACCTTCGCGAGCTCGATCTCGGGAATTCGCCAATCGCGGACGAGGGCATGGAACAGCTGGCGCAGTTGACGGGCCTCGAGTCGCTCAACCTGCGTCATACCGACATCACCGACGCCGGCATGGGGCACTTCGCGGCCCTGAAGAACCTCAAGCGGCTCGACCTGACGTCGGTGGACATCACCGAGAAGGGACTTGCGGCGCTCGCGTCGTTGTCCGCGCTCGAAGATCTGGACCTGAGTTTCACGCGGTCTGCCGAGCCCGGCCTGGAAATGATCACGAAGCTCACGGGATTGAAGCGTCTTGGCCTCGAGCAGACGAGCATCACCGACACGGGCATGGCCTGGGTGGCGAAGCTGCCGAAGCTCGAAGCGCTGAACCTGAACTACACGCCGGTGAGCGATGCCGGGCTCGCGCAGCTCGCGAACAATCACGCGTTTACCGAGCTCAGGCTCGATCGAACCGACGTGACGGACAAGTCGCTGACGTGGCTCGCCGGCCAGACGAATCTGAAGTATCTCGATCTCTATCACACCCAGTTGACCGAACAGGGGTTCAACAGCGTTCGCAAGGCCCTGCCGAAGGCCGAGATCAACTGGAGCCTCGATGCGAGCCGCGCACGGCGGAGGACATAGCCGCATGTATCTCAGAGCATTCGTTGCGGCGGTGGTGTTGACCGCTGCGCCCGGTCAGCGCGACCGATGCGCTGGCACAGGCGTCCACGAAGGATTCTCCCGAGGTGACGTACGCCCTCGAGCGAATCGAGCAGCGTGGCGGCTGGGTCGTGCGCGACAAGAGCGGCGTCATCGTCGAAGCGTCGCTGGAACGGACGTGGGCGACCGACAACGACATCGATTTCATCGTCGCGCTCAAGACGCTGAAGAAGCTCGACCTGTCGTTCACTTACGTCACCGACAAGGGGATCAAGAAGCTGCAGGCGCTGCAGCAGCTCGAAGATCTCACGCTCGACACGGCCGAGTTCCTGACCGATGCGTCGATGGCGCACCTGCGCGCGAACCGCGCGCTGAAGCGGCTGGTCGTGCGCGGCGTCGATATCACGGACGCCGGCATGCCGTATGTGGGTGAGATGACGGGGCTGCGCTACCTCGACATCAGCTACACGATGCTCGGCGACGTGGGCCTCGAGAACCTGCCGAATCTCAGCCAGCTCGAGACGCTGAAGATCGGCGCGACGCTGATCACCGGGCTCAACCTGAACTTCCTCAAACTGCTGCCGAAACTGAAGTCGCTGAGCCTGAATGGCGTGCAGCGGCGCAACGCCGGCGCGTGCTGGACGCCGAACGTCACCGATCTCGATCTCGACACGATTTCGCTGCTGAGCGGGCTCGAAGAGCTCGATCTCGGCGTTGGCATCAAGCTCGGCATGGGTGGACAGCCCGCGGCGCCAGGCGGTGGCAACTGCCGGCTCACCGGCGGGCTGCAGATCAGCGATCTCGGCGTGGCGAAGCTCGCCAGGCTGAAGAACCTGAAGCGCCTCAACATCAGCGGCGCGCGTCTGTCGCCGGAAGGGTTGAGGACGCTGCGCTCGCTGCCGCTCGATCGGCTGAATCTCTTTGCGGCCACGTCGCTCGACGATGCGACGGGCGATGTGCTGGCGGGCATGCCGACGCTGACGTATCTCGACCTGTCGTACACGCAGATTGGCGACCAGGGTCTGCAGCGGCTGGGCAAGCTGCCGCATCTGAAGTATCTCTACATCACCGAAACCAGGGTCACGCCGGAAGCGGCGAATGCTTTTCGGAAAGCGCATCCCAATACGTTCGTGTCGTGGGCAAGGCGTCCGGAACCGCGCGGGGCATCATTGACGGCCGAAAAACCCGTCATCGAGGAATGACATGACATTCCGCATCGCGGGTCTCTCGCTCGCCGCCATTCTCATCGGGCTCCTCGTCACCGCTCCGCACCCGCAGGCGCAGGGCGCCGCGCCGGATCCCGTCTTCTTTCAAACCCAGGTGATGCCGGTGTTCGAGGCCGCGAAATGCAGCGGGTGCCATACCTCGTCTGGTGTGGCATCGGCCACGCGGCTGCATTTTCCCGACAAGGACGCGCCGGCAGCCGAGGTTCAGGCGTTCGGGCTCTCGCTCGCGGCCCTCGTCGATCGCTCCAACCCGTCGCAGTCGCTGATTCTGGCCAAGCCGACCAACACGATTCGGCACACCGGTGGCGTTCGCATCAAGCCCGGATCGCCCGAAGAGCAACTCGTGTCGAAATGGGCCGCCTCGTTGGCCTCCACATCGGACGTCGCGCTCGCGGCCATCACCAAGAAGCTGCTGGAGAGCGAGGGAGAGTCGGCGCCGAAACAGCTCGTCCGGCGGCTGACGCACGCGCAGTACGACAACACCGTGCGCGATCTGCTCGGCGACTACAGCCGCCCGGCCGAGCGATTTCCGCCGGAGGATTACGTCGACGGCTTCAAGAATCAGCTGACCGGGCAGGGCATGCCGCCGCTGCTGGTCGAGACCTACAGCACGTCGGCCGAGAAGCTCGCGCTGAACGCGTTCCGCATCGGCGACGTCAACGGGCTGATTCCGTGCAAGCCGGCCTCGTTCAGCGACGCGAAGTGCCGCGACGCGTTCGTCCGCCGTTTCGGATTGCGCGCATTCCGGCGTCCGCTGAGCGACGACGAAGTGAAGCGGTACTCGGCGGTGTTTGCCCAGCAGGCGGGTGTGGGCAAGCGCTTCAACGACGGTGCGCGTGTCGTGGTCGAGGCGATGCTGCAGTCGCCGAACTTCCTCTTCCACGTCGAAGCGGGCCTCGACGGCCGCTACGCGGACTACGACATCGCCAGCCGGCTGTCGTACTTGTTGTGGAACACGATGCCCGACGAGGCGCTGTTCGAAGCAGCGGCCAAGGGCGAGTTGAGCACGCCGGCGGGACGCGAGCGCGCGGCGCGGCGTCTCATCGAGAACGTGCCGAAGGGCCGTCAGGCGCTCGATCAGTTCTTCGAAGAATGGCTGCGCTTCGATCGCGTCGTCAATGCCGTGAAGTCGGGCCGCTATCGTGAGTTCACGCCCGAGCTGGCGCTGGCGATGGCCGAAGAGACGCGCACGATGCTGCACCACCTGGTGTGGAACGACCGCAATTTCATGGAAGCGTTGACGGCCGACTACAGCTTCCTGACGTCGGAGCTTGCCGAGATCTACGGCGTGCCTGCACCGAAAGATCAGTTCGAGATGGTGAAGTTCCCATCCGACTCGCAGCGTGCGGGCATTCTCGGACAGGGCACATTCCTGGCGTCGACCGCCGGACCGACCGACACGTCGCCGACGGCCCGCGGCATCTTCATCCGCGAGCGCCTGTTGTGCCAGCACGTGCCGCCGCCGCCCCCGGGTGTCATCACGACGCTGCCGGATCCGCTCACGGATGGGCCCGCGAAAGGCCGGCGGCAACTGATGGTCGAACACGTCGAAAATGCGACCTGCGCGTCGTGTCATCGGTTGATGGATCCGATCGGCTTTGGCTTCGAGCACTTCGACGCCATTGGGCGGTACCGTCCAACGGAAGCGATTCCAGTGCCCGGACGGCGCGGCGGTGGTGGCGGGGGCCGGGGCGGTCCTCCGCCGATTCAGGTGGATATCAACGCGCAGGGAGAGATCGCGGGGATCCCGGACTCGGGCTTCTCAGGGGCGAAGCAGATAGGCGGCATTCTGGCCGACAGCCCTGTGTGTCAGAAATGCATCGTGCGGCAGATGTTCCGATACTCCTATGGAAGGCTCGAAACCAACGCCGACGAGAAGACCATCGATCAGTTGTACGACCAGTTCAAGGGCTCGGGGTTCAAGTTCAAGAGCCTGCTGGTTGCGCTGGTGCAATCGCCCGAATTCCTGAGACAATGGACAACCAGGTAGGGCTCGGCTGAAGCCGAGCCTTCGGAGGCAGGTATGCTCAGTAGACGCACGTTCCTTAGAGGCATCAGCATGACCGGCGCGGCGGTCCAGGTTGGGCTTCCGCCGCTCGCGGCCATGTTCAACATGAACGGCACGGCCTACGCGGCCGAGCTGGGGAAGACGGCCGCCATCGACAAGCGTTTCCTGATCTGGTGGAACGGCAACGGCATCCCCGAGCGCTACTGGATTCCCCGCGAGACGGGAGAGAACTACGAGCTGACGGCGTGCCTCTCGCCACTCGGCCGTGTGCGCGAATACGTGCACGTGCTCAGCGGCGTCGATAACGTCGCGGCCCGCCTCAACGGTCAGGGCAACGGGCACTTCAGCGCGCTGTGCGGCCTCATGACCGGCACCGCCTACACGGGCCGTGGCGCCGCGGGACCATCCATCGATCAGATCCTCGCCGGCAAGATCGGGACGAAGACCCGTTTCCGCTCGCTGCAGATCGGCGTCGCGCAGGAATCGCACGGCGAAAACGTCCATCGCAACATGACGTGGGCGGGCTACGAGCGCGCGCTGCCTCAGGAACATATCCCTCACAACCTGTTCGACCGCCTGTTCGGCGTCAGGGACGAGGGCTGGGTGAATCGCAAGAAGAGCGTGCTCGATCTCGTCAGCGGCGATGTGAACGCGCTGAAGCCGGTGCTCGGCGCCGCGGATCAGCAGCGGCTCGACCAGCACCTGACGTCGGTGCGCGATCTCGAGCGCGCCATTGCCAGCCTGCCGCCCGACTACGGCCAGCAGATCAAGGAACCCGAGGACATCACCGATCTCACCGACTATCCGAAGATCGCGAAGATTCAGTCCGACCTGCTGATTCACGCGTTCGCGTCGGGCCAGACTCGCGTGGCGTCGTACATGTTGACCAAGTGCCAGAGCCTGACGCGATTCCCGTGGCTCGGACACTCGGACAACCGGCATCACGATTACACCCACACCAACGCGGGCACGCCGGCGCAGCAGCGCATCATGCGCGACATCTGCCGGTGGTTCGTCGAGGAGTACGCGTATCTGCTCGAAGGCCTGAGGGCCGTGCCCGAAGGCGATGGCAACCTGCTCGACAACACCGCGACGGTGTTCGTGCACGAGCACGCGGAAGCCGATCCGCACAAGTGCAACGGGCTGGCGATGCTCGTTGCGGGCGGCGGCATCAAGGGCAACACGCACACGAAGACGCACAACAGCGTCGGCGACGTCTACCTGACGATTGTGGAGGAAGTGCTCAAGACCAAGCTCGGCAAAGACTTCCCGACGGCGGAAGAGAAGATGCACGAACTTGGTCTAGGAATCGGGAAGCTAGAAAGTAGCTAGTAGAAAGTAGAAAGTAGGCGGGTCTGCCGTGCCGAAGCTTTGCGAAGGCGGGACCCGCCCTCTTTTTTTGTGTACGCTCGGTTCATGCGCGTCTGGCGCGTATGTGCGCTGGCCATCGCCGCTTCGTCCCTTGCCGCCTGCCGTCACGCTCCGCCGAATGTCGGCGCGGCCCCGCCCGTGGCGGTCGAAAGCGTTCGCCTGGAGGGATTCGATGTCCTGCCCGCCGCGACACGCGAGAATCTCGAGCGCGAGCTGCCGATTCGCGCCGGCGACACGCTGACCGACAAGCTCGAACAGACCGCGGGCGAGCGGGCTGTCGAGATCCTGCAGAACTCCGGCTATCCATACGGCCAGGTCAGCCTCGCGCGCGAGCCCATCGACGCGACACACTCACGCATCGTCATGCGCGCGCAGCCGGGCACGCTCGGGTATTTCGGGCGCATCGACATCGCGGGCAATCGGCGCATCGACGATGCCATCATTCGAAGGCGGGTGGCCTACGCGCCTGGCGACGTGTTTCGCCGCAGCGCGATTGAGAGAACCCAGCAGCGGATCGGCACGCTCGGCCTGTTCAAGTCGGTCGAGATTCGAGCGCACGACATCGACAATCAGCCGGCTGAAGTGCCGACGCTGATCACGGTGGAAGAGCAGAACCCGTGGCAGTGGAATCTGTCGATGAGCTACGCGGCGGGCGAGCGGCTCGGTCTGGACGGACGGATCAGCAATCTGAACTTTCTGGGAGCCGCCCGGCGGCTCGATCTGCAGGGCCGCATCTCGCACATCGAGCAGACCGGTGAGGTGGCGTTTACGCAGACAGAGGCGTGGCATCCGAAGCTGTCGCTGGGGCTGCAGGCGCGTCAGCAGGAAATCGACGAAGGCTCGTTTCTCGTGATGTCGCGCGGTGGCCAGGCCTCTGTCGGGTGGCAATGGACGCGGTCGCTCGCCACGACCTTCTCATACGCGGTCGCGCTCGAACGCAGCGACGTCGACCCCGATCTCGATGCGCTGGTGGGATTGCAGGACGGCATGCTGAGCGCCTGGTCGATCGATCTCGATCACCACATCGCGCCGCCCGATCCTGGCGGGGCATCCCTGGTCGCGAGCATGGATCTGCCGCCGGTGCAGAGCGCGTCGTTGCACGTCGAGCAGGCGGGTGGCTGGATGCCCGGCACCTTCAACTACTTCAATCTGATCGGCGACGTGCGCCGCTACTACCGCACCCGGGGCGATCGTCTCGTGTTCGCCGGCCGCCTCCGCTACGGCGCGATCGATCCGGCCGACTACGATGCCGACATTCCGCTGCTGAAG
Organism: Vicinamibacterales bacterium; assembly: GCA_963821395.1. Lineage (GTDB taxonomy): Bacteria > Acidobacteriota > Vicinamibacteria > Vicinamibacterales > JAMQPK01 > JAMQPK01. The sequence continues at coordinate 166,746 of CAWGDY010000006.1, read as the reverse complement.
CGATTTTTTCTCGGCGGCTCGACCGAGATGCGCGGATGGGGCGTCTACGAGGTCAGCCCGTTGTCCGCGTCGGGCGAGCCGGTTGGCGGGAAAGGCATGATGACGGCGACAGGCGAGGTGCGTTTCCGCCTGCTTCCGCGCCTGTCCGGTGCCCTGTTCGTCGAGGCCGGCAATGTGTGGGAGGATCCCTGGGCCGTGCATTTCGACAAACTTCTCTACGATGCCGGGCCCGGTGTCAGGCTGCACACGCCGTTCGGCCTGATTCGCATCGATTTCGGCTATCAGTTGAAACCGCTGGACGGGCTCAGAATCGACGGACAGCCGCAGGATCATCGCTGGCGGATCAACATCGGAATCGGGGAAGCGTTTTAAATGAAAACCTCAAGGTTCGTGGGGTTCGTAAAGTTCGTCAGTTCGTAGGTTCGTCGGGTTCGTCGAGGTTCGCGGCGCAGCGAACTGACGAACTTTCGACGAACCAGACGAACTTCACGAACCTTACGAACTTAACGAACTTAACGAACTTTACGAACCCGACGAACCATTGTGAAACCCATCCTCGTTTCCCATCTTCTTGAGCCCGTCGACGCGCGTCTCCTCGAGCTGCTGCGATCGCTCACGCCGGCCGACTGGGATGCCGCAGACGGTTGCACCTGCCTGGAAGGTCAGGGACGTAGCCGCGCATCTGCTCGACACACAATTGCGCAAGCTTTCACGCGTCCGCGATGGGCACATGCTCCCGGCCCGCCGCCGCAGATCCGCTCGCCCGAGGATCTGGTCGCGTTCGTCAACCGGCTCAACCGGGAAGGTGTCGAGATGTACCGCCGGTTGAGCCCACCGGTGCTGATTTCGCTGATGGACGTCGCGTCGCGAGAGAGCGCCGCGTTCCATCAGTCGCTCGATCCGATGGCCGACGCGGTCTTCAGCGTGAGCTGGGCCGGCGACGAGACGTCACCGAACTGGTTCGACACCGCCCGCGAGCTGACCGAACGCTGGCATCACCAGCAGCAGATCCGGCTTGCGACCAACAGGCCCGGCATCATGACGCCCGAGCTTTACCATCCGGTGCTCGATTGCTTCATGCGTGCGCTGCCGTACCAATACCGGGATCAGCAGGCGAGAAGCCGGCACGTACGTGCGAATCAACGTGTCGGGAGATTGTGGTGGAAGCTGGTATCTCTTTCGCGAGGACGATCGGTGGCTCTTGATCGAATCGCCTCGAGGGCGGCAAGTCTCTGAAGTGACGATTCCACAGGACATTGCCTGGCGCATCTTCACGAAGGGAATCGATCGCGATCGCGCGGCCGCCGAGACAACGGTGAACGGCGATCGCGTCCTCGGTCTGCAGGTGTTGCGCATGGTCTCGATCATCGGATAAGTGGTGTGCCTCATTGATGGACAGACCTTAAGGTCTGCCGAGTGCGAGAAGTGGTCCGCGGTTTGCTCTGTGACTGCTGAAACCCCCAAGTGAGGTGCTCCAATGATTATGGAAACTCGAAGCATGGCGCCCGACACGCACGGAATTATTTTCCGGGACGGAACTCTTTACCGGGACGGCTTCTTTTCCCGGTTCTGGAATTCCTTCAAACACGTCTCGTGCTCCCTGGTGGGTCATCGTCAGGACCTCAAGCTGGGCTCGGCGACGCTGGCGCTCACATGCGATCGGTGCGGATGGACATCTCCAGGCTGGGCGGACGTCGGGCCGCACGAGCGGCGGAAGAACGTTCCTGAAGATTCGTCAGGCGATGATGCGTTGTAACGCGGACATACTCAGGTTGCCGCCGCTCATCACGCAGACGATCTTTCTGCCGACGAGTTGATCGCGCATCTTCACGGCGGCCATCAACGACGCCGCGCCGGCGCCCTCGGCGAGATTCTGCGTCGCGCGCATCGCCAGCCGGACGCCTTCCTCCAGCTCCGCTTCGGTCAGCGTCACGATGTCGTCGAGCTCGCGCTTGAGAATGCCGAAGGTGAGATCGAACGTGTAACGCGTCGCCAGGCCCTCGGCAAAGGTGCCGATGCGGGTCGTCGAGACGCGCTCGGGTCCGCGCCATGAGCGCGCGAAGGCGTCGGCTTCGACGGCCTGTACGCCGATGACGCGCGTCGCTTTTCCGAGGCCCGTTCGCACGATACAGCAGCCGCATGCGCCGCTGCCGCCGCCGATCGGCACGAGAATGACGTCAGGATCGGGAAGCGCGTCGAAAATCTCGAGGGCGTAGGTGCCGACTCCCGCGATGAGCATCGGCTCGTTCGCCGAGTGCACGTAGCGGCGTCCGGTCGCTTCCGCCTCTCGCTCCACCCACTCGCGCGCGTCGTCGAAGTCGTTGCCGTGTTCGACCACCGTGGCGCCGAAGGCCCGCATCTTCGCGTTCTTCTCGGGGTTGTTGCCATGCGGTACGGCCACGGTGCACGAGACGCCCAGACGTTCCGAGGCAAAGGCGATCGACTGGCCGTGATTCCCCGTGCTTGCCGTAATCACGCCGCGACGGCGCTCGTCGGCGGTGAGCGACCCAGTCAGGTTGAGCCCTCCACGAATCTTGAAGGCCGCCGTGGGATTGTGATTTTCGTGTTTGACGTAGATGTCGAGGCCGGTCTCCGCGGCGAGCAGCGGATGACGCATGAGCGGCGTCGGCGACACGAGGCCTGTCAGCGCCGCGCGGGCAAGGTAGATATCCTCCAGCCCGGGTTCTTTCATAACAGCGGCCGAAGAGTCTGTACCAGCTGATAGCCGCCCGCGAGCGTCATCGACAGAGCAGCCAGCCAGAGGCACACCGCCCAGACTGGACCGCTGTGATGACCCCGGCAAGACGCTTGTAGTGAAAGTAGAGCGCGGCAGCGCCGAGAAACGGCAACATCAGCGCCTGGCCGATCGCGCCAATCAGGACCAGCACGACGGGCTGTGGCATCAGGAAGTACACGGCTCGCGGAGGCAAACGGACAGGCCGATGCAGGCGGCCCGCACGATACGCAGGCGTGCGGCGTCATCGCGGTAGCGCGTGAACCGAACAACTGCAGCGCATCGGCGAACAGACGTGCGTTCGACGCCGTAGCCACGAAGAACGTCGAGTAGAGCACCGCAAACGCGCCGACGAGGAATATCCAGGCACCGGTCGCGCCCAGCGTCTGCTGGTACATCTGTTTCAGCGTGTCGATCAGCTCTCGATCGGTCACCTGCATGCCCTGGCCGTGCAGCACGGCGGCACCCAGGATGTAGAACGCGAGCGTGGCGCCGGTGTAAATCAGCAGCGAGAGCGTGGCATCGGTGTGGAGCACACGCAGCCACCCTCGCAAACGCATCTGCCATGCGGCCGAGTCGTCTCTCGCACCGACGTGCCGTGCGTAGCCTTTTTCCAGACACCAGTAAGGGTAGTAAATCAACTCGGACGCGCCGACGCCGGTAATGCCGAATGCCGCGAACGCCACAGTGAACGAAGGCGGCAGATGGAAGCGAAGCCCTTCGGCGATCTGCGCCGACGAGACGCGATAGGGCGTCCACTGCAGGGCGACCATGGCGACGATTGTGCTGAGCGTGAACATCGCCACCATCAGCGTCGATCCGACTTCGACCGGCTTGTACCGGCCCGTGACCAGGAGGAGCGATCCAGATGCCACCGTGCGCGAGGAGGAGCGCGTTCGGCGAAATGTTGAGGCCCATCGATTGAAAGACGAGCACGCATCCGCCGATGAGGCCGGCGATCTGAAAGACGAGCCCGCAGTACATGAAGAGCCAGAACCAGAGGATCCACGATACGCGGAACCGCGGTCCCGGCATCGAGTTCAGCGCTTCGAGCGTCGTGACGCGCTCGACGATCACCAGGCGCGCCAGTTCGATCTGCACGAAGACCTTGACGATGCACGCGAAGATGACGAACCACAGCATCGAGAACCCGCTCGCGGCGCCGACCTTCGGCGTCACGATGAGCTCGCCCGATCCGACGATGGCGGCGCTGATGATGAGGCCTGGACCCAGATGCGACGCCATGTCCAGCCACCCGCGCGGTGGGTTGAGGACGTCGCCGGCCGGATCCCTAGCGGGTGTAGCTGCGTGCGTGCTCGAGCTCGGGGCGATTGGTGTCTGGCTCACTGGCGACCTGGAGCAGCTGTTTATAGAACGTCACGGCTCGTGCGCGACGCTAACCTACCACGTCTCCCGCGAAAAATGCAGTAGTTCACTACCACATACCGCGCAGTTTCCCGGCGACGTTGACGCGGGCCGTGGAGTGAGCGGGCGCCTCGGACGAGTCGTGGACCTCGGGCCACACGATCGCGTCGAGTCTGGCGATGACGGCCTTCGTCAGGAACCGGCTGCGTGTGCCGTACACGTGGCGGTCGCCGTTCTTCGGCTGATTGGTGACGTAATACTTGAGCGGCGCGACCAGGTGCAGGTCGTTCTTCGCGCGCGTCATGGCGACGTAGAGAAGACGCCGCTCTTCTTCGATCTGATCGGAGCGGCCGGTAGAGAACTCCGACGGGAAATTTCCATCGGCGACGTTCAGGATGAACACGGTGTCCCACTCCTGTCCCTTCGCCGAATGGACGGTCGACAGGATGAGGTAGTCCTCGTCGAGGTACGGCGTGCCCGAGAGGTCTCCGGTCACCGCGGGCGGATCGAGTGCCAGCTCTGCCAGAAACTGATCGCGCGTCGCGAACTGCTGAGCGAGCCGCTCCAACTGCACGAGATCGGTCGCGCGCACATGTGCCGAATCGTAGATGCGCTCGAGGTGCGGCTCGAACCACTCCCGGGTCCGGCCGACTTGCCCCTGCCACGGTCCCTCGGCGATGGCGAGGCCCGTCATCAATTCCACAAACGGCGCCCAGGTATCGGCGATGCCCGCGGGCGGGCGAAACCCGGCAAACGCGGTCCACGAATACCCTGACTGCTCGAATCTCGCCACGACAAGCTCTGCCGTCGACGGTCCCATGCCGGGCAGCAGTTGCAGCGCACGGAACGCCGCAATGCGATTTTTCGGGTTGTCCGCCCAGCGCAGGACCGCGAGCAGATCCTTGACGTGAGCGGCTTCCAGAAACTTCAAACCGCCGTATTTCACGAAGGGAATGTTCCGGCGGGTGAGCTCCAGCTCGAGCGTGTCGCTGTGATGCGAGCTCCGGAAGAGGACCGCCTGCCGTTTCAGCGGCACCCCGCTCTCGCGCGTCGCGAGCACCTGCGCCACGACATAGTCGGCCTGGGCCTGATCGTCGGCGACCGTGACGTATCGAGGCGGCCGCCCGGTTCCCTTGGTCGTCCGCAACACCTTGCGGTACTGACGCGTGCCTTCCGCAATCAGCGCGTTGGCGGCGTCGAGAACGCCCTGCGTCGATCGATAGTTGTCCTCGAGCGTGATGATGGACGCCGCCAGGCCGTTCTCGCGGACGTACTGGTCGGGAAAGCCGAGAATGTTCTCGACCGTCGCGGCCCGAAACGAATAAATCGACTGTGCATCGTCGCCGACGACGGTGACGCCGTCGCCGTTCTGGCGAAGACACTTCACGATGTCGGCCTGCAGCACGTTCGTGTCCTGATACTCGTCGACGAGGATGTGGTCGAACTCGCCGCCGATGTCGGCGGCCAGGCGTTCGTCGCGACATCATCGCGTGCCAGTAGAGCAGCAGGTCGTCGTAGTCGAGCGCCTGATTCGCCAGCTTCTTTTCGACGTACGCCCGGTAAAGCCCGGTGAGCTGCGATTCCCACTCGGCACACCAGGGGAACACCGCGTCGAGCGTCTCGGCCAGCGGCCGTTGTGTGTTGACGCGATGCGAGTAGATGGCCAGGCAGGTGTCCTTGCGCGGGAACCGTTTGTCTGCCTTCGAGAAACCGAGCTCGTGCCGAAGCACGTCCATCAGGTCTGCGGCGTCGCCGCGATCGAGCACGCTGAAGCTTGCGTCGAGCCCCACGGCCGCTGCGTGACGACGGATTAGCCGGTTGGCGATCGAATGAAATGTGCCTGACCAGTGAACACGAGCTAGGCGTGCCAGAGTGCGTAGAGGTGCGGTGCGTCAGCGGTGCACCAGGTGCGGCATCTCTCGGTGGCGCAGGGCTTCAGCCCTGCCATCGCATCGCTCACAATCCGTTGTGTCCGTCGCGTCATCTCCACGGCCGCGCGGCGCGAGAACGTCAGGAGAAGAATGCGCGCGGGGTTGGCGCCCGCCAGCACGAGATGGGCGACCCGGTGCGCGAGCGTGTTGGTTTTCCCCGTGCCGGCGCCGGCGATGATGAGCAGTGGCCCGGATCCGAATTGCGCAGCCTGCCGCTGCCGTGGATTCAGAGAGGCGAATGCGGACGAGTCGTGCATTTGCCGCTTACTATAGCGCGTCTTTCGCCCTTTTCTTCGCCCCTCCTGATCGGCCGGAAAGGCTTGCGGGGTCTAGCCAATCCACGTATCGTTCTCGTTCTGGTATCCCCGTTTGCATTTCGAAGGGGCTGGCCGCTTGCGGCTCCTTTTCTTCTTGCCCTGTTGCTCGCGTCTGCCTGCAAGGGTCCCGAGGCCGCTCCGCCAGCCAAGCAGTCCCGGAACAGATCCAGTGGGAGGCGATCCGTACGTGGTCGGGCCGCGGCAGCCAGTACCTGGATTCCTTCCCCGCCGAAGGGGCTCTTCGAATCGACTGGGAGGCGAAACCCGAGCCGGGGGCCAAGACGCCTGGCGACCTCAAGATCTTCGTCCACAGTGCCATCAGCGGCCGGCCGCTCGCCGGCGCGATCGTGGACCACGCCGGAGAAGGCAAGGGCACCGCCTATTTCAGCGAAGAACCGCGAACGTTCTTTGTCGCTGTCACCTCAGAAGACCTGGACTGGAAGGTGAGTGTCTCTGAGCGCGTGCAGTGAAATTCAGAGTTCTCGAAGTGCGACAGGGATCGGCAGCCTTGCCGCGCGGATGGCCGGAAACAGCCCGCCAATCAACCCCATCAACAACGCGTAGGTCAGGCCCATGATGAGCAGTTCCGGTGTCACGCGAAACGCGAAGGCGACCTGGCTGAACGTCTGGAAGTTCATCGTCGAGGTCTGGTAGCCGTTGAACGCGAGGTAGGCCGCGGCGCCGCCGATCGAGCCGCCGATGAGCCCGAGCACCATCGATTCCGCCAGCACCGACACGAGCACGGACCCGGTGTTGAAGCCGAGCGCGCGCAGCGTGGCGATCTCGCGTGCCCGCGTGGTCGCCACGGCCGTGTACATCGTCAGGATGGCGCCGAACACCGCGCCGATGCCCATGAGCCCGGCGATGCCGTACCCGACCGTCCGGATGAGCCGCGTGAGCGCCTGCGACTGCGAGGCGTAGTACTCGTTCTCGCGACGGATCGAGACGTTCAACTGCGGATTCGACGTCAGGTAGTCGCGAAACGCGTCGTACGAGTCGCGCGAATCGAGCTGCGCGAGGAGCGACTGATAGGTGTTGCCGCGGCGATACGCACCCTGCAGCACGCGCGCGTCGATCCAGATCTCCGTCTCGGCGACGCCGCCGTCCACTTCGAAGATGCCGACGACGTTCCAGCGGTTCTGACCGGTGACGACCGTGTCGCCGACTTTCAGGTTCACGAACTGGCCGCTGGCCGCGCGGCCGGCGATGACCTCGTTGGTCCCGAACTCGAACATGCGCCCTTCGACCATCGAGAATTCCGTGCGCATCGGGATGCTCTCGGCGCTGATGCCCCGAACCGGCACGTTGGCCGGCGCATCGGGCGTCACCAGCTTCGGCAAGTCGATGATGACCATGAGCTCGGCCGCCGCCAGCGGCGCCTTGCCGTCGCGCCTGATGCCGGGCGCCTGCTTGATGACGTCGACATCCGCGCCCGAAAGGCCGCTCGTCATCTCGCTGTCGGCGCCGCTGCGCAGCACGAGCGCGCGATCGGGCGAGCCCGAGCCCTGCATCGCGGCCTGAAACCCCGCCGCGATCGACAACACGGAGACAAACACCACCACCACACCGGCGATGCCGATGATGGCGACCCCGGACGAGCTGAGGCGCGCGGGGATCGTGCGGATGTTCAGCGCGAGCACGGCAAGTGTCTGTGCCATCCACCGCATGTCAGGCGCGCCTCAACGCATCGGTGATTTTCAGCCGCATCGCCGCGATCGCCGGCATCACGCCGGCGACGAAGCCCATGACGGCCATCAGCCCCACGCCGATGGCGACGTCGCGCGCCGGCAACACGAAGATCGGCAGCATGCCCCTCGTGGGGTCGCCGCCCTGCACGAACAGCCACGCCAGTCCCAGTCCGAGCAGTCCGCCGGTGAACGCGATGAAGAGCGATTCGGTGAGCACCAGCCCGAGGATGGACGTATCGGAGAACCCGAGCGTCTTGAGCACCGCGAGCTCGCTCGTGCGTTCGCGGACCGACTGTGCCATCGTGCTCGCCGCGACCAGGCCGAACATGAAGAGCACCGTCGACGAGATCGCGATCATGATGCTCCCGATGTCGCCAATCTGCTTCGCGAAGCCCTCGACGAATCCCTTCTCGGTCGTGGTCTTGGTTTCGGCCGACGAGTTCGCGAACATTTCGTCGAACGAATGCGCCAGCTCCACCGCCTTCGACGGGTCGGAAATCTTGACGACGTACCACCCGACCTGCCCTTCGCCCTGAATCCGGTTTTCGTCGAGGTAGTCGTAGCGGAAGAACATCTGCGTCTTGTCCACCATGTCGCCGCCGTCGTAGATGCCGCGGATGTTGAATTCCCACGTGGTGCCGCCGCCCTTGGGCAGCCAGATGGGCGCCGTCAGCGGAATCCGATCGCCGATCTTCCAGCCGAATCGCGTGGCCAGATCGCGTCCGATGATGGCGCCCTGGCGATCGTCGAGCCAGCCCTTCAGCTGGTCGGGCGGCAGCACGAACTCCGGATAGATCTTCAGAAACGGCTCGGGCACCACCGCGATGTTGGCGAAGAAGTTCGACGGGTCCTGATAGATGCCGCCGAACCACGTCTGGTGCGACGCGAGCTGGACGCCCGGTACCTGCTGCAGCCGCGCCTGGTAGGAGACCGGCAGCGGCATGATGAGGCTGATCTTGTGGATCAGCACCAGCCGATCGGCGCCCGCGATCTCGACGCCGAACGAGAACGAATAGCGGATCGTCATCAGGATGCCGAACAGCACGAACGCGATGAAGATCGACAGCAGCGTGAACGTCGTCCGGAACTTGCGCCGCCAGATGTTCTTCCAGATCAGCGGAAGGAACTTCATGCGTCCTCCCGCATGAGGACGCCTTTTTCGAGGTGCAGCGTTCGCTTGGCGCGTTCGGCGGCGTGCGGGTCGTGCGTGACCATGACGATCGTCTTGCCCTGATCGCGGTTGAGCGACTGGAGAAGGTCGAGAATCTCGTCGCCGGCCTTCCGGTCGAGATCGCCGGTCGGTTCGTCGCACAGAAGCAGCGTGGGATCCGTGACGATGGCGCGCGCGATGCCGACGCGCTGCTCCTGGCCTCCCGACAGCTGCCGCGGATAGTGCTTGGCGCGCTCGGCGAGGCCGACGACTTTCAGCGCGATGCCGGCCCGCTTCTTCCGCTCCGCCTTCGACAGATTCGTCAACAGCAGCGGCAGCTCGACGTTCTTCTCGGCGGTGAGCACGGGCAGCAGGTTGTAGAGCTGGAAGACGAACCCGATGTTCTGCGATCGCCACTTCGAGAGCTGGTTGCCGGAGAGCGAGCTGACGGGGACGCCGTTCACCTCGACCGCGCCGCCCGTCGGTGCATCGAGGCCGCCGATAAGGTTCAAGAGCGTTGTTTTGCCCGATCCTGACGGTCCCATCAGCGCGAGAAAGTCGCCCTGGGGAATTTCGAGATTCACGCCCTTCAACACCTCGATGCGCTCGCTGCCGCGCGTGAAGTGCTTGTGGACGTCTCTGACCTTGACCAGTCCGTTTTCCGATGGCATGGTGTGTGACCCTACCGCGTCACTACGAGGCTGCCCGCCGAAAGTTCCGCGGGCGGCGACACGACGACGCGTTCGCCGGCATTCAGGCCGGCCACGACTTCCACGCGGTCGCCGTCGGTGCCGGCCGTGGTCACCGCACGGCGATCGACACGATCGTTGACCACGACGAAGACGTACGACGTGTTGCCGTCGGTCTTGATGGCGCTCTTTGGGACGAGCGTCACCGCCCGTGCGGCCGGTGTGCCGCTGTCCTCGGTTTCCCTGAGGAACGTGACCTTCACGCCCATGTCGGGAAGGATCCGCGGATCGAGCTGCTGGAATCCAATCCGCACGAGGACCGTCGCTTTCTGGCGATCGGCTGACGGAACAGTTGTGATGACGTGCGCCGGAATCTGCCAATCAGGATAGGCGTCGAGCACGGCCGTCACCGTCTGGTCGGGCTTGACGCGATTGATGTAGCTCTCGTTGACGTCGACCTCGATCTCGAGCGAGCGCATGTCGACGATGGTGCAGATGCCGGTGCGGGTGAAGCCACCGCCGGCCGACACGGGCGAGACCATTTCTCCGGGTTGCGCGTCTTTCGAGATAGCGACGCCGTCGAACGGGGCGCGGATGATCGTGCTGTCGAGATCGGTCCGCTGCACGATGATCTGGCGCTCGGCCACGCGCACCTGCTCGTGCGCGGCGCTGATGCGCGCTTCGAGCGAATCGACGGCCGCCCGCGCGGCGTCAACTTCTGCCGCCGTCGAGTATCCGACGCCGACGAGCTTCGACACGCGCGCCAGCGTGATCTTCGCTTCGGCGAGCCTGACCTCGCTCTCGTTGACGTTTCTGCGCGCGGCTTCGGCCTGCGCTTCGGCGAGCCCCACGGCGGCGCGCTGCGTCTCGTCGTCGAGGCGCGCGAGCACCTGTCCCTGGCGCACGGCCATGCCTTCCTCGACGTTCACCTCGACGACTTTGCCGGTGATTTTTGAGGAGACGGTGGCCCGGCGGCGCGCCGTGACGTAGCCCGTCGCGTTCAGGACCGATGCCTGCGCGCCCGCCTGACGCTGTGTGACGGAGGCGACCTCGACTGCGATGGGCCGTTCGCGTGAGAACCACCACCAGGCCGTACCGCCCGCCGCGGCGACGAGCAGGACGAGCACGAGCCACCCGACCCAGCGCCGGTTGGCGGGGGTCACTGGTTCTCTCTCGAGCTTCAGCGCGGCAAGGTCGTGGGTGAGATCAGACATTCGGCAGATTGGCAGATTGGAGATTCGCAGATTACGGGATTCGCAGACTGCATTCTGCGAATCTGCCAATCCCAATCCCCAATCTACCAATCATTATGCCCTTCCCGCAAACTCGCGCGTTTCGGTGTGCACCCGTACTTTTTCGCCGACTTTGATGAAGAGGGGGACCTGAATCGCGAGGCCCGATTCGAGCGTCGCGATTTTGGTCACGCTGCCGCTCGCGGTGTTGCCGCGAACGCCTTCCTCGGTGTCGCTGACGGTCATCTCGACGTGCGGCGGGAACTGCACGCCGATGGGGTTGCCGTTGAATTTCTGGACCTGCACGACCAGGTTGTCGACCAGGAGCAGCCGATCGTCGCCGAGCAGCTCGGGCCGCAGCGTGAGCGTTTCGAACGACTCCTGATCCATGAAGTTCAGCCCCGCGCTGTCCGCGTACAAATAGGAGGCCTCCACCATGACCAGGTCGGGCTCGTCGAATTTCTCGCCGGCCTTGAACGTCTTGTCGAAGACGGCGCGCGTGACGAGATTGCGCATCTTGATGCGGACGAGCGTCTGCCCTCCGCGGGCCGTCGGCCGGGAGACCTCGACGTCGAGGACGTGGTAGGGCGCCCCTTCGTATTCGAAGAACATCTTCCGTTTAATGTCGATTGCTTCGATTAGCGATGCCATTCGGACAATTTTAGCCTTTTACCGTCCAGCCCTTCTTCATGAGGCACTCCCGCACCCGATCCCGCAGGTCGCCCTGCAGCTCGATGGTATTCTCCGACACGGCCCCTCCCGTGCCGCAGGTGCGCTTCAGTTCCTGCGCCAGCTCCTTGAGAAACGCCGCGTTCTGGGGCAGGTCGTAGACGACCGTCACCGTCTTCCCGCCGCGTCCCTTCTTCTCCATGCGCAGCTTCGCGACGACGCGGCCGGGGATCGACTCGTCCGCGTTCCGTTTGCTGCTGCACTTGCAGTCCTTCACCGGCCAGCCGCAGCCGGGGCACACCTTGCCGATGCCGGTGGAATACACGACCCGTCCGTCGCCCATCCGCTAAGTATCGCCTATTCGTTTTCTGTATCTGTTTTTCACGGGGCGCGCTAGTATCCGGACCCTTAATGGAGGTTCAATGACGACACCGACAACCGAGGCGCCGAAGGATCTGATTGGCTTTCTCGACTTCTATCTCGTGAAGAAGGCCCCGTTCCAGCTTCCGGATGGCGCCAAAGAGTGGATCGTGCAGTTCGGGCCGTGGATCACCGTGGTGTTGCTCATCCTCACGCTGCCGCTGCTGCTGGTCGCGCTCGGCCTCGGCACCATCCTCATGCCGTTCGGCGGTGTCGGCTATGCCAGCGGCTTCGGCATCCTCACGCTGGTCGTCGTCGTCGAGATCGGCTTGATGATCGCCGCGCTTCCCGGCCTCTTCGCCCGGAAGATGGGCGGCTGGACCCTTCTTTTCTACTCGCAGCTCGTCAGCCTTGCCTATAGCCTGCTGAGCCGCAACATCGTCTCGGGATTGATTGTCGGCTTGATCTCCCTCTACATCCTGTTCCAGGTACGGCCGCTGTACCACGAGTAAGAGTTCAGAGAGTCCGGGACTCTTTAGACTCCGGACTCTTCGGACTCGTAATAAGCTCTCGACCGATGCGTGTGCGTTTCTGGGGCGTGCGCGGTTCGGTTCCGTACGCCACGCCAGGCTCAATCGAACACGGCTGCAACACGCCCTGCCTCGAGATCGTCGGCGACCGCGAAGAGCGCCGGCTCATCCTCGATGCCGGCTCGGGCATCGTCGGTGTCGGCGAGACGCTGACCGGCGTCACCGACATTCCGATCCTGCTCACGCACTATCACTGGGATCACATCCAGGGCCTGCCGTTTTTCGCGCCGCTCTATCGCGCGGGCGCGGCCATCACGGTCTGGGCGCCTGCGCTCGGCCGGAAGCTGGCCGACATCCAGGCGATCTTCGAGGCGCCCTTCTTCCCGGTGCCCTACGAGCGGCTTCCCTCAAAGCCTGCGATTCGCCTGCACGCCGACGGACACGCCGACATCAACGGATTCGACGTGCGCGGGCAGCCACTGAACCATCCAGGCGGCGCGTTTGCGTACCGCATCAAGGGCACGACGGGCGATGTCGTGTACGCCACGGATCACGAATTCGGGAACGCCGACATCGACCTCGCGCTGGCGCATTTCGCGGTGGGCGCGCGCGCGCTCGTCCTCGACTCGCACTTCACGCCGGAAGAAATGCGGACGCACAAAGGATGGGGACACAGCGACTGGTCGCAGTGCGCGCAATTCGCCGCCGATTGCGGAGCGAAATCGCTGTGGCTCTTCCATCACAAACCCGGACGCCCCGACAGCGAGGTGAAGGAGATTGAAGCCGCCGCGAGGAAGATCTTTCCAGAGACGCATGCGGCGAAGGAACGGGAAGCGTTTGAGGTGTGAGAATAGGGATTGAGGGATTAGGGATTAGGGATTAGAGAGAACAACAACGTGCGAAAGGCTGTTGCGGGGCTGACGGTCGGGCTGGCGGCGGCGCTCGTGGTGCTGGTGCTCACCAGCCTCGATGCGTTCCGTACTGTCGAGCTCAAGACCTACGACTGGCGCCTGACGCGTACCGCGAATCCGCTGTCGGCGCGCAAAGACATCGCGCTCATCGAGATCGACGAGTACTCGCTGCGCAATCTCCAGCCGCATGCGGGCCGGTGGCCCTGGCCGCGCGTGGTGCACGCGAGCCTGGTCGAGTACCTCATGCGCGGCAAGCCCGCGCTCATCGTGTACGACGTGCTGTTCGCCGATGCCGACACGCGCGTGGGATTCCCGTATGGCGGCGACACCTGGTCCGGCGCCGAGTCCGACAAGGCCCTGGCCGACACGATTCGAAAAGCCGGCAACGTGATCCTGCTGGCCGACGCGACCTTCGTCGGAGAGACCAACGGCGAGCAGTCGTGGAAAGACCAGGGATTTCGTCTGTCGTCGCCGGACGTTCTCGAGCGCCGCGTCATCTTCGAACCTGCCGGCGATCTTGCCGGAGCCGCGGTGGCGTTCGGCCACAATTTTTTCAGCCTCGACGCCGATGGGCCGATCCGTCACGTCGTGCCGTTTGTCAGGTCCGGCGACCGCGCGATGCCATCGCTCGGGCTCTCGGCGGCACTGCGGACGGCGCGAATCGATCCTGCGAGCGTGCGCGTCGACGGCACCCTGTTGAGGGTGGGCGACCGGGTGATGCCGCTCGAGCGCCGCGAGCTCAACACCTCGGAAGGCCGCACGCGCTATCTGTGGAGTTTGATCAACTTCCGCGGCCCGTCGTTTCTGCCCGACATGAAAAGCCGTCCGTACCCACAGTATCCGTTCTTCGATTTGCTCTACTCCGAGGAACAACTGCTGGCGGGGCAAAAGCCGGACATCGATCCGTCGATCTTTGAGGGAAAGATTGTGTTTGTCGGGGTGACGGCGTCCGGACTCAAGGACGTGTTCGAAACGCCGTTTGCCGGCGGCGACATGCCCGGCATCCAGATTCACGCGTCGGTGGCGGACGACTTCCTGTCGAACCGGTTCATGCGCCCTGAATCGCCGATCGTGCGCGTAGTACTAATAGTGACGCTGGCGCTCGCGATGGGGCTCGTCTCGACGTTGTTGCCGGCCTGGTGGGCCAGCGCGGTGTTCGTGGCGGCCATGGCCGCCTTTGTCTTCGCCGCGACGCGTCTCTTCGCGGGAGGCACGTGGATCAACATCACGCAGCCCGCGCTGGCCTCGTCGCTGGCGTTGTTCGGCGGCGTCGGCTACCAGTACTTCGTCGAAGGCCGCGAGAAGCGCAAGATGAAGCGTCTCTTCGGCCAGTTCGTGTCGAGAGACGTGTACGACCAGCTCGTGGCCAACCCCGAGCTCGCGCGGCTCGGCGGTCAGCGGCGTCAGATGACGGTGCTCTTCTCCGACATCCGCGGGTTTACGACGGTCTCCGAGCGCGGCCAGCCCGAAGAGATCGTCGCCATCCTGAACGAGTACTTCACGCGCATGGTCGACATCGTGTTCGCGCACAAGGGGACGCTCGACAAGTTCGTCGGCGACATGGTGATGGCCCTGTTCGGCGCGCCCCTCGACGATGCGGATCACGCGCAGCATGCGGTCGACGCGGCGCTGGCCATGATTCGCGAGCTGAATCGCCTGAACGAGAAATGGACCGCGGAAGGACGGCCGGCGCTCGACATCGGCATCGGCATCAGCACCGGGCCGATGATTGCGGGCAACATCGGGTCCGAGGCCATCATGAGCTACACCGTCATCGGCGACGCGGTGAATCTCGGCTCGCGGCTCGAATCTCTGAACAAGCAGTACGGGACTCGGATTATCATCAGCGAAGCTACACGCGACGCGCTCCCCGACCGATACTTGTTTCGGCCCCTCGGCGATGTAGTGGTGAAAGGCAAGACCAAGCCGGTGTCGATCTACGAGGTCAAGGAGAACCTGGCATGAAGCACAACGCCATGTCCGGCGTCAGCCGGACGATCATCGTCTTCGCCATTCTGGCGATCGGCTCGCCCGCCTACGCGCAGCTCGGCGGCATCATGAAGAAGGCGCAGGAAGCGCAGGAGCGCAAGGCGCAGCTCGACGACCTGAACATCACCGAAGAGGAAGAGATCAAGCTGGGCGCCGACGTCAGCCTGAAGGTGCGCCAGCGGTTCGGCGTCGTCCAGAACGTGGCGGTGCACAAGTACGTCGCGCTCGTCGGCACGGTGCTCACCGAGCAGACGACGAGACCCAAGCTGCCGTGGACGTTCATCGTGCTCGACACCGATGGCGTGAACGCGTTTGCGGCCCCGGGCGGCTTCGTGCACATCACCCGCGGCGCGCTCGCCCTGATCAAGTCGGAATCGGAGCTCGCCGGCGTGCTCGGCCATGAGATCTCGCACGTCACGCAGAAGCACACGGTGAACGCCATCCGCAAGAGCAAGACGGTCCAGCTGGGCACCAGCGAGACGCTCGCCAATCGGGGCCAGTTCCTCGATGCGCTCGCCAACCGGGCCTACAGCATGGTGCTCGAGAACTCGTTCGATCGCGGCGACGAGCTCGAGGCCGACCGCGAGGGCATCCTGCTCGTACAGAAGATCGGTTACGCCGGCACCGGACTGTCGGAATTTCTCGCGCGCCTGGCCGAACGCAACAAGGGGGCGGCCGAAAAGAATGGACTCTTCGCCTCGCATCCCGAGACGCAGGAGCGCATCGACAAGGTGAAGCAGCTGGCGGCCTCCAAGCCGGGTGCGCTGGTCGCCGCGCGCTACACCTCGAACATCACGTATCAGCCGACCGAGCTCACCAAGATTGCCACCGTCGTCGAAGGGTCGGCGGGTCTTACGGGCAGCGAGCAGAAGAAGGCCGAAGAGAAGAAGGCCGAAGAGAAGAAGGCGGAAGAAAAGAAGAAGGGTTTCGGCGTCGGGAATCTCACCAAATCCGTCTCGAGCGGCGGCAAGACCGAGCAGCAGGTGTCGGCGTCCGGAGGCGCTCGAGGAGTCGGCGCAGATCGCCTGGCGAAGGGCGGCGACAATCCGAATCGCGTGAATGGGGCGTTCACGCCGGCCGAGCTCCTGGCTTTCAAGAAGGGGATCGCCTAACCCGGCGTGTCACTCAGCGTCATCGCTGGTTTCGTCTTCCTGCTGGCGTCGCTTGGCCTGCGCCAGGCGACCATCAACAGGCACATTCGAGGCCGGCTGCTGTTCTCGGCCGGCCTCTTCGCCGTCTACACCGTCGCGGCGATCGCACTTCAACTTCAGCCTGCTCTGGCAGGATGCCCGGCTCGAAGACACGCGCCGGCTGATCAGCGACATCAATCCCGCTGGTGATGGCGTTTGCCATCGTCAACCTGATCGTCGCCGCGACGCTCAATCCGTGGAAGCTCGATCGGCTGCCCGACCGTTTTCCAAGCATCGTCCAGGACTCGCTCATCATTCGTGCTTGTTCTCGCTCGTCGCCGTCCTGATTCTGCGCGACCGCGTCCTCACGACGACCGCCGTCGGCGCCGTCGTCCTCGGCTTTGCGCTGCAGGACACGCTCGGCAACCTGTTTGCCGGTCTGGCGATTCAAATCGAGAAACCGTTTCGTGTCGGCGACTGGGTGTCGATCGGCGGGCTCGAAGGCCGCGTCAACGAAATCACGTGGCGTGCCACGAGGCTGCTGACCAGGGCCGGGAAATGTCGTCGTCGTCCCGAACAGTGTGATGGCGAAAGACACCATCACGAACTACTCGGTTCCCACCAGGCAGATGAGGCTGAGCGTCGAAGTCGGCGCGAGCTACGACGTGCCGCCCAACGTCGTGAAAGCGGTCATCATCGAAGCGCTGAAGAACGTGTCGGAAGTGTCGTCCGTGCGGGCGCCTGAGATTCGCGTGGCCGACTTCGCGGCGTCATCGATCACCTATCGCGTGCTGTTCTGGGTGGACGATTTCGATCCGGCCGATCGCGCGCAGGATCAGGTGAGGTCGTTACATCTACTACGCGTTCCGCCGCAACAACATCACCATTCCGTTCCCCATTGAGGTGCGAGATGTCGCCGGAGGAAGGCGGCATGGTGGCGCCGACACTTCCGGCCGATGCCGGTCTGCTGGCATCGGTGCCGATGTTTGCCGCGCTGACCGACAGACGAGCGCACGCAACTCGTCGCGGTGGGACGGCCGGTGACGTACGCGCGCGGCGAGGCCATCGTGCGACAGGGCCAGGATGGTCAATCGCTCTTCATCATCAAGCGCGGCGAGGCCCGGGTGACGCTTGCCGGCACCGACGGCGACGTGGCGCGCCTGCGCGCAGGGCGATGTGTTTGGAGAGATGTCGCTCCTGACCGGCGCCGCGCGAACGGCCACCGTGACCGCGGTGTCCGACTGCGATCTGCTCGAAATCGACGCCGACGGGTTCCGGCGGCTGGTCATTGCGAACCCGTCCGTGCTCGAGCGTGTGACAAGTGTGACCGCCGCGCGACGCGAGGAGCTCGATCGCCACCGCGAAACGCACGCCGTCCCAACAGCCGTCGCCGAATTGCGCCATTCGTTCCTCACACGCGTGCGCGAATTCCTGCGGCTTTAGCTGACTTCCGGCTCCCGGCTCCCGGGTTCGGGCTCCCGGCTCCCGGCTCCGGACTCCCGGACTCCCCGGACTCCCCGACTCCAGGACTCCAAGACTCCAAAGACTCTCAAAGACTCTGCCGCACGACTCCTGTATACTGAACTTCCCCCCGCAGCTCGCGCCCTCCGCTCCAGGGAACAGTATGAATTCGTCCGGTGGGCTCCTGCGCCGTCCCGCTCGTGCCCTGTTCATTTCAATGGCCGTGTTCGTGCTGGCTCTGTGGATCGAGCTTCTGCTCGATCAATGGACGGGTCGATTTGTGTTCGTCGCATTTGCGCCGGCGATCGCGATTGCCGCGTGGCTTGGCGGGACGACGCCCGCCTTCATTACGATTCTGTTGTCGGCCTTTTCCTGCGATCTGTTCCTCTTCGGACCGGGACACCTTCTCAACTTCGGCAGCGGCGTCGAGGCGGTGGCGCTCGCCATCTTCACCATGGGGTGGACGACCGTCGCACTGCTGACGGCGTCGGCCGCCAGGCGCGTCTCGCAGGAACGCGGCGACCGGATGGCCGCCGAGCGGGTGGCGGCGCAGGCGCACCGCCTGGCGCAATCGACGGCGGCGCTGGGACAGGTGCGCACGTCGGCCGAGGCGATTACGGCCGCGCTCCACGAATCGCTGCACTGGCTCAAAGCGGGCACCGGTGTCTTCTACCTCCTGACCGACGATCGCAGGCGCGTCGTCATTGCGCAGGTCGCCGGCTATCGACTTCAGGAGGGCGATTCGTGGGATCTCGACGACTTCGGCGACGATTCTCCGTTCGCCGAATCGATGCGCCGGCTGACGCCCGTCGTGACGGCATCCCTGCAGAGCCGCGGCGATGAGTACGAAGAGTGGTCCAACGCCGGACCGTGGCGCACTCGCAAGGCCGGCCTCGTGCTGCCCATCACGATCGAGCGCCGGGTCGTCGCGTTTTTGCAGGTCGATTTCGACGAGCCGCGGGAATTCACCGTCGACGATCACGAGTACATCCACTCGATTTGCTCCCGCACCGGTCAGGCCCTGAACCGCGTGTGGTGGCACGAGTCGGTCGAGCGCGCCCGCTACGATGCGGAAACGATGAAAGAGCGGGCCGACGAAGAGCTCGTCGAACGGCAGAAGACGGAGCTGGCCCTGCGGTCGAGCGAAACACGATACCGCGCGCTTGCCACGCGGACGACGCGGCTGCACGGCCTCACCGCGAGCCTGTCGGAATCGGTCAGCGTGACGGCGGTGGCCAACGCCATTGTCGATCAGGCGCGCATCGTCGTCGGGGCGGCCGAGGGAGATCTCAAGCTGCTCGGCGAATCCGGCAGTCCGCGGCCCGAGCCCGGCTTGTGCATGACCGACGCGCTCGAGACCGGGCGTCCGGTCTTCGTCGGTTCTCTCGCCGACTCGCACGCGAGGTACTGGCTGTCGGCGGCGCTCGCCGCGGACAACGGCTTTGCCTCGCTCGCGGCGCTGCCGCTCATGGTGAAGGACGGGCCGCTCGGCGTCCTCGAATTCCGCTTCAGCGCGCCGGTGAATTTTGACGAGGAATACCAGGCGCTCCTGGTCTCCGTCGCGCAGCACTGTACGCAGGCGCTCGATCGCGCGAGGCTGTACGAACAGGCCGAGCGCGCGCGCGCTGACGCCGAGCGTGCGAACCGCCTGAAGGACGAGTTCGTGTCGACGGTGTCGCACGAGCTCCGGACGCCGCTCAACGCCATTCTCGGGTGGGCCTCGATGCTGCGTACCGACGCGATGGAGCCCGAGGTGTTCCCGCAGGCCGTCGAGTCGATTTACCGCAATGCCTCGCGGCAGGCCAAGCTCGTGGACGATCTGCTCGACTTCGCGCGCATGGACGGCGGAAGGGCGACGCTCGATCTCGACGCGATCGACGCGCAGAACCTGATTCGCGGCATCGTCGAGTCGGTCAGTCCGCTGGCGGCCGGCAGCCAGATCGACATCCAGTTGTCGCCGATTCCCGACGCCAGGCTGCAGGGCGACGTGAAGCGGCTCGAGCAGGTATTCGTCAACCTCATCGGCAACTCGCTGAAGTTCACGCCGCCGGGCGGGCACATCATGGTCTCGGCCCGCATCGTCAGCCGTTCGCTCGAGATTCGAGTGGCCGATACCGGCAGCGGCATCGAGGCGGAATTTCTGCCCTTCGTGTTCGATCGATTCCGTCAGGGAGACGGCACGACGACCCGGAACCACTCGGGTCTGGGTCTCGGGCTGTCGATTGCGAAGCAGTTGGTCGAGGCCCACAAGGGGACGATTCGAGCGGAGAGCGCGGGCAACGGAAAGGGAACGGCGTTCATCGTGACGCTGCCCATCAGCGGTCACGACGCGGTGGAATCGGCATCATCGTCCATCGAGCCCGCGGCCGACGTCCGCCTCGACGGTGTGCGTGTGCTCGTCGTCGACGATGAGAAGGACACGCGCGACCTCATCGGCCGGGCGCTGGAGGACCGGGGTGCCCGAATCAGCGTCGCGGATACCTCGCAGGAAGCGATCGAAATTCTCGAACGCGACGAAATCGACGTGTTGCTCGCCGACATCGCCATGCCTGGCGAAGACGGCTACTCGCTGATCAAGCGGATACGGGCCGGCGCCAGCCCGCTGGCGTCGATTCCCGCGGCGGCGGTAACGGCCCACGCACGAGATGACGAGCGTATACGGGCCCTGGCGGCGGGGTTCCACGTCCACATGGCCAAGCCGGTCGAGCCGAGCGAGATTGTCCGGATGGTGAACCATCTGGCGCACGACCGGCGGGTCGCCCGCCGATCACGCGTGTAGCGCGCGGACGCGCTGCATGATGAGCGACCCGAGCTCGGGCTCGCTCATGCTCTCGATGCGCACGTCGTTTTCGTCCACCAGCGAGTAGTCTCTGATGATCTGCCTCAAGTGCCAGGCTCGCAGCGCCGTCAGTTCCTGGGCGAGCACATCTGGATTTTTTTCGTACACCGAGAAGAGATTCAACACGGCCTCGTGCCGCACCGGCTGCCTCTCGCGCGGCTCGGCCGGCCGGGCGTAGCGTGGCGGCGAAACGGGGACGGTTTCGACAGGTCTCCTCGCGGCGAAGATGCGCGCGAGGGCGCCTTCGAGATAAACAGTGCTGAGTCCGGTCGCCCAATACGTCAGATCGGTCAGGTTTGGCTGTGTTGTCTCGCGTACGGTGCGCACGACCTCGCCTGTCGTGGCACTTGTGAACTCAATCCACCCTTCCCACAACCCGTCGGCACGCTCGTGGCCGCAGGCGCACGCGTGGTAGAGGGCGCCATCGGCGCGCACAACGGGCGTCTCGAACTGAACCAGTGTCTGGGCCATCGTTCAACCTCGATTTCTTAAAAGCAAGCCGCGTACCGACGAGTCGGTCACGCACCGTTCAATGCGTACATGGCGTCCGGCCGTCCTCTGGCCCCGAACAGAGTAGACTTATGTGTTTACCTAGGAGTGAGATTTGATTGACGAACGACTGAAGATTGCGGTTTTCATCGATTTCGACAACATCGAGATCGGTGTCAAGACCACGCTGCACACGCAATTCGACATCGCAGCGATTCTGGACGGTATCAAGGAGCGCGGGGAGGTGGTCACGAAAGTGGCCTACGGCGACTGGAAGCGTGCCGGCGACTACGGCCGCATGATGTCGCAACACGCCATTCGGATGGTGCAGCGCAACCTGACACCTGGCGGCGACAAGAACGGCGCCGACATCAACCTCGCGCTCGACGCGCTCGAGATGGCGTTCACCCACGATCACATCAATGCGTTCGTGATTGTCGGCGGCGACAGCGACTTCATCACGCTTGTCGAGAAGCTGAAGCAGTACGACAAGAAGGTGTTCGTGGTGGGCGGCCGGCAGTTCACGAGCCAGGTGATGCAGAAGAACTGCCACGAGTTCATCGCCTACGAGAACCTGGTGGTCAGGCGTCGGGACATCGTGCCCCCCGGCCCGGGGCCGCGTCGCGAGAACGGTGGCGTGACCGCGACGACGGCCGAGGTTGCCAAGGCGATCCCTCTCGTCAAGCGCGCGTTGAAAGTGCTGACAGACCGGGAAGTCTCTCCGCAGCTTGGCCTGCTGAAGAGCACATTGCTCCAGCTCGACTCGACATTTTCAGAGCGCGACTACGGCGTCAGCACCTTCCGCGACTTCATCGAGAAGCTCGCGAAGACGGGCGTGGTCACCTTGCGGCATGCGGGCCGCAGCATGATGGTCGACGCCGTCGAAAGCGAAGGCGGCGTCAGGCTGCAGCCCGAGATCGCCGCTTCTCCTGCTGAGGCGAGCGAGCCTGCAGATGCGGGACAGCCTGCCCAGCCCATGCCGGCTGCCGCGTCGATGGCTCCTCCCGCGGTTCGCGATCCCGAGCAGGTGCAGCAAATCGTCGACTACACGCGAGACACCTTCGCGCGCGCGCCGCAGTCGCCCCGATGGCCGATGTACGTGCGCCAGTTCAAGCAGTTTGTCAGGGGCGTCGATTCGAGTTTCGACGAGCACAAGTGGGGCTTCGCGACGATCATGGAATTCCTCCGCGTGGTTCAGCGCGAGGGGCTGTTCCGGCTCGAGCGCGATCGGCGCGGGCAGATCCGGGTGTTCCCCGGGGCGGCTCTGCAGCGTGAAGCCATCCCGGCACACGTGCCCGCCGAAGTCCAGTCCGACGATATCCGCGAGACGTTCGACTCGGAGTCGGTCGAGCCTCGCGAGGAAAGTATTCAGAGCGAGCCGCTCGATGAGCCGGTTCAGGCCGACGCCGCGATGGCCGACGTCATCGAGAGCGATGAACCGCAGCCTGTTCAGGTGAGGACGCGGCGCGCGCGCAAGACCTCGACAGGTAGGCAAACCGGCGGCTCGAAAGCCGACGGGCGCGAAAACGCCGAGGCGGCGGAAGACCCTGGTGCCGGCTTAGCCGGCTGGTCGATGGGCGATGGTCCTGGGTCGATGGGCGATGAAGCCCCATGACCATTGCCCTCAACGTCGGCGCGAGTCCAGCTCGTCCCAACGCGCGTAGGCGCGCAGCAGCGAGTCCTTCAACTCATCCACGCGAGCGAGCGCTCCGGTAATGGCGTCGGGAGACTCCTTGTAGAACTCCGGAGAGGCGACCGCTGTATTCAGCCCGTCCAGTTCGGCCTCGAGGCGCTCGATCAGCGCCGGAAGGCCGTCGAATTCCTGCTGCTCGCGGTAGGAAAGCTTCTTCCTGACTCCGGCATTGCCGTCCGTGGGAGCTGACGCAGACTGCCCCGATTGTCGATTGGCAATTGGGGATGGGGCGGGCGGCTCTCTGACGGAGCCAGTCCTCGTATCCGCCCACGTATTCCTCCACCCGTCCATCGCCTTCGAATACCAGCGTGCTCGTGACGACGTCGTCGATGAACGTGCGGTCGTGGCTCACCAGCAGGAGCGTGCCCTGCCAGTCGAGAAGATACGCCTCGAGCAGCTCCAGCGTCTCGATATCGAGATCGTTGGTCGGCTCGTCCAGGATGAGCACATTTGCCGGCCTCGTGAACAGCCGTGCCAGGAGAAGCCGGTTCCTCTCGCCGCCCGAGAGAGCCTTGACCGGCGAATTCGCGCGCTCGGACGAGAACAGGAAGTCCCGCAGGTAGCCATGCACGTGCTGCGGCCGGCCGTTGACGGTAACGGTATCGTTTCCGTTGCCGACCGTGTCGAACACCGTGCGCTCGGGATCGAGTTGCTCGCGCTGCTGGTCGTAGTACGCGATTTGAACGTTTGTTCCAAGGCGCAGCTCGCCGGAGTCGGGTGGCAGATCGCCCATCAGCATGCGGAGGAGGGTCGTCTTTCCCGATCCGTTCGGCCCGATCAGCCCGACGCGATCGCCGCGCATGACGCGGAACGCGGCATCCTTCACGATCGGCTCGCCGTCGAACGACTTGTTCACCGCGATGGCTTCGAAGACCATCTGCCCCGATCGATCGCCGGCCTCGGCTTGAAGCCGGACGCGGCCCACCTGGCTTCGTCGCGATGCGCGCTCCTGCCTCATCGCCATCAGCGCGCGTACGCGGCCCTCGTTGCGCGTGCGTCTGGCCTTGATGCCCTGCCTGAGCCACGCCTCCTCCTGCTCCAGCCTCTTGTCGAACTTCGCGTTTCGCACGGCCTCGTTCGCGAGCCAGTCCTCTTTATTGCGCAGAAAGTGTCTGTAGTCGCCGGGCCACGAGGTCAGCATGCCTCGATCGAGCTCCACGATCCGCGTGGCGACACGCCGCAGGAACGCGCGGTCGTGCGTCACGAAGACGACGGCGCCGGCGTAGTCGTCGAGGAACGACTCGAGCCAGGTCATCGATTCGATGTCGAGATGGTTGGTGGGCTCGTCGAGCAGGAGCACGTCAGGATGGGCCACGAGCGCACGTGCCAGCAGCACCCGGCGCCGCCAGCCGCCGGACAAGGTGTTGACGCTGGCATCGGCCGGGAGCCCGAGCCTCGAGATCACCATGTCGACGTTGACGTCGATGCGCCACGGTTCGTGCTCCAGCGTCTCGCCGAACCCTTCGGCGACAACAGCTCGCACGGACTTGTCCGCCGAAAGAGGCACGTCCTGCACGAGCCTCGCGATACGCAGGCCCGGTTGACGCCAGACGCTGCCGGCATCGGGTTGGACTTCGCCGCTGATGATCTGCAGCAAGGTGGACTTGCCCGTGCCGTTTCTGCCGATCACGCACACGCGCTCTCCGGTCTCGACCAGCAGGCTGGCGTCGTCGAGCAGCGGCAGATGGCCGTAGGCCATGGAGATGTGGTCGAGCGAAACGAGCGGCATGCCTAGTGTCAGGAATGGGCGCGGATGGCTTCGAGAAACACGCCGCCGAGATCGTCGGCCTTGCGGGTGCCGACGCCTTTGACCGCCAGCAGCGCGTCGATCGACGTCGGCCGCAACCGCGCCATCTCCCGCAGTGTCGCGTCGTGGAAGATGACGTACGGAGGCACGCCCCGCGAGCGGGCGATCTCGAGCCGGACCGAGCGCAGCCGATCGAAGAGCGCGCGATCGACGTCCTGCCACGACTCGGCCTCGATGCGCGACTGCACGCGCGGCGCGCCCTTGACGGGCGGACGCTGGCGTGCGAGCGCCAGGCCAGGCAGGCTCTCCGGGTTCTTCAACAGCTCGAGGCCTTTTGACGTGAGCGCGACGACAGGGTAGACACCGTCGCTCTGCTGCAGCAGGCCCGATCCGATGAGCTGCTCGATGTAGCCGCGAACCTCGGCGACCGATGCGTCGGGCAGCAGCCCGAACGTGGTGAGCCGGTCGTGCCCGCGAGCCACCACCTGCTCGCTCGCCTGGCCTCGCAGCACGCCGGCCACGTGCGTCGCCCCGAATCGCTGTCCCACCCGCGCCACGCACGACAGAATCTTCCGCGCGAGCACGATGGGCTCGGGCGCCGTCTCGAGCTCGTTCAGGCACACGTCGCAGGCGCCGCAGCCGTCTTTGTCGAATCGGTCGCCGAAATATTCCGACAGATGCCGGTGCCTGCAGCCGATGCTCGACGCGTAGCGCTCCATCTGCTGCAGCAGCGTGCGGCTGGCGTCGTTGAGCTCGCCGTTCTGCTCGAGCATCGCCCGCCATTTCATGAAATCGGCCGGCGAGTAAATGAGCAGGCACTCGGCCTCGAGGCCGTCGCGGCCGGCCCGGCCGGATTCCTGCTGATAGTGCTCGAGCGATCGCGGTGCGCCGGCGTGCACGACGAATCGCACGTCAGATCGGTCGATGCCCATCCCGAATGCCACCGTTGCCACGATGATGTCGGCCCGCTCGCTCAGGAACGCATCCTGGTGGCGGCTGCGCTCGCCGTCTGAGAGTCCGGCGTGATAGGGCAGGGCTGTATGGCCAATCCCGGTCAGCCATGCCGCGAGGGCATCGACCTCACGGCGGGACGTGCAGTACACGATGCCTGCTTCACCTTTGTGCCGCGAAAGGACGTCGGCGAGCTGCTTCTTGAGCGTGGCGCGGGGCAGCGTCCGGTAAATCAGGTTCGGCCGATCGAACGACCCGACGAACTCCGCCGGATTCTCGAGACCCAGCTGCGTCGCGATGTCGCGCCGCACCCGGCGCGTCGCGGTGGCCGTGTAGGCGTGCAGGCGAATCCCCGGCAACAGCTGCCGCAGACGGCCAAGCTGGCGGTACTCTGGCCTGAAGTCGTGTCCCCACTGGCTGATGCAATGCGCCTCGTCGATGGCGACAAAACTGACCTGGAGCGAGGAGAGCAGGGAGAGAAATTGCTCGGATCCTTCGCCGACCAGGCGCTCGGGTGACACATACAGCAGCTTGTACCGTCCCTGACGCAACCCGGCCACGACGTCTGTCTTCTCGCCTGGCGTCAGCGTGCTGTTGAACACTGCCGCCGCCACGCCGTTGCCGACGAGCGTGTCTACCTGATCCTTCATGAGGGAAATGAGCGGCGAGACGACGAGAGCCACGCCGGGATGAACGACCGCGGGCGCCTGGAAGCAGAGAGACTTTCCGGCCCCGGTCGGCAGCACGACGATGGAATCGCGCCCGGCAAGCACCGCATCCATCGCATCTTTCTGAAGCGGACGGAAGGTCGTGTAGCCCCAATAGCGGGAAATGGCTTCCTGGAGTTCGTCGAGCGTCATCGGCCGTCGTCATTATCACCCGGCTGGTACGTCACGAAACGGTTCCGTTTCGGCGAGATCAACTCCGCATATAGTGACGGTAACGCCATGATTGATGCCGATGCCGAGGAAGCTCGACAAGGCGAGAAGCTGCTGACCGATCTCCGCAAGGCGCTGCTGCGTCTGCACAAGACGCTGCTGGACTGGGAGCGGAGCGGCTACGAGCGCATTCACGGCCGTCAGTCGAGCAACGATCTGTTGAAAGCGCTGCTCAACGATCCGCAGTTTGCCTGGCTCCGGCCGATGTCGCAGCTCATCGTCCGGATCGACGAGATCCTCAGCGACAAGACGCCGCCGATGCGCAACGACGTGGACGCCGTCGTGGCGCAGGTGCGAACGCTGACGTCCCCCAACGAAACCGGCAACACCTACGAGCGCCGCTACGACATGGCCCTGCAGGAGCACCCCGACGCCGTGTTCGCTCACCGCGACCTGCTGGTGCTCTTCCGGGAAGACCG
This sequence comes from Vicinamibacterales bacterium, assembly GCA_963821395.1. Classification (GTDB taxonomy): domain Bacteria; phylum Acidobacteriota; class Vicinamibacteria; order Vicinamibacterales; family JAMQPK01; genus JAMQPK01. Next base: position 139,514 of record CAWGDY010000006.1, on the reverse strand, counting down.
CGCCACGAAAAAAGAATAGCCCGGACCGTAGTACGATCGGCAGAGTCCGTTGACCCAAGAGACCTATCCACCCGCTCGCCTCGTCGCCCCGAAAGCGCACGACCACTTCGCGAAGCATATTCGCGCCGCACAGTTGCGGGGACAGAACCCGATCGCCGCGGTGCCGAGTGCCGACGTCATCGAGAGGATGATCAACGCGACGTTCTGGGCCAGCCTGCGCCGCGAGGAAGGCTACGTTCCGAAGATCTCGATGGCGTTCCTTCCGCCCGACCAGGACGAGTCCCCGCTGCTCGTCCATCAGCCGCTGCCGCTGACGCCGGCGACGCTCACGAAAATCGCCGCGATCGTGGAACCGGCGGGCATTCATCTTGGCGTGTGGGAGTACGACGGCCAGCTCTGCATCTGGGGGACGACCCACAACATTCCGACCTTCTGCTTCGTGCTCGAAGTCATCGAGCCTGGGCTCATGGTCATCAAGCACCATCGCGGCGAGCAATCGGGCAAGTACGTGAACGTCGCGGTCCTCGAAGGCGCGCAGATCAAGTTCGTGGACGAAACCGCCTCGAGTCTTCCCGACTGTCCCGAGCTCGTGACCTCGCTGCTCGGCTTCGATTCGCCCGCGTCGTGGGTCGACTCGGTGAACATCCTCGTGCAGCTGGCCGTGGCCATGCGGCGCCACGGCCGCGGCGGATTGCTGCTCGTGGTGCCGTCGAACGACGAGAGCTGGCGCGAGTCGATCGTGCATCCGGTGACCTACGCCGTGTCGCCCCCGTTCCGGGAGTTGACCGGGCTGCTGAAGGAGACGCGCGACGGACGTCAGGCGGAGATCTGGAAGGAGGCGCTCCGCGAGACGGTGCAGTCGATCGCCGGGCTCACCGCGGTGGACGGCGCCGCCGTCATGACGGACCAGTACGAAATCCTCGCGTTCGGTGCCAAGATTCAGCGCCGCCGCGGCGCGGCGCCCGTGGAGAGCGTGAGGGTGACCGAACCGGTCCAGGGTGGAGTGCCGTCGACGTTCACGGCCGCGCAGCTGGGCGGCACGCGGCACCTCTCGGCCGCGCAGTTCGTGCACGATCAGCGAAACGCGATCGCCCTGGTCGCGTCACAGGATCGGCGCTTCACCGTGTTCGCATGGTCTCCATGCGAGGAGACCGTTCATGCGCATCGCGTGGAGATACTGCTGATCTGAAGTGCAATGAGTGGGAAGAGTCCGGAGAGTCCGGAGAGTCTCGGAATCCGAAGAGTCTCGGAGTCAGGACTCCCGACTCCGACTCCGGACTCCTCAGACTCCAAGACTCTTCGTGGCCTGAGCTAGTCGCTGTCGATCACGAGCTCGTTCTCGACGGAGAACACGCCGGGGATCTCGCGGGCACGGATTTCGGCCATCCGCTTGTCGACTTCCGAGTCGACCACGCCCATCAACGTGGTTCGGCCGTTCTTCACGATGATATGAATCGGGTAAGTGCCGAAGGGTTGCAGGCCCGGGAATCGCCGCGACTGTTGAAGCTCGTACCGGGCAGTCGTCGCGCCGCCGGGTGAATACCGGGAGAGAGAGGAATCGCCGTAGATGTTGTAGAACGTGGCCCAGCGGATGTCGTCGTCCATCGGAGAAGCCGGCAACAGCTCGATCTGGTTGTCGACCTCATCGACGCCCGGCACGCGCTTCACCGCACGCTCGGCATGCGACTTCAATCCACCGTAGGCATAGCCCATGAGCGTCACCTTTCCACGCTCGACGCCGAACGCGACGAAATCGAACACACCGTAGGTGGGCAGCTTCTGCAGCTCGTTCTCGACCTCGAACATCGTCTGCTTGTGTGAGAACGTCTGCGCCACGGGCGTGGCCGTGGCAAAAAACGCAGCGGCAAGAATCAACGAAGCGAAACGCGCGACACGCATATATCTAGCCTCCAATCGCCTGCATCACTACTGTTATGACTCGCAAACCGACCCGTTGGTTTCCTTCTACGAAAACACTCCGGGAGATATTTCGAAAACTGTTCCGGAATCAATCTTGAAACAGCTCCCGGAGCGATTTCACCCTCACGAGACTTTACGGACCTCGAGGCGCTGCGGTTCCTGACGCCACTCGAGTGTGTCGAGCGGGCTCATCGTGTTGCGCCGCAGCAGCCACTCGCGCCACGACACCTTGCCGCGTGCGCCGAACGGTGCAGTGTTCATCTGTGCCCTGAACGCCGACGCCGCGAGGCCCGGCACCGGCACGTGCACGATGCGCTTCCGCACGCGGTTCATCCGCATCCACACTGAAGCTGCGTCGGCCAGCGGCAGCACGTGCGGTCCGCCGAAATCAGCGAGGCGGCCGCGCGGCCGCTCGTCGAGACAACCGACCAGCCGCGCCGCGACTTCGCGCACGTCGACGCTCTGTACGACGAACGCCTTGGGAAGCGGAAGCACGAGCGGCACGCTGGCGAGTGCCTGGAGCTGACGCTCGACCGCGTGATGGAACTGCGTCACGCGCAGGATCGAAAAGGGAAGTCCGCCACCCATGACGATCTGCTCGGCCGTGCGCTTCGCCTTGTAGTACCCGAGCGGGATGTCGTCGACACCCGCCAGCGACACATGCACGAAGTGCCGCACGCGTCCTTCGCGCGCCGCCCGCACGAGCCGCGCGGTTCCTTCGACGTCGACTTCGGCGTGACGCGCCGGGTCGGTGGCGGCGTGAATGATCGCGTCGACATCACCGACTGCCACGCGAACGCCTTCGCCGGTTGCCAGATCGCCGAGCACCCAGCCGGCGTCGCGGAACTTCGGCGACCGCACGCGATGGCTCAATCCGACGACCGAGTGTCCCGCCAGCGTAGACAACCGGGCGACCTCTCTGCCCAACCGTCCCGTTGCACCTGTAATCAGCACCCTCATGCGTGATGGCACAGCAACGGCACTGCCAGCCGGACGCTGGACCAGGAGAGGGTCTCCAGGAGCCTGAAAAATGAACAACTTAGCGTCAAACAGCCCGGGCCGGACGGATTCCGCAGATCGCCGGAAAATCGTCAACCTGGCGTTTTTCACGCAAACACCGTCCTCGCCAGGCGACAGGTATGAGAGACTGTCCGCTTCGATGATTGAAGCCACCACCGGACGAGACGTGGCGGCGCTGAGCGAGGCGGCCAACGCCATCGCCCCGATGTCGATGTTCGGCACGCTCCGCCGGGGCACCGACAACCGCATCGTCATGCGGTACTGGCGGCCGAAGGGCTTCGGCGCGCATCGATTCGACGAACCCGAAGTGCCAGACCTGCTCCTGCCGGAAGCGACCGGATGGCTTCAGGCGTCGGCGGACGAGCTCCGGTCTCCCGCGACGCCGGCGCTCGACGCCATCCTCTCGTTCATGGACGTCGGCCGCCTCGTCACGATTCCTTCGCATCATTCGCCATCGGTGCGCTTCTGGATGGGCGTTCGCGATGGGTCCCCGCTCGATTCCGATCGGCTGCAGCGTCTCGTCAACCTCGGTGAGCTTGGGTCGGCCATCTTAATCGGCACCGACGCTTCGGCATCGGAGCGCGAGCGGCTTCAGCGCCTGGAAGGCGCGGCGGAGCTTCTGCCCGAATTGTTCAGCGTGCTCGACATCAGGAAGGTCTTCGGGCGCGTGTCGGAGATTACGCGCAAGGTGCTGCCGCACGACGTGGTCGGCCTCGGGATGTACAACGACGACTTCAGCGAGCTCACGTTGTACGCCTGCAGCCGCCAGATGCCGGTTGGAGAGCCGGTTGTCGTCAAGAACGAGTATCCGCTCGTGACGACAAACTCGTGGGATCACCACGTGCATCACGATCTCTCAGCCGACGCGCTGGAACGCGACACCGAAGCCGGCCGCGCGGGATACCGGTCGTCGCTGCGCATTCCGATTCGATTCGGCGATCGCCTCATCGGCGGCATCAACTTCATGAGCTACGAGGCGGACAAGTACACGCCGCTTGATGTCACTGTCGCGCGGCGCATCGCCGAGTACGTGTCGCTCGCGCTGTCGCACCATCGGATGGCCGAGGAAAGCCGCCGCACCGCCGCCCTGCGCGAGCGCGCCGCGAATCTCCAGATGCTCGACGGGCTGCTGAAGACGCTTTCCGGCGTGCTCGACGTACGTGAAGTGTTCGACCGCGTCTCCGATATCGCGCAGAAGGTCTTGAAGCACGACGCGATCTCGATTGCGGAGCTCATCGACAACGACGAACGCGTGCGCCTGCATGCGAGCCGGGGCCTGAGCGATCTCCCGCAGCCGATCGAGATCCAGGTGCCGAACCGGAAGCTGGTCACCGAACACTGGGATTTCGTGCTCATCGACGACGCGCGGGCGGACCCCGACTACGCGCAGAGCCCCGGCGTGCTGGCCGGCATGCGGTCGATGCTCTTCGTGCCGATCCGCGTCCAGGGACGCCTCTGCGTCAGCCTCAACTTCTACGCGAAAGGGGTCGGCCAGTTCGTGCGCGACGATGTGGTCGTCGCGCAGCGTATCGCGGACCACGTCGCGCTCGCGATGTCGCATCAACGGCTCGCCGAAGAGGCGCGCCTGGCCGAAGAGCTGCGATCGAAAACCGCCAACATGGAGCTGCTCGACAGCCTGCTGGCCGAGCTGACCGATTCGGGCGAGCTGGCCGAGGTCATCGACCGCATTTCGACCGTCGCGCAGAAGGTGCTGCCGCACGATGCGATGCTCGTCCCCGTCCTGCTGCCCAACGGCACGCACGTCCGGATGCTCGCGGGCACGCTTCCCGGCGGGGCCTCCTATCCGGAAACGGCGGAGATCCCACCGCATCTTCGCAGCTCGTCCTGGGAGTACGACATCATGGACGACGCCCATGCCGATCCGATGCAGCGCAATCTGCCGTCGGCCAGGCTCGGGTTGCGTTCGTCCCTTCGCGTGCCCATCAAGTTCGACGGAAAGCTGGTGGCCGCGCTCGTCCTGTCGTCGTTCACGCCGGGCTTCTACACGCAGAAGGACGTGATCATCGCGCGCAGAATCGCCGATCGTCTCGCGCTCGGCCTGTCGCACGACAGCCAGCAGGAGGCGAACAAGCGGGCGGATGCCGCCGACGCACGCGCCTCGCGGCTCGAATCGCGGGTGCGGGCGCTGACCGAGGAGCTCGACGCGCGGACGGGATACCGCCGCGTGGTCGGCGACTCGCACGCGTGGCGACAGGTGTTGACGCAGGCGACGCAGGTCGCGCCCACAGACACGACGGCGCTCCTGCTCGGCGAATCCGGCACCGGCAAGGAAGTGGCCGCCCGGTTCATCCATCGGGCATCGTCGCGCCGCGACGGGCCGTTCGTGGCCATCAACTGCGCGGCGCTGCCGGAACAGTTGCTCGAAGCCGAATTGTTCGGGTTCGAGCGCGGTGCCTTCACGGGAGCGACGCAGACCAAGCCGGGGCAGCTCGAGCAGGCCTCGGGCGGCACGCTGTTCCTGGACGAAGTGGCCGAGATGAGCCCGTCGGCGCAGGCGAAGTTCCTGCGTGTGCTCCAGGAACGCGAGTTCCAGCGGCTCGGGGGCACGCGAGTGTTGCGGACCGACGCCCGCGTCATCGCCGCCACCAATCGCAACCTGCCGCAGTCGATCGAGCGCGGCCACTTCCGCGAGGATCTCTACTACCGGCTGAACGTCTTTGCGATTCACCTGCCGCCGCTGCGCGAGCGGCGGGAAGACGTCCTCGCGCTGAGCGAAGCGTTCCTGGGCGAGATCAGCCAGGGGCTCGGCCGTCCGCCCGCGGGCATTTCCCGCGATGCGCGCGCACGGCTGCTCGAGTACCACTGGCCGGGCAACGTGCGCGAGCTGCGGAACGTCCTCGAACGTGCCGCGATTCTCTGCGATGGCGGACTGATTCTCGCGGAGCACCTCGCGCTGTCGCTGCCGTCCCCCGCGCCGTCGCGTGTGTTTCAGGCGCGCGGATCGATCGATGTCTCGCGGCTTCCCGATCAGCTTCCGGCCGCCGCGATGCCGGCGCGCTCGGCGAACGACATCCGATCGATCGAGCGAACGATGATCGAGAAGGCGCTTCAGGACTCGCGGTTCAACAAGTCGAAGGCGGCCGCGATCCTCGGACTCACCAGGGCGCAGCTCTACGGCCGGATGCGGCGGTACGGGCTGGACTGACGGACGGCATGGGCCATGGTCGATGGTCAATGGGCTATCGGCCATGAGCTACGAGCTACCAGCTACCACCTACCAGCTACTACCTACTAGCTACTACCTGCTTTGTTTCAGGCTGGCTTTCTGAAGGCGGGGATCGATCTGGTCGGCCACTCGTTCCCAGAGGCCGCTGTCGGTGGCGATGAGCGCCGCAATTTCGCTTTGACTGAACGAGAGGCCGCAACTGCCGGCTGCGGCGAGCGCGTGTTGGGGATCCTCGACGAAGTCCTGCCGGAAGTCCTCGTCAGTTATCAGCCGGCCGATCAAAACCTCGATACAACGTTGCACAGTGCTCTTTCCTCCGGTCGCTTACTGGCAAGCGTTGCGCCATCGTGTCGCATTGTCGTCAGAGGCTTATGGGAGAAGGGGTTAACGGAAATCGACGCCCGTGCGGTGCCTCGACTGTCTGCGGATGCGCACTCGCGTTGCGCGGGAATCGACAACTTGCACGTTTTCACGCACCTCGACGGGGTGCAGTCAGACTGTCGATGCCGTGGCTAACTGGTGTGATTCTTTGAACTTAGGACACCGGCTGCGCGTGTGCGGCCGGCTGGCGCGCCGCTTGCCTATATAGGAGGTGATGTTGATGGAACCTTCCGAAATCAACCCGCCTGGCAACGGCCTCCGGCGCATTCTGCTGCCGCGGCGTGCCACGACCCCGCAAGTCTCTCTACAGAGTCAGCGCTTGGTCGTTACCGATCAAGCGCTGCTCCCAATCTTCTAGATCGTGAAGTCCGGCTAAAGCCGGACACTACGTCCTGAAGCCCTGCGCTATTACTGGATCGTTTTTCGGTACGTAGTGTCCGCCTTTAGGCGGACCGTCAGACCTTGACGGTGAGAATCAGCACGCAGCCGCCGCCTTCCGTGCGGCGCGCGTCGAGCGTACCGCCGTGCGCCTGGGCAATCCGTGCCGCGGCCGCCAGCGCGGTACCAGCCGGAATGCCACCGGGGCGCTCGGACCATTCCAGATCGGCCAGCCGCGAGAACTGATCCGCCGAGAGACGAAACGCGTCCTGCCGCATTTCGACGACGGCCAGGCCCTCGGACGTTCGCGAGGTGATGTGGATGCCGGCTTCGACGTTCGACGCCTCGACCAGCGAGACCAGCGTGCCGACGCACGCCTGAAAGGCCAGCGACAGCATCCGCGCATCGGCATTCAGCCGAATCGGCGCCTCGCCGAGATCGAGTGACACCGTCGTGCCGGTCAACCGCAGCTCCTCGGCAAACCCCTGCACCGTGTGCTCGATGATGGCGTTCAGCGACATCAGCCGCGGTTCGGGCGGCGGATCCTCGAGCAGGACGCGAAGCGCCTGGAACGCGCGGAGATTGCGCTCGACGCCCACCCGTGCCAGCGAGAGCCCCATCCGCTCGCGCAGCGGACGGCCTCGCGTCGGGACCAGGTTGAAACACGAAGCGACACCTTCGAGCTCCTGCGACATGTCGCGTAACGCGAATGTGACCGGAACGCTCGTCGGAAACGCGAGCGTCGGTGCGGTCGCGTCGGACGGACGCCGACGCGATTCGAGCTCGTCCACGTAGTGCGCGTCATGACGCATACGAAATCCAGACGGAAGGCCCTGACGGGCCGTCCGCGATTTGTCGAGGGGTGCTGGAGCCGGAGACGATTGCGATTCGATGTACTGATCGACGAACGATTCATCCAGGGGATCCGACATGGCGCCATTTAATCACGAAGCTCACGTCACGATTCGGAATTTCCCCGCGTCAGAAAAAAATTTTTTCGTCAACCATGAAATATTTCTGCCTCGTACGCGCGCCCTCTCGCCGTTTTCCCGTACGGCCGATAAATAGAACGGCATGCGCCTGGTCACTCGCCCGTTGTCGCTCGTCGTGATCGTCACATGGCTCGGCGTGATGGCCGTCCTCGTGCATCAATCCTATGCACAGGCCGGCGGCAACCTTGCGACCGATCTCGCGCGCTACGGATCGTCGGCGCAGTGGCGCGGCGTGTACTACCGGGGCGAGAAGATCGGGTTCACGGTCAGCCAGACCGTGCCGCTCGATGCCGCGGGGAGCGGAGACGGCAACGGGGGATTCGAGCTGCAGGAAGACGGACAGCTCCAGATGTCGCTCCTCGGCGTGCACACGTTCACGAAGCTCAAGACGCGGGCGCGCGTGGACAGGTCCTTCGAGCTCCAGTCGTTCGAGTTCGCGCTCGATCCCGGGACCGGTCCCATCACCATCACCGGCGAGATCCGCGACCGCGAGCTGGCGATGTCGATCGCGAGCGGCGGCACCACGCGCACCGAAGTGCGTACGCTCGCCGAGCGTCCGATGCTGACGCTCAACCTCGTGCGCCGGCTGGCGAACGCGGGTCTCACACCGGGTGCCAGGCACAAATGGATGGTGTTCGACCCGGCCACGCTGCGAAACGCGCCGGTGACGGTGAGCGTCGGCGAGCGCGAGGTCGTGCGTGGCGGAGCGGCGCCGATTCCGGCATTCCGCGTCGAAATGGAGTTCACCGGGCTCAGGACGACGGCCTGGATTACCGACACCGGCGAGATCGTCCGCGAAGAGAGTCCGCTCGGGTTCATCACCGTGCGGGAGACGGCCGACCAGGCGCAGGCGCTCGCGGTGTCGGGACGGATGCGCAAAGACCTGCTCGAGTCGGCGGCGGTCGTTCCCGAGATTGAAGCGAAGACGCCGCCCCTTCCGCCGATCGGCGATCCGCGCAGCGTGCGGCTGCTCAGAATGCGGGTCACCGGCGCGGATCTGACGTCGCCCGATCTGCAGGGCGCCGGTCAGCGGGTGAGATGGCAACATGGTCGAGATCGTCGATGCGCAGAGCCTCGTCGCCTGGACCCGCAGACGGCGATCTCGCACCATTCCTGGCGCCCGAGCCGCTCATCGAGAGCGACGACCCCGAGATTCGCGCCGCGGCGGACGAGGCCGTACGTGGAGTGTCGGCTCCGCGTGCCACGGGCGGAAGCGCTGACGCGCTACGTCAATGCGACGCTCCAGAAAAAACCGACCGTCAGCATTCCGTCTGCGCGGGAAGTCCTGCGGACCAAAATTGGCGACTGCAACGAGCACACCGCGTTGTTCGTGGCGATGTCGCGGTCGCTCGGCCTGCCTTCACGCATCGCGGTGGGCCTGGCGTACGTGCGCGGGGCGTTCTACTACCACGCCTGGCCGGAGGTCTATATAGAAGACCGCGCGAACCGTGGCTACTGGCTTCCGGTCGATCCCACGTTCAATCAGTTTCCGGCAGACGCGACACACCTCCGGCTTGCGCGTGGCGGACTCGAGAAGCAGGCCGCGATTCTGCCGATGATCGGCAACCTCCAGATGACGATCGTCGCTCTGGACGTCACGCCTGAGTCGACGCCGATTCTGGTGGGCCGCGAGGCGGCCGCGGGCGTGCCGCCGGCCGTGGCCAACCTGCCGCGGCCGCGCGCATCGCGCTGGTGCCTGCCGTGCTTTCTAGGTGGACACGAATGATTGCGATACACGAGCTGCGAAAACAGTACGGGCCGTTCACGGCGGTCGACGGCGTCGATCTCGACGTGCAGCCAGGAGAGATTCACGGGTTCCTCGGACCGAACGGCGCCGGCAAGACGACGTCGATCCGGATGATTGCGGGCCTGCTGAAGCCGACGTCCGGGCGCATCGTCGTCAACGGACACGATCTGGCGGAAGAACCAGAGGCCGCGAAAGCCTCGCTCGGGTTTATTCCCGATCGGCCCTACATCTACGAGAAGCTCACGGCCGGGGAATTTCTCCGGTTTCACGCAGGGTTGTATGGCATCGACGGCGAGGGGCTCGACCAGCGGGTGAAGGAGATGCTCGATCTCTTCGAGCTCGGCCGCTGGGAGCACGAACTGGTCGAAAGCTTTTCGCACGGCATGAAGCAGCGGCTCGTCATGTGCGCGGCGTTCCTCCATCGCCCGCAGGCGGTGCTCGTCGACGAGCCGATGGTCGGGCTCGATCCGCGCGGGGCCAAGCTCATCAAGAGCGTCTTCAGGCGCATGAGCGAACGTGGCGTCGCGATCCTGATGAGCACGCACACCCTCGAAGTGGCCCAGGAGATGTGCGATCGCATCAGCATCATCCTGAAGGGGAAGATCATCGCGCGCGGGACCGTGGACGAGCTCCGGAAGCTATCGGGAAGCCAGGACGAGGAGTTGACGCCGGTGTTCCTGAAGCTGACGGGCGGCTCGGCGCTTGCAGGAGCTCGACGACCTGTAGGGTTCCACCCCATGCAGGCTTTCACCTATCTCTTTCTTCCCGCCATCTGGTCGTCGCGAAACCGCGTCAAGCAGAGCCGGCGCGGCGATTTCGCGCGGGCGTGGGTGTTTGGAGGCGTGGGCGTCCTGGTGTTTGCCGCGCTCTTCTGGGGCGCGTTCTGGATTACCACCCAGCTCGATGCCTACGACGAGCTCGGCGATTTCCTGCTTCGCATCGGCCTGTCGTGGCTCTTCCTCACGTTCCTGTCGTTTCTGACCTTCAGCGGCATCGTGACGGCGCTTTCAACGTTCTTCCTGTCTGAAGACCTGCGGCTGCTCGTCTCGACGCCGATTGCGATTCGAAGCCTGTTCTACGCGCGCTTCGCGAAGACCGTGCTCCAATCGTCGTGGATGGTCGTCGTCTTTCTGCTGCCGGTCCTGCTCGGGATCGGCATCGCGCGCTGCGCGCCGTGCGTCTTCTACCTGACGGCGGTGCTGGCGGTCGCGCCGTTCTGCGTCATTCCCGTCGCGGCAGGAACGGGCACCACGCTGCTGCTCGTCAACGTCTTTCCCGCGCGACGCGCGCGGGACATCCTGATGCTGATGGGGCTCATGTTTGCCGGCAGCATCGTGCTGCTGCTCCGCTTCATCCAGCCGGAGCGGCTGTTGCGTGTCGACTCGCTGCCCGACGTCACCGGTTTCTTCGCCACGCTGCAATCGCCGGTGACGCCGATGCTGCCGTCGTTCTGGGCGGGCGAAACGCTGTTTGCCAGCCTGGCGGGCGGCCGCGACCTGCTCCATGCCAGCGCGTTGTGGACGACCGCGTGCGCGTTCACCGTGCTCCTGAGCGCCGCGAGCGAACGCTGGTATTTTTCGGGCTTCAGCAAATCTCAAGAGGCTCGCAAAGCCCGCTTCACCAAACTGCAGATGCTCGACCCGGTTGCGCGGCTGCTGCCGATCTCGATCGTGCGCCGGACCCTTCTGATCAAGGACGTCAAGGTGTTCCTGCGCGACGTCACCCAGTGGTCGCAACTGCTGCTGCTCCTCGCGCTGGTGATGATGTACCTGTACAACTTTCGAGTGCTCGACCTCGATCGGATTCCGTACATGGCCGGCGTCATCAAGAACTTCTACGCGTTCCTGAATCTCGGCCTGGCCGGCTTCGTCATGGCCACGGTGGCGGCGCGATTCGTCTTTCCCGCGGTGTCATCCGAGGGCGCGGCGTTCTGGATCATCAGGACCGCTCCGATCGCCTTGCGCGATTTTCTCTGGTCGAAGTTCTGGTCGGGGCTGGTGCCGGTGCTGCTGTTGAGCTTCGTCCTCACGGTCGTGGCCAACGAGTTTCTCGCCGTCGCCCCGTTCCTGAAGGTCGTGACTGGCGCCGGTATTGTGCTCATGAGCGTTGCACTGGTCGGTCTGGCCACCGGTCTTGGCGCGCGCTATCCGCGATTCGCCGCGGACAACGCGTCGCAGGTCGCGGGATCGCCGGGCGGCATCGCCTTCATGATTGCCGCCGTGTCGTACATTCTCGCGATGGTCGGCCTGCTCGGCTGGCCGTCTTCGCTCTACATGTGGCGAATGACCCGCATCCCGTTCCGGCCATTCCGGCCGGACGAGATTGCGATCATCGCGGTCTGCTTCACCGCCGCCGCCGTCCTGAGCCTGTGTGTGTTCCTCTACGGCATGCGCACGGGTCGTGAAGGCGCTCGAGGAGATGGGGTAGGCGGAGCACTCGTCCTGCGACAGCGCGGACCAATAGAACGCGCCTGCATACCCGGCGGTGCGGGCGGTGGCGACGATGTTCTCGGGCGTGCGCCTCGATCCTCTGGTCGGAAACTCTCCAAGCAGAACGGGACGATCGAAGCCAAGCTCGGACACGTGCGTCTCGAGCGGTGGCTGATGCTTGAGACCGTCGTACCAGTGCACCTGATAGAAGTCGAGGCCGAGCGCCGTGTAGCGATCGCGCCAGCGCACACCAGCCGAGCCGACGGTGACGAGCTGACTGGTGGTCGAGCGAACGAGCAGGACGCTCTCACTGAGAAACGCGTCGATCTCGCCGCGTTTCACCGTCGTGATCCATTCGGGCTCGTTGATGATGTCCCATGCGAGGATGGTGCGCTCCTGCCCGCATCGTTCGAGCAACGGCCGGAAGACGAGATCGAGGAGCGCCGCCCGATGCGATCGATCGCCGATGAGATGCGCGCGGCCGCCCATTTGCACGCCTCGCATGGCCCTGACGCTGGCGCACCAATGAAAGTCGAGCAGCACGAAGATAATCTGGATGCCGTGTCGCCCCGCCACGTCGAGCGCGGTCTCGACATCGCGTATGAGAAAATCATCGAGGCCCTGGGGACGGCCCCGTTCGGTGAAGCAGATCCCCGCGCGGCCATCGCAGAACAGGAACCAGCGGACGCATTGCACGCCCGACGCCGCGAGTTGGCGGAACGCGGCATCCGTCTCCATGCGTTCGGAGGGCTGTCCGATGCCGCCGTCCGGGCGCCATGCATTGCCGCCAAAATCGATGCCGTAGTGGACCCACGGCAGGTTGGCGCCGGTCAGGAACGTCGGCGGTAAGTTTGCATCTGGTGGCATACGCATGCAGGACCGTTCGATTCGCGTGTTCGGCCTCGTGTTGTCGATCTGCTACGCAGCCGTCATCGTCTGGCTGTACATCCGTCAGCCGCAGACCGTCGCGGAGGTGACCGGCGGGCTGGCGGCCACCGTCGGCGCCTACCGCATCAATCAGCGGGCGTTCGACGACGGTCTGGCGCTGTTCCATCGCGACGAGCTCGAAGCGTCGCGCGCGGCGTTCGAGCGCGCCGATCCGGCCGGCCGCGACGCGCTGACTCAGTTCTACATCGCCTACTCCTACTATCGATCAGGTTGGGGCCGTCTGTATCAGGACGACGTGTATTTCAAGCAAGGACTGGAGCGCGCCGACAAGGCCATCGAGCTCGCACCCGATGGCCGGCTGATCGTTGACGATCCGCGTCTCGGCATGCACAGCGCGGACGAGCTCCGCGCCGAGCTCGCGCAGGGACTCAGGACGGAAGTCTCCGACTTCAACCCGATGCGCGTCTTTGGAACACGAAAATGAAAGCGACGACCGAAGCCTTCTATCTGCCGCTGGTGCTGTTCACGGTGATTCTGTTCGGCGGCATCAGGGTGGCCGATCGCATCGTCTTTGCGCCGCCGCCGCTGTTCACGCTGGTGCTCGGCGTCATGCTGTTCGGCGTGCTCGTGCGCGGGCAGGTGTTCGCGCCGGATCGGTTGATGAACACCTCGCGCTCGCCGATTTCGAATCTGAACGGTCTTGTCGTGGTGCTCGCGACGTTTTTCGCCGCAACGCAGGTGTTCAATCTCGTGATTCCAGAGGCGGGCCTGCCGTTCGTGCTGTTCAATGTGTTTCTGTTCGTCCTGTTGCTCAACACGATGGCGGGCTCGCACGACCGATTGTCGGTGCTCCGGAGCCTCGCGGTCGTCACGGGCGCCGCCTTCGTGCTGAAGTTCGTGGTGTTGGCCGCACTCTCCGAGCCGGGTGACAGCACGCTCAAACGCGTGCTCCAGACGATGCTCGAGGGCGTCACGCTCGGGACCCTGACGCAACCGGTGCTCCATCGCGTGTCCGGCTACCTCGCGTTCTTTACGCTCGTCCTCTTCATGGTGGGCCTGGCCATGCTGCCTGGCCCCACACACGTAAAGTTGAGTCCCGCGGATCGATCCAGGATCGTGCCGCTGATAGAATCGGACGAGTGAGCGCGCGCGTCTTCCTCTTATCTCCAGCCAATTGCCGCGGACGACGGGCGAAGCAGGTGCTGTCGCCCAAATCGACGTTCCCGGTCGCGACACGTTTGCGCGCGGAGGGTGTGCCGATTGGCGAGCTGTTCGCCCACATGAGCGGCCTCTATTTTCGCGGGAAGATCACGTACGCGCGAAGGTTCGGGCGCGCGTTCGTCATCACACCTGATGAGGGGCTGGTTGCCGCGGACACGACGATCACCTCGCAGGTGCTCGTCCGTTTTGCCGGCGCGGAGATCGACGTCGGCAATCCCGGCTATCGCGCGCCGCTCGAACGAACGGCGCGAGAGCTGGCCGCGGGGGCGGGAGACGCATCAGAGTTCGTGCTGCTCGGCAGCGTGGCGTCTGAAAAGTACGTGCAGGTGCTCGCGGCGATTTTCGGATCGCGGCTCGTTTTCCCGTCCGATTTCGTCGGCAGAGGCGATATGAGCCGTGGAGGTCTGCTGCTGCGCGCCGCCGCGGCCGGCCGGGAGCTCGAGTACGTTCCCGTGATCGGCGCTGTCCGTCGTGGAGCAAGACCTCCCAGGCTCGATCCGGCCACTCGCGCTCCACGCGCCTTCGGCATGTAACTCCACGCTCGCGGGTTCCGGTTCCGGTTCCGCGTTCCCGGGTTCGCGGTGGGCGTTGGATTCAGTACGCCGGCATTTTCAAGAAAGGACGCGCGTCTGGATTCAGGCGCCACCGCGAACGGGGAACCGGAACCGGAACCACTGAGCCTCTTTCGGCCGCCTTCGCGCATATCTCAGTGTGCGGATCAACTTCCGGCGGTGGGGTGTGTTCAACCTGGTCGGCTTTGCCGGCTTCCTGCTCCAAATTGGCGCCATCGCGCTGCTGACGCGTCGCAGCGGGCTGTCGCCGCTTGTCGCGACGGCGATCGCCCTCGAGCTGGCGGCGTTCCAGAATTTCCTGGCGCACAGCCGATGGACGTGGGGCGATCGGCGCGAGGCCACCATTGCCGGTTGGCTGCGGCGCTACTGGCGGTATCAGGTGGCGAAGACCGCCGCGCTCGTCGCCAACCTCGCCATCACGGCGGCACTCGTCTACGTGGGTATGCCCGCGGAGATTGCGAATACCGCCGCGGTGCTCGCCTGTGCCATCCCTAATTTCCTGCTCTCCGAGCACCTCGTCTTCCACAGCGTCTCCAATCCCTAGTCCCTAATCCCCAATCCCTAATCCCTAATCCCGTGTGTATACTGCCTGCATGCTGACAAGACGCGACGTGCTCAAAGCGGGAGTGGCGGCTGGTGTATCCGGACTCGTCGGACGCAGCGTGGCCGTTGAGGCGGTCGCTCCGCAGCCGAAGACCAAAGTGAGTTTCGACGTGCCGGCTGGCGGTTGCGATTGTCACGTCCATGTGTTCGGCGATCCCAAGAAGTACCCATTTTTCTCCGGCCGCGTCTACACGCCAGAGACCGCATCGGCGGAAGAGCTTCGTAAGCTTCTGTCCTCCCTTCGTCTCGAGCGCGTCGTCGTTGTGCAGCCGAGCGTGTACGGGACGGACAACTCCTGCACCCTCGACGGCATGCGCGCGCTCGGAAGCATCGCGCGCGGTGTGGCCGTCATCGACGAGAAGACGACCGACGCCGCTCTGGACGAGATGGGCAAAGTCGGCGTTCGAGGCATCCGCCTGAACCTTGCGACTGCGGGGATTACCGATCCCAGCGTGGCGCGGCAGCGCTTCCAGAATGCCGTCGGCCGCGCGAAAGGTCGCGGCTGGCACATCCAGATCAACACGCAGCCTTCTGTCATCGACGCCCTGAGCGACATGTTTCAAGCCTCACCGGTGCCGATCGTCATCGATCACTTCGGCGGTGCGACCGGTGCTGGTGGAGTGAAGCAGCCTGGTTTCGGCGCGCTCGTGAGTCTCGTGAAGTCGGGGAAGGCGTACGTGAAAATCTCCGGCGCCGCCGACTCCGTGTCCAAGCTGCCAGACCTCGCCGACGCGACGCCCCTGGCTCAGGCGCTCGTCGCCGCCAACCCGCAGCGCATTCTCTGGGGCACCAACTGGCCGCACCCAGATTCGAACCCTGTGCCCGGCCGCAAGCCGACCGATCTCGTCACCCACGTCCAGACAGATGATGGAAAGGTGCTGAACATGCTGCCGGTCTTTGTGTCCGACGCAGCAACCCGGCGCCTCATCCTCGTAGAAAACCCCGCGCGCCTCTACGGCTGGTAACGCGCGTCCGTCAACCATTTCGATCGCCCCGGCGTCAAACCGGCATTCGGGTCGAGCCGCATTTCGTCGCCCGTGTGGGCACTGCGCGCGAGGACTCTGGCCGTCCGCTCGTGGGACGGCGATCCCACCCACGGACGGCATCCTCACATGCAGGGGCAAAAACCCCTTGGATAGGCCGGACTCGGGTGGCAGGGTTCTTGAGCTAGTAAAGGGGTATCGGTCCCACGTCGAGATGATGCAGCACTGAGCAGTAAGGTGATGCAAGCAACGTCGAGCGACCCACGGTCGCGAGACACAGGCCGTGGGGGTGGGGCCCCACGGCAAACAAAATATGGATGTAGCCAGACCCCCGGAAGTGGCGCAGCGCAAGAAACGGAACCGGATTGTTGCCGGCGCCGCGATCGCGCTGCTGGTGATCGTGACGACGGTTGGGCTTGCGCGGCTGCGCCCCGCTGCGCCAACGGTCGAGGCAGGCGGCTTGTGGATTGAACCCGTCAAGCGCGGAACGATGCTGCGGAACGTGCGCGGTGTCGGTGTGCTGGTGCCAGACGAGATTCGCTGGATTACGGCGCTCACCGACGGAACGGTAGAGCGCGTGGTCGTTCTGCCAGGCACGCCGGTCGAAGCGGATACCGTGCTGCTCGAGCTCACGAATCCGCAGACGCAGCAGGCGGCGGTGAACGCGGACCTCGACCTGCGGACGGCGAAGGACAACTACGAAGTGCTGAAGGCCGATCTCGACCGCGATCTGCTCGCACAACGCGCCGCCGCCGCAACCGTGGCATCGGAGGCCGCGCAGGCGCAGATGAACGCCGATGCGGATACGCAGATGGCCAAGCAGGGCTTTATTCCGGAGATCCAGCTGCGGAAGTCGAAGCTCCTCGCCGAGACGGCCGCCAAGCGCCAGAAGATGGAAGAGGAGCGGCTGGCGAACAGCGAGCGAACGCTCGCCATCAAGCTGGGGGTGCAGCAGTCCGAAGTCCAGCGCCGGGAGACCATCGCGACGCTCAGGCGGCAGGAAGCAACCGGGTTGAAGATTCGCGCCGGCTTCTCGGGCGTGCTCCAGGAAGTGCCCGTGCAGGTCGGACAGCGCGTGGCGCCAGGCGCCAACCTCGCGCGTGTGGTCGATCCGACACGCCTGAAGGCACAGTTGCAAGTCGCGGAGACGCAGATCAGGGACGTCGTCATCGGGCAGAAAGCGGAAATCGACACGCGCAGCGGCGTCTCCAGGGGCCGTGTCGTCCGCATCGATCCGGCCGCCCGGAACGGCACTGTGACCGTTGACGTGGCGCTCGACGAGGCGCTTCCGCGTGGCGCGCGTCCCGACATGGGTGTGGACGGCACCATCGAGCTCGAGCGGCTCGACAACGTGCTCTACGTCGGCCGGCCGGCTTTTGCGCAGGAAGCCACGAAAATGAGCCTGTTCCGCCTGTCGCCCGATCGCTCGGGCGCCACGCTCACTCCCGTGGAGCTCGGCCGAAGCTCGGTGAACACGGTTGAAGTGGTACGGGGGCTCAACGTCGGCGATTGTGTGGTGCTGACCGACATGTCGCAGTATGCGGAATACGACCGGCTGAATTTGTCCGGAACCCCGCCATGCGGAACGCCGTAATAGGGTTGGTGATAGCCGGTAGCCGGTAGCTGGTAGCGTGGTGAGGTGGTAGGGCTCGGCTTCGGCCGAGCCGTGAGGGCATATGGATCAGAATCTGATCAAGCTTGATGGCGTGAAAAAGGTCTTCTACACCGATGAAGTCGAGACGCACGCGCTGGGTGGCATCCACCTCGAGATTGTGCGCGGCGAGTATGTCTCGATTGCCGGGCCGTCGGGCTGCGGGAAGTCGACGTTGCTTTCCATTTTCGGGCTGCTCGACACACCGACGGGCGGCGAGTACTGGCTGAACGGTAAGCCGGTCGCCAACCTCACGATGCGCGAGCGCGCGCGGACGCGCAACCGCGAAATCGGCTTCATCTTCCAGAACTTCAACCTGATCGGCGACCTCACGGTGTTCGACAACGTCGAGCTGCCGCTCACTTATCGCGGCATGCCGTCGGCCGAACGGCGGAAGCGGGTGCAGGACGCCCTCGAGCGCGTCGGGATGGCGCATCGCGCGAAGCACTATCCCAGCCAGCTCTCCGGCGGTCAGCAGCAGCGCGTCGCGGTCGCGCGCGCCGTTGCGGGCGAGCCGTCCATCCTGCTGGCGGACGAGCCGACGGGCAACCTCGATTCGAAGAACGGCGAAGCCGTCATGGAGCTGCTGCGCGAGCTGCACCGCGCCGGCGCCACGTTGTGCATGGTGACGCACGACCCGCGCTACGCGCGCCACGCCGATCGCACGATTCATCTCTTCGACGGACAGATCGTCGACGAGCAGACGGCGGCGAAGCTGAATCAGGAAATTGGGTTTACGAAGGAATCCTGACAACAAGAACGAGGGATTAGGGACTAGGGATTGGGGATTGGTCCTTCTCTTCCTTCTTCTTCTTCCTAATCCCGAATCCCGAATCCCTAATCCCGAATACTAGTCCCCAATCCCTAATCCCTAGCCAGCGGAAGTACCACCCTCATCACCGTCCCTTCCCCCTCCCGGCTCTCCGCGCGCAGCGTGCCGCCGTGAGCCGCCACGAGGTTGTGCGCGATCGTCAAACCGAGACCGGACCCGGTGGACGAGGCGCCCTTGTGGAAGCGCTCGAAGATATGCGGCAGGTCGGTCGCCGAAATGCCGGGCCCGCGATCGCGTACTTGAATGGAGATCGTACGATCGTCGAGCGTGGCGTCAACGGTGATAGCCTGTCCAGCCGGCGAGTACCTCAGCGCGTTCGAAATCAAATTGAACATCACCTCGCGAAGCCTGACGGCATCCACATCGACCAGCGGCAGACCCGCTGGTGTCGTCACCTGAATCGCGACGTCCCTGGCATCGGCTTCGGGCTGCAGCGAGACGGCCACGTCTTCGAGCAGGACGCCGATGTCGGTCGGTGCCTTCTGCAGGGCGAGCGTGCCTCCCTCCGTGTGAGCGAGCGTTCCCAGATCCTCCACGAGCCGCGAGAGATGCCGCGTGTCGTCGAGCACCTGGACGACCTGGCGCTCGTCGCGCGGATAGACGCCGTCGAGCATCCCCTCGAGCCGCCCCTGCATCACCGCGAGCGGCGTGCGCAGCTCGTGGGCGATGTCGGCCATCATCTCGCGACGCAGGCGATGCTGCTGCGCCAGTCGCGCCGTCATGCTGTTGAACGCGCGACCAATCGACCGCACCCACGGTGGTCCGTGCTCGTGCACGCGGACGGTGAAGTCTCCTTCCGCGACGCGATCGGCGGCATCGACGACATCTCCCAGCGGGCGGCCGACGCGCCGCATGATGAAGAGAAACAGCATCGCGACAAAGGCGACGCGTACAAGAATCCACACGGGCCACGGCGCCCACACGAGAAATCGAGGCGCGCCAAATCCCAGCTCGACGAGCAGCCATCCGGCGAGCCGGGTCGCGCCGAAGACGACGAGGATCAGGAGCGGGAAGAAGATCAGGCCCGCACGGAACGCGAAGAACGGGCGCTGTCTTCTGTGCAACTCGTGCCGGTGTCGGTGGCGTGGGTGATTCATGCGTCGGCTGATTTGTAGCCCACCCCGTAGACCGTCAGCACGTAGTGCGGACGCCGTGGATCGGCCTCGAGCTTGCGCCTGATGTTCTTGACGTGCGCGTCGATCGATCGGTCGAACGCCTCGGCATCGTCACCGCGCACGGCGTCGAGCAACTGCGTGCGTGTGAACACCCTGCCCGGATGTTGCGCGAGCTTTGCGAGCAGCTTGAATTCCGTGGGCGTGAGGTCGATGGCCGACCCCGCGCGCGTGACACTCATGCGCGACGTGTCGAGCGTCACGTCGCCCATGTGCAGGATATCGCCGGTCGGGGCGGCCGCCGCGCGCCGAAGCACCGCCCGTACCCGCGCGACCAGCTCGCGCGGGCTGAACGGTTTGGTCATGTAGTCGTCGGCGCCAACGTCGAGGCCGAGCAGCCGATCCGATTCCTCGGCTCGTGCCGTCAGCATGATGATCGGCACCGACGATTCGCGCCGCAGCGTCCTGGCCACCTCGATGCCGTCCATGCGCGGCAGCCGCAGGTCGAGCACGACGAGGTCGGGCTGCCGCGAGCGGGCGAGTGCCAGCGCGTCGTCGCCGGCGCTCGCCGTCAGAACGGAGTAGCCGGCGTGCTGCAGGTAGTCGCGCGCGATGTCGGCAATCTTCCGCTCGTCATCCACGACGAGGATCGTCGGCAGATGGCCCCTCCTTCATGCGAGCCCGTTCCTCATAGTACCAATGCCGCCGCCACGGACCTCCCCAGCCCCAGCAGCCTCTGAAGAGCAGAAAGAAGAAGAGGAGGAAGAACAGCGGTCCGAACCCGAATCCCCACGGCCGGTGCCAGCCATACGGATAAGGATAAGGATACGGATACGCGGCAGAGCCCGCCGGCGCTTGAAGCGCAGCGATGGCTGCGCCGTGGGACATGCCGGCGTTGTAGGCGAAGAATCCGGCGGCGATCGCGACGAGCGCCGCCACTGCGAAGAACCACCAACGGGGACGATCGGGATACTCACTCATACAGCCTCCATGCGAGGAGTCTGATGCTCGATTGTGAACGGAATATGAACGGCAAACCGCACGATTCCGTTCGATTCCGGGACGGCGAGGCCCAGCACCGGACGGGACGTCCGGGCCACGCACGAAATCGGCCGTAATTCACGGCTGGTTCTGGCAGTCTTCTTGAGTTCGCCGCTCCGCCGAAATCGCCATGTTCCAGGATCTGCGCTATGCATGTCGCACGTTGCTGAAGAACCCGGGCTTCACGCTCGTCGCGGTCACGACGCTCGCGCTGGGCATCGGCATGACGACAGCCATCTTCAGCGTCGTCGATGCCGTGCTGCTGCGCCCCGTGCCGTTTCACGACATGGATCGGCTGGTGATGGTCTGGGAGACGGATCGGGCGAGCGGCACCACTCACGAACCTGCCTCGTTACCCGACTTTCTGGACTTCAGAGAGCGAAGCCGGAGCGTGGCCGATTTCGCCGCGTTCATTGCCGGCGAAGCCAACCTGAACCTCGACAACAGCGATCCGTCGCGCGTGGCAACCTTGAACGTCACCGAGCGGTTTTTGCCGATGCTCGGCGTCACCCCGGCCGTGGGCCGGGTGTTCACCGCCGGCGAGGACAGGCCCGGCGGCGGCGACGTGGTGCTCATCAGCGAAGCGTTGTGGCAGCGGCAGTTTCAGCGCGATCCGAGTATCGTCGGGAAAAGTGTGCGCCTCAACGATCGCCCGCGCACCATTGTCGGCGTCGTACCGGCGTCGGCCGATTTCGGCATCCTTCAGGTGCTGCGTGCGGCCGATTACGGGCAGGGCTTCGCGCAGCGCGACGCAAGGACCACGGTAGACGCATTCGCCCCGCTGCAGGGCGATCCACAACGGCTGCCTCGCAACACGCATCCGCTGTTCATCATCGGACGCCTCGCGCAAGGTGCTTCCGTCGAGTCGGCGCAGCAGGAGCTCGGGGCTGTCGCCGCCGAACTGGAGAAGACGTTCCCGGACGACAACGAGGCGCGCGGCGTGGCCGTCCAGCGACTTCGCGACATCGTCTTCGGGCCGATTCAACCGGCGCTCGTCGTGCTGATCTGGGCCGTCGGGCTCGTCCTGCTCATCGCGTGCGTCAACGTCGCGCATCTGCTGCTCGCGCGCGGCGTCGCGCGTGTGAGGGAGATCGCCGTCAGAAGCGCACTGGGTGCCGGAACGGCTCGTCTCGCGAGACAGCACATCGTCGAAAACACGCTTCTCCTGTTCGTCGCCTCGGCGCTTGGTGTGCTGGTCGCTTCCATCGCCCTTCGTGTGCTGCTCGTCGCCGCGCCCGCCGACATCCCTCGTCTGGCCGACGTGGCCATCAACGCGCGAGTGTTGTTCGTGGTGCTGTCAATCGCGGTGGCCGTTGGATTCGTCTTCGGCCTGATTCCGCTGTGGCAGGCTCGCCGTACCGATTTGCAGACCGTGCTCAAGGCCGAGCAGGGGCGCGGGGCAACGGGCGGCCGCGAGAGCGCGGCGGCGCGTTCGGTCCTGATGGCCGGCGAGATTGCGTTGGCGGTGGTGCTCGTCATCGGCGCGGGTCTTCTCATCAAGAGCTTCTGGCAACTTCAGCAGGTGAACCCTGGATTCGACGTCGAACAGGTCGTGAAGGCCGAGTTTCAGCTGCCGGGATCGCGCTACCCGACGGACTTCCGGCAATTTCCGAACTTCAAGGAGATTCTGCAGTTCAACGCGTCGCTCCTCGAGCGCGCGTCCGCGCTGCCGGGTGTGGAGTCGGCGGCCATTGCCGGCAATCATCCGCTCGACGCGGGGTTCACCAACTCGTTTGTTGTCATCGGGCGCGAGGCGGAAGCTCGCGACTGGCCGGAGATCTCGGTCAGGCGCGCCACTCCGGGGTACTTTCGTACGCTGCGGCTCCCGCTGGTTCGCGGCCGGCTTGATCCTGGACTCGGATACCACGCAGGCGGCGCCGGTCGTGCTCATCAACGAAGCGGCGGTCGCGCGGTTTTTCACCAGGCAGGATCCCATCGGCCAGCGGATGGATATCTATGGAACGCCCAGAACGATCGTCGGGGTCGTGGCCGACGAGAAGATTCACGGGCTGAAGGAAGCCGCACCGGTCGCGGTGTATCTGCCGATGTCGCAGGCGCCCTTCTCGAACGGGACGCTGCTCGTGCGCGCGCGCGGCGATCTGGTTCAAATCGCCTCGGCGATGCGATCGATCTTTCGCGAGGTCGATCCCTCGCTTGCCGTCTTCGGCGTCGAGCCGCTTCGAGACACGCTGGCCCAGTCCACCGGCGAGCAGCGGTTCATGATGCTCCTCGTCGGCGTGTTCGCCGCGCTCGCGCTCGTGCTGTCGCTCATCGGCATTCACGGTGTGCTCAGCTACGCCGTACTGCAGCGGCGTAAGGAGATTGGCATTCGAGTCGCGCTCGGCGCCGAGCCCGGGCAGGTTGTGCGCGTCGTCCTCGGCGAGGGCATGCGCCTGACGCTGATCGGTCTGGGTGCTGGAGTCGGGATGGCCCTCCTCTTCTCCCGATCCCTCGCATCGCTGCTCTTCGGGGTCACCGCAACCGATCTGACGATTTTTTCCGTCGTGATTGTTCTTGTCGCGGCCGTCTCGACGCTCGCCATGTGGCTCCCGGCCCGCCGGGCGGCGCGGGTTGATCCCCTGGTCGCCTTGAGGCACCAATAGCAGGCCTGGTCGGCGGAATCTGCACCGCCGGCCATTGCTGTTCCACGCACTTTCTTCGCACTGACCATCACTCCTGACGATTTTCCGGCCGTTTCAAGGCGGCACCGTCCATGCGTCTTTGGTCTTTACGAACCCGTCAGGACGACGGTATCGTGAGGAGGCTCGACGAGATGGCGGTTGTTGAAGAGCGGTTGACGGTGCTCGAGGTGAAGATGGAGGAAGTTGGAACCACGCTGGTTCGGATTGAGCGAAGTGCTGGACAGCCTGTACGAGATCGCGCAGGGCCTGGACGTGAAAGCAGCGACGCTGGACCAAAAGGTTACTGACCTCGACGAGAAATTCAACAGGCTCGATCGGCGGATGGAATATTCAGAACGTCGCTCCGACAAGCTGTTCTTCTGGATCGTCGGCATTCAGATGACCATCTTCATCACCATTGTGGCCGGGTTATTCGGGATTGTCGCGAAGCTGATCTAAGGGAGGCACGACATGGAATTCCTCGCCAACGCGATTCTCGTCGCCATCATGATGTTGCCGGCAGCGCTCATAGGCGGGGCGATCGTCGACTTCTTCCACATGCGGGATGAGAGGCGCCGCCTGCGCTAGCACGCTCCCAAATCCCATCGCGTCCGAATCCGGGACGACAATCCCAGTAGCGAACGACCTCGCACTTTTTCCACTGAAATCTTGAGGGTTTTTCGCCATACCGCTGGCAGTCTTCTTGAGTGATGCCAGCAGCGTAGAGCTCAATATTCTCAGACATCCGTTACGCCCTTCGCGGTCTGCTGAGCCGGCCGGGGTTCAGCATCGTGGCGATTCTGACGCTCGCGCTCGGCATCGGCGCCAACACCGCCATCTTCAGCGTCGTCAACGGCGTGGTTCTGCAGCCGCTTCAGTATCCCGATCCCGGCCGGCTGATGTTCATCACGAGCCAGTTCGAGGGGATGTTCGATCAGTTCTGGGTGTCGGCACCCGAGTTCATCGAGTTTCGCGAGCACAACAAAGCCTTCGAATCGGTGGGCGCATACGCGGTCGGCGCGGCCAATCTGGGAACGGAGATTCCGCGGCGGCCCATTACAGCGAACGTGTCGCACGACCTGATGACGGCGCTCGGCGTTCAGCCGTTACGGGGCCGGTTGTTCACGCGCGAAGACACTCTGCCGAAAACCGAGGAAGTCGCCATCCTCTCTTATGAGCTCTGGCGCAATGCGTTTGGCGAGAACCCGGCCACTGTCGGAAGCCTCATCGACGTCGGCGGGCTGCGAACGCGCATCGTCGGCATCATGCCGCCCGGCTACGACGTGCACGACGAGAAGATCGAATTGTGGAGGCCGCTGCGCATCGATCCGGCGAATCCGGGCAACCGCGGCGGTCATTTCCTGTATCTGGTCGGCCGCCTCAAGCCCGGTCTGACGATCGAACAGGCTCGGGCCGATCTCGAAACGCTGCTGGGCCTCTGGCCGAGCCTTGCTCCCGCCAATCGCCACGCCCCTAATCAGACGACGCATCGATACCGGATCGATCCGCTGAAGGACGACATGGTGGGCGAGGTGAAGCAGGCCGTTTGGGTGCTGCAGGGCGCCGTCGCGTTCGTGCTCCTCATCGCGTGCGCGAACCTCGCGAACCTGCTGCTCGCGCGTGCCGAATCGCGTCAGAGGGAATTTGCGGTTCGCACGGCGATGGGGGCGAGCCGCCGCCGCATGCTGCAGCAGTTCATCACCGAAGGCATCGTGCTGTCGGTCATCGGCGGTGCGTTGGGCGTGTGGCTCGCCACACTCGGCGTGCAGGCGCTCCTGGCCGCCAATCCCGACAGCATTCCGCGCGCAGGCGAAATCGCCGTCGATTTCAAGGTGCTTGGTTTCACGCTCGGCCTGGCGCTCGTCACGGGAGTGTTTGTCGGCATCGCACCGTTGCTGCACCTCTCGCAGCGTTCGATGAACATCTCGCTCAGGGAAGGCGGGTCGCGGACGACGGCGGGAACGGCCAAAGCCCGCATGCGCGCGGCGCTCGTGGTGGCCGAGGTCGCGCTGGCGGTGGTGCTCGTCGTCGGTGCGGGTCTGCTCCTCCGCAGTTTCTGGAACCTGATGCACGTCGATGCCGGGTTCAGTCGCGAGAACCTGACGACGTTCCAGCTTGCCCTGCCGCAGAGCCAGTATCCGGAACCGGCCAGACGCGTGGCGTTCTACCGCGAGCTCATCGACAAGATTCGCGCCGTTCCCGGTGTGCGCGCGGCGGCCGCGATGACGGGTCTCCCCCCAAGCCGCGATGTCAATGCGAACGACACCGAATTTGTGGGCGTGCCGAGACCGCCCGCCGGACCGATTCACAACGTCGACTACGACCAGCAGGTGATGCTGGGGTACCTGGAAGCGATGGGCATCCCTGTTGTCCAGGGAAGGGGATTCACGGAAGCCGACGCGGCAGGCGCCGGCGGGGTCGTGCTGGTCAACGAGACGCTCGCGAAGCGGTTTTATCCGAATCAGAGTCCGATTGGCCGCGTGGTCAGACGGTCGGCCGCGGTCTCGATGACGATCGTCGGCGTGGTCAAAGACGTCAAGCAGCGAGGTCTCGGAGAGGAAACGGGCACCGAGCTGTACCTTCTGGTCGATCAACTGCCGACGGTCGCAAAGAACGCTCCCGGCACTCTGCATGTGGTCGTTCGTTCGAGTACACCGTTCGAAACGGTCGCGCCCGCACTGCAACAGATCGCCCGCTCGATGGATGCGCGGTTGCCGGTTGTGAACCTCCGTCCGATGACGGAGGTGTTTGCCGAATCGATGGCGCGGCCGAGATTTCTGATGACGCTTCTCGTGGCGTTTGCCGTACTGGCACTGCTGCTCGCGGCGATCGGCACCTACGGCGTCTTGTCATATCTCGTCAGCGAGCGGCGTCAGGAAATCGGCATTCGCATGGCGCTCGGCGCCGAGCGCGGCACGCTGCTGGGCATGGTGATGAAGCACGGCCTGACGCTGGCATTCGCCGGGCTGTTGATTGGCCTGGCTGGTGCCATTGGCGTGACACGGTTGATGCAGACGCTGCTGTTCAACGTCCGTCCCGCCGATCCCGCGACGATGGTCGCGGTGGCGGTTGTGATTGCCGGCGTGGCGCTGGTTGCCTGCTACGTGCCGGCCCGCCGCGCGACGCGCGTCGATCCGCTGATCGCGCTGAGGGCGGAATGAACGGAGGTCAGAAAAACATGAAGCGACTGGTTCCAGCATGCGTGGCCCTGGCCGTGGTCTTTGTCACCTCGAATTTCCACGCCCAAAGTCCGATGCCCTTCAAGCTCGGCACGTTCGATCAGGGCGGTAAACCTTTTGTCGGCGTCGTCGTCAAAGACTCCATCGTGATCGATCTTGCGCAGGCAAGTGCGGCGCTCAAGAGTCCCGCCGCGAAGGTGCCGGCGCCGTCCGACATGAAAGATCTGATCGCCCGCTACGACACCGGCGTGCGCGCGCGGATTGGCGAGATTCTGCAGAACACCAGGCCGCTCGACGGGGCGGGCCGCCCCGCCTACGTCCACGATGTGAAGAGCCTCAAGACGCTGCCGCCCATCATGTATCCGACGACGATGCTGAACGTGGCCGTGAACTATCGGGCGCATGCGGCGGAGATGTCGGGAGGCCCGACGGCGGGAGGGCCGGCGCCAGGCGATGCGCTGCCAGGCACGACGAGCGCCCCGGGCATCTGGGAGCGCAAGGCCGACGACAAGCGGTGGAATCCGTACATGTTCATGAAGTCGCCGACCATCGTGATCGCCAACGGCGAATCGATTCGCCTGCCGGTCGGCAGGACGCAAATCGACTGGGAGTGCGAGCTGGGCGTGGTCATCGGCCGGACCGCCGACCATGTGGCGGCGGATCGGGCCGGGGACTACATCTTCGGATACACGCTCGAGAACGACGTCTCCGATCGTGGCGGGCGTGGAGATACACGCCACGGTTCCGACTGGGTCATCGGCAAGAACCACGACACGTTCGCACCGATGGGCCCGTTCATCGTGCCGAAAGAGTTCGTGCCGAATCCACAGAATCTCGCGGTCAGGTTCACGCTGAACGGGCAGCTGATGCAGGACGCCAACACCTCGCTGATGATCCACACGGTGGTCGAGCAGATCGCGTACGGTTCGAGCATCATCACGCTGCGGCCCGGCGACGTGATCGCGACCGGCAGCCCGGCCGGCGTCGGATCGGCGCGTAAGCCGCCGATCTTCTTCAAGGCCGGCGACGTGTCGGTCTGCACGTACGACGGCATCGGCACGCTCACCAATCCGATCGTGGGGCCAAAATGATCCTTTCAGATCTCCGCTTCGGCATACGACTGCTCCTCAAGTCTCCAGTCACGTCCGCGGCGGCGATCCTGTCGCTGGCGCTGGGCATCGGCGGAACGGCGACGATCTTCAGTGCCGTCGATGCGGTGCTCCTGCGGCCGCTGCCGTATGCCGCGCCGGATCGGTTGGTGCTCGTGTCGGCAACCTCGCCGATGGCCAATCGCGGGACGCCCACCAGGCGCGGTGGTGACGCCACGCCGGCCGACTTCCTCGAGTACCGGAAGGCCGCCAGCTTCGAAGGTCTCGCCGCGGTTGCGACCAGCGCCGTGAGGTTGACCGGCGACGGTGTTCCGGAACAGGCACAGGCCGCTCAGGTGTCCGGAAACTTCTTCACGCTGCTTGGCGTGAATGCGATCGCGGGCCGTACGTTTCTCCCCACCGACGATCGACCCGGCCAGCCCGCGCAGGCTGTTCTCGGCGAAGCGCTGTGGCGACGCCGCTATGGCGCGCGTCCCGATCTCATTGGCCGCGCGATTACCGTATCGGACCAGCCGGTTGAAGTTGTTGGTGTGGTGCCTGCGAGCTTCCGATTCGAGCAGAACGCGGACTTGTGGCTTCTGGGGGATCGCGGCGTTCCCAGATTTACGTCGATCCCGAATCTTGCCGAGAGCCGCGACGTCCGCATCGTGACGGTCGTCGGCCGGCTGCGAGACGGCGTATCGCTGGCCGAAGCCCAGGCAGAGCTCGATGTCGTGTCGGCACGGATCGCGCGGGACTATCCCGCGACGAACAAAGGATGGGGCACCGCCCTCGATCCCCTGCAGTCCGCGCTCGTGGGTCATACACGACCCATGTTGGTGCTGCTCTTCGGCGCTGTCGCGCTGATGCTGCTCATCGCCTCGGTGAACGTCGCCAATCTGATGCTCGTGCGCACGAAAGCACGGGCGCTCGAACTGGCGATGCGCAGCGCGCTCGGGGCGTCGCCGGGACGCGTGCTGCGGCAGATCCTTGCGGAGAGCTCGGTCCTGGCCGTGGCAGGCGGCCTGCTGGGCATGCTGTTCGCGGTGTGGGGTGTCAACGTGCTCGTGAGTCTGGCGCCTCAGGGATTGCCGCGCGTGGACGAGATCGCGGTCAACGGCCGCGTGGCGGCTTTTGCCCTGACGGCAACCGCCATCGTCGCCCTGGGTTTTGGCTTCTGGCCCGCGTGGCGTGCGTCGCGCACGCCCCTCGTCTCCGCGGTTCAGGGCGGCGTGCGAAGCACGATGAGCCACGAACGGCGGCGGTCGCAATTGCTGCTCGTTTCGAGCGAGCTGGCCATCGCTCAAGTGCTGCTCGTCGCGGCGGGTCTCTTGATCGCGAGCTTCGAGCGCTTGACGTCGCTCGATCCCGGGTTCGATCCGCACGAGCTCGTCGCCGTGGATGTCAGCCTGCCCGGCTCGAAATACCGCGAGGCGGCCGCACGCTTCCGCTTCCACGAAGAGGTCCTCGATCGTCTGTCTGCCGCACCAGGCGTGCGAAGCGTCGCGATGGCGATGCAGGCTCCGATGAGGCCGAACCCTGTGACGCGCGGCGTCTGGATTGAAGGACAACCGGCGCTGCCGCCGGGCGTCTTCAACCTTTCGGGTTACATGACGGTCAGCGAACGGTACTTCGAAACGACCGGCATACGGCTGGTGCGCGGACGAAGCGTGGCGCGCGACGACACCTCGCGCACGACCGACGTGGTCGTCATCAACGAAGCCTTCGCCCGGCAGTACTTCCCGGGAGAGGATCCGATAGGCAAGCGCATCGGGTACGGCTCTCAGAACAACGAGCACTACTGGCGCACCGTCGTCGGCCTTGCCGCGGACACCCGCGAGCAGCTTGGAATGGCGCCGAAGCCGATGGTGTATGCGCCCTTCCGCCAGGGCTACGATCCGTTCATGTCCTCCGCGTACATCGTCAAGAGCGGTCTTCCAGTTGCCACCGTCGGCGACATGGTTCAGCAGGCGGTGATCGCATCCGATCCCGATCAGCCGGTTTCCCGCCTGCGCCCTGTCGAGGCCGATATGCACGCGTCGATCGCGACCCAGCGATTCACGATGCTCATCGCCGGCATGTTCGCGACGCTCGCGCTGGTGCTTGCGGCCGTCGGGACATTCGGTGTGATGAGCCACGTCGTGCGCGGCCGCACGAGGGAGATTGGCGTGCGCATGGCGCTCGGCGCGACCAGGCAGAGCATCGTGCGGCTCGTGCTCGGTGAGGTGGGCGCGGTGGTTCTCGCGTCGACGACTGTCGGACTGGCGGTCGCTGCGATCGTTGGACCGTCGTTCCAGACGCTTCTCTTCGAAGTGCGGCCCCGCGATCCCGCAACGATGGCGCTGGCTTCGTCCACGCTTGTCGCTGTTGCGATTCTTGCGAGCTACATCCCGATCCGGCGGATGCTCGCGCAGAATCCTCTGACCAGCCTGAAAAGCGACTAGAGTTAAAGCGTGGACCAGCTCGTTCAGGATCTTCGTTACGCCGTCAGGACACTCGTGAAGACTCCCGGCTTCACGATCGTGGCGATTCTGACGCTCGCGATCGGCATCGGCGCCAATGCGGCGATCTTCTCGGTGGTCAACGCCGTCCTGCTGAAGCCGGTGCCCTTTCCGGATCCCGATCGCCTCGTCATGTTCATGAACACCTTCCCGCAGGGGTCGGGGAACGGCGCATCGCCGGCGAAGTATCAGCACTGGCGCGCGCAGACACGTGTTGTGCAGGACGTGGCGGCCTTTCGCAACAACATCGTCAACTTCACCGGTGGCGGCGTTCCAGAGCAGCTGACCGCCGGCGAAGTGACGGCGACTACTTTCGTCTGCTCGGTGCACCGGTCTTCCGCGGGCGGACGTTCCTGCCCGAGGAGGCTGTGCCGGGTGGCGAGCATGTGGTCGTGCTCAGCCATTCGCTGTGGAGACGCCGCTTTGCGTCCGATCCGAACGTGCTTGGAAAGACGATGCTGCTGAGCGGCGATCCGCACACGATCGTCGGCATCCTCGGTCCGTCGTTCGATGTCGGAGAGTTCAGCACGCCGCCGGACATCTGGATTCCGTTTCAGATCGATCCCAACACAACCGATCAAGGGCACTACTTCAGCGCCGCGGGACGCCTGAAGCCTGGCGTCACCCTCGAGCAGGCCAAAGCGGAGCTCGACCGATCGTCGGCCGAGTTCAAGCGCAAGTTTCCCCGAAGCCTCGACGACAAGGAAAGCTTCAGCGTGACGCCGTTTCAGGAGGCGTTCGTCAAAGACGTGCGCCAGACGTTGCTGGTGCTGCTGGGCGCGGTGGCGTTCGTCCTGCTGATTGCGTGTGCGAACGTCGCGAATCTCCTGCTGGTGCGCGCGACGGGGCGGCGGCGTGAAATGGCCGTGCGTGCCGCGATCGGCGCCGGACGCGGCCGGATTATCCGGCAACTGCTGACCGAGAGCGTGCTGCTCTCGCTGGCCGGAGGCGTCCTCGGGCTCGCCGTGGGATATCTCGGCATCCGTGCGCTGTTGACGGTCAACACGGCCGGGCTCCCTCGACTTGGTGAAAACGGCGCGCTCGTCGGCATGGACTGGCGCGTCCTTGGATTTGCGCTGGCGATCTCGATTGCGACCGGCATCCTGTTCGGCCTGATACCGGCGCTGCACGGCTCGCGCACGACGTTGAGCGACACGCTGAAAGAGACGAGCAGCCGTTCGGGCACCGGATTCCGTCACAACAAGTCGCGCTCGATCCTCGTCGTGTCCGAAATGGCGCTCGCGCTCATTCTGCTCGTGGGCTCGGCGCTGCTCATCCGCACGTCGGTCGCGCTGGGTCACGTCAATCCCGGCTACGACGTCAACAACGTGTTGACGATGCGGATGTCGCTGAGCGGATCGCGCTTTCTGACGTCGGCTGGTGTCGAGCGGATGGTGCGCGACGGCCGCGATCGCATCCAGGGGCTGCCGGGTGTCGAGCTGGCCTCGGCCACCTGCTGTGTTCCGCTGGAAGGGGGCTACGGGCTTCCGTTCAACATCGTCGGGCGGCCGCAGGGGAAAGAGCCGTTTCACGGCGGCGGAGGCTGGGCCACGGTCTCGCCGGGATACTTCGAGGTGTTCAAGATTCCTGTCAGACGGGGACGCACGTTCAACGATCGCGATGTTGCAGGCATGCCACCGGTCGTCATCATCAATGAAGCGATGGCGAACCGGTTCTGGAAGGACGGCAATCCGCTGATCGATCGGCTGGTCATCGGCCGGGGGATCATGCGCGAGTTCGCGGATGAGCCGGAACGGCAGATTGTCGGCGTCGTCGCCGATTCGCGCGATGGCGGCCTGAACAACAACCCGGGTCCGAAGATGTTCATCCCGCAGGCGCAGGTGCCCGATCCCGTCAATGCCTTGAACGTCCGGATTACGCCGATGGCGTGGGTGGTACGGACCCGCGTGTCGCCGATGTCCCTGAGCGCCCCTGTCCAGGAGCAGTTGCGGCAGGCCAGCGGACTGCCGGTGTCGGACGTGCGGGCGATGACCGACGTGGTGTCGCGATCGACATCGCGCCAGCGTTTCAACATGATGCTCATGACCGTGTTCGGCGTGTCGGCGCTGCTCCTGGCCGCGATCGGTATCTACGGCCTCATGTCGTACTCCGTCCAGCAGCGCACGCAGGAGATCGGTATCCGCATGGCGCTGGGCGCGCTGGCCAGCGACGTCAGGAACATGGTCGTCGTCCAGGGGATGCGGCTGGCGATTGTCGGGGTCGTCATCGGCGTCGCCGCGGCGCTGGCGATGGCCCGCGTGATCGCCGGATTCCTGTTCGGCGTCCAGGCGCGCGATCCCGGCGTGTTCGTTGGCATCCCGGTTCTGCTGAGTCTCGTCGCGCTCGTCGCCGTCTGGCTGCCGGCGCGGCGCGCCAGCCAGGTCGCGCCCGTCATCGCATTGAGGACAGAATGATCACCGTCAGCAATCTCGAGAAGTCCGTGAAGAGCGGCGCCGGCGAAACGTTCCTGCTGCGGCGAATCAACATCACCATCAAGCCCGGCGAATTCGTGTCGATCATGGGGCCGTCCGGCGCGGGAAAATCGACGCTCCTGCACATCCTCGGGATGCACGATACCGATTGGCGCGGCGCGTACGAGCTGCACGGGCAGCCGATCCATGCCTTGAAGCAGAAGGATCGCCTGGCGCTGCAGAAGAAGCACATCGGGTTCGTGTTCCAGAGCTATCACCTGCTCGACAACCTGACGGTGTACGAGAACCTCGAAGTGCCGCTCAGCTATCGCGACGTGCCGCGGCCCCAGCGGCAGAGCATCGTGTCGGACGTGCTGGATCGATTCCAGATTGTGGCCAAGAAAGATCTCTATCCGAGCCAGTTGTCCGGCGGACAGCAG
This sequence comes from Vicinamibacterales bacterium, assembly GCA_963821395.1. GTDB lineage: Bacteria > Acidobacteriota > Vicinamibacteria > Vicinamibacterales > JAMQPK01 > JAMQPK01. The sequence goes on along the minus strand of CAWGDY010000006.1, from coordinate 106,317 downwards.
CAGCTCGTCGGCGTGGCGCGTGCGGTGGTCGCCAGTCCCGCGATCTATTCTCGCGGACGAGCCGACCGGCAACCTTCACTCCGATCAGGCGCGCGAAATCATGGAGCTGTTCAAGAAGCTCAACAACGACGGCACGACGATCGTGCAGGTGACGCACTCGGAGACCAACGCGCAGTTCGGGAATCGCATCATCAAGCTGCGCGATGGATGGATCGTCAATGACTGATCGGCCTTTGACGTACCTGCGCTCGGCCATCAGGTCGCTTCGCCGGACGCCGGGCCTCAGCCTCGCGGCTATCGCGTCGCTTGCGCTGGGCATCGGGGCCAATGCCGCGATCTTTGCCGCGTTCAATCAGTCGCTGCTCCAGCGCCTGCCGATCCAGCGTCCCGAGCAGCTCGTGACGCTGTCGGCGCCGGGCGACAAGAACGGGCGGGTCTCGGCCAGCAACTCGGGCCGCGCCGAAGCCGTCTTCAGCTATCCGCTGTTTCGCGATCTCGAGCGGGGTCAGCAATCGTTCACCGGTCTTGCCGCGCATCGCGACGTACCGGCGAATGTCGCGCACCGCGGACAGACCTCGAACGGGCTCGCCTTGCTGGTCTCGGGCAGCTACTTTCCCGTGCTCGGAGTGCAGCCGGCGCTGGGCCGGTTGCTGTCGGATGCCGACGACCAGACCATCGGCGCGCATCGCGTCGTGGTGCTGAGCCACGCCTTCTGGCGCTCGCGGTTCGCGAGCGATCCATCGATTCTGAACGACACGCTCACCATCAACGGCGAGCCGATGACCGTCGTCGGCGTGGCGCCACGGGGCTTCCGTGGCACGACGCCGGAGGACTCGCCGGAAGTCTTCGTGCCTCTCACGATGAGCGGGGCGCTCCACACCTACTACGACGATTTCGAGAACCGCCGCGACCACTGGCTCTACCTGATCGCGCGGCTCAAGCCGGGCGTCAGCCGTGCGGCGGCCGAGTCGTCCGTTCAAGGCGTCTTCAGCGGCATCATGCAGAACGTCGAGTCGTCGCAGTTCAAAGGCACGGATCAGGCGCGTCAGCGATACGTGTCGCGCAAGCTGCTCCTGGCGGATGGGGCACACGGGCAGCAGCCGAATCGTGCCGAGATGATTCCGGTGTTCGTCCTGCTGTTCAGCTGCACGGGTATCGTCGTGCTGATCGCGTGCGCCAATATCGCCAACCTGCTGCTGGCGCGCGGCGTGTCGCGGGCGGGAGAGTTCGCGGTCCGGTTGTCGCTCGGCGCCAGCAGAGGACAGTTGATGACGCAGTTGCTGAGCGAGTCGCTGCTGCTCGCCGTGCTCGGCGGGCTGGCGGGGTTGCTCGTCGCGGCGCCGCTTCGCACGGTGCTCGGCGGTCTGTTGCCGGGAGCCGCCGCGGTGCCGGAATCCGCCGTGGATGTTTCGCTTCTCGCGTTTGCGTTCGGCCTGTCGGTGGTGACCGCGCTCGTCTTCGGCGTGCTGCCCGCTCTGCACAGCACGCGCATACGCGTGACGACGATGGCCAAGTCGCAGGCCGGCGTGACGTCGAGCGGTGGTGGCAGCATGCTGCGATCGACCCTCGTGACATCACAGATCGCGCTGGCGCTGGCGTTGCTCGCCGTGGCCGGTCTCTTTGCGAGGAGCATCGTCAACGTCGGCCGGATCGATCTCGGGATGCAGGTCTCGAACCTGACGACGTTCCGAGTGTCGCCCGTGCTGAACGGCTACACGCCGGAGCGATCGCAGGCACTGTTCGAACGGATGGACGAGCAGCTGGCCGCACTTCCCGGCGTCAACTCGGTGACGCAGTCGACGATTCCTCTTCTGGAAGGCAGCGATGCGAATGCGAACCTCACGGTGCAGGGGTTTGACGCCGGACCGGACGCCAATACCGATGCCAGCTACTCGTTTGTCGGCGCGCGCTTTTTCAGCACGCTGGGCATGCCGTTGATTGCCGGACGCGAGTTCACGATCGCCGATTCGTCTGCGTCGCAGAATGTCGCCGTCGTCAACGAAGCGTTCGCGCGGAAGTTCAACCTGCGCCGCGACGCCGTCGTCGGCACGCGGATGGAGCTCGGGCGGAACAGCAAGCCGAAGCTCGACATCGAGATCGTGGGCCTGGTGCGGGATGCCAAGTACAGCGACATCAAGAATGAGATTCCGCCGCAGTTCTTCCTGCCGTACCGACAGCGCGACGTGCGGGGCGAGATGAACTTCTACGTGCGGTCGTCGGGGGATCCCGGTCAGATGAATGCCGCCATCTCGCGCATCGTCGGCGATCTCGATCGCAATCTGCCAATCGAGAATCTCCGCTCGATGGAAGCGCAGGTTCGGGAGCGGGCGGAAACCGACCTGCTGCTCGCGCGCGTGTCGATGGGATTCGCGGCGCTCGCGACGCTGCTGGCCGCAATCGGCCTGTACGGCGTGCTCGCGTACTCGGTTGCCCAGCGCACGCCCGAAATCGGCGTCCGGCTCGCGCTTGGCGCCGACGGCCAGCGCATTCGCGGCATGGTGCTGCGCCACGTCGGAAAGATGACGCTCGTCGGTGTGGCCATCGGCCTGGGCGGCGCGATCGTCCTTGGCCGTCTCGCCGCGGCGCTGCTGTTCAGGGTGGAAGGCACCGACCCGCCGATCATGGCTGCGGCGGTCTCGGTGGTTCTGCTCGTCTCGCTGGCGGCGGCGCTGCTGCCGGCTTATCGCGCCTCGCGCATCGATCCCTCGCGGGCGCTCCGGTGGGAATAGAGACCGTGCCATCCAAGGCCCCGCGCATTCTCGTTGCCGACGATCAGAAAGACATCCTCGAGGCGCTACAGCTGCTCCTCAAGAGCGAGGGTTTTCAGGTGCAGTCCGTCTCGTCGCCGGGGGCGGTGCTCGCGGCGGTGGACGAAGCCGACTTCGATGCGGCGCTCATCGATCTGAACTACGCGCGCGACACGACATCCGGTCAGGAAGGCCTGGAGCTGCTCGGGCGCCTTCAGGCCGGAGATCCGACGCTGCCGGTGATTGTGTTGACCGCCTGGGCCAGCGTCGATGTCGCCGTCGAGGCGATGCGCCGGGGCGCGCGCGACTTCGTCCAGAAGCCCTGGGACAACGCCAGGCTGCTCGCCATCGTCAGAACACAGGTGGAATTGAGCCGGGCCCTGCGCCGGGGACGTCAGCTCGAAGGGGCCGCGCGGCTCACCTTCGACGGCGCGCCGCCCCTGATTGCGAAATCACCGGCCATGAAGCCGGTGATCGACCTCATCGAGCGGACGGCGCCATCCGATGCCAACGTGCTGATTACCGGCGAGAACGGCACCGGCAAGGGATTGGTCGCGCAGGCGATTCACGCGCTGTCGCCCCGCGCCCCGCGGCCGATGGTGACCGTCAATGCCGGGGGCGTGTCCGAGACCGTCTTCGAGAGCGAGCTCTTCGGCCACGTGCGCGGCGCCTTTACCGATGCCCGCGCGGATCGCGTGGGGCGATTCGAGCTGGCCGAAGGCGGGACGCTGTTCCTCGACGAAATCGCCAACGTGCCGATGTCGCAGCAGGCCAAGCTGCTGCGCGTGATCGCGACCGGCGAGTTCGAGCGGCTCGGCTCGTCGCGCACGCGCCGCGTGGACGTGCGCATCCTGTCGGCGACCAACGCCGCCATCGACGCCGAAGTGGCGGCCGGCCGCTTCCGCCAGGATCTCCTGTTCCGGCTCAACACGATCGAGATCGCCCTTCCGCCGCTCCGCGATCGGCGCGACGACATTCCAGCGCTCGCCTTGCACTTTCTCGAGCAGCACTCGCGGCGGTATCGCAAGCGCCTCAGCGGTTTCGACAGCCCCGCCATGGACGCGCTCTTGCGTCATCCGTGGCCGGGCAACGTTCGCGAGCTCGAACACGCCGTCGAGCGGAGCGTGCTGATGGCCGGCGGTCCGACCGTCGCGACGGGCGATCTGGGTCTGCGCCGCAGCCAGGACGGCGCGCAAAGCCTCGAAAACATGGGGCTCGAAGACGTCGAGGCCTTTCTCATCCGCAAGGCTGTCTCACGCTACGGCAGCGTGACCGAAGCCGCCAAGGCGCTGGGGTTGAGCCGCAGCGCGCTCTACCGAAGGCTCGAGCGATATAACATCGAGCCGTGAAGCTCAGCTACGACCAGCGCATCCTGCTGCTGTCGATTGCGGCCGGCCTGCCCGGCACGATCGCCGCCGTGGTGTTGCTGTGGGTGGGCGACTACTCCACGCAGACCATGGTGACCGTCGGCCTGGCGATGCTCGTCTGCTGGTCGTTCGCGGCGTCGGCGCTGCGCCACCGCATCGTGTTCCCGCTGCAGACGATGGCGAATCTGCTCGAGGCGCTTCGAGAGAGCGATTTCTCGTTCCGGGCGCGCGGGGCGGTGCGCAACGATCCGCTGGGCGAAACGCTCTTCGAGATCAACGCGCTCGCCGACACGCTGCGCGACGAGCGGCTGGGCTCGCTGGAGGCCACCGCGCTCTTGCGGACGGTCATGGCCGAGATCGACGTGGCGGTCTTCGCCTTCGACGAGCAGCACCGGCTGCGCCTCGTCAACCGTGCCGGAGAGCGGCTGCTCGGACGGCCCGCCGAACAGTTGATGGGCAGGACCGCCGACGACATCAGCCTGTCGGCGTGTCTCGACGGCAGCGGGCCACGAGTCCTGAGCATCGCGTTTCCCGGCGGCAGCGGACAGTGGCAGGTACGGCGCGGCGGATTCCGGCAGGGCGGATTGCCGCACACGCTCGTCGTGCTGAGCGACGTGGACGTTCCGCTGCGGCAGCAGGAGCGCGAAGCGTGGCACCGGCTGATTCGCGTGCTCGGCCACGAGCTGAACAATTCGCTCGCGCCCATCAAATCGATTGCCGGCAGCCTCGACAGCATCGCCGCGCAGGATCCGATGCCCGGCGACTGGCGCGAGGACATGCGGCGGGGCCTCAGCATCATCGCCGGCCGGACCGACGCGCTCAGCCGCTTTACATCCGCGTACACGAAGCTGGCCAGATTGCCGCAGCCCAACATGCGCGATGTCGATCTGTCGGCGCTCGTCGAGCGGGTGGCCCGGCTCGAGATGCGAAAGGCGATTCTCGTGCAGCCGGGCGAGCCCGTCGCCGTGCAGGCCGATCCCGATCAGCTCGAGCAGTTGTTCATCAACCTGATGCGGAACGCGGTCGACGCGGCGCTCGAAACCGGTGGCGCCGTGCGCGTGGGGTGGCAGCTGAACAGCCATCGCGTGTCCGTCTGCATCGAAGACGAAGGACCCGGTCTCGCGAATCCCTCCAACCTGTTCGTGCCGTTCTTCACCACCAAGCCCCAGGGATCGGGCATCGGTCTCGTGCTGGGCCGGCAGATCGCCGAAGCGCATGGCGGCACGCTGACGCTCGAACCGCGCGCGGGCGCCCGCGGCGCCCGGGCAACGGTCACGCTGCCCGTGGACCACTGACGCACGATTCGCAGATTCGTCGCTCACACCGTGAGGTCCAGAAACAGAAGATCAGAAGTTCAAAAGAATTCTTTCAGGGAATTCGTTGATCTTCTGATCTCCTGATCTTCTGTTTGTTCGTCGTGTCTTCGTGTCTTCGTGTCTTCGTGGTCGTGTCTTCGTGGTCGTGTCTTCGTGGTCGTGTCTTCGTGGTCGTGTCTTCGTGGTCTTACCAGCGCTTCAGGTCGAGGCCGGTAATTTTCGGAAAGCTGCGGAGGTCGCGGGTGGCCACCGTAAAGTCGATGGCGACCGCTGTGGACGCGATGATGAGATCGTGCGGGCCGACGGCGGCGCCCCTGGACGCCAGCTCGGCGCCGAGCCGGGCGTGCACCCGCGCCACCTCGAGGTCGAAGGGCACGACGGGAAGTGTGGCGAGCAGGCGTTCGACGAAGCGCTCCGCACGCGCCTGCTTCAACCCGCCTTTGAGCCTGTGGAGACCGTGCAGCAGCTCGGACGCCGAGATTGCCGCGATCGCGAGCTCGTCCTCGAGTGCTCCCGCCAGCGCCGCTTCGAGATCGAGCTCGCCGCGTTCGGCCGCGATGAGGCTGCTCGAATCGATCAGGATTCCCACCGGTTCTCCGGTACGGTGGGCTTGTTCAGCGCCGTCATGCCAGATTCGACGGCCTTCAGATAGGCCTCATCCGCCCTGGGCAACGCCTTGATGATTCGAATCAGGTCGGCGCCCGTGCAGCGGTTCTCGGACACGGCCACGATCTTGACGACCGGCTTGCCGCCCCGCTCGACGACGTATTCGGCCCGCTCGCTGCGCACCCGGTCGACGAGGCGGCCGAACGTCTTGGCCGCGGCGGTGGCCGAGATCGCGCGCGCGCGGCCCGCAGGCGCCCGGCGTTTCTTCATATTACGTATATTACGTAAAATACGCATCAACCGTCAACGCTGCGCCGCGGCTGGTTCCTGGCGATCCCGGCTTCACACCAGCTTCATGTCGAATCGGTCATCCTCACCCCGGTAAACCCGAATAGCCAGGCCGTCGTCAAATGTATCTGGTGCGAACCCTTCTCGCCGTGCTGTGCCTGGGCCTTGCCGCGCCTCTGTATGCGCAGCCACGCCCGGGCACGCTGCGGCTCGTCGTGAAAGACGCGACGGATCTGGCGATTGCGGGCGCGAGCGTCAGCGTCACGTCGCGGGACGGCGTGGCGCGCACCGCGATTTCCGGCGAAAACGGCGAGGCGTTGTTCGACGCGCTGGCGCCGGGCGACTATCTCGCGCGCGTCGAATCGCCGGGGTTCTCACCGCTCGACGTCAAAGACCTTCGTGTGCGTGCCGGCGCGCAGACCAGCCGGAACGTGAGGCTCGAAATTGCCTCGCTCGCCGAGGAAATCGAGGTGCAGCCGGCCGCGGAGGATACGCAGCTGCTCGGCGCGTTCACCGAGCAGTTCACGGCCGACCAGCTGAGCGCGCTGCCCGACGATCCGGAAGAGCTCGCCCAGGTGCTGCAGCAGCTGGTCGGCGATGACGCCGATCTTCGCGTGAACGGCTTCAGCGGGGGCCGGCTGCCGTACGGCACGCAGATTCAGGAAGTGCGCGTGCGCTACGACGATGCGACCGGCAGCGGAAACGGCGGTCCGCGCGTCGAGGTTCGCACCAGGCCCGGCTCGGGCGGCTGGCGCAGTAACGTCGATATGAACGTCCGCGACGATGCGATGAACGCGCGCAATGCGTTCTCGGGCGAGCGGCCGTCAGGACAGACGCGGCAGTTCGCGTGGCACGTCGATGGTCCGCTGGCCCGCAACCGGACGGGACTCTCGATGTCGATCGACCGCGCGGAGACCAACGAGCAGCAGGCCATTCGCGCGGCCCGGCTCGACGGCATGTTCCAGGCCCTCATTACCCAGCCCACGACGCGCACCGGGTTCGAGCTCGATGTTCAGCACGCCCTGGGCGCGGGCCAGGAGTTGCGCGGCGAGATCGACTTTCGCCGCCTCAACAGCCTGAACCAGGGCGTGTCGGAGTTCGACCTGCCCGAGCGGGCGTATTCGCGCGCGCAATCCGATGGCGAGATCCGCCTCAGCCACCGCGCGACCCTCCGGAAGAAATTCGTGAATAACCTGCGCGTGCAGTACGAATGGCAGAACGTCGAAAGCCAGTCGGTCAGCGATGCGCAGACGATTCGCGTGCTCGATGCGTTCACCGAGGGCGGCGCGCAAATCAGCGGCAGCCGGCGGGATGGCGATCTTCAGATCGAGAACGAGCTGCAGTTCACGCTGAAGCGCGCGCACCAGATGGAGTTCGGGGCATCGATCAGGGGGAACAGTTATGCCGTCAACGAGGTGCGAAACCCGAACGGCACGTTCACGTTTGCCAGCCTCGAGATGTACCGCGACCGGATCCCGACCACATACACGCAGCGCACGATCAACCCGGACGGTAGTTACTCACTCTATCGGTTTGGCTGGTATCTGCAGGACAGCTACCGCGTGAACCGCAGCCTCGTGATTACCGGCGCCGTGCGGCACGACCTGCAGACGCACCTGTCGGACTGGGCGAACTTCTCGCCGCGCGTGTCGGTCAACTGGATGCTGCCCGGCAAGAAGACGACGCTCCGCGGGAGCGTTGGAATCTTTCCGCAGTTCTTCCAGGGCGGGCTCTACGAACAGACGCTCTGGGCCAACGGCCTGCAGCAGCGCGATATCGTGATTTCGAATCCGGGATATCCGGATCCGTTCCTCGGAGGCATTCCTCTGGCAGCCCAGCCGCCGAGCATCGTCCGCGCACATCCGAACATGGTCATGCCGTACACGCGACGGACGTCCGCCGGCGTCGATCGAACGCTGACGGGCTGGGCGCGGTTGCGGGCCACCTACCTGCAACAGAGCGGCCACCATCTGTTTCGCAGCCGCGACCTCAACGCGCCGTTGAATGGCGTGCGGCCGGATCTGTCGCTCCGCAATCTCACGCTGCTCGAAACGACCGCGCGATCCGAGGCGCGTTCTCTCGAGGTGAACCTGATCGTGAACTACAAGCCGCGCCGCCTGACGGCGAACATCGGCTACACCTTTGGCGAAGCGCTCAACGAAACCGATGGGGCGCTGACGCTGCCGCCCGACAGCTTCGATCTCTCGCACGAGTGGGGGCCGTCGCGCCAGGACATCCGTCATCGCCTTTCCGCGTCGATGAACACATATTTGAAGGCCGGCTTCCGGGCGAACCTGTTCCTGAGAACGCTCTCGGGAGCGCCCTACAACATCACGACCGGTCTTGACGAGAATGGCGACGGCCAGACCAACGAGCGGCCGGCCGGCTTCGGACGCAACAGCATGCGCGGCGAGCCGATCACCAACATGGATCTTGGCCTCGTATGGGAGCATTCGGTCGGACAGCGTGCGCGGGTGAACGCCCAGCGCGGCGGCGGCGGGGAAGCGCGGGGCGGCGGCAATCGCGCTCCCGAGGGGCTGGTGCGCTTCGAACTTTTCGTGCGCGCCACCAACGCGCTGAACCTCGTCAACCCTCAGAACTTCAGCGGCGTCAGAACGTCCCCGTTCTTTGGCCGCGCCACATCGGCCGCCGCGGCCCGCCGCCTCATAGTGGGAACGCGGGTCTTCTTCTGATCGTCGTTCTCAAGGCATTGATGTTTTGACGCAGAGGCGCAGAGCCGCAGAGTTTCTTTGAAACGAATTCTCTGCGCCTTTGCGTCTCTGCGTCGGAGCAGCGTAGTTCAGACGACCGGCAGGCTGAACGCTTTCGCGAGCGCTGGATCATCTTCGATCCCCAGCACGCGCTTCGCGATGTACTCGCCCATCACCGGTCCGAACTTGAATCCCTCGGCGGTGCCGCCGCCCGCCACCCAGACATTCGAGAAGCCCGGATAACGATCGACGATGAAATTACCGGAGGCGCTCATCTCGTAGTGGCAGGCCCGCGTCTCGACGAGCGGCGCCGAGGCCATGAGCGGAAAGCGCTCGGCGAGGAACGTGCGCGCGAGCGTGTCCTGGCTGCGATCGAACACGCGATCGCTCGTATCCGGGTCGGTGGGTGACGATCCGCGCAGGCGCACGCGAAATCCCCGATTGTCGGGCGGCAGTGCGGGCCAGCCGGTGACGCCGGGGAAATTGAAGCTCGGCAGGTTGGGAAACGTAAAACGGTCGCTGCCGGGCGGCGTGCCGAAATAGTGGACGTGGCCGAGCGGCGTCCTGATGCGCGAGGCCATCAGGTCCGGGAACGCTTTCGGAAACCAGGGTCCCAGCGCGAAGACGAACGTTCCGGCTGTGAGCGTCGCAGACGGTCCGCTTGTCTTGATGTTCTGCAGCACCGGGCCGCTCCGCTCGCCCATGGCCGCATAGCCCATCAGAATCTCACCGCCAGACTGGCGGAAGGCCTCGGCCACGACCTCGCAGGCCCGCCGCGCGCGCACGACGCCCGCGCGGGGATCATAAAGAGCAAAGTTGACGTTCGTGAGATCGAACGACGGGTACTGCTTTTTGACATCGTCGACCTTGAGCACCTGAAACGGAATGCCGAGCTTCTTCCAGACTTCCTGGGTCCGATCTGTGAAGGGCTCGGGCGCCGCGCGAAAGATGAGATCGCCGGTGTTGAAGAAGAGCCGTACCTTCATCTGGCGGCCCCACTCGGCGTCGAACTTCGTCCATCGGTCGAGCGCTCGGTTCGCCCAGGTTGCCCAGAGCTCCGCATTGGCGCCGCGGTCGCCGTACGAGCTGCGCACGCCGCGCGTCTCGTCGCCCGACGTCGCCCGCGAGTTTCCGGGACCGTACGCGTCGACGACCCTCACCGACGCCCCAAGCTGCCTGAGGTAGTACGCCGTCCACCCGCCGAACGCGCCCGCCCCGACGACGATGACGTCTGCCGGCTTGCGCGTCTGCCGGGCCGCCGCGGTGCTGAGGGCGGCACCCGCCTGCACGGCGGCCATCTGTTTCAGGAAGTTGCGTCGGTCCAGGCTCATCGCCCGGCATTGTAGCGTCCACCAATCCCGCAAGAAACGGGGTCGGGCCCAGGGGTTTTCTACAGGCTTGCCTAGGAGTGGCGCATGGGCGGTGACAAATCGGACGTATGGCAGGGACGCTGGCGCTGATGGTGCTCAAGACCCTCGAGACGCTCGGCCCGCTGCACGGCTACGGCATCGCGAGACGCATCGAGCAGACGAGCGGCCACAAGCTGCTCGTCAATTACGGCACGCTCTATCCGGCGTTGCTCAAGCTCGAACAGGAGGGCTACATCAGCTCCGAGTGGGGCGTGTCCGAGAACAACCGTAAAGCCAAGTTCTACAAGCTGACGCGCGCGGGGCGGCGGCAGGTGGAGCAGGAGGAACGGGAATGGAACAAGACCACGGCCATACTCGCGAGGTTTCTGACGCAGCATCGACTAGACTGAGGACTAGCGATTAGCGACTGGGGATTGGGGATTGGTGATTAGAGATGCGTACAGAGATGACGTCTTGAAGAGATCGCGCGGGACGCGAGGTTCGGCGCGCGAACGTTCGTGAAGAATCCGGTCGTCACGATCGTCGCGGTGCTCAGCCTGGCGCTGGCGACCGGCGCGACGGCCGCGCTCTTTGCGTGGTCAAAACCGCATCCCGACCTCCGTTTGCCGCGCCCGATCGAGTTGTAGAGGTTCCGGCACACGATACAGCGTGACGATCTCGAGGCGCTTCGCCGCGAGAGCAGTTCGTTCGAATCGCTTGGCGAATACGCGCCGGGCACCCGCAACCTCCAGACCCCATCCGGCGCCGAGCGGGTGACCGCGGTCGTCTCCGATCGAGACTTGTTCGACGTGCTGGGCTCGCGCCCACTCCTGGGGCGGACGTTCCGTCGCGACGATGTGTCGGTGGCGGTCATCAGCGAGCGGCTGTGGCGGTCGCGATTCTCGGGCAGCCGGAGTGCGATTGGGACGTCCGTGATGCTCGACGATCGCCCTTTCACCATCATCGGCGTTATGCCCGATCGCTTCCAATTCCCTTATGGGGCGGCGTCGATTCTCCGCAGCGCGACAACCGAGTCGCACGTCGGGGTGTGGATTGCCGAGTACCGGCCGCTTCGCAGCCGCCTGAGCCGGCTCGTGGCGCGGCTCAAGTCCGGCGTTGACGCCTGAAGCCGCGGTCGCGGAGCTTGTGGCCGTCGAACAGCGCCGGGCGGCGTTGGGCTCCGAGCAGCAGCGCGTCGAGCCGCTGCATGTGCTGCCGTATGCGGACGCGGTGCTCGGTCCGACACGCCGTGCCCTGTGGCTGCTGTTTGGCGCCGTCGTGCTGGTGCTCGTCGCTGCGTGCGCCAACGTCGCGAACCTGCTGCTCGCGCTCGCCGGCGCCAGAATGCAGGAAGTGGCGACGAGAGCGGCGCTCGGCGCGTCGCGCGCGCGCCTGATCCGCCAGTTCCGGATCGAGATCCTGGTGCTGTTCACGGTGCGGGCTCGCCGGCATTGTCGTCGCGCGCTGGACGAGCCACCTCCTCGTGTCGTTCGCGGATCAGCGTATCCCGCGCGTGAACGAAGTGGCGTTCGACTGGACGATCTTCGCCTTCCTGCTGCTGGTCTGCCTCGTCACGGCTGACTGTCTTTGGTCTGGCGCCGGCGCTCGCGGCGGGACGCATCGATGCAGGTCTCGTGAGCAGAGAATCGGGCCGCGCGACGACGGGGCGCGAGTGGGCGCGCGTGCGGGACGTCCTCGTCATCGCGGAGGTCGCGCTCGCCTTCGTGCTCGCCAGCGGCGCCGGACTCGTGATGGACGAGATGACGCGCCTGCGCGAGGCGCCCAACGGGATGTCGACCGGCGACGTCGTGACCGTCCATCTCGGCCAGCCGCTGGCGCCGGGCGTCGAGCTGCAGTACTACGACATCGCCGAACGCGTCGGCCGCCTGCCTGATGTGCGCGCCGCGGGATTCACGCAGGTGCTGCCGCTGCAGAACTGGGGCTGGAACAGCGTATCCACCGACTTCGTCGTCAAGGGTGCGCCGGCGAGAAACGAGCCGGCGTTTCCCATCGAGTTGCGCTACGTGACGCCGGGCTACTTCGAGGCGCTCGGCATTCCGATTCGCCGCGGCCGGAGTGTTCTTCTCGGCGACACGAAGAACGCGCCGCCGGTGATTCTGATTAACGAGACGCTCGCGCGGCGGTATTTCGGCGACCGCGATCCGGTCGGCGTGGTGACCAATCGCGGCCAGATCGTCGGCGTGGTTGGCGACGTCATGCAGGTGGCGCTCGACCGGCCGGCGGCGCCGGAAATCTACTTTCCCATGGCGCAGAACTGGTCGCAGGTCGCCGAGCTCGGCGTCACGCTGTCGCGGACCTGAACGCCGAACCGGACGCCGTCATCGAGGCGGTGCGTGCGCGCGTGCACGATGAACCGCATCCGGAATTGAACCAGAACGTGGAAGACGTCGTGGCGGATTCTCTGTGGACGCTGGATCTGTATCGATGGCTGATCGGCTGGTTTGCCGGCCTCGCGCTGGTGCTGTCGGCCGGCGGTCTGTACGGCGCGATCGCGCACGCGGTTACTGCCCGGCGTCGCGAATGGGCGGTGCGGCTGGCGCTCGGGTCTGCGCCGAGCGATGTCATGCGTCTCGTGCTGCGGCGGGGACTGCGGCTGGCCGCGATTGGCATCGTTGCCGGATTCGCGCTCACGCTGGTCGCCATCCGTCTGCTCCCTGCCGACCTGCGGGCGATGGCCGATGCGCCGGCGCCGATCCTGAGGGCGGTGGCGATGCTGCTGTTCGAGATTGCGCTGCTGGCGTCGGCGCTGCCGGCGTTTCGAGTCAGGCGCATCGAGCCAGCCGTGGCGCTGCGGGCGGACTGATAACCCTTCGACTAGGGATTAGGGATTGGGGATTAGGGATTAGGAACACATGAGGATCCTGAGACGGGTGTTAGCGCGGGTTGCTGGTCTGGTGCGTCGGCGCAGCGATTTCGATGCCGAGCTCGAGAGCCATCTCGACCTGCACGTGGCCGACAACATCCGCGCCGGCATGACGCCAGACGACGCCCGGCGCAACGCGCTTGTTGCGCTTGGGCGGAGTGGAGCCGACGCGCGAACGGTATCGTGACGCCCTCCGTGCGGGCTGGCTGGACTCGCTCGTCAAAGACGTGGAGTTCGGCGTGCGAGTGTACGCGTAACGCGGGTTCACGTGTTCCCGGAACGGGAACTGGAACGGGAACCGGAACCTCCATCCGGTGTCGAACTAACTTCGGGTTTGGTGAGGCGCAGATTTCGTGTCTTTGTGCCTTCGTGGTTTGTGAGGCAGGGCTGAAACCCTGCGCTACTTCAGAACGTCGTGGCTTCGTGCCTTCGTGGTAGTGAGGCAGGGCTGAAGCCCTGCGCCACGCTCGTGTCTTCGTGCCTTCGTGGTTAGTGAGGCAGGGCTAAAGCCCTGCGCTACCGTAGAACTTCGTGTCTTCGTGCCTTCGTGGTTAGTGAGACAGGGCTGAAGCCTGCGCTACGGCAGAACGTCGTGTCTTCGTGCCTTCGTGGTTAGTGAGGCAGGGCTGAAGCCTGCGCTACTGCAGAACGTCGTGTCTTCGTGCCTTCGTGGTTAGTGAGACAGGGCTGAAGCCTGCGCTACGGCAGAACGTCGTGTCTTCGTGCCTTCGTGGTCGTGTCTTCGTGGTTCCGGAACCAAGCACCCTGAGTGGTGTCCAACTTCCCATGCTTCGCGTTCATGACCTGACGAAGCGCTACGGCGCGCTCACGGCCATCGAACATGTGACGTTCGAGGTCCGGCCGGGCGAGGTGTTTGGACTGCTCGGTCCGAACGGTTCGGGTAAGAGCACCACCGTCAAGATTCTGATGGGCCTCATCGAGCCGACGAGCGGCCGCGTCGAGCTCGACGGCCGCGAGGTGCTCGCGAACCTGCTGGAATACAAGGCGCTCCTGGGATACGTGCCCGAGGAGCCTCATCTCTACACTTACCTGACCGGCCCCGAGTATCTCCAGCTCGTCGGGCGCCTCCGCAATATCCCGGACGCGCTCCTCGACGAGAAAATCGATCGCTTCCTCGAACTGCTCGGCATCTACGACGATCGCTATCAGACCCTGTCGACCTACTCGAAGGGCATGCGGCAGAAGATTCTGATCGCCGCCGCCGTCCTCCACAATCCCCGCATCGTGATCCTCGACGAGCCGTTTTCGGGCCTCGACGTCAGCGCGGCGCGGGTGCTGAAGGCGTTCGTCCGATCGCTGGCGGCCGAAGGCAAGATGGTCGTGTTCAGCTCTCACGTGCTGGAGGTCGTCGAGCAGGTCTGTTCGCGCGTCGCCATCCTCAAGGACGGCCGCATGGTCGGCCACGACTCGGTCGAGAACCTTCGCCAGACGCTGAAGCTCCCGACGCTCGACGCCGTCTTTCGCCACGCTGGTGGAAGAGACCAACGTCGAGGGCCGCACCCGTGCGCTCGTCGAGGCGATGCACCTGCAATGACCCCGACTGTCCCGGCGTTCCGGATTCTCTGGCGTACCTTTCTCGAGCAGTTTGCCGCCAACGAATCGGCGACGTCCGATCTTCAGATGCGCCGCGCCATCATCGGCGTGTTTGCCTTTCTGGTCACGCCCGGCATCTACATCATGATGTCGACCGTCGGCAGCTTCGAGATCCTCCGGCTCGTGGCGAAGGCCAGACACATGCCCGAGCTCGTCGAGACACGGCTGCTGCAGATGGCCATCGTCTTTGTCGCGTACTCGATGGTGACCACGGGCCTGATCACGGTGTTCATCTGGGACACGCTGGTGTTCGACAAGCGCGATGCGATGGTCCTCGGGCCGCTGCCCGTGCCGGGCCGGACCGTTGTATTCGCGAAGCTCGCCGCCCTGGCGACGTTCCTCCTGGGAGCCGCACTGCTCGTCAATCTCACCTCGGGCGTTCCGTTCGGCCTCGTGACGGGAGGCAACGATGGCCTCATCATCAGGCACACGCTCGGACACTTCGCCGGCACGATCGGCGGCGCCGTCTTCATCTTCTCGACGCTCGTCATCGTGCGCGGTCTGCTGGTGCTTCTCGTCGGGCCACAGTTTGCGGCGTCGATCGGCTCGTTGCTGCAGTTCGTCTTCTTGAGCGCCGTCCTGTGCTTCATGATGGTGCCGACGGCCATGGGCCGACTCGACACCCGCCTTTCTCGACAAGCGCGCCGGCTGAATGGCTGCCGCTCACCTGGTTTGTCGGGCTGTTCGAACACATTCGGGGCTCGCGGGCAGAAGGTCTCGACCTGTTCGCCGGGCGAGCCCTCATCGCGCTGCCGTTAGCGGTGGCTGGCGCGGTCGCCGTGACGTTTGCGGGTTACTGGAAACAAATGCGCGCGGCGCTCGCGCCATCTGCGCGCGTAGCGGCGAGCGCCCGGCTTCGCCGTGCCCTGGCCCGCGTGCTCGCTGGCCGCGATCGTACGGCGCGCGCCGTGTCTGACTTCATCCTCACCACGCTCGCGCGCAGCAAACCCCAGCAGGTGCCTGTTGCGATCGCCGGGTCGATCGCCGTCGCCATTATCAGCGTCGCGGCATCGACGCGGCGCGGCGGGCTCGAGGCGTTGTTCGTGCCTCGAACGGTCGTGCTCTGGATTCCGATGGTGATTGGCTACTGGATCATCATCGGCCTGCGATCGTCGTTTGCGATGCCGACGGAGCTTCCGGCTGCCTGGGTGTTTCGCGTTCACTCGCGAATGCCGTCCGCGTCGTACTGGCTGGGGTTGCGCGCCGCGATGATTTCGTTCGCGCTGCTTCCAGCCCTGGCCGTGAACGCGCTCGTCGTCCTGCCGCTGGTAGGGCTTGAGACGTCGCCGCATGGCACGCAGTCTTCGTCTGCATCGCCGTCACATTCGGTGCGCAGGCGGCGTCGATCACGATCGACAGCGTGCCGTTCACCCGCGCCTATCCTCCGGGACACACGAAGCTCAAGACGCGGTGGCCGCTGTACTGTCGGCGCGATGTACGCCATCGCCTACTGGCCCGTCCGATGGGAGCTGGGCGCGCTTCACGATCGCGGCTGCGCTCGTTGCGTCTGGCCGCTGTGGAGTTGGCCGCGATCGTGGCGCTCGATCTGATCGGCCGCCGGGCCGCGCTCGACTGGAAGGCGCAGCCCGACGCGGAATTCGATGGCGATCCCGAGCAGTTGACGTTCCTGAATCTCGGTCCGGCGGCGGGGAGTCCGGTGCGGTCCGGGTAAGGCCGGAAGGGAGTAACGGTTCCGGGATCCGTTTTCGTGATAGCCGGCGAAAACGTATCCCGGAACCGTTTCTACTTTGCGACGTGAATGACGATGTAGTCCTTGCCGTCGAAACCCTTGATGAGCTGACGCCGCTCGCGCGAGCGACGCTCGGGGCCGCCGGTGGCAAAATTGCGCCGGCGCTGCTTCGTGCGGCGGTCCCAGATGACCTCGACGTTCAGCTCGTCGGCAAACTTCTCCTTGAGGCGTCTGTACGTTTCGGGTTTCGAACGGTCGACGATGATCAGCTTCATTGGAGTCCGGGCATTGTACCGCCGAACATGGGTAATATAGGAGGCTGTGCCTCGTGCCGGACATCCACGCCTTGCATGGCTGAAGCACGCATTCGCGATCGATCCCCCAGGGCCCGTCGAGCCCGACGAGGCGCAGGCGCAGCTCGTTGAGCGCGTCTGTCGCGAGATCGTGCGGCGGCGGCTCACGACGCCCGCGATGCTGGCCATCGAGATGGGCCGGCCGCTCAACTATCTGTCAGCGCAGGTCCTCACGTTTTTTCAGCCGTTCCTGACGATCGTCGGCGACTCGGGCGCGTACGAGCAGTTCACCTCGTTTCTCGAGCAGCGCGGTTCGCTCGACTACATCGCGGCGCGCATCGAGGCGCTCGAAGCGGAAGCGGTCATCGAGCCGTGGAGCGGGTGTTGGGGCCCCGCGACAAGAAACAATGAGCCCGGCCGATCCGAAAAACGCCCGCGTCATTCTCGCCACCGACTGCGGCAGCACCACGACCAAGGCGATCCTCATCGAGAAGGTCGACGGCGTCTACCGCCAGACGCATCGCGGCGAAGCGCCGACGACCGTCGAAGCGCCGTTTGCCGACGTCACCATCGGTGTCGTCAATGCGGTGACCGAGGTGCAGGAGCTCGCCGGCCGGCGGCTCATCGACGACGATGGCCGCATCATTCGTCCGGCAACCGAGCGCGAGGGTTGCGACATCTACATCTCGACCTCGAGCGCCGGCGGCGGCCTGCAGATGATGGTGGCCGGCGTCGTGCGCGAGATGACGGCCGAGAGCGCGAAGCGGGCGGCGCTCGGCGCCGGCGCGATCGTCATGGACGTCATCGCGTCCAACGACAAGCGGAAGCCGCACGAGCAGATTCAGCGCATCCGCGAGCTGCGCCCCGACATGATCCTGATCTCCGGCGGAGCCGACGGCGGCACGACCACGCACGTCGTGCAGATCGCCGAGCTGATCGCGCCGGCCAAGCCGCAGGCCCGGTTCGGCGGCGAGTACCAGCTGCCGATCATCTATGCGGGCAACAAGGACGCGGCGCCGCTCGTCCGCAAGGTGCTCGACGGCGAAGGTTTCGCCCTGACGGTCGTCGACAACCTGCGGCCGGTGCTCGAGCGCGAGAATCTCGGCCCCGCGCGCGATGCCATCCACGATCTGTTCCTCGAGCACGTCATGGCGCACGCGCCGGGCTACGACAAGCTGATGGAGTGGACCGATGCCCCGATCATGCCGACGCCGGGCGCGGTCGGCAACATCCTGCAGACGATCGCCGAGCGGCAGGGCATCAACGTCGTCGGCGTCGACATCGGCGGCGCGACGACCGACGTGTTCAGCGTCTTCGACGGCGTGTTCAACCGCACGGTCAGCGCCAATCTCGGGATGAGCTATTCGATTTCGAACGTCTGCGCCGAAGCCGGCATGCCGAACATCCTGCGCTGGGTGCCCTTCGAGATGGACGAGCGCGAGCTGCGCAATCGCGTCAAGAACAAGATGATCCGGCCGACGACGATTCCGCAGACGCTCGAAGCGCTCGTCTTCGAGCAGGCGGTGGCGCGCGAGGCGCTGCGGCTGGCCTACATGCAGCACAAGGAGTTCGCCACCACGCTGAAGGGCGTGCAGCAGCAGCGCACGGTGGGCGACACGTTCAGCCAGGAGAGCGGCGGGCCAGACCATCGTCGACAACATGAAGCTCGACCTGCTCGTCGCGTCGGGCGGCGTGCTGTCGCACGCGCCGCGCATGCAGCAGACGGCGATGATGCTCATCGATGCCTTCGAGCCGGAAGGATTCACCGACGCTCGCCAAGGACTCGATCTTCATGATGCCGCACCTGGGCGTGCTCGCGCAGGTGCACCCGCAGGCGTCGCTCGAGGTGTTCGAGCGCGACTGCCTCATCTATCTCGGGACGTGCGTGGCCGCGAAGGGCACCGGCAAGCCCGGCAAGCCGTGTTTCCGCTATACCGTCCGGTCGTCTTCGCTCAACGAATCCGGACAGATGGCCGTGGGCGACATCCGCCTGTTTCCATTGGGAGACGGCGAGAAGGCCACCGTGGCCGTCGAGCCCGACAAAGCCTTCGACGTCGGGGGCGGTCCGGGCAAGCCGATCGAACGCGAGGTGCGCGGCGGCACCGTGGGCCTCATCCTCGATGCGCGCGGCCGGCCGTTGCTCCTTCCAACAGACCGTGCGACAGGCCGTGGGCTCGTCGACGCCTGGGTCACCGCGCTGCAGTTGTATCCGCAGCTCGAACGCAAAGGATTGCGGGCATGACGGCCACAGCAGGCGGCGCCTATACGCCGGGTCTCAAGGTCGTCGCGGCCATGCGGTACACCGTGAGACGGCTCCTGCCGATCTCGGGCACCGTCGTGGTGAAGCCGGGCGATCGCGTGGAAGCGCGGCAGGTCGTGGCCGAAACCTTCATGCCGGGCGACATCTCGCCGCTGAACCTCGCCAAGCTTCTGTCGATGCCGCCGGGCGACGTGCCCGAGTGCATGATGAAGAAGGAAGGCGAGCGCATCGAGCCGGGCGACGTGCTGGCGCGAACCAAGGGCATCTTCGGAAAGTTCCGCCAGGAGTACAAGAGCCACGATCGCCGGCACGATCGAATCGATCTCCGCGGTGACCGGTCAGGTCATCGTCCGTGGCGCCCCGTTACCGGTTCAGGTGAAGGCGTACCTGACCGGCCAGGTGGTCGAAGTGTTTCCCAACGAGGGCTGCGTGATTGAAGCGGACGTGACGTTCGTCCAGGGCATCTTCGGCATCGGCGGCGAGACGTTCGGCCCCATCCGCATGGTCGCCAAGCGGCACGATCAGGAATTGACGGAAGATCTCATCACGCCCGATTTGAAAGACTGCGTGGTCGTGGGCGGCGCGCGCGTCACGGCACAGGCCATCGAGCGTGCCCGCACGATCGGCGTGGCGGCGATCATCGCCGGCGGCATCGACGATGCCGACCTCGAGGCGGTGCTCGGCTACAACCTGGGCGTGGCCATTACCGGCTCCGAGCGCATCGGATTGACCATCGTCATCACCGAAGGGTTCGGCGAGATCGCGATGGCGCGCAGGACCTTCGATCTGCTGGCGTCGCGCGCCGGCGATGACGCGGCCGTGAACGGCGCGACGCAGATTCGCGCCGGCGTGATGCGCCCGGAGATTATCGTTCCGCTTCGAGCGGACGCGCGCACCGGCTGCCGTGTCGGACGCCGTGATGGGACGTCTCGAGATTGGCGCCCCCGTGCGTGCGATTCGCGATCCGTACTTCGGGCTCATCGGCCGGGTGACGGCGCTGCCGCCCGAGCCGCAGACGCTGCAATCGGGTTCGAAGGCGCGCGTGCTCGAGGTCACGTTCGAATCGGGAGAGGGTGTTATCATCCCGCGAGCCAATGTGGAATTGATCGAAGGCGCTGGCGGACAGGAACCCTGATGCCGCCAGATGGCGTGGTTCGACCCGACCCGTATCTGGTTTTTGGGGCTGCTCGTCATGCTCTGCGGAGCCGTGCTCGCCTACATTCTCGCGGCGCGCCGCGGGATGCAGATGAAGGTCCGCCGCATCGCCGGCCTCGAGGCCGTGGACGACGCCGTCGGCCGCGCGACGGAGATGGGCCGCTCGTGTCCTGTTCATCCCTGGTGTCCAGGACATGAACGACATCCAGACGATCGCGTCGCTCACCGTCCTCTCCCGGGTTGCCAAGACCGCGGCGGAGTACGACGCGCGGGTCGAAGTGCCGACGAGCCGATCGCTCGTGATGACCGCCGCGCGCGAAACCGTGCAGGCCGCGTACCTCGCGGCTGGACGTCCCGAAGCCTTTTCGCCCGACCAGGTGTACTACGTCACCGACGAGCAGTTCGGCTACGTCGCCTACGTGCAGGGCCTGATGGTGCGCGAGCGGCCGGCCGCGTGCTTCTACATGGGCTCGTTCTTTGCCGAATCGCTCATCCTCGCCGAGATGGGCAACGGCGTCGGCGCGATTCAGATTGCCGGCACCGCGCAGCCCGCGCAGTTGCCCTTCTTCGTGGCCGCCTGCGACTACACGCTCATCGGCGAGGAGTTCTTCGCCGCGTCCGCATATCTGTCGGGCGAACCCGACCAGCTCGGCAGCCTGAAGGGTCAGGACGTCGGCAAGCTGATCGTGGCGGCGGGCATCATCACCGGCGTGGCCGCCGAGACGCTCGCCAGCCTCACGGGATCGCCGGCGATCAGATCGTTTGTCGACTTTCTGATCAACCGGGTGCTGACCTGAGCCGGTCGCCGATCATGAAGCGCACAGTTCCGTTGCTCATCACGGCGGTCGTGGGGTTCACGCTCATCGGGGCGTACTTCGTGCCGTACACGCAGAGCTGGGGCGAGACGGTGGCCATCTGGTTCGACGTGCTGGCCGCGATCGCGTTCATCCTGGGCGGCGGGAATCTTCTGCGCTCGCACTTGAAGCGCATCTCCGATCGGCAGCGCGGATGGGCGTACTCGATCATCGTGCTGGTGTCGTTCCTGGGGACGTTGTTCGTGGGCCTGGGGAAGATCGGCGCCGCGCCGTCGCCGCAGTTTCCCGACTACGGCTGGTCGGGCGCGTACCGTCAGACCGGCAGCGCGTTCTGGTACTCCTATCAATACGCATTCCAGCCGCTGACGGCGACCATCTTCGCGCTGCTGGCGTTCTACATCGCGTCGGCGGCGTTCCGCGCGTTTCGCGCGAAGAACCTCGAAGCCAATCTGCTGCTCGGCACCGCCTTCATCGTTCTGCTGGGACGGACGTTCGCGGGCGTGGCGCTGACCAGCTGGATCGATCCGGCGAACTGGGAAGGGTTCCGGTATTTCACCGGCCTGCGGCTCGAGAACCTGACGGTCTACATCATGGCGGTGTTCAACACCGCCGGGAACCGCGCCATCATGATCGGCATCGCGCTCGGCATCGTCGCGACGTCGCTGAAGATTCTGATCGGCGTCGATCGCTCGTATCTGGGCAAGGACTGATTGATGGGCGACTTTCTGAGAGACCAGTGGTGGGTCGTGGCTGATGTTCATCGGCACGCTGGTGCCGCTGGTCACGGCGGTTCGCGTCGGCGGGCGTCATGGCGGCGCTGCGGACGCTCGATCGCCGCTGGATCTTCCTGCTCATGCTCTGGTCGGTGCTGCTGCCGATCTACTTCATCGGCGTCACCGGGCGGACGTTTCCGGAGCTGCCGAGCGCGCTGGCCCACGCGACGTTCGACGAGGTCGATCGCCTGTCGCCCGGCGATCCCGTGCTGCTGTCGTTCGACTACGACCCGGCGTCGGAGGGCGAGCTTCAGCCGATGGCGACCGCCTTCGTGAAGCACTGCGCCGAGAAGAAACTCAAGATGTACTTCATGGCGCTGTGGCCGGTCGGTCCGCAGATGGTGCAGAACACCATCGACAAGGTGATCCGCCCGGACTATCCGCATCTCGTGTACGGCCAGGACTACGTGAATCTCGGCTACAAGTCGGGAAACGAAGCGCGTGATCAAGGTCATCATGACCAACATCCGCGAGCTGTACACCACCGACGCGCGCGGGACGGCGATGCAGGACATTCCGATGATGAAGGGCATCACGAGCGTGCAGCAGATGAAGCTCATCATCAACGTGTCGGCTGGTTATCCCGGCGTCAAGGAATGGGTGCAGTACGCGGTGACGCCGTATGCCACGCTGCATCTGGTGGCGGGGACGACCGGCGTGCAGGCGCCGCTCGTGTATCCGTACGTGCCGCGCCAGCTCCGCGGATTGCTCGGCGCGATTAAAGGCGCGGCCGAGTACGAGAAGCTCGTGATCGACACGTACGGCGGGCCGAACCCGGATCCGAAATATCTCGAAGGGCTCCGGCGCATGGGTCCGCAGCTCGTCGCCCACCTGTTGATCATCATGCTCATCGTGCGTCGCCAACGTCCTGTACTTCGCCGACAAGCGGGCGGTGCGGCGATGAGCCGCGAGCGGCGCGGGGCGATGGGGTCCCCGCCAGCGAGCGGCGAGGAGCGGGTGTTGGGGCCCCGCGACAAAGCATGAAGCGCGATCAGCTCATCTGGACGGTCCTCCTCGTTGTCGGCGCCGCCGGGCTGCTGGGCCGCGCGCTGTTCACCGACCCCGGCATGGGGCGCGAGTACGTTCACGTTGTCGCGGTACCCGCCGGCGCGACCGAGTACGTGCCAGCGACCTATGGCGAGTTCGCCCGTGCCGAGCAGGCGCAGCCGGGACAAACCGAGTATCGATTCAGTGCGCCGCGGACGGTCGGGCTGTGGCTCGCGGCGTTCTTCACGCTCGCCATCTTCTCGTTCCTGTATGCCGACAACCCGTTTTACAAGGTCGCCGAGTCGGTGCTCGTCGGTGTGTCGGCGGCCTACTGGATGGTGGTGGGCTTCTGGGATGTGCTCGTCCCCAATCTGATCGGCCGTCTGTGGCCGTCGCTGGTTCAGAACTGGGCGATGCCGGGGCTGAGCGGGGCCCGAGGCCGAGCGGAATCTCTGGTACATCGTGCCGCTGGTGCTCGGAGTCATGCTGCTGTGGCGGCTCGCGCCGCGCGGCGCCTGGATCGCGCGCTGGCCGCTGGCGTTCATCGTCGGCACGTTCGCGGGCCTGCAGCTGATCGGCTTTCTCCACGGCGATTTTCTCGCGCAGATCCGCAACACGATTCTCCCGCTCGTGGTCTTCGACGCGGGCGGGTTCGATTTCTGGGCGTCGTTCAGAAACCTCCTCGTCGTCGGTGGCGTGCTGTGCGCGGTGACGTATTTCTTCTTTTCCATCGAGCACAAGGGCGCGGTCGGGCGGGCGGCGAAAGTGGGCATCTGGTTTCTGATGATCACCTTCGGCGCCGCATTCGGCTATACCGTCATGGGGCGCATCGCCCTGCTCGCCATTCGCATCGAGTTCCTGCTCGACGACTGGCTGTGGCTGATCGATCCGTCGCGGCGTCGCGCCATCGCGATGCTTCTCCAGTCTTTCCTGGGGATCGGCTGAGAAAAGGGGTCGGGAGGGGTTTCCGGTCGCCCGCTCCGGAAACCCCTCCCGACCCCTTTGCGTGCGGTATGATCTCGCCATAGCTCCCACATTCCGTCTGATCTTCGTCGCCGCGCTCGTCTGCGTCGTCGAGGGCGTGTCCGCCCAGTCGCCCAGGCCGAATTCCGTCGTCGGCATCCTGCGCGCCGAGCTGCAGCGCAACGTCGACGTGCTGAAGGGGCAGCCGGTTCCGGCCTACTTCGCGGCGTACACGCTGCACGACAGCCACTCCACGCAAATCATCGCGTCGTTCGGCGCCGTCGATCGCAGTGAGGAGAGTCGTCAGCGCTACGCCACCGTCGAGGTGCGCGTCGGCGACTACCAGCTCGACAACACGCATCCGATTCGCGGGGACGCCCGCGCGAACTCGCCGCGGCTCGTCCAGGTGAGCCTGCCGCTCACCGACGACGAAAAGCCAATCAGGCTGGCGCTCTGGCGCGCGACCGATCGCAGCTACAAGCAGGCGAGCGAAGCGCTGACGCGCGTCAGAACCAACGTCGCCGCGAAAGTACAGGACGAGAATCCGTCGGCCGATTTCTCGCGCGAAGAGCGGCAGGAGCACGCCGATTCGCTGGCCGCCTATACCCTCGACACACGGGCCTGGGAGGCGCGGCTGCGCCGCGTCTCGGCGGTGTTCAGCGAAGACCCGCTCGTGCTGCGCAGTCAGGTCTCGCTCGCGGTGGAGGCCGACAACCGCTACTACGTCAACAGCGAGGGCTCTCAAATCGTCACCGGCGATGTCGGCTGCCGGATCTTCATTCAAGGCGTCACGAAGGCGGAAGACGGCATGGAGCTTCCGCTGTACACGAGCTACTTCGCGACCTCGCCCGACGGACTTCCCGACGAGCGTCAGCTCATCGCCGACGCGCGCGCGATGATCGGCCTGCTCGCGCGGCTGCGCCGCGCGCCGGTCGTCGATCCGTTTTCCGGACCGGCCATCCTCACCGGCCGTGCCGCGGGCGTGTTCTTCCACGAAATCTTCGGGCATCGTGTCGAAGGCAATCGCCAGCGCAACGCCGACGATGGCCAGACGTTTACGAGCCGCGTCGGCCAGCCGGTGCTGCCCGCGTTCCTCAGCGTCGCGTTCGACCCCACGATCAAGAAGGTCGGCAACGTCGAACTGATGGGGCATTACGTATACGACGACCAGGGCGTGAAAGGGCAGCGCGTCACGGTCGTGGACGACGGCGTCCTGAAGACCTTCCTGCTCGATCGTGCGCCGCTGAAGAATTTCTCGAAGTCGAACGGCCATGGGCGCGCGGAACCCGGGTTTCTGCCTGTGTCGCGTCAATCGAACCTGCAGGTCGTGTCGTCGAAGACCGTCTCGCGCGAGCGGCTGATGGAACAGCTGCGCGAAGAGGCGTTCCGGCAAGGCAAGCCGTTCGGCCTGCTGTTCGACAACATCGAGGGTGGCTTCACGACGACCGGACGCGGGTCGGCCAACGCGTTCAACGTCCTGCCGAACGTGGTGTACCGCATCTACACCGATCCCCGGCGCGAGCCCGAGCTCGTGCGTGGCGTCGATCTCATCGGCACGCCGCTCGCGGCATTCGGCAAGATCATCGCCACCGACGATCAAATCGACGTCTTCAACGGCGTGTGCGGCGCCGAGAGCGGTGGCGTGCCGGTGTCGGCGTCGTCGCCGTCGTTGCTGGTCAGCGAAGTCGAAGTCCAGAAGAAGATGCAGTCGCAGGAAACGCGCCCGATTCTGCCGGCGCCGCCGATGCGCGGTGGCAAATCATGACGCCGCGGTCGATGGGCGATCGTCAGTGGGCCATGGGCGATGGTACGCGATGGGCGGGTCGAGCGCTGTCTGGACGCCGGCTGGCGGCAGGGCTTTAGCCCTGTCGCTGGTGGCGCTGTGCTCCTGATCAGCAGGCCCGCCGCGCAGGAATCGCCGACCCTTTCGGCCATGCAGGACGAAATGAAGCGGTCGATGGCCGAGCTGCGCATGAAAGGTGAGGCCGCGCCCTACTACATCGCGTACGAGGTGCTCGACCGGACGATGTCGGATATGTCGGCGCGGCTGGGCGCGATCGTCGAGAATCCGCCGAGGCGCTCGCGCACGCTGCGCGTCGAAGTGCGCGTGGGCGACTACACGTTCGACAGCTCGCGCTTCGTGGTGCAGGGATTCGGTGGTGGCGGTGGCGGGCTGACGGGCGAGACGGTTCTTGCGCCGCTCGACGACGACTACGACGCGATGCGGCGCGAGATCTGGATCACCACCGACACGGCCTACAAGCGCGCCATCACGATGTTCGCGCGCAAGAAGGCGGCGTTTCAGAATCGCACCGCGAGCGATCCGATTCCGGATTTTTCCCAGGAGCCGGCCGTCGAGACGATTGTTCCCGGAGCGTGGCCAAGGCCCGACACAACCGGGAGCGATAACGGCGACAGCGGGAGCGTTCGCCTTCAGGCCGACCGCAACAGCGTGCTGGCCCGTGTTCAGCAGCCGTCGGCCGTGTTCGGCGCGTATCCCGACATCGATCTGTCAGAAGCGTCGATCGCACAGGTGCACGGAACGCGCTACTACCTGAACAGCGAGGGCTTCAAGACCGTCGCGCCGATTCATCTCGCGTCGCTCGCCATTTTTGCCGAGGCGCAGGCCGACGACGGCATGCCGGTGCGCGAGACCTATACGGAGGTCGAGCGCGCGGTTGCCGACTTGCCGGCCCCGGCCGATCTCGTCGCACGCGCCCGGGCGCTGGCAGCCGGAGTGAGCGCCGCGCGCGTGGCGCCGATCGGCGAGGAATTCGCCGGTCCTGTGATGATCGAAGGCATCGGCGGCGCGCAATTCATCTCCGAGACGCTCGTGCAGATGATGCAGGCACGGCGTCCGCCCGACACCGAAAACCCGCGCATGGGACAGTCGACGCCGTCCCCCTTTCTCAACCGGACAGGCCTTCGGGTGATGGCCGATTCGTTTGCCGCGAGCGACACGCCGTCGCTGACGCACTTCGAAGGCAAACCGCTCGTCGGCAGCTACACCGTGGACGACGAGGGGATGCCCGCCAAAGACGTCAGGCTGGTCGAGAAGGGCAGGCTTGCGACGTTGCTGACCAATCGCGTGCCGCAGAAACACTTCCTGCGGTCCAACGGCCACGGCCGATCGAACACGGTGCTCGCCGGCGTGTTCCAGCTGGAGAGCGCCCAGGCGATTCCCGCGTCGGATTTGAAGGGCAAATACATCGAGCTGCTGAAGGCGCAGGACAAGGACTTCGGGTACATCGTGCGCGGCGTGCGACCGGAGGGCCCGGGCGGCGCGGGTCCGGGCATCGACGCCGTCGTGAAGGTGACCCTCGACGGGAAGGAAACGCCCGTGCGCGGCATGCGATTCGGTTCCGTGGCCGCGGTGGCGTTTCGGGATCTGTCGGAAGCGTCGAAAGAGCGGACGGTGTATTCCTACCGCGCCGGCGCCACCTCGGCGGTGTCGGTCATCGCGCCAAGCCTCATCTTCGAAGAGCTGGAAATCCTGCGCATCCGCGACATCATGCAGAAGCCGCCCGTCGTGCCGTCGCCCCTGCGCTAGCAGTTCTCGACTAGATTCCCGGTTCGTCAGTTCGTCAAGTTCGTCAAGTTCGTGAGGGTCGTAAGTTCGTCCGAGCCTCGAGCTCGACGAACTCCGAACCTCGAACTCCCGACCCCTCATTCCCCTACACCTCCTCCCACCGGAACCGTGCGAGCGCCAGCAGCCAGAACACGGCGGCAAATCCCAACAGCACGAGAATCGGCAGCAGTGCGGCGCTCAGCCCGAAGCCGCGCCACGTCATCGCGTCGAACCCGTCGACCGCCCAGCGCGTGGGCATGATGAGAGTGACCGTCTGTAGCCAGGCCGGAAACACGAACGTGGGCACCCAGGCTCCGCCGAGCATCACCATGAGCAACGTCGCGAGCACCGACGCGCCGCGCGCGGCGTTGGGTGTCTTGCCGAGGGCGGCGATCAGCAGCCCGTAGGAGGCGGCCATCAGCGGCCGACGCAATCGTGACGCCGATGAATCCGGCGACGCTGCCCTCGATGCGGACGCCCCACACCAGGATGGCAAAGCCGAACGACACCAGCATGACCAGCGTGCCGATGACCGTGCCGCTTCCCACCTTCGAGCCGAGGAGCGTCAGCTTCGAGATGGGTGCGGCGCGCAGCCTTTTCCACAACCCGCGCTGCCGCTCCACGAGAATCTCGATCGCGAAATTGATCGCGCCCATCAGCATGAATTGAAGCCCCATCCCGGCGAACGAGTGCGCGTAGCCGTTGTAGTTCGTGCTCTGTCGCGCGGTCATCGCCTCCTCCCGCACGTCGTACGGCAGGGTGATGCCCGGGGTTCGGCCGGTCGATGCCGTGTTTCCCGCGGCGTTGAATCGCTGCACCGACTCGAGCATGTCGCGCAGCAGGCGCTTCTGGTCGTCGGGCATCGCGGCCGAGTCGAGGCTGCGAATCGTGTCGTCAATCACCTTGCGGCCCCGATCGCCGGTGAACACTTCGCGGCTCACCGATTCCATGACGTGCTGGGTGATGAGCCCCCTCACCATGGCCAGCTCCATGCCGCGCGACGGGTCGTAGAGCAGCTGTAGCTGCGGCTTTTCGCCGCCCGAGAAGAACGCGCGACCCGCGGCATCGCCAAAGCCCTGCGGAATGACGATGCCCACGGCCGCGTTGCCGCGGCGGACACGGTCGCGCGCCTGTTCGATCGAGGTGCTCTCGGACGAAAGGTTCTTGTCGGACGCCAGGGCCGCGGTCATGGCCCGCGAGATGTCGCTGGTGTCGAGATCGACGACGAGGACTGGAATGCGCGACTGCGTCTCGGTCGAGCGGCTGCCGGGAAACAACATGCCGAAGAACGACCCGATTGCGACAGGCATCGCAAACGCCAGAATCACGGCCCGGCGATCGCTCAGAAACAGCTTCAGGTCCTTCGCGATCAATGCGGCGAAGGCGGTCGGCACCATCAGTCGCGCAGGCTCC
This sequence comes from Vicinamibacterales bacterium, assembly GCA_963821395.1. Lineage (GTDB taxonomy): Bacteria > Acidobacteriota > Vicinamibacteria > Vicinamibacterales > JAMQPK01 > JAMQPK01. The sequence goes on along the minus strand of CAWGDY010000006.1, from coordinate 77,518 downwards.
TTCCCGTCATCGCAAGAAACACCGATTCGAGCGTAAGGCGTCCGTCCTTCGATTCGACGTCCGGGCCGACGCGAGTCAGACCCGCCAGCGTGTCGTTGGCGATCACGCGGCCGTGATCGATGATGACGATGCGATCGGCCAGCCGTTCCGCTTCTTCCATGTAATGCGTCGTGTAGAGCAGGGCCTTGCCCTGCCGCCGAAGTTCGTCGAGGTTGTCGAAGATCGCGTTCCGGCTCTGGGGATCGACCCCGACGGTCGGCTCGTCGAGCAGCAGGATGTCGGGATCGTGCAGAAGCCCGGCGGCCAGATTGAGGCGCCGCTTCATGCCGCCGCTGAATGCCTTGACGCGATCGCGTGCCCGTTCGGCAAGGCCGACGATGCCGAGGGCTGTCCCGATGGCGCGATCGAGCTCCACGCGTGTGAGGCCGTACAGCGAGCCGAAAAAGCGCAGGTTATCGAACGCCGTGAGCTCGTCGTACAGCGCGAGGTCCTGCGGCACCAGCCCGATCCGGCGCTTCAGCGGGTCTGTATCGCCGGAGAGCCGCTGCCCGTCGATGCGCACATCTCCACGATCCGGCGTGATGAGACCCGCAATCATGGAAACGGTCGTCGTCTTGCCCGCGCCATTCGGGCCCAGCAGGCCGAGGATGCGCCCGGGCTCGAGCTGGAACGAGACCCCGGCGACGGCGACGAGCGTGCCGAATGACTTGCGAAGGTCCTGCACTTCGAGCATGTCTGTCTCCCGGCCGGCTGCGGTGAAGACGAGGATATCAAGGCGGAAGTTTCAATGCTTGAATATCCGACCTTATTAAGGTTAGATTTCCCTGCTTACCAACACACGTGCCGGAGGCTTTCATGAGAATGCTGACTCGTCTATTCCTGTCCGCCGCGGCCGTCGCGCTGCTGGGTGGCGCGGCGCTCGTCGCGCAATCGAAAGCGAAGGCGGAAAACGTGCCCACTATTCCGCACAGCTCGGTGCCGAATTTCTTCAAGCTGCCGCCCGACCTGTACTTCGGTGAAGGCATCGGGATCGCGACGAACTCGAAGGGACACGTGTTCGTGTATCACCGCAGCGGCGATACGCGGCTGTTCGAGTTCGATCCGAACGGCACCTTCGTGAAGGAATGGGGCATCGGTGTCTACGGCATCGAGTTCGCGCACCAGGTGCGCGTCGATCGCGACGACAACGTGTGGGTCGTCGACGAGGGGACGAACATGCTCATCAAGTTCAACCCCGCGGGCCGCGTCGTCATGGTGCTCGGCCGGCGGCCGGAGCCCGTGGCGGGCGCGACACCGACCAACACGCCGGAAGGTCCGGTCCTGAACAAGAAGTATCAGTTCGGGCGGCCCACCGACGTCACGTGGGACGCGCAGGGCAACATCTTCGTCTCCGACGGCTACGTGAACTCGCGGGCCGTCAAGTACGACAAGAACGGCCGCTTCATCGCGCAGTTCGCGGGCGAGCGCGGCAGCGGGCAGAACCAGCTGAACACGCCGCACTCGATCAGCTCGGACGCGCAGGGCAACATCTACGTGGCCGATCGCGGCAACGCCCGCGTCGTCGTGCTGAACAACGACATGTCGCTGAAGACGATGTATCACGAACGTCGGCAACCCGTGGGCGGTCTGCGTGTCACCGGGACCGCATCAGTATCTCTACTCGTCGAACTCGAACCCCGATTCGAACCCCGCGGCGTCGTGGGCGATTACGGGCGAGATCTACAAGATGGAGCTCGACGGCACGATCATCGGCAAGTTCGGCAAGGCCGGCAAAGGCCTCGGCGAGTTCAGCACCGTGCACGAAATCGACTGCCGCAATCCGGATCAACTGTTCGTCTCGGAAATCTCGGCGTGGCGCGCGCAGAAGATCCTGCTGAGCCCGCAGAAAATGCAGCCGGCCACCTCGTCGGCGGCGGGTCGATAAGGGGGCCACATGAAACGAACGCTCATCTTCATCGTAGGTGCCGCGCTGGCTGTCAGCGGCGGCCTGCTTTCCGGACAGACGGTTCCGACGATTCAGTTCGATTCGAACCCGATGCCGCTGTCGATGCCCGACAGCATTCACCTCGGAGAAGTCGCCGGCGTGGCGACCAGCTCGAAGGGCGAAATCTACGTCTACACGCGCACGGGCAACCCGACCATCACCATCGCGACGGCGCGTGCCGTTGCGCACGGCGGCGGCCGGCTGTTCGTGTTCGATCGCGCGGGCAAGTACATGCGTGAAATCGGCCAGGGGATCTACGGATTCCTGCAGCCGCAGCAGGTGCGCGTCGATGCGCAGGACAACATCTGGATCGTCGATCAGATGTCGACGCAGGTCGTGAAGTTCGATCCGAACGGCCGCGTGCAGATGGTGCTCAGCCGGAAACCGGAAGCGGTGACCGTGCCGAATCCGCGGCTCACTCCGCTGCCGACGGGTATTCCGGTCATCATGCCCGATCCTCCTGCCGGCGGTCGCGGCGGCGGCGGGGGCGAGGATGGCGGCGGTCGTGGCGGCGGCGCTCGGGCTGGCGGGCCGGCTCCGCTTCCAGGCGCCGGTGTCGAAGGCGAGAGCTTCAACCGTCCCACCGACGTCGCCTGGGACGCGCAGGGCAATATCTACGTCGCTGACGGGTATGGCAACGCGCGCATCGCGAAATACGATCGGAACGGCAAGTGGCTCAAGAACTGGGGATCGCGCGGAACGGGCCAGGGGCAGTTCAACATCGTGCACGGCATCGCGATCGACGCACAGGGCAACGTGTATGTCGGCGACGAAGGCAACAAGCGCGTGCAGGTGTTCGATAGCGAGGGTACGTTCAAGACGCAGTTCACCAACGTCGGTGCGCCAACCGCGCTGTGCCTCAGCAGGGGAGCGCAGCCGGCCCTGTACGTGGCGCACACCGGCGACCCGGACGGGATGGAAGATGCCGCGATTTACAAGGTCGACCTCCAGGGCAACGTGCTCGGCAAGTTCGGCAGCGCGGGCAAACTGCCGAAGGAGTTCGGTCTGGTGAATTCGATCGACTGCCGCAACGAAAACGAGCTGCTCGTCGGCGAGCTCGCCAACTGGCGTGTACAGAAACTGACACTCCGCGCCGCGAAGTAGACGGCCACACTCGACGGGTGCAATCGGTGGCATCACACCGATTGCACCCGCGACACCTCCCGCATACACTGAGAACATGGGTCGAGTGCTCCTGCTGTCGCTGTCTGCTCTTTTTGTGTCCACGAACGTTTCGGCGCAAACCACCGCAACCCCTTCAGCACCGAAAGCCACGACGTTCAAGCCCGCCGCGCTGGTGATTCAAGTGTCCGACACGCTCGGCGCGCCGCTCGGCGGAACCATGATCGCGGCGACCGGTCCGGTGTCGCGCGAAGGGGAGACGGCGGCCGATGGTTCGCTGCGCCTGATCAACCTCCGGGCCGGCAACTATCGCCTGCGATTCGCCCGCGAAGGATCGATCACGCTCGAGCGCGAGGTCGCGCTGCGCGCGGGAGAATCTTCGACCCTCGATGTGGCGCTCTCGGCAGCACCACCTCCGCCGAAGCCCGAGCCCGTCCCGCTGCCGGTGCCAACAAAGGATCTGGGCGCACCGGGCGATCCGAAGGTCACACCGGTGCCGGCATTCCTGGAAAAGAACTTCATCGGAGGGCGTGAAGGGCGCAAGGAGTCGCCGCTGGGCTGTACCTCGTCGGGGAAAGCGACGCTCTTCCAGTTGCGCGATTCGTGGGTGGCCCACACCCACGACGACTCGGATGAATGGATTTACGTGGTGGCCGGAGAAGGCGTGCTGCGCATGGCCGCGGCAGAGCAGCACTTGCAGGCGGGCACCTTCAGCCTGGTGCCACACACCATGACGCACGCGCTGATTCCCCAGGGCAGAAATCCGCTCATCGTGATTTCCGTCCTGTCCGGGCAGGCGTGTAAGAGCTAGGAGAAGTTCCGGTTCCTGCTCCGGTTCGTGGAGGGCGATGGATCCAGTACGCCATCATTTTCTGGGAACGGTGAACCTCGGACTCCTGCGACTCTGTCGACTCTCCGGACTCTCCAGACTCCCCGACTCCCGGACTCCTAGACTCTTCGTACGGGCATGCCTCTTGCTCCGTGCACCGCATGGGCATTCGCGCACTGGCTTTAACTGTCGTGTTCTGCTGCACGGCCACGCTCACCGCCCAGAATAAAGATCCTTACAAGAAGGTCGACAACGACGTCAGGCTCGAGGCGCTCCGTCACGCGCAGGTCTGGACCGACAGCCCGATTGCCTCGAAGGACATCAAAGCCGGCCCGCCGGATGCGCCGGGTTTTCGGCCCGAGGCGGTCGTCACGTGCGAGTACGTCGAGAAAAAGCAGACGGGCACGCCCAAGTTCGATTGCGCGATCGACGGTAACGACGAGATTCGCGTGAAATATGGCGACGAGAACGGGGAGATCTACTCGGAAGTGGCCGCCACGCGGCTTCTATGGGCGCTGGGATTTGGCGCCGACCGTGTGTATCCCGTCAAGGTCGTCTGCAAGGGATGCCCGGACGATCCGATGAAGAACCCGCGGAAGACGTCCGGTACGCGCGAGTTCGCGGCGGCCGTCGTCGAGCGAAAGCTTCCCGGCGACGAGATCGAGCTTCACAGGAACTCCGGCTGGGCCTGGGTCGAGTTGACGTTCGTGGATCAAACGAGCGGCGGTGCTCCGCTGGCGCACCGCGATGCCCTGAAGCTCCTCGCGGCGATGATTCAGCACACCGACAGCAAGCCCCAGCAGCAGCGGATCGTGTGCCTCGACAAAGTGCACGGACTGCAGCCGCAGCAGGACGGACGCTGCACGCGCCCGTTCATGATGATCAACGACCTCGGCAAGACCTTCGGGCGCGCGACCTTCACGAACGGCGACGGCAAGAGTGCCGCGAACTTCGAGGAATGGTCGAAGGTGCCGGTCTGGAAGGACGACAAAGGGTGCGTGGCGCGCCTGTCGAAGTCGTTTTCGGGCTCGCTCGAAGATCCGGTGATTGGCGAAGACGGCCGGAAGTTCCTGGCCGGACTGCTCGTCGCAGCTGACCGATCGCCAGCTGCACGACCTGTTCGAGGTCGCGCGGTTCACCAAACGCGATCCGCGCGCCTCTGTGGACGATTGGGTCCGGGTCTTCAAAGAGAAGCGCGACGCGATTGCCGCCCGTCGCTGCGCGAACCCTGTTCTTTAACAAGAGATTAAGGAGGCTAAGAGAAATTCTGGTCTCTTAATCTCCTAGTCTCCTGTTTATCTCTATCTCCTAGTCTCCTGTTCCAGGCCGACCGACCCAGTGCCTGTTCCCACGCGCGTCGTCACGTGTGACACGACGTCAGCTACCCCCACATTGTTTTTCACCTGCGTGAAGAGAAACGGTCCCTCGCCCCGCATCTTGCGCGCGTCCCGCTCCATCACCCCGAGGTCGGCGCCGACGAGCGGCGCCAGGTCGGTCTTGTTGATGATGAGCAGGTCCGACTGCGTAATCCCTGGTCCACCCTTGCGCGGAATCTTGTCGCCGCCCGAGACGTCGATGACGTAGATCGTGTAGTCGGCGAGATCGCGGCTGAACTGGGCAGCCAGGTTGTCGCCGCCGCTTTCCACGAACAGCAGCTCCGGGCTCAGCGACTCCATCAACCCGTCGAGCGCGACGAGATTGGGGCTGATGTCGTCACGAATGGCCGTGTGCGGGCAGCCGCCGGTTTCGACCGCGCGGATGCGTTCGGCCGGCAGGGCCTCGTGGCGCATCAGAAATTCCGCATCCTCCTTCGTGAAGATGTCGTTGGTGACGACGCCAAGCTGATGACGGTCGCGAAGCGCCCGGCACAGCGCCAGCAGAAGGGCGGTCTTCCCGCTGCCCACCGGCCCGCCGATCCCCACAGTGAATGACCGTGCGCCGTAGTCGCGATGCTTCCGGCCGGCACGCTGGGCAAACACGCCCGGGGTTGTCGGATCGTCGTCGTGATCGTGCGGGTGCGGCGCGTGATGAAAAACAGGTTTTGCCATGAATGACCCCTCTTACGATTGAAACAACCGCGAATACAACCGATCGTGCGTGGACTGGAAGAGATCGACGAGCGGCGCCGTCTGCGCGATGTCGCGGGGACCGAGCTCGCCGCAGCGGCGGATCACCTCGTCGATGTCGCCGGCCAGCGACGCCTGGATTTCCTGCGCCTCGTAGCCGCCAATCAGCCCGAGCCGGACCGCGGCCGATGCGGTACTTCGAAGGCCGGTGAACAGAAACGCGCGCTGCGTGTCGGCCAGCGGGATCGCCAGCGCGCTGAAGATGGCGCCAAACATCGGCGCGTGATGCCCCGCGAGCCGGTGCTGGTGAACCTGCGCCTCGAGCGATGCCATCGAGATGTGCGGAAACGATCGCGTCACGCTGGCGAGCAGGGCGCGCCCCTGTGCGCGGCTGGCGCGGTTGGCCACGGGATTTGAGAGGAACACGTCCGACAGTTCGTCGAGCGTGACGAGGTCGTCTGGCTGCTGATGGGCCGCGGTCACCAGCGGCAGCGCGGCCCGGCCTGCCTGCGCCAGCGCATGCCTCGCGAATGCACGAACCGTGTCCGACGTCACATAGCCGTGTTGCGTCGTCGCCTCGAGCCCGCCGGAGTGCGCAAATCCTCCGGAGGGAAACCCGGAATCGATCAATTGCCAGATCAACAGGCTCATTGCTGTCCTTTGAACAGGAGATTAGGAGACCAGGAGGAATTCTTTTTGAAAAGAAAACTCTTGGTTCTCTTTCGTCTCTTAGTCTCCTGTTAAAAGAGAAAATACCTCTGTGCGAGCGGCAGCACCGACATCGGCTCGCACCGCAGTTCCTCGCCGTCGGCCGTCACGATGTAGGTTTCCGGATCGACGCGCATCGCCGGTGTGGCGCCGTTCAACTTCATGTCCGATTTCGTCAGCGATCGGCATCCGCCCACCGCGTGGAGATTCTTTCGCAGTCCGTAGCGTGCGGCCGCGCCGTTCTCGAGCGACACCTTCGACACGAACGCGAGGGAAGTCGAGGCACCCGCGGATCCGTAGCCACCGAACATCGGCCGCATGACGACTGGCTGCGGCGTCGGTATCGACGCGTTCGCGTCGCCCATCTGAGACCAGGCGATGAAGCCTCCCTTGATGACGAGCTCGGGCTTGATGCCGAAAAACGCCGGATGCCACAGCACGAGGTCGGCGAGCTTGCCCACCTCCACCGATCCGATCTCGCCGGCGACGCCGTGCGTAATCGCCGGGTTGATCGTGTATTTCGCGACGTAGCGCCGGATGCGCATGTTGTCGTTCACGCCCTGCTCGCCCGGCAGCCGTCCGCGCTGGCGGCGCATCTTGTGCGCGGTCTGCCACGTGCGTGCGACGACCTCGCCGACGCGTCCCATCGCCTGGCTGTCGCTCGAGATCATGCTGATGGCCCCGAGATCGTGCAGGATGTCTTCGGCCGCGATCGTTTCGTTCCGGATGCGGCTCTCCGCGAACGCGACGTCTTCGGGAATGTTCTTGTCGAGATGGTGGCAGACCATGAGCATGTCGAGGTGCTCGTCGAGCGTGTTCACGGTCAGCGGACGAGTGGGGTTGGTCGAGCTGGGCAGCACGTTCGACTCGCCGCAGACGCGGATGATGTCGGGTGCATGGCCGCCGCCGGCGCCCTCGGTGTGATAGGTGTGGATCGCGCGTCCCTTGAACGCCGCAATCGAGTCGTCGACGAAGCCGGACTCGTTCAGCGTGTCGGTGTGAATCGCGACCTGCACGTCGTACTTGTCGGCCACGGTCAGGCAGCAGTCGATCGCCGCGGGCGTCGATCCCCAGTCTTCGTGCAGCTTCAGACCGATGGCGCCGGCTCGAATCTGCTCGTCCAGGCCCTGTGGCATCGAGCTGTTGCCCTTGCCCAGAAAACCGAAGTTCATCGGCAGGTCGTCGGTGGCCTGCAGCATGCGCTCGAGATACCACGATCCAGGCGTGCACGTCGTCGCCTTCGTACCGGTGGCGGGCCCTGTACCGCCACCAATGAACGTCGTGACGCCGCTGGCCAGTGCCACGTCGATCTGCTGCGGGCAGATGTAGTGGATGTGTGCGTCGATGCCGCCGGCGGTCAGAATGAGTCCCTCGCCCGCGATCGCTTCCGTCGTCGCGCCGACGACGAGGTTGGGCGACACGCCGGCCATGACATCGGGATTTCCTGCCTTGCCGATGCCGGCGATGCGTCCGTGTTTCACGCCGACGTCGGCTTTGTAGATGCCGGTCCAGTCGATGATGAGCGCGTTGGTGATGACGAGATCGAGCGCGCGATCTTCGGCGACACCGGCGGCCTGGCCCATGCCGTCGCGCAGCACTTTGCCGCCGCCGAACTTGCACTCGTCGCCGTAGGTCGTGTGGTCGCGCTCGACCTCTGCGACGAGATCTGTGTCTGCGAGGCGCACGCGGTCGCCCGTTGTGGGTCCGTAGATGTCGGTGTAGTGCCGGCGCGGCATGCGGTAGCTCACAACAGACCTCCACGGACGATGCGGTTGCCGGCAATTTCAACCAGCGCGACCGTTTTTGTTTCACCTGGTTCGAATCGCACGGCCGTGCCCGCGGGAATGTCGAGCCGGCGGCCGGTGGCGGTGGCGCGATCGAAGTCGAGCGCGCGATTGGTCTGGGCGAAGTGGTAGTGGCTGCCCACCTGAATCGGCCGGTCTCCGCGGTTGGTCACCTTCACCTGCACCGGTTCCCGTCCTTCGTTGATGACGATGTCGTTTCCGCCGACCATCACCTCGCCTGCCCGCGCGAATTCCGTGCCATCGGGGTCTGACCCCCGTACAGGATACAGGTCACGGGGGTCAGACCCCGTTTGGGGGGAGCCGGCAGGAAGCTGCCGTAGAGCGCAAGGTCGATGTCGCCGTGTTCGGCGGCAATGGGGTGATGGACGGTGACGAGCTTGCTACCGTCCGGGAACGTGCCCTCGACCTGTACCTCCACGATCATCTCGGGCACGTGCTCCATCACGTCGGCGCGCCCCAGCATGCTGCCGCCCGAGATCCATCAGCTCCGCGACCGATCGGCCGTCGCGAATCAGCTCCATCACCTGCGTGCTGATCAGCGCCACCGCTTCGGGATAGTTGAGACGCACTCCGCGGGCGAGGCGCTTCTGTGCCAGATAGCCCGCCTGATGCAGGGCAAGTTTGTCGAGCTCGTGCGGCGTCAGATGCATGAGGTCACCATTTCCTGCTCCAGAGATCGTCGCCGACGAGCGGCGAGAGAAATGCCATGTGCTCGCGCAGCGTGCGGCCGACCTGTTCGACGCTCGTCCCGGCCATCCGCAACAACGCTCCGCCGTCGCGAAGCCTCGATGCGCTCAAGACAAGATCGCCATGTCTGTCGATTGACGTGCGTGACGTGCGATCGAGAATCGCCTCCGCCGCCGCAGCGACGGCCGGACCTGTCAGGACGGCGGTCAGGATGACGTCGAAGCGTCCCATTCGCTCGGCGATCGAGTCGAGGTCGGGCTCGAGCACGATCGCGTCGAAGACCAGCGGCCGGGCATCGCGGTTGATGTCGAGACGGCTTGCGTACCGGGAAAACAGCCACCGCTCGCCTGCGGCATGACGGCCCGACGTCATCCAGTCGACGACGACGAGGCTCGCATCGGCGGCGAGGTCGTATCGCTGCGTCTGCGTGAAATCGGCGTCGCGGAAACACACAATCGGGTCGGGAACGACGGCGAGCAGTCCCCGCTCGTCGACCGTTGCCGTGACGTGCTGACTCGACGGCCGCAGCGATCGATAGACCTTCGTCGACGCCTGTGTCGTCAGCAGCGCGCGTGCACCAGGGGTGACGTGCGCCGTCACCCGGATGTCGTCGCCGCCGACCAGGCCGCCGCCAAGTGTCGCGACGTACACCCAGCACGTGGTGCCGCGCGCGTTCGTCGTGACGAGCTTCGCGGGGCTGGTCGCGAACGCTCGCGTCAGAACCGTTCCCGATCCGCTGCGCGTGAAAGTCAGGTGTGCGGTGCCCGCCGCGTGCGCTGTCGCCGATGTCGTCACAGTCAGCGCGCGATTCTAGCTGATACACCGCCGCAAAATCGCGTCCTCTGAACGACGTTCACGATTGTCGGAAAGGGTTCCGGGATCCGTTTCGCATGTATTGCTTCGAAACGGATCCCGGAACCGTTTCACCGGTAAGTGCTGTGTTTGCCGTACCGGCAAGGCTATTGCACTTTGAAGTCCCTCGACGAGGAGGACTGACATGATCAAGAGATTGACGATATCGGCCTGTGCCGCCGCGATGTTGACCGCGATGTCGGCGACGCCTGCGCGTGCGCAGGGCGGGCCCATGGATTCACGTACTGAATTCACCTTCAACCAGCCGGTCGAGCTGCCGAACGTGACGCTGCCGCCAGGAACCTACGTTTTCCGTTTCGTGGACGCGACAACGGGAAAGCGAGTGATGCAGGTGCAAGCGAAGGACGCGGGCAGCAAGAACTACGGGATGTTCATGACGATCTCGGCGCAGCGTCCGAAGGCATCTGACAATGCCGAGCTTCGTTTTCTCGAGACCCCTGCCGGCCAGCCGGCCGCGGTGAAGACATGGTGGTATCCGGGCAACACGATCGGCCGCGAGTTCATCTATCCGAAGTCGCAGGCTCGCCGGCTTGCCCAGAGCAACCAATCAGCCGGTGCTGACGACCAAGGCCGAGAACGTGAGCAACGAACAAATGGAAGCCAACAACCTGGCGTATGTGTCGCCGAGCGGCCAGGAAACCCCCTTGACCGACGAGCAACTGGTTGAACGAGCGGCGAATACGCCTCCGTTGGCGCCAGCGACTCGGCGCGGCTTCGCAGACAGCCACGGCCACGTCCGGTGCCGCGCGCGCAGGAAGGCACGATGGCGCGTGCGAGCCTGCCGAAGACGAGCACGCCGTTCGCCGGCATCGGCCTCATCGGGCTGATGTCGCTTCTCAGTGCAGCGGCGCTCAGATTCCGGGCGTAACATAGCAGCAGAGCCGACTCCTCCGTGGCCCATCGGGTTGTCGATGGGCATGGGCCACGGGCGATAGGTGATGGTCGATGGTGATGACACGCCTTACCTTTACCGTCGCGTGCGCGATGGCTCTCCTGTCGAGCCAGTCGAGCTCGGCCCAAGAGCCGGGACTCACTCCGAATTTCTCTTCGGAATCGCAGCTCGTCGTGCTCCATGTTGCAGTGCGGGACGGAAAAGGCGGCTATGTCGGCGGCCTCGGTCAGGAATCGTTCCGCGTCCTGGACGAGAAGCGCCCGCAGGACATCCGTTTTTTCAACAGCCAGGACGCGCCGGTGACAGTCGGGCTGCTCATCGACAGCAGCGGCAGCATGTCGTCCAACCGCGAGATGGTGATTGCCGCCAGCCTGGGGTTCTCGAAAGCCATGAATCCGCAGGACGAATTCTTCGTGCTCGGCTTCAACGAAGACATTCACACGCCGCTTCCTCCAGAGAGTCCGTTCACACACAGCGAACCAACGTTACGCGTGGCGCTCGTGCAGGCCATCACAGCGCGCGGACAGACGGCGATCTACAACGCGGTGAACACCGGGCTCGACTACGTGCAGAAGGGCGGCTACCAGCGGCAGGTGCTCATCGTCGTGAGCGACGGTGGCGACAACGCGAGCGCCACGACCCGCGCGCAGGTACTTGCGAACGCGCAGGCGTCCAACGCCGTGATCTACACGATCGCGCTCGTCGACCCGCTCGACACGGAAGCCGACCCGGGATTCCTCGCCGAGTTGTCCGAAGCGACGGGCGGTGTCGCGTTCCGGCCGAAGAACATCCACGCGATCGACGATGCGCTGCAGCGCGTCGCACGTGACATTCGCAGCATGTACACCATCGGCTACGTGCCGTCGGAAATCGTCGCCAGGCGCGACAGGAAAGACGATCTCAGGCGCGTCACGGTCGACGTCAGATCCCCGACGGGTCAAAGGCTCGACGTTCGCACGCGCCGCGGGTATCTGGCGGACGCGAATCACGCGGACGGCGATGCACGCTGACGCTGCGATGCGAGTGCGCACGTGGTTGATTCGCGGCCTGCTGGTATTCGGCCTTGCCTGCATTCTGGTGTACCTCGCGGTCACGGTGAGCACCTGGCAATATCAGCGCGAGGCGAAAGTACGCGTCGAAAAGATGGTCACCATGGAGCGCCCGCCCGAAGTGCGGGAACAACTGCCGGATGTCTCCAGGCTTCAAACGGGAGAGATTATCGGGCGCGTCGACATTCCGCGCCTCAAGCTCTCGGCGGCGGTTGCCGAGGGTGACGACGAAAAGACCCTGCGCAAGGCCGTCGGCCACCTTCCAGATACGCCGTTGCCGTGGCAGCGCCGGGTAATGTCGGTCTCGCCGCGCACCGCGATGGGCTCTTCCGGCCGCTCGAGAAGATCAGAACCAACGACGAAGTGCGCGTCGTCACCTCGCGCGGGGAGTATCACTACCGCGTGACGAAGAAGCAGATCGTCGATCCAGACGACGTGTGGGTGCTGGCCTCGACGGCGACTCCGACGATTACGTTGATTACGTGCTACCCGTTTTCGTTTGTCGGCAACGCGCCCCAGCGCTTCATCGTTCAGGCCGAGCTTGTGGGACACGTGACAGGATCCGTGCTCACCGGGACGGTCGTCCAATAGCGAAACACCTGTAACGAATCACGACAGATTGTCTGGCACGGCCGATGCTCTCTCCAACCGCAGAAGGAGAGTGTCATGAGAATCGCACGCTCGGCGGCGTTGATTCTATGCGTGATGGCGGTCCCGGCTTTGTCGCCGGCGGATGCGAACGGACAGGGACTGTTCAGCCGATTGTCGACGCGCGAGGTGACCGTTCCAGCAGGAACGACCCTGCCGATCGTCATGGACACTGCCGTGGCCTCGAACACGAGCCACGTTGAACAACCGGTGCGCGCCCATCTGTCGAGAGATGTGCGCGTCAACAACGAGGTCGTCCTGCCGGCCGGCAGCGAGCTGTACGGAACGGTGACCGCGGTCCAGCGTCCCGGCAAGGTGAAAGGGCGTTCGTATGTCGCCGTTCGCCTGACGACGCTCACGCCAAAGGGCACCAACGATCGCTACGCGGTCGACACAGGGCGAATCTCGCGCACGGGTCGTGCCACCAAGAAAAAGGACGCCATGAAAATCGGCATTCCCGCTGCAGGCGGAGCCGCGATCGGTGCGCTCATGGGTGGCAAGAAGGGCGCGCTCATTGGCGCCGGCGCGGCAGGCGGTGCCGGCACTGCGGTCGTCCTGTCCACGCGCGGAGAGGAAGTCGGGATCGGCCGGGGAGCCGTGCTCAGCGTGAGGCTGGCGGCGCCGGTGGTGGTCAGAATAGAAAGTGAAAAGTAAAAAGTAGAAAGTGAAAAGTAAAAGGAGAAGTAGAAAGTAGAATCTGGAGAGCACGTTCTACTTTTCACTTTTCACTTTCACTTTCTATTTTCCACCCGTGTCCCTCCAGTCCGTCTTCGAGTGGTTCACCCAGGGGTCGATCATCCTGCTCGCCGCCCTGATGGTGATCCAGTGGGCGCGATGGCGCGACCGCGTCTCGCTCGATATCTGTCTCGTGTTCGGCTCGCTGGCGGCCCTGCTCGTGCTCGAGCGGTCGTTTCGCCTCGCCGAGATTCAGGCGCCCTGGATGCGCCCGCTCGGCGTCAGCGTGCTCCTCGCGCACCCGTACCTGCTGCTGCGCGTGGTGCTGCACTTCAGGCCGGTGTCGCGCGCGTTCTTTCGCGCGGCGACGATCGGCCTCCTGATTTCGCTGCTCGTCACCTGGGTGTCCGAATGGCCGTTCGAGTCGCCGATTCTGGTCGTTTTCTCGATTCTCTACTTCATCTGGCTTCTGTTTTACGTCGCGTTCGCCTTTCGAAAGGGCGCGACGTCGGCCGGCGGTGTCACCCATTGGCGCATGAAACACGCGGCGCTCGGCGCGATGCTGCTCGCCGTGGTGTTCGTGATCGCGGTCGTCATCGCCTTCCTGCCTGAATTCGGCGATGCCATTGCCGCGCTCATCCCGGTGGCCGCGCTCGGTGCGGCGCTGAACTACTACTTCGCGTTCGCACCGCCCTCGGTGCTGAGGCGTCTGTGGCAATCGGCGGCGCTCTACGAGTTCCTGGCCGAGCGCGCCCTGTCCGTCGAATCGCCGTCTCAGACCGAATTGCTGAACCGCCTCTGCCTGTTCGTGGCGCCCACCGTTGGCGCCACGGGCGCGTCCGCGGCATTGTGGGACGCCGAGCGGCAGCAGCTGATCGTGGCGGTCAGCCGATGGGGCTACCTCGAACCGGGACGGTCCGTTCCAGACGGGCGATTGCTCGACGCGTGGCGCACGAACCGCGCGATGCTCGTGAAGGACTACGAATGGGTGCTCCCCGGTGGCGCGCCTGGCAGCGTCTACGCCGTTCCGATTCCGTGCGAAGTCAGCGCGCGCGGCCTGCTGTTCGTCGTCCTGCCGAAAGCGGCGCTGTTCGTGGGCGACGATCTCTCGCTGCTGCAGGTGTGCTGCAACGAAACGGCGGTGCAGCTCGACAACGCGGTCATGCGCGAACGCCAGCAGACGCTCATCGGCGAGCTGGGCGATCGCAGCGAGCAGCTTGCGGCCGTCAACAAGGAGCTGGAAGCGTTTTCGTACTCCGTCTCGCACGATCTCCGCGCACCGCTCCGCCACATCGCCGGGTTTACCGAGCTGCTGCAGCGGTCTCCGGGTCCGGACCTCGATGCCACGCGGACGCGGTACCTGCGCGTGATCGCGGAGAGCGCGGTGAAGATGGGGGAGCTCATCGACGCGCTGCTGGTGTTCTCGCGCATGGGCCGGGCCGAGATGCTGCACACGAGCGTCGACCTCAACACGGTCGTGCGGCAGGCGCAGCGCGAGACGATGCAAGCCGAGCCGGCGCGTCCGGTCAGCTGGGTGATCGAGCCGCTGCCGACGGTTCCCGGCGATCCCGGGATGCTGCAGCTCGCGTTCACCAACCTGCTGTCGAACGCGTTGAAGTACTCGCGCGGCCGAGACGATGCGCGAATCGAAATCGGATGCGGGAACGGGTCGGGCGCCGAAGCGGTCGTGTTCGTGAAAGACAACGGCGCCGGGTTCGACATGAAGTACGCGAGCCGGCTCTTCGGCGTCTTCCAGCGGCTTCATCGCGTTGAGGAATTCGAGGGTACTGGAATCGGTCTCGCCAACGTCCAGCGCATCGTCACCCGTCACGGCGGGCGGGTCTGGGCCGAAGCCGAGCTCGGGAAAGGCGCGACCTTCTACGTGGCGTTGCCGAGGACGACGCAATAGAATCGAACGCAGGCCTGCCCATGACGAGAAAAACATTTCCTTGGTGGTTCGCGCTGGGCATCGCGGGGTTTGGCGCTGGCGCTGCGCGTTCATGTGACGGCGCAGGGGCCGGTGCCTTCCAGCCGCCTGACGGCCACGCCACCGACAATTTCGACGCCGCAGCCCGCGGCCAACACGTCAGACGTCAGCGCCCGCTACGTCGGCTCGCTCGCCTGCCAGCGCTGTCATGCAGCCATGTACGAGCGGTGGTCGCACACGCGCATGGCCAACGTCGTGACCGACCCGAAAGTGAATCCGGGTGTCGTGGTCGGCGATTTCAGCAAGCCCAATCCGCTTGTCGACTTCAAGCTCGACGACGTGGCGTTCGTATACGGCACCAAATGGAAGCAGCGCTACTTTCTGCGCAAGGACAACGACTACTATCCCGCCAACGCGCAGTGGGACATCGTCAATCGGACGTGGCGGGCGTATCACGTGCAGCCGAATACCGAATGGTGGCTGCCGCACTATCCGGCCAAGCCGGGGGACAACTCCACGCGGCCGACCGGACCGCTGTGCGACGGATGCCATTCCACGAATTACGACGCGCAGACCAAGCGCGTGACGGAGTGGAACGTCGGCTGCGAGCGGTGCCACGGCCCGGGAAGCGATCACGTCGCACGCCCCAGTAAGGCGACCATCGTGGATCCCTCACGGCTCAACTACGTCTCGGCCAACGACGTCTGTCTCCAATGCCACACGCAAGGGAGGCCGGTGAAGAATCCGAACGCCGGCCAGTTCTACGACTGGCCTGTCGGCTTCCACGTCGGTCTGGAGTTGAAGAATTTCTGGACGATTGAAGAACACCATCTCGGCGAAACGACGTTCACGCACTTCGCGGACGGAACCGCGAAGAAGAACCGCATGCAGGCCAACGACTACGTGGAGAGCCTCATGTACCGGCGGGGCGTCACCTGCTTCAGCTGCCACGACGTGCACGGCACGACCCACAACGCCGACCTCATCAAGCCCCCGCAGCAGTTGTGCCTGACGTGCCATGGACCGAACTCGCCGAATGGTCCGAGATCCGCCACGATTGAAGAGCACACGCATCATCCGGCGGGAAGCCGCGGCAGCCAGTGCGTCGAATGTCACATGCCGAAGATCGAGCAGACGATCGCCGATGTGAACGTGCGGAGCCACACCTTCAAGTTCATCACGCCGTCGATGAGCGAGCAGTACAAGATTCCGAACCCGTGCATCGTGTGTCACACCACGCAGACCAATGAGTGGGCGAGGGAGCATTTGAGGAACTGGTCAGGCGTCTCGCCGTGGCGAGTTCAGTGATCGGTGTGTGCTCGGGCGTTGTGCCGAGAGGCATGGCGATTCTGGGCGTGCTGCTTCTGACCGCCGCCCCCGTGTCCGCACAGCAGGCCCGGTGCAGGTTTCTCTGCGAGCCGACGGTTCTCGTCGAACCGACAATCACCTTCGAGAAAGATGGCACGGTGTTCGAAGGCATTGTCGCGCTCGACCTGGCGACGCCGCTTCCGCGCCTGGGTGTGGCGCTGGAGGCCATCACGAAACCTTTCAGCGACGATAACGAGGTTGAGCTCGAGGCGGAGATCAATCTGGTCTGGCTCGAGTCTGAGCAGACCGACGGATGGCTGTCGTCGCATTTCGACATCGTCGACAAGTTCAGCCCGGCCGAACGGCCGGAGGACACGCGCGCGTACACGCACAAGCTGAACTTCGAGCTCGACACCGCGGTCGCGGTGTTCAACCGCCTGCCCGAGACCAATTGGTTTCACGGAGTGGAAATCGAAGGGTCGCTGGACTACGTGGCCACCGGGCTGCCGAAGGAAGCAAGCCGGTGGTCGTTCTCGCTGGTCTTCGTACTCCCGATCGCCTGGGGGCGATAGCAGGCCGCCTATGGCGTGACGAAGACGCGCAGCTTCTTCGGTCTGACATACAGGCGCTCGCCGATTTTCGGATTCAGCGCGTCGTACTGATCGCGCGCGACCTCCACCTGCAGCAACGCACGCTGGTCGTCGACGAGCTCGAGCTTGACGATGGCGCCGGCGAGGTTCGCCGTTTCGAGAATCGCCCACAGGCCGTTGCCGCTGTCGGCGCGGGCGACGTCCAGCTCGTGCGGCCGCGCGTAGCCGGACGCGGCTTTCGGTTCCGCGGCCTGGTGCTGCGGGTAGTCCACGTCGAGCGGCCCGAGCAGCGCGCGCCCCTCTTCGACACGGCCGTGAAAGATGTTCACGTTGCCGAGAAAGTTCATGACGAACGGGCTGGCGGGGTGTTCGAACACTTCAACCGGGCTGGCATCCTGCTCGACCTGGCCTTCGTTCATGATCACGATGCGATCCGCCAGCTCGAGCGCTTCCTCCTGGTCGTGCGTCACGAAGACGCTCGTCAGGTGAATCTCTTCGTGCAGCCGCCGCAGCCAGCGGCGCAGCTCCTGCCGCACCTTTGCATCGAGCGCGCCGAAGGGCTCGTCGAGGAGCAGCACCCTGGGCTCGACGGCGAGCGCGCGCGCCAGGGCGACGCGCTGGCGCTGTCCTCCTGAGAGCTGGGAGGGATACCGGTCTCCGAGATAGTCGAGCTGAACCAGCTTCAGCAGGTTCGTGACTTTGTCCGTGATCTCACTGTTCGACGGACGATGCGCCTTCGGCCGCACGCGGAGGCCGAACGCGACGTTCTCGAACACCGTCATGTGCCGGAAGAGCGCGTAGTGCTGGAAGACGAACCCGACCCGCCGCTCGCCGACCCGGCGATTGGTGGCGTCCTCGCCATCGAACAGCACGCTGCCCTGGTCGGGCGTTTCCAGCCCGGCGACGATGCGCAGCAGCGTGGTTTTGCCGCAGCCGGACGGTCCCAGCAACGCCACCAGCTCGCCCGCGCGCACCTCGAAGCTGACGCCTCGAAGCGCCTCGAACGCGCCGAACTTCTTGCTGACGTTCCGGATGTCGATACCCATCTGATGCTTGAATCTAAAAACTAGAATCTAAAAACTAGAATCTTGAGCTCTGGTTTTCAGATTTTAGTTTCTAGATTTTAGTTTCTAGTTTCCAGATTCACCTGTTTGGTCCGCATTTCCACCACGGTCTTCAGCACCAGCGTCACCAGTGCGAGAAACGCCAGCAGCGAGGCCACCGCGAACGCCGCCTGGAACTGATATTCGTTGTACAGAATCTCCACATGCAGCGGCAGCGTATTCGTGAGGCCGCGAATGTGTCCCGACACGACCGAGACCGCGCCGAACTCGCCCATCGCGCGCGCGTTGCAGAGAATCACGCCGTAGAGCAGGCCCCATTTGATGTTGGGCAGCGTGACGCGAAAAAACGTCTGAAAGCCCCCCGCCCCGAGCACGCGCGCCGCTTCTTCTTCCTGCGACCC
This sequence comes from Vicinamibacterales bacterium, assembly GCA_963821395.1. Classification (GTDB taxonomy): domain Bacteria; phylum Acidobacteriota; class Vicinamibacteria; order Vicinamibacterales; family JAMQPK01; genus JAMQPK01. The sequence goes on along the minus strand of CAWGDY010000006.1, from coordinate 58,890 downwards.
GGTCGCTTCCATCACCGGAATAATCTCGCGGGCGACGAACGGGAACGACACGAAAATCGTCGCCAGCACGATGCCCGGGACGGCGAAGACGATCCGGATGTCGTGGTCGGTCAGCCACGGGCCGAGATACCCCTGCCGCCCGAAGAGCAGCACGAAGACCATACCCGAGATGACCGGCGAAACCGCAAACGGCAAGTCGATCAGCGTGATCAGCAGTTGCTTGCCGCGAAACTGGAATTTGCCGATCGCCCAGGCCGCGGCGACGCCGAAGACGAGATTCGCGGGCACGGCAATGATCGCGGCGGTCAGCGTCAGACGCAGCGCCGCCATCGCGTCCGGTTCGGTCACGGCGCTGAGATATCCCTCCCAGCCGAGCCGGAACGCCTGGGTGAAAACCGCGATCAGGGGAACGGCGAGAAACAGGAAGAGAAAGCCGAGCGCGATGGCCGTCAGCAGCCAACGAATGGCTGCGTGGCTCGGTAAGGCCCTTCTTCGGATCGCGCGTGCGGCCGGTCTGCACGTGAGCCATCAGATCGATCCGTCCCCGCGCCTCATTGCGCCAGCTTCCTGCTGCTCCAGCCCTGAAGGGCATTCACCGTCAGGAGCAGCGAGAACGAGATGAGCAGCATGACCACCGCGATGGCCGTTGCGCCGGCATAGTCGTACTGCTCGAGTTTGGTGATGATGAGGAGCGGCGAGATTTCCGTCCGCATCGGCATGTTGCCGGAGATGAAGACCACCGATCCGTACTCGCCGACCGCCCGCGCGAACGCGAGCGCGAAGCCGGTGAGCCAGGCCGGATACAGGTAGGGCAGGATGATGCGCGTCAGCACCTGGCCGCGCGTGGCGCCAAGGCTGGTCGCGGCTTCCTCGATCTCGACGTCAAGGTCTTCGATGACCGGCTGCAGCGTGCGCACGACAAAGGGCAGCCCGATGAACACCAGCGCGATCGTGATGCCGAGCGGCGTAAACGCGACCTTGATGCCCATTCGTTCGAGCGGCGCGCCCAGCCAGCCGTTCGGCGCGTAGAGGGTCGTCAGCGTGATGCCGGCCACGGCCGTGGGCAGCGCAAACGGCAAATCGATGAAGGCATCGACGATGCGCTTGCCGGGAAACTGGTAGCGGGCGAGCACCCACGCGACCACGAGACCGAACAGCGCGTTAATGCCGGCGGCGGCGAGCGCGGCGCCCACGCTCAGTTTGTAGGACGCGACCACCCGCGGATCGCTGATCGTCGCCCACATCGTGCTCCATCCCATCGTCGCCGTCCGTGCCGGGAGCGTCAGCAACGGCAGAAGCACGATCAGGCAGAGATAGAACAGCGTGAATCCCAGCGTGAGCCGGAACCCCGGCAGCACGCTGCGGCGTGCGACGCGCTTCATGCGGCCGGCCACTTACCGTCCACCGGGCCTGTAAATCTGATCGAAGATCGCGCCGTCGGCGAAATGCGCTTTCTGCGCGTTGTCCCACCCGCCGAATGCCTGATCGATCGTGAACAGCTTGACGTTCGCGAAGGTGCCCGAATATTTGGCGGCCACCTTCTCATCGCGTGGACGGTAGTGATTCCTCGCGGCGATTTCCTGGCCTTCCGGCGTGTACAGGTACTCGAGATACGCGCGCGCAACGGCGCGCGTCTTCTTCCGGTCGACGACGCGGTCGACAACGGCCACCGATGGCTCGGCGAGGATGCTCAACGACGGCGTGATGATGTCCACCTTGTCCTTCGACTCGGCAATGGCGAGGTAGGCTTCGTTTTCCCAGGCCAGCAGCACGTCGCCGATGCCGCGTTCGAGGAACGTGGTGGTCGCGCCCCGCGCGCCCGAGTCGAGCACGGGCACGTTCCTGTAAAGCGTGGTGACGAATTCACGCGCCTTCGCGTCCGACCCTCCCGGCTGCGCTTTCGCGTATTGCCATGCGGCCAGATAGTTCCAGCGCGCGCCGCCCGACGTCTTCGGGTTGGGCGTAATCACCTGGATTCCCGGCTTCACCAGGTCGTTCCAGTCCTTGATGCCTTTCGGATTGCCTTTCCGCACCAGGAACACAATCGTCGACGTGTACGGCGCGCTGTTGTGCGGAAGGAATTTGATCCAGCCGGGTGTAATGAGGCCGGCCTTCGAGATGGCCTCGACGTCGTAGGCCAGCGCGAGCGTCACGACATCCGCGTCGAGCCCGTCGATGACCGAGCGCGCCTGCGCGCCCGACCCCGCATGCGATTGCCGGATCGTCACCTTCTGTCCGCCGGACTTTCCGGCCCAGTACCTGGCAAAGGCTTCGTTGAACGCGCGGTACAGCTCGCGCGTGGGGTCGTACGAGACGTTCAGCAGCGCCGTTTGCGCCTGAGCAGGCGCCGACAACGCGACGAACAGCAACGCGGCGGCCGCCGCGCGAACGAAATGCGTCTTCATGAGCTCTCCTGAGCGCGTCAAATGCCGAGCTGAGCCCGGAGGAAAATCACGTTCTCGGTCGCGCGCGCCGAGGTCGCGGTTTCGCCGAACTCCGTGCGTTCGTAATTCAGGTAGTACTTGAACACCGACGCGGGGTGCCAGTTGACGCCGATCGTGAATTGATGGGCGCTGTCGCTGGCATTCGTGCCGTTGAAATCCCGACGAAAAAATGTCCTCGTCGAAGTTCACGACCGAGTAGCGCGCCACGATCTGCAGCGCGCCCCAGTGCCCTTCTTCCGGATCAAAGGGCTGGCGCGGCCGTACGATGCCGCCGGTCGTGGTTTCGCCCGTGACGAGATACGACCCGGTGATGTTCCATCCCCTGTTGGTGAACTCACGCCTGACGCCCGCCTGTACCGCATCCTGCGTCGATTGCATCCACTCGACGAATCCGCCGAACCCTTTGTAGTAGTAGAACATCGACGGCGTGACGCGAGAGCGGGTCCCGTCGGCCATCGCGCTGGAGGCGTACGTGAAATACGGCTGGCCGACGGACGTTCGAAAAATCGGCAGGGCGCCGACCTGCTTGCCGGTCGATCCGCCGATCTGAAAACCCAGGCCGGTCCAGCGGCTGGGCGCTTGCGCCGCCGATCGGAACGGCTGAAGCACGATGCGCCCCTCCAGGTCTTTCCCGTGGTTCAAATCGGCGTCCAGGAGCGAGCTGGCGCCGTCGGGAACCCCGTTGAAGACGCCGCCGGCGTAGTAGAACTTCGGGTTCAGGTCGCCCTGAATCTGGAATCCGACGTCGCGATTGGGGACGAGGTTGTTCGCCACCGAGCGCTCCGGAAAGAGGAGAAAGGCGTCACCGAGCAGCAATTCGTAGCCGACGGGGCTCTTGTCCTTGCCGGATCGGACTCTCAGCTTCGGAGAGAAACGGATGTCGAAGTACGCGTCGGCGACGACCGTCACCCCATTGCCGAAATCCGGCATGATCTTGAAGTCGAAGTAGCGCGCGACGTGGCCCGACAGCGTCGGCCGGAGCTTGCGGAGCGCGAAGGTGTTGGTGATCGGACGCTCGCTATCGATGGAAAACCGTCCATCGGCCTGGGCGACGATGCCGAAGAGCAGGCGGTTGTTGCCGTCGGGCGACTGAATGAAGAATCCGTCCTGCCAGCCGGCAGCCGGCGCCGATGGCGGCGCCGGTTGCTGACCGGACCAGGCAGTGGCGGGAAAGAGCAGTACTGCGAGCACGAGACCACGTATGGACGATTGAAAGGGCATAAGCTCTTTAGCTTAACCGAGCCCTCAGTTCCCCGACGAACGCAGCGACATGCGCAGCGTGACGCCGAACGTTCTGGCGTCTCCAGGTTGACCGACGTAAAGCCCCGTATTGCCCGGCGCCGCGGTCAGCAGTTCGAAGTAATCCCGATTCAGCAGGTTTCGCGACCAGAGCGACACGCTCCAGCCATCGGCCCATCGGAACCCCACGCGTGCGTTGACGAGCGCGTAGCCGTCGACGACGAGATACTTCGACGCCGTCGCGCTCGATGAAAACGACGATCGGTAGCTCGTGTCGATCACGCCGAAGAATTCTCCCTGCGTGCCGAGAATCCTTCCGGGATTTGTGTACTCTCCGCCGAGTGACGCCGCCCACTTCGAGATGCCGGGCAGCGGCGAACCGGAAATGTCCTTCACCTGGGGTCCACCGGTATCCTCGAGCGGCGGCGGCGCATCGGGAAACGACACATAGCGCCCGTCGGTGTACGCGGCGGCGCCGAAGAACGAGAGCCGGTCGCTGACCCTGGCGTTACTGTCGATCTCGACGCCGCGCACGCGCACTTCCTCGGCATTGGCCAGATAGCCGCGGAGAACCCCGACATCGGCGTTCACGACCTGCGCCTGAAAATCCTTGATACCGGTGTTGTAGATCGAGAGGTTGGCGGTGGCGCGGTCGAACGGCTCCGTTTTGAGGCCCAGCTCGATGTGCCGTACATCTTCGGGTCTCACGGTTGCTGTCGAGAGAATCGGCCGGCCAAGCGCGTCGGTCGGCAGGCCGTTGAGGTTGAGCCCGACGGACTTGAAGCTCGTCGCGTAGGTCGCATACGAGTTCACGCGCGATGCCAGCTTGTAGGCAGCGCTGATCTGCCCCGACAGATTCGTGTCGTCGACATCAGCGGTGTAGGCCTGCGGCGCGAGCACCGAGAGCTGGAGCGCGATAAGCGCGGGGTCGGTCGTCTGAAGCCCGCCATACACCTGCTGATCGAAGTTCACGTCCTTGCGGTCGTAGTTGAGTCGAAGCCCCGGGAGCACGCGCAGCCGGTTGGTGATCGACCATTCAAGCTGGCCGAACGCGGCCGCGCTGGCATTCCTGAACCTCAGGTACTGGTTGAACCCGTACCCGTCGAGCAGGCCCGGTGTGGCCGCGGCCGGCGTAGGCGCCAGCAGAAAGCGCGCAGCCGCGTCCCCTTGTTCCTGTTTGAACGACGGGTCAGAGTCCAGGGCCTGGTGAAAGAAGAAGACACCACCCACGACGTTGACGCGCGAGGAGACCGGACCGGCATAGCGGAGCTCCTGCGTCCACTGTGACTGGATCGATGGGGCCGCCGACACAGGCGTGACGGCGAGACCGATGAAGTCGCGATCGTTCGACGGCTTCCAGTCCCAGTATCGGAACGCGGTGGTCGAGTTCAACCGGCCGGGACCCACTCTCCAGTCGACCGTCAACGTGGCGCCACCGAGATCCTGGAACGACCGCATCGGCGTGTCGACGTCGGTCAGCCGATCGAACGCGTTGAAGCTCGGAGGCGTGTAGCCGAGATCCGCCGCAATCTGCGGGTACTGACGATTGGCCGGGCGCAGCGTGGGGGCAACGCCGGCGACGACCTGCGTGTAGCCTTCGGGACGCTGTCTCGAGTAATCGACGGAGAGCGTGATGGCGGCGAGATCGGACGGGGTGTAGAGCAGCTGCCCGCGCAGGCCCAGATTGTTGAGGTCGTTCAGGTCGCTGCGGGTCACGGTGTTGAAAAGCGTCCCGTGGCGTTCGGTGCCCGAAAACGCAAGACGGCCGGCCACTTTGGGGAACAGACGGCCCGAGAGCGAGCCTTTCGCCTGCGCGAATCCGAGATCGCCATAGTTGAGCTCGAAGGCCGCCTCGCGCGTAAACGACGGTTTCCGCGTCGTCACGTTGATCGCACCCGCCGTCGTGTTCTTGCCGAAGAGCGTGCCCTGCGGTCCGCGCAGCACTTCGATTTGCTCGAGGTCGAGAAAGTCCAGCGTGGCCGCTGCCGGGCGCGCGTAGAAGACCCCGTCGATATACATCCCGACGCCGGGTTCGATGCCGTCGTTGGTCAACCCGAACGGCGCGCCGAGCCCGCGGATCTGCACTGATGAATTACGCGGGTTGGTCGAATAGAACTGGACGGTGGGAATCTGCTCCTTCAGCCGGTTGACGTTGAAGGCGCCCGTGTCTTCGACCAGACGGCCGCCGACGACCGACACGGGAATCGGTACCTCCTGGGCGACTTCCTCCAAGCGCCGGGCCGTCACGACGACCGCTTCGGTCACGCGCGACGGCGTCAGCGTGATGTCGACGGTAAGCGTCTGCCCGGCGTCGAGCGCGATCTCGCGAGGCGGTGTCTCGAATCCGTCGAGGCGGGTCTCCACTCGGTACTGCCCGGGGCCGAGGCCCGCTGTGCGATACGTCCCCTCGCTGTTGCTGACGAGTTCGAGAGAGACACCGGAGCGTTCGTCGACAATCCGGACCGTGGCACCAGGTATGGCCCCTCCGGACGAATCACGGACGGTTCCCGTGATGACGCCGGGCTCGGGGGCTTGTTCGGGGAAGACAAGGGACGGAAACGCGAGAACGCCGACCACTATCAAGAGACGAACGAATATCTTTCCAGGCATTTGTGTTCTCCAGGTCACCCAACGTTGAAACCACACGCACGAGGACGGCGATCCGCCCCATGGACGAAGTCGTGGTCGAGGCCGACGGGTTGACTAGGAGAAACGGTGGAGGGTTTGCGTGAGAGACCTCTTACCTAGCGTCCGCCGGCACGATACACGAGCATCGACAACAGGCGGTCGAGCTGGCGTGCCGGAGAGGCAGATAAGAGACGGTCAAGACCCAAGAGTTATATCCAGAGACCGGGAGACCTGTCAAATCTCAGGTGTCAAATCTCTGGCGGTCATGGGGAAACTTTACCACTACCGGTAAGTCTTACGGGGCCGTCGGAGACGCCGCCAACGACTATCCGTGCGCACAGACGATATGTCGTGGGCCGGCCTTCGTTTACACTGTGGCTGATGAGCGACGACAGGCCCAAAAGCGCCGTGGAGCTGGCCATGGAGCGGATGCGCCAGAAGGATGCCGACAGTGGCGTCGTGGATCGGCCCCCCACGGAGGAGCAGAAGGCCGCCATTGCCGACGCCCGGAGCCTGCACGCGTCGAAGCTGGCCGAGCTCGAAATCCTGCATCGTTCCACGATGGCCGGCGTGTTCGATCCGGCGGCCCGGGTGCAGGCGGAAGAGGACTATCGGCGCGAAATCGGACGGATTCATGGCGATCTGGAACGGAAAATTGGAAAGATACGAGGAACCAGGGGTTGATTTCCCCGTCTACATTCCAGACAATGTGCTATCACATATCCTCGTGGTTCAATAACGAGGTGTCACCGTGCCGTCTTGGCGTCCTGCACAGAATTTCTCACCGAGAGCCTTAGTAAAGACGAACACGGCACGTGTTGTGCACGGTTGCCTTCGGATTTTGCCCAAATGCGTGTAACACCCTGCAGGAGGATACACATGTCGCGACGATTTGGAATCCTGACCCTTGCCAGTGCATTGTTTTTAGTCACTGGCGACGCGCGGGCTCAGGGCCAGGCGGGGATGGAAGAGACGGTTCGCCCCGCTACTGTCAGCGTTTATGGAGACACGGGTCTCTGGTTCGTTCCGACCGGCGAAGTGCTGCGCGACCGTACCTGGTCGGCGAGTGCCTACCGGCTGAACTGGGACGTGCGCCAGGGCTTTACCGACATCTCCCACTTTGAAGGCACGTTTGCCTACGGTGTGAAGAACCGCGCGGAGATCTTCGGGTCCGTACGGCTTATCACCCGAATCGACCGCGACACGCGACCGCTCTTCGCCGCTGGCGGCGATAAGTTCGGCGGCGTCGACAACAACTATCCCTTCGTGCGCCAGGGTTGGACCGGCAACGACTTCGGCGACACGTTCTTCGGCGCCAAAGTCGCTCTGACGTCAGCTTCGCGCATGAATCCTGTGTCTCTCGCCGTTCGCGGCATGGTGAAGTTACCGACGGGCTCGGCGGACAACGGCTCCGGTACCGGCAAGATGGACTTCCAGGTCGACTTCATCGGCAGCAAGGAAGTCGCGAGCGTCGCCGAGGTCTCGGGCAGCATCGGATTCCGTCACCGCGGCGATCCCGATGAATACGATTTGTCCAGCGGCATTCCCTTTGGCGTCGGCGCCCAGTTCCCCACCCGAAGCGCCCTGAAGTTCACGACCGAGTGGTACGGCGAGATTTTCAACGACGACGTGGTGACGAGGCTCGTCAGCCCCGCGCCGGCCAGCATCATCGGCGACGACGGCAGCGTTCCGCTGGTGACGTCGAATCTCCCGCTGCAGTCGACGTTGATGTTCGGTGCGACCTTCCAGACCCAGAAGGGGTTCTTCGCCGGTGCCGGCATCAACTGGTCGGCGAAGGCTGAAGATCGCGAAGAGCTGGGCATCGACAGCGACGACAACTTCGGGACGAAGTTCGGCTGGCAGTTCCGCCTCGGGTATCACCCCGGCGTCGCGGGCATCCCGATTCCGATTCCGCCGCCCCCGCCGCCGCCGACCCCGGCGCCGGCCCCGCAGCACACGCTCACCGTCGATGCGCAGTGCAATCCGTGCACGGTGGAAGTCGGCGCGACGTCCAACGTCACCGCGACCGCGATGGACTCGATTGGCTGCGTCATCGTGTATCAGTGGAGCGCGCCCAGCGGGAAGCTCGCGAACCCGGCGCAGCAGAACACCACGTGGACGGCGCCGAATACGCCGGGCACCGTGCCCGTCACCGTGACGGCGACCTGCCCGACCGACAACATGAAGGCGACCGACGTGGTGAACATCAACGTCGTCGCACGGCCGGTCAAGCAGATCGTCTTCGAGGATGTCTACTTCGACTTCGACCGCTTCACCTTGACCGACGCCGCGCAGCGCATTCTGGCGCAGGCGGTGGACGCGCTGCGCGCGGATCCGACGCTGCGCGTGCGCATCGAAGGCCATACCTGCAACATCGGGACGGCCGAGTACAACCTGGCGCTTGGCGATCGGCGCGCGCGCTCGGTGCAGCAGTACCTCGTGTCGAACGGCATCGGGGCCGATCGACTCACCACTGTGAGCTTCGGCGAAGAGCAGCCGAAGTACGACAATTCGCGCGAGGAAACCCGCCGGCTCAATCGCCGCGCGGCCATGACGGTACAGCTCGTCGCCGGCAACTAAGGGAGAATGTTTATGAACCGTTACGTAAACATCGGCCTGGCTTGCACGTTGGCGGCCTTCCTTGGCGCCGCGATCGATGTGTCGGCCCAAGCAAAGCCGGCCGCGCAAGCGGGCACGACCGTAAGTCTGGGAGCGGTCCGCCTTCCGCGGGCCGTCAAAGCCGATGGCCAGGCGCTGGCCGCCGGCACATATCAAGTACGGGTCACCGAAACGCTCGCATCACCGCAAGCGGCAGGACAGACACCTCAGTACGAACGCTGGGCGGAATTCCTGCAGGGTGGCAAGGTTGTCGGACGCGAAGTCGTGACGATCGTTCCGTCAAGCGACATCAAGCAGGTCGCCGAGATGACGCCACCGCCGGCCGGTGGGTCGCGCTCGGAAGTGCTCAAGGGTGGCGATTACCTGCGGCTGTGGATCAATCGCGGCGGCAACCACTATTTGATTCACTTCAATATCTAAATCAGGCGGTAGCTGGTAGCTGGTAGGTGGTAGCAAGAACAGCCACCTGCCTGCTGCCAACCTACTATTTCTACCCCGCCGCCTACCGCCTACCGACAACCACCATCCATCAAGTCCGTCCTATTTCTGCATCACTCTTTCTGTTTTCCTGCGCTTTTCTGCAGGTAATTCGGGCGTACGCCTTGCAATGCCCTTGGCGCTATGCCTCGAGCGATCCGCATGCTGCAAGTCATCATCCGCGATGCGCAGCACCTCGCCGCGGTCGAAGTGATAGACAATGCGCTCGTGCTGACCATGCTGCGCTACGCGGACGAGCTGGTCGAGGTCTCGCAGCTCGAGTTTCCCGCCGCGTGAGCCGATGCTGATGCTGCGAGCCTTCATCGTCGTCGCGCTGGCTCTCGCCGTGTCGGCGTGCCGCGAAACCGGCGACGTGCAGGTGACGTCGATTAATTTCGAAGGCAACACCGCCATCAATGACGCGGCGCTCAAGTCGGTCATCGCCACGCGAGACAGCAGCATTCTTCCGTGGTCGCGCAAGCGCTTCTTCGATCGTCCGGAGCTCGATCGCGATGTCAGCCGCATCGTGGCGTATTACGCCGATCGCGGCTATCCCAAGGCCAAGGTCGTGGGCGTCGACGCCAGGCTGAACGACGCGAAAGACAAGGTCGACATCACGGTGCGAATCAACGAGGGTGCGCCGATTCGTCGTCGAGAACATCACGTTCGAGGGGCTCGACGCGCTTCCGGCCGATCACCTCGAACTGCTTCGAGGCCGGCTGCCGCAGGTGACCGGCAAGCCGAGAGACCAGGCGCTGATTCTCGCGTCGCACGACATGGTCGTCGCCGAGCTGCGCGACCACGGTTTTCCTTACGCCAACGTCCGCATGCTCGAGCGGCCGGGGTCGTCGGATTCCGCGGTTCAGCTGGCGGCGGCCGCCGAGACCGGGCCCAAGGCCGTGTTCGGTGCGATCACGATTGAGGGCGACGTCTCGGTGGGTGAAGATGTGATCCGCCGCGAACTGGCGTTCAACGAAGGCGCGCTCTATCAACTGAGCCTCCTCACCGAGAGCCAGCGGCGTCTCTATGGCCTCGAGCTCTTCCAGTTCGTCAATATCGCGCCCCGCCTGCCAGAGGATCGGTCTCCACAGATTCCGATCGTGGTGACCGTCGCGGAAGGCAAACATCGGCGTTTCGAACTGGGCGCGGGATATGGCTCCGAAGAAAGGGCACGGGGCCGTATCAACTGGCGCCACGTCAACTTCGGTGGTGGCGCTCGTGTCGGCGAGGTCGAAGGGCGGGCATCGTCGCTGGTGCAGGGCGCGCGCGCCAGCGTGAAAGAGCCGTATCTCTTTCAGCGCGGCCTCTCTCTCGAGCTCGCCGGGTCGACGTGGTGGGCCGACGAGCCCGTGTACGAATACCGGAGCAGCGGCGGTCGCGTCATCCTGCGCAAGGACTTCAGCCGCACCGGTGCGGGCGCCACCCGCGGCGTTCACAACGCGGTCAGCGCCTCGTTCATCCAGGAATACGAAGACTATCTGGTGAACCCCGACGTGCTGGCAGATCCGACGTTTCGCGACGAGCTGATTGCGCTGGGGCTGAATCCCGAAACCGGGCGCGGGACAGGCACGGTGACGGCGCTCGAGCTCGACTTCGAGCGGAACACGTCGCAGCAGCCCCTCGATCCGCGCCAGGGCTACATGGTGTCGACCCACGTCGAAAAGGCGGGGCAGGTTCTGCGCGGCACATTCGAATACACGGAGTTCATGGGAGAGCTGCGCGGATACCTGCCGCTGGGATCCCGCGTGCTCGTGGCAAACCGCGCGCGGGGGGGAACGCTGGCCGGGCGGAGCGCGTCGCTCATTCCGTTCTACAAGCGCTATTTCGTCGGCGGCTCCAACAGCGTGCGCGGATGGGGACGCTATCAGGTCAGCCCCCTGACACCGTCGGGCGACCCGATCGGTGGACGCACGCTGCTCGAGCTGTCGACGGAGGCTCGATTCGGCATCCGCGGTAAGCTCGGTGGAGTGATCTTCGTGGACGCCGGCAACTCGTGGCTTGAGGCTTGGAGCGTCAGGTTCCGCGACTTGCGATGGGCAGTTGGTCCGGGTCTGCGGTATGACACGCCGGTTGGACCACTGAGGGTCGACCTGGGCTTTCAGGTGAACCCCATCGATGGTCTCGTCATCGATGGAGAAAAGGCAACGCGGACGTGGCGAGTTCACTTCAGCATCGGCCACGCGTTCTAAGCGTGCGCGCGTCGGCGAGGCGCGCGACGCGGCGGCTGGCCGCCTACGTCGCGATTGCCGTGCTCTCGCTCCTCGTCCTGCTTGGTGCCGGTGTGGTGGTCACGCAGACGGGCTGGTTCAAGAACTGGCTGCGGCAGAAGGCGGTCTCCCAGGCCGCGCAGTATCTCAACGGCGAGCTCACCATTACGCGGCTCGGCGGCAATCTGTTCACCGGCGTGGCGCTCGAGGGCGTCGCGCTGCGTCACGAAGGGCAGACGGTCGTGGCCATGGACAGGCTCATCGTCCAGTACAGCCCGCTCACGATGATCTCGCAGGGTGTCATCCTCGACTCGATGACGCTGGACAACGCGACGATCCTGCTTCAGCGCGACGATGCCGGCTGGAACTTCAGGCGCTTCGTCAAGACCCGGCGCAATACCGGCGGTCGCGGTGCGCCGCCGATCACGATGCAGTCGATCGCGATGAACAACAGCCACGTGATCGTCAAGGATCGCGATCGGCTCGTCGAAGATCTCACACGCCTCAACACGCGGTTCCGCTTTGCCTACGAAAAGCCCGGCGTCGCGGTCTCGATCGGCGAATTCTCGGCGCGTGCCGTCGAGACGAGCGTGCGCAGCCTGGCCGGCGATCTGCGGTTCGATAGCGGCTCGATTGTGGTGCGCAATCTGGCGATGGTGACCGATCGCAGCACGTTCGTGACCGCGCTGACCTACAGTGGCCCGAAGGATCGCCGGCTCGACGTGCGGCTCGATGCCGAACGCCTGTCGCTTCCGGAGATCGGACGCTATTTCCGGCCGCTCGCGACCATCCGTCTCGAGCCCGCCGTCGACATCGTCGCGCGCGGCACACTCGACGCGCTCGACATGAACGTCGACGTCGTGTCGGCGGCCGGCTCTGCGCGCGGGCCGCTCGTGGGCCACTTCGGCAGCGGATCCAAGAGTCTCGAAGGCCGGCTCGATGTGAGCGACGTCGACATGAAGCTCATCCTCAACCGCGAGGAATGGAAGACGCGCGTGACCGGCCAGGCGGATTTCGACTGGACCTTCACCCCGGCGAACATTCGTTTCACCTTTGCCGGTCCTCAGGTGGAAGGCCTCGGCTATCGCGCGACCGACGCACGCGCAAAGGGGAACTATCAGCCGTCGCTGCTCAAATTCGACGCGAGTGGCAGAGCCTATGGGGCCACCGCGACCACCCGGGCGACGTTCCGTTTTGCCACGCCGGCGCGACCCCTCACCTACAGCCTCGAAGGGACCTTTCGCGATCTCGATCTCCGGCAGCTGCCGGAGCGGATGTCGATGCCGAAGCTCGGCACGCAGACGGCCGGCACGTATCGGTTCGAGATCGAGCGGGCGGAACTGGAGCGGCCGTGGCGAGCTTCAGCCATCGGTGGTCGAAGGCGCACGTCTCGATGCCGGGACGCTTCTCGGCATTGAATCGCGCGAGGGCCGGCTCTCGTATTCGGCGAGCGGCAACGTGGCAGACCTGAACCCGCGCAGCTTCGCGGCGCCCCTCGAAGTGAGCTGGCTGAACGACGATCGCCTCGGTGGGTCGTTGACGGGCACGTTCACGTTCGAGGGCAGCGGCCGCACGGTTGACGATCTGGTGATGCAGACGAAGGCCTCACTTACCGGCTCGACGCTGGCCGGCGCGCGTTTTCCCCGCGCCGACGTCGATTTTCAGATGCAGGACAGGCAAATCCGCGCGAACTTCGCGGGGCCGTTCGAGGAACTGCCGGGCACACTGTTCACCGCGCGTAAGGAACTGGCTGATTCGTCGCTCAATGGATCGGCCGACATGGCCGTTGTGGTGTCGGTCCCCGAAACCGGATCTGCCGAACTCGAGGAAGTGAACGGCACCACGACGCTGGTGTCGTCGACCATCGCCGGCGTGGCGGTCGAATCGGGCCATGTCGATGGATCGTTCGCCAACCAGATCGCCGACATCAAAGAGCTCGTCCTGACGGGACGCGACATGGCCGCGAGCGCCGCCGGCACGTTTGCGTTTGGCGAGAGTGGCGAATCGAAGCTCGCGTTCGACGTCGCGGTGACCAACGTCGAGCCGCTCGCGAAGCGATTCAATCAGCCGCTTGCGGGGTCCGCGCAGATCGTCGGCGAGGCCACGGGGCCGGCGTCGAACCTGACGATTACTGGAACGCTGGGCGGCAATCGCCTGCAATATGGCACCAGACTCGACGCGCTCACGCTCAAGAGTCTGTACACCGTGCAACTGCCCGACTTCGACGTCGATCGCGCGAAGATCCAGGCCGATACCGGCGCGACGTTCATGACCATCGCCGGCCACAACTTTCCACGCGTGACGGCGAGGGCTGCCTACGATAACAAGCAGCTCGAGTTCGAGGGGAAACTCGAAGAAGAACGACGTTCGCTCGGCCTCGGCGGCAACGTCGTCTTTCATCCGGAACACGATGAGCTGCATCTGCGCGCGCTCGACTTCGTCGTCGGACAAACGCAGTGGTCGATGCCGCAGGGCCAGGAGGCGACAGCGCGCTATGCGAACGACTCGGTGACCCTCGACAATTTCGTGCTGCTGCGGGGCGATCAACGCCTGACAGCGGCCGGCACGGTGGCGATGGGTGCCGAGTCCTCGAACCGTCCCAACGATCTCAACGTGCGGCTCGACAACGTGCAGGTGCAGGACATCAACGAGCTGATGCTGGGCGACCGAACGGTCACGGGCGTCCTGAATGCGACCGCCGAGATTCGCGGCACCCGCACCAATCCTCTCGTGCAGTCCGACTTTTCGATCACCGGTGGAACGGTCGAGGGCGTCAACTTCAACTCCTTTGCGGGCAAGGCGAATTACTCGGGGCGCGCGGTCGATGTGGACGTCCGCCTCGAGCAGTCCGTCTCGGCGGTGTTGACGGCCGTCGGCACCATCCCTGTTCCGAAGGGGCCCGGCGGCACGGCGCGAACCGGCGAGATCGATCTCGCGGTGAAGAGCTCTCCCATCGACATCGCGCTGCTGCAGCCGGCGACGACGGAGCTGACGAATTTGAGCGGGCAGTTCGGCGCGGACCTTCGCGTCACCGGTACGCTCGAGTCGCCGCTCGTGAACGGTCTCGTCGAAACCGACGAACGGCGGGTTCAGGGTCGCCGCCACGGGCGTGACCTACGCGAACGCGATTGCGCGCCTGGTCTTCGAAGGCGATCGGCTGCTCGTCGACAGGTTCGAGTTGAGCGACGACGGCCGCGATCGGCTCGTCGCGATCGGCGAGCTCGCATTCGAACGGCACGGCGTGGGCGAAATGAACCTTCAGATATCGGCGTCGCGCTTCAGGATGCTCGACAACCAGTTCGGCGACCTCCAGGTCGAGACCGATCTGCGCGTGACGGGAGAGGCGACCAGGCCGACGATTTCCGGCGAGATTCGAACCGATTCGGGACGGCTCGAAGTCGATCGGATTCTCGACCTGCTCAGAAATCCCTACCGCACCGAAGCGACCGTGGCGACCGAGACGGAATCCGCGCCCGTCGAGACCGGCGTGTTCGGCGACGATCCGAAGTCGGGCTTGTACGACACGGCCACGATCGACGTGCGCCTCAGCCTGCCCGACGACCTCGTGCTGCGCGGCCGCGACATGCACGCCAGTTTTTCGCGCATCGGCATGGGCGACATGAACATCACCGTGGGTGGGGATCTGCAGATTCGCAAAGCGCCGGGAGGCGAGCCCGATCTGGTGGGCACGGTGACGGTCGTGCGCGGCTTCTACGATTTTCAGGGACGCCGGTTCGAAGTCCTGCGCGACAGCCAGATTCGCTTCCAGGGCATCAGGCCGATCGATCCCGCTCTGCAGGTCGACGCGCAGCGCGTCATTTCGGGCGTCACGGCGATCGTGAACATCAGAGGAACCGCGCGTCAGCCGCAGGTGCGCCTGTCGAGCCAGCCTCCGCTCGACGAAGCGGACGTGCTGTCGCTCATCGTGTTCAATCAGCCCATCAATCAGCTCGGTCAGGGAGAACGGCTGAATCTGGCCGAGCGCGCGGGCGGGCTGGCGGTGGGATATCTGGCCTCGCCGCTGGCCAATTCGATTGCCGACGCGCTCAACCTCGATATTTTCGAGATTCGCCCGACAGGCGAAGAGAGCGGCCGTCCGTCGATCGCGGTGGGACAGCAAATCGGCTCGCGCCTGTTTGTCTCCTTCCGGCAGGAATTTGGCTCCGAGGACTTCAGCCTGCTATCGTTTGAATACCGGCTGAACGACCTGCTTCGCCTTGTAAGTACTGTTACGCAGGGATCACAGCGTTCACATCGGCTACAGCGTCTTGATACAACCGGTGTCGATCTTATTTACACTATCAGCTACTGAACGGTCGCGCTAGGTCTTGTACTATGGACCATGGACCGCTACTATGAGCTCAGCACGCGGGAGCGTCTGTCGGCTTTCCCGACAGGTGAAGCCTGCGGTGGTCAGTCCGGCGTCGCACAAGCGTGTAATCCGGGATTTCCGCGCCGTTTCGAAGCGAAGCACGACGGCGCGGCCCTTGCTTTACTAGACGCGGGAGCGAGTCATGGTTATCGATAACGTTTTTGGTATCAACAACAAGCAGCACGACGACCACACCGGGACCAGCCTCGTGGCCCGCGGCGTTTCGTCGATTTCGCGCCAGATTGCCCGATTCTGGTGCGGCATGCACGGGCATGTCATCATGCTGCACTTCGAGCCCAACAAGCTGTCGTTGCAGTGCTCGCTGTGCGGCTATGAGACCGAAGGCTGGGAAGTCGGCCGGTCGATGACAGCGCGCCGTCAGGCAAACAATCCACAGGCGCGTCCCGAGCGCCGCCGTACATTGCGGCCGCTGCCGACCAACGCACGGTTGGCCTCGTAGAAGGGCTCTGGTGGGTCGCCATGGCTGATTTGACGACGACGAATACCTGGCTCGCCATCCTGGCCGTCGTGAGCCTGGTCGAATTTCTGATGGTGTGTGTCGCGGGTGTCTTTGCCTATCGCTTGTACACGAAGGTGATGACGACCATCGACACCGTCGAGCGCGTGCACATCGCGCCGCTGCACGCCCGCGCGGATAGCGTGCTGGACGAAGTCGAGCGGATCACCGACAGAGTCAAGCACGCACAGGACACCGTGTCGGAGGTCTTCAAGCAGATGGCCGGTACGGGCAGTGCGGTAGCGTGGGCGATGAAGGCCAGGACCTGGCCGATCATCGGCGTGCTGCAGGGCTTGAAGTCGGCCGCGGCGGTCGTCATGAGAAACGGCCGGAAGACCGACGCCGACAGGTCGTACGGCGCTATGTAAGCTTTTACTGCACTCCCTTTTTCGAAACTCCTGAAAATCGACCATTTTGTGCAGGTACGCGCGTTGCACCTGTACGCGCGACCGGATTCCTTTCCGGATCCTCAGTATCGCTCCCCATTGCGGGAGCAACCACAAAAGATGGGAGGCGTCTCCGTGACGCCTCCTCTCGCCTTCCTCGAAAGATGTGGCGATGCTGTGGAGTGTTCAACCGCAGAAGAATTAATGACGACCGGGGGTGGGAATAGTTAGCATGAAGGGACCAGACACCAGACCAATGCCGGGCCGCACCAAAGCGAACGGGCAATCCATCGGACCGTCGGAGCGCAAGCAGGATCCCCCGAAGCGGCCTGCGTCCGAGGTCGACGGCTTTTCAGACGACTACCTCAGCGTCGTCGCGCACGATCTACGCGGATCGCTCAACAGCATCATCGGCTGGGCCGAGCTCATCAAGCGAAAGGCGTTGAACGAGTCGGGCAACGTCCGTGCGGGCGAAACCATCATCCGCCAGGCGAAGCAGCAACTCGAGCTCGTCAACGAAGTCGTCGATACGTGGAGGCTGTTGTCGGGCAACCTTCAGCTCAAGCTCGCTCCGGTCGATGCGAAGGAGCTGGTGAACACCGCGGCGTATGCCGCCAAAGAGGGCAGCACGAAGCCGGTCTCGTTCGATTTCCAGCTCGAAGCGCTGCCCGCGCCGCTTCTCGCCGATGGCGCACGGCTGAGGCAGGCGTTGATCGGTCTCTTCAACAGCGCGATTCACTTTGCCCCCGAACAAGGCACCGTCGAGGTCGGGCTGAAACCCGCGGGGAACGGCATGGCCGAGCTCACCGTGCACGATTCGGGCGTGGGCGTCGATCCCGAAGCGTTGCCGTACCTCTTCAGCCGACAGCGGCCGAAGGATCCCGGCAAGCATTCCGCGCGAGCGAAGTACGGACGCGGCCTGGGGTTGATTCGCGACATCATCGATTT
The DNA here is from genome assembly GCA_963821395.1 of Vicinamibacterales bacterium. GTDB lineage: Bacteria > Acidobacteriota > Vicinamibacteria > Vicinamibacterales > JAMQPK01 > JAMQPK01. The sequence goes on along the minus strand of CAWGDY010000006.1, from coordinate 41,053 downwards.
GCATGGCGGCACGATCAAAGCCGAAACCGATGGCGAGACCGGCGTGACGTTCCGCGTCGTGCTGCCGCTGCAGGCCGCACCGCGCGCCGTGCGGGTCGACAAAGCCCGCGAAGTGAAGGAGAGCTCGCGGGCCGAACTGCGTTCGCGCCTCGCCGGCACGCGGGTGCTGATCGTGGACGACGATCCCGACGCGCGCGAAGTGGTGGCTGCCATTCTGCGCCATTACGGAGCGTCGGTCATCGTGGCCACGTCGGTCTCGACCGCGCTCGTGGCGCTCCGCCGCGAGCAGGTGGACGTGATGGTGGCCGACCTCGGGATGCCGATCGAAGATGGCTACGACCTGATTCGTCACGTGCGCAGTTCGGAAGTCGACAAAATCGCGCGCCTGCCGGCGGCGGCGCTGACGGCGTACACGACCGAAGAGGATCGCGATCGCGTCCTCGCGGCGGGCTTCCAGTTCCACCTGGCCAAGCCGGTGGACCCGGCAGTGCTCGTGGCGACGGTCGAGCGGCTCAGGGGCGAGACGCTGTCGGTTCACTGACGCGCGTATTCGTTTTGTACACTTCCCGCCTCCCGATACCCCGCCGGTTACGCTCGTCCGATACGCCATAAAGGCACGTCTTATCTGGCGTATACTGCCGAACCGCATCATTAGGAGGCAGATTTCATGGCGGTCGAACGAGCTGCTGGCGGCTCAAGTCTTATCGACGTTCTCGATCGGGTTCTCGACAAAGGTATCGTGATCGACGCATGGGTTCGCGTGTCGCTCGTGGGTATCGATCTCATCACTGTCGAGGCACGAGTGGTCGTGGCATCGATCGATACATACCTGAAATACTCAGAGGCGGTCGGCCAGTCGGTGCCCGTGGCGCGCCCGGCACTGGAGTCGCGGCCCTACGACGAGCTTGCCGCCGAGAACCAGGCATTGAGGGCGGAGCTGAGCAGTGCAGCCGGGTCACGACAGACCGTGGCGCGTCGGCGGCGACCGGGGGTGTAGCGATCCATGGCGAAAAAGACCACCAAACCGAAAGTACGCCGCGCAATCAAGCGCGTCGTGCCCGCCGCGGCGAAAACCGCCACCAAAGCGCCGCGCGAGAAAACCGCGTCGCGGCGCGCCACCGACGAGTCGCAGGTCGCGGTGGCCGAGAGCCTTCGGGGAAAGTACGTATATTGCGTGATTCAGTCCGCCGATTCGCTGAAGTTCGGCGCGGCAGGCATCGGCGACAACGGCTCGGAAATCCATACCGTGCACTATCGCGACCTCGCGGCCGTCGTGTCTGACGTGCCGCTTGGCGTTCTCGACTCGACGCGCGAGAACGTGCTCGCCCACGAGCGCGTGAACGAGATCGTCATGCGCGATCACACCGTCATTCCGATGTCGTTCGGCACGATCTTCAAGACCCGGGACGACATCGTGCAGTTGCTGCGCTCGGCCTACGACGCGTTCGGCGACGTGCTGTCGAAAATGCGCGACAAGATGGAGTTCGGCCTCAAGGTGCTGTGGGACCGCGACTCGATCGTGAAGGACATCGAGGACGAAGACGAGGGCATCCACCGGCTCAAGAACGAGATTGCGCTGCAGAAGGGCTCCACCTATTTCGCGCGCATGCAGTACGGCCGGGCCATCGACGCGGCGCTGCAGTCGCGCTCGGAGCGGTACGGCAGCGAGATTCTCGATCGCCTCAGGGATGTCGCGGTCGCCTCGCGCATCAACAAGCCGATTGGCGATAAAATGATCATGAACGCGGCGTTCCTGGTGTCGCGGGACCAGGAGGCGGCGTTCGACACGCGCGTGAAGTCGATAGCCGCGGAGCACGAGAAGCTCACGTTCAAGTACACGGGCCCGTGGCCGCCGTACAACTTCGTCAACATCCGGTTGAAGCTGGAACGCGTCTGATGTTTCTTCTCGACAGCCTGCTCGTCAACGGCATCTCGTTCGTGCTCGACAAGGTCGCGACCATCGCGGACCAGGAGCTGAACGATCCCGAGCGCCAGCGCGAGCGGCTGCTCGAGGCGCAGATGAAGCTCGAAGCCGGCGAGATGACCGACGAAGAGTTCGCGGCGATCGAGAAGGACGTCTTCGAACGGATTCGCGAGATCAAGGCGCGCGCCGACAACCAGCAGGCGGTCGTCGATGACGAGCATCGCGTGGCGGGAGTTGAGATAACCGTCGACGACGACGCGTCGTAATGGCGCATCGTCGATCGTCGATCGCCACCGCCACCTACGTTTACTGTCTCGTCCAGTCCAGCCGCGCGCCCTCTCTGCGCGGCGTGCCCGACAGCGTTCCCGGCGCCGGCGCCCCGCGTCTCCTGTCCTTCGATCGCGGCACGTATGCCGTCGTGGCCGATGCGCCGCTCGACCGCTTTTCCAGCGACGCACTGCAGAAGGATTTGGAGGACGTCGAGTCGATCTCGCGGCACGCGCTGGCCCATGCCTCGGTCGTCGAGTTCTTCTTCCGGAGCGCGCCGGTGATTCCCCTCAAACTGTTCACGCTGTTTTCGAGCGACGAGGCGGCCAGCCGGCAGCTTGGCCGGCGCCGCGCGGCGCTCCAGCGGATGTTCGCGCGTCTCCGCGGCCGCGAAGAATGGGGCGTACGCGTCGTCGCCGGCGAGCGCGAAGCCGAATCGGCGCGGACGCTCGAGAGCGGCCGCGATTACCTGCAGGTGAAGAAGCGTCTGCACGAGCAGGCCGCGGCACCGCCGCGCACGATCGTGCGAGCCGTCAACGGCGCGCTGGCGTCGCTCGGGAAGGCCGCCGTCAAAACACGGAAGGAAGCATTTCCACCGCCTGGTGCGGGACGCCCGTACGTGGCCGGTGCGTCGTTTCTCGTGAAGGCCGGGCGGCGCGCCGCGTGGAAGACGCTCGTCGCAAAAACGGCGGCGTCGCTCGCGAAAGGCGGACATCGCCTCGAGCTGAGCGGGCCCTGGCCGCCGTATCACTTCGTCAGCAGATAGATGGCGCCACGGAAACGAGCGGCGTCTTCCGACTGGCTGTTCCCGAGGATCTCGGCGTCTGACGAGGTCGAGCCGCAATCGTCGCTGCTCGATGTCGTCGACAGGGTGCTGAACAAAGGGGCCGTGCTCAACGGCGATCTGATCCTCGGCGTGGCGAACGTCGACTTGATTTACGCGAAGCTCTCCGTGCTCCTCTCCGCGCTCGACAAAGTGACCAGGGATCCCGTGTTCAAGCCCGTCCCGGCGGGCTTGTCCCGAGCGCATTCGAGGGGACCGCGCAGAAAAAAACGCCGGCGCGCGCGGCGCTGAGCGGTATCGATCGTGCAGCCGCGTCTCGCATGACTGCACACATCAACACACCTCAACGGCCCGAGTCGGATCCTCGCGATCGCGAGCCGGCCGACGAAGCCCCTGCTACGCCAACCGATGAGCCGCCACCAGTACCGGTCCAGGATCCGCCTGTTACCGAACCGAAAGCGCCGCTCACCGTGACCAAAGACGACAGCATTGCGCCGCGACTGTAGCGGTTTCATACGCAGGATGCGGAGACGGGACACGTTGACGCACATCGTTTCGCGCCGCGTCACATCGTCACTGGCACACGGCGTGCTTTCTTATCAGTGACTATTTTCTGGAGGATGCGATGCTTTGGACCATCTTTCTCGTGCTAGTTGTATTGTGGATGCTCGGCGTGGTCAGCTCGTACACACTGGGCGGCTTCATTCACGTGCTGCTCGTGCTGGCGATCGTCGCGCTGCTCGTGCAGTTGATTCAGGGCCGGCGTGTCGTCTAGCGCCGCAAGGAGATTTCCGTGGACAGTCAACGTCAGCTGGGCAAAGTGCTTGCGGGCGCGGCCATTGGTGCCGGTTTCGCGTTCCTGTTTCTCACGTCGAAGGGCCACCGGCTTCTCGACAACGCCGAGCCGTGGCTCGACGGAGTGATCCGCGACTTGCAGCGGCTGCGCAGCGCCGCCGGCAAGGCACGGGAAGCCATCGACGAGGGACGCCGCTCGTTCGCCGCGATGTCCGACGCCGTGCCATTCGGTCAGCCGCGCGACCGTGACTGGTCCGGCGGACCGCGTCACTAGTAAACGCCAATGCAACGGTGCGGCGGGTCATCCTCGCCGCACCCAACGCACCTAGCGCACCCAACGCACCTAGCCCACCCACTTATTCTTCGGCTACTTCTTCGTCTTCGTCCACGTCTTCTTCGTCGGCGTTTTCTTCGTCTTCGAATTCTTCTTCTTCGTCATCAGCCGTGTCGAGCTCGTCCTCGTTTTCCTGCGGCACGGACGCGGCGCGCTCGTCGGTGGTTTCAGTCGGATTCGATTTCTGCGGCATACGATATAGAAACTCTTAATCTCCTTGTCTCTTGTACTCTTGATGCGAGAAGTGGTTGGGTGAGCCCGATACGAACGCGCGCCGGGGAGCGATGCGCGCGTTCGTCCGTGATAGAAAAAAGTGCGGCCTGAAACGAACAAGAGCTGAGGAGATTAGGAGAAAGAAAACCTTTATCTCCTAATCTCTTATTCTCTTGTGTAGAACCTAGAACCGGAACGCGGCGCCCACGTCCCACTTCCAGAAATCCATATCGCCGAGCTTGAAGTCGACGCCGAGACCGGGTTCGTCGTCAGTGAGCGCGCGGAAGTAGCGGACGTCGCCGCGGAGGCCGACGTGCTCGCTGAAGAACGCCATGACGCCGCCGCCGAAGTTGATGGCGAAGTCGTTCGAGCTGAACCGGTCGAACAGCTCTGACTGATTGTGCGAGACCCGCATCAGTCCCATTCCGCCCGTGACGTACGGCCGCACCTGGCCACCGTGACCGCCGATGGGAACGCCAACGATGAGGTTACCCATCAGGCTGGCTTGTGAGACGTCGGGAGTGGTCGCCGTGTCCTGGACGAACTCCGGCGTGAAGTTGAATCCGAGCTCCGCCCCGAAGATGCCGCCGCCCATGAACGCGGCCGTCGCGCCGTAGGACACCCGATTACCGGGCTGGTTCTCGAAGTCGCCGCCGAAAAGTGACCCCACATATGGCGTCAGCACAATGTCCGCACGGGCCGGCGCAGCCGGCACGAGCACGAACACCGCCAGAACCGCCGCGATTGCATATCGAAATTTCATGATGACTCTCCTATGTTGTAATTTAACGGTCACGATCGAACCGTGGCCTGTTGCCGGTCCTCTTCGCATCGACCGGCGTCTGTATTTCATCGTCTCCCCGCGCTTTCCGAATGTTCTCGCCTGCTTCCCTGAGATCGCTTTTCTCACCCGACGATGGCCGATCGACGATGGCCGATTGGTCTAAGTTCTGTGTCTTACGCTCCACGTGTTTCCCCCTACTCCGTGATTCGCAACGCGTTCGCGATGCTTTTGACGCCGGTGATGCTCATCGCCAGCTCGTTGATGCGTTTGCGTTCCTGTTCGTCTTTCACGACCCCCGAGACGCTGATGTCGCCGTTGGTGACGAGAATGCGGATCTGGCGATCCTTCAAGCGGGGGTCGCGGCGAATGGCCAGGTCGAGGTCCTGACGGATGCCGCGATCGGCATCAGTTTCGGGAGCCGCCACGGCGGCAACCGTGTCGTGCCGGGATTCGACCGGCGCGACGGCGGTCTGAGGTGAAACCGGCGCAGGCGCCTTCGTCTCAGCGTGACAACCCGCACACGCGGCGAGCACGAGCGCGACAGGCAATGGAGACCGCATCAGCACTGTGAACTTATGTAGCAAAGTCCGGTCCTCAAGGGAGGTTTGCGCCGGCCAGAAATTGCGGCACAGAGCCCGAAATTGCGGCACCATAGAGAGAGGCGTGGTCGCGTGTCCGGAATTTGTCCGTTCTGCGTTACACATAGTGCGATAGCGGTCACAGGCACGTCTGGCACATGACTTGAAGTAGTCACGTGAGACCAATTCGTCATCCAAAGGAGAATCGGCAATGTACGAACCACACTACGAGGAAGAATCACGCGGTAGCGGTTTTCTCATCGGGCTGCTGTGCGGCACCGCCCTTGGCGCCGCCATCGGACTGATGTTCGCGCCGAAAGTTGGCTCCGAGTTCCGCCAGAAGCTCTACGACTCGACCGGCGATCTCCGCCGCAAGGCGTACGAGACTTACGGGCAGGCCAGCGAGCAGGTCAACAACATGGTGACCAAGGGGCGCGAGGCCGTGGACCGGGGCCGCGAGGCATTCGACAGCGCTCGCCAGGCCGCATCAGGGCAGGGCGGCAATGGCGCGTCGGACTTCGGCACGAGCGCGCGCTCCGGCGTGGCGGATTTCAGCTCTGGTTCGCGAACGACCGGCGGAGCCTGACGCGTTCGTGACGCCGCCGTAGTGTCCGGCTTCCGCCTTCGCTGAAAGTTACGGCGGACCACCGTAGCTTTGGCGAAGGTGGTCTGCCGGACCGGGTTGTTCTTTCCGGCACGGCCGGACGTCGGTGAGGTTCGCCCGGCTCCCCAGCCCTTTTTCGGCTCTCGCCACCATTCAGGCACAACACGTGCATTTTGGCCTCCATCGAGTCTACAACAAGCCAAAAGTGGTATTGATTAAATACACTTTGTAGTTAAACAATACATACTGAATCTGGAGAGTGAACAAATGGCGACCCGCGTGCTAATCATCGATGACGACCGGGATACCGCTGATTTCCTTAAGTTGCTCGTGGAACCACGAGGAGATCTGGCGAGAACGGCGGGCGACGCGGCCCAGGCTCGTGAAATTCTCCGCTCCTGGAGGCCCGAGGTGGTCCTCATGGACCTGATGCTGCCCGACGCGGACGGCATCGACCTGCTGAGGGACTTCAAGGAAGCGAGTCCCGAGACGCAGGTCATCATGGTGACCGGCTATGGGAGCGTTCCCAAGGCCGTCGAGGCCATGAAGGCCGGTGCCTTCAGCTTCATCGAGAAGCCGGTGGATGCCGACGTCCTGCTCGTGATGCTCGACAAGGCCACCGAGAAGCTTGAGATGTCGGCCGAAAACAAGCGGCTGAAGGAAGAGCTCCGTGACCATACCAGCTTCGCCAACATCGTCGCGCGCAGCGACAAGATGCGGCAGCTGTTTCATCTCATCAAGTCCGTCGCGCCGACCGACGCGAGCGTGCTGATTCATGGCGAGAACGGAACCGGCAAAGAGCTGGTGGCCAGCGCCATCCACGAGCACAGCAAGCGCAAGAAGGGCCCGTTCATCAAGATCAACTGCGCGGCGCTGCCGAGCGAGTTGATCGAATCGGAGCTGTTCGGGCACAAGCGTGGTGCGTTCACGGGCGCGGTGTCGGACAAGACCGGTCTGATGGAGCTGGCCGATGGCGGCTCGCTGCTCCTGGACGAAATCGGCGAGATGCCGGCCAGCCTGCAGGTGAAGCTGCTTCGTGTCCTGCAGGACCGCGAGTTCCGTCCGGTGGGCGGCAGCCGCGTCATTCAGCCGAACTTCCGGCTGATCTGCGCGACCAACATCAACCTGGATGCGGCGCTCGGTGAAGGGAAGCTGCGCGAGGACCTGTACTTCCGCATCAACACCGTCACGCTGTCGATTCCGCCGCTGCGCGACCGTACCGAAGACATCATGTTGCTCGGTGAACACTTCCTCGATCGCTTCTCGGGCCAGCATCAGCGCAACATCCGTTCGATCAAGCCGGAGGCCGCGAAAGCGCTGCTGCGATACCGTTGGCCGGGCAACGTGCGCGAGCTCGAGCACGTCGTCGAGCGCGCGGTCATCGTGGCCGAAGGCAACGACATTACCCTCGACGATCTGCCGCCGACCATTCGCGACGCCGAACGGCTGCCGAGTCAGACGGGGTTCGTCATTCCGCCGCATCACACGCTGGAGGAAATCGAGAAGCTCGCCATCCTTCAGACTCTGGAACGCACGCGCGGCAACAAGCGCAAGGCCGCGAGCATCCTTGGCGTGTATCGGCCGACGCTGTACAACAAGCTGAAGAAGTACAACCTGATCGAAACACAGGAGCGCACGCCGAAGACCGCTCAGGCGGCTCCGCCGGCCCCGGCCCCCGCGCCCGCTCCGCCGCCTCCGGCGGCGCCGGGAGGGGCGGAGTCGGGGAGCTAGATACAGTCACGCCGCTGTCGTTTCACCACCCAGCAGCGTGAGGACCTCGCCGGTGATGTAGCTGGAGTCGGCGTTCGAGGCGAAGAACACGAAGGCCGGCGCAATCTCTTCTGGTTGCGCCGGCCTTTTCATCGGCCGTCGAGCGTGCGGCCCACGGCTTCGACACAGAATCCCGACTCCTGGACGTCTCCGGAACGAGCAGCGCGCGGCGGCCCTACGGCTTCCACGCCGCTTTCGTCGTCTGTGCGTCCGGTTCCTCGACAGGCAGGTACACGATCGCGACATCGGCGCCCCGCGGGCAGACAGCACCGCGACGGCGCGGCCGGTGCCCGAGTCTTGCCCGCACCGCGGTATTCGGGCGCTTTGTATCGTGGACGGGGACGGAGATTCGATTCGAGACCGGGTTTCGGCTGGTGTTGAGGGGGAAACGGGGGATGCGGATGTGCTTTGGCGCGATATACTGGCGCACCTCAACTGACGCTCTCTATGCCTAACGAATCGATCCAAGTTGGTCACGCCCGGGCGAGCGGCCTCGTCGATGTACTCGATCGCGTACTCGACAAGGGGCTGGTGATCGCCGGCGACATCAAGATTTCCATCGCCGAAGTCGAGCTGCTGACCATCCGCATCCGCCTGATGGTCTGTTCGATCGACAAGGCCGAACAGATCGGGCTGGACTGGTGGCGTCACGATCGTCATCTCTCGCTGGGGAGCGACGAGCTGGCGGTGGAAAACGAGCAGCTCAAGGAAAAAATTCGACGACTCGAGCGGCAACTGGAAGCGGCGCCAGGTACGGCGCAGCGCGCTCCTCGACTGCGCGCCAAGCGGCTCGATCGGCGGTGAACGTAGTGGCAGGTTGCCGAGGAGGCAGTGAATGGCCGTAGAACGCGCCGCAGGCGGCTCGAGTCTTATTGACGTTCTCGATCGAGTGCTCGACAAGGGTATCGTCATCGATGCCTGGGTGCGCGTCTCGCTCGTCGGTATCGACCTCATCACGGTTGAAGCGCGTGTGGTGGTGGCCTCGATCGATACGTACTTGAAGTATTCCGAAGCGGTCGGTCAGTCGGTGCCGGTCGCGCGGCCGGCGCTCGAGTCGCGGCCGTACGACGATCTGGTCGCGGAAAATCAGGCGCTGCGCGCCGAGCTCCAGGGCATTCCGGCGGGTGGTACGCGTAGCGGGTCGAGGCGGCGCCGTGGTCCGCGTGCGTGAGTGATGAACATGCGAGTGTCCCGCCTTCGCCTGGCTACGGCGAGCGACACATAGACAACCATGGCCCGGGCGTCAGCAGAAATCGCGGCGCGATCGGCGGTGTCGGCGGAAGCGAAGCTGGCCCTGCTCGAAGAACTGCACCGGTGTTCGACCGCGGCGGCGGCCGCGCAGAGCACCGTTGAGTGGCTCCTCGCCCACTCGGGCGCCGAGCGCACGGTGTTTGCGGCCCCCGACCACATACGCGGCACCCTGAACGGCATCGCGGGCGCGGGCGTCACGCCCCGCCAGATCGGGCGGCTGTCCCTCCCGCTCGACGACACCAGGCACCCCTTGATCAGCGCGCTGACCAACGGATCGGCCGTCTCGTTTCACAGCACGCGTGACGCGCGAATCGGGTTCCTCGGCGAGAGCCCGTTTACGTCGGTCAAGGTGAGCGGCGGATCCGTGGACGATCCCGCCCTTGGGCTGGTGCTCATCAGTCCAGCGATCGACATGCCGCCTGCCGGCGTCAAGTGGGTCGCCGATGCGCTCGGGCGAACCCTGCAGCGCGTGGGCGCGCCGACCGTCGCGTTCGGGGACGAAGATCCCCGGCTGCGGCGGGAGCACGCGCTGCTCTTCAACATCATCAACGCGGCAACCGATCCCATCCTCTTCACCAACATGGAAGGTCAGCTGATCATCGCGAACGCGCGGGCCGAGATGCTGTTCGCGGCACCCGATGATGTCAGCGAGGGACGGCGGCGCGCGGTGCAGCTGAACAACATGTTCTTCTCGGCGGCGTTGTCGCGCACGGCGCTCGGTGAGGGCGAAGCCGGCCGCCGCGAGCTGCTGCTGGTCGACCCGACTGAAGGATCGGACCTGCTCTTCGAGCTGCTCAGCACAGTCGTCAGCGATCCGCGCGAGGGCACGGGAGTCGTGTCGATTTTGCGCAACATCACCGACCTGCGGATGGCGACGAGGCAGATCGACGAAAACTACGCCAAGCTGCGCGCGGCGGAGGCCGAGGTGCGCGGCGAGCGCGATCGCTTGAACCTGCTCATCGATTCGGTGGCCGATCCGATTATCGTGACCGACCAGGAGGGCGAAATCTCGCTGATGAACAATCCAGCCGAGCGCCTGTTCACCGTGGTGCCCGGATCGGGAGAGGAGGCGCAGCGGATCGTCCGCGCCAACGACGCGCACTTCACGTCGTTTGTCTCCGGCCTGTTGTCGACCGGCTGGGAGACCACGCGGCGCGGCGAGATTTTACTCATCGATCCCAACACGAACAAGCTCGTCCCCGTCGAGGGGCTCGCGGCCAAAATGCTCTCGGAGGTCGGCGAGTTGACGGCCATCGTCACCATCCTGCACGACCGCACGGAGGCGATCGAGCGCAATCAGCTGTACGAGCAGCTGAAGCTCGCGTCGGAAGAGCTCGAAGGAAAGGTCCGCGAGGCCACGGGAGAGCTGGCCAACCAGAACGAGCTGCTGCGGCGCCAGGCGCTCGAGCTCGAGCAGGCATCGGCGGCCAAATCGCAGTTCCTCGCCAACGTGTCGCACGAATTGCGCACGCCGCTCAACGCCATCCTTGGATACGCGGCGATGACGCTCCAGGGCGTGTCGGGCGAGCTGAGCGCGCCTCAGCGGCGGAATCTCTCGCGCATCGATGCGAACGCGCGCCATCTGCTGACGCTCATCAACGAGATTCTCGACATCACCCGCATCGAAGCCGGCCGCATGCCCATCCAGGTCGTCGCCTTCAACCTGCCCGAGCTGGTGCGGGAAGTCACGACCGAGCTCGAGCCGATTATCGCGAAGTCGGGATTGCAGGTCGTGTGCAAGCTGCCGGCGGACCTGTCGACGCTGCGCACCGATCGTCAGAAGGTGAAGCAGATCCTCGTGAACCTGCTGAGCAACGCCCTCAAGTTCACCCAGAAGGGGAGCATTACCATCAAGGCGCGGATGGCCGGCAAGCAGACAGTGACGGTGGCGGTCATCGACACGGGCATCGGCATCCCCAAGGACGATCACGTGAAGATCTTCGAAGACTTCCGCCAGGTCGACAGCACGCCGAGACGCGCGTATGGTGGCACGGGTCTTGGTTTGTCGATCTGCCGGCGACTGACGACGATGCTGAGAGGGTCGTTGAAAGTGGAGAGCCGGCTGGATCACGGGTCGACGTTTACGCTGACCCTCCCGACGTCGTTGAAAAACTGAACCACGAAACCACGAAGGCACGAAGACACGAAGGGCACGAAGACACAACCACGAAGGCACGAAGGGTGAAGACGAAGAAAGCGATGTGATGGTGACAAAAAACAAGAACGAGCCGCTCGTGCTGGTCGTCGACGATTTTGCCGACGCCCGCGAGATGTACGGCGAGTATCTCAAGTTCTGCGGGTTCAGAGTGGCCGAGGCGCAGAACGGCGTCGAGGCGATCGACAAGGCCAAGCGCCTGAAGCCCGATCTCATTCTGATGGACTTGTCGATGCCCGTCGTCGATGGTTGGGAAGCCACACGCCGCCTCAAGGCCGACGCGTCGACCAAGGGCATCCCCGTCGTGGCGCTGACCGGTCATGCCATGGCGGGCCATTCGGAAAGCGCGAAAAGCGCCGGATGCGATGTCGTCATCACCAAGCCTTGCCTGCCGCACGACCTCATCAAAGAGATCAAGAAAGTCATCGGCGCGCCGGCCGGAGCGGCCGTCAAAGCCAAGCGTCAGGGCGCGTGAAAAAAAAGACACCCCGGAAAATTTTTCGCGCCCGTCGTCGCCCGCGCCCCCGACGCACCCCTCGCACCCCTCGCACCTCCCGCCCCCGTCGCACCTCCCGCACCCAACGCACCCCCCGCACCAAACGCACCCCTCGCACCCAGCCCATGCGTTGGAATCCCGATCCCGAAGACGTGCAGCGCTCGGTCGTGCAGCTGGTGCTCAGCCTCATCGAGTTCATCCGCAAGCTGATGGAACGGCAGGCTATCCGGCGGCTCGAGGAAAAAACCCTGACGCCCGATGAGCTCGAGAACGTGGGGAAGGCGCTGATGAAGCTCGAGCAGACGATTGTCCTGATCGCCAAGCGGTTCAAGCTCGATCCGAAGGATCTGAATCTCGACCTTGGCCCGATTGGGCGCCTGCATTAGCCCACACAGTTCGTCGGGTCCTGATACAACGTTTAGTCTTCCAGTAACGGATTTTTCCGTTTGCGTTCAACCGTACCGGCGGCCTGCGGTCCGCCGGAAAAGGCACATTAGTTGCTGTGTAATCGGCGGCATGAACCGGGTTACGGCTGTTTACGGCGTATTTACATTTCTGATCGGCCTGTCCGCGCAGGGGCTCGCCGGTGCGCCTGGCCCGGCGCTGCCTGCGCCGGTGTCCGATCACGAAGCGGTCGAGCGTTTCCTGTCCGAGATCGAGAAGCCCCCGGTGGCCTACCACGCGCGGCGCAGGCTCGAAGCGTCGAGCGCGAGGCTGAAGGAATCGGCGTGGCTGGAAGCGACCACCGAATACGATCCGGTCGCAGGGTTCAGATATGCGATCGTCGCGCAGGGCGGATCTGAGCGTATCGCGCGACGCGTGTTGAAGCGCGTCCTGGACGTCGAAAAAGAGAACAGCGCCGCCGGCGAGTGGCACAAAGGCAACCTGTCGCGCTCCAACTACTCATTCGATCTGGGTGGCCACGACAGCACCGACATGCTCCGGTTGCGGCTGACGCCGCGGCGTCGAGACCCACGCCTCGTGCTCGGGTCGGCGTTGCTCACCGTGAAATCAGGAGACCTCGTTCGCGTGGAAGGGCGGCTCGCGAAATCGCCGTCGTTCTGGATCCGGTGGGTCGACGTGGCGAGCAGCTACGCCCCGGTGGGCGGCACCGTGATGCCGGTCGCGATCGAGTCGACGGCCGACGTGCGCATTTACGGAATATCGACATTCCTGATGACCTACGACTACAAGATGGTCGACGGGCAGGCAGTCCACACATCGAAAGAGCTCGCCGAGCGTTAGATCGCACACCTTCGCGCGCGAACCCTCTAAAATTCAAGTCCGGGCGTATGCTAGTGCCAGTGGCCGGCATCGAGTTCCTCCTGAACGGTACGCGCGTGCGCGTCGACCATCCTGCCCCGCAGATGACGCTCCTCGACTTCATCCGCTCGCGCGGGCTCACGGGATCGAAAGAAGGATGTGCCGAGGGTGAATGCGGAGCATGCGCCGTCGCACTGGTGGAACCGGACGGCGCGGGATCGGCGTATCGCGTTGCCAACAGCTGCCTGATGTTCCTGCCGATGGCGGCGGGCCGGGAAATCTACACGGTCGAATCGCTGGCCGCCGGAGGAGAGCTCCACGATGCCCAGCGCGAGATGGCCGCTGCCGGCGGATCGCAATGCGGGTACTGCACCCCCGGGTTTGTCGTCAGCCTTTTCGCGGAACAGTACCGGCGCGATCGAACCGGACCGTGCGACACGATGGCGCTCGCCGGGAATTTGTGCCGGTGCACGGGGTATCGTCCTATTCGCGACGCCGCCCACGCGCTGGGTCCGGCGCCGGATGACACCTTTCGCGAGCGCTTGAGCCGCCCGGCCCCGCCACTCGACGAGCTTTCGACCGCTGGTTTCATGCGGCCGACCAGTGTGGACGCGTGCGTGTCGCTGCTTCGCACGTCTCCCGACGCCATGCTCGTGGCCGGTGCGACCGATCTCGCGGTGGAAGCGAATCTTTTCTCGCGCCGCTGGCCGCTCGTCATCAGCCTTGAGGCCATCGACGAGCTGTGCGAGTTTTCCAGTGACGACCAGCGCGTGAGAATCGGATCGGCGCTGCCGCTCAATGAAATAGGCCGCCGCTGGTCCGATGCGCCGGGCGTGTTTCACGAGTGGCTCACGCTCTTCGCGTCGCCGCTGATTCGCAACCGCGCGACGCTCGGCGGCAATCTCGCGACGGCTTCTCCCATCGGCGATGCGGCGCCGCTGCTGATGGCGCTCGACGCCGTGGTGCATCTCGCCGGCGCTGATGGCCGCCGGACGATTCCGCTGTCCTCATTCTTCACCGCGTACCGGAAAACCGCGATGGCGGCGGGTGAGATCATCACGGCCATCGACATTCCGAAACCGCTGCCGCAGTTCGTGCGCTTCTACAAGGTCGCCAAGCGCAGGCTCGACGATATCAGCACGGTGGCGGCGGCCATGTCCCTCGACGTTGATGGCCAGGGGAAAGTGCGGCGGTCGCGGTTTGCATTCGGCGGTGTCGCCGCAACGCCCGTCAGGATCGCCGAGGCGGAAGCAGCCATCGCCGGTCAGGTCTGGAACGATGCGGCCGTCGAGCGGGTGCAGAGCATTCTCGATCGTACGCTGCAGCCGATGAGCGACCACCGCGGTTCCAGGGAATATCGGCTCGAAGTGTCGAAGAGTCTGGTCGAGAAATACCAGTGGGAGCACGCGCTGTGAAGGTGGCGGGACGGCCGATGCCGCACGAAAGCGCCGGCGCGCACGTGACCGGCGAAGCGCTCTATGTGGACGACCTTTGCGGCCGATTCGCGAACCTCCTCCATGCGTGGCCGGTGTGCGCGCCGCACGCGCACGCCCATATCACGCAGCTGGATGTGCTTCCGGCGCTGACCGAGCCCGGCGTCGTGACGACCCTTACGCAGGCCGATGTGCCGGGTGAAGGCGACAGCGGTGCGAATCGCCACGACGAGCCGCTGTTTCCAATCGAAGTGCTCTTCTACCACCAGCCGGTGGCCTGGGTGCTGGCCGAATCGCTCGAGGCGGCCCGTCGTGGTGCCGCACGCGTCGAGGCGGCGTACGCGCCGCTCCCGGCCATCCTGACGATGGAACAGGCCATCGAGTCCAACAGCTTTCTCACCGACCAGCTTCGCATCGTCGATGGCGACACGCGGGATCTCGAGCGGAGCCCGGTGCGCGTCAAGGGAGAGTTGAGGATCGGCGGCCAGGAACACTTCTATCTCGAGACACAGGCCGCGATCGCGTGGCTGGACGAATCGGGGTGCATGGCCGTGCACTCGTCGACGCAGCATCCGTCGGAGACGCAGGAGATCGTGGCGCGGGTCCTCGGTGTGCGCCGCAACCAGGTGACGGTGGAGTGCCTGCGCATGGGCGGTGCCTTCGGCGGCAAGGAAGTGCAGGCGAATCCGTACGCCGCCATTGCCGCACTGGGTGCCTGGAAGACGAATCGCCCCGTCCGCGTCAGGTTGACTCGCGAGCTCGACATGGCGATTACGGGGAAGCGCCATCCCTACCTCGCGCGATACGCGGCCGGCTTCGAGCCCGACGGCCGGCTCAACGCCATTCGCATCGAGCTCTACTCCGACGGAGGCTGGAGCCTCGACCTGTCGGAGCCGGTGATGTGGCGGTCGATGTTCCACGTCGACAACACCTACAAGTTGCCAGCTGTCGAGGTGACCGGCCGCGTGTGCCGGACGAATAAAACGTCGCAGACCGCGTTTCGGGGATTTGGCGGGCCGCAGGGCATGCTGGTCGTCGAAGAAGTGCTCGCACTGGCGGCGCAAGCCGTTAACCTTCCCGCCGACGTCGTCCGGCAGCGCAACTTCTATCGCGAGGGAGACCACACGCACTACGGCGAACGCGTGGGCGACGCGGGCCGTATCGAAGAAATCTGGAATACCTTGAAGGCGTCGAGCGATTTCGACAGGCGGCGAAGCGACATTGCCACGTCGAACGCCCACAATCGTCACTTCAAGCGCGGCCTTGCCATCACTCCCGTGAAGTTCGGCATCTCGTTCACGGCCACGTTCTTCAACCAGGCTGGTGCGGTCGTTCTCGTCTATCGCGACGGCACGGTACAGGTGAATCACGGCGGCACCGAGATGGGGCAGGGCCTTTTCACGAAGATCCAGCAGGTTGCGGCCGAGAGCTTCGGCCTGCCCGTGTCGCGGATTCGCGTCATGTCGACGCGCACCGACAAAGTGCCAAACACGTCGGCGACCGCGGCTTCGTCGGGCAGCGACCTGAACGGCGCCGCGGTTGAGGATGCGTGCGTGCAGATCAGGACCAGGCTTGCGGTGGTGGCGGCCGCCATTCTCGACTGCGATCCCCCCGACGTGCGGTTCGAGGATGGACACGCGTCGGCGCGGGGAAAGGGTGTCGAGTTCGGTGCGCTCTGCGAAACCGCGTACAAGCAGCGTGTGTCGTTGTTCGCGGAAGGGTTTTACCGGACGCCCGATATCCACTTCGACTTAGCCACGTCGCGAGGCAACCCGTTCTACTACTTTGCGTACGGCGCGGCGGTGTCCGAGGTCGAGCTCGACGGTTTCACAGGACAGTGCCGTTTGATCAGGACCGATATTCTCCACGACACGGGCGATTCGCTCTCGCCCATCGTCGATCGCGGGCAGATCGAAGGCGGCTTCCTGCAGGGCGTCGGATGGCTCACCATCGAGGAACTGCTGTGGGACGAGCGTGGACGGGTGAGCACGGCGGGCGCGTCCACCTACAAGCTGCCGTCATGGTCGGAAGTGCCCGACGTCTTCAACGTCGCCCTGCTGGAGCGTGCCACGCAGCCCGGCGTCGTGATGGGCAGCAAGGCGGTGGGAGAGCCACCGTTGATGCTCGCATTTTCGGTGCGCGAGGCCATCCGCGATGCGATTGCCGCCTTCGGGCACGGGCGCGCGATTACCTTCGACAGTCCGGCCACTCCCGAACGCGTGTTCTTTGCCGTCCGTCAGGTGCGCGCGTCCGAATACACGACCGGGCGATGACACCGGTCCGCACTCAGGCCGAGCTCTTCCGCGCGACGATTGTCCACACGCCGGTGAATCCTTTTTCATTCGAGACGGGGGATCCGCAATCGCTCATCTGTTTCGAGGATGGCGGCCTTCTGGTTCGCGACGGCCGTATCTTCCGGTGCGACAACTACGCGGCCGTGCGAGACGCGCATCCTGATGCCGTCACAGTGGACTGGCGGGGCGGGTTCATTCTGCCGGGATTCATCGACGCGCACGTGCATTTTCCACAGGTGCGCATCATCGGTGCGATGGGGCGTACGCTGCTCGACTGGCTCGACGCGGTTGCCCTGCCTGAGGAAGCCAGGATGGCTGACACGGGCTATGCCGCGGATACCGCGCGGCTCTTCCTGCGCGGCCTCGCCGCGCACGGCACCACCACAGCGCTCGTGTTCGGTGCGCATTTCGCCGATGCCACCGCGGAGCTCTTCGAGGCCGCCCATGCCTCGGGATTGCGCATCGTGTCCGGGCTCGTGGTGTCCGATCGCCTGTTGCGACCGGAGCTCCACGTGACGCCGGAGCGAGCCCACCAGGACAGCAGACAGCTCATCGAGCGGTATCATGGCCGCGGCCGTCTCCGGTACGCAGTGACGCCGCGCTTCGCGTACTCGACGAGCGAATCGATGCTCGAGGTCTGTCAGCAGTTGATGGCCGAGCATCCCGATGTGCGGCTCCAGACCCACATCAACGAGAACTCGAGCGAAATCGCCGAGCTGAGGCGCCTGTTTCCGTGGGCGTCCGACTATCTCGCCATCTACGAACGCTACGGGCTCAGTGGAAACCGATCCGTGATGGCTCACAACGTTCACCCCACCGCATCCGAATTGACCCGCCTTGCGGCGCTGGGTACGGCCGTCGCCCACTGCCCGTGCAGCAACGCATCGCTCGGCAGCGGTGTCTTTCCGCTGAAGCGGCACGTGGATGCCGGCGTCACCTGTGCCCTGGGCACCGACGTCGGCGGCGGGGTGGGGTTCGGAATGCTGAAAGAGGGGCTGCACGCCTATCTGATGCAGCGGCTTGCTCCCGATCCCATCGCCCTCGACGCGCCGCGGCTTCTCTACATGGCGACGCGCGCCGGGGCCGAAGCCCTGGGCATGGAGGCAGACGTCGGCGATTTTCGTCCGGGGAAGGCCGCCGACTTCGTCTACGTGCATCCGCCCGGGGGCAGCGTGCTCGAAGGCGTCGTCCGGCGTGCCGAGGGCGTGCCGCAGGCGCTCGCTTCGCTGTTTACGCTGGCCGGCGCCGAAAGCGTGCGCGAAGTGCGCGTGGAAGGGGATATCGTATTTTCGAATGGCGATTGACGATTGGCGATTGAGGGGCTGACGACGATGGACGATGGACGATGGACGATCGACGATCGACGATAGACGATCTCAACCGGACCGATCGTGCCGGTTTTCTCCAGGCGGTCGGCTGGGTCTTCGAAGGCTCACCTTGGGTAGCCGAACGGGCCTGGGACCTGCGGCCGTTCGCGTCGCTCGATGCGTTGCACGATGCGATGACGTCGACGGTCGCGGGTGCCACGATGGCGGAGCAGCTCGATCTTTTGCGCGCCCACCCGGATCTCGGCGCTCGTGTCGCCATGACCGAGGCGTCGAAGCGCGAACAGGCTGGAGTGGGCCTCAATACCCTGGCGCGCGACGATGTGGATCGGCTTCAGGCGCTGAACAAGGCGTACCGTGAAAAGTTCGGGTTTCCGTTTCTGTATGCCGTCAAGAGCGGCACGAAGCAGGATGTGCTGAATGCGCTCGAGCGGCGGCTGACGTCGGCACGCGATGTCGAACACAAGGAAGCGCTGCGGCAGGTCTATCGCATCGCCCGGTTCAGATTAGAAGAAGTGGTGGAGCGCACGTGAATCGATTCGCATCCGGACCAAAACGGAACTACTACGGCAAGGGCGATGTCATCGCCTATCGTCTCAACCGGGACGGCCGCGTGCGCGAAGGTCGAAGTCCCGTCTTTGGCGCCAGCGTGCTTCTGCTCGTCTATGGCGACACCTTCTGGAAGACCTACACCGAGGGCGACAACAGCGGCCTTGTCGCCACGGATTCGATGAAGAACTTCATCCAGCGCGAGACGATGAATTTTGGCGGGAACGATTTGGAGGAATACTGCCGGTTTCTGGGAGAGAAGTTCCTGGCTAAGTACGCCCAGGTCGAAGGGCTGCAGATCTCGGCATCTGAGATTCCCTATGCGCCTCTGGGGACGAGCGTGGCGTTTCGGCCGACTGGTCCCGACCATGCGACTGCGCGTCTCGAGCTGACGCGCACAGGCATCGCCGAGGCGGTATCCGGCGTGCGCGGCTTCAAGCTGCTGCGCCTGGGCGGCAGCGCCTTCCGCGGATTCGTACGCGACGAATACACGACCCTGCCGGACCTCCACAACCGGCCCCTGCACATGTGGCTCGACCTCGAGTGGAGCTACGTCAGTCCTGACGCGGCGTTCAGCGCGGGCACGGTCGTGGCCCGCGCGCGGCAGATCGTCCACGACGTCTTCGCGTCGTTCGAGTCGGGCAGCATTCAGCAGGTCATCTACCAGATCGGCACAAAAATGCTCGGCGAGATTCCCGCGATTGCCGAGGTGCACCTCGAGGCGAACAACCGCACTTGGGATACGATTGCGGAGCGTGGCGAGGAACTGGGCGTCTACACGGACGCCAGGCCACCCTACGGGTGCCTCGGACTGACGCTAAGGCGACAGAGCTAGTCTGTTAACCGTTCACCGTTTACCGTTTACCGTCCACCGTGTTCGACGGCAACGGTGAACGGCAAACCGTAAACCGTAAACGGTAAACGGTAAACGAATACTATGGCGCGCATCTCGACACACGTTCTCGACATCACACGCGGTACTCCGGCGCACGGCATCGCCGTCGAGCTTCACTTCGTGAAGGGCGCCGAACGCCGGCTCATCGCGGCGGTGACCACGAATGCCGACGGCCGGACCGATCAGCCGCTCATTTCCAGCGATCAACTCGAGACGGGCATCTACGAGCTCTCGTTCCACGCGGCGGACTACTTCCACCGCCTCGGCATCGCGCTGACCGACCCGCCGTTCATGGGCGTCATCGTCATCAGGATCGGCATTGCCAGTTCTGCCGGCAACTATCACGTGCCGCTGCTCGTCTCGCCCTATGGTTACAGCACGTACCGCGGATCATGACAGCAGAGAGACGTCGCAGACAATGCCGAGCGACCGACCGCCTTTGCCGAGACTTCGGCGAGTCTCGCCGTAGCCGCGGCTTTAGCCGCGCGCAGGCGGAAGGTCGCGAGGTACAGGTCGCGGGGGTGGCTACGGCACCCCAACGCGGCTGCCGCGTTGGGGACCCCGCGCCCCGCGACACTAGAGAATGACGTCGCCCGAGCAGGCCCGCGAGGTGATTCGCTGGTGCCGGCAGCTCGCGAAGCTGTCTGACGATCGCAACGCCACGACGCGGACGTTTCTCTCGAAATCGATGCGCGACGTGCACACGGCCCTGGCCGCATGGATGGCACGGGCCGGCATGTCGGTGCGCGTCGACGCGATCGGCAACATCAGAGGCACGAAAGAAGGGATGGTGCCCGGTGCACCGCGCTTCTACATCGGCTCGCATCTCGACACCGTCCCGAATGCCGGTGCCTTTGACGGCGTGCTGGGTGTCGTGCTCGCGATCGCGCTCGTCGAGCGCGTCGGGGAGAAACGCCTGCCGTTTGCGATCGAGGTCGTCGGGTTTTCAGACGAAGAAGGCGTTCGGTTCGCCGTGCCGTTTCTCGGCAGCCGCGCGATGGCCGGCACGTTCGACATGGCGCTGCTCGACCGCGTCGATCAGGCGGGCAAGAGCGTGCGTGATGCCATTCGCAACTTCGGTCTCGAACCGAATCGCATCGCTGATGCGCAGGTGCCCCCGAACGCGCTCGGCTACCTGGAGTTTCATATCGAGCAAGGGCCCGTTCTGGAAAACCTCAACCTCCCCCTTGCCGTCGTCGACGTGATTTCCGGACAGACACGAGCTGAGCTCACGTTCGTGGGCTCGGCCGCCCACGCGGGCACGACACCGATGAAGATGCGCAAAGACGCTCTGGCGTGCGCCGCGGCGTGGATCGGCGAAGTCGAGCGCGAGGCGCTGGCGACGCCGGGTCTGGCGGCCACCGTCGGCAAGATTGCCGTCGAGCCTGGCGCGGGAAACGTCGTGCCGGAGCGCGCGGTGCTGTCGCTCGACGTCAGGCATCCGGCCGATGGGATGCGCAAGGCCGCGGCGGAACGGCTGACGCGCGCGGCCGAGGAAATTGCGACGCGGAGAGGCCTGACGATGACGTGCGCGCCGCGCCTGGATCAGGCCGCGGTCGCCATGGACGCGTCGATCGCGGCCCTGCTCGATCGCGCGCTCGAGCGGACCGGCGCACCGGCGCACCGCATGTCGAGTGGTGCCGGCCACGATGCGATGATTCTCGCCGCCAGGATGCCGGTTGGCATGTTGTTCCTGCGATGCGAGGGAGGCATCAGCCATAACCCCGCTGAAAATGTCCGCGAAGACGATGTGGCCGCCGCCCTCGAGGCCGGCGTGATGTTTCTCGACGAGCTTGCGAGCCGCCAGCGTGGCTGACGCGGTCGTCCGCGGTGGCACGGTCGTGTATCCCGATCGCCGCATCAGGGCGGACCTGCGGATTTCCGATGGCCGCATCGTGGAGATCGCCGAAGAGCTGCCGGGCGCCGGGCATGAAATCGACGCACGCGGTCTTCACATTTTTCCGGGTTTGATCGACGTGCACCTGCACTTCAACGAACCTGGACGGACCGGCTGGGAGGGCGCGGAAACCGGAAGCCACGCTCTCGCGGCCGGTGGCGGCACGCTGTTCTTCGATATGCCGCTGAACTCGACTCCGTGCACGGTGAGCGCCGAAGAGGTCGATCGCAAGCGCCAGGCGCTGGAGGCGTCCTCGATTGCCGATTTTGGTCTGTGGGGCGGTCTCATCCCGGGATCCGTCGAGCACATGGCGCCGATGGCCGAGCGCGGTGTCGTGGGTTTCAAAGCGTTCATGTGCGATTCGGGTCTGCCGGAATTTCCGCGCGCGGACGACCAGACTTTGCGAGATGGCATGCGCGAAGCCGCGCGGCTCGACCTGCCGGTCGCCGTTCACGCCGAGAGCCAGGAAATGACGAGCGCTCTCGCAGCCGCGATGACGGGATCGACGGCGCGTGACTTTCTCGATTCACGTCCGGTCGCGGCCGAATTGGAAGCGATTGCGCGCGCGACCGATATCGCCGGAGAAGCCGGCGCGCGGCTTCATATCGTCCATGTGAGTACGGGCAGCGGCGTGATGAAGGCGAGAGAGGCCCGCGCGCGGGGCGTCGATGTGTCGGTCGAGACATGTCCGCACTACTTGTTTTTCACCGGGGAAGATCTCGAGACGATCGGCGTCGCCGCGAAATGTGCGCCGCCGCTGCGCGATCCCGACGACCAGGCGGAGTTGTGGGGGCATGTCGTCGACGGGCTCGTCGACCTGATTGCCTCGGATCATTCGCCGTCTGAACCGTCGTTGAAGAAGCCCGGAGACTTCCGGACGTCGTGGGGCGGCGTGTCGGGCGTGCAGTCGACGCTGGCGGTGCTCTTCGAGCGAGGGCTCGACGGCCGGCGTCTCCGGTTCGAGCAGATTGCCGGTCTCGTGGCGGCCAATCCCGCGCAACGCTTCCGAATCCCGTCAAAAGGTGCGCTGACGCAGGGAAACGACGCCGATCTCCTGCTGCTCGACCCGGCGCGTTCGTATACGCTGGAAGCGGCGCACCTGCTCCAGCGCCATAAAATAAGCCCCTATATCGGCTTTGAGTTCAGCGGTGTGGTCGTCCGGACGATCCGCCGTGGTGAGACGATTTTTCTCGACGGCAAGATTGTGGCAAAAACCAAAGGCGCGTTCGTTCGCCCGCGGCAGGGCTGAAGCCCTGCGCTACCGATAGAGACGCGAACGACACAACGGTAGCGCAGCCCTTTAGGGCTGCCTTTCCGAACAACATCATGTCTGACTTGCTGATCAAGGCCGGGCCCCACACACTCAAGGGCAGGCTCGAAACCGAAAAGGCGCCGCTGACGTGCGCGGCCTTTCTCGCGATGCTGCCGTTCAAGGAAAACCTGCTGCACGTACGGTGGAGCGGCGAATCCATGTGGGTGCCGCTCGGCAACCTGGCGGTGGGTGTGCCGCCTGAGAACGCGACGACGTATCCGCTGCCGGGAGAGATTCTTCTGTATCCGGGCGGCGTCAGCGAAACGGAAATCCTCATTCCATACGGGCGCACGCAGTTCGGCAGCAAGGCAGGCCTGCTGGCCGGTAACCACTTCCTGACTATCGTCGCCGGTGCCGAGCACCTGACCGACCTCGGCCGGTTGGCGCTGTGGACGGGTGCGCAACCCATCTTGATCGATCGCTACGATGACTGAGGCGCGCTGGTTCGGCCATCCCCGCGGTCTCGCGACACTCTTCTTCACCGAGATGTGGGAGCGCTTCAGCTACTACGGGATGCGCGCCATTCTCGTGCTGTTCATGACCAACCAGGTGAGCACCGGTGGCATGGGCCTGGACGATGTGACCGCGACCGCGATTTACGGGCTGTACACCGCGGCGGTGTATGTCGTCGCATTGCCCGGCGGCTGGATTGCGGATCGACTGCTCGGTCTTCGGCGGTCGGTGTTCTGGGGTGGCGTCGTCATTGCCGCCGGTCATTTCACGCTCGCGATTCCCAACATCCTCGCGTTCTACCTGGGGCTCTCGCTCATCGTCGTCGGTACCGGCCTGCTGAAGCCGAACGTCAGCGCGATGGTCGGCGACTTGTATCCCGAAGGCGGTGCGCGCCGCGACGCCGGATTCTCGATCTACTACATGGGCATCAACATCGGCGGCATGATGGGCCCGCTGGTGTGCGGCTATCTCGGCGAGGTCATCGACTGGCACCTCGGCTTCGGCGCCGCCGGTGTCGGCATGGTGCTCGGGCTGATTCAGTACTCGCTCGGCGGCCGGCATCTCGGTACGGCGGGCGAGCTGCGGCCGGAATCGAAGTCGCCGGCGGCCCGAAGCGCGGCCAGCCAATCGCTCGTGCGCGCGACGGAAGCGCTTGTCGGTCTCGGGTTAATCCTCTGGGGGCTGCAGTCCATCGGCGCGGTCCGCCTGACGCTCATCACCTTCGTCGACTGGGCGGGCATCTTCATCGTGTCGCTCGCCGCGGCGTACTTGCTCTACGTCGTGACGATGGGTGGACTGTCGACCGCGGAAAAGAAGCGCATCGGCGTCATCGCCGTGTGCTTCCTGGCCGCCGCGTGTTTCTGGTCGGGCTTCGAGCAGGCGGGCTCGTCGATGAACCTGTTTGCCGACCGCCTGACCGATCGCGTGTTTGGCGGATGGGAAATGCCGGCGAGCTGGCTGCAGTCGGTGAACGGCCTGTTCATCATTCTGCTCGCGCCGATGTTCAGCGCGCTCTGGCTCTGGATGGGATCGCGCAATCCGTCGATTCCCACCAAGATGGGCATGGGGCTGGTGTTCCTGGGTGTCGGCTTCTCCGTGCTGGCGTGGGGCTCCACCAACGCGACGCTCGAGAATCCGGTGAGCCCGAGCTGGCTCGTCGCCACGTACTTCCTCCACACCATCGGCGAGCTCTGCCTGAGCCCGATCGGGCTGAGCAGCATCACGAAGCTCTCGCCGGCGCGCTACGTGGGTCAGATGATGGGCATCTGGTTCATGGGTGCCGCGCTCGGCAACCTCGTCGCCGGGCGTGTCGCCGGTCTCATCGAATCGCTGCCGCTGCCGCAACTCTTCGGCGCCGTGACGATGTTCTCGGCCGCGGCCGGCCTCGTGTTGTTGATCTTCGCCAGACCGCTTAAGGGATGGATTGGGGATGCGAAGTGACGACCCTTAACAAGAGATTAGGAGACTAGGAGTTATCTTGTTGATCTGAGACTGCCCGCACGTCGCAAGAAATGCACCCTCACGAGTTTCTGCCTCTGCAGACTTTGACACCTGACTTTGGATTGCCCGCAAAAATGCCCGTTTAGTTCTGGCTTGAAATCTGCTCTACAGGAAAGGATGACTGATGTAGAGCTTGATCAACTCACCGAACGGATCATCGGGTGTGGAATCGAGGTGCATAAGACGCTTGGGGCAGGCCTGCTGGAGTCCGTCTATCGTGAA
Organism: Vicinamibacterales bacterium; assembly: GCA_963821395.1. Lineage (GTDB taxonomy): Bacteria > Acidobacteriota > Vicinamibacteria > Vicinamibacterales > JAMQPK01 > JAMQPK01. The sequence continues at coordinate 15,955 of CAWGDY010000006.1, read as the reverse complement.
TGTCTGTTGATCGAGCTGCAAACAGCCAGATTGAAAACGATCTGCGAGCAATGGGTGAAGCTGACCTACAAGAGCACGCCGATCAGGACCCAGCTTCGACTCGACCTGGTTGTTGAGGACTGTGTGGTCGTGGAATTGAAGGCCATCGAGGCCATTCACCCCGTCCATCTTTCACAGGTAATCACGTACTTAAAACTGACCGACCACCCAGCGGGACTGATCATGAACTTCAACGTGACTTCGCTGCGAAGTGGCATCAGGCGCTTGAATCACCCGGACCGCTACGTGAAGAGAACCAACAAGCCAAGCTCCTAATCTCTTAAACTCTTGTGAGATCTTAGGGCAGCGAGTACGCGAGGATCGCATCGCCCGATCCGAATTCGTTCCCGCCACCCGCCGCGATCACCACGAACTGCCGTCCGTTCGCTTCATACGTCATCGGCGTTGCGCGCCCGCCGGCCGGGAGCGGCGCGCTCCACAATTCCTTCCCGCTGTCGGCGTCGAACGCGCGGAACATGCGGTCGAGTGTGGCCGCAATGAAGATGAGCCGGCCTGCGGTCATGATGGGACCACCGAGGTTGGGCATCCCGAGGTTGACCGGTGGTTGTGGAGCCCCGGCTGGCATTGGTGGCGTGCCGAGTGGAACTTCCCAGAGCCGTTGACCGGTTCGCAGGCTGATGGCCACGAGCGAGCCGAACGGCGGCGGCGTGCACGGTACCTGGCCCGGACCGAGGAGAAGCCGTCGGCGCATGACGTAAGGCGTGTCTTCCATCACCGTGTATTCGTAACCCAATCCAAGACGGCTCGATTCCTGCCTGGCGGCGGAAAGATCGAAGCCTTTGGCCGGCAACAGCTGAACCACTGCGGCGAGGCGGTTCACGGGAACCACGACGACGCCCGCCCCGTCGTCCGCTGCCACGCCGCCCCAGTGCGCGCCGCCGATGTTCGACGGCATGACGAGCGTGCCCTCGAGGCTTGGCGGCGTGAAGATGCCTTCGTTGCGCAAACCCGCGATCGCCTGCTTGCACGCGGCCAGCCCCTCGGGTGTCGCGCCGAACACCTGGTCCGCGGTGAAGGCGTGCGGGCTGATCGGCGGCGTGATCGTCGTGAAAGGCTGCGTGGGCGACGCTTCTTCGCCGGGAATCGTGCTGGGCGGAACCTTGCGTTCCTCCACCGGAAAGATCGGTGCACCGGTCTCGCGATGCAGCACGAACAGTTGTCCGGTCTTGGTCGCCTGCACGACGGCTGGAATCGTCTTGCCGTCGCGCATCACGTTCACGAGCGCGGGTGGAGAGGCGTTGTCGTAGTCCCAGAGATCGTGATGGACCGTCTGGAAGTGCCAGACGACCGTGCCCGTCGATGCGCGCAGTGCGACGATGGAGTTCGCGTAGCGGTTATCACCCAGGCGAAGCGCGCCGTAATAGTCTGGCGCGGCGCTCGACGTCGGGAGAAACACGAGATCCCGTTGAGGATCGGCGGCCATCACCGACCAGACGTTTGCCGCGCCCGTACGGGCGGCGCTGCCGTTCTTCCAGGTGGCAAACGCCGGATCCTTCGGATCTTGCGGAATCGGATCCCACGTCCATCGAAGCTGGCCCGTTCGTGCGTCGAAGGCGCGCACCTCGCCGCTTGCCGGCGCCGGCCGGGAATTGTCGGCGATGGCCGATCCCGTGATGACCAGATCGTTGACGACGAGGGGCGGCGACGTCACCTCGTAGGCCGTCGGAAACGCGGGGCGAACGCGCAGCGCCTCACGCAGGCCGATGGTGCCCTCGATACCGAAGACGACACAGGGATAACCCGAGGCCGCGTCGAGTGAAATCAGCCGGGCATCCATCGTGGCCACGTAGATCCGGCGTCGGCACGGCGCGCCCGGCTTCAATGTGGTGTCGAGCCAGGTCGAGACGCCGCGGCTGGCGAAGTCGCCGTAGCCGGCCTTTGGATTGACTCTCGCGTCGAAGCGCCAGATCTCGCGGCCCGTCGCCGGATCGAGCGCCATCACCTTGCCCAGCGGGGTGCTGATGTACATCACGTTGTCGACGACGATCGGCGTCACCTGGAGCGAGGGCTGTCTCGGGAAGATCGAGCATGGGCTCGCCTGTTTGATAGCGCCAGGTGACGACAAGCTTCGTGACGTTGTCGCGGGTGATGCGCGTCAGCGGCGAGAATCGCGTGCCGCCAGGCGTGCGGCCGTAGAACGGCCAGTCGTTTGGGGCTGGCGTCTGAGCGATGGAAACGGCTGCCAGCGATGCGAGGGCGATTGCGAGTCCAAGGGTGCGTTTCATGGATGTTCACCGCGATTTTAGCGTCTGCCGGTCGCAGCCAACAACTGCGACGGCCGAGGAAGCTTTTGGAGAAGATGGCCGCAGAGCGGACGGTTCACACCCTCCTGTCGGTAGTGCTCTGACACCTGAAAGAATCACCATTCGGCATTCTTATTTGTGCTAGCTTGGCGGATTGGCGGCGTCGACGCGAGGTACGTTTACGGCAATTGCTCGAGCTTCGCCCGACGGCCGGAGCATTCCTGATCAGGCCCTGGGTGAGCGCCGATCGTTAGGCACATGAACACAAAGTCGGGAGGGAACGTGGAACCGACAGTGTCTGAGCCCCTTACCAAGGCAAAGATGTACGAAGTCCTTCAGGCAGGCATCAAGGAGACCGATGAGATCAGCTTCAAGCTGCTTGGTCTGGTGCCTTTGGTGAATGGCGCTGCGCTGCTCACAGCCGTCCTCGGTATCGGCCCCTCGCAGGCGCGCGCTATTTTCGTGCTATCGCTGTTTGGCGCGATCGTGACCCTCGGTCTTTTTTGGTGGGAGTTGCGTAACATCCGGTACTGTCTCTGGTATATCAAGCTGACAGAATCGTTTGAGGTTCCTCTTCTAGCGCAGATCGGAGTACCAGAGCAGCTCCGCACACGGCCACCCTCCCCTGGCAATGTGGGAAAGCGCAAAGCAGAAAAACTCATCTACTCGGCTGTGATTTTTTCATGGCTCACACTGCCCGTCGCGCTCCTCGGTCCGAGCGCAGATTTGCGGATCGTTTGGCTCGTTTATGTTGTTATCGCCGCTGTCGTCATCGCCTGGACGGTGCGGGCGCTCCGTGTCAAGGTGGATCTCCCGTACCACCCTGAGCATAAGTAAAAGTTGCACCGGACCGCTCACTCACACATTTCAAGAGAGCCCTCAAATGCGCTTCATTCTCGGAACCTTCGCGGTCGTCGCTCTTTGTACCGCGTGCAGCGCGCCTGCGCCCCAGCCCGTTTCCGACGCCGCGGCAAGTGACGCCGCCGCACATCAGGCGCACGAAGCCTATGTGACGGCGATCAACTCAAACACCCTCGATTCGCTCCTCGGCATGCTGACCGACGACGTGGTGTTTCTATCCGCGCATGAGCCGGTCATGGTGGGCAAGGCCGCAGTCAAGCCGTGGCTCGAGGGTTATCTCAAGGCGTTCAAGACGCACTGGGATAAGCCGGTTCAGGAGTTCGTCGTCAGTGGCGACTGGGCCTTTGAGCGGTACTCATACAAGTCGACCGACACGCCTCTGGCCGGGGGTGCCGTGGTGGAGGACACGGGCTGGGGTCTCGTGCTCTACCATCACGACGCGGATGGCAAATGGCGCGTGGCGCGCGACGCCTGGGGCCCAGATCACCCGACCCCACAGGCCTCGCAGCCTTCTTCCCATTTGGAAGCTGAACGGCCCCCCGATGCTCCATGCAATACGATTACATCTCGCAATGGAGACGTCGTTGCCATGGACGGTTTCTGGACGTACACCCAGAACGGGGTCAGAAATGTTTCAGGGAAGGTCAATGACGTTCGGACCGATGTCCCTTCCGAAAGGATTCGGGCCATCGTCTTTGATTCGGTGGTTTCAACCTGTGCTCAAGGCACGATTTGGTTGACGGACAACTCGAAGGCGCCCTTCTTTACTTGCAACACAATTAAATACGCCTCGCGGTCTGGTGAGGCCGCCAGCAGTCCAACGCAGATCCGGTCCATAAGCCAATGCAAATAAGGCTTCTCACGGTGGTCCGTCTAACATCCAAATGGAGCCGACGCGCCGCTGTCTCATGCGATCTGTCTCTGAGGCGCGCGGCTCATTTAGAACGTTAGACCGACGCGATCGGAAGGGCCTAGATGCAAAGATATCGGTCATGTGTGACGGACTTCAAGAGTCGATGACACACGAAGTTTATACCCACGGGCATCATGAATCGGTGCTTCGCAGTCACACGTGGCGCACGGCGGAGAACTCGGCTGGCTATCTTTTGGCCGCCCTTCGACCTGGTCTCGATCTCCTCGATGTGGGCTGCGGACCGGGCACGATCACGGTGGATCTGGCGCGACTGGTGGCTCCTGGCCGTGTAATCGGCATCGACCGTGCTCCTGCAGTCCTCGCGCAGGCGAGCGCTCATGCCAGTGAGCAAGGCGTGTCGATCGACCTATGGGTCGGCGATGTGTACGCGCTGCCATTCCCAGACGCTTCGTTCGACGTGGTGCACGCGCACCAACTCTTACAGCACCTAAGCGACCCGGTCCGCGCCCTGGCCGAGATGCGGCGCGTGTTGCGGCGCGGCGGTGTGCTCGCTGCGCGTGACGGCGACTACGCATGCTTTGGGTGGGCGCCTCTCGATCCATTGCTTACGCGCTGGCTTGAACTCTACCGCGCGATCGCACGTCGCAACGGCGGCGAGCCCGACGCTGGGCGGTTCCTCAAGAGTTGGGCCCTCGGCGCCGGCTTTAGCAATGTGCAGGCTAGTAGCTCCACCTGGACCTGTGCCGATCCGCAATCCTGCGCGTGGTGGGGCAACTTGTGGGCCGACCGTTGCGAACTGTCATCGCTCGGCGAGCAGGCCATCGCCTACGGGCTATCGACGCGTGAAGAGCTCGGCGCTATTGCGACGGCGTTTCGCGGGTGGTCGAAGACGCCGGACGCGTTCTTCATGGTGCCCCATGGGGAAATACTGGCGCGCGCGTAGCGGCTGAACAACGGGGTTAGACCGCGTGTGCACAATCGGGAGGGATCTCAATAGAGACCATGCGTACGAGCACCGAGAATGACGCCATGTTCCGTGATGCGGTCCAAGGGCTTGGCGCCGGGGATTTTTCTCGACTCGAGGCGTTGTTTCACGACCAAGTTGGGAGGCAGGCGCAGATTGTTGAATGGCACAAGGAAGGGCGCTTCCGGAATGAGCCAAGAGCATTGGCAGAAGCATTGACCTGCGCCTGTTTTCTTGGCCGGACCAATGTCGCGACCTACCTGCTAAACGAAGGCCTCGATCCGTCGGGTGGGGCGGGCACTGGACTGAACGCATTTCATTGGGCCGCGAACCGTGGTCAACTGGAAAGCGTCCGGTTGCTCATTCGTTGGAAAGCCCCGTTCGAGCCACGAAGTATGTACGGGGGCAATGTGCTCGACACGGCGGTCTGGTCAGCAATCAACGAACCTCGTCCGAATCATTTACAGATCATCGAAGAATTGCTGAAGGCCGGCGCGCGCATCGGAGACGAGGCATGGCCCACTGGGCATGAGCAGATCGACGCGATCCTGACACAATACCGAGCGGTCTAACCTCGAGATGGAGCCGACGCGTCTGACAGTCTGTGCGATCATGTCGCTGCGACGCGCGGCTCATTTCGCTTGTTAGACCGACAAATCGGCGATTGATTCAATACGAGAGGAATCGAATGCAGACGGCAGCCACGCAAGCCCAGACGGCAGCCACACCGATCCCCTCCTACCACCCGGCATGGAACAGCCTGCCAACTTTCGTCTGGGCGGCTGTGGTGCTGGTCACGTTATTCCTGTTCAGAAACGAGCTCCGGCTCTTCTTCCAAATGCTCAACCGCCGCGTGAAGCTGGGCGCGGGCCTAAAGGTGGGCTCAATCGAACTCGGGCAGGCCTATGTTGATCCGAACCAGGGCACTGTAAGCGGTGGTTCCGTTCACGCCGTTCGAAAGGACGCCGATGGGCAGCGTCATGCTCAGCGTGAACAGTATTATCAGCCGAATCGCCTGGTCATGCTCGTGCATCGCATCGTCCCCTCCGAACAGGCCGGCCAACTCTACGACATTCTGATCTACGTAATTCCGCATCCCGGCTCAGACGCCACGCTCGTTGGCGTCAAAAGAGTCGAGTACTACTTCGGCAAGAGTTGGGGCGGGAACATCTTTGCTTCCATGGACCGGGCTCGTGGATTCGCTATTACCACGTCAGCGTACGGTCCGTTTATGTGCACGGCGGAGATTCAATTTTCAGATGGCCAGGTCGCAATGGTTGCACGATATATTGACTTCGAGATGGGGGCCGTAGGGTCATCGCCAGAGCCGCCAACTCCTAAGTCTAAAGAGGACAAACGGCGCTCGGCGGTCTAACAACCGAATGGAGCCGTCGCGTCCACTATCTCCTGCAAACGTGTCGCAGCAACGCGCGGCTCATTCGGAAGCGTTAGACCGACTGAAGGGAACTAAACATTGAGCAGCGGTAGCGCGTTTCCCGAGTCGGGCGTCGCTGTGAAACCGTTCTGGGGTTGTATCGAGGTACTGCTGGCGGTTGCGATCATCATCGCGGGGCTGAGAGCGGAAGTCGTCGCCTTCACATTCGGCTCGGCGCCGTGGCTGGCAGCCATCGGAGGGCTCTCGTTGTGGTGGCGCGGCCCAAAACTCTTGAGCAGCGGGTTCTCTCGAACGACCACCTTGCGCGCTCTCGGCATCGGTATCTGCGTGGGAGTCACCTACCAGCTGGTGGGCACGTTCGCCGTCGAACCAATTCTTGCTCGGCTCACGTCGGGTCAGTTACCGGATGTCTCTGGCTTCCGTTCAATTGTCGGCAACGAAGCGCAACTGGCGTACTGGATGGCGCTGTCCTGGTCCCTGGCAGCATTCGTGGAAGAGATCGCGTACCGTGGGTGGGTTCTGACCCGCTGTGCTGAGATCGGCCGTTTTTCCAAGGGGGCCTGGGTTGGTGGCACGCTCGCGTCGTCCGCATTGTTCGGTGCCGTTCATGCTTATCAGGGTCTGTCAGGGGTGTTTGCGACAGGACTGACCGGTCTTGTCTTCGCGGGCGTCTATCTCGTAACCGGGCGAAATCTCTGGGCCGCGATCGTGTCCCACGGCGTCTTGGACACGACGGGTTTCATCATGATGTACTTTGGCGTGTACCCAGGTATTTCAGTACTGCCACAGATGGTCGTTCAATTACTGACCACTTCGCAAGACTCGGGCAGTGGCGCGCTCACACGGCGTGGGCTGATGCGCGGCGTCGTCGCCGCTCTCGCTCCTGCGTTCCTGACAGCAAAAGAGGCGAGGGCGCTCATGGCCTTCCAGCAAGTGCCATCTGCGGGCACGGCCGGGATTGGCCCCTACGCCCCAGGCCTCCTTCCAGGTGGAATTCGCTCGCGCTTCCTGGACGACATCAACGGACTCAGGATGCACGTCCTGGAAGCGGGCTTCGAGACCACTGGCCGACCAGCGGTCGTGCTCCTTCACGGATTTCCAGAACTTGCGTACAGCTGGAGGGAGGTGATGTTGCCCATCGCTTCCGCCGGGTTCCACGTTGTGGCGCCGGATCGCAGAGGTTACGGCCGCTCGGTTGGTAGGCCCGTCAGTTACGATGACAGCCTAGCTTCGTTCAGCGGTCTCAATCAGGTGCGTGATGCACTGGGGCTGGTGTCGGCGCTGGGGTATCGGTCGGTGGCAGCGGTCATCGGGCACGATCAAGGCTCCCCGCTGGCGGGCTGGTGCTCCGTCGCACGGCCAGACGTCTTTCGATCCGTGGTGATGATGAGTGCACCGTTCCAGGGGACGCCGACGCTACCTTTCAATACCGCAAATGTGGCGCCCGCCGGTGTTCCTACGGCCCCGGATGCCATCTACGATGACCTGGCGAAGCTGGCCCCTCCGCGCAAGCATTACCAGCGCTACTACCAGACTCGCGAGGCCAACGAGAACTTGTGGCGCCCGGCGCAGGGCCTCCACGCGTTCCTGCGGGCCTACTACCACATGAAGAGCGCGGACTGGCTGCAGAACGATCCCCATCGTCTCGCCTCCAGAACGGCAGCCGAGTGGTCGAAGCTCCCACGCTACTACGTGATGGACTTGAACAAGGGAATGTCGGAGACCGTGGCCCCTGAGATGCCATCAGCCAAGGAGATCGCGGCCTGCCGATGGTTGCCAGACTCCCAGCTCAGTGTTTATGCCGAGGAGTATGGGCGCACCGGGTTCCAAGGCGGTCTGAACGGCTATCGCCGGGGTCAGGTAGACGCCGATCTGCAGGTCTTTGCGGGCCGAACCATCGACGTGCCAGCGATGTTCGTCGGTGGGAAGAAGGACTGGGGTGTCTATCAGGACCCTGGCGCGCTCGAGCGCTTAGAGACTGCGCACACGACCGCGTACAGGGGCACACAATTTGTGGACGGCGCAGGGCACTGGGTACAGCAAGAGCAACCCGGGAGGGTGAGCGAGTTGTTGATCCAGTTTCTTAAGGCCAATGCGTCAGGACGAGTTTGACGGAAAGTGGCGCAACGAACTCGCGTTCCGTGACGCTAATTTGCCATGCAGCCGACGGCGCTTGGTGTATCTCTGAAGCGCCGCGGCTGAAGCCACTCGTTAGACGGCCGAAAGTCAGGAGGACGCCAGAGATGGATCCGATCAGACGCAAGATGCTGAAAACCGGTGTCGCGGTGACGGCCATGGCCGCGGCGCCGCGTGTGTTTGCGCAGCAGCCGGGCAGCATGGGGACGGGCAAGTTCTTCGAAAAGGGGTCGGTTCGCATCTACTACGAGGAGGCTGGGTCCGGCTTCCCGCTCATGCTGATTCCCGGCGGCGGACTGAACTCGACGATTGACGGCCTGAAGCGTGGGAATCCCTTCGATGCGCTCGGAGAGTTTAAAGGCGAGTACCGCTGCATCACGGCGGACCTGCGCAATTCGCCCACTGGCCAGTCCACTGGTCCTGTCGAAGTCGACCGGCCGTGGGAGTCTTACGCCGACGACCAGCTCGGTCTCATGGATCACCTGGGCATCGACAAGTTCATGGTGATGGGGTTCTGTATTGGCGGCCCCTTCATCTGGAATCTATTGAAGCGCGCGCCGAATCGGATTGCGGCAGCCGTGGTGGCGCAGCCGGTGGGCTGGCGTCCGGAGATGCGGGATCGAAACTACGCGGGAGCATTCTGGAAGGGATGGCCCGCGCAGATTACCGCCAAGCGTCCCGACATCACGATGCAGACCGCCGAGCAGTTCGTGGTCAGGATGTTCGAGACCAATCCCGACTTCGTCTTCACGGTCACGCGCGAGTTCGTGCGCGCGTGCCAGAACCCTGTTCTGGTGTTGCCGGACGAAGTGCCGGCGCACCCGTACGCCGTCGCCATGGAGTGCGCGATGCTCGCGCCGAACGCCGAGGTGAGCATGTTCCCGTGGAAGGAGCCCAAGGAACGAATTCCGCTCGCAGTACGCCAGATACGTTCCTTCCTTCGCGCCCATCGGCCCGCTTCTGCTTAGAGGGCAATGTCTATCCGACGACCCGAGCTGCCGTCATGTGACCGCGTGAGATCTTGCGCACGCCGTCTAACCAGGCGCTGCAGCCGACGGGCGGCTGCAAGGTGATATCGTGGGGCGCCGCCCGCGGCTGAGCGCAAATCGTTAGACCGCTGAACTCGGGCCAGGGCTACTCACAGATGAATCCACTCACCGCCTCGGGCATCTTGATGCAGACCCTATTGGGGATGCTGCTGACTGCATTTGCGTATGCGTCTTTGCAGGCCCAGGGGCCGAGCACGTCCACATCTGATCCCGAACGTGAAGCCGTTCTCACCGTCATTCAGGCGTTCTTCGACACCATGGCCGCGAAGGACGTCGCGGGCGCTCGCCGCGTCGTGCTTCCCGAAGGCCGTTTCCACGCGGTCGACCAGCGCGACGGCAAAATCAGGTCTGGCACGTTCACGAACGAGAACTACCTGAAGGACCTGGCAGCACCAAATAAGCCCAACGTTCGCGAGCGGATGTGGAACCCCGAGGTTCGTATCCGCGGCTTCATCGCGAGCGTCTGGACGCCGTACGACTTCTGGACTGATGGCAAGTTCAGCCACTGCGGCGTTGACGCATTCAATCTAATCAAGACAGACGAAGGCTGGCGGATTGCCGGTGGTACCTATACTGTGGAAAGCGAGTGCGAACCGAGTCCGTTAGGGCCGTTGAAGCAATAGACTCAGACATCGTTCTTATTTGGGCGAAGGGACAGGGCATTGCCATGAACCCGTGGATCGCGAAGGTGGTAGTACTGGCAGCCACCCTGACGATGATCGCCATTCGCGCGCCACATGGCCGCCGAAGTCGAAATATCAAGGTTGCCAAGAGCCTTAAGACTCCCCTCGAGACCGGCCTGTTAATTCTGGCGTGGCTTGGCTTCTTCATCCCCGTGATCTGGCTCGCGTCACCTGTGCTCTCGTTCGCGGAGTACTCGCTGAGTCCCGGCCCACTCGTCGCCGGGGTGTTCTGCTACGCAGTTGGCCTTTGGCTCTTCTACAGGTCGCACGCTGATCTTGGCACGAATTGGTCGATCACGCTGGAGGTGCGGGAGCAACACCGGCTGATCACGCGAGGCGTGTATCACCGGGTCCGCCATCCAATGTACTTGGCGTTGGTGCTCTACTCTGTGGGCCATGCGCTGGTCATCCCGAATTGGGTCGCAGGTCCGTCGAACATAATCGCGTTCGCGATCTTGTTTGCGCTTCGAGTTCATGCGGAAGAGCAGATGATGAGCGACGCGTTTGGCGATGAATACGCAGCTTATGCGGCACGAACGAAGCGACTTGTTCCTGGCGTCTGGTAAACAATGAAGCCGGCTGACATGCGATGGAGCCGTCGCGGCTCATCGCCAACGTTAGGCCGTTCATTGCACTATTCGAGCGGACCTATGCAGACAACCGTCTCGTGTCGCCCGGGAAGTGTGTCCTTCGCTGACTATCTCTCAGTCTCCATTCTCGCTGGAATCGCGCTGCTGGGCTACGCAACGCTGCGCTTTCCCGCCAGTCTCGCAGCGGGTGGGCTGACCAAGGCTGGGAGCGTTGGCCGTCAGCGGAATGACGGACGCGCGAGCATTTGTGATTCGGAACATGCTCGATGGCGCATCCTCGCACTTGCTGATCGCGCCGGCGGTGGCCGTGCTTGCGGGTGCTGCGAGCGGGCTGGCAAGCTCTGAAATCGGTACGCCGTCGCACAGCCGTGGCGCTCGCGATGTGTGCACTCCTGGTCCTCGGTGGTGGCGTGGGCGCCCTTCGATTTGCGTCGTTGCTCGAGCGGTCCGCGAGGCCTCCTTTCGTCATGCTCGGGTTGCTCTTGCTTGGAGCGGCCATGACGTCCGCGGGGCCAGTATTCGCCGTGATTCGTGATCCGAAGACGGTTTCGTAAAACGTCACGTCACTTGGCGCGGTCTAGACTTAGACTAGCTCCCGTTCCAGAAACATAGTCGGACGCGGGCTAACACGCGCTGCACCAGACGGCCGCGCGATTGTAAGCGGCCGCCGGTGAGCGCTGGCCGTCAGCCGGACACGGCGTGAGTCAAGAGCGAGCGTGTTCATCATGGAGACTCAGCAATGAACAACGATCGAATGCGAGCCGGCAGTGTCGTCCTCGTTGTCACCCTCGTGGCTGGTCTCGCGAGCGCTGCGGTCCACGGACAGACCGTTCAAGGGACTCCCGCTGATGACCAGGCGATCAGAGACCTTGTCGCCTTGCACGCCTCGGCGTCGCAGCAAGACGACCTTGCGGGGCTGGTCGTGGGATTACACGCTGACGCCGATTCGCGTCGTGCCGACGGCCGCATTCTGAGCGGTCAAGCCGAGATCGAGAAGAGATATCGCGACGTCATATCTAGCGGACCAAAGCGCATCGCGCACGCTCACCCACCCGAGACCATTCGGATTCGCTTCCTGAAACCCGATGTGGCGTTCGTCGACGTAGAGTCGGTGTCCGTGGCGGGAGAGGGTCCACGCACACCCTTCTTTCTCGTGTTCACGAAGGTTCAGGGTAAGTGGGGCGTCGCTGTCGAGCGGAGTGGGGTTCCGTTGAAATGAGTTGTAGGCAAGAGGTGAGCATGCGCTCTGGGCTTGGATTACCACGGATACTTCTTTTGTTCCTATCTGGATCTTCGTTACTAACTGCATGTAGCTCACAATCATCAGACTTTGAAACATTTATGCAAATACCACTTCCCTCCAACGTGGAGATTATCAAGATGGACGGGAATTGGGGAAACGATCCGTGGCGGTGCTGGGAAATTTCACCGGTAGATGATGGGCTTAAAAGAACACTAATTGCGAAATGGAATTTAGTCCCAAATCTAAAAGCTTTTCATGGTGTGGCCACCGGAGGAACAACGTATTGCCGATTTGAGGAGGACGAGTTGAGTGAGGGATATAGTGGAAACTCCGACTCCTACAGGGCGGTAGGAATCAATAAGAAAACCAACATGATGGTGGTTTATTTTTACAACGGTTGAGGTAAGGCGGTATTTTCGGCGCCGAACTCGTGCTGTTTGATCTGCATGAAGCGCTCATCACGGAATTACTACTCAGAACCAAAACGCCATGTGGTGGCTCGTCATTGCAATACCGGCGATAGGCCTCGGAGCTCTCGCTGTCCTGCTCTGGCTTGGCGCGCGCGAGCGTCGTACGACATCGTTTGAACTAGCTGCGCTGAGGTCGATGTCGAGCGCTGAGGCGGAACAGCAAGCGCTGGTTCTCCTGGGTCGCCACGAAATGTTTCACACGCGCCCCGCGACACAACAAATCGACCATCCAAATCTGCCTTCTCACGTGAACGCGCTGTTGAATCGGTACGATGAGATCGTGCGAGGCGAGTTCTGGATAGGAACGGCGGCCTTGACCCAGCCTGCCCGTCTTCCCGGGTTCATCAAGATCGGCGAGGACTTTGAGTTTACCGAGATTCTCGTTCGACCTGGCGATCAGAAGATCTACATTTCTTATGGAGAAGGACCGCAGTCATCCTCAACGTTGGAGACGGAAGAGACGATCTGGCACGAGATAATCATCGCTTCTGGCGTACAACCGACTGGCGCCTGACAGGCGTTACCATCTTTCTGGCGCTCGAGGTCAGCAGGGGTTCGATGATCGACTAGAGAGGAATCATGACGGACTTCGCCACCAAACGCCTGCCTGTGAATCGGGATGCTGTGGCTCTGGATTTATCCGACGTGCGGCTTCTACTGGAGCTGCGGGGAGGAGGCATGGCCCACTTTGAGCTCGGGCCGGGTCGAGCATCGAAGGCAGTGGCTCATCAAACGGTCGAAGAGATCTGGTTCTTCCTTTCGGGCCGCGGCGAGATGTGGCGGAAGCAAGACGGCCGGGAAGAAGTCGTGCCGGTTGGCCCCGGAGTGTGTTTGACAATCCCGCTCGGTACTTACTTCCAGTTTCGCTCGTTCGGTCACGAGCCGCTGGCGGCAGTCGGCGTCACCATGCCGCCATGGCCCGGCGATGGTGAAGTGTACGAGGTTGAGGGGAAGTGGGAACCCGGCGCACCGCAAGAGGTCTGAATGAAAGCCCCGGAGCGTTAGGTTGCAAAGGACACGAACGTGCTCGACCAGATACTGGTAATCGTTTCCCTGACCGCTCTAGTGATGGTTACCCCAGGGCCAGACATGGTCCTCGTCCTGCGTAATACATTTGCAGGTGGTCGTGGCGCCGGTCTGCAGACCTCGGTGGGCATTCTGTCTGGAAACCTGGTCCACATCACCTACTGCATGCTTGGCATCGGGCTGATCATTTCGCAAAGCATCCTGGCTTTTACGATGATCAAATACGCAGGGGCGGCGTATCTCATCTACCTTGGGGTTATGAGCTTTCGATCTGGTGGTGAGACACTCGACACGAACGATATCGAACGTCGGCGGCCCAGCCGAACATGGTTCGTTCAGGGGTTTGTAAACAATCTCCTCAACCCGAAAGGCGCGCTTTTCTATCTCGGCATGTTTACGATGGTCATTACTCCAGAGACGTCAGCAAGCACCCTGCTTGTCCTCATCATCAGCATGATGCTGGTAAGCGCGTCGTTCTGGTTGTTCTTCGTTTACACGCTGGATCGGCCGTTTATCAGGAACTCCATTGCGCGGTCTCAACGGACCGTGAGTCGGATCTTTGGAACTCTGCTGGTTCTTCTCGGCATGAGGGTGGCGTCGATGTCGAGATGAATCGCCACCGCCGCCAGTTCATGACACACTGGAGCGAAGTCTAAGCTGGTCGTCGTGCCACGTAACTTACGCCGGAGCGAACGGAACGCGTGAATGGTACTGACACCACAGATTGACGGCACGGTCGCGATCCAATCGTCCTCTCTCGAGTTCGCGCAGGCGTTCAAGCAAAGGGTGGCTGCCGGCCTGCTGACGGGGCATCCTCATCCAAGGTCCAACTATCAGGTTGTCGACGCCGGTTCAGATCAATTACGGGTCCACGCCGCTGATTGGTGGACGGCGATCAGTGTTGGTCTGAACGAATTGGAGCTCTGGTTCCCGCAACCGGGCTCGGTCCGCTATCGCGTGGAGTATTGGCGGTGGGCATCGTATGCCATCGGGCTCAGCGGCATCTTCGGCTTGATCGGGCTGTTGTTGATCGTCACCGTCGACGTGCGAGGCTATATCGCGTCTCATTCGAGCACGCAGGTTCCGGGTCTTTCGATTGATCAGAGCTTCCTCGCCGCGTGGTTGATGGTCCTCTTCTGGGGCTTCGTGTGGCCATGGTTGCTCATTGCCCTGCACAAACGCCCGCTCCGCCGGCTGGTGACACGGCTCATTGGCGAGGTTGACGCGCGAAGCAAAAGCTCCTGGGAGCGGAAACCCACAGCTCCCTGACAAATTGACGGTGCGCTGGAGGCAAGAGGATGGTCACGATCAAGTCGGTCCCAGAGGGCGTGCAGGCCGTGTTCCCTATGCTGGTCTGCCGCAGCCCGGAAGCCGAGATGAATTTCTGCGCCGCCGCGTTTGGAGCCATCGAGGAGGTCCGGCGACCGGGCCCCGACGGCTCGCCCATTCACATAGCGATGCGCATCAACGGCGCGTTCCTGGTGGCGCAGTCCGAGTTTCCGGACTTCTTTGCCAGCCGCGCGCCAGTGGCCGATGGGAGCTCGCCCGTGGTCCTTTTCGTGTACGTTCCAGACGTAGACCAGGCGCTCGAGCGTGCCGTCGCTCGAGGTGCAACGATCCTCACTCCCGCCCAGGATCAGTTCTGGGGCGACCGGACCGCGAGGATTCTCGATCCAGGTGGCCATGTGTGGACCGTTGCATCACGGATTGAAGAAACGACCGAGGAGCAGCGGGCCAAACGCTGGTCAGATACTCGCGAACCGAAAGCGTGAAGGGCAATGGCATGATCGAACACACACTCGACAAGGCGCATTCGATTCTGCACGTGCGACCCCAGGCCAGGCTTGAACAACGCGACTTCGTACAGCTCGCGTCAACAGTTGACCCCCACATCGAAGAGAAGGGAGATCTGGCCGGTCTCATTATCGAGATCACCTCTTTCCCAGGATGGGAGAGCCTCGGGGCGATGGCGAGCCATTTTCGCTTTGTGCGAGATCATCACAAGCACATCAAGAAGGTCGCCGTCGTCACCGATTCCCCCCTGGGCAATGTCGCCGAGCATTTGGCATCACACTTCGTGGCGGCCGAGATCAGGCATTTCCCTGCCGGAGCCCTCGAGGCCGCCAAACAGTGGATCGTGAATCGCCCTTGACGGATTGAGCCGACATACCCACGCGCCGATGTGGGCACGTACATGCTGTTCCGTAAGCCCGTGAAGCCCTGATCCCCAGGGATTGGTGATCAGGGATTTGGGATTAGTTCAGCGACACGCGCCCCGCTAAGCAGCCTCGCCCCTTTCAGAACCAATCCCTAATCCCCAACCCCTAATCCCAGATTTTTGGGATTCCCGATATAGTCCG
>CAWGDY010000005.1:0-74346 GCA_963821395.1 Vicinamibacterales bacterium | reverse complement strand
GCGTCGCACATTCACAGCATCCTCGCGCTGGCGCCCGGCCAGGGTGCGCCTCCTCCTGGACCACCGGTCGAATTGAAGGTGCTCGTCGGCGATATCGGCGCCGGCGCGGAGTATTTCGCCCAGAAGTGTGGAAGCTGTCATTCCGCCACGGGCGATCTGAGGGGCATCGGCACGCGGGATCTCGGACCAGCTCAGCTGCAGAATCTCTGGATTGCCGGTGGACGGGGCCGTGGCGTCGGTCCCGCCGCCGAGGTGAGACCGGCACCGATGACCACGCGGCGCGAGGCCACCGTCGTCGTCACGCTTCCGACCGGTGAGACGGTCGAAGGACGGCTCGAGCGCATCGACGACTTCCTGGTTGCCCTGACGCAGAAAGACGGCACGTCGCGATCGTTCCGCCGGACCGGCGCGGTGCCGAAAGTCGACGTGCGCGATCCGCTCGAAGCGCACCGGAATCTGCTGCCGGTGTACACCGACAAAGACATTCACGACGTGACCGCTTACCTGACGAGTCTGAAATGAGAATGAGTAGAGCCCGACTCGACGCAGAGACGCAAAGACGCAGAGAACGCCTTGAATCAAAAAACTCTGCGCCTCTGCGGCTCTGCGTCAGAACACTGCTACTGCTTGCTGTTGTCGCAGTGGTCTTTGGGGGTGCACCGAGTGCTCAGAGTCCCGCAGCGCTCCTCGATCCTGCCGCCATCGAGAGTCCGCTGGGCGGCTCGTGGCCGACGTTTGCCGGCGATTACACCAGCCGCCGCTTCAGCACGCTGAAGCAAGTCAACACGTCGAACGTCAAGAACCTCACCCTCGCCTGGATGACCCGGGTTCTGACCGGACCGCGGGGTGGCGTGCCGCCGACGATCATCGGCGGTGTCGGCACGCGCGAGTTCACCGGCGGCACGATCAAGGGCGCAGTCGTCCAGGTGGGCGGCGTTCTGTATCCGACCGCTCCCGACAACGTGTGGGCGATCGACGCGCTCGACGGCCGCGAGATCTGGCACTACTTCTGGAAAACGCGCGGCGCCACGCACATCGGCAACCGCGGCGTCGGCATCTGGCGGAACTACCTGTTCTTCGAGACTCCCGACAACTACCTCGTGTCGCTCGACGCCAGAACCGGCGAAGAGCGCTGGCACGTCGAGATCGCCGATTTCGATCAGCAGTACTTTTCGACGCCGGCGCCGATCATCGTCGGCGATCACGTCATCGTCGGAACGGGAAACGACCTCGACGGTCCGGGATTCCTGCAGTCCTATCGATCCCGAGACCGGCAAGCTGCAGTGGAAGTTCTACACGGTGCCGATGAACGAAGGCGACCCGGGGCTCGAGACGTGGCCCAACCTCGACGCCGCGCGATACGGCGGCGGCCACACGTGGATGCCCGGCTCGTACGATCCCGAAACGAAGCTCTATATCTTCGGGACCGGCAACCCGACGCCGGCTTACACCGGCGTGGCGCGGCCCGGAGACAACCTTTACACGTGCGCCCTCGTGGCGCTGAACGTCGACACCGGCAAGATGGCGTGGTACTACCAGATGTCGCCGCACGACACGCACGACTGGGACACCGTGCAGTCGCCCATCCTCCTCGACGCGCGCGTCAACGGCAAGCCGCGGAAGCTGGTGTCGGTGGCCGCGCGCAACGGGTACTTCTTCACGGTCGACCGCGTGACCGGCGAGCACATCGTCACCACGCGCTACGGCACGCACACCAACTGGGCGGGAGGACTCAATCCGACACAGGCGCCGTGGCCCGCGCCCGCCAAGGAAGCGACGATTCCGGGCGCGCTCGTGTCGCCGGTCGAAGGAGGCACCACCAACTGGCAGCCGCCCGCGTATTCACCCGATACCGGCCTGCTCTACACGCAGGAAGACAACTCGTTCAACATGCTTTACCTGACCGATCCCGATCCGCGTGGGTCGATGGGGCTGGGAGGGAAGATGCGGGTCGAGGTCGGATCGGGCGGGAAGTTCCTGACCGCCATCGACCCCGCCACCGGCAAGGTCGCCTGGCGGCGCCGCTATCCGAATCCCGGCGGCGGCGGTATCGGATTTCTCGCGACCGCCGGCGGACTCCTGTTCGGCGCCGACGGCAGCGGCAATTTCGTCGCGCACGACGCGAAGGACGGCAAGCCGCTGTGGCACACGCGCATCGGCACCATCTCGAACGCGCCGCAAACCTACATGCACGACGGCCGTCAGTACATCACCATCGCCACCGGCGACATGCTGTGGGCGTTTACTCTCTACTAGCATTGGCAGATTGGCAGATTGGTAGATTGTCAGAGTGTTTGCAGGATGTCGCAGATTGCAGATTCGTTAGATTACGTTCAGTTCGGAACGCGGAGGATGACGTGGCGCTCGCCACGGTCGTTCGGCGTCACATTCAGTTCCGCACGCACTTCCTCGGGCGCGAGCCAGCGGTCGCCCACAGACAGCAGGTGGAACGAAAAGCGTCCCGGCGTGCCCAGCACCGCCAGTTCGCCGAGCTTGTTCACCGGTTCCTTCGAAGGTCGCCGACGTCGAGGGAATTGAAAAGCTCACCTTCGCGCCAGGCACCGTCGTGCCGGCCGCATCCTCGACTCTCATCACCACGACAACCGGAATATCGAGCTCGACGGTGACGAGGCAATCGCTGATCTCCTGAGGACGGATGGCCCCGGACACAGGGAAGAAGGGGACGTCGTACCTGCGGCTGTCGTTTCGCCGGGTCACCGTCAACTCGGAAAGCATCGCGTCGAACTCGATGGGGCCCTCGACGAGCACGCCGTCGATCGAGCCCTCGGTGATTCGGCCGATGCGGAAGTCGCCATCCGAGAAGAGCCGGGCCCCCTTCATGAACTTGACGGCGGCGGACTGGATGGCGAACTGAGGACTCGTGAAATGGAAGGAGACGGTGGTGGTCACGTGGGGTTATGGCAGATGGCAAAATTGGCAGATGGCGAGATTAGTGAGTTGAATAGTCGATTGTGCCATCTCCCAATCTGCCATCTGCCATGACCGGGCATCTAGTTCGTCCGTGTCCACAGCGCGCCGTACCTGAGCTCCTGTCCAGTCAGCTTCGCCGGATCGGCGCCCTTGCGCGGGCGGAACTTCTGCGCGCGGCCGTTGAACACTTCGGCGACGTAGAGGTTGTTCTCCTGATCGACCGAGAACTGGTGCACGCCGTTGAGACGGCCCGGCATCGGGCCGAACGTGCCCCAGCCGTACAGGAACTTGCCGCTCAGGTCGTACTTCAGCATCTTGTGGGTCTCGCCGTCCGACACCCACAGGAACTGGTCGCGGCTCATCAGCACGTGATACGGCCGGCGGATGTTCGTCCACATCTCGAGGAACTTGCCGTTCTCGTCGAAGATCTGGATGCGGCTGTTCGTCCGGTCGGAGACATACACCTTGCGATCGCGGCCGACGGCGACGCTGTGCACCGTGTGCATCTCGTTCGGGCCGGGATTGGCCTTCCCCTCGCTCGACGTGCCCCACGACGTCAGGTACTTGCCCTCGGGGCTGAACTTGACGACGCGTGTGTTGGTGTAGCCGTCGCTGACGAAGAACGTCCCGTCGGGCAGCCAGTCGATGTCGGTCGGGCGGCCGAAGTGCGACTCGTCTTCGCCGCGCACGAGCTGCTCGCCCCAGGTCTGCACGAGCTTGCCGTCGTAGGTGAACTTGAAGAGCTGGTGCAGGTTGTCGTCCATGATCCACACGTGCTTCTGCGGATCGTAGGGATTCATCTTGATCTTGTGCGGACCGCGCGCGCCCTTCACCGCGAAAATCTTGTCGTGCTGGGTCCACGACTGCACCATCCTGCCGTTCCGATCGACGACGAAGATGCAGTGCTGCCACTTCTGGTTGGTCGCGCCGGTGGCGTTGGCCGGCAGCGGGACGCCGAATTTCGCGCCGGCGGGCAGCGGAATCATGCCGCGCTGGACGATCCAGACGCGATCGGGTGTTTCGGCAAAAATCCCGCCGGTCGATCCCCAGGTGTACCCGTCCATGCCCGGAATCGGCTGGGGCCAGTTTGGGACGACTTCGTAGGGCCCGAACTCGTCTTCGCCGCCTTTTTCCTGCATCAGCGCCGAAGAGGGAACGAGCGCAACGAGCGCGAAAAGGAGAACCCAGCGCTTCATCAGAACCTCCTATTCGTAGATTCGAAGATCGGGAGATTGGAAGATTAAAGCATTCCGCCCGAATCCGGCGCTATGAATCCGTCAATCAATCTGCGAATCCGCGAATCTGCCAATCTGCGAATGGAGGCTACTGCACGGTTATGACCGTTTCCCGCGCAACCGGCTTCGCATCGTCGAAATCACCGCGCACCTGAGCTTCGACGCGAAGCAGGTAGCGGCCGGCGGGGACGTCTTTCAGGGAAATCTGTTTCGGATAGCCGTACGACTCCCAGGGCTTTTCACCGGGCTTCGGCGCGTTCGCCAGCTCGTCGTGGCTCGTGAACACCTCTTTGCCGTCCTCCGACAGCAGGCGGATGGTCACGTCGAAGCGCCGTGCCTGGCGAGCCGTGATGTTGTCGTAGATCTCCGTGTACAGCGCGAGGATGTCGCCCCGCGGGAACTCGCGCCGGGTGGTTGCGGCCGCTGGAAGCAGCTTCGCGACAATCGGATCGGGCTGGATGCTCGGCGTCTGCTGCGTCGACGCGGCGGCCAGCAGCAACCCGCCCATCATCACCTTCTCCTTGCGGAAGTCGGGCACGTCGAGGTCGTAGAACACGGTGCCCGTCAGCCCGCCGAGCTCTTCGCGCGCACCGATGCGCAGCTGATAGCGGCCCGGTGGCAGATTCATCCGCGGGTTGATGCGCACGCCGTTCGCGTTGACGCGGTCGCGCGTCTCGGGACGGAGCGTGAGATCGAGCTCCGTCCGCGTGCCCGCCAGCGCCTTGCCCAGATCGGTGAGGCCGAAGTACGACATCTCGATCTTGTTGGCCACGAGGCCTTTGTCGTTCGGCGGACTGTACGGCAGCCGATTGCCGTCGAGCTCGATCGCCAGGGCCACCGACGCTTCCTTGGCCGTGTTCTTGAACGGCGCCGCCTGAACGGAGAAGTTGAGGCCGCCCTGCTGCATCGGGCTGCCCAGCACGTCGCGGAGCTGGCTCGAGGTCTTGTCGGCGTTGGGCTTTCTCGCTTCGCGCGTGCGCCGGGCTTCTTCGTCGCGCTTGCGTTCTTCGGCGTTTTTGCCGCGAGGAGACGCATAGCCGCGCCGGGCCGCCACTCGGAGGCCGGGCCGGTTCACCTTCACCTCGATCTTGTGGAACCGCCCGTCGCGTTGATGCGTGGGCGGGTAGTAGCCGAGCACGTAATACCGGCTGTTGGCCTGCACGACCTGCTCGAAGGTCTTGGTCAGCGAGTTGGTGTTCACCGACGCGATGCCGCCGGTCATCTCCGCCAGCTCGCGCAGGCTGTTCTGACTGACCATCAGCTCGTTCATCAGCTCGGACTGGGCGTTGAACACGCCGCCCGTCACCGGCGTATTCGTGCCGGGGGTCAGCATGGCCGGGCCGCCTGCCATCTCGGGAGCTCCACCGCCCTGCATCTCCATCCACTCGTTGCTCATGCCGACGAGACCGCGCGGATCGATCGTGTAGAAGTTCACGTTGGCGCGCGCCGCCATGGTGATCGCGTCCTGCGTGGAGCGGATCACGTCCGACGCATTCTGCGCATTGAACGAGTCGTAAATCGGATAGTCGATCCCTTCGCTGAAGAAGAGGACGGCCTTCCGCCGCCCGCGGACGCTGGCGAGGAACTCGGCCGTGTATCGGAGCGTGTCGAGCACGCCGATCGCGCGGTAGCCGCGCTCGAAATCGCTCGGCTCCAGCCGGCTGTAGCCGCCTGGATCGGTCGACGCGGGCGTCTGCGAGTTGCCGTCGTCGGTCGAAGCATTTTCCTCCGACGGCAGGAGGTTCATGTAGTACGTATCGAGCCGCTCGATCGTGCGGGAGCGCATGCGGCGGCCAAGGAACTTGTCAATCGAGGTATAGAGCAGCTGCTTGTTGCTCGTGAACTCCTGCGCCGCGTCCGTACGGCCGCTCGTGTGGATGACGGCGGCGACGTCGTTCTCGCCCATGTACTTCTGGACGAACTCTTTGGCCGATTTCTTCACCTGCGAGGTTCGCATCGAGGCGACGTCCTGGTCGTCGAGGACGATCACGTACAGCCTGCCGGCAAACGGCTGGCGGTTCGAATGCGTGTCGACGGCGACCGGCTTGTCGGCAAACACGTACCGGCTCTGCCGTTCGACCGGGATCTCCACGTAGGAGAACATCTCGACCTTCTGCGGCTTGCCGTCCTCGAAGACCTGAAAGCTGTCTTTCGCAAGGTCCGACACGAAATTGCCCTGGTCGTCGGTCACGACGACGTCCACGTCGACGTAGTTCACCTCGACCTGGAAGGTGACCGAAGGCGGCGCCTGGGGATCCTGGGCTTTGACGAAAGGCGACTGCAGAATCGCCGTGATGAGCGTGAGTGCGACGAGGGTTCTTTTCATCATGTGGTGCTTACCGTTGAATTGTAATCAGCGTTTCTCGAATCACCGGATTGGCGACCTGAGCCTGTCGAAGATCGCGTGATCCGGCTTCCACCTTCAGGAGGTACCTGCCAGCCGCGACGTTCTTCAGGGGAACCTCGCGCGTAAACCCATAAGCGGTCCAGTAACCCGCCGCGCCTGCCCCGAGCGCAGTCGAAGGGTTGGGAATACTGTCCCTGGCGTTGAACACTTCCTGTCCGGTCTCCGAAATCAGGCTGACGACGGCTTCAATCTGGCGCGGCTGCTGGCTCGAGATATTGTCGTAGATTTCGGCGAAAACTGTCAGGGTATCGTTCTGTGAAAAGATCCGGCGGCTGATGGCCGGTCCCGGCAGCGCCTTCGGGGCGTCCGGGTCGGGCTGGGCCGTCATCGCCGTTCCGGCGGAGGCCGCGGTCAGGAGCATGCCGCTCAGCATCACCGGGTCCCTGCGGAAATCCGGGACCACCAGCTCGTGAAAGACCGTCCCGACCCGGGCATTGCTGTCTCGGATACCTACTCGAATCTGGTAGCGTCCGGGCTCGAGCGTCATGCGCGGGTTCAGCCGGAGACCCCCGCTCTGTACTCGCTTGAACGAATCGGGGCGGAGCGCGAGGTTCATCTCCGAGCGGGTCGTGCGCCGCGCCCGGCCGTCCTGGTTGATGCCGAAAAATGACACCTCCAGGCTGTTGGCGAACAGCCCGTCACCCTTCTGTGCGAACTGCAGCCGCGCGCCGTCGAGCTCGATGGCCAGCGCGACCGACGCTTCTTTCTGGTTCAGCCGGAACGGCGCCGCGTGCACCGAGAACGCGAGACCGCTCCGATAGAGCGGCGCGTTGAGCGCCTCGCGCAGCTCGGCCGACATGTTGTTCACGCCGCCTCGTCTGGCTTCGCGCGCGCGGCGCGCCTCGTCGTCGCGCTTGCGTTCGGTCGGCGTGCGGCCGCGTGGCGACGCGTATCCGCGCCTGGCCGAGACCCGCAATCCGTCGCGCTTCGTCCGGACTTCGATGCGATGAAACCGGCCGTCGCGGGCCGACGAGGGCGGGTAGTAGCCGAGCACGTAGTACCGGCTGTTCAGGTCCACGATGCGCGCGAACGCCGAGCCGAGCATGTTCAGGTTGACGGCGGCAAATCCACCGGTTTCCTCCGAGAGCGTCCGCAGACTGTCCTGCGAGACCTTCATGTCGGTCAGCATGCCCTGCTGGGCGTTCAACGAGCCGAACGCGCCCAGCGACACTTCGGGCGCGTGCGATCCGGCGATTTCGATGTACTCGCTGGTCATGCCGATGAGCCCGCGCGGATCGAGGGCGTAGAAGCTCACGTTCGATCGCGCGGCCGCCGTGATGGCGTCCTTGATGGCGCCCACGACATCGGTGGCCGTGTGCACGCCGTAGATTTCGCTCATCGGGATCTCGAGCCCTTCGCTGAAGAGCAGCACGGCCTTGCGCCGCCCGCGCACACCGGCCATGAACTCGCCCAGGTTCTTCAGCGTGTCGAGCACGGCATAGGTGCGCTGCTCGCGCTCCATGTCGCGGATGTTGACCGGCGCCGCCGCGTCCTTCACGTTCGCGTTCGGATTGGGAGTGAGCTCGTAGTCGCGATCGCCGAGTCCCTTGGTCAGCTCGTTCTGATAGTGCCGGTCGAGCGCCTCGATGGCCGCCGACTGCAGCCGGCGGCCGATGAACTTGTCGACGGCCGCGACGAGCAGGCTTCGGTCGTTCGTGAAGTCCTGCGTCGCGTCGCTGCGTCCGCTGGTGTAGACCACCGCCGCGATGTCGTTCGCGCCGAAGTGCTGTTCGATGAACTCGCGCGCCGACTGCTTGACGATCGAGGTGCGGAGCGGGCTGATGTCGAGGTCGTCCATCACGAGCACGTACACGCGCCCGTCGAACGTCCGCTCGTTCGATCGGACGTCGCTCGTCACGGGCCGATTGAGCGGGGCGAAGCGCTCGACCCGTTCGACCGGCAGCTCGACGTACGAGAACATCTCGATTTTTTGCGGCTTGCCGTCTTCGAACACCTCGAAGTCGTCGCGCGTCAGCCCGGACACGAAGGCGCCGTTCGCGTCGGTGACGACCGTATCGACGTCAACGTAGTTGACCTCGACCTGGAAGGTCACCGAGGGCGGCGCCTGCGGGGTCGGTGGCGCCTGGGCAGCGCCCGACGTGCCCAGCACGAGCGCCACGGCCGTCGCCAGCGAGAATCGACGAAGTTGCATGGATAGACCTGAAATCCGTGGAGGTCCCATTATAAATCGGCGGGCAGGTTTGCGGCCGCTCAGTGCAGCAGCGTATAGATGGCGATATTCACGCCGACGGCGTAGGAGTCGACCGAGAATTTGTGGAAGTACTCCGGGTCCACACCCTCGCGTTCCCATCCATCCGCGATGTCGGTGTTGTGGGTGGAGAGCACCATCAGCCGGCCGTGGGAATCGAACACGCCGCGGACGTGTACAGTGGCGCTGTCGGCGCCCTGCTCCGAGGTCCGGCCGCCGGTCCCAAACCAGAAGCTGATGCCCGGGATCTGCGGCACCTTCCTGACCAGGGCCCAGGTCCGGAACATCGCGTGGTCGTACGGGATGTCGATAAAGCGGTACTCGGACGGCGGCAGCACTTTCGCCATTTCCTCAGCGAAGTTGTCCCATGCGTAGGATCCCCATGAGTCGTCCGACCAGAGGAATCCTCCCTTCAACAGATACTTCCGGAGATTCGCGGCGTCTTCGGGGCTGAAAAACAGGGATTCGGCCTGCCACAGCATGACGAACCCGCATCGGAACAGCACCTCGTCCGTGGGCCGCACGATAAGCGGTCGAGGCTCGCCGTGGTCCTTGGTGACGGTGGTTTTGGTGAGCTCTGAGAGTCGCGTGCTGAAGTTGTAGTCGGCGTCCGGATAGTCGGTGGCCCAGCCTCGTCCTTGATAGGCGAGGCGGCAGAACTGCCACGATCCGTCGACGTCGCTCGCCTGCGCGAGCCTCGGCCGAGGGCGTCCGCGCTGGCCGAACACGGGCGCGGCGAGCACGCACACCGCCACGATGGCGATCCACGGTCGGAGCCGAAACATGTCGAAAGAGTTTAACAGGTGCGTTGGGCTTGTCCGCTGCAGCGGTGTGCGAAGTGGGCGCGAAGTGCGGATGTGGTAGGTGCGCGAAGGCAGGTTGCCGTTGTGTTGGCAACCTGCCTTCGTCACTATTGCGAATCTACCAATCTACGTAATCTACCAATCTACCAGTCTGCCAATCTGCGAATGGTGCGTCAGAACCCCAGACGCAGTCCGATCTGCGACTGGCGCGGGAAGCCGGTGCCGCCCTGGAGGCCGGCGAGCCGCAGGAACTCCCCTGTCTGACGCCGGTTGCCGTTCGGGTTCGTGAAGTTCACCCGATCGGTCACGTTGAACGTTTCGTAGAAGATGTCCAGCGTGCGGCGTCCGCCGAGCCTGGCGCGATATCCGACGCGCATGTCGAACTGCATGAAGTTGGGACCGCGCGCGCCGTTCCGGCCGCCTTCGCTGACGACATCGCGCATGACGTACGGCTCAGCCGCCGGGAACGGGTTGTAGGTACCGGCCGGCAGCGGCGAGAAGTTGATGCGGTTGCGATCGAAGTCGAGCGTGTCGTCTTGAATCGTGAACGGCGTCCCGGTCATCGAACGAAGCGTTCCGCTGACCGTCACGCCCTTCGTCTTCGGAATCTCCATCCGGCCGCTCAGTGTGAAGTTGTGGGCGCGGTCGGTGCCCGCGGTGGCCTCGTATTCCGGGAGGTGCAGATCGGCGAGGGTTTGCAGCTGCGGCGTGTCCCCCTGGCCGGCCGTGATGCCGCGCGAGTGTCCGAACGAATACGCGCCACGGGCGCTGAAGTTGTGCGAGTAGCGCTTTTCGACCGACACGTTCAGCGCGTCGTAGTCGCTGTACCCGTACTGCGTCGTGATGTAGCGGACCGTCGTGTTCGCGGTGTACATCGCCTCACCAGGCGCGAGGCTGGGTCGCAGCACGCCGAACGGATCGGGCCCTGGATCCTGCCGGGGACCATCACGCGTGTCGTTCGTGCCGAGCGCGATGTTCAGGTTCGGGTTGAAGAACATGTCGCGGCCGTTCATGCGGACATAGTCGACCGATGCCGATACGCCGGAGAAGATCTCGCGCTCGTACCCCAGGCTGATCTGATGGAAGTAGGGCTGCTGACGATCCGGGTCGTCCCAGCTGACGGTGCCCGTGTTCCGCACCGTCGATCCGGCCGGATACAGCGAGTTCAGGATGTTCCGCTGCGCCTGCGTGAGCGTCTGCAGCTGCGTGACCTGCAGCATCGGCTCGGTTGGGAACCGGCCGTTGCGCGGCCCGAGATCGGGGCCGGAGGCCGGGAAATTCGCCGTGAACGACGGAGAGTACTTGTAATCGGTCAGGAAGTTGTCCACGGTGCCGAGCAACGTTCTGTCGTAGAACATCCCATAGCCCGCCCGTACAACCGACTTGGCCTGGCCATCGGGGTTCCACACCAGGCCGACACGCGGCGCGATGTTGCCCTTGTCCGTCGGGGCCTTCGTCACCGCTGGATTGCCGATTGGGGCCGGGTCGTACGGGAAGACTTCGATGTCGTAGCGGACGCCGACGCTCAGGGTGAGGCCGGGCTTCATCTGCCACTTGTCCTGCGCGAACAGCTCGCCGATGTGCATGTACATGTTGTAGTCGAGGGCGCCGGGCGCACGGATCGTGAAGCGTTCCGGATACGTGCGGGGATTCGAGGCGTCGAACTCGGGGTCGCCCGTGCCGCGGAACTGATACGTACCCTGCAGGTTGCCCCAGGCAGGATTGCTCAGCCAGATGTGCGAATAGCGGGCGCCGAACTTCAGGTCGTGGCGCCCTTTCGCTTCGGGGATGAACCAGGAGAAGGTGTCGTCGATCGAGTGCCCGGTCTGATCGGAGTAGTCCATCGTGCCGCTCGACTGGATGTCGAACGTCTCGTAGTCGAGGATCGGTCCCGCCGTCACGATGTCGGCGCCCGCGCCCTCCGGGCACGGCACGCAGCGCTCGTATTCGGGCTTGAGGGCCCGCCATGCCGGATTGGCGTGCACGGTGTTTTCCAGCACGAGACCATATCGAATCGTGTTGACCTTGGTGTCGGTCAGGACCGACGTCAGCGTCGCCACCATCGTCTGATCCAGGTCGGTCTCGTCGCCGTAGCTCGTCAGGGTTTCCTGGGTACCGTCGAGGCGGTTGAACTGCGGTGCGCTTTCGCGGAGCCAGCGGAACGCCGCCGTGTGCTTGGAGCTCAGCTGATGGTCGATGCGCCACATGGTGTTCCACGCCGATTCCTCGCTCGACGTAGAGTAGTCCAGCGACGGCCGGGCCTGGAACGTTCTGCTGAAATTGCGATTGATGTACAAGCGCTCGAGACTGGCGAAAAAGTGCGTCTTGTTGCGGATGATCGGGCCACCGACGGTGCCGCCCCATTCTTTCTTGCCGACGTCCGGCTTCTCCGCGCCCTGGGCCTCCGCGAAGAAGTCCTTGTTGGTCATCGCCTTGCTTGTGTAGAAGTTGAACGCGGAGCCGGTGAACTGGTTGGTGCCCGATTTGGTGACGGCGTTGATGACGGCCCCGGAAGCGCGTCCCCATTCCGCGTCGAACTGGTTGGTCAGGATCTGCACTTCCGCGATCGATTCGTTGGCCGCGCGCGTCTGGCCGCCGACGTTCGATCCGCGCTGCTCGTCGGTATTGTTCGCGCCGTCGAACACGATGTTGTTGGCCGCCGTCGGCTGGCCGTTGGCCTGGAAGCTGTCGTTCAGGAACTCGGCGCTCGGGATGAACACCGTGCCTGGCACGTTGCCGACAAACGCCATGTAGTTGCGGCTGGCCGACGGCAGATCGTTCAGCTCTTCCGCGCTGATGTGGCCGCCGACCGCGGCCGTCGTCACGTCGACGAGCGGCGCTTCACCTGTCACCGTCAGCGTTTCGGCGACGCCGCCGACTTCCATCACCAGGTCGAGCGTCGTCGTTTGTCCGACGGTGAGCGAAATGCCACGACGGTCGAGCGCCTTGAAGCCCTCGAGCTTCGCGGCGATCCGGTAGTGGCCGGGCACCATCTGCGACGCGAAATAGCCGCCTTCGGCCGTGCTGGTGATCTCCCGCGCGACGCCGGTCTCTTCGTTGGTGATGACGATCGTGACGCCCGGCAGTACGGCGCCTTGCGCGTCGCTGATCTTGCCGCCGAGTTGCGCTGTGCCTTGCTGAGCCAGTGCCGGCGTGGAGACCCCCAGGAGAAATACGGATAGCCCCAGTACCAGTCGTCGCATCTGCCCCTCCTCAGGAAACCGTCGAAGGTTGATCGAGACCCGTGGGTACGCTGCCCGGTTCGGAAAGCTGTCGGACTTACAGAATCAATTGGGGAATTGGTCTGTAATCATGCGCCGCAATCCTTGGAACTTCAAGTGTTTTCCGGCGGATCGTTGCACACGATGCCCCCAAGTTTCTGGATGCCGATCCAACAAGATGGACATCAAAACGAAGATGAAAACTACAGGGGTTCTGGGAGACTATTTCCGAGATTGTCAGGATGGGTTACGGAAGCGCGAAGGCGAAAATCGCGTTCGTGCTCTGCGGAATCCGCGCTTCGGGAATGAGCCCGGTGACGATACTTGACGCCCACGCTCCGCCACCGGTTCCGACCGGCACGGCAAGATACTGTTTCCCGTTCACCGCATAGGCGATCGGATATCCCTGCACGAGCGACGGCATCCGCGGGCTCGTGAAGATCACCTTGCCCGAGGTGGCGTCGTGAATCCGGAAGTACCGATCCCAGTAGCCTTCCACCACGAGCCCGTCTCCCATCGTGAGCGCTCCGGTGTTCGGAGGCGTGCGCGTACGGTGCCGCCACAGAATCTTGCCGTTCACGTCCATCGCGAGCAGCTCGCCGAGCCCGTCCGGGCTTTCAGGGTGCATAAGATTGATGCGCTTCACCGGCCCTGTCCCGCCGCCGCCCTCCACCTGCTTGACCCCGCCGAAGGTTCCGTCTTCGCAGGTCAGGTTCAGCGGAATGTAGAACGCGTGGGTGGACGGGTGATAGGCCGCCGAGCGCCAGCTCTTGAACCCAGATGTGCTCGGGCAGAAGCGGAACTCCACGCCCTCTTTGGGGATGGTGTTGGGACGGTAGTTCGCGCGGCCAGTCCTGGGATCGACGTCGATGAGCGTCTGATAGCCGGGATCGTGCGAAGCGGTGAACTTGCCGGTCTTGCGATCGAGCTCCCACAGAATCGCGAGCTTGCCGACCGTGAACATCGACTGCCGTCCGTTGGCGTCGACGAGCATGCGCTCGAAGGTCTCGTCCATGTCGTGCGTTTCGCCGGGCAGATGCTGGAAATACCACACCATCCGGCCCGATTTCGGATCGAGCGCGAGCGTGCTGTTGGTGTACAGCGCGTCGCCGACGGTGCCGCGCTGGAATTGTGCCCACGGCTTCGCCTGGGCCGTGCCCCAATAGACGAGCCCGGTCGCGGGGTCGAAGCTGCCGGTGGTCCAGGCATCGCCGCCGGCCCTGTACATGAGCGGCAGGTCTTCCCATGTGTCGCCGCCCGGCTCGCCCGGACGCGCGATGGTCGACGTGCGCCACAGTTCTTTCCCCGTCTGCGCGTCGTGGCCGAAGATGTAGCAGGAGTCGTTCTTGAAGAGCTGGCAGCCGGTCATGCTCGTGATGAGCACACCTCGTACGGCGAGCGGTCCGACCGTGTAGGTATATCCCAGCTTCGGGTTCATCACCTGTGTGTCCCAGACGACGCCGCCTGTTCGCGCGTTCAGCGCGATGAGGCGGGCATCGCCGGTGGCTACGTAGATCCGGTCGCCGTAGATCGCGAGATTCCGGCTCGGCGTGGTGCGTACAGCGCCGTTGCCTTCAGCGGGTGAAGGGGCGCGGAACTCCCACAGGAAATCGCCGTTTGCCGCATCCACTGCCTGCGCGCCGCCGCCGGGCGTCGGCAGAAACATGATGCCGTCGTGGACGAGCGGCGTGGGCTGATGCTGTCCCTCCGGCATGCCCCACGACCACGCGAGCTTCAACTGACCGACGTTGTTCTTGTTGATCTGATTCAACGGGCTGTACCCGGTGCCGTCGTAGGTCCTGCGCCAGTTGATCCACTCGCCGGCGTCGGGCTTTTCGAGCATGCTGTCGGTGACCGGACGAAACACGCGGTCGCCGAGCCCGAGATTGCGGACCTGCCGCCGCACCTGTGCGGCACCGCCACTCACGGTGACGAGACATGCAGCCAGTATCGACGCGACCGATATAAGTACTCGCGAGTGCACTTTTTGGCTTTCCAGTTGGTTTCTAGATTCTAGTTTTTAGATTCTAGTTTTTAGATTCAGTATTCGCAGGTGCCACAGTCTACTATGGGGGCGCAGCGATGCGGAACTTCATCGCCACTCTGATCGTGTGCGCGCTCGCCCAGGATGTGCCGCATGCGCAGGGGCACGCGACTGGCGACAGGTTCGTCGCGTTCCGGGCCGGGGCCAACCTCGTGGGCAATACGTTCAGAGTGCGCGAGACCAAGCCCGAGCCCGGCGCCGGCGGGTCGATCGGCACCTTTCTGTCGCCGAACTGGGCCCTGGAGTTCGAGACCTGGATACGCGCGGCGAATCCGGCGGCGTGCTGCACGCCTCGCCACCACGAAACGCTCTATAGTCTGGGCGTGATGCGCCTCCTGGCCTCTGGACGCCTGCAGCCTTACATGGTGGGCGGCCTGACGCTTCTCGAGGGCAGCAAGACCGAGTTACAAGTACAGGTCGGGGTCGGCGCGCAGATTCCCGTCCACCGGCGTCTCGATATTTCCGTCGACCTTCGCGGCAACGGCGGCGGCTCGACGATGGTCGTGCGCCCGACGGCGGCACTGATCTATCACTTCAGATAGACGACGGTTCGTTGGGTTCGTTGGGTTCGTTGGGTTCGTTGGGTTCGTTGGGTTCGTCAGGTTCGTCAGGTTCGTCAGGTTCGTTGGTTCGTTGGTTCGTCGGTTCGTTGGTTCGTCGGTTCGTTGGTTCGTTGGTTCGTTGGTTCGTCGGTTCGTCGGTTCGTTGGTTCGTTGGTTCGTCGGTTCGTGAGGTTCGTGAGGTTCGTGAGGTTCGGATGACAAGACAACAGATTTCGACGGGCAGCAAGTGGGAGCCGATCATCGGTTATTCGCGCGCCGTGCGTATTGGCAGCCACGTGTGGGTGTCGGGCACGACCGCGACGGGCGCGAGCGGCGAGATTGTGGGGCCAAACGATCCGTATCAGCAGACGGTGCAGACGCTGAAGAACATCGAATCGGCGCTCGCCAGGGCCGGCGCGTCGATGAAGGATGTCGTCCGGACGAGGCTGTACGTCGTCAATATCGCCGCCAATTGGCAGGAAGTGGGCCGGGCGCATGGCGAGTGCTTTCCGGAGATACGTCCCGCGACGGCCATGGTCGAAGTGCCGCGACTCATCGATCCGCAGATGCTCGTTGAGATCGAGGCCGACGCATACGTCGGTTCGTAGGGTTCGTTGAGTTCGTTGAGTTCGTTGGGTTCGTTGGGTTCGTCAAGTTCGTGGGGTTCGTGGGGTTCGTGGGTTCGTGGGTTCGTGGGTTCGTCGGGTTCGAAGGTTCTGCGTACTCTTGCGACGCTCTTCGATGCGAAAATTGCGAAATCCCGCCGCCCTTCCTGGTTTCTCGAACGTTTTTGTCCGGCGCCGGCTTTGCTTCTTTGGCCGGCATGCGGCGCTATCAGGAGTTCAAGGCCTGGCAACTCGCGCGTGACGTTCACAGGAAAGTGATCGCGATGACGTCGACTGGCTCGGCTTCTCGCGACTTCAAGTTTCGCGACAATCTTCGGGACGCCGCCGATTCGGCTCAACGCAATTTTCCAGAAGGATTCGGCCGGTTTGCTCCAGCCGATTTTGCGCATTTTCTCGATCACTCGCGAGCGTCACTGCTGGAAGTCAAAAACGGCATCGGCGAAGGGTATGACCGGCGGTATTTCCAGGAGCAGGACTGCCTTGAGGCGGACGCGCTGGCGAGCCGTGCCTTGAAAGCGCTGTCTGGGCTTCAGCAGTATCTGCGCTCGCCTGAGGCGAAGCGGAACGCCGACCGGGCACGCGCGGGTCACATTGCGCGTCGAGCGCGCCGACCGCAAGCGACGCAGAAACCTGACGAGTCGCCCGAACCTCGCGAACCCGACGAACCCACGAACCGACGAACCTGACGAACTCGACGAACCCCACGAACCCGACGAACCCCACGAACCCCGAACTAAACGAACCTACGAACTAAACGAACCCACGAACTAAACGAACTCAACGAACCCGACGAACCTCCTGTGTATTGAGATATTCCCGCCTGAGCGGGTCCGGAAATTTCTCGATCGCGTATCGCAACATGGTGCGCGGCATCGTGCGCGCGTGCCGCCGCAGAAACCGC
The DNA here is from genome assembly GCA_963821395.1 of Vicinamibacterales bacterium. Lineage (GTDB taxonomy): Bacteria > Acidobacteriota > Vicinamibacteria > Vicinamibacterales > JAMQPK01 > JAMQPK01. The sequence continues at coordinate 57,427 of CAWGDY010000005.1, read as the reverse complement.
TCTTCGGCCTGCCGGTCGCGGTTGCCGATTTCGCGAAGCATCCAGCCAACCGCTTTCTGAATGAGATCGTGCTCGTCCTCGACGAGCATCCCGGCGATCGCGAGCGCGTCGGCGAAGTCGCCGTTCCTGATGTAGTGCGAGGTCGCGATCATCGCGATGCGCCGCTCCCATACGGACTTCGATCGCGCGAGACGCCGGAGAAGGATGCGCTCGCCCTTCTCGAGATGGGCCCCGACGATTGGCGCGGCTGATGCGTCGACGAGATCCCAGCTGTTGATCCAGCGGGTGTTGCCGAGATACAACCGGTGAATCGCGCGACGGCCGCGTTCGTCGGCGCGCGCGTATTGCCGTACGAGGATGACGAGCGCGAGCAATCGCTCCTCGTGCCACTTCGACCGGAGCAGGCGAAGCACGTCGTTGCGGGGCAAATCCGCGTGCGCGCGCGCGACGCGCCGGAGGTCGGGCACCGCGATGCCGAGGAAGCGATCGCCCTCGCCGTAGTCGCCCGGTCCGGTCTTGAAGAACCACCGGTTCACCGCGGCGCGCCTGGCGCTCGATACCGCGCGAAGATCCCGCCGGACGCTACGAAGCATTGAACTGTGACGCGTTATCGACCTTGGCTGCGATGCGGCTGGCATACACGAGGGCCTCGGGTGCGCGGCCCAGGCGATGGCAGACTTCTACAATCTGCGCAGGGCTTTTCTTCGAGGTTGCGCCCTTGCCGCCCGCAGCGAACAACCCCCACTCGGGTGCGGTCTCGCGTAACGATTCCTTGACGGCGCCGCAGGACGTGGTCGTGACGCCGCTGGAATGCCAGTCGAAGCCCGGCACGCAGCCAAATGCTTGAAACCAGAACGGATCGGACATCCGGCGCAGCACCTCATTCGCGCCGAACTCCTCGACGATGTGGGTAAGGATCTCTCTGGAGAGGAGCACCATCCGGGAGAACAGCCAGGCCGGGGCCCTGCCACCATGCAGCGGAAGCGAGGCAGAGCCCGTTCGCTTTCCCGGATACACCAATCGATTCTATGCGACACTATGGGCCGACGCGTCGCCGTTTTTGACTCGACCGCGAGCGCTTAAAGGAGATTTGATGGCCAAGACAGCGAAGAAGAAGACCGCACGGAAAGCCAATGCCGCATTCATGAAGCCCATGCAGCCCAGCAAGGATCTCGGTGCGGTGATCGGTGACAAGCCGATGCCGCGCACGGAAGTCACCAAGAAGCTCTGGGCGTACATCAAGAAGAATGGCCTGCAGGATTCGAAGAACAGACGCAACATCAATGCTGACGACAAGCTGAAGGCCGTGTTCAGCGGCAAGAAGACGGTCAGCATGTTCGAGATGACCAAGCTGGTGAGCAAGCACCTGAAGTAATCGCCCGATGTTGGATGGTAGGTGATTGCCAAATCACCTATCATCCAGGGCGCCGGCTCTTCGATGTTCATCGGGCACTTTGCGCTCGGATACGCGGCGAAGCGCTGGGTGCCGCGTGTTTCGCTCGCGGTGCTCTTTGCCGCCGCCCAGTTGGCCGATTTCCTCTGGCCCGTGCTCGTCGCTCTGGGCATCGAGCGCGTGCGCATCGTTCCTGGCTTCACGGCCTCCACGCCCCTCGAGTTCATCAGTTACCCGTACTCGCATTCGCTGGCGACGCTCGTCCTCTGGGGCGCGCTCTTCGGGTGGATCTGCATGCGGTGGGTGGCAGGTGCGCGCGTGTTCCTCGTCGTGCTCGCCCTTGTCGTCAGTCACTGGGTGCTCGACGTCGTGACGCACGTGCCCGACATGCCCCTGTATCCCGGCGGTCCTCGGTATGGGCTCGGGTTGTGGAACGCTCCAGCGGCCACGCTCGCCGTTGAAATCACGATGTTCGTGGCCGGCGTGTGGATATACTCGCGCGCGACGCGTGCGGAGGATCGCATCGGGCGCTGGGGATTCATCGGTGTGACCGCATTCCTGCTGATCGGATTCATCGCCAACGCGAATGGCACGCCTCCTCCGTCGGTGACCTGGATGGTCGCGGCGGCGATCGTGCTCGGCGGGCTCACGCTGGCGGTGGCATGGTGGGCGGACAGGCACAGGAGCACGCGGTACGATGGCAAATGGCAAATGGCAAATGGCAACGATAAACGTAAATCGTAAGCGGTAGAACGGAAACAAAGAATGGCGACGACCAATTCCGTCGAGACTAAGAGCGTGGCGATTTGGGAAGACTTCATCGACATGTTCTACGCGCCGTCTGCCGTGTTCCGGCGCCGCGAGCACGGCAGTGTGTTCATCCCGCTCATCGTCGTCACGCTGTTGACCGGCGCCATCTTCTATCTCAACAGCGGCGCGCTCCAGCCGTTGTTCGACGCGGAGTTCGATCGTCAGATGGCCGCGGCCATACGGAACAACCCGAAGATCACGCCCGAAGTGGTCGAGAACATGCGGGCCGTGACGTCGCGCATCGGCCAAGTCGGCGTGTTCATCTTTCTCCCGATTGCCATGCTGGGCGTCGGGGTCGTCACCTGGGCCGCCGGGAAACTGGTGGACGCGGCGGAGTCGTTCCATACGGCGCTGGTCGTGTCCGCGTACGCGTTCGTGCCGCGTGTCGTCGAGGGCGTCACCAATGGCCTTCAAGCGCTGTTCCTCGATCCGACCCAGTTCAACGGCCGTTTTCGTATCACATTCGGTCCCGGCCGCTTTCTCGATCCCGACACGGCCTCGGCGTTGTTGATTGCGGTGGTGGGGCGGCTGGACGTCTTCACGCTGTGGATTACGGTCCTCGTCGCGATCGGCCTGAGCGTGACAGGCCGCATTCCGCTGAGCCGCGCCGCCCTGGTTGCCGCCATCGTGTGGCTCGTGGGCGGCCTCCCGACCATCCTGCAGGCGATCCGCGCGATGTAACCACGAAGACACGAAGACACGAAGAAATGAAGACACGAAATAGAATCAGATCTTGACGGCTCCACTGGAGGACGTTCGATGACCATGCCCGAACTCAAGCCGCTGCGAACGCCGCAGGCGGTGGTGGACGAACATCTCGACGCGCTCAATCGCGGGGACTGGAATCGCCTGATGGCGCAGTACCCGGATGATGTCGAGATCTTTCTGCCGCGCGGTGTCACCGTCCTCGGACGCCGGCAGGTGGGCGAAGCGTTTGCAGGGCTCGTGAAACCCTGGAGCGAGGGCGGGCTGCTCGGCGTGACGTTTACACCCGAACACGTCGGCGCATCCGGCGACACCATTAACGTGCAGTGGCGCGTGGATGCCCCATTTCTCTCGAAGCCTTATCGCGGATCGGATGCGTATATCACCCGCGATGGCCTGCTGGCCTCGCAGGTCAGCACGTTCGACATGCAGGAACTGAGGAGCTTCGAGAAAACGCCGGAGTCCGATCGCGAGCGGGTGATCGACGAGTTCTTTGGAGACGCGGCGACACCGATCGAGTGGGAGAGCGACGACGAGAAGCGCCTGCACTTCTGGCTCGACGACCTGCATTGTCCCCAGCCGATTTCGCCGATGTGGTTCGACGTCGGCGGATGGTGGCTGACCTGCGACTACATGTACCGGCGGTTTGGCGTGCCGTTCGGCAAGGACTGGGTCGCCAAGACCATCAACGGCTTCGTCATGAGCGCCGTCGTCCCGCGGACCGCCGACGAGGAATCGTCGCTCTGGCCCTACTACAACCTCGTGATGCCGGTGTATGCCGACAAGTTCCTCGATTGGTGGAAGCAGCGGTATCTCCCCGAGATCGTACGGAACTTCGAATATCTCGACACGTTTCCGACCGAGTCGGCGTCAACGGCCGAGATGATGATCCTGCTCGAGGACGCCCTCGACATCCAGGAACGCCACTGGCGGCTCCACTGGATGCTCAACCTGGCGCAATTCCAGGCGTCGATCACGTTCGAAGGCGCGCTGCTGTCGCTCATCGGCCAGGAGCACAAGCCGCTGGTCGGCCGCATCCTCATTTCGGACGAAGATCGAAACTGGGATTCCGTGAAGGCGCTGTGGGTGCTCAAGAACAAGGTGAAGGCAGCGAAGACGCTGCAGCGCGCGTTCGACGAAAACGAGACGGCCGGTGGCGTCATGAAAGCGCTGGCAGCGTCGGACGAGGGACGTGAACTGCTGAAGGACATCGACGCGTACAAGTTCGAATACGGCAACAAGTCGATGTACGCACACGAGTATCTCTATGCCACCTGGCGCGAGAATCCGACGCCCATCGTCGAGGCGCTGCGGGGATACCTGCTGTCCGACTACGACTACGAGAAGGACGTCCGGCAACTGCGCGAGAACCGCGACAAGGCCATTGCCGAAATGTGGTCGCTCGTCCCGGCCACCGCCGCCGAGCAGGCGCGCGATCAGCTCAAGACGGCACTCGAGCTCGCCCTCAAGATGACGCCGCTCACCCCCGACCATCACTTCTATATGGACCAGGGCACCTACGCGCGCGTCCGGCTCGTGCTGATGGCCCTCGGACGCAAGCTCGTGGCTGCCGGCATTCTCGACCAGCCCGATGACGTGATGTACCTGAAGTACGACGAACTGCGACTGCTGGCCGCCAGTCCGTCGACGATCGATGGCCGGCGCATCGTCAAGGAGCGTCGCAGCGAGCGCGAGAAGTCGTTTTCGACGCGGCCCCGGCTCTGGGCGGGCACCATTACGCAGTGGTCGATGTACGGCGAGCCGTACAAACAGGTGCTGTGGGACTGGCCGGGCATTTACGAGCGATCGAAGGATGCTTCACAGCAACCCTCGGATTCGCTCAGGGGGCTGGGCGCATCGGCGGGCGTTTACGAAGGCCCTGCGCGTGTCGTCGAGTCGCCGGAACAGTTCGACGATGTGAAGAAGGGCGACGTGCTGGTGTGCAAGATGACGAGTCCGTCGTGGGTCGTCCTCTTCACGAAGATCGGTGCGCTCGTCACCGACTCCGGCGGCGCCCTGTCGCACCCGGCCGTCGTGTCGCGCGAGTTCGGCATCCCGGCCGTGGTCGGCACGCGCACCGGCACCGAGCGCATTCGAACCGGTCAGCGCGTGCGCATCAACGGCGCGGCCGGGTTGGTCGAGATCGTTGGCTGAGATCACGCTCGCGCTCGACAAGCTGCCCGAGGTCGCAACGGCCATCGCCGGGGGAAAGGGCGCAAGCCTTGGACGCATGTCGCGTGCGGGTTTGCCCGTGCCTCCAGGATTTGTCGTGACCGCCGCTGCGTTCGAGACGTTTCTCGAGACGTCAGGTGCAGCCGGCCGCATCGCGAGCCTGATCGGGTCGCTCGACGTGGACGACGGTGCCGCAGTCGAGGCGGCCGCGGGCGAGATGCGGCGCCTCATCGTCGGAGCGGTGCTTTCCGACATCATTGCCGCATCTATTCGCCAGGCACATGCACTCCTGCCCGCTGGCGAGCCGGTTGCCGTCCGCTCGAGTGCCGTGGCCGAGGATGGCGAGGCCGCGAGCTTTGCCGGGCAGCAGGAGACCTATCTCAACGTTTCTGGCGCCGATGAGGTGCTCGAACGGGTTCGCGACTGCTGGGCTTCTTTCTTCTCACCCCGCGCGCTTTTCTACCGTGCGCGGAAGGCCGTGCTCGCTGACCGCCGAATGGCGGTCGTCGTGCAGACGATGGTTCAGGCCGACACCAGCGGCGTCCTGTTCACCGTCGATCCGATTCATCAACGGCGCGACCGAATGATCGTCGAAGCGGCGCCTGGGCTGGGCGAAGCGATCGTGTCAGGTGAGATCACGCCCGATCACTACGTGATCTCGAGAAGCGACGCCAGCGTGGTGGAGCACTTTCTCGCGGATGAGACGCGCGGGCGGGTCCTTCGCGACGAGGACCTGGCGCATCTGTGCAACGTGGGGCTGACGGTCGAAGGCTTCTTCGGGCTGCCGCAGGACATCGAGTGGTGCATGCGCCAGGGGCGGCTGTTTCTCCTGCAGAGCCGGCCGATCACGACTCTGGCGGCCCATGGCTGAACGCGGCGAAACCCGTCTCGTCGCGCTCGGCCGATCGTGGGTGATCGAGCACTATCCCTACAACCGGACTCACCTCCTGAAAACGCTCGACTGGCTCGATCGCCTGCAGCCGGAAGCGCCGGAAGCCGTTCGCCTGGCCGCGCTCACGCACGACATGGAGCGCGCGTTCGGTGGTCCCGACGCGATTCCCATCGTGATGAACAGCCGCGAGTACGAAGAGGCGCACTCGAACCGGAGCGCGAGGATCGTCGGCGCGTGGCTTCGCGAACAGAAGGCCGATGAGGAACTCGTCGATCGAGTCGAAGCGCTCATTCGCGTTCACGAATGGGGAGGTTCGCCGGACGCCGATCTGGTGCAGGCGGCCGACAGCCTGAGCTTTCTCGAAACCAACATCGAGCTGATGGCGTCGTTTATCGAAAGCGGCAAGTACGCGAAGCCGGTGATTGCCGCCAAGATCGACCAGATGTACGAGCGGATTCGCGTGCCCGAAGCGAGGACGCTCGCGCGCCCGATGTGGGAGGCGGCGGTCGCCCGTCTGATGCGCACGTGAGGCCCTTCACTTACCATCGGCCCGAGTCGCTCGCCGCCGCTCTGCAGCTGCTCCGCGAACATGGCGCGGGCGCCCGTGTGCTTGCGGGCGGCACCGACCTGATCGTGCGGCTCCGGAAGCGTCAGGATGTGCCCGGCATCGTTGTCGACCTCAAGCGCGTCGCCGAACTTCGCGCCGACATCGTCCCAAGCAGGTCGAGGGACGGCGTTTGCATCGGCGCGCGTACCGTCATCTCCGACATCGTCGAGCACCAGGAGATTCGCGACCGCTTTCCTGCACTGGTGGAAGCCGGCCTCGTGCTCGGCTCGATTCAGATCCGCAATCGCGCGACGCTGGCGGGCAACCTCTGCAATGCGTCGCCCGCGGCCGATACGGCGCCCGCTCTTCTCGTCTACGGCGCGCGAGTGACGATGGTTGGACCTGGCGGCACGCGCGAAGTGCCGCTGGACGAGTTTCTGACGGGGCCGGGGCGGACTACGCTCGGCAGTGACGAACTGGTCGCGGCCATCGATCTTCCATGGCCGGCCGACGAGTCGGGCGCCGCCTTCGCGAGGCTGACACGCCGGCGTGGGGTCGATCTTGCGATCGTGAGCGTGGCGTGTCTGGCGAGCCGATCTGGAGAGATCCGTTTCGCGTTTGGCGCCGTCGGACCACGGCCGTTCCTCGTCGTCCGGCATGAGCCGGCCCTCCTCGAGTCGAACATCGATCCCGAACGGCGCGATGCGATGCTGAGCCGGTTCTTTGCATCTGCGTCGCCGATTTCCGATCTGCGGGCGCGCGACAGCTACCGGGCGGCGATGCTGCCGGTGCTCGCTCGCCGTGCACTTGGAGCGGCCGTCGCCCGGATGCACAGAGGGCGAGGGGCTCGATGATCATTGGCGTCAACGTCAACGGGAGCCCGCACACGATCGACGTCGATCCGCATCGCACCCTTCTGGACCTGCTGCGCGATCGCCTCGGTCTGACCGGTACCAAGGAGTGCTGCGCCGAGGGAGAGTGCGGGGCCTGTACGGTGCTGCTGAACGGCCGGGCCGTCAATGCCTGCCTCGTGCTCGCTGTCGAATGCGACGGCGAGTCCGTTGTCACGATCGAGGGGATTGGGCGGCCCGGTGCGATGAGCCGGCTGCAGGACGCGTTCGTACGCACCGGCGCCGTGCAATGTGGGTTCTGTATCCCCGGCATGATCGTGGCGGCGACAGCGCTCCTCGCACGAACGCCGCACCCGACGCGCGATGAGATTCTGGAAGGTCTGGCAGGCAATCTCTGCCGCTGTGGGGGCTACAGCCGCATCGTCGAAGCCGTCGTCCGAGCCTCGGGCGCAGAACAAGGGTGAACAACGGTGGCACAGGGCTTCAGCCCTGTCATAAGACTATGGAGATCGTCGGCACTTCACTCCCACGAATCGGCGCGGTCGAGCGCGTCACCGGGTTGCAGCAGTACGCAGCCGACATCCGGCTCGACAACGTACTCCACCTGAAGCTCGTTACCCTTCCCTGCGCGCATGCTCGCATCGTCGGCGTCGATCGCGAAGCCGCCTTGCAGGTGCCCGGCGTGCGCGCCATCTTCACCGCTCTCGATCTGCCGCAGCCAATTGCGCGCTATGGACCGGTCGTCGCAGATCGGCCCCTACTCGCCATCGACGAGACGAAATTTCCAGGTGAGCCCGTGGCCGTGGTTGCGGCCGAAACAGACGATGCGGCCGAGCGAGCGGCCTCGCTGGTGCATGTCGAGTTCGCCGAGCTTCCCGCGGTGTTGTCGGTAAGCGACGCGCTCGATCCCGCGTCGCCGCTGGTCCAGGATCCGGACCTGCGCGGAAGCGATCCGCTGGCGCGCACGAACACGATGGGGCGCTGGCAATTCGGCTGGGGCCATCTCGAAAGCGCCTCCGCCGACATCGTGCTCGATAACGACTACAGCTTCCCGATGGTCACGCACTTCGCCATCGAGCCCCACGCCTTTCTCGCGGCGCCCGACGCCAACGGAGTCACCGTGTGGAGCCCCACTCAGCACCCGTATGTGCTGCAGCGAGTCGTGGCCGAGGCCCTCCAGCGTCCAATCGCTTCGATCCGCATCGTCGCGCCCGATCCGGGAGGCGGATTTGGCGGCAAAGGATGGCCGAAGTTCGAGCCGCTCCTGGCATGGCTCGCGCTCGAGCTGGGACGACCTGTGAGGCTCGTCCTCACGCTCGAAGAATCGTTTCAGGCGGCACGCAGGGCATCTGCCGCGATTCATGCGCGCACGGGATTCAGCCGCGACGGCCGCATTGCCTTTCAGGACATCCGAGCGGATTTCCTGATTGGCGCCTACGCCGACATCGGCACGCGGGTCGTGAGCAAGGCCAGTTATGCCGCGTGCGGGCCGTATCGTACGCCCCACGCCCGCATCGTCGCGCAGGCGCTGCTTTCGCACACGACGCCGTCCACTGCGTTTCGCGGCTTCGGCACGCCGCAAGCCTCGTGGGCGGTCGAGTCGCAGCTCAACGAAGCCGCAGCCTTGCTGGAACTCGATCCTGTCGAGATCCGCCGTCGAAACCTGCCGGAAAAAGGTGAAGCGTTCATACCCGGGGACACGCCGGCCGATGGCGACTGGCGCCTGGCACTTGAAGGCGCGGCGTCGGCTGTCGGATGGGCCACACCACTTGGACCGAATCGGGGCCGGGGCATCTCGATCGGGCTCAAGAGCTCGTCCACGGCATCGAATTCGGTGGCGCTGGTCCGGCTCCACTTCGACGGGAGCGCGACGGTCATTTGCGGCACATCGGACATGGGTCAGGGCGCGCGCACGGTGCTGACGCAGATCGCGGCCGACGAGCTCGGGGTGACGCCGGATCGGATCGCGATTGTCATGGGCGACACCGCTCTGGTGCCTTACGACTCTTCGACATCCGCGAGCCGCTCGACCGTTTTCATGGGCGGCGCCGTGGCGAACGCGTGCCGCCACATCAAGGAACAGCTGGCGCGTACGGCAGCGTCGTACGGCCTTCCGGCCGATTCGAATCCCGCCGACCTTCTCCGTGCGCGGTTCGGGCCGCCGCGCGGCGAGCTCATCGGCATCGGCGAAGCCGGCAACGCGTTCGATCCCTCCCATCCGCTGGGAGGCCACGCCGCTTTCTGGGAGGTGATGTGCGCCGCGTGCGAGGTCGAAGTCGATCCGGACACTGGAGAGACCGTCATCCACAAGCTCGTGCTCGTCAGCGACGTCGGCAAGGCGCTGAATCCCGCCCAGGTGCACGCGCAGGACGAGGGGGCCGCGGTGATGGGCCTCGGTCACACGCTCATGGAGCAGCTCGTCCTTGGTCACGATGGGCGCATCCTGAATCTCGGATCGCTCGATTACCGGATTCCCTCGATCAAGGACGTGCCGTCGGAGCTGCAGACGAGCTTCATCGAACAGGGCGACGGCCCCGGCCCGCACGGCGCCAAAGGCGCCGGTGAGGGAGGCACGCTCGCCGTCGCTGCCGCGGTGGGTGCGGCGATCAATCAGGCCGCTGGGGTCACGATTCGTCGCCTGCCGTTGACGCCGGAGCGGATTTGGGAAGCTAGGAAACTAAAATCTGGAAACTAGAATCTAAAATCTAGAAACTAGATCAAGCCATCCAGGTCGGGCAGGCGCCGTTCGTATTCTTCGTCCATCAACGGGCTCGAGAGAAGAAAGTCGGCCGTCGCGCGATTGCAGGCGATCGGCACGTTGTAGACCACCGCGACGCGCAGGAGCGCCTTGACGTCGACGTCGTGCGGATGCGGCGCCAGCGGATCCCAGAAGAAAATAATGAAGTCGATCCGGCCTTCGGCGACGCCCGCGCCGACTTGCTGGTCGCCGCCGAGCGGCCCGCTGCGAAATCGTTCGACCGTCAAGCCGAGCTCGGTATTCAGCATGCCGCCAGTGGTGCCCGTGCCAAACAGGTCGTGGCGGCCCAGCGTGCCGCGATTATAGGTGGCCCACTCGAGAAGATCTCGCTTCATGTTGTCGTGGGCGATGAGGGCAATGCGCTTGCGCCGTGATGTCGTGATGCTTCGAAAAGACATGGTAGATTCTCCCATGCCTACGCTTATCGCCGCGCCGTCAGTGATTCAGGCCGCAGGTCATCCGCCCAAACGCATCGAGGAATACGCCGGACGCGTGAACTCCGCGCATGCCAACGTCAGCGTCGCGCGCATGCAGTCACCGTCGGGATGGTTGGAGCCCGGGCAGCGTCCCGAGTTCGAGGAGATCACGGTCGTGCTGCGCGGGATGGTACGCGTGGAGCACGAGCGGGGTGTGACGGACGTGCATGCCGGCCAGGCGGTCGTGACGCATCCGGGCGAATGGGTGCGCTACAGCTCGCCGGGGCCCGACGGCGCCGAGTACGTGGCGGTCTGCCTGCCGGCGTTTTCGATCGACACCGTCCATCGCGATGCTTAGAGCAGTTGTCAGTTCTCAGTAGTCAGTTCTCAGTCATGAAGCCACTGAAAACTGACAACTGAAAACTGACAACACCACTACAGCGAAGTGAAAGACGGAAGAGCCAGATGCCGATTGCGGATTTGCTGCTGCCTGAGTTCGATCACGAAACGGCGACCACCCGCGTCCTGCTCGAGCGTGTGCCCGAAACGAGCGCCGACTGGACGCCGCACGCGCGATCGAGATCGCTCGGCCAGCTGGCGATGCACATCGCGAACATTCCGATCTGGGCATCCATCACGCTGGAGCGCCGGGAGTTCGACACGAATCCACCGGAAGGTCCTGCTATTACCACGCCGGCGTTCGAATCGTCCCGGCAGTTGCTGCGTACCTACGACGTCAACGTGCAGGCGGCCCGGGCCCTGCTCGTCCGGACGACCGATGGCGAATTCATGGCGCAGTGGACGCTGAAGAACGCAGGGAAGAACGTGTTCAGCCTGCCGCGGGTGGCCGCGTTTCGTTCGTTCATCCTGAACCACGCCGTCCATCATCGCGGCCAGTTGAGCGTGTATCTGAGGCTGCTCGACGTACCGATCCCCAATATCTACGGGCCTACTGCAGATACATAGAATCGCTTTTACGTGTCTTTGACGCAGAGGCGCAAAGACGCAGAGATTCTTTTCGAAAACAAAACTCTGCGCCTCTGCGGCTCTGCGTCGAGACTACCGCTCGGTGACGAGCGCGCGCACGACGAACGCGACGTTCGCCGGCCGCTCGCCGAGCCGCCGCATGAAGTACGGGAACCACTCCTTGCCGAACGGCACATACACGCGCATCCGGTAGGCGGCGTCGCGCAGGGCTTTCTGCAGATCGCGGCGAATGCCGTAGAGCATCTGGAACTCAAAGGCGTCCTTGCCGACGCCACGCTCGTCGGCGAACCGCTTTACCTCGGCCAGGATGACCTCGTCGTGCGTCGCGATGGCGGGATACGTCCCCTCGGTCAGCAGCCGACGCGCCAGCCGCACGTACGCCGCATCCACATCGGATTTGAGCTGATGCGCGACGCTCCTGGGCTCGCGGTATGCGCCTTTGACGAGCCTGATGCGGGCGCCCAGGGCGTTCACCCGCTCGAAATCCTGCTCGGTGCGATGCAGGCACGACTGCAGCACGACGCCCACGTTGCGATCGCCGAGCTTCCAGAGGGTCTCGAAGATGTCGAGCGTCACCTCGGTGTGCGCCGAGCTCTCCATGTCGATCCGGACGAAGAACCCGCAGCAGGCAGCGGCGTGGAGAATCTTCCGCAGGTTGTCGACGCACATGGCGCGGTCGACGTCCAGGCCGAGCTGCGTCAGCTTCAGCGACAGGTTCCGTTCCACGCCGGCTCGATCGACGGCTTCGATGAGGGTCAGGTACTCCTGTGTGGCCGTTTCGGCGGCGGCCAGCGACCCGACGCTCTCGCCGAGATAGTCGAGCGTCGAATGCAGACCCTGCGCCTGAATCTCGCGAAGGGCGGCGATGGCATCGTCGAGGTGTTCTCCCGCGATGAACCGGCGCGCGAAGGCGTGCGGGCCGGAGATGCCATGGCGCGACGCCAGTCGTTTCAGTGTTCGGCTGTTGGAGAGCGTCTGGAAAAATGCCTTGGATGCGGCATCCAGCATCAGTGCGTACGGCTGGACCCGGCCGAGAGCAGGTGTTCGATGCCCCGGGCGTAGTACTTCAGCACGTTGCGGTCGCGCACGCGGAAGCGCCCGCGATCGTAAACGATGATGCCGCGCGCTTCGAGGGGTTCCGCGGCTTCTTCGACGGCCTGGCGGCCGCTCGACACGCCGAGATTCGCGCCGACGGCGCGCAACGTCTCGATGATCGCCTCCGCGCGCGACTCGAGATCGCGCCTGCTCAACGATGGCCGCATCACCGTGGCGACAACCGAGGTCGGCAGGACCTTCACGAGCTTGCCGATCGTGGTGCGCGTCAGCTTGCCGAGCTCGAGCACGTCGCGCCTCGATTCCGGATCCCAGCCGTCGAGCGGAATGGGCCGCCCGAAGGTGACGAACGCGCGCGACCGGTAGCCGACGGCGTATCTGACCATCTCGGCGAGCTCGCGCGCGAACGGGCGCTGGCTGCGCTTCACGCGCTGCCTGGCCAGGATGTGATCTTCCAGCACGAGGTCGTAGGAAATCGCCGTCGGCACGATCGTCAGCCCTGGCGTTCCCGAGAGCAGCGCGGCGTGCAGCAGGCCGGTCTTCGGAGGTTTCAACTCGCCGCTGTAGCTGCGCCCGCCTTCCGGATAGAACAGGAGATCCTGGCTGCGCAGCACCTCGGCGATGTAGGCCTTGAGGGTGATCAGGTACGCCGGATCTTTCGTGTTCCGGCGAATCGGAATCGCGCCCGTCACGTGCTTGTGAATGAGGCCGAGCGGTCCGCCGAAGAGGTTGATGCCGGCGGCGATGATGGGCGGCCGCACACCGTTGTCGTCGAGCACGAGCGGTTCGACGAGATAGTCGGTGTGGCTTTTGTGGTTCGACGCGTAGATGACGCGACCGGCACGCGTGGCCGACTCGACGATCTCCAGGTGCTCGACCCGACGCTCGATTTTCCGCAGAATCGGATAGAGCGGGTGCTTGAGCGCCCGATAGAACTGGTACCGCTGCGTCGTCCTCAGCTCTTCGAGGTAGCCAAAGACACGCTCCCGCCCGTCGGAGCCCCCGTGAGAGCTGCGAAGATACCGCACAACATCCTCGCGCGAGAGGACAGCCTGGGCGATATCGTCAGGAATCATGCCTGCTCATTGAGTGCCAGCACTATAGCATGCGCGAACTCGGTGGTTGACGCCTTCCCGCCAAGATCCCGTGTCGTCCGCTCGGGGACCGCCATCACCGCGACGAGCGCGGCCTGGATGCGCCGGGCCGCGTCTGACTCTCCGATGTGGTCCAGCATCATGAGCGCCGAGCGCAGCAGAGCGGTCGGGTTTGCCAGGTTCTTGCCGGCGATATCCGGTGCGCTGCCGTGTACCGCCTCGAAGACCGCTGCACGTTCGCCGAGGTTGGCGGCGCCGACGACGCCGAGGCCGCCCACAAGACCGGCGCACAAGTCCGAGACGATGTCGCCGTACAGATTCGGCAGAAGCAGCGTGTCGAATGTTTCCGGCTTCATCACGAGGTTCATGCAGGCGGCGTCGACGATTTGCTCGTCGTAGGCCACATCGGGATACTGCGCCGCGACGGCACGGGCCGACCGGATGAAGAGACCATCGCTCATCTTCATGATGTTGGCCTTGTGGATCGCCGTGATGCGCTGGCGTCCCAGGCGCGTCGCGTATTCGAAGGCGAACCGCGCGATCCGAGTGGACGCCCGCTCGGTGATGATCTTCAGGCTTTCGACCACGCCGGGCACGACCTCGTGTTCGAGGCCCGCGTAGAGATCTTCCGTGTTCTCGCGCACGATGACCAGGTCCACGTGTTCGAAGCGGGAACGGACGTGCGGGAGATTCGCAATCGGCCTGAGGTTCGCGTACAGATCCAGCGCCTTGCGCAGGCCCACGTTCACGCTCGTAAAGCCTTCGCCCACGGGCGTGGTCACCGGTCCTTTCAGCGCGACCGCGTTCCGGCGGATCGATTCGATCAGCACGCCGGGCAGGGGAGTGCCATGCTTTTCGAGGGCATTTACGCCGGCGTCGTGGCGCTCCCAGGTGACCGGGACGCCCGACGCTTCAATGATGCTGATGACCGCCTCGGTGACTTCCGGGCCGATGCCGTCGCCGGGAATGAGCGTAATGGTGTGTGGGGGGGTCATGCCGCGCGGGTGCCGTCGCGAGCTTCCCAGAAGAGCAGCGCAAGGCCGCCGACGGCCGTCAGAGCGAGCAGGTTGACCGGCAGGGTGCGCAGCTGCAGGCCTGCATACAACGTGATGGCCAGCATGCCCAGCGCGACGGCGACCCGCGCGAAAAACCCCGACGGACGAGGGCCGAGCAGCGCCATCCCCAGCAGCGTCGTCAGCACGAGCGCCGCCGAGATGTACGACGTGAGAAGAAAACGCCTCAGCGTGTCGTCCGACACCGGCGAGACGATCGCTCCGACCATGATGATGCCGCCGAACCAGGTTGAAAGCGCGAGCACGTACACGTACCGCAGCGCGACCACCCGCTCATTATAATTTGGCTGGCGCCGAAGCGCCGCATATGCCTTTTCCCATCGCGTGGCAGGATTGGTCGCCCCTCGCGTTCACACAGGCGTCCGAACAGCACAAACCCGTGCTGTTGTCGCTCGTGACGAGCTGGTCGGACGAGTGCGCGGCGATGGACCGCACTACCTACGTGCATCCCGACGTGGCGTCGCTCGTCAACGAGCGCTTCGTCGCCGTCCGCGTGGACGCCGATCGGCGTCCGGATCTCAACGAACGCTACAACCTCGGGGGCTGGCCTTCGACGGTGTTCCTCAGCGGCGCGGGAGATGTGCTGTGCGGCGGGACCTATTTCGATACACCAGCCCTGCTGGCGATGCTTCGACAGGTGGCCGACGCGTACCGCGATCGCGCCGCCGAGCTGGCCTCGCGCGCGTCCAGGGTCCGTCGTGACCGCCTTCAGCCGGACCGTCACGACGCCGAAGGTCGCGACAACCTTCAACCGGTCCGCGACTCGATCGGGCGATTCCGGTCGGTCCTCATCGAACGCTTCGATCGCGTGCACGGCGGTTTCGGGTCGTTCGCGAAGCTGCCGCATCCCGACGCCCTGCTGTTTGCTGTGTCGCTGGCCGCCGACGGCGACACGGAAATGGGCGAGATCGCCCGGGTGACGCTCGATCGCCTGCAGCTCTTGTGGGACACGTCGGGCGGCGGCTTCTGCCGCTACGCGGATGCCGCCGACTGGAGCTGGCCGGCCAGCGAGAAGACGCTCGAAGACAATGCCGCGCTGCTGCACGTGCTGGTCGACGCGGCGCTGCGGCTTCGCGAGCCGCGATACGGAGAGCGTGCGGCCATCCTCGTCAAATGGATTAGAAGCACGATGGCCGATGACGATCGCAGCGGATTCTTCAATGCCGTGGCCGCCCGCACGATCGACAAGACGATGTACGTCGACAGGAACGCGCTGGTGGTAGGCGCGCTCATCCGCGCCGCCGCATTATTCGATGACGTGTGGCTGAAAGACCTCGCACTCGGGGCGTTCGAATCGGTGGTCGTTCCCACCTACAAGCCGGGCGACGGCGTTGGACACGTCGCGGCTGCGGGCGGCACGGGGGCACTACGGGGGCTGCTGGGCGATCAGATTCACGCCGGCCTCGCCTTGATTTGGGCGCACGCCGCAACCGGCCAGCTTCCGTACTCGATGCTCGCGGCCGAGGTGCTGCAGTTTGCGGTCCGCACCATGTGGGACGAGCGGGCCGGCCGATTCCGCGATCGTGCCGATGCGGACGATCCGCTGCTGCCGTTCGAGCTCAACTGCCACGCGGCGTGTGCGTTCGACCGGCTCGCCGTGCTCACGGGCGATCGCGCCCATCAGGAGCGCGCGCTCACCATCCTTCGATCGCTGCAGGGCGAGACAGCCGGTCGGGATCTCTATGCGGCTCCCTATGCGCTGGCTGTTCGGGAAGTCCTCGAGCGCCATCCGCCGGCCGGGTTGGAGTTGAGCAAGGTGGACTGGAACTTGGGGGATGCGTGACGCCCGAATTGGAAGATTGGCAGATTGGTAGATTGTGAGATTGATTGCTGGATTGGGAAATTGGAATCTACCAATCTGCCAATCTTCCAATTCAGGGAACCACCATTACCGTTGTCTCTCGTACCGCCGGCTTCGCGGCGCCGCCGAGCGCGCGCGCTTCGAGCCGAAGCGCGTAACGCCCCGCGCGCAGCTCCCTGAGCGGAATCTGACGCGTCACCGGGATGCGCGCGTTTGTCGCGTCGCCGGCTGCGGTCGTGCCGCCGAGTGTTTCGCGCGACGAGAAAGCCGCCACTCCGTCTTCGCCGACCAGCGTCGTGATGACCTCGATGCGCTGGGCGGTGCGGGATGACACCGTGTCGTAGATTTCCGCGAACAGGTTCAGCACGTCACCGCGCGCGAACGCGCGCCGGCTCGTGGCAGGCGCCGGCAGCGAACCCTGGGGCAGCTGGTCGTCGGGCTGGGGCGTGAACTGGGCCCGCGCGGTGTCCGAGGTCAGGAGCAGCCCGCTCATGGCGAGCCCCTTCGCCGAGTAGTCGGGCACCTGCAGGTCGTAGAAGACCGTTCCCATTTCCCCCGCGCCGCTTTCGCGCACGCCGACTCGCAGCTGGTACCGTCCCGGCGGGAGCGCGATCCGCGGGTTCATCCGCACGATCGAATCGCGGACTCGCTGGTAGGTGTCCGGCCTCAGGGCCAGGTTGAATTGATAGAAATTTCCGCCGTGGGGCTTGCCCCGCTCGTCGAGCGCGAACATCGACACCTCGATGCCGTCCGCAAAGGTCTTGTTCGGTTGCTCGGTGAAAGACAGCCGGCTGGCATCGAGCTCGAGCGCGATGGCGACCGAGGCCTGTCGCGGCGCCCCTTTGAACGGTGCGGCCTGCACGGCCAGCGTCAGCCCGTTTCGCTGAAGCGGCTGGTTCAGAACCTGTCGCAGCTCGTCGGACGTCTGGGCCGAGCCCGACCGCCCCCGGGCCTGCTCGCGCCTTCGCTCCTGTTCGGCGCGTTCGGATGCCGACAGCGGTCGCGACGATACATAACCTTTTCGGGCCGACACACGCAGCCCGGGCCGCTTCACGCGCACTTCGATCTTGTGAAACCGTCCGTCTTTCGTCACCGAAGCCGGGTAGTAACCCAGCACGTAGTACGTGCTGTTGGCCCGCACGATGCGGTTCAGCGAGTTGTCGATGTTGTTCGAGTTGACCGCCGCGTACCCGCCGGTTTCTTCCGCGAGCGTGCGCAGGCTGTCCTGGGAGAGGTACATGTCGGCCAGCAGGCCCTTGGCGTCGAAGCCGAGGCTTGGATCGGTGGTGCTGTAGTTGAGCTCGATCGCTTCGCTCGTCAGTCCGGTTAGACCGCGCGGATCGACGGCAAAGAAGCTCACGTTTCCGCGCGCCGCGGCGGAGATGGCATTGCGCGTGGCCGTGATGACGTCGGTGGCCGCCTGCGATCCGAAGATGTCGTAGATCGGATAGTCGATGCCTTCGCTGAACATCAGGATCGCCTTCCGGCGGCCGCGGATACCGCCCATCACGTCGGCGAGGCGCTGTAACACCCTCAGCACCTGCTGCGCACGATGGCCGCGTTCGAAGTCGTCGGGATCGGTCGTGATGTCGGAGTAGCCGTTCGGTCCGCGTACGGTGCCCGACTTGGGATCGCTCTGGATGTAGTCCGGATCGGTCGTGTCCGGCGCGTTGATCTCCAGTTCTTTGAGGGTCTGCGTGAAATACTGTTCGGCCTTCTCGATCACGGTCGACCGCAGCTTGCGGCCCACGAAGCGATCGATCGCGGCCAGCAGCAACGCGCGGTCCGAGGTGAATTCCTGCGCCCCGTCGGAGCGCCCGCTCGTGTAGACGATGGCGGCGATGTCGTCGGCGGCGAAGTGGCGCTCGATGAATTGTCGTGCCGCGTTGACGACGACCTTGGTGCGCATCGAGCTGACGTTCAGGTCGTCGAGCACGATGACATACAGCCGGCCGCTGATCGGTTGCGCATTGGAGCGGACATCCGGGACGGCCGGAGCGACGGCGGCCGATCGCGCGCCTGCCACCGGCAGCGGGATGTCGACGAGAGAAAACGTACTGATCTCTTGAGACTTGCCGTCTTCGAACAACGCGAAGTCTTCTTTGGTCAGTCCCGGGATGAAATTCCCGCGCTCGTCGGTCACGACGGCGTCGATGTCGACGTAGTTCACCTCGACCTGGAAGGTGACCGATGGCGCCGGGGCCTGCTGGGCGGAAGGAACGCTCACCAGCAGGACGCCCGTTATCGCGCCAATCGCACAGACTCTGCGGACGTGCATGGATGGCAAGACCCGATGATAACACTCGGGCGCATGTTAGACTCAGCCGCGATTCGATGGGGCGAGTCTGTCGGCCGACGATGCCGCTTCTGGCGTGCGTCCTGGTGATGACGTTCGGCGTGGCGGCCGATGCCCAGACGGTCGTCGTGAAGGCCGCGCGCCTGATCGATGGACGCGGCGGCCCGCCGCTCGAACCCGCGATGGTGCGCATCAGCGGCGACCGGATCGAAGAGGTCTCGACGTCGCTCGCGGTGCCACCGGGTGCGACGGTCATCGATCTTGGCGCCGCAACGCTCCTGCCCGGCCTGATCGATCTCCACACACATCTCACGAGCCGCGAAGGCGTTCACTGGGAAACGGCGCTGACGACCACGACGCCGCCAGAGGCCGCGTTGTGGGGCGCGCGCAACGCGAAGGCCGTGCGGACCAACCTCAAGTTCGGCGCCGACTTCATCAAGATTCTGGCGACCGGAGCCGTGTTGTCGAAGGGCATTTCCCCGGGCGCGCAGCAGTATTCCGACGCTGAGATCAAGGCGGCGGTGACCGAAGCGGCGCGATGGGGACGGCAGGTGGCCGCTCACGCACATGGCGCCGAGGGCATCAAAGCGGCCATTCGCGCGGGCGTGCGGACCGTGGATCACGGCTCGTATCTCGACGCCGAAGGCGTGGCCATGCTGCAGTCATCCAACCGATCGACGTTCTACGTGCCCACGCTGGCGTTGTATGCGTACCTGCAGCAATCGGCCCAGGTGCCCGATTCAGAGAAGGCGCGAGGACGCACGGTGAACGAAGTGGCGGTTGCGGGTTTCAAGCGCGCGCTCGCCGCCGGGCTTCCAATCGGCCTGGCCACCGACGCGCCCGTAATGCCACACGGCCTCATCGCGCGCGAGATCGCGTATCGAGCGGAGCTCGGCGAGCCCGCCATGCGGGCGATCGTGTCGGCGACATCGCTGAACGCGGAAATCATGGGCTGGCAGGACCGGGTGGGCGCGGTCACGCCGGGCAAGCTCGCCGACGTGATCGCGGTGAACGGAAATCCGCTCACCGACATCAGCACGCTGCAGCACGTGCGTTTCGTGATGAAAGGCGGCACGGTTTACAGGAACGAGCCGCCGAAGAGCGCCGCCGCGCCGCGTTAGCCACACGTACGTAGTGTCCGGCTTCAGCCGGACCGAGGTCGAAGATGAGCCAGCAGCCGAGTGAGATGGATCTGGTCGCGGGATTGGCCGGCGAGCCGGCACGCGTCAGCGCCGCTGGCGTCACCCGTACCAACAGCCGCCTGCTGACGATCGAGAACGGCGCGCCGTTCGCCGCGTCGAAGCTGTCGCGCCTCGTCATCGTCGCGGACGATGAACGGTCGGCGCGCGCGACGATCGATGCGATTCGATGGTTCAAGACGCGCGCGCCTCAGAGGCTGCGCGATCGGTGGGCCATCAGCGCGCTGCTCTATGCCTACCAGAACGACGCGACGCCGGTGCAGCGGCTCGAGTTTCCTCCGGTCAAGGGCTTCTTCGATCATCCGGAGCAGCCGGAGAGCCGGTATGCCTGGCGGTGGGTGACCTATCAGGCGCCCGATTTGCTGCTCCAGGTCAGGGGCGGCGACGTGCTCTCGCGCGGCACGCCACCCGGCGGTTCCCTGGCCGCCGCGATGGCCGGCGGAACGGAAATCGGGACGCTGCCTGTCGTGTTTGGCAGCGTGCGCGAGACGGATGGCCCGACGCTCGTGCAACAGGTGTTGACCGACACGACGATCGCCGGACGGTCGGAGATTCGCCCGACGCTCGCGGCGAGGGTCGCCCGGACTCCGCTGGCCATCGCACGTGTGTTGGCGAATCGCTATCCGCAGATGCCGCTCGTCAGCTACATCCCCTCGGTCGCCTGGCTCAGCACGTTGCGCCTGGCGAACGTCACCAAAGACGATGCCCTGAGGAAGAAGGTGCTGAGCGAAACGCGGCCGTGGCTGTCGGGCGAGCGGCCGCTCTTCGGCGAACGGCCGGCGCTGACGGCCGCCGCCGGCACGTTGATCTATGCAGAGCTCGCGCAATTGGGAGAAGACGCCGCGCGGGCGCTGGCGATTCAGGGCGCCGACGCAGCCCTGCAGGTTGGGCCGAACGGCTTCGCGCAGTACGGCCAGGGGTGGACCGACGACATGTTCATGATGTCGGCGATCCTTTCGCGGAGCGGCAACATGCCGGGGCGCGCGGGCGATCACGATCACCTCGCGAAGATGCTCATCGCGTACGCCGGCCGCCTCCAGCGCGAAGACGGCATCTTCGTGCACTTCACGGACGGCCGGATTTCGTGGGGGCGGGGCAATGGATTTGCCGCGCTTGGACTCACCGAGGCGCTCACGCACATGCCCGCCGGCCATCCATCACGGACGCCGCTCGTCGAGATCTGCAGACGCCAGATGCGCGGCATGCTGCCGATGCAGGCGCCCGACGGAATGTGGCGGCAGGTGGTCGACGAGCCCGGCGCCTACCGGGAACAATCGGTGACGGCGATGACGCTGACAGCGATGGCGCGTGGTATTCGCCTGGGCTGGCTCGACGCCAGGACGTATCGTCCGGTCGTCGATCGCGCGTGGCGCGCGCTCGCCGCGCACATCACCGAGGACGGCGGCATCGTGGATATCTGCACCGGCACCGGCTCGCAGGCGACGCTGCGCCTCTATCTCGATCGGCCCGCCATCAGCGGCTTCGACGATCGCGGTGGCGGTATGGGATTGCTGGCGTGTATGGAGATGCACGCGCTCCAGGCGGGTCCATAAAGCAGGACCCGCCCTACGTACCGCGTACGTAGGCCGGGTCTTTCAGACCCGGCGCTACCTGCAACTCGGCGCGAGCGATTCGAGCACCGTCACGTTGATGCGCGTCGCCGTCGCGGTCTTGATAAAGAGCCCCTTCACCATCACCTTGTGCTGACGGAACGCCGCGGGGCTTGGAAACACGCTGATGAGCTCGATCGCCTGCGTGCCGGGCGCGCCGGCGGCCAGCGCTTTCTTGTCCGCATCTGAAACAGGATCGAGGGTCGTCACCTGCGGATCGGTGCTTTCGCTCAGCATCCAGCCGTTCGTGCCGCTTTGCTGCAGGCAGCCGATCGTCTGCACGAGCGCCCCCGAGCGGGGCGCCGTGGCCCCGCCTTTCGGAACGAGCCGGATCGACGCGAAGCCCGGCGCTGTGTCGGCCAGTTCGGTGTTGCCCGCGGGAAATCCGTTCTGCTGCAGGATGTAGGCGACCGCGTCGAGCTTTTCCTTCTCGCTCACCTCGGTGCTGCCGCGGCTCGGCATCGTGTCGCGGATCTTCTCGAACAGCCGCTCGACGGTGTGCGTTTCCCACTTGATCATGAACGTCGAGCCCGTCAGCGCCGGTGCCTCGCCGCCGCCGAAATCTTCGCCATGGCACTCGCCGCAGTGCTGCTGCATCACCGCGTGACCGCGTTCGGCCTGCGCGGCCGTATACACCCCCGACCAGATCGGCGGGGGATCCTGCGCGTAGGTGGTCCAGGAGAATGAGGCGACGAGAGCCAGGAAGAGTGCCGCGACCGCCGACCGCATATATATAAGGATAGGGTACACCCCGTTACGACGGAACCGGCTCCCACTTCCTGGTTTTGGCCGATTGCAGCACCGCGTCGGTGACAAGATCGGTGGCAAGTCCGTCGCGGAATGTCGGTTCCGCGGAGCGCCCACTGCCAAGTGCTTCGAGAAAATCGGCGAACTGGTGCGTGAAGGTGTGCTCGTAGCCAATCTGCAGGCCGGGAACCCACCATCGCTTCATGTAAGGATGGTCGCCGTCGGTGATGTGGATGCTCTTCCAGCCCCGCAGTGCGCCTTCGTCCTTATGGTCGAAAAACTGCAGCCGATGCAGATCGTGCAGATCCCAGAACGCCGATCCGTGCTCGCCGTTGATCTCGAGCGTGTAGAGCGCCTTGTGGCCGCGCGCGTACCGTGTCGCTTCGAACGTAGCCAGCGAGCCATTGGCAAACCGGCACAGGAACGCGCTGGCGTCATCGATGCCGACCGGTTCCACGCGTCCGCTCAGGTTGTGCTTGCGCTCTTTGATGAACGTCTCGGTCATCGCCGTCACCTCGGCGATCGGTCCGTTGAGCCACATGGCCGTGTCGATGCAGTGCGCGAGCAGATCGCCGGTGACGCCACTGCCCGCGACCGCCACGTCGAGCCGCCACAGCCCTTCGCCACCCTGGGGCAGGTCGCTCGAGATGGTCCAGTCCTGCAGAAATTTCGCGCGGTAGTGAAACACGCGGCCCAGGCGGCCGTTGTCGACCATCGACTTGATCAGCGTCACCGCCGGCACGCGGCGGTAGTTGTACCAGACCATGTTCCGCACGCCCGCTTTTTCGACCGCGCTGACCATCTGCCTCGCTTCGTCACCGTTCCGGCCGAGCGGCTTTTCGCACAGAACCATCTTGCCCGCGCGCGCCGCGGCGATGGCGATCTCGGCGTGTGTGTCGTTCGGGCTTGCGATGTCGATGACGTCGATGTCGCGCCGCTCGACGAGCGCGCGCCAGTCGCTTTCCACCGATTCGTATCCCCAGTTGGCGGCAAACGCCTTCGCGCGGTCGGGATTTCGCGCGCACACGGCTTTCAAAACAGGCTTGTAGGGCAGAGGGAAAAACCGGGGCGCCTGGAGGAAGGCGTTGGAATGCGCCCGCCCCATGAAGCCGTACCCGACCAGTCCGATGTTGAGCTGTTTGTTGGCCATAAAAGAGAAATAGCTCCCGGAGCTATTTAATCGGTGCCGTGCGCGTTGCGGACGTCGATCATCGTCGACAGCACATCGCGCCATGTTTGCGGGTCCATCATCGTGGCATTCGGGAACATGCAGCCGTCCCAGCAGATGTGCTCGAAGGCGCGCGTCGGTTTGCCGTCCTCATCGCGCAGCCACGCCCCGGCGACGTGCACGACGTTCATCTTCCCGTTGGGGTCGTTGGGCAGGCAGTGCCGCCCGGTCTTGTCGTGAGAGCCCGAGCCTTTGACCGTGCCATCGTTCTGCGCGACGTGGAAGTCGATGGTCCACGGGCGAAGCGCGCTCGTCATCGTCGAGATGGCCTTGTCGAGCGTTGGCTCGTCCGACCAGTCGAAATCCTTCGGCAGGATGCGATCCTCCGGCGCGTTGCAGCCCATCGTAAAGAGCAGCGTGTGCGCCATGTCGGCCTGGAATCCGAGCGTGCGCGGGCGATCCACCGTTTCCAGCAGCTCGATCATGCGCTTCCAGCTGTGCATGCCGCCCCAGCAGATTTCGCCCTCGGCGGCCAGCCGCTCGCCGTGGTCTTCGGCAATCGTGCAGGCTTCTCTGAAGGTTTCCGCGATGCGCCGCGTGTTGCCTTTCGGATCGCTCGCCCAGTCTCCAGGGCCCACCGCCGAGTCGATGCGCACGACCCCGTATGTCCGGATGCCGATCTCGCGCAGCGTCTTGCCAATCGCGCACGCCTTTCTCACCTGTGTGAGGAAACGCTTGCGATCTTCGTCCGTGCCCATCGCCGAGCCGCCGCCGGTGGGCGGCCAGACCGGCGCCACGAGCGAGCCGACGACGAATCCGCGCGCGCGGATGCGATCGGCAAGCTGCTCGAGATCGGCGCGGGTCGAGTCGATGGAGGTGTGCGGATCGAACAGAAACAGGTCCACGCCGTCGAAGCGCACGCCGTTCACCGTCGCGGCGGCGGTGAGATCGAGCATCGTATCCAGGTCGATCGGCGGCTCGGAATCCGGGCCCTTGCCGACGAGGCCCGGCCACATGGCGTTGTGAAGCGCCGGTTTCGTGTGTGTGTCAGTCGCAGCCATATCAATGCCGAACAGGGCTGAAGCCCCGTGCCACCACAAGTGGTTCGGCGTCGGGATTTCCCGGGCCGAAGTGTTTCAGGACGACGAGCGGTTCAGAGTCGCTGAGGTTTTCGATGCGCACGCCGTGGGCCGCGACATCGGCCGTGACGAACAGCTCGTCTTCCGTCATCTCGCCGAAGCGGATCATCGCCGGCGTCGAGACGTGGTGCTTGCCGATCGTGCCGTTGCCCTGCGTGACGATGAGCCCGTATGCGGCCGCGTCTTTCACCGTGATTGTCCGGAGGGGGAGCACCGTGAGCTCCTTTGCCGAATACCACCGCGTGCCGTAGCACACCCATTGCTCGCGATATCCCTGGGATGCGACGTCCGCCCGTTCGTCAACCGCTCTCGGAAACAGGCGATTCGTCCGGCCGAACTCGTGATTCACATTCGCGTCCCAGTCGAGCATGCCGACCAGGTAGTCGAGGTCGTGGTGGTACTCAGGCCGCACATCTTTGGTCAGCAGGCTCCAGTCGACGACGCGTCCGTCCACCATCGACTGGAACATCGCGAAGACGTCGCTGTTGACCTGCGGTTCGTAGGTGACGAGCGATCCGGGCGCATGAAGGATGCCGGGGTTGATCTGCCAGCCGGTGCCAGGCTGCAGCTTGTAGGCGCGCGACAAGTACAGGAGGCCGTTATCGCCTTTGGTCCAGTTTTCGAGGCAGCGCCGCACGTCGGCCTTCGTCGTGCCGGGCTCGAGCCCCATGAACGTGAACGGAAAGTCGTTCTCGATCTGGTTGTACTGGGGAGGAAAGTAGTACGCCTCGGGCTTCCCTTTCTGCCCGACGAGCCTGGCCAGCGCGTCGTTCTGATGCAGGTGGTGGGGAATCGCCCCCATGTTGTCGAAGAACTTGCAGAGCAGATTCCACCCGCCCTCGCGCTGCATGGTGGCCGAGCCCAGCAGCAAATCGCCCGCTTCGTCGATGAGCGACTTGAACAGCACGCGAGACCCGCCCGACCTCACATAGCTGAGCCCCTCGTCGTCGGGCGTTCCGGGTCCGTTCGAGGCGTGCGTCGTGGAAGAAAACCATCGCTCGTTGATGCCGCCGCGATGCGCGCCCAGCGCATAGAGATCGTCGGGGTGCAGCCGCAGCCGCCGGCCGGGCACCATGAACGTGCGTGGCACCCAGCAGGGCTCGAGTCGTAGAATGCCGGCGCCCGCATCGATCACGTCCTGCGCACCAGCTCGGGTAGAGTTCGTCTTCAGGGCCATTGTCTCCTCGTGAGCTACCAGCTACCAGCTACCAACTACGAGCTAGTTGATGTATCACTGCAGGCGACATATCTGCAAGGAGAACTGTTGAGCGCGAGACGATATCGCGGCCGCCGAGCCGTCACCGTCGAGGGACGCGACCTCCGGGTGACCGTGCTCGAGGAGGGCGGCCACATCGCGGAAATTTTCGACAAGGCCGCGGGAGTGAACCCGCTGTGGACGCCGCCCTGGGCCTCGATCGAGCCGTCCGAATACGGTGGCGCGCACGCGGCCACCTACGGTGATGGCATCGATGCGACGCTGCTGGCGGGCATCATGGGGCACAACCTGTGTCTCGATCTGTTCGGCCCGCCATCAGAAGCGGATGCCCGGACAGGTCTTACGGCCCACGGCGAAAGCTCGGTCGCTCGGTACGATCTCGACGTGAACGGCCAGTCGCTCGTGGCACGCGCGCATTTCCCCATCGCGGGCCTGCAGTTCGAGCGGCGTCTCGAGATTCTTGATCGCGTGGTGGCGATTCGCGAACGGGTCGAGAACGTCTCTGGCTCGGATCGATCGATCGGCTGGACGCAGCACGTGACGCTCGGACCGCCGTTTCTCGAACCAGGCACGACGGAGTTTCGCGCCTCGGCGACGCGATCCCGCGTCTTCGAGTCGACGTTCGGGGCGCACGACTATCTTCGGCCGGCGGCCGACTTCGACTGGCCGCATGGGCCGATGGCCAACGGCCAGCCGATCGATCTTCGCGTGTTTCGCGCGGCGGAACGATCGAGCGCGTTTACCACCCACCTGATGGATCAGCACCAGCGCGCGGCGTATTTCGTGGCCTTTGCGCCCGCGTTCGAGCTGGCGTTTGGATACGTGTGGAAGCCGGGCGATTTTCCATGGCTGGGCATCTGGGAAGAAAATCGCAGCCGTACGCAGCCGCCCTGGCACGGCACGACCGTGACGCGCGGCATGGAGTTCGGCGTGTCGCCGTTTCCCGAGACGCGGGAGGAGATGGTCGAACGCGGCCGGCTCTTCGGCGCGCCGTGCTATCGCCAGATCGCGGCCGGCCAGACGATGAGCGTCGAGTACTACGCCGTCGTGCGCCGGACGCGGTCAATTCCCGAATCGCTCGACTGGCCGGCGTGATACGCTTCGACACGTATTCACAGACGTTTACAGGAGACTAAGAGAATAGGAGAGCCAGGAGAATTCTTTCGAAAAGATTTCTCTTAGTCTCCTAATCTCCTGTTCAGTCTTTGGGGAGTTTTCATGCAGTCAGCGCGCACCATCTTCGCCGTCCTTGCCTGCTTCGCGGCGGCGGCGCCCCCGGTTCTCGCGCAACAGCCCGCCGCCGATGCTTCCAAAGCCAACTTCGAGCGACTGTGCGGTACGTGTCACGAGCCCGAGCGCTCCACGTCGTCGCGCCGCACGCGTGAGCAGTGGCTGCAAACCGTCAACGGCATGGTCGCGCGCGGAGCGGAAGGGACTGATGCCGAGCTGATGGGCGTCGTCGAGTACCTGACGCGCGAGTACGGCCGTGTCAACGTGAACCTTGCGAGCGCCGAAGACCTCGCGCGGGTACTGGGACTGACGCCGGCCGAGGCGGCCGCGATCGTGCAGGCCCGCCGCGAACGCGGCACGTTCGAAGACGCCGCCGCCGTCGCGCGCGTGCCCGGTGTCGACGCCGGGAAGCTGGCCGCCCGGAACGACGCGATGGTTTTCGGATCGCGCGTCGCGCCGAGTGCGGGTCGGGTACCTGTCGCGGCATTGACGGCCTACAACAACTGGCCGGGTGTCAACGGAGGCCCGCAGCGCGAGGGCTGGGCAAGGCCCGAGGCGATGCTGGCGAGAAATACGGCGGCGGCGATCCAGTTGCTCTACACGCGGAAGCTCGACAACCGGAATCGCGGCACGAACGCGCTGACGCCTCCGCTCGTGCTGGGCAACCTGATCTCGTACCGCGGCTTCAAGGAAATGCTCCTTCTCGGGGGCAGCTCCGACGTGGTGTATTCCATCGACGCCGCGCTGAATCGTGTGCTCTGGACATCGAAGCTGCCGGTTCAACCTCAGGCTGTCGTGGCTGGAAATCCCGATACGTGTCCGGGCGGGCTGATGGGCATCGTCATGAACGGCAGTGCGGCGAGTGGATTCGGCGCGCCTGCCGGCATCCGGCGTCCCGGCGTGCCGCCGCCGGGATTCGCCCCACCTGTCGTCTCGAAGGACCCGGTCGTGATGGGACTGGCCGGTGGTTTCGGACGCAATGGGCTTGTTGTGGCGGTTGGCAGCGACGGGCGCGCATATCCGCTGTCGCAGTCCAACGGAGCGCTTGTAGGACAACCCATTCCGTTCGTGCCGGCCTCGTCCAATGTACGCAGCGTGAATCTCTTCGACTACACGCTGTACGCGACCAACCTTCCCGGATGTGGAGAGGACGCCGTTTACGCCCTCGATCTGGCATCCGACAGCAAGGCGGTCGTGAAGTTCACATCCGTGCGGTCGCATTCACGGATCGGCGGGCCCCGCGATCGGGAATGACGGCACCGTCTACGTGCACGCCGGCGACAGAATCATCGCGCTCACGGCGAAGACGTTGAAGGAAAAGGATCACTTTTCGATCCCCGCTCCCGTATCGACAGGCATGACGCCCCTGGTCTTTCAGCACAACGGCAAGGACATCGTCGTGGCCGGTGCGGGCAGCGAAGTCTATCTGCTCGACAGCGGTGCATTGGGAGGGCAGGACCATTCGACGCCCTTCGCTCGTGCGCGGGTTGAGGGGGCTGTCCGGGCGGCTTTTGCAGCCTGGGAAGATCCCGAAACACGCACACGATGGATTTACGTCCCCGTGTCGGGCGGCGCGGACCCCGCATCGGGAGGTATTTCCGCGTTCACGCTCGAAGAGCGCGACGGCCGTCTGGCCCTCGTGCCGCGCTGGACGTCGCGCGGCATGGTCGCGCCTGCCGCGCCGGTGATCGCGAACGGACTGGTGTTTGCGCTTTCGACCGGCGCGAAGAGCAACGCGAAGCTGTTCGTGCTGGACGCTGCAAGTGGAAAAGAAGCTCTTCACGAGCCGCGACACCGTGACCGGCGCCGCCAACGCAGGACACTGGATTGGCGGTTGCGAACGGCCAGGTGTATTTCAGCACGCAGGACAACACGGTGTACTGCTTCGGGATTCCGACCGAGCATTAGAAATCCAGGGATAGGGCATAGGGATTAGGATAGCTGTCGCAGCGGTATCGTCAGGGCTTTGCTCTGCCAATGCCGGAGAATGATCCATGAGAAGATCGCGGTTGTTACCTCGCTCGTGCTCTTCTGTGCCCTGACCTTCCGCGCCAGATGCGCAGGCGGCCGCGAAGGCGGATTGGCTGACCGACGGCGGCGACGTGCAGCGCACCGGCTGGCAGCGCAACGAGACGACGCTCACCACCGCGAACGTCAAGGATCTCAGGATTGTCTGGAAGCTGAAGCTCGACAACGAGCCGCGCGAGATGCACGCGCTGCTGCCCGTTCTGATCGTCGGCGAGATCAACACCGCCGCCGGTCCGAAGGAAATCGCCGTTGTTGCCGGCTCGTCCGACAACATTTATGCGATCGACGTCCAGGCGGGGCAGATCCTGTGGAAGAAACACTTCGAGTATCCGCCCGCCGAAGTCCACACGGCGGCCAGGTGACGCGCTGTGTCCTGGCGGTCAGACGGCCACGCCGGTCATCGGTCCCGCCGATGCGTCCGGACGCCGCACGATTTACGCGCTCGACGGCAGCGGTGCGCTGCGTCAGCTGAACGTGGCCGATGGACGCGAGATCGCGCCTCCGATCCACTACACCTGGCGCGATGGCAAGGCCTACGCGCTGAATCTCGTCAACAACGTGCTCTACACGACGACCGCTCAAGGCTGCGCCGGAAATCCCAACCAGGTGTGGGCGATGGATCTCGCGAACGTCGAGCAGGTGAAGACCTTCAATCCCGGCAGCGGCGGGCTCTGGGGCCGGACCGGCGCGGCCATCAGCTCGGACGGGACCGTGTTTGCGCCGACCGGCGACGGCACGTACGACGCCGAGAACCAGGTCTACGGCAACGGCTTGATAGGCGTGCGGCTCGAAGGCGGTCAGCTCAAGCTGAAGGACTACTTCATCCCGTCGAACTGGGCCTGGCTGCGCAAGCGCGATCTCGACATGAACGTGACGCCCGCGATTTTCACCTACAAGGGGCGCGAGCTGATGGTCACGTCGAGCAAGGAGTGCCGCATCTGGCTGCTCGATCCGAAATCGATTGGCGGCGCCGATCATCAGACGCCGATGTACCGAACGCCGCTCCTCTGCAACGAAGAGGTCGACTTCGCGGCCGCCGGCATCTGGGGCAGCCTGGCCACGTGGGAAGAGCCGCCTTCGCGCAGCCGCTCCGGCGAGCCAGGCGCGCCGGGCACGCGCTGGATCCTGACGCCGATCTGGGGACCGCCGCACTCCGAGTTCAAGGCGCCCATCTCGAACGGCACGGTCACGCACGGCGCGGTCGTCGCCTTGAAGCTCGAAGAGAAGGGCGGCAAGTACGTGCTGACGCCGGCGTGGATCTCGCGCGACATGGATCTCGCGGAGCCGCCGGTGATCGCGAATGGCGTCGTGTACACCTACGGCAGCGGGGAAGACGCGACGCAGGCGACCGCCGAAGGGGGCCTCAACTCGAGCGCGCCACGGCGGATTCCGCTCTCGAAGCACGCCGTGCTCTACGCGCTCGACGCGCAGACGGGCCGCGAGCTGTATTCGAGCGGCACACAGGTCACCTCGTTCAACCACTTCAGCGGCTTGTCGATCGCGAACGGACGCGTATATCTCGGCACATTCGACGGCATGCTCTACTGCTTTGGCTTATGAGATTGCTGATTGTTCTTCTTGCCGCGGTCGTGACGTTGTCCGCACAGACGACGCCGTACGCGCCGAAACAAAGCGATCGTCCCGAAGTCATCACCGGCGACGAGCCAGGCTTCCAGCCGATCTTCGACGGCAAATCGCTCGCCGGATGGGAAGGCAATCCCACCTACTGGCGGGTCGAGAACGGCGTGCTCGTTGGCGAAATCGTGCCCGCGACGGTGATCAAGAGCAATACGTTCATCATCTGGCGGGGCGGCACGCCGGCCGACTTCGAGCTGAAGATGGACTACCGGATTACTGAAGGCGGCAACAGCGGCATCAACTACCGGAGCGTCGTCGTGCCCGACCCGGTGACGCCCGAGAACAAGTTCGCCATGCGCGGCTACCAGTTCGATCTCGATGGCCGCAAACGCTACGACGGGAACAACTACGAGGAGAAGGGCCGGTTGTTTCTCGCCGTGCGCGGACAGATGACGCACGTGGTCGGCGGCCGCCCACCGATTGTGCTGAATTCCTTCGGAACCGCCGACGAGCTGGCGAGCGTGTCGACGGCCGACTGGAACGCCGCGCACCTCATCGTGCGTGGCAACACCCTGACGCATATGCTCAACGGCCGTCTGATGAGCATTACGGTCGATGACGATGCCCCGAACAGAAAGATGGAAGGGCTGATCGGGATGCAGGTGCATGTGGGACCGCCCATGAAAGTCGAATACCGGAACATCCGGCTGAAGACGTGGTAGGTAGTGGCAAATGGCAGATGGCAGACGGCGATGGCGATGGCAGAAATGGCAGATGGCAAAGGAGACCGCAGATGCGTCATGCAGTGATCGTTTGCGCGGCAGTCATCCTGATTCTCTCGTAGGGCTCGGGGCTCAGACCGAGCCGCGCTATCAGGTGCTCTTCAACCGCTACCAGGTGCCGGTGATGACACTGCACATCGCCGACGCCGATGGGAAGCGGGAGCGGGCGGTGCTGTCGTCACCGTCGCTCGATTACTCGCCGACATACTCACACGATGGGCAGTGGATCACCTTCACCAGCGAGCGTGACGGCCAAGCCGAGATCTATCGCGTGCATCCAGACGGCAGCGATCTGCAGCGATTGACCGAACATGCTGCCTTCGATGACCAGGCGGCGTTGTCGCCAGACGGGAAGACGCTGGCGTTCGTCTCGACGAGAGACGGCGGGACCGCCAACATCTGGTTGATGGACCTCGCGTCGAAGAAGACAACCAATCTCACCGCGAGCCGGTCGGGCAATTTCCGCCCGAGCTGGTCGCCCGACGGCCAATGGATCGCCTTCACGTCGGACCGTGACGCGGACCCGGGGTACTGGCCGGGGCGATGGGAGCACCTCCAGTCCACAGGGGTCTACGTCATCAGCGCGCGAGGCGGCGATCTCAGAAGGCTGACGCGGAAGGATGGCGTCTCCGGAAGCCCGGCCTGGTCGGCCGATGGCCGGAGGATTCTGTTCTACGAAACCGATGAGCTGGGCGCGTATCTCGCGAAGAGCTCAGGTTCGCGAACCGAAGTCGTCTCGGTCGACGTGACGACGGGCGAGCGGAAGTTTTACACCGCGTCGAACGAAACGAAGCTGTCGCCGCAATGGCTGTCGCAGGGACGAATCAGCTACATCAAGCGCGGCGGCGATGCGACGAGCGGACTACGCATCTGGCATCCCGATCTGCGGGTTGAGACCGTCATCCCAGGCGCCGTTCGTCATGCCACCTGGTCGCCCGATGGCGCCTCGGTGGTGTTCGAGCGGATCACGCAGCTTGGCTCAACCGAACATCTCGTTTCCACGCCGAGCCCCGATCGGCAGTTCGATCTCTTCATGAGCGAACCATTTCCCTCGTTCTCTCCGGACGGCACGAAGCTGATGTACAGCCAGTACGGGCGCACGAAATCTGGTGCGACCGGGCTCGAAGCGTCGTCTCCCGGCGACACGAGCGTCGAAATCATGAGCGATCGCGGTGCCGACAAGCGCTCGCTGTTCCATCGCGAAGGGTTCAGCGCATTTTCCGCCGTGTTTTCACCAAAGGGCGACGAGATCGCGTTGTCTGTCGGCCGGTATTTCCGGGCGGCGGGTATGCCGCCTGCGCAGATCGCGTTGATCAAGCCGGACGGTTCGGACTTCAGGCTCATCGTCGACGACAAGGTGAACAACGGGTTCCCGAGCTGGTCGCGCGACGGCAGCCGGCTCGTCTTCAAGCGCGGCAAGCAGCTGGTCACGATGACGATGGCCGATCGCACGATGACGCCGCTGACCGACGGCGCGCACTACGACAACTTTCCACAGTGGTCGCCGGCGAGCGATCTGATCATGTACACGAGCGATCGCGACGGTGATTTCGAGCTCTACACGATTCGCCCGGATGGAACCGATCGGCGTCGGCTGACGAGCGTACGGGGCAACGACGCGCACTCCTCCTGGTGCTCCGACGGCAACTGGATTGTGTTCAGCAGCGGGCGGCATGGATTCAAGGACGAGATGGCCCTGTACGACGGCGTGCCGCAGCCTTACGGTGAAATCTTCGCCATGCGTGCCGACGGATCGGACGTGCGCCAGCTCACCGACAACAAATGGGAAGACGCGAGCGCGGCGTGCAGGCTGATCGGTCCGGCGGGCCGGTTGACTCGCAACCAGTGAACGGCCTCGAGCCGCCCATCATCGAGTTCCTCGAACGGTCCGGTCTCGTGGCGGCCGGCGAGTCCCCGGACGTGGAGCGGCTTCCGGGCGGCGTCTCCTCCGACATCTGGGTCGTCCGCACGCGCCAGGGCCGCGCGTTCTGCCTCAAGAAGGCACTCCCGCGACTGCGGGTCGCGGCCGAGTGGTTCGCCGATCCCCGGCGGAACGCGACCGAAGTCGCGTGGCTCGGCCGTGTGGCCCACGTGAATCCCGACGCCGTCCCGAAGATTCTCGCGAGCGACGCCACGCTCGGCGTCTTCGCCATGGAATTTCTCCCGCCATCAGAGTTCGAGCCGTGGAAGGCGCGGCTCGCGCGTGGCGAGGTCAGCATCGAAACCGCGGCGCAGGTCGGCCGGCAACTCGCCGCGATTCACGCATGGTTCGCGCGCCAGCCGGCATCGCCCATCGATTTCGACACCGGTCCGGCATTTCATGCGCTCCGCCTCGAGCCGTACCTGCTGGCCACCGCGCGCGTGCATCGGGATCTCGCGCCCACGCTCGAGTCGCTTGCCGAACGAACCGCGACGACGAAGCTGACCGTGGTGCATGGCGATGTCAGCCCGAAGAACATCCTGCTCGGCCCGCGCGGTCCTGTCTTTCTCGACGCCGAGTGCGCGTGGTTCGGCGACCCGGCCTTCGATCTGGCGTTCTGTCTCAACCACCTGCTGCTGAAAACGGTCTGGGTGCCGTCGGCCGCATCGCTGCTCCTGGAATCGTTCGATGCGCTCTCGCGTGCGTACCTCGCGGGCGTGGATTGGGAGCCGCCGGCGGCGCTGGATGGCCGCACCGCCACCTTGCTGCCCGCGTTGCTGCTGGCGCGGATCGATGGGAAATCGCCTGTTGAGTACTTGACGGATGATGCGTCGAAAGAGAAAGTGCGGCGGAAGGCACGCGCGATGCTGAAGGACTTGCCGAAAAACGTTGATGAAGTACCGGGATGCGTGGAGTGATCGTCCATCGTCGATCGGCGATCGTCCATCGTCCATCGTCGGCAGACCATCGCCGATGGCCAATGACCCATTGACCATCGCCCAAGTCGTCGGCCGTCGCGTCTGGGACTCGCGGGGGCGGCCGACCGTGGAAGCCGAAGTGGTGCTCAGCAACGGTGCGCGCGGCCGGGCGATTGCGCCGGCGGGCGCGTCGACCGGCAGGAACGAAGCCATCGATCTTCGTGACGGAGGTGACGCGTTCGGCGGCCTCGGCGTCGATCGCGCGGTGCGCAACGTGTCGACCGAAATCGCTGAAGCGCTCCGCGGAATGCCGGCGCTGGATCAGCAGGCCATCGACCGGCGCCTCGTCGAGCTCGACGGCACGCCGCAGAAGGCGCGTCTCGGCGGCAATGCCACGGTCGCCGTGTCGATGGCCGCACTGCACGCCGGGGCGGCCGCGGCGGGCGAGCCCCTCTGGCGTCATCTGGCCGCCGGCGCCACGCCCACGATTCCGATGCCGATGATTCAGATCTTCGGTGGCGGGGCGCACGCGGGCCGGCGGATCGACATTCAGGATTTTCTGATCGTGCCGATCGGGGCGGATTCGTTCGATCGGGCCATGGTCATGACCGCCGACGTGTATGCCGCCGCCGGGCGCATCATGGCGGCGCGCGGCGCGCTGCACGGCGTGGCGGACGAGGGCGGATGGTGGCCCGATTTTTCCTCGAACGTCGATGCGCTCGATACGCTGGTCGCGGCCATCGAGCACGCGGGGCTCGTGCCCGGTACCGATGCGGCGATCGCCATCGATGTCGCGGCCTCGCAACTGCGCAAGGGATCCCGCTACGTGCTTGCCGCGGAACAGCGCGAGCTGACGGGCGACGAGCTCGCGGACATGCTTCTCCAGTGGTGCCGGACCTATCCCATCATCTCCATCGAGGACCCCCTCGCCGAAGACGATGACGAGGGCATGCGCGCGTTTACCGCCCGTGCCGGCGAACGCCTCCAGGTGATCGGCGATGACTATCTCGTGACGTCGGCCGCGCGGATTGCCGCCGCGGCGCAGGCGAAGGCGTGCAACGCCGTTCTGTTGAAGCCGAATCAGGCCGGAACGGTCACGGAAACGGCCGAGGCATTGGCCGCCGCACGTGCGGCGGGTTGGAACAGCATCATCTCGGCGCGTTCGGGAGAAACCGAGGATGTGACGATCGTGCACCTGGCCATCGGGTGGGGCGTGGGCCAGCTGAAGGTCGGCTCGTTCGCGCGCGGCGAACGCACGGCCAAGTGGAACGAAGTGCTGAGAATCGAAGAGGCGCTCGGAACGTCCGGGAAGATTCCGCTCTTCAGATTTTAGTTTTTAGATTCTAGTTTCTAGATTCCAGTTTCTAGATTCGAGCATCATGAAAGCCATCCTTCACTACCGCGCGACGCCCGGTTTCCGCCGGAAAGTTGCCGCCCTCGAAAACGACTGGCTGCGCATTGCCATCGTGGCGGAGACCGACCGCGCCGCGTTCGCGCGCGAGATGGCCGATACCGATGTGCTGCTGCACGTGCTCGAGCGGATTACCGCGCCCGACGTCGAATCGGCGCCCCGGCTGAAGCTGATTCAGAAGCTCGGTGTGGGCGTCGATACGATCGATCTCGAAGCGGCGAAGCGCCGCGGCGTGGCGGTGTGCAACATGCCGGGCGCCAATACGCGCGCCGTGGCCGAGCTCACGCTGCTGCTGATGCTCGCGACGCTGCGCCGCCTGACCGAGCTCGATGCCGAGACGCGGATGGGCAAGGGATGGGCGCTCGATTCCAGCGTGCTCGACAACCTGGGTGAGCTCGGCGGACGAACCGTCGGACTCGTCGGGTTTGGCTCGGTCGGGAAGTGCCTCGCGCCGATGCTTCACGGTGTCGGCGCCCGCGTGGTGTACAGCAGCCGCCACGAACGCCCGGAGCCGCACGCGACGTTCGTCTCGTTCCAGGACCTCCTGCGATCGTCCGATGTCGTGTCGCTGCACGTGCCGCTGACACCCGACACGGCGGGGATCATCAACGAGACGACGCTCGCCGTGATGAAGCCCAACGCCATTCTCATCAACACCGCCCGCGGCGGGCTCGTCGACTACGACGCCCTCCATCGCGCGCTCGCCGGCGGCCGTCTGCGCGGCGCCGGCCTCGATGTGTTCGATGCCGAGCCGGTCGATCCTTCGCATCCCCTATTTCGCCTAGCAAACGTGACTGCGACTCCCCACCTCGCATGGCTCACGTCTGAGACGTTGGACAGAGAGTCTCGGCGTCTTTGCGGAAAACTGCCGACGGCTGCGGGACGGTGAGGCTCTGCTCAATCGCGTCATCTGACGCAAGTTGAGACAAGACTAAGACAGACAGTCATACAAAGACACTTGAACTGCAATTTCCAAATTTGTGGATCGTGAAGTTTCCGGATCGGGCGCGCATGTCGAAATCGGGTTCGCGAGAGAAACTGGCGTTGACCCTCAGCGAGCCTGCGTGTTATACCCCTACTCAACTTAATCAGTTCTTCATTCTTGCGTCGGCCGCCGGTCTGCAATCGTGGCGGGTTCTCGTCAGCATTTTTTTTGAATGAGGTGGGTATGCGACACAGTCAAAAGGTCCTTCTGTCGGCGGTGCTGCTCCTGGCGCTCTCGGTTTCAGCACACGCGCAGGTGACCACTGCAACGCTGGTCGGATTGGTCCGCGACACGTCGAACGCCGTCATCCCCGGCGCCACGGTCGTGGCCACGAACGAGGGTACCGGCGTGACGCGCGAAGGGGTATCGGACTCGAATGGCGAGTTCGTCTTCTCGGCGCTGCCGGCCGGCGCCTACACAGTGAAGATCGAGCTGACCGGATTCAAGACGCTTCAGAACCAGGGCATGCAGCTCGGCGCGGGCCAGACGGTGCGACAGTCGTTCACCCTCGAAGTCGGCACGCTTGCCGAGACGGTGACCGTCGCCGGTGAAGCGCCGTTAATCGAGACGGCCGCTTCGCTCCAGTCAGACACGCTCGGCGCGCAGGACGTGACGGAACTGCCGGTCAACCGGCGAAACCTCACCAACCTGATGAGCCTCACCGCCGGCGTGAACGTGAGCGGCGACGGCATGGTGCAGATGAACGGCGTCGCGGCCGGCGGCACTGGCATCACGGTGGACGGCACCGAGGCGAACTCGAACCCCGAGGCGCGGTCGCTTTCCCAATATGGCGGCCAGAACCAGATCTCGGTCATGAGCCTCGACTCGATATCAGAAGTTCAAATCGTCAAGGGCGTGTTGCCCGCCGAGTACGGCGGCGTGGTCGGCGGTCAGATCAACGTCATCAGCCGCTCGGGCACCAACGTGTTCCACGGCTCGGCGTTCTACAGCGGTCAGAATGAAGGATGGAACGCGCGCAA
Source organism: Vicinamibacterales bacterium (assembly GCA_963821395.1). Lineage (GTDB taxonomy): Bacteria > Acidobacteriota > Vicinamibacteria > Vicinamibacterales > JAMQPK01 > JAMQPK01. Next base: position 19,668 of record CAWGDY010000005.1, on the reverse strand, counting down.
TTTCTTCTCCACGGCGGCGCAGCCCGTTGGCACATTCAAACAGTACGGCGGCACGCTGGGCGGACCAGTGATGAAGAACAAGGTGTTCTTCTTCACGACCTATGAAGGCTATAAGGAGGAAGTGCAAACGAACCTGAACACCACGGTGCCCTATCAGGCCGTTCGCAACGAGATTCTCCAGGCGCTCCCGTATCCGGAAACGAAGATCGTGCTCGACATCCTGAACCTGCCGACCGAGCAGATCGTCTCGTCTGCAGGCGTCGCCAACACACAGGTCGGCATGTGGCGCGGGCTCGGATTGCGCAAGCGCGACGAGAACCACGTTGTGGCAAAGGCGGACGTCTCGATGTTCAACGGCGCGAATCTGGGCGTCACCTACACGCGGCTGCACCCGTTCACGCTGGAACCGAGGCCGGTGCTCAACAACGCCAACGATCGCGAATTCCCGAACGAGCAGGATCGGATTGCCGCGCAGTTCGTGATGACAAAGGGCGCGTGGGTGTCCGAGAGCCGGGTCGGCTGGAACAAGACCTACCTCGCCCGGCTCGATGGGTTCCTGAGCACGATTGGTCCCAACACGCCGGCGGAGGTCCTGCCGTACGGGCGGCGTGTCGGCCGGCTCGACATCACGGGGTTGTTCGCCAGCGCCGACGCTGAAATCTGGGACATGGCGGGAACCTCTTACAGCGTCGAGCAGAAGTTCAGCCGCGGGTACCAGCGCCACCTCATCAAGACGGGGTTCCGCTACCTGCGCGAAACCGGAGGACGGCTGAATCCAGAGATTCCGAAGTTCATCTACCAGACATATGCCGATCTGCTCACGAACACCCTGACGTCGCAGAACACGTCGTACGGCGCCCCGCCGCACAAGTCGCACATGGACAACTACAGCGCCTTCATCCAGGACGACTGGCGCCTCGGTTCCAGCTTCGTGCTGAACCTCGGCATGCGCTACGACTACTACGGCGTCGTCAAGGTCTACCCAACCACTCCGGTCGAGGTCGAGATCGTCAACTACGAGGCGGCCACCGACCTGACCAAGCTCGATTTTGGTCCGCTGCGGGATCCGTTGGAGCCATACAACCCGGATGGCATGAACTTCGGCCCGAGAGCCGGTTTTGCCTGGACGGTCAACGGCAATGAATCGACGGTCGTCCGCGGCGGCGTCGGCTTTCTCTATAGCCCGCACTTGATTGCGACGGTGCGCCAGAGCGTCGCCAACCCGTACATCCCGTTCAGAATCGTGTACAACCGGACCGAAAGCATCTCGAGAGGCGTCAAGTGGCCGCTGTACACCGACGACATGGCCAAGTTCGCGCTGGCAGATGCCAATGGCCAGCGATCGGTGTTCTCGGTCTTCGACCCCGACATGAGAAACCCGTACACGATTCAGTCGATGGTGAGCGTGCAGCACGCGATTGGGCGCTCGATGTCGGCCGAGGTCAGCTATATCCGGACTGACGGCCGCGACTTTCCGCTGCAGCGGCAGTTCACGCAGGCGTTCGACCGCCAGACGGGCGTGCGTCCAAACCCGTCGCTCGGTGCGCCCGGCGGCTACTACGTGGACAGCAGCCAGACGATGGACTACAACGGCCTGCAGACGTCGGTCAGAAAGCGCTTCTCCAATCGCTACTCGTGGGACGTGAACTACACGCTGGGCAAGAGCACCGCCACTCAGGGCGGCGACCTTTCTGCGTATTACATCGCGGCGTTCGAGAACAACCAGGACTTCTGGGATCCCGAATTCGATCGCGGGCCGTCCAGCAACGACATCCGGCACCGGTTCAACGGGGCGTTCATCTACGAGCTTCCGGCCATCAACGGCGGTCAGGGTGTCACGAATGCCATTCTCGGTGGCTGGCAGATTTCGGGCATCGTCCAGGCGCGCTCGGGGAACGCGCTGCTCATAACTCAGCCGTCGGGCATCGGCCGCAGCCGACCCGATGTCGTGCCAGGGGAGGACCTGATTGTCAGTGACTGGAAGGACACCTGTTCGGCGACGGGGTGCAACTATCTGAATACGGCGGGTTTTGTCCGCGTGCCGGTGAGCACGGTCACGAACGCCACGCTCAGACCCGGTACCTACATTCACGATATGGCGCGTGGTCCGGGCGCCCTGATCGTCAACAGCACGTTCGCGAAGAGCTTCGGCATTGGGGGCGGAAGACGGTTGCAGGCGCGCGCGGATGTCTTCAACCTGCTGAACCGGCCGAACTACAACAACCCTCAGACGGCTATCAACAACGTGAACTTCGGGAGAATCACCGGCGCGAGCGGCTCGCGTGCGTTCCAGCTGGGCGTCCGGTTTACGTTCTAGAGAACAGCTCCAGGCCAGAGTCGCCCGCGCGTGAAACGCGGGCGACTCTGCACTCCCGATACGCCCCTCGATTTTTCTCAGGAAAAACCACCTAACTTGTTGAGGGGAGGCTACAAATCGCGACAACTCAGCCTCCCTGAGACTGGTAAACTTGAAGGACCCTTTGTGCGCATGTGTAAGACCGGAGGTTGGATGAATCGGCGCCGGCTCCTTCACGCTGTCGGGCTTCCGACCCTGCTGTTTGCGGCAGCGGCCTATCTACAGGCGCGTCCGCAACAATCAGCGGAGTCGGCTCGGCCTGCGCCGCCACGCCAGGTGAGCACGCCCGCCGCCGATTCGAGCGCGGCCGACCGCGCGCTTCTCGGCAAGTACTGCAACGGGTGTCACAACGAAAAAACCAAACTGGGCAATCTCGTCCTCAGCACGCTTGACGTGGCCGATGTCGGCACGAATGCCGAGCGATGGGAGCTCGTCACCCGCAAGCTTCGCGCGCGCGCGATGCCGCCTCCCGGCAGACCGCGGCCGGAAGAGGCCGCATACGACGCGCTGATTGCCCATCTCGAAACGTCGCTCGACAAGGTGGCCGCGGCCAATCCCGATCCTGGCCGCACCGACACCTTCCGGCGTCTGAACCGGACCGAGTACCAGAACGCGATCCGCGATCTGCTCAACGTGGAAGTCGACGTCGACACGCTCCTTCCGAGCGATGACTCGAGCCACGGGTTCGACAACATCAGCGTCGGCGGACTGTCGCCGATGCTGCTCGAACGGTATCTGTCTGCCGCCCAGAAGATCAGCCGGCTTGCGGTGGGAACGCCGGTGCGCTCGGCTGGCGCCGAGACCGTCGTGCTTCCCGCGGACCTCACGCAGGAGGATCACTTCGACGGTCAGCCGTTCGGCACGCGTGCCGGCGCGATCGTCCACTACGCGTTTCCCGCCGACGGCGAGTATCAGTTCGAACTTCGGCTGACGCGCGATCGCAACGAGCTGATCGAGGGGCTCAACGAACCGCACCAGGTGGAGGTGAGCATCGACGGCGTCCGCCAGCAGGTGTTCACGCTGACCCCTGCGCCGCGTAACGGCCCGGTCGATCCGGTCGCTCCGCAATACGCGCCGGAGCAGGCGGCCGATTCGCATCTCCACTTCCGCACGCGCGTGACCGGCGGTCCTCACGTCATCCAGGTGGCGTTCCTGAAGCGCCCGTCCGCGCTCATCGAAACCGAGCGTCAACCGTATCTGGCGAGCTTCAACAGCGATCGCACGCCGCGGACCCAGCCCGCGCTCTACAGCGTGTCTGTGGCCGGACCGTTCAACCAGACGGGCATCGGCGACACGCCAAGCCGTCAGCGCATCTTCACGTGCCGGCCGGTGGCGTCGACGCGCGGATCGGCCTCCGGCAACGAGACGTCGTGCGCGCGAAGCATCCTGACGACGCTGGCGCGGCGCGCGTACCGCAGACCGCCCACGAACGAAGAAGTGCAGACGCTGCTCGGGTTCTACAAGCAGGGGCGGGCCGACGGCAGCTTCGAGCAGGGCGTCGAAATGGGCGTGCGCGCCATGCTCACGAGCCCCGCGTTTCTCTTCCGCATCGAGCGCGAGCCCGCCTCCGCGGCTGGCACCGCTCCGGCGGGCAACCGCGGCTGATGCGGTCTATCGCATCAGCGATCTCGAACTGGCGTCGCGGCTGTCGTTTTTCCTGTGGAGCAGCATCCCGGATGATGCGCTGCTCGACGTCGCCGTCAAGGGACGGCTCGACGAACCGGCGGTGCTCGAGCAGCAGGTGCGACGGATGCTGGCCGATCCGCGCAGCAATGCGCTGGTGACGAACTTCGCCGCCCAGTGGCTCTACCTGCGCAACCTCGACAGCCAGAAGCCCGACAATCGTCTGTTCCCCGACTTCGACGACAACCTGCGCCAGGCGTTCCGGCGCGAGACGGAGATGTTGTTCGAGAGCGTGCTGAACGAAGATCGCAGCGTGCTCGATCTGCTGCGCGCGGACTACACGTTCCTCAACGAGCGCCTCGCCAAGCACTACGGCATTCCGAACGTCTACGGCAGTCATTTCAGGCGGGTCGACCTGGGCAGGGATCACGTGCGCGGCGGGCTGCTCGGACAGGGCAGCATCATGACGGTGACGTCGTACGCGAATCGCACGTCGCCCGTCAAGCGCGGCAAGTGGATTCTCGAGAACCTGCTCGGTACTCCCGTCCCGCCGCCCCCGGCGAACGTGCCGCCGCTCCCGGAGAACAGTCCGGGTGCGAAGGCGCTGAGCGTGCGCGAGCGGATGGTCGAGCACCGCAAGAATCCGGCGTGCGCGAGCTGCCACCAGTTGATGGATCCCGTGGGTCTGGCGACCGAGAACTTCGATGCGATCGGACGCTGGCGCACGCAGAGCGAAGCGGGCACGCCGGTTGACGCCACTGGCGGACTTCCGGACGGCAGCAAGTTCGACGGAGCCATCGGGCTCCGCGAGGCCGTGCTGAGCCGGCCGGAGCTCTTCGTGACGACGATGACCGAGAAGTTGATGACGTTCGCGCTCGGCCGCGGCCTCGAGTACTACGACGAGCCGTCGGTACGCGCGATCACCCGCGGTGCGCGGACGAAGGATTATCGTTTTTCTTCGGTTGTGCTCGGGATTGTGAACAGCACGCCGTTCCGCATGAGGAGCGTGGCGCAGGACGCCAAAGCCCCGCAAGCGGAGCGACGAATGGCGAGCGGGGAAGGCCCCGCGACCAAACAATAGGAGCAGCTCATGATCGTGACCAAACTGGCGTTGCCGCGACGGACCTTTCTGCGCGGCGTGGGAGCGACGCTCGCGCTGCCCATGCTCGACGCAATGGTGCCCGCCTTCGGCGGCCTCAAGGCCGCGACCAGGCCGATTACGCGGCTCGGCGTCGTCTACATTCCGATGGGATCGAACATCGCGGAATGGATGCCGAAGCAGGAAGGCGCCCTCACCGAGCTGTCGCCGACGCTGGCGCCGCTCATGCCGTTCCTGAAACAGCTGACCGTGTTGAGCAACCTCGAGCTGAAGAACGCGTATTCGTCGGGCAACCACGCGACCGCCAACTGCACCTTCCTGAGCGGCGTGAAGGCCAAGATGACCGAGGGCTCGGATTACGAGATGGGCGTCACGGTCGATCAGATTGCCGCGCAGACGCTCGGCAAGGACACCCAGTTGCCCTCGCTCGAGCTTGCGACCGACTTCAACTACGTGGTCGGCAACTGCGACAACGGGTTCAATTGCGTGTACATGAACACGCTGGCCTGGTCCGGCAAGACGACGCCGCTGCCGACCGAGGCGAACCCGCGTGTGGTGTTCGAACGCCTGTTCGGCGACGGCGGATCGGCCGCCGACCGCAAGGCCGAGCTGCGCAAGAACGGCAGCATCCTCGACTGGGTCACCGAAGACATGGCGCGCCTGGGCCGGAAACTGGGGCCGGGCGATAAGGGCCGCGTGGATGAATATCTCGACACGCTGCGCGAGGTCGAGCGGCGCATTCAGAAAGCCGAGCAGCTCGACGGTGACGCGCTGCCCGAGGTGCTGACGCGTCCCGTCGGCGTGCCGGCGGATTGGGAAGAGCACGCGAAGCTGATGTTCGATCTGCAGGTGCTCGCGCTGCAGGCCGACATCACGCGGGTCGTCACGTTCCAGCTGGCCCGCGAGGTGAGCACGCGGACCTATCCGCAGATTGGCGTCTCCGAGCCGCATCACGCGACGTCGCATCACCAGAACTCGCCGGAGAAGCTCGCGAAGCTGGCGAAGATCAACGCGTACCACGTGTCGCTCTTCGGCTACCTGCTCGAGAAGCTGCAGGCCACCAAGGACGGCGACGGCACCCTGCTCGACAACTCGTTGTACCTGCTGGGCAGCGGGCTCGGCAATCCCGACGTGCACGATCACACGAACCTGCCGATTCTGGTGGCGGGTGGCGGTGCGGGCATGAAGGGCGGGCGCCACGTCAAGTACGCCGAGCCGGCACCGCTCACCAACCTGCACGCCACGCTGCTCGACAAGAGTGGGCGTGCCGACCGAGCGGTTTGCCGACAGCACGGGCAAGGTCGACGAGCTCCTCGAGCCGTTGAGCGTTGTAGGTGTCCACGAAGACTGCACTAAGCAGATCGTTGGTGCAAACATCGCAGAGATCCCGAAATGTGCGACGTGGCAGGTCGCGTGAGATCGGCGTGCTCCTGCGATCAAGCTAAAAGAGGTTGATCATGATGCGGCTGTTTACATCGTGCGGCAGTAGTGATCGCCGCGATGGTGTTGCGTTTGCGGCGGCAGGTATCGCCGCGCAGCGCGCCTCGGCGAACAACGCCGCCGGCGCCGTCGATCCCGACGGCACGACGCCCCTGCACCATGCCGTGCATCGTAACGATCTGAAGGGCGCCGAGTCGCTCGTTCGCGGCGGCGCGAATGTCAACGCCACGAACCGATACGGTGTGCCGCCGCTGACGCTTGCGGCCACCAACGGCAACGCCGCGATGGTCGAGCTGCTGTTGAAGGCCGGCGCCAACCCGAACGCGGCGCAGGCCGAAGGCGAGACCGTCCTCATGACCGCCGCGCGCACCGGCATTCCGGCGGCGGTGAAGGCGCTCCTCGCCTACGGCGCCGACGTGAACGCGAAAGAGACCTGGCGCGGCCAGACGGCGCTCATGTGGGCCGCGGCCGAAGGACACGCCGAAACGTTACAGGTGCTGCTCGAAGCCGGCGCGCAGGTGAACGCGCGGTCGACCGCCGGATGGACGGCGCTGCTGTTCGCCGCTCGCGAAGGGCGGATTGCGCGGTCAAGACGCTCGTCGCAGCCGGCGGCGCCGACGTCAACGACGCGCTGCTGGCGCGTCCGGGACGCGGACGCGGAGCCGGCGCCGGTGGTGGCGGAGGACGGCCTCCGACCGGTGGATCGAGCGCGCTCGTGCTGGCGGTCGGCAGCGGACACTTCGAGCTGGCCTCGACGCTGCTCGGCCTCGGTGCCAATCCCAATGCCGCCGCACAGGGCTGGACGGCGCTCCACCACATCACCTGGATTCGCAAGCCGGGCACGGGCAGCAACGACCCGGCGCCCTACGGGTCGGGCAACATGGACAGCCTGACGCTCGTCAGGCAGCTGAAAGCGCATGGCGCCGACGTGAACGCGCGCGTGACCCGGCGCCCGAACGTGGGCGTCACGGCGCTGAACTTCGTCGGCGCGACGCCATTCTTCATGGCGGCGCGCGGCGGGGATACGGAGTTGATGCGGCTGCTCGTCGAACTCGGCGCCGACCCGCTCCTGCCGAACGAGGACGGCACGACGCCGCTGATGGTGGCGGCCGGTGTGGGCACGCATTCCCCGGGCGAAGACGCGGGCGCGCCTCCCGAAGCGCTCGCGGCCGTGAAGCTGGCGCTCGAGCTGGGCGGCGACGTCAACACCGTCGACAGGAACGGCAACACCGCCATGCATGGCGCCGCGTTCAAGCAACTGCCCGACGTCGTCAAGCTGCTCGATGCGAATGGCGCGAAAGTCGAGATCTGGAACAGCAAGAACGTGTCGGGCTGGACGCCGCTGCGCATCGCCGTGGGCGTGCACCGCGGGATGAACTTCCGGTTCCACGTGCCGACGGCAGATGCGTTGCGCGACATCATGGTGCGCGCCGGTGTGTCGACTGAGGTCGACCCCGAGACCGTGATCAGCGGCGCGACGCCCACCAAGTAGATTCACGTCATGGCATCTGGCATATGGCAAACTGAAATCTGAAATCTGCCATTCTGCCATTCTGCCATTCTGCCATTACAGCTTCAGATTTCCACCAGCTTTCCATTCACGATCCGCACGTTCACCTGCGCGATGTGGGGTTCGGGGCTGTCCGCGAACGTGCGCTTTCGCGTCGTACATCTTCTTGTCGGCCAGGGCGACGAGCTTTCGGGCGATGTCGTACGACGACCCCTCCGGCACCTCGACCGACTTGTCGAACCGCTGCTCGGGCTGCAGGGTCACCAGATTGTCACACTGAGCCATCCGCGTCCGTTCTTCTTTCGACGGCTGCTCGCAGTAGACGAGGCCGATGCTGATGCGCGGCGGCTGCTCGGTGAAGCGCTCGTCGAGCGTTTCCCACGCAAACGAATCGACCAGCTCCGCATCGCGGCCTGCGATGAGGCCCAGCTGCGTCTCGGTGACCAGGTTCCTCACGATCCGCAGATATTCGTCGCCGCCCCACCGGACACCGATATCGCCTTCGCGGTGCATGCGAAAGAGGCGCCCGGTCGTGCTCAGCACGAGGTCGCCGATTTCGTGGCCGTACGCGTCGTTGTAGTGCTTGAAGCGATCGTGGTCGACCATCTCGAGTCCGAATCCGTGGCCGCGGTGGTCTTCGCGAATTGTCGTCAGCAGCCGCTCTTCGCCGAGCTCGCGCCGATAGAGCAGGGTGCGGCCGTCGCGGCGCATCCGAAGCAGCAGCGCCTCGCGCTGCTCGAGCTCGACCCCCTTCTGCTTCAGCTCCTCGAGGACGTGGAGAAAGACCTGGTTCCAGTCCTCGATCTTGTCTCCGATGGCGAGATCGAGCGTGTCGAACCCCGGGCGGATGAGATCGAGCTGGCCCGGTGTGAGCTTCAGCATGCGGCCGACGTAGTCGAAGAGATAACGCACCGAGCCGGTGAGCTGCGCTTCGCTCGCGATGATCTCGGCGGGGAGCGGCGTCCCATTTCTCAGGAGGGTCAGCTTCTGGTTCACTAATGGCTCGTGGCGGACATCAGGAGCAAGTTCAATACCAGCCTCAGTTACATGCCCGTGATCGGTTTTGCGCGGTTCGGCGCGGATTTTCCAAGGCTTGTGCGCCCCGCCACTTTCGAATTTCGTGGGCTGGCCTGTCACGCTGCGACGCGGTGTGTCCACCGAGTGACACCTCACCCGGCAGGGCTGACCACCTTCGCCAAGGCTACGGTGGTCCGCCGTAGCTTTACGCGAAGGCGGAAGCCCTGCGCTACGGGGCCTAGGAGGAGTTTCCGATGGTACGTAGTGTCCGCCTTTAGGCGGACCTCGTGAAAGTCCGGCTGAAGCCGGACACTACGTACTACTCGGAAGTGGGAACTGCTCTCGTGAAGCGCTGCGCTACCGGAGGGCTTGCTCGACGATGGGTGGCTCGGGACGAGCGACCGGTGCGCTCGCGATGTACCCGGCGTGCGCGAGGCGGGCCTGGAAAAGCACCGTTTCCGAGGCGAAGAAAACCAGCCTTACCCACAAGCGGCCGGCGAGATAGATCTGGCTGACGAGGAAGCCGAGCCACAGACCCGCTCCGGTCGACTCGGCGCCCGGTGCGATCAGGGCGTACACGAGCAGAACGAGGACGAACAGAGCGGCGTTGAGGAGATAGAGTCCAGCGACGGCGCCTGGGTTGCGTCTGACGAACCGGGCGCCCGCCGCGAGCGCGCCGATCATGCTGCGGCGATCTTCAATGACCGCGCGCACTTTGGCATAGTCGATCACGGTGTTGACGGTCACGAGGAGTCCGCCAAACAGCAGGTAGAGCGCCAGCCGGAGGAGAAAGGCGCTGCGCTCGACCGAAACATCCCGTATGAGCTCGCCATAAACCTGGTCGAGCAGCAGCGGGTGCACCACGGCGAAGAGCACGTAGTAGGCGATCGCCGCGATCGGGGCCAGCCTCAGGAAGCGGACGAAATAGATGCCGCACGCCGTGAAGAACTCGTACGACCGCGTCGGCCGCCGCCGGGCGTAGCGATCGAGGATCCCCCCCGAGAGAAACAGCCACAACACGAGGTAGAGAGCGCCGGCCCACAGAATCGGCGTCGGGCGCCGGTTTCCGTCGGCGAGCGTGCTGAGGTTGTCCAGCACGGCGGCAAATCCGATGATCGTCGTCTGAAAGGTGCGGCCAAGGGGTCCCGTGCGCGCGATGAACTCGGACCACCATTGCACGTTGACGCCGCGCGCGACCTGCTCGGCCATCATGCTGTTGCCGAGGTGCGACTGCAGCGCCTGGCGCATCATCAGCGAGAAGGGGAGTGCGGTGAGGAGCGTCACGAGATACACGCACCCCAGAATGACGGGCGCCCGGTTCACGAGCCTGACGCCGCCGGCAAGGGCCTCGGTGCTCTTCATATCAGATGAAGAAAGCCCAGGCGAGCATCTGGTCCTGGAGCCACACCATCCAGATGGCCGCCCACTTGGTCGCCGCGCGTGCGGCCTGGGACTCGGTCGTGAAGCTGTTGTTGGTGAAGTTCGTGTCGAGGAGCAGGATCTGCTCGGGATCGACCTGGGCCGACACCGCCCGGCTCGCGTGCTCGACCGTCACGCGGTGCCAGCGGCTGCCGCCGTCCCATGCAAACCGGCGCTGCTCGCCGTTGGCGAGCGTCACGAGAATGGTGACCGGGAAGATACCGTCGCCATGCCGGCGGACGATGACGTCGCTCGCGAACTGTCCGTCATCCGTTTCGGCGCTGGTCACCGAGTCGACGCCGTAGTCGAAGACGACGGAGCCGCGATAGACCTGGTCGAAGAACGGGGTGAGGTCTCGTCCGCTGACTTCGTTGGCCACTTGAAACAGATCGTCGGGTCCTGGATGCTTGAACTTCCAGCGATCGAAGAACGTCCCCAGGATCTGCTGCATCATCGTCCAGCCGAGCGCGCGCTCGAGCGTGTGCAGCCAGAGCGCCGGTTTTGCGTAGGTCATGGGGCCCGATGTGCGCGGCCAGTACCGGAACGACGGTGTGGACGGGATATCGATCGTCGGGCTGCCGGTGTAGTCGCTGCGGAGCTCCCCGACCGTGACGCGGTCCCACCGCGCGTCCTCGATGACCCATGGCACGAAACCGCCGAAGAAGCGCGGCACCTTGCGGCCGTCCGAAAACTCCTCCGCCATCACGCGCGCGTTCGCGTACTGATTGATGCCCTCGTCCATCCACGCGTCTTCGACTTCGTTGGTGCCGACCATCCCGTACCACCATTGGTGGCCGGTTTCGTGCACGAGCGTGTCGTCGAGATACGGATCTCGCCGCGGCGTCAGCCACGAGGTGCCGGCGGTGAACAGCGTGGGATACTCCATGCCGCCGGTGTCGTTGTTCCATGGCGGATCGACGATCGTGATGTGGCCGTACGGATAGGCGCCGAACATCTCGCCGTACTGCCGCAGGCTCGCGCGTGTTCCCTCGAAGTGGCGGGCGGCCTGGCCTGCGTGCTCGGGCTGGAGCAGGAGCCGCATGTCGACCGCCGGCAGCCCGGGATACTCGAACCGTTCGCGGTGTTCCACGAAATCCGGGCTCGTGGTCCAAGCGAAGTCGTGCACGTCTTCCTGGTAGTAGCGGTGCGTCGTCGTGCCGTCGGCGTTGTCCTTGCGCTCGCGCTCGCGGCCGGTCGCAGCCAGCAGCCAGCCCTGCGGAACGGTCATGCGGACGTCATAGATGCCGAAATCCGAGAAGAACTCCGTTCCGACGTGAAACTGGTGGCAGTTCCACTTGCCGGTGGCATCCAGCACGCCGATCTTCGGAAACCACTGGCCCAGGAAATAGTAATTGCCGATGACGCCCGTTCGCGCGAATGTCCGCGGGACTTTCGCCGTGAACACGATATCCAGCGTGACGCTCTGGCCGGGACCGATCGGCGAGGGCAGCGCAACTGCCATCAGGGTCCGGTCGTTCTGATTTCCGTCATCCGGTGCGATAAAGCGCATCTTGCCGGTGAGATCGGCCGGTGAAACGGCCCCGCCCGTGATTTTCAGGCTGGAAATGTCGATAGCGGCAGAGTCGCCTGCACGGCGCGCGCGCGCCGCGCTCCACCACCTTGTCAGACGGAGCTCGCGCATCCACGTGGAGTCCTCATTCCGCCAGGCGTTGTAATAGAGGTGGAACTGGAGCTCGTCGGCCGGTGCCGACGTGATGTTCGTCCAGACGAGGGTCTCGCGCGCGGTGAGCGTGCGCGCCTGCGTGTCCAGTCGCACGTCAATCGTGTAGTTCGCGTTGCGCGGCGAGAGTGCCTGCGCGGCAGCGGCGGTGGCGCCGGCGTGCACGATCGCGATCACGAAGAAAGCGCGCCGAATCACCGCAGAATCCTATCATTCTCGTATACTGCTGAAGATCCGCACCCCTGATTAGAGTCCTTGTCTACGGCCTCGGGCCCATCGGTTTGATGGTGGTGCGACAGCTTGCAGCGCGTGACGGGTTTCGCATCGTCGGCGCCGTCGACGTCGATCCTGCGAAAGTCGGTCGCGACGCTGGTGAGATTGCCGATCTGCCCCGCCCGCTTCGCGTGAAGGTCGATCCGGATGCCCGCAGGGCCCTGCGGAAGTCTCGACCCGACGTCGTCGTGTTGTGCACGGCGTCATCGGTCCGCGCCGTGATGCCGCAACTCGAAGGCATCCTCAAGGCGAAGATTCCGATCGTGACGACGACAGAGGAGTTGAGCTATCCGGTGAAACGCAACCTGCCGCTGGCCAGGAGAATCGACGCGCTGGCGAGAAAAGCGAAGGTGGCGGTGCTGTCGACCGGCGTCAATCCCGGGTTCGTCATGGATGCGCTGCCCATCACGCTCACGGTCGCCTGCGAGCGTATCGAATCGATCTCGGTGAACCGCGTTCAGGATGCACGCAGCCGCCGGTTGCCCTTCCAGCAGAAGATCGGCGCGGGATTGTCGCGCGAGCAGTTCGCGCGCGAGGTCGAGCGTGGCTCGATCCGGCACGTGGGGCTTGCCGAGTCGATCTCGATGATCGCCGCTGCCCTCGGATGGCAGCTCGACCGCATTGCCGACACCGTGAAGCCGAAAATTGCCGATGCAACGGTGGCGAGCGAGTTCTTCGCCGTCGATCCCGGCTATGTCAGCGGCATCATTCAGGACGGCGTCGGCTACCGGCACGGCACACCGGTCATCACCATGCACATGGAGGCGTATCTCGGCGCACCGGAGCCGTATGACGAGGTCAAGGTGAGCGGCATTCCCAACCTGACGTTGAGAATTCCCGGCGGGGTGCCCGGCGACGTCGCGACGGCGTCCATTGTCGTGAATTCGATACCCAAGGTGCTCTCGGCGACGCCGGGGCTGAAGACCATGCGGGATCTGCCGGTCCCGTCCTACTACTCCGGGCGCTGATTCCGGGGCCGGAATCTGCCGGCAGTGAATCTATAATGGGGCCTCAATATAAAAGGGGTCGGGTTACACCCACCAATTACGACTGCGAGGGAATATGACGAAGTCCTCCCGCCGAGATTTTCTGGCGTCGGCCGCCGGCACGGGCGCCGCGAGCTTCTGGATTCCCAAGAAAGTGCATGGCTACAGCATGGCTCATGTCGTCGATCTCAAAGCCACCCGCGGCATGTCGAAATGGGATCTCGACACGCCGGCCCTCGTGCTCGATCTCGACAAGCTCGAGCAGAACATCGCGAAGATGCGGGCCAGCCTCGCGTCGACCAAGGTCGGGTTCCGGCCGCACGCGAAAACGCACAAGTCGGCCGACATCGCGAAGATGCAGCTGGCCGCGGGCGCGGTCGGCATCTGCACGGCCAAGCTGACCGAAGCGGAAGCGTTGTTCGACAACGGTGTGCAGAAGATCTGCATGACGACGGCGAATCTGAGTAAGTCGAAGATTCAGCGTGCGATGAGCCTGCGCAAGAAGAACCGCGACTTCATCCAGGCCGTCGACTTCGCGCAGAACGCGCACGATCTATCGGATGCGGCTAAAGCCGCCGGTGTCACCGCCGATGTGGTCATCGACGTCGCGGTCGGCACGCGCAGCGGCGTGCCGGCGGACGATCGGGCCATCGAGCTCGCGCAGATGGTGGACAAGCTGCCGAACCTGAAGCTGCGCGGCATGCTGGCCTACGACGGCGGCGCCCAGCACATCAAGGGCTACAAGGCGCGGCACGATCAGTCGCTCACACGGTACGAAGGCGCCGTCAAGACGTTCGACCGGATGAAGGCATCCGGCCTGAACACGGAGATCTTCAGCGGCGGCGGTACCGGTACCTACAACATCATGACGGAGGTGCCCGGCTTCACCGACGTCCAGGTGGGCAGCTACGTCTTCATGGACGCGCAGTATCTCGAGATCGGCAACGAGAAAGGGGACATCTTCACCGACTTCGCTCCGTCGCTCACCGTGATGACGACGGTGCTGAACACCTATTTCCCGAAGCGCATCACGACCGATGCCGGCACGAAGGCGTTGACGCTGAACAAGCCCGATCCGATTGTCGTCGGCGAGCCCGGTTTCCGTTACACCGCCGGCTCGGACGAGTTCGGCTCGATTCAGTACGACAACGCCAACAAGACGTACAAGGTCGGCGACAAGCTGGAGCTCATCATCCCGCACTGCGATCCCGTGGTGAATCTGTACGACGTGTTCTACGGGGTGCGAAACGATCGAGTCGAGGCAGTATGGCCGGTGACCGCGCGCGGCAAATCGCAGTAGGGCTGGCCGCTGCCGCCGTCATCGGACTTGCCGCTCAGGACGAGCAGCCGGCGCCCACGTTCCGTTCCGAAATCAACTACGTGCAGGTGCCCGTGCGCGTGCTCGACGCGAACGGGCAGTTCGTCTCCGGCCTGACGCAGGCCGACTTCCGGATCCTCGAAGACGGCCGGCCCCAGACGGTCACGGCCTTCAGTGCCGTCGACATCCCCTTCATTCCCGTGGATTCGACCGTGCCCGCGGCGCCGCTGGCCGGGCTCGACGCGATCGCGTCGAACGAGGCGCCTCAAGTCGATGGGCGTGCGTATCTGTTCGTGCTGGACGATTACCACGCCGAGGCCGCCGACACGCACAAGGTGCGGAACCTGATGCACGGCTTCATCCGCGAGCGCCTGAGCACGAACGATCTCGCGGCGATCAGCATCGTCGGGGGCGCGCGGGCGCAGAGCTTCACGCGCAACCGGCAGCTGTTGCACGATGCCGTCGATCGTTTCGTCGGCGATCGGGTCGACGCTCAGGACAGCGGTGTTCCCGCTGATGCGCTCGCGCCAATGGGCGCGATGGCGGACATGCGCCGTCGGCAGGCTCTGAACACGGTGACCAGAATGGCCGAGTGGCTTGGGGCCATCAAGGGCCGGCGAAAAGCGCTCGTGCTGGTCTCGTCCTCGCCAATCTGCCAGCTCTCGAGCGACGACTGCCGCGAGCCGCTTCAGCACGCCCTTCGCATGGCGATGCAGGCCGACGTCAGCATCTACGTCCTCGATCCGAACGGCGCCCAGGCGTCGCAGCGCACGAGCGCGGAGAACAGCAACCCCAATTCGCGATATACCGTGGAGGGATACACGGAGGCGACGAATCAGGCGGCCAGGCAGGCAGCGTTCGCCGAGCTGGCCCAACAATCTCGTGGACCGCTCGACGGCGCGCGCTACCTTGCGGAAGAGAGCGGAGGCATCGCGGTCGTGAACACGAACGACCTGCAGGGCGGGATCGAGCGGATGGTCCGCGACACGAGCTCGTACTACCTCCTGGGCTATCACTCGACGAACGCTCGTACCGATGGCAAGTTCAGACGCAGTGACGTCAAGGTGTCGCGACCCGGTGTGCGCGTGGTGCACCGCAACGGTTACTTTGCCGCCCGCGAGTCCCGTACTCGTTGATGCACCGGTGAGGACCTCTGTCGCGGATCAACTGCAGGACCTGGCGCGCAGCCCGGTGCCTGTCAGCGCCATGCCTCTGCGCGTGGCGGCCACGCCGTTTCTCTCTGCCGACAACAAAGCACGGGTCGCCGTCGTCGTCGAGATGCCGTTCGAGGGGCTCAGGCCGGCGACAGACAATGAACGCTATCGGCTGAACATCAGCCTGTCGATCGGCTTCTACGATCGCAGCGGAAAATCCGTCGGCAGCGACGATCCCCATATCGATCTCGACATCCCGCTCAACGCCGCGCCGAAGGTCACGCGTAACGGCATGCGCTTCGTGACGCGCCTGACCGTGCCTCCCGGCGCCTATCGGTTCTGGGTCGGCGCCGTGCAGCCAGGCAGCGGGCTGCGCGGAAGCGTCATGACCGAGATCGACATTCCCGATTTCGACAAACAGCCGCTCGCGCTCAGCGGTATCGCCGTGTCATCGACCGATGCCCGGCGCATCTACACCGCTCGCACCGACGATCTGCTCGACGACATCTTCGGCGGACCGCCGGTGGCGCATCGCGAGTTCGGGCTCGACAGCGACCTGTGGCTGTACGGCGAGATCTACGACCATCGCTCGAACGGCGGTGATGTCGAAGCGGACGTCACGGTGCGATCCGCCGATGGGAAAGTGGTCCACAAGGCGGCCCTCGAAGCGGCGCCGGTCCAGTTCGGGCAGCTCGCCCGCATCCCGCTCAAGGAACTCGGGACGGGTTCGTTCGAGGCGACGATCGAAGCCCGGTCGAGCTCGCCGCAGCCGATCTCGACGACGCGCACGGTTGCCTTTCGAGTGAGATGAGAATCGCGCTCGTCCTCGCGCTCGCGCTGTCGACCGCGTTACTGCAGGCGCAGGCGGAGCCGACGCTGGAAGTCGTGCTCGGGCGGATGCATGCGTATCTCAAGGACTACGCCAAGCAGTTGCCGGCCATGATTGCCACCGAGCGCTACCAGCAGCGGTTCGGTTCGGGCATGCGAAAAAGTCAGCGCCTGCTGATGTCCGACTACGGCCTCATTCAGGTCCAGGGCGACAGCGAATGGCTCGGGTTCCGAGAAGTGTTGTCGGTCGACGGCAAGCCGGTGACCGATTCCGCGCGCCGCCTTGCCGAGTTACTCGCCAAGCCGTCCGTGCAGGCGCTGCAGCAGGCCCGGCTCATTGCGGAAGAGAGCGCACGTTACAACATCGGTCCCGTCGTGCGGACGATCAACGATCCGGCCCTTGTGCTCGAGCTGCTCGACGGGCGGCAGAGCCCTCGTATGCGCTTTTCTCATAACGGCGAAAACACCATCAACGGTGTTCGGACGTGGGTCCTTCGCTATCAGGAGCTGGGCAACCCGACGATCATCAGAACACGCGACAGGAAGGACGTTCCAGCGCGCGGCCGGGCGTGGGTCGAACCCGAGACCGGCCGGATTCTGCGCGCCGACGCCAGCGTCGAACCCGGCCTGGGAGTCACGGGCACCATCGATGTGACGTTCGAGTTCGACGAACGGATGGGCTTTGCCGTGCCGTCGAAAATGAGCGAACGATATACGAACAGAAATCTCGTCGCCGTGTCTTCAGGTGAAGCCACCTACAGCAACTACCGCCGGTTCACGGTTGATACAGAAGAAAATATCCAGATAAAGCCGTAAGTCCCTGTACACCATTTGGCATGTCGGGTGCATCGCCCTGATCATGACTAATTTCTTTGTCTATATGATCGGTGTCGTACTCTTCGTCGGAGCGCTCGCCTATGGCCTCAACCTCGCCGGGCTCAGCGCCACGTGGATCGCCGTCGTGGCGATCGCCGCCGTAGGCGTCGGCGTGATGGGAGCTATCGTCAAAACACGTCAGAAAGAACCGTCGTAGGTGCGGCCGGTTCGGCCGGTACCGGGTCCGTATGGTGGCCGCCACAGGTTTCATACGGCCCCGTGCCGGCCATGAATAGATCCTCGTACACGTTCGAGCGCCCATCGTCCATTGCGACGCCTCTACACTCCGGCGCCGCGCGTTTCCCGCTCGTGCGGCACACCGCAATCCGCTCGACATCTGACGGCATGTCGAACCATTTCGGTGCAGGGCTGCCGTCGGTCATCTTCTTCATGAAGCGCGCCCACGCAGGCACGGCGACCGTGCCCGCAAACCCTCGCTTCATGATGGTCTTCTTTTCGTCATAGCCGAACCAGACTCCGGCGACGAGATTCGGCGTGTAGCCGACGAACCAGGCATCGCCGTAGTCATCTGTCGTACCGGTCTTGCCGGCCGCGGGCTGCTTGAAGCCCTCTGCCCGTGCCCGCACGCCCGTGCCGCGATTGATGACGTCGGCGAGCATGCTCGACATCAGATACGCGGTTCCTTCGCGAATGGCGCGATAGGCGCGGCGAGCCGTCGAGTCTTCCCAGAGGACGCGGCCCTGGCGATCTTCGACGCGTGTCACGAGCGTGTACGGTGCGACGATGCCGCCGTTGGCGAATGCGCCATAGGCGGATGTCAGATCGGCCAGCGTCACCTCGCCCGTCCCCAGGGCGAGCGAGGGGACGTCAGGCAGAGGCGAGTGAATCCCCAGCCGCCGTGCGTACGTCTGAGTCGTGCCTATACCGATCAACTGCATCACGCGCACCGCCGCCCGGTTGCTCGACACCGTCAGCGCCTGGCGCAGGGTGTAGCCTTCCGATTCGTGTTCTCCCGCTGGCAGCCACGCTCCCTGCGCGGTGTTGATGGGCGTGTCGAGGTCGGTGACCAGCGAGCTTGGCGTGTATCCCTGCTCGATGGCTGCGGCGAAGAGCAGCGGTTTGAATGCCGAGCCCGGCTGCCGTTTCGCCTGCATGGCGCGGTTGAACGGGCTCGCATGGAAATCGCGTCCGCCGACGAGCGCCAGCACTTCGCCGGTGCGCGGATCCAGCGCGACGAGCGCACCTTCGAGCCGGCCGCTCTTGTCGAGCTCGCCAAGCCTCGTGGCAATGGCCTCCTCGGCGTGGCGCTGTGCGTTCATGTCGAGCGTCGTGTGGATGCGCAGGCCGCCTTTCAGGACTTCGCCGATGCCGAACCGGGTCATCATCTGCTGCCGCACGGCCTCGAGGAAGTAGAGGCCACTGGTGTCGTCGCCGCTTTCGTAACGTTCCGGCGCAAGCGCGATTGGCGCCGCCAGAGCCGTTTCGTAGGCCGCGGGCGTGATGGCGTCGGCTTTGCGCATGGCCGCGAGCACGCGGTCGCGGCGCTTTCTCGCGACTTCAGGAGCAGTCCGGGGCGAGCAGACCGACGGGCAGGGAATGATACCGGCCAGGAGCGCACCCTCGGCGGGCGTCAGGTCCGATGCCGGCTTGCCGAAGTAGCCGCGAGCGGCGGCTTCGATGCCGTAGTGGCCGTTGCCGAGGTAGATGCGGTTGAGATACGCCTCGAGGATCTTTTCCTTGTTGAACCTGCGCTCGACGCGCACGGCGAGGAGCGCCTCCTTGATCTTGCGCTGAAAATTTCGATCGCGCGAGAGCGCCACATGGCGAATCAGCTGCTGCGTAATGGTGCTGGCGCCCTGCTTCACGGCGCGCGCGTTCAGGTCGATCCAGGCCGCCCGCACGACCGCGACGACGTCCATGCCCGCGTGCCGGAAGAAATGCCGATCCTCGGCGGCGACGACGGCCGAGATCATCGCCGGTGAGACACGGTCGAGCGGCACCGTCGTGCGATCTTCGCTCGCGAAGGAAAAGACGAGGTTGCCGTGCCGGTCGTACACCAGCGAGGCTTCTGGTGCCGTGTCGAGCGACATATCGCTCGTCACACGATCGAGGTCGGTCGCGAAAACG
>CAWGDY010000004.1:0-223059 GCA_963821395.1 Vicinamibacterales bacterium | reverse complement strand
CTGTTCGCGGCCCGCATCATCGATGGCCTGTCGGGCGGCAACATCACTATCGCGCGAGCGTACATCGCGGATGTCACCGAACCGGACGAGCGGGCGAAGGCCTTTGGCTTTCTCGGCGCGGCGTTCGGGCTCGGGTTCATCGTCGGGCCGGGCCTGGCGGGCGTGTTTTCGCACATCAGTTACACCGCGCCCATCTGGGCGGCCGTGGTCGTCACGTTGATCGCGACGATCATGGCGGCGGTCTGGCTGCCGGAGACGGTGCATCGGGGAAGCGCCGTCAGCGTATCGCCGCTGCGAGCGCTGCCGGACGTGCTGAGCCGGCGCAACCTGCGTCCCTTGCTCCTGGCGGACTTCGTGTACTGGTCGTCGTTCGCGCTCTGCACGACGACGTTTGCGATGTTCGCGTCTCGCCGGTTCGGCTTCGACGTGGCGCACACGGGATACGTGCTCGCCGGCTTCGGGCTGCTCGGCGTCTTCGTCCAGGCCGGACTCGTCGGCGTGGTCGCACGCAGGTTCGGCGTGGTGCGGACGCTGCTCGTCGGGCTGGTGATCGCCTCGGCAGGCTGGACGCTCGTCGCCTTGTCCGGGAGCGTGGCGGTCTTTCTGCTCGCGCTGATTCCGGCCGGTATCGGCGTCGGATTGTGCAACGCGGCGATCGTGACGCTGGTCAGCCACAGCCGCGTCGAGGGAAGAGCAGGGAGCGATGCAAGGCGCCGCCGGCGCCCTCGAGAGCCTCGGCCGCGCGATCGGGCCGGTCTGGGGGCATGGCGCGCTGCAGCGCTTTGGCGAGGGGAGCGCCTACGGCACGGCCGCGCTGGCGTTTCTGGCGACGATGGTGCTGATGCTTGGCTACAAAGCGCCCGAGAACTAGAAGCTAGAAACTACTTACCGTCCCACGTGCGTGAACGTGATGCCGGCTCCGCCGGGAACGGCGATCGGCGACACGGCCATGCGCGCGTTGCCGCTCCCGACCGTCACGGTTCTTCCAGCGATGATGCCGATCGCCGCACCAAACGCGACGTCGCTGAGATGATGACGTTTGGACTGCAATCGTGAACCCGCGACGAACGCGGCCACACCATAGGCGGGGATTCCAACCTTCCAGCCGAAATTTCTCTGCAGTACGGTTGCTGATGCGACCGTGACCGATGTGTGGCCCGACGGGAACGAGTAGCTCGTTCCATCCGGACGGGTGCGCTGCGTCGTGTATTTGATCGCGTAGGTCGTCAGTTGAGCGACGGTTTGCGCGCGGAACAGCTCGCCGCCGACCTTGACCGCCCGCGAATTGCCGTTGATGCGACCGACAGTAAAGATCGCGATCGCCGCGCCCATCTGGAACGGCGCGCTGCCAACCGTCTGGCCCGATTCGAACGCTTCCTGCAGTTCCGGCCTGGCAAACATGAGGCTGACGCGAGGGTCTTCCGTGTGTGCGGCGAGCGCGGCGGCCGTGCCGATCGCGAGCCATCGCGCCGTGTCTCGCGATGGCAGCCGCGTGAAGTCTTTCGCTGTTTCGGCGAAGAGTCCTTTGAAGGATGAGACGGGTTTCGTGAACGAGACCGGTGGCGCGGCTTCGACGGCCCCTACAGAAGGCGGCGCGGATGGCACGCCGGCTTGTGCGGCGGCGTTCGACGCCGCGAGGATTGTCGCCATGGAGAAACAGCACGCCACCAGAGTTTTCATTCGTCGTCCTTCTGTTTTTCGCCCGCGAGCTCGCGCTTGAGCCACGCCCGCGCAAAGGTCCAGTCGCCTTCGACGGTTCTCAGCGATATGCCCAGATGCTCCGCGATTTCGGGATTGGACATGCCGGAGTAGAACCGCAATGTCACTATTTGTGCCGCGCGCGCATCAACCGATTCAAGACGCTCGAGCGCGGCTTCGAGCGTAAGCAAATCCTCAACGGGCACCGCACCGGTTTCCGAGGCCTTCAGCAGATCGTCCAGCGCGACAGGGGCAACTCCGCCACCCCGCTTCTCGCGCTTCTGGTGCCGCCCATGATCGATGAGGAGGCGGCGCATGGCCTGGGCGCCGAGCGCCAGCCCGTGCGTGCGACCTTCCCATTGGTGCCCCTTCTCGTTCTGCAGCCTCAGCCAGGCCTCGTGCACGAGCGCCGTGGGCTGCAACGTGTGATTACGCCGCTCGCGATCGAGATACCGCCGCGCGACGTGGCGCAACTCCCCGTAGATCACCGGAAACAGCGCATCCGCCGGCCCGGGATTCTTGTCCCCCATGGCCCCTATTTCAATCGCCCGTATTCGGCGCGTGCTTCCTCGAGCGGGCGCAGATCGGCATCGGGCTCCTTCCAGAGCTCGAACAGCCGTTCATAGGCCGCGCGCGCAGACGCCGAGTTGTTCATCAGGGTGTTGGCCCTGGCCAGGCCGAGATACCCAAAAGGATACGAACAGCGCCGAGGGCACCTCCCCCTGATGGTCCGCGATGCCCTGGAACTCGGTGGCCGCGGCCTTTCCATCCTTGAGTCCGAGATACGCAAGTCCACGCAGGTATAGCGACCAGAACTCGGCCGACGGCGCATGATCGTAGGGCCGGACCGGCTCGAGGATCTCGAGGGCACGGGCCGGCTCTCCCGAGCGAAGAGCAGTCGCTGCAGCAATTACGGGGATCGACAGCTGCGTCGTCAGCGTCGCGTCCGGAAACCGGTCGCCCAGCTCGCTCGAGATTTTCGCCGCCTCGGCGCGCGCGCCGCACAGGGCGAGCACCTTGCCGGCTCGCTCGAGCGTGGTGTTGTCTCTCCCAAGGCGCAGCCCTTCCGCGGCGTCCTTCATGGCGTCGGGACATTGTCCGACCGTCGCATGCATTTCGGCGTTTTCCGACAACAAGTGTGCCGCAACCTCCGTGAAGTTGCCGTGAAGCGACATTTGGATGCCGCTGTGGTACTGCTCGTCCGCCTTTTTGATGCGTCCTTCAGCCGCGGAAACGTGGGCCTGCCAGCCGAGCGCAGCGTTGGTCTGTCGTAGCGCCACAGCTGCCTCCAGCTCGCGCGCCATCGTCCTGGCATCCCCCTCGAGGAACGCCACGAGATACGACAACCGGTTGGCGCCGGTGAAGTCCAGCTTCCGATTGGCCGCCTGTCTCAACGTGGCTCTGGCCTCGGCGAGCTTGCCCACGGCGAGCAGCGACGCGGCGAGGTTGCCGTACGGAGGGACGAACTGTGGGTCGAGATCGATGGACTGTTGCAGCGGCGGAACAGATTGGGCGAACTGACCCAGCCGGATGTGCGCAACGCCGAGCGCATTGAACGCATAGGCCTCACGAGCGTATGTGGCCGTCCACGAGCGCGCCAGCTCGATCGCTTTGTCCCACGCCTGCATGCTGTCGCGGTAGTAGCGCCAGGCGATGAAGAAGCGCTCGCGGTCGCTGACGCGATCGCGCAGGTCGAACGCCTTCTTCGAAAACTCCGGTGCGAGCGCCGACTGCCCTGTGTTCGCGTACACGGCCGACAGGAAGGCGTGCGCCATCGCGAAGGTGGGGTCCAGTTCGATCGCGCGCTTGAGATGGGGGATCGCTTCCAGCCGCGGCACCGCGCGGCCCTGGTCGAGCGCCAGCGCATAGGCGTGGAGCGCGTCGAGCGACGCAGTCGTGGCGCGCGGGAGCGGGACGTCGAACTTCTGAACCGACGCCAGCGACTCGCCGAGTCTCTGACGGAGCCTGGTGATTGCGGCTCCAAGCGAGGTGAGCACCTGTTCTTTCGTGGCCGCTTCGGCTTGCTCGCGCGCCATGACGTCGCCGGTCTGCGCGTTGCTGGCTTCGAGTCCGACCACGTAGTTCTCGCCGATGCGCGCGATGGAGCCGACCAGAAAGGCCTTGAGCTGCTCGCGCTGCGCGATCTCGCGTGCCACCGCTCGCGTGATGGCCTCGCCAGGGGCCCGCTCCATGAGGCGAAGCGTTTCGCGCGCCCGCTCGTCGGGAAATACTTTCAAGAACGGCGACTGCTCGAGGCCGACGGCCATCGCGACTTTCAACGTGCCGTCGAACACCGGCTCACCCGTGGCGTTCTCGAAGTCGGCCAGAACAATCGTGTCGCGCTCGTTCAACGTGACCGCGCTCGGAGACACGAGGTACGACGAGCCGATGACCAGAACGACGATGACGGTCGCGAGCGTGAGACCGACCGTCAGGGGTGCCGTCTTCCACTGTGCCTGCGGCCGCGGGCTCCGATGAACGCCAGTGCGATCCCGGCTCCCGACGAGCGAGAGCGTCGAGGCCATCTCGAGGACCGACGCGGGCCGGTCTTCTGGATCGACCGACAGGGCCGCCATGACGAGTCGATCGAGCTGCGGGTCGACGTTGGTGACCAGCGTCGCCGGGTTGGGCAGCGGCGCGCCTTGCTTCAGCTGATGCCGGATGTGGGGGCCCACGAGCAGGTCGTACAACACGAGGCCGAGCGCGTACACATCCGTGCGTTCCGACACCGCCATCCCCGGCGTGCGCTGTTCGGGCGCCATGTAGGCCGGCGTGCCCGTGAACGAGTGACGATTGGCCTCGGTTCGCGGAATCGCAATGCCGAAATCGCTGATCCGTACCAGTCCCGCGTCGTCGATGAGGATGTTGGCCGGTTTCAGGTCGCGATGCAGCACACCCTGGGCGTGTGCCGCCGCGAGACCGGCACACAGCTGGAGCCCGATTTCGACGACCTTCTGCGCCGGCACGCGGCCGACGCGGCGCAGCAACGCCGCGAGGTCCTCGCCCTTGACGAGCTCCATCGAGAAGAAGATCACACCGTCGGCTTGGCCTACGTCGAACACGCGGCACACGGCGGGGTGGGTGATCTGGCGAGCGAGCCGTACCTCGCGGAAGATCCCTTCTCGCGCGGCGGGACTCGCGGACTGGATGACTTTCAGCGCGACCTCGGTGTCGAGCACGAGATCCTCCGCGCGCCAGACATCGCCCATGCCGCCGGTGCCGAGCCGCTCGATCATCCGGTAGCGGCCCGCGAATACCTCACCTGGCCGGAACACGACTTGGGGATCGCCTGGTGGCTCGGCGGTCGATGCCGACGCATTCACTTCGTGGAACTCGAGCAGCGACTCGACTTCCTTCCGAAGCGCGGCATCGCCGCCGCAGGCTTCGTCCAGAAAAGCCGCGCGCGCGCTATTGGGGAGATCGAGCGCGGAAAGAAACAGCTCCTTGGCGTGTTGGGATGACCCGGCCATGACGCAGACGGGAGTGTACTACTGGAGGCGCGCGTACTCGCGCCGGCTTTCATCCGTCAATCGACTTTCTCCGCGGCGCAGCGCAAAGAATGCTTCGTACGAGGCGCGGGCCTTGTCGCGGTCGCCCGAAAGCGCGGCGGCGCGAGCCGCTCCGAGGTGCGCCAGCGCGTACAGCGGCGATGCGGGCCCTTCACCACGATGGTCCACGATGCTCTGAAACTGCAGCGCGGCAGCCTTGCCGTCTTTCAGTCCGAGATATGCGGTTCCCCGGAGGTACGCGGGCCAGAACTCGGCCGCGGGCGCGTGATCGTACGGCTTGACCGCGTCGAGCAGGTCGATGGCCCGCGCGAAGGCGCGCCCGTGCACCGCAAGGGCCGCTTCGACGACGCGCAATTGAAGCTGCGTCGTGAGCGTCGCGTTCGCGAAGCGTGTCCGCAGCTCGTTCGAAAGACGCGAGGCGTCGGCGCTCCCGCACAACGCGTTGGCACGGGCGGCACGCTCCAGCGTGAAGTTGTCGCGATTGAGCTCGAGCCCCGCGGCAATTTCGTGTCTGGCCTCTTCGCACCCGCCCTCGATGGCATGCAGTTCCGCGTCCTCCATGGCCCACTGCGCGCCAAGCTCGGTGAATCGCTCGCCGACAGCGGTCCCGACCGCGCGCTGATACAGCTCGTGCGCGGTCTGCGCCTGTCCCGAAAATGCCGCCGTGCGCGCTTCCAGGGTCGGGGCCCATATCGCCTGGTCGCTGCGCCGTACCGCCTCCAGTTCGCGCGCTTGCGCCACCTGGTCGTTCGCGAGAAAGGCGAGCATGTATGCTGTGCGCGGCCGGCTCGAAATCGCCATACCGCGAGCCGCGGTGTCCCTGATGTGCGCCGCGGCCTCATCGAATCGGTTGAGCGCGATGAGCGATCCGGTGAGATTGCCTTGAGGAGGCACGAACTGCGGGTCCACCCGGATCGCCTCGCGGAATGCCGCGACGGCCTGCTCGTGCTGCCCGAACGCGGCCGATGCCATGCCGAGGCTGTTGAACGCAAACGCATCCCGCGGGTACGTCCTCGCCCACGACTGGCTCAGTTCCAGCGCCTTGTCCCATGCCTGTTCGGCGTCGAGGTAGTAGCGCCAGGCGATGAAAAACCGCTCGCGCTCGCTGACGCGGTCGCGCAGCTCGAACGCTCTCCGCGAGAACGCCGGTGCTTCGGCCGAACGGCCGTTGTTGGCATAGACACCTGACAGCAGCGCCTGCGCCATCGCGAAATTCGGATCGAGCTCGATCGCCCGCAGAAGGTGAGGCACGGCTTCGAGACGAGGGACCATCCGTCCCTGATCGAGCGCGAGCGAGTACGCGTGCAGCGCATCGAGCGACCCTGTAGTGGCTTGTGCCAGCGGTACGTCGAACTTTTCGATCACAGCCAACGATTCGCCCAGCGTCTTGCGGAGGTTCGACGTGATGCCGCCAAGCGACGCCAGCACCTGCTCCTTGGCGGGCACCTCCGCCTGCTCGCGTGCGAGCACCTCGCCGCTGGCCGCGCTCACAGCCTCGAGCGCCAGGACGTAGTGGCTGCCAAGGCTGGCGATTGAGCCCGAGACCAGCGCCTTCACCTGCTCGCGCCTGGCTACTTCGAGCGCAACCGCCTTCGTGAGACGCTCGTCGGCCGGGCGTTGCATGAGGCGCAGGGTCTCTCGAACGCGATTATCCGGAAACACTTTCAGAAACGGCGACTGCTCCAGGGCGACGGCGAGGGCGACCTTGAGCGTGCCGTCGAACACGGGTTCGCCCGTGGTGTTCTGGAAGTCCGCCAGGATGATCGTGTCCTGCGCGGTCAGCTTTTCGCCCGCAGGTGGTATGAACACGAAGGAGATGGCGGCGATGACCGCGGCCGCAATCGTCCCTGCGAGCCACGCCGGCACGTGCGGCCATCGCGTCGCGGGAGAGTTCAACAGATCTGACAGGTCCCGGGCCGATGCGGGCCGATGGCGCGGGTCGTCTGCGATCGCCTTCCAGATGGCGCGCTTGAGTTGGAAGTCGACATCTTCCGCGAGCGTCGAGGGTTTGGGAGGCTGCCGGCGCAGGTCCAGTCGTCCGTCGAACGCCGGCTCCCCGGCGACGAGCTCATACAAGATCAAACCCAACGCGTAGAGATCGGTCTTCTCAGACAGTTCGGCACCGGGAACGAGTTGTTCCGGCGCCATGTAGGCCGGCGTCCCGATGATGGTGTGCTGCCCGCCGGGGCTGCGGGTCACCGCAATGCCGAAATCGGTGATCCGCACGAGGCCGTCGCGATCGATGAGCACGTTCGCCGGCTTCAGGTCGCGGTGGAGGATGCCCTGGGCGTGAGCGGCCGAGAGCCCGTCGCAGAGCTGCTGGCCGATATCGATCACTTTTTCAGAAGGTAACCGCCCAATCCGGCGAACCAGTGTGGCGAGGTCTTCGCCATCGACCAGTTCCATGGAGTAGAAGACTTCGCCTTCGCCTTCACCGACGTCGAACACGCGGCAGATCGCGGGATGCGTGATCTTCCTGGCCAGTCGTACCTCATTAAGGATGTGCCTCCGGCCCTCGGGGTCATCGGTATAGATCAACTTCAAGGCTACTGGGGTTTCGAGGATGAGGTCGTCGGCCCGCCAGACTTCACCCATGCCCCCGCTTCCCAGCCGGGTGATCATCCGGTACCGGCCGGCGAGGACATAGCCCGGGACGAAGCGTGCGGCGTGGGGGGAGGCGCCGACGTAGGCCGAAGGCGGGGTCATTGCGGGGTTTCGATTCATATGTCGCGTTTACTTCAGAGAGATGAAACCGACCTCCCGTCCGGTCTTGTTTGCGATGATGTCGAAGTGGGTCATCAGATTCAGCGCGCCGGCCGCGCGCGTTGCTGGACGATCTGTTCACAGCGAGGGCCGTCGAAGCGATTGGAACCGGCGTTCAGCTCCTGCGCTTCCTTACTTTCTATTATGCGGCATTCGAACGGATCGGAGACCAGTGAATCGGTCGTACCTGCGTGTTAGGATTCTGCCAACGGCATCCCCGGCTGGAGGCAGAATCCCATGTGCGCGGTCCTACGGCCGCTTCTTATCGCGTTCGCGTTCCTGACAGCGGTCTCGACATCGGCGTTTGCCGCAGATACCGGAACGATTTCCGGAGCCGCATTTGACCAGACCGGCGCACCTGTCGCCGACGCCACCGTCAAGATCTCGGGTGACCTGCTCCCGACTGGCAGGACGGTTCAGACCGGCGACAACGGCCTCTTCCAGTTTCAATACCTGACGTCAGGTGAATACCTCGTCGAGATCGACAAACTCGGCGTTGGCCGTGCGAGGCGTGCGGCGGTCGTCGAGGTCGGCAAGGATACGCAGGTCGATTTCGTCCTCGGCCTGACCGTCCAGGAAGAAGTGACGGTGAGCGCGGCACGGCCTGTCGTCGACATTCGGTCGGCCGAAGTCGGCTTCAACTTCCGGGAAGATGTCCTCAACAGCCTTCCGCTCGAACGAACCTACCGCGGTCTCTTTCAGTTGATTCCCGGCGTTGCCGACAATCGCAGCTCCGTCGGACCGGCCGCGGGCGGCACCAGACAAGAGAACCTGTATCTCATCGATGGGGCCAACATCACCAGCCCTGCGTTCGGTTACCTGTCGACGGAGATCAACGAGCTCGACATCGCGGAGGTCAACATCAAGCGCGGGGGCATCAGCGCCGAGTTCGGCCGCACGAGCGGCAGCGTCGTCAACGCGGTCAGCCGCAGCGGGACGAACCGCTTTTCCGGCGTCGGGCGTGTCGACTGGCTCTCGCACGAACTGGTCGGGGACTACGAACTGCCAACCGATCTGGTCAACGCCGGAGTGCCGCCGGGGACCTTTCGCGACGCGCTGCTGACCACGCAAATCATGCCGGCGATCGGGCTCGGCGGTCCGATCGTCCGCGACCGGGCGTTTTTCTACGCGTCCGCGCGCTACTCGAGCGAAACGAAATGGGATCGGTTCAACAAGGTCGGGACGCCCCTTCCCGACGAAGAGCGAACAGGTCCCGAGCTGTTCGGCAAGCTCAGCCTCGTGCCGTCCAGCCAGCATCACATCACGGCCAGTTATCGTCACCGGCCGAATCACGTCGACTATGCCGCCCTCACCTCGGATTTCGCGCCGAGCGTGGCGACCCGCGCAGACAACGGCAGCCGGATCGCGACTGCAGAGTGGTCGAACTTCCTGGCCGCGCGGCAGTCGCTGAACGTGCGTTACCTCCACATGCGGGAGAACAACGAGGACGTGCCCGTCACGGATTTGGGATATCTGCCCGCGTTCGATCCCCGAAATTTGCCGGCGATGGGGCAGTATGTGGATCCGTTGCAGGCCAACCTCAACGTCGGCGGCTACCAGTTCACGAACATTCAGAACTACCAGCGGCACGAGCTGCGCGGCACCTTTACCCACATCTTCGATCTGGGACGTACGAGCCACACAATGAAAGCCGGTGCCGGTTACGAATTCGCCGAAGAGTTCTTCAATCGCGCCGCCAACGGGTGGGGCTCGATCGTCAACATCACGCAGAGCGGCGTTCCCGTTTTTCGGGCCCGGTACTACACTCCTCAGCCGCCGCAGCGCGGACAGACGCATACCTACGGGTTCTTCGTCCAGGACGACGTGGCGCTGGGAACGCGTGCATCGCTCAATCTCGGACTGCTGATGAACCGGGACGAGATGTCGGAGGAGGTGGAGGGTAGCGGTGGATGTCCCCAGGTTTCGCTGAAGGGAGGTTCGGCGGTGTACGAGTCGAACCGCGACACCTGTGCGTTCCTGCGGTTCGGCTTCAAGCAGGAGCTCCAGCCCCGGGTCGGCGTCAGCTATCAGCTTCGCGACAACAAGGGCGACAAGGCGTACGCGCACTGGGGCCGGTACCACAACCTGGACCAGAAATCGAGCGCGCGCAGTCTCGCGCCGCGGCGCATCTATCAGACGCAGACGATCTTCGATCTGGCCGGCAACGTGCTGTCGACCGGTCCGCTGGCGTCGACCACTGGAAAGTTGATCGATCCCGACATCGAGCCGATCTACACGGACGAAACGCTCGTGGGATATGCCACGCCGCTCGTCGGCGGCTACAGCCTCGACATCTTTTTCGTCTCGAAGAAGACGAACAACTTCATCGAGGATGTGCCGTCGCGCATCAACGGGACCGCGCCCGACAGCGGACCGTTTGTCGCCGCCAACCTGCCGTGCACCCGGTTTGCGTCCTGTCAGCTTGCCGATGCGCAGCGCAGTTATCGCGCCGTGACGATTGACCTGCGGAGGCGCCTGGCCGATGGCTGGATGACCGACATCAACTACACGTGGAGCCAGTTCGAGGGCAACTTCGACCTCGACTACTCGAACGTCGCCGTCTTCAACATGTCCTCCTTCATCCAGGACGCCCCAGGTACCAACGTCGAAGATCCCAATCGTTTCGGTCCGCTCTTCGAAGACCGCCCGCACGTGCTCAAACTGTTCATGTCCTACGATCTGACCAGCCGGTTGAGTGCCGCGGGCTATCTGCGCGTGCAAAGTGGCACGCCCTGGGCCGCGCGCGGCCGCGACTGGGTGGGTCCGGCGTTGAACTACCTCGAGCCCGCCGGCAGTCACCGCAATCCAACGTGGACCAATCTCGACGTGATGGCGGCCTACCGTCTGCCACTGGACACCTCCGTGAACGTCTCGCTCGAGGCGCGGCTGCTGAACGTTCTGAACAATCAGACGCGCCTCTCAACCGATTCGCAGCAGTACCTCGATCTTCAGACGCTCCCGAACCCGCCGTACTTTGCTCCGTATCAGCAGCCCAATCCGTTTTTCGGCACGGGCAACGGCTTCGCGCCGCCGCGGCGTCTTCATGTCGCGACCGTCGTGACCTTCTGACGTCCGGCCGGCTCGCCGATCTGCCGTACAATGAACGAGATGCGGCCGCGGTTTCTCGCGCTGTTTCTGCTGTGTGCGATCGCGGGTGCCGGCGCGCGCGATGGGGCCCAGTACCTGCATCGGCGACGATCACGATCCTGCACGTCAATGACATTCACTCGATCGACCCGATCGATGGCGGACGAAGGGGCGGGCTTGGCCGCGTCTCCACGCTCCTGCAACAGCTCAAGCGCACGCACGCGCCGGTCCTGATGACGCTGGGCGGCGACTATCTGTCGCCGTCGGCGGTCGGCACTGCCGTCGTCGATGGCGAGCCGCTGGCCGGTCGCGAGATGGTGGACGCGCTCAACACCCTTGGTCTCGACTGGGCTGTATTCGGCAACCACGAGTTCGACCTTCCGGAAAAGGCGTTTCGCGTACGCCTGGCGGAGACCCGCTTTCACATCGTGTCGAGCAATGTGACCGATGTGAACGGTCAGCCGTTTCCGGGCACCGTGCGCTCGGCTGTCGTGCCGGTCGATGTTCGCGGCCGCACGATCCGGTTGGGACTCATCGGGCTCACCACCGACCTCAACCGCCGTGCATACGTGCGCTACGCACCGCCGATCGAGTCGGCCCGCGAGCAGATTACGCAGTTGAAGGGCAAGGTCGACGCGGTGATCGCGCTGACACACCTTCCGCTTGAGGACGATCAGGAGCTCGTTGTCCACCTGCCGGAGATCGATCTCGTGCTCGGCGGCCACGAGCACGAGAATTTTCAGGTGCGGCGCGGGCGCGACTTTACGCCGATCATTAAAGCCGATTCCAACGTGCGCTCGGCGTCGGTGGTAACGCTCGCGTTCGGGAAGCCGGGAACGCGCCCGTCGATTTCGGCCCGGCTGGAGACGATCGACGACAGCATCCGGCAGGATCCCAAAGTGGACGGGGTCGTCCGGAAGTGGATGGCCGCCGCGTTCGATGCGTTTCGGAAGAACGGGTTCGAGCCCGAGCGCACCGTGGCTGTCATCGACGAGCCGCTCGACGGCCGCGACGCCATCGTGCGGAACCAGCCCGGACGACTCACAGACCTGGTGGCGGCCGGCTTCGATCGCGAAGCCGGACCTGTTGACCTCGCCATCGTGAACGGCGGATCGATTCGCGTCAACGACATCATCCAGCCGGGCCCGGTGACCGAGTACGACGTCATTCGCATTCTGCCGTTTGGCGGACGCGTGACGCGCGCCTCCTTCGATGGAGCGCTGCTGCTGTCGGTGCTCGATATCGGCATGAAGAACCAGGGGGCGGGGGGGTACCTGCACCTGCGAGGCGTCGTCCGCGAGGGAGGCCGGTGGCTCGTGAAGGGAAAGCCCATCGACCCTGCGGCGCGTTACGTGGTGGCCGCGACCGATTTTCTCCTGAGCGGCGGCGAGACCAATCTCGGATTTCTCACGAGGACCAACCCCGCCGTCCACGACGTGCAGGAGTTTGGCGACGTGAGGCAGGCCCTTATTCGTGAGCTTCGAGCCCGCTACTCGTCACAGTAGCGGGTTCATCACAACATGAATCGCCAGGCGGTATACTGGCGCCCTTCATCCATTGCGGGGAGGCCTCATGAAGCACGTGTCATTCGCGGCGCTCGTCGTCGGCGTGATCGGCCTTGGTCTCGTCAGTTCCACTCACGCGCAGCTGTTTCCGGCCGGCGATGAGATGATGACGATGGGGCACGTCCTCCTGAACGTCAGCGAAGTGGCGCCACATCGCGATTTCTGGACCAGCCAGTTCGATGCGAAGCCTGTAAAGGTCGGCACGCTCGAAGGCATCACCATCCCGGGCGTCGTGGTGCTCTTCAGAGTGCAGCCGCGCACCGGACCGAGTGAAGGCACGACCATCAATCACATGGGGCTGAAGCTGAAGAGGCTCTCGGACTTCACGGCGCGATTCGACAAGGCCGGTTTGAAGTACGACCCGCCGCGCATCGGCCGCGAGAAAACGCCGCAGACCTACGTGAACGGCCCCGACACGTTCCGGATGGAGCTCGTCGAAGACAGCACGCTGCCGGCGCCGGTTGTCAGCCATCACCTGCACTACTGGCTGGAGCACCCGGCGGACGTGAAGAAATGGTACGTGCAGAAGCTGATGCTGAAACCCACCATGCGCGGTCCGTACGACTCGGGTGACGTGCCGGGCATGAACCTCACGCTGGCGCCGCTCGGCAGCCAGAAAGTCCCGGGCGTGCCGACCAAGGGCCGGCTGATGGACAGCATCGGGTTCGACGTGCGCGACCTGAAAGCGTACGTCGAGAAAATCAAGGCCAACGGCGCGACCTTTGACGTGCCTTACGGACGCGATCCCGAGCTCGGTTTGATGTCGGCGACGGTGACCGACCCGTGGGGTGTCACGATCAGGCTGACTGAAGGGCTCAACAAGGCGGCGGGGATGACGTCGTATTCCTACGTGGACGGGTACGTCGTCGTGCGGCCGATCGAGTAATGCACAGACAGCCCCTGTGGATGCGCGTCGTTGCGCTTCCGATGGCGAGCTGTGCGGCCGCCACGCTGATCACCTGGAAGCTCTGGCCGTACATCGCCCCGTCGGCCTCGCCACTGTTCTTCGTGGCGGTGATGTTTTCTTCGCTCTACGGAGGCATTGCGGCAGGTCAGATCGCAACCGTCCTGTCGGCGGCCTCGACCGCGTACTTTTTCATGACACCCCAGTTCTCGCTGGATATCAATTCCAGCGACATCTTCCGGCTGCTCGTGTTCGCGGCCGTGGCGCTGCTGACCAATTGGATCGCGGCGGCGAGGAATCGCACCGACGATGCGCAGAGACGGCTCGTCGAGGAGCTTCAGACCGCGAACGCGCGCATCCGGACGCTCAGCGACATGCTGCCGATTTGTCCCGATTGCCGGCGCGTGCGGGTGGGCGACACGAACGCCGAGTGGAAAAGCGTGGAAACATATCTGGCCGAGACGCCAGAACTGCAGCTGAGCCACGCGCTGTGCCCCGAGTGCTCAGCGCGGCACTTCCCGGAGTTTCACGCGCACACGAAGTGAGTGGGATGTCCTGGCACCTGTCTGGCGGCGCGCCTCGACTTTCGGTGTCGACGGTGGCGCCACGTTCGCGTCGGCTCCCTTCCAGATGCTGTTGGGCAGCACCATCAGAATCGCGACGAGACCTGCACACGTAACCTTACCCGGCCTGATGTTAAACCGCATCAGCGCTCCTCGTTGAATTGTGTAAGAGAGAGGGAAAATCGGGCCGCGGCGCGCCGTGCGCGCGGCGCAACGGGGAGCCTGAATTACTCGGGAATTATAACATTGCGACGCCATTCCTTGACTGGAATCGCGGGCGGCGGTAGAGTCGCCGCAATCCCACCATATCCCGTGCGGCCTCGAGGTTTCATCAAGGAGGATGGCATGCGGTTGTACTTGCTCATCGTGCTCTCCGTGCTGCTGGCCGGTTGTTCGGATCAGGGCGTTGCGAGCCAGGACGCCAACGCGCCGATCAAGATTGAGATCTCCCAAATGTATGTGACCGTACGAAACGAGTCCGGTCTCGCGTTGAACGACGTGACGATCGGCATCGTTCCCATTGGGCGAACGACGGTTTTCGGCAAGTTCCTGGGTCGTCTCGAGAACGCCCAGTCACGCAACGTGATGCTGGGAGAGTTCGTCGGGCGCGACGGCACCCCGTTCAACCTGCGGGTCGTGAAGCCGCGATCCATCGAGGTAAAGGGCAAAGATGTGAACGGGAAGGACTACAGCGTCGAGACGGCGTGGCGATAATTTGACGAAAGTGCAGCGCTTCGACCCCGTCAGGGTGGGGTGATATGATGCTCCGTCCCTGATGAAAGCCAGTACCCTGCGTACCGGCCGGTGGATCGTCGGTGGCGTGGTCTTTCTGGTAGCCGCCACGATTCTTTTCGAAGCCGCGGGGCAGTCTTCGCCGCGCCCGGCCGCGGTACGCCCGAATGCCTATCGTCTGGTTCCGACCGACGACCGCGAAGTGCGGACTGCGCTCAACTTCGCGCTGGCCGATCAGAACAAGAAGAACCGCAGCAGTTCGGCCATCATCCTCCGCAACGTGCTGACCGCAGAACGTCAGGCGTCGAAGGGAGACAACTTCCGGATGTGCCTCTCCGTCGACCGCCGCGGCCGCCGCGATACCGCCCGCACCGTCGTCCATCGCAATCAGAAACAGCAGTGGTCGGTTGCGCTATGGGCGTGGGGCGCGTGTGGGAAATCCTGAAACTCGAAACTAGCATCTGAAATCTAGAATCTAAAAGCTGAAATCTGTACCTGCGATGAGATCACGCAGGAAGATTCTAGTTTCTAGATTCTAGTTTTCAGATTCCGGCATCTTAGGCCTAATCCCTTTCCCCGGTCCTGATGTTGTAGGACTGTTCCACCGGGCAGATGAACACGCGTCCGTCGCCGATTTCTCCGGTGCGCGCCGCTTCGCGAATCGCCTGCAGCGCCGGTTCCACCAGCTCATCCGGGACGACCGTTTCGATCTGCATCTTGGGCAGCAGCGTCACTTCGTACTCGCGTCCGCGATAGACCGCGGTGTGCCCCTTCTGCCGGCCGTGTCCGCGCACCTCGGTCACCGTCATGCCGGCAATCTGAATCCTGGCGAACGCTTCCTTGAGGTCGTCCACCTTGTTCGGGCGAATGATCGCTTTGATGAGTTTCATGCGAGCTCCGATCGAAGGGCCGACGAGGTCTTCGGCGCGCCGATGTGAGAACTGAGAGTGGCGCTGGCCTCGCCGTGCACGTAGGCTTCTTCGCCGTGATTGCTGATATCCAGGCCGACCGATTCGTCATCGGCCGAGGCGCGCAGCGGCAGCACCAGCCCGATCATCTTGAGCAGCAGGAAGCTCACCACGCCGCTGTAGACAATCGTCGCGGCCACCGCCGTCGCCTGAATCCCCAGCTGCGCCGGGTTGCCGAAGAGCACGCCATCGGCCACGCCGTTGAGCGCCTTCTGGGCAAACACGCCCGTCAGCAGCGCACCCACCGTGCCGCCGACCCCGTGCGCCGCCACCACGTCGAGCGAGTCGTCCAGCGACGTCTTCGCCCGCCAGATCAACCCGAAGTAGCTCGGCACCGCCGCAATCGCGCCCAGCGCAATCGCGCTCATCGGCCCGACAAACCCCGCCGCCGGCGTCACCGCCACCAGCCCGACCACGATCGCCGTGGCGCAGCCCACCGCCGTCGGTCGGCCCGAGCGCGCATAGTCGAGCAGCGTCCACACCATCAGCGTCCCCATCGGCGCCAGGAAGGTCGTCGTAAACGCCAGCCCGGCAATCGGGCTCGCCGCCAGCGCGCTGCCCGCGTTGAACCCGAACCAGCCGAACCACAGCAGGCCGGCGCCCAGGAGCGTGAACGGCACGTTATGCGGCAGGAGCGAGGAGCTCGGATAGTCGCTCCGCTTGCCCACCACGAGCGCCGCCACCAGCGCCGCCACGCCCGCGTTGACGTGCACGACCGTGCCGCCGGCGAAGTCGAGCGCGCCCATCTTGGCCAGCCAGCCGCCGCCCCACACCCAGTGCGCCACCGGCGAATAGACCACCAGCGCCCACAGCACGATGAAGGTCAGGTAGGCGGAAAAGCGCATCCGCTCGACGATCGCGCCCGAGATGAGCGCCGCCGTGATGATGCAGAACGTCCCCTGGTAGGCCATGAACAGGTAGTGCGGAATCGTGCCCTGCGCCTCGAGCCCCACCCCGCGCAGGAACAGCCGCGACAGATCGCCGAGGTAATTGCCGCCGGCCGAAAAGGCCAGCGAATACCCGACGACCGCCCACAACACGCCGACGAACCCCAGCGAGATGAAGCTCATCATCATCGTGTTGAGCGCGTTCTTCGAGCGCACCAGCCCGCCGTAGAAAAAGGCCAGCGCCGGCGTCATCAGCAGCACCAGAGCCGTCGAAACCAACATCCACGCCGTGTCAGCTTGATTCATCTCGTGCCTTTCATTTGAATTTGATGGACAAGAATGTCGATGGTGACGGACATAATCGCTCGGGGCTTCAGCCTCCGTGCAGGCGTGCGCATCCTACAATGTTGTGCGTTTGACGACAAGGTGGACAAACTTGTGCTCTGACGTTTGGGCGATAATGCGGCCATGCGAGGAGTCAACGGACTGCACCACATCACCGCGATCGCGGGGCCCGCGCAGGAGAACCTCGACTTCTACGCTGGCGTGCTCGGTATGCGGCTCGTCAAGCGCAGCGTCAACCAGGACGATCCGGGGACGTACCACTTGTTTTACGCAGACGCCGAGGGCAGTCCGGGTTCCGATCTCACCTTCTTTCCGTGGTCTCACGCGGCGCCGCCGCGAGCGGGCTATGGCCTTGCCATGGAGGTCGGCCTGGAGGTGCCGCAGGGGAGCCTCGGCTACTGGGCCGATCGGTTGCGGCGTTACGGCACCACGATCGGCCCGCCCGAGACACGCTTTGGCGAGAGCGTCCTGGCCTTCACCGATCCGCACGGCCTGAACGTGGCGCTTGTCGAGGCCGGACGCCCGCGTCGGTTCACACCGTGGAGCGAGAGTCCGGTGCCAGTCGAGCGTCAGATCCGCGGGCTCTACGGCGCGCAGGTCTGGGAGCACGAAGCGGCGGTCACGACACAGTTTCTGGCGTCTATCCTCGGGTTCCAGCAGATGGCTACCGAGCACGGATGGACGCGATATGGATGTCCCGGCGGGCCCGGCGTCATCGATGTGCGCGATGCACCCGAAGCCCGTCGTGGTGCATGGGGCGTAGGCGCGGTTCACCACCTGGCCTGGCGTGTAGACGATGACGAGCATCAGCTCGACGTGCGCACGCGTGTCGAGGGCGCGGGCGCCCACCCGACCACGGTGATCGACCGGTTCTGGTTCAAGTCGGTGTACTTCAAGGAGCCGGGTGGCGTGCTCTTCGAGCTCGCGACCGATGGACCGGGCTTTGCGGTCGACGAGGATGCCGCGCATCTCGGCGAAAGCCTCGTGCTGCCGCCATGGCTCGAAGCCCACCGCGCGGCCATCGAAGAGACGCTGCCGCCGCTCTCGTTCGACAGCGCCGCGCATGGGAAGGGAAATAGAAACTAGAAACATTCATGCTTTCCTTTACCCATTTGTACCAGCCACCTAGGGCGCCGGGAGCGCCGACGCTGCTTATGCTTCACGGCACCGGGGGCAACGAGCATGAGCTCGTCCCGCTCGCGGCGGAACTGATGCCGGGCGCCGGCGTGTTGAGCCCGCGCGGCAAGGTGCTCGAGCGTGGGATGCCGCGTTTTTTTCGCCGTCTCGCCGAAGGCGTCTTCGACCTGGACGATCTGCGTCAGCGCACCCTGGAGCTCGCCGATTTCATCGGTGAAGCGAGCCTGTATTACAAGTTCGATGCGTCGCGCGTGATCGCCGTTGGTTTTTCGAACGGCGCAAACGTCGCCGGCTCGACGCTGTTGCTGGCGCCGAAGGTGCTCGCCGGTGCCGTCCTCTTGCGCGCGATGGTGCCCATCGTGCCCGATCCGCTTCCCGCGATTCCCGCGACCCCGGTCCTCATCTCCAACGGCCGCGTCGATCCGCTCGTCCCGGTGGCCGAAACCGATCGACTCGCCGCGCTGCTGCGGTCGGCCGGCGCCCAGGTATCCGTCCACTGGCACCAGGCCGGGCACCAGCTCGTGCACGACGATATCGAGCAGGCGCATGCCTGGCTCGCGCGGTTCTGAGATCAATTCTCAGAACAATTCTCAAGTTTCAATACGAGCAGACCGCCGTGGTAGCGTCGCCGCGCGATGGCGGTCCTCGTGGCGATCAGTGCGCTCGTGCTGCTCATGGTGCGTCCACAGGCCGCCGATGCGCAGCCGATCGATCGAGCCGGTCTGAGCGGCGAGCAGTTGTATCGCACTGCATGCGCCGCCTGTCACGGGAACGATGGGCGCGGACAACCGATCGCCGTCCGCGGGTTCGAGCTGGAGCCGCCGGACTTCACCGATTGCCACCTCACGACTCCGGAAGCCGATCTCGATTGGTCCTCCGTGATCCACCAGGGCGGGCCGGCTCGCGCCTTCGATCGCATGATGCCCGCGTTCGGCGACGAACTGTCGGACGCCGAGATCGCAAAGCTCATCGGGCACCTTCGTGGATTCTGCGCGGAGCCGCGGTGGCCCCACGGCGATCTCAACATGCCGCGCGCGCTCTTTACCGAGAAAGCCTTTCCCGAGAACGAAGCCGTCCTGACGACGACATTCGGGCGTGGCGATGCGCCCGGGCTGAGCAACGAATTTCTGTACGAACATCGCGTGGGACGCCGCGGCCAGTACGAAATCTTCGCGCAGGACGCGGATGAGATCGGCGGCGCGTACAAGCACGTGCTCTTCGACAGCCACCGCCGGGGATCGATCTTCTCGGGCGGCGGCGAGGTCAAGTTCAACGACAGCGGCGCCGTGTTCGAGGCATTCGGCGCGTTCAGCCAGGCGCTGCCGTATGTCGCCGACGGCTTTCTGCATGCTCACACCGGCATCGAGATGCCGACCGAGAAGGACGCTCCCAACGAAGTGTTCTGGCGCACGGCGATAGGCAAGAGTTTCATGGTGCGCCGCTGGGGCCGCGCGTGGTCACCGATCGTCGAACTGCTCGCCGCGCGCGAGATGGTATCGGGCGCGGCCGTCGAATGGGACGCGGTGCCGCAGATGCAGGTGAGCCTGAGCACGCGACAGCACGTGCTCGTCAACCTCGGCGTGCGCCTGCCGTTGACGCAGCAGGCGGAGCGTCCGGCGAGCGTCTCGGTGTACCTGCTGTGGGACTGGTTCGACGGGGGATTTTTCTCGGGATGGTGATGCGGCCGTTCCTTTCTGGTCTCGGTGGCTTCGTCGTGCTCGCGGCGGTCGCGATGACCGCCCAACGGGATCCGCATAGTCCGGAGTCCTTCAAGACATCCGATCAGTGCCTGGCGTGCCATAACGGCTTGCGGGCGCCATCCGGCGAAGACGTCTCGATCGGGGCCAGCTGGCGGACCTCGATGATGGCCAATGCCGCCCGCGATCCGTACTGGCAGGCTGGCGTACGAAGGGAAGTGCTCGACCACCCGTCGCTCGCCGGCGCCATCCAGGATGAGTGCGCGACGTGCCATATGCCCATGGCGCGCACCGAAGCGCGCATGCGGGGCGCCGAGGGGGAGGTCTTTGCGCATCTGCCCGTCAGCCGGCAACGCGGTCGCGCCGACCAACTCGCCCACGATGGCGTCGCCTGTTCGCTCTGCCATCAGATCACCGATCAGAACCTCGGAACTCCGTCGAGCTTCACGGGAGGATATGTCGTCGCTCCGGCGAATGCCCGGGCGCCCCGGCCGATGTTCGGACCGTTCCGCATCGAACGCGGGATTTCGACGATCATGAGGTCGTCCACGGGGTTCGAGCCCACCGAGTCGCTGCACGTGCGCCAGTCGGAGCTGTGCGCGACCTGCCACACGCTGGTGACCAAGGCGCGCGGTCCGAAAGGAGAGATCATCGGCGAGCTGCCCGAGCAGGTGCCCTATCTCGAGTGGAAGCACAGTGCCTTCGCGCCAGAAGAGCGCAGCTGCCAGTCCTGCCACATGCCGGTCGTCGAGGCAGAGACGCCGATCGCGTCGGTGCTCGGCGCGCCGCGCAAAGGATTTGCCCGCCATACCTTCGTTGGCGGCAACTTCTTCATGCAGCGCATGCTGAACCGCTTTCGGGACGAGCTCGGCGTGGTGGCTCCCGCCGATGAACTGAATGCCGCCGCGGAGGCGACCATCGCGAATCTCCGCTCGCGCACCGCGACGCTGTCGATCGAGAACGCCGGTGTTCGCGATGGCCGCATCGTCGCCGACATCGCGGTCGAGAACGCGACCGGGCACAAGCTGCCGACGGGCTATCCCTCACGCCGGGTCTGGCTGCACGTGACGGTTCGCGATCGCGCCGGTGCCGTCATCTTCGAGTCGGGTGCGGTTGCCGCGAACGGCGCCATCTCCGGCAACGACCACGACGCGGACGCGCTGCGCGTCGAGCCACACTACACCGAGATCGGCGAGCCGGGCCAGGTGCAGATCTATGAATCGATCATGCGCGATCAGGCAGGAAGGCCGACGACCGGTCTGCTGACCGCGGTGGGCTACGCAAAGGACAATCGGCTGCTGCCGCGCGGATTCCAGAAGACCTCGGCGGATCCCTGGATTGCCGTTGTCGGCACGGCGTCACAGGATGCCGACTTTACCGGCGCAGGCGACCGCGTCCGCTATGCCGTTGACGTGCGCAACGCCGAAGGCCCGTTCGCGATCGACGCTGAGCTGCGTTATCAGGTGATTGGCTTCAGGTGGGCCGATAACCTTCGCGCGTATCAAAGCGAGGAGACGAAACGATTCGTCGGCTACTACGAATCGATGGCCTCTTCGTCGTCAGAAGTTCTGGCCCACGTGCAGGTCGTGGTGCCCTGACAAGGTTCCGGTTCCTGTTCCCGTTCCAGTTC
This sequence comes from Vicinamibacterales bacterium, assembly GCA_963821395.1. Classification (GTDB taxonomy): domain Bacteria; phylum Acidobacteriota; class Vicinamibacteria; order Vicinamibacterales; family JAMQPK01; genus JAMQPK01. The sequence goes on along the minus strand of CAWGDY010000004.1, from coordinate 201,574 downwards.
GCGGTGGCGCCGTTGAACGAGAGGCGCTTCTTTCAGAAAAGATGGCGTACCGAATCCGCCGCCCACCGCGAACACGGAAGCGGAACCGGAACCCGGAACGTTCAGGGCTTGTCCTTCGGCGGAACCGGCTTGGCCGCAGGCGCGGCGGGCTGCGATGGCGCGGGTTTGTCTTCGACGCGCCGGCGCGCGATGATGCCCGAGTCCACCGTCTTCGACTGGTCGCTCACGACCTGAAAGTGCATCTGGTCGCCGTCGATCTCGAGAAGCATGAAGTGGAATCCCTGGTCGAACGCTTTTTCGGTGAATTCCCCGCCCACGTCTCCCTGCGGACTTTTCCGGCGCCCCCCGAAATGAAATAGTGGATGCCCTTCTGCGGCTTCAGACGTTCGTAGAAGTGCTCGTGACCGGCCATCACCACGTCGACGCCGTATTTCAGGAACAGTGGTTCGAGCTGGTCGCGAAGGGCGGTGTCCGACCCGTGTGCCCCGCCCGATGAATAGATCGGATGATGGAAGAACACGATCTTCCAGTCCGACCCGCTCGCGGCCAGCTCTTTCTCGAACCACTGCAGCTGGGGCCGATCCATGTAGTTGCTGTCGAGCGCGAAGAACCGAATTCCGTCTTTCGGCTTGAACGTGTAAAAACGCTCGCCGTTCATATTGAACGGCTTGTACATTTTCTGGTTCGTGCTGTCGTGGTTGCCGAGCGAGGCGTAGAACTTGACGCCCTTGTCGAGCACCGGCTTGTACGGCGCCTCGAACTTCCTCTGAAAGTCGCGGGCGCTCTCGCCACCGTACATGTTGTCGCCCATCATCAGCACGAACTCGTACGGAAAGCGCTGGTGGATATCGGTGAACACCTTCGCGAGCTTGTACTGATTGGAATCGCCCGTGCCGCTATCTCCGATGACGGCGAACCTGAGTGTTCCGGTCGGCTTGTTCGGAAGCGTCAGGTCCTGGGCGAATGGCGCTGGCCGAAAGCGCGGCAGCAAAGGTGATGACAGCCAGTGATCGTCGAGATGTCCACATAGGTCTTCCTCGAAGCACTACGAAATCGCGTTCAACATGAAATCGATAATCAGATTCGCTTTCGCATCGTACAAGAGTAGGTGTTTGCCCACAAACCGGTACTGCACGTCTTCGGGCAGCTTCGGCAAGGCGAGCAGGACATCGGGCGGCACGGTTGAAAGCGGCGCCTCTTTCGGGTAGTCCGCATTCACCTTGAACGGCACCTCTTTCGGCTCCGGAGCGTCGTCTTTGATGATCGCCTTGTTGTCGGCGCCCTCTCCGCCGCCCTTGGTCAGCTGGGAGTGGAGCAGCCGCCGGAACATCGCCTGTGTCGCCGGGGTGAAGATGTCACCACGCTTGGCGTCCGCCCGTGCCCCGCGAACCATCTGGGCCATCGATTTCTCGGCAACCGCGATCTCGCCCGGCTTCTCCGTTCGCTTCAGGTCTGGTGCGAAGCCTGTGACGCCGTTGCGAAGCTTGACGTAGGCGTCGACCTTCTTGGTGAACTCGGCAACGAGCCCCGCGTCGGGATTCACGTTGCTGCCCTTGGGCATCTGTCGCGGCCGCAGGGGCACACGCCGTAAGCACACAACCGGCGACGATATAGGGATGGAGCCAGTACCTCATCCCCCGATGAGAAGCACTTTTTGTGCCGCAGCAGCGGGGTGGAACGACCCGAAAGCTGTAGCGAATCGTGACAAACGGTCGCTATTTGAACGATCGGGTGAAGAGGTCCTCGATGGCCTTCTTGGCCGGCTCCTGCAGCGTGCGTGTGCCGGTGCCGGTGAAGTGCGGGTGCATGATGCGCGGTCCACCTTTGCCCTCGGCCGCCTGCCAGTCGTCGCCGGTCCACCAGAACCAGCGCTTCTGTTCCTGGTCGAACACGTGCAGCTTCTTGTTACAGAGCTTGGCGAACTCGGCGCCCCAGCCCGTGCCGCCTCGTACGGTCTTGTCGGGGAGAATGGTTCCGACGACCCAGATTTCCTGGCCGCTGTTGACCTGGTACCACATGGTCTGCAGCACTTTGCGAATCGTGGGTGCGTCGGTGTAACGGCGGTCCATGAGGCGGCTGACGTACTCGAGGCTCACGTCGCCGTTCTGCAGTTCTTCGTGGTTGAGCACGCGCACGCCGCGCTGGCGCACGATCTTGTGGCCCTCGAAGGTGAAGTTGACCTCCTCCACGCCGTGCCGCTCGGCGCAGGCCCCAAACTCCGCTTCCGCTCCGGGTGCGCCGCCGCTGAAGAGAATGCAGTCTGATGCGTTCATAGTGATAGCATCGCGTAAAATCAGGGCATGCTCAAGGGCAGTCGCCAGGCCATCCTCAAGCGAATCCATCGCATCAGCATCCACGGCCAGGCGTCGTGGGAGATCGTCTTCACACATATCGACGATCCCACCGAACAGCTCAACGCGGCCCGCGTGGGTCCAGAAGCTATTCCGGGAGATTCACTGGAGACTGGCGACCGCATCGAGGTGGAATACCTGTTCAATCAGGTCGTGAAGGTGACGCGGATTCCAGTCTGACGCTGAGGATGGCGAATGGCAGATGGCTGCCATTTGCCATCTGCCATTTGCCATGACAGGTATCGCTATTTCGCCGGAGGTGTCGTCGCGTAGCCCGCGCCCTCGCCGCCACGGTTGACCGGATTACCCTTCTCGTCTTCCTCCACCTGCACCGTCGTCACGGGCCCGTACCCCATGATCTGCACGACGGTTTCACCGCCATCCTGGTTGCCGTCGTAGTGGATGAAGTATGCGGGGTGGAACATCACGCTGCCCGCCGGCATGGGCTTCATCTCTTTCGCACGAAACACCTTGCCCGTACCGCCGTACCACACACCCTTGATGACGGTAACCCACCGGTCCATCGTGTGATAGTGCGGACGGCTGGTGTTGTTGTTGCGGAAGACATTGCGCGTGATGTAGAAGCCTGTCGAATTCGCCGATCCGAAAACGGGGCCGCCGTTCATTGCGATCGCGTCGTCCGGTGGCATGATCAGATTTCCCGCGTGCAACAGCGGCGGCGCCTGGCGGCTCCGGCTTCTGAGTTTGAGGGGCGGGCGCCTGTCCTTGCCGACGGCAAGACCGGCCAGCACGAACGCGACAAATGCGCACGCGGACACCGAAAGACGGTAAAGCCTCATAATTCCTCCTGCGTAGGGTCCGCATTTTAGGTGGACCTCCGTTCACAGTAGTGTCCGGCGTCAGCCGGACTGTCTGTGTGGTGAGAGAGTAGCGCCGCTAGAGCATCGGACGCAAGTAGGGCCAGACGGCGTCGGCAATCACCTTGTGCCCGGTAGCGGTCGGATGAAGCGTTTCGTTGAGATCGAGACCCTCATTCGTAATGAGGCCCAGCAGGAAGAAGGGAACAAGCGGCAGGTGGTAGCGTTCGCTGAGCCTGGTGAAAAGGCGGTGGAATTCGACACTGTAGTTGAAACCTTTGACCGGCGGCGCTTCCATCGCGCAGAGGAGCACCTTGATGCCGCGCGCCTGCGCCCGCTCGATCATCGTCGAGAGGTTGCGATCGACGGTCTCGATGGGAATGCCTCTCAGGCCGTCGTTGATGCCAATCGCCAGGACGAGGATCTGGGTTCCAGTTACGAGGGCTGCGTCGAAGCGGGCCAGTCCCTGGCTGGAGGTATCGCCCGAAACACCCGCGTTGACGACGTGGTAGGTACGGCCCGCATCCGAAATCCGCTTCTGAAGAAGCGACGGATAGGTCTCCTGGGGCCGGAGACCCGGACCTGACGTAAGGCTGTCCCCGAACGCCACGACGACGGGGACGCTTCCATCGGGCGCAGTGGGCGACGACTGGCCGTTGCAGGCGACGGCAGCCGCGGCGAAGAAGACTCCTGCCAGGAAACCACGCGTGGTAAGGTTCTTGCGAGGCCACGTGAGCATGAACTTGAGACGCTTGGCGCTTTCCCTCGGCCTTCTTCTGATGTATCCGGCCGTCGCGGGGGCCCAGGTGGCGGCCAATCGCGGGACGGATCAGCCCGACTTCAGGGTGATCGTGCAGGGCACGTTCGACCCCGAGACGCTCGCCGAGTTCAACAAGCGCATCGAAGACTATGCGGCGCTTCGCGCCAAACTCGAGAAAGGGCTGCCGCCGCTCGTCGTGACGGACAACGCGGAGGAGATCGAGCGGTTCGAACACCGTTTAGCGGAACGGATTCGCGATGCGCGCAGCGCGCATCGCGGGCAGATCTTTGCGCCATCGATGGTGCGGCAAGTCAAGCAGATGCTCGCCGTGAGGGCGGACGCGCAAACGATTGCCGCCATGATGGACGACGGTCCGGCCGAATTCGACGTCGACGTCAACGACACCTATTCGAAGCGGCGATCGCTTGCCACGATGCCGCCGAATATCCTGCTGACGCTGCCCGATCTGCCACGCGATATCGAGTACCGCTTCGTCGGCCGGCACCTGATTCTTCGCGATGCGCGCGCGAACATCATCATCGACGAGATTCCGTTCGCTTTTCATTGCCACGATTGCGTGCCGAAAAAAGAAGAGGAAGCAGTAGAGCGCTGACGCTCGAAATTCGCAGATCCGCAGATTCGCGGATTCTCGGAAAACTTGATTCTCGAATCCGCCAATCAATCTGCGAATCTGACAACCGCGAACTCTGCAACCCGTTATCGTGGTATGCTCCTGCCGCTATCAGCCACCCCGCAACCAGCCAGGAGGAGCATGGCCATGGAACGAAAGAAGGCGTCCGATTTCCCTCAGGAGTTGCTCGACCTCTTCCACCTCTATGTCCACGGTGACATCGACCGCCGCGGGTTTTTCGAAGGCGCGGCCAAATTTGCCGTTGGCGGCCTGACGGTAGCGGGCATCTTCGAGGCGCTCAAGCCGAACTATGCCTGGGCCCAGCAGGTGCCCAAAGACGACGCGCGAATCAAAGCCGAGTACGCCACCGTGCAGTCTCCGCAGGGGAACGGGTCGATTCGGGGTTATCTCGCGCGTCCCGCTGCGGCGGGCAAGTACCCGGCGGTGCTCGTCGTGCACGAGAACCGCGGGTTGAACCCGTACGTCGAAGACGTGGCGCGGCGGCTCGCGACGGCGAACTTCCTTGCGTTCGCGCCAGACGGTCTGACGTCGGTTGGCGGCTATCCCGGCGACGACGAGCGTGGCGGACAGCTGTTTCAGAAAGTGGATCGCGAGAAGATGACGGTCGATTTCATCGCCGCGATCAACTGGTTGAAGGCACGTCCCGAGAGCACGGGCCGGTTTGGCATCGTCGGCTTCTGTTTTGGTGGCGGCATCTCCAACACGCTGGCCGTGAGGATGCCCGACCTTGGCGCGGCCGTGCCGTTTTACGGCGGTGCGCCCGCGGCGGAAGATGTGCCGAAGATCAAGGCGGCCGTCCTCGTGCACCACGGCGAGCTCGATACACGGCTCGTCGAGGCATGGCCCGCGTACGAGGCGGCGCTCAAGGCCAACAAGGTTCGCTACGAAGGCTACGTCTACCCGAAGGCGAATCACGGGTTCCACAACGACACCACGCCGAGGTACGACGAAGCGGCCGCCAAGCTGGCGTGGCAGCGCACGGTCGACTGGTTCAACAAGTACCTTCGCACCTAGCGAATCGGATCGTCGTCCATCGTCCATCGTCCCATCGTCCATCGTCTTCCAGACGATCGACGATCGCCGATCGACGATGGACGACGACGTTCCTATCGACCCGCCTCCGATCGCTCGATAATCCGGACATGGAAAAACTGTCTGGGAAGACGATCGCCTGCGCCGCGGTATTCGCCGCGGTGTGCCTCACCACGCTGGTATCGGGACAGATGCGCAACGGCCCGGCGTCGCTCGACGACGTGGTGGCCGAGTTGCGCGGCATCAGAGCCGACCTCGCCGAGACGTCGAGCGCGTCGGTCAGGTCGCAGCTGCTCGTCGCGAGGTTGCAGTTGCAGGAGCAGCGGATAACCGGGCTCACGCGGCAGCGTGCGGAGGTGCAGAGCCAGATCGCGCTGGCGCGCCAGCAGGCCCAGGGACCGGACTTCGCGCGCATGCAGCAACTGATTCAGGATTTCAGCAACCAGGAAGCCGAGCTGAACCACCAGATCTCGGTCGAGCAGGGGCGGTGGTCGGAGTTCAGCGATCGGCTCGACACGCTGGAGCGCTCGCTGCCGCGATAGCAAAACGGTTCCGGGATCCGTTTCTCAGACGCCTCGCCACAATAGAGTCACGGTCGGCCGGCCTGCAGATGAAAAGGTAGTGCGCATGAAGCGGTTACTCAGAAGTCTGGTCGCTCGTCGTGTGTGGGCTTGCATGGCTCGACGTGGTCGGGGCGCAGCAGCCCACATTCCGCGGTACAGGCGAGGCCGTCCGCATTTTCGTCACCGTGACCGATGGCGACGGCAAGCTGGTGACGACCCTGGCGCGCGAAGACTTCGAGGTGCGCGACGAAGGCAAGCCTCAGCCGATCACGCTGTTCGACAACACGCCGCAGCCCATACGCCTGGTCGTCATGCTCGACGTGTCGGGCAGCATGGAGGGCAACCTTCCACTGCTGCGTGCCGCGTCCGAACAGTTGTTCGCGCGGCTCCGTCCCGACGACGTCGCCCGCGTCGGCTCGTTCGGCCACGAGGTCACCATCAGTCCGTCGTTCACGCACGATGCCCGCGAGCTGCGCGCCGCGCTTCCGACCACAATCAATCCCGAAGCACCGACGCCGCTGTGGCGCGCGATAGACGAGGCCATGGCCACATTCGGAGACGAGGAGGTCACGCGCAAGGTCGTGCTCGTCTTGAGCGATGGCAAGGACAGCGGGCAGATAGGGTTCCGTCAGCCGGTTGCCAGCCAGGCCGGCGTCATCGATCGGGCGCGGGCCGAAGACGTGATGATTTACGCGGTCGGCATGCGCAGCCGCGGTCAGCGGCCGGCGCCGGGTCTCGGCCGCGGCGGACTCCAGGCGATGTTGCTCGCCGATTTACCCGATCCCGGACTCGCGCGCGTCGCCCAGGAGACCGGTGGTGGCTATACCGAGATTCGGTTCGGAGAAGATCTCAACGCCGCCTTTGCGCGTGTTGCCGACGAGCTCCACAGTCAATACCTGCTCGGCTTCGCTCCGCCCCGGCGCGACGGCAAGGTGCACAGCGTCGACGTGCGTCTCGCTCAGCGCGGGCTGTCAGCGCGGGCCAGAAAGAGCTACGTCGCTCCCAAGGGCTGATCGACGTGGGTTCCGGTTCCTGTTCCCGTTCCCGGTTCGCGGTGGGCGGGGGACTCGCCGCCATCGTTTCAAAGACGCGCGCTACGTTATGCGCCATCACGAACAGGAACGGAACCCGGAACCTCAGCTCTAGCGAGGTGTGACGTTGAACGCAAATCGCAGGGCCGGAATCCGATTGCCGGGGTGATCGTCGGCGTAGGTGAGCTGGGGCAGGCGATACAGTTGCTGCCCGCCTTCCGGTCCCTGATAAATGCCCGGGTAGAAGTCGATGAGGTGTACGCCCGGCGAGCCGGCGGCCTTGAAATTGACGACGACATCTCCCTGGCTGTTGAATCCGCACGCGTATCCCATGTACGCGTTGTCGTACGTCACCACGTAGATGTTGTCGTAGTCGGTCCAGCCGACGCCCTTGAGGTGAATCGAGACAGGCGTGCCTGCCGGTCCCGATGTGGGCGAAATGCTGACGATGCTGGTTTCGATCACGAAGTGACTGCGCGCCAGGACCGTGTCGCCGTTGCGGATCGAGACGCCGTGAAGTCCGCCAAGATCGTCCGGCACGACCAGAGGCATATCGATTCGGCCATCGCTTCCAATCGTCAGTTTCGTCAGCTCCATCGTCTTCGCGTCGAACCCGCTGCCCGACACGCGATTGCCCGCCTGCGTTTCCCAGACGAGCGACACACTCGAGTTGGGCGCGAACCCGCTGCCTTTGAGGCGCGCGCGAGTCAGCACAGGCCCTTGCGTCGGGGAGATATTCAAGACCGCAGACCCACTCGTCGAAGCGGCGTCCGGTAGCGGCTGTTTCTGATACGGCTCTGCGAAGGCCTGGGTGTTGGCCTGACCAGGTGTGACGCGAAAGACGAAATCGGGTCTGGGCAGATACGAGTTGGGGGCCTGTTCGTGATTCAGATAACCCTGGCCCATGTATCCGGTGTAGACCTTGACCTGATGCTCTCCAACCGTGCCCGCGGCACGGAACCGTGCCGTCGCCGATCCACGCGTATCGGTGGCCGAAACCCAGCCGATTTCCTGATTGTCCCAGTTCACCACCCAGGTGCTTTCCATCGTGCGCCAGCCGAGTCCCTTGACTCGAATCTCGATCGGCGTGCCGACCGGACCTTCGGTGGGGTGCATCTCGAAAGTCTGACCGACGTCAACACCACCCTGCGCGAGCGTCACGCCGTTCTCGGACACGAACACTTCGTGAACGCCGCCGTAGTCTTCCGGTATCTTGAAGCGGATCGACACGCGACCGTCGGCCCCAACTTTTGCGTTCGTCAGTACCTTAGTGGCGTTGGTGAATTTCTTTCCGCGAAAGCGGTAGTAATCCTCGACCACCCAGCCGCCGTTCACCGTTCCCCAGACGAGATCGACCGTCTTGTTCGGCGGTAACCCCTCGGCGGACGCCTCGACTTCAACGCCTGCCACGAGCTTTGTCTGTGCGGGAGCGGTAATCGTGAGCTTCTTCGGCGGCACGGTCGTGCCGCCCACGGCAGGAGGGCTGGCGGCCTGTGAGGACGTAAGGTCTCGACCACACCCGATCGCGCCCATCAATGTGAAGAGGGCGACGAGGATGGTGAGCGTGCGCACGCCTTACTCCACGATCGTGATTTGAGAATCGTCGACGACGAACGGCTTGAATTCACCGGTGCGGCCGTACTTGTCGGTGGCCGTCACGGTGTAGCGCACGATGCCGACCGGCGCGTCGGCAGGGACGATCCATTTCGCAACCCAGAACTCTCGCTCCGGCTGCTTGACCGTCGCGCGGTATCGCATCGGGAGGTCCTGCGTCGTGCCGCCGTAGGAAACGTGAACGACGAATTGAGCCGTGGGCTCTCTTTTGCCGGTCTCGGAGTCGTAGGCCGTCATCCGCCATCCGACCGGATCGCCCCGCTTGAAGCGGCTCTGCAGCGCGCAATTGCCGGGGACGCCGGGCTTGCCGAGGAAGAGCGTGACATCGCCGAACACGATCAACCTGCCCGGCATGGTGGCGGCCTGCGGGGCCGCGGCTTGAAACGCGGCGACGGAAGGTCTTTCGAAACCGGCTGCCACAACCGTCAGGAGCACGAGGAGCACTCTTGTCGCGCGATGCACGATAGCCTCCACGGTCCGGCTAAAGCCGGACACTACGTAGTGGTCGAATTACGTATGGTAGCGGACGTGTGCGAAGTCTAGCCGATTTGCGCGCACCGTTACAATGCGCGCTCAGCATAGACTCTCGCCATGCAGCCCTGGCTGTTCGCGCTTGCGCTCAACGTCGCCGTGCTCGCCCAATCCGCCGGCGCTGTTTCCGGACTGGTCGTCGATGCGTCTGGAGCCGCGGTTCCCGACGCGACCGTGCGGCTCGAAGTGTCGGGCCGGGCGATCGATCAATTCCGTACCGGAAACGACGGGCGCTTTGCTTTCAACTCGTCCGCATCGGGCCCTCTCACCATCGTCGTCACCGCCCCGGGCTTCGTGGAAGTCGTGATGCCGGTGCCGGCCGACAGCAGCGGCCTGCGCGTGGTGTTGCAGCCCGCTCCCTTTTTCGAGGCGGTCAACGTCACATCGTCACGTACCGACGTCCCGAAATCAGATCCCGCGGCGACGATGACGGTGTTTCCGGCGGCAGAGCTGCTGACCAATGCCGCGCTGACGCTCGATGACGCGTTGAAGGTGGTTCCCGGATTCACGCTGTTCCGCCGAACCTCGTCGCGCGTGTCGAATCCGACCGCACAAGGTGTCACGCTGCGCGGTCTGGGTGGGACCGGCGCGAGCCGGTCGCTCGTGCTGGCCGACGGCGTCACGCTGAACGACGCGTTCGGAGGCTGGGTGTACTGGGACAAGCTGCCGCAGGCGGCGATCGATCGGGTCGAGGTGCTGCGTGGGGGCAGCAGCGATCTGTACGGCGCCGATGCCGTCGGCGGCGTGGTGCAGATTCTCACGTTGCAGCCGGGCGGCGTGACCGCACGCGCGCTGGTCGAAGGCGGCGGTCTTGCGACCGGGCGCGTCTCGCTGTTTGCCGGCGACCGCCGCGGCAGCTGGAACTACACGGCCGGCGGCGAATGGTTTTCGATTGACGGGTACATTCCAGTGTCCGTGGAGCAGGACCCGGGAATCGCGCCACGCGGACCGATTGATTCCAAGATCGGCTCGAAGCACCGATCGGGTGTGGCTTCGCTCGAGTACCAGTCGCCGGACGGCTGGCGCGTGAATGCTCGCGGGAACGTGTTTACCGACAATCGCAAGAACGGGACGCCCGCGGTGACCAACGACACGGCGTCACGGCACGGCACGTCAGAGGCCGCCGGAGGATTTGCCGGTGGGCTCCTGTCTGCACGTGTGTTCGCCGGCACGCAGGGCTACGACCAGACTTTCTCCGCGGTTTCCGCGGATCGCACCACCGAAGATCTCAACCGGCTGCAGCATGTACCAACGAGAGCCGCCGCGACGGCGGCGACATGGACGCGTATGGCCGGAACGCACAGCGTGCTCGCCGGAGTCGAAGGCAAGTTCATCAAAGGAGAAACACAGGAGACGGTGTTGTCGGGAGGCCGTGTCACGAGCACGCTCAACAACGGTGGAACGCAGCACGTGTGGTCGACGTTTATCCAGGACTCGTTTCCCGCTGGCGATCGACTGACGGTCGTGCTGGGCGTGCACGCCGACCGCTGGCATACGCAATCGAAGAACACCGGCTACAACGAGACGCTGGGGTCGTTCAATCCGCGCGCCTCGATCGCGTATCGCCTGGGCGGCGGCGTTTCGCTGCGCGGCTCCGCGTACAAAGGGTTTCGCGCACCCACGCTGAACGAGATGTACCGCGGATTCCGGGCGGGGAACACGCAGACCAATCCAAACGAGGCGCTCGCTCCCGAAAAGCTGACGGGCTTCGACGGAGGTGTGCTCGCGACGCGCGGCCGGATGTCGGCCAGGGTGACCGGCTACTGGAACGTGCTCGACGACGTGATCACGAACATCACCCTGTCGAGCACGCCGCAGCTGATTACCAAGATGCGCGCGAACGCCGACAAGATGCGGACGGCCGGCGTGGAGCTCGAAGCCGATGTCCGGCTGTCGCCGTCGTGGTCGGCGGCCTTCACGAGCGGCATCGGTGACGCGAAATTCAAGGGCGACACGAGCCTGAACGGCAATGACGTGCCGCAAGTGCCCTCGTACAACGTCGGCGTGAGCACGCGCTACAGCCGGAACGCCTGGCAGGCATCGGCTCAGCTTCGCGTCACGGGTCCGCAGTTCGAGGACGACCTGAACGTGTACGAGCTTCGCCGCGCGACCGTGTTCGACGTCTTTGGCAGCCGGAACGTCGGCAGAAGGCTGGCCGCGTTTGTCGCCGTCGAGAACGTGTTCGACAACCACTACGACGTTGGCCGGACGCCAATTCTGACGACAGGCCTGCCGCGCACCGCGCGCGCGGGCGTCAAGTTCCTGTTGCCCTGAGCGAGGCCGCACCGGGCGCCCACGCATGGTTCTCACCTGGCTCGATTACACGGTCATCGCAGGGTACCTGCTGGCGATCACGCAGTTCGGGTCGTACTTCGCCCGATTTCAGAAAACCACCCGCGATTACTTTCTCACCGGCCGGTCCGTGCCGTGGTGGGCGATCTGCTTCACGGTTGTTGCGACCGAAACGAGCACGCTGACCTTCATCAGCGTGCCGGCCACGGCGTACTCGGGCGACATGACGTTCCTGCAGCTCGTGCTCGGCTACATCATTGGCCGCGTCATCGTGAGCGTGATCTTCATCCCCGCGTACTTCCGGGGCGATCTCGTGACGTCGTACGAGCTGCTGCAGCGCCGTTTTGGCGAACGCGTGAAGAACGTGGCGGCCGTCATATTCCTGATCACGCGCTCGCTCGCCGACGGCATCCGCTTGTTCGCGACCGCGCTGGTCGTTTCGGTCGTGACGCAGGTGCCGGTCACCCCGGCGATCATCCTGATCGGCGCGACGATGATCGTCTATACGGTGCGCGGCGGATCGGCCGCCGTCATCTGGACCGACGTGATTCAGTTGTTCGTCTATCTCGCGGGCGCCCTCGTCGTGTTCTGGTCGCTCCTGAATCTGATTCCTGGCGGGTGGGCCGAAGTCGTGCGCATCGGCGCTGCGTCGGGCAAGTTTCGCGTGTTCGATCTCTCATGGTCGCTGGCGCGGCCCTACACCCTCTGGGCGGGCATCGTCGGCGGGATCGCGCTGACGCTTTCCACGCACGGCACGGATCAGTTTCTGGTGCAGCGCCTGCTCTCCGCGCGCTCGTCGCGCGAAGCGGCGCGCGGGCTGGTGCTCAGCGGGTTCGTGGTGTTCGCGCAGTTCGCGCTCTTTCTCGTCATCGGCGTCATGCTGTTTGCCTACTACCAGCACGTGCCGATGCCCAGAGCGCTCGCGCGCGGCGACGAACTGCTCCCCGGCTTCATCGTGACCGCGCTCTCGCACGGGACCGCCGGCTTTATCGTCGCGGCCATTGTTGCCGCGGCGCTGTCTCCGTCGATCAACGCCATGGCCGCCACGACGGTGAACGATTTCTACGCGAAGTACGTGCGGCCGGATGCCGACGAGGCCACGCTGATGCGCGTCTCGCGAAGGTGGACGATCGTCTGGGGCGTCGTCCAGATTGGCGTGGCGATTGCGGCACAGCGCATGGAGCGGTCGGTGCTCGATGCCGGCCTGTCCGTGCTGTCGTGGGCGTCGGGGCCGGTTCTGGGCGCGTTTCTGCTCGGGACGCTCGCACCGGCGATTTCAGAGCGTCAGGCGTTTGCCGGCATGATCGCCGGCCTGGTGGCGATGACGATCGTGTGGGGTCTGGTCGCTGCCGGTCGCGTTCACCTGGTACGTCTTCATCGGCGCGGTGACCACCGTCGCGGTCGCACATATCCTTGCGCTTGCGTGGCGGCAGGGCTGAAGCCCGCGCCACCGCAATGCTGGCAGGCCTGAGGCCTTCGCTACCGCAGATGTCGGTACACGGTAGCGCAGGGCTTTAGCCCTGCCTTGCGGCATCTCACCGATACAACAAATACTTTTCGCGCAGAGCCTTCCACTTTCGCCTCGCCCTCCGCCCACGATTCTGCGATCGCCTGTGGGTCGTCGCCGGCGCGAATGCGCGAGAGACCCTCTTTCGACCCGAACAGGATGCCGGCCGCCGCGAGATCGAACCTGGCGCCGTACAGCATGTGCAGGATCGCGGCGATCTCGACGCCGACGCGGACCGGCCGAAGCGCCAGCCTGTCGGTCACGACCATGAAGACGCCGCCGCATTCCTCGTTTGCGTACTTGCTCGACGCCGGCGTAAAGCGGACCGGATAGAAGCGGATGCCAGGAATGCGTCGCGTGTTGAGCGCCTCGGCCAGTTGCACGCCGTCAATCCAGGGGGCGCCGAGTTGCTCGAACGGTGAATCGGTGCCACGCCCGACCGAAACGTTCGTGCCTTCGATGGCGCCGATGCCCGGGTAGAGCGTTGCCTGAAGAAGGTTTCGCATGTTCGGCGACGGGTTCGTCCACGGAAGCCCCGTCTGGTCGAACCACTCATCGCGCTGCCAGTTCTTCATGCCGACGACGGACAAATCGGCGCCGATACCGTTTTCGGCGTTGAACAACGCCGCGAGCTCTCCCAGCGTCATGCCGTGACGAACAGGCATGGCAGGGAAGTATCCGGTGAATCCAATCGCGCCCGCGTCGAGCGCGGGACCCTCGACGTGGGTGCCGTCGATCGGATTGGGCCGATCGAGCACGACAACGTTGATCTTTCGTTTCGCCGCCTCTTCCAGCACGTACGCCGTCGTGGTCATGTAGGTGTAGAACCGCGCGCCGATGTCCTGAAGATCGATGACGAGCGTGTCGATGCCTTGCAGCATCACGTCGGTCGGCCGCCGAGTGTCGCCGTAGAGCGAGTGCACGGGCAGGCCGGTCTTCTCGTCTTTTGTCGAGGGCACGCTCGCGTCGAGGACGCCGCGGATGCCGTGTTCCGGGCTGAAGAGCGCGACCAATCGGTGTCCCTGTGCCGTCGATGAGTCGTGCAGAAGATCGATGGTGGTCGATCCGTCTCGTGCGCGCCCCGTCTGGTTGGTCACCAGGCCCACGCGTTTGCCCTTCAACAGCGCAAATCCATCGGCGCGCAGCACGTCGATGCCGGTCAGAGCAGGCCGCTCGGTGGATGCCGGCGGTGCCGGCGACCTGAGCACGGATGCCGCGACGGTTGCCACGCGCCCGCGCAACGACGTGACGTCCCCCTTGCCGTCTGGATGCACCCGGTTGGAAAGGAAGATGACGAACAACCCGCTCGCGGGATCGAGCCACACCGACGTGCCCGTGAATCCCGTGTGGCCGAACGAACCAGCCGGCATCAGATCGCCGCGGTTGGACGAGAACGTGGAATCGATGTCCCAGCCCAGCCCGCGCACGTTTCGCTCGCCGGCAGGTGTGGCCGGCGAAGTCATCCTCGCCAGTGTCAGCGGAGCAAGCACGCGCGTCTGTCGATACGTTCCGCCGGCGAGCAGCAGGCGGCAGAAGGTCGCCAGATCGTCGGCAGTGCTGAAAAGCCCTGCGTGGCCCGCGACGCCGCCCATGCGCCGCGCGGTGGGATCGTGAACCACGCCTCGGAGCAGCGCTGCGCCGGGGCCATCACAGGGCCAGCCGAAGGGCGTGCAGCGTTCGGTGGGCGCAATCCTGTTCCGCCAGGACGGGGGAGGGAGAAATGCGGTGCTCGTCATGCCGAGCGGCGCAAAAATCCTGTCGTGCGAAAAGCGATCGAGCGGCACACCGCTGACCCGCCGCACGATATCGCCCAGAAGAAGAAAGTTGATGTCGCTGTACACGAACCGCGCGCCGGGCGGCGAGAGCGGGACTTCCTCGATCGCCCGGGCCATGGCGGTATCGGATCCCGTCCATGGCTCGGTCAGATCGAGATCGGGTCGCAGCCCCGACATGTGCGTCAGCAGATGGCGGATCGTGATGTCGTCTTTGCCGTGCCGCTCGAAGCCGGGAACGAACTGCGACACGCGATCGTTCAGCGCGATCTTGCCTTCCTCGACGAGCATCATCACGCTGGTGGTCGTGGCGATCGCTTTGGTCAACGACGCGAGGTCGAAGACCGTGTCGACGGTCATCGGCTCGGGCGATGGGGCCAGCGCGCGATGTCCGATCGCCTTCCGATAGAACGTGCGATCGCCCTGACCGACGAGCACGACCGCCCCTGGCAACTTCTTTTCGGCGATCGCCTGAACGACGAGCGGCTCGATCGCGTCGAGCTTCGACAGATCGACCGGTTCCGTCTGAGCGCCGAGCGATGGCAGGAACGCGGCGAACGCCAGGACGCCGGCCAGAAATGCACGCACCGTGAGAAATTATTTCACAACGCGATCGACAAATTCGGCTCCATTTGCCGATTTTGCCGATCGGTTAGTCGTCTAAAATGAGCGCGACGTGACGCGCTCGTCGTATGCCTCGACCCTGTGGGTGATTGCCGGTCTCGTGGCCGGTGTCGCCCTCGGCGTCCTCGCGTCGGTCTCCGGTTCGCCATCGCTGCAAACGGTCGTCAACCTCGTCGAGCCGGTCGGCGTCATCTTTGTCAATGCGATCCGGATGGCGGTCGTCCCGCTGGTCGTGGCCAGCCTCATCGGCGGCATCATCGCGATCGGCGACCAGCGTTCGCTCACCCGGCTCGGCCTGCGAAGCGTCATCGTGTTCGCGTCGCTGGCCATCGCGGCAGCGGTATTGGCCACGTTGATTGCCGCTCCAGTCGCTCGCGCGTCTGGACGTCGATCCGGCAGTCGCCGACGAGCTCCGTCAGGCGGCGAGCTCGAAGGGAACCGCGCCTGCGGCCGCACCATCCGTGGCGCAATGGTTCACGGACCTCGTGCCGGCGAATCCCATCAAGGCCGCTGCCGACGGTGCGATGCTGCCGCTCATTGTTTTTACGATCGGCTTTGGCGTGGCGCTCACAAAAGTTGCACCCGACCGTCGCGCTGCTGTCACCGGATTTTTTGCCGGCCTGGCAGACGCCATGATGGTGCTCGTGGGATGGGTCATCTCGCTCGCACCGATTGGCGTCTTTGCGCTGGCGGCGCCGCTCGCCGCGCGCATGGGCATGAGCGCCGCCGGGGCGCTTCTGTCCTACATCGCGCTCGCTGCGGGACTAACCGTCGTCGTGCTGGTCGTGCTGGTCTATCCCGCGACGGTGATCGCCGGGGGCGTGCCGCTGGGACGTCTGGCGCGGGCGTGCGCGCCGGCGCAGGCCGTGGCGATTTCCTCGCGATCGACGATGGCCTCGCTCCCCGCCATGATCGACGCCGCGCGAACGCTCGGCGTGACGGATCGGGTGGCGGCGTTCGTGGTGCCGCTGGCGGCATCGATGCTGCGCGTCGGCTCGGCGGTCGGGCAGACGGTCGCGGTCCTGTTCGCCGCGCGTCTCTTCAACGTGACGATCGCGCCGCTGCATCTGGCCGCCATCCTCATCGTCACCGTGCTGACCACGTTCACCGTTCCCGGCATTCCGGGCGGCAGCATCGTCGTCATGGTGCCGATTCTGCTCGCGGCCAGCGTGCCGGCAGACGCGGTCGGCATCCTGCTGGGCGCCGATGCGATTCCCGACATGTTCAGGACGCTGGCGAACGTCACGGGCGGGATCGCGGCGGCGGCCATCGTGGATCGATCGATGCCTGAGGAGCGGGTGCTGGATGTTGCGGCCAGGAAAACGGGAAGCCGGTAAGTCGTGAGAGGAGGGGCTGTGAACAGAAAAATGATCGGTAGTGCGGTGTGCATCGCGCTGGCACTCGGGGCCTTTGGCAGGGCCCAGAGCGCCATCACCACGCCGGCGGCGCATTTTGGATTCGAGATCACAGCCGACGGCAAGTTCGCGATGTGGGATCAGGAAGTGGCCTACTACGAGAAGCTCGCCAAGGAATCCGATCGGATTGATCTGCAGGTGCTCGGGAAGAGCACGCAGGGACGGCCGTTCATCATGCTGACGATGTCGTCGCCGCAGAACCTGGCGAAGCTCGATCGGTACAAAGAGATTTCCAGGCAGATGGCCGATCCGCGCGGACTCACGCCGCAGCAGATCGACGCGCTGGCGGCCGAAGGCCGCGCCGTGGTCCTCGTGACGCTCGGCCAGCATTCCACCGAGGTCTCCTCGTCGCAAATGGGTCCGAAGCTGGTGTACCGGATCGCGACGGGGAACGACGACCAGATTCGCGCGATTCTCGACAACACGATCTTCCTGCTCATCCCGAGCTTCAACCCCGACGGCCACGATCACGTCGGTGAATGGGTGAAGAAATCGGCCGGCACGCCGTACGAAGGTGCGGGGCTGCCCGAGTTGTATGGCGCATACGTCGGCCACGACAACAATCGGGACGGCTACATGCTGTCGCTCGTCGAATCGCAGCACTGGGCGAAGGTCGTCTATCAGGACTGGTTCCCGCAGGTGTACAAGGACACCCACCAGCAGGGCAGTTACGGCGCGCGCATCACGATTCCGCCCAAGTACGACCCGATCAACCCGCACGTGGATCCGCTGATGTGGCGCACGTCGCAGCTGCTGGGCGGGGCGATGGGCACGAAGCTCGAAGCCGAAGGCGTGACCGGCGTGGAATCGCAGGTGCACTACGACGCGTGGTTCATGGCGTCGTTCCACGGCGTCGCGAATCTGTCGAACATGACGAGCTTCCACACCGAGAGCGCGAGCGCGCGGCTCGTGTGGCCGCTCTACATCCATCCCGAACAGATTGGCCCCGGTTCGCGCGGCCGTCCCGAGAACAAGGCCCAGATGACGTTTCCGCATCCATGGCCGGGCGGCTGGTGGCGCATGTCGGACATCGCGCGGCAACAGGAAATCGAGACGCTCGCGCTCGTCGAAACCATGGGACGCTACCGGCAGAACTTCCTCAAGAACCGCGCGCTCGCGGCTTCGCGCCAGGTCGAGAGGGGCGCGACCGAGGCGCCCTACGGCCACGTGATCCCGATGAACCAGCTCGATCCCGGCACGGCCCTGAAATTCGCCTCGACGCTCATGATGGATGGTGTCGAGGTGCACCGCGCGACCGAACGGTTCACCGCCGGCACGCGTGTGGTCGAGCCTGGCGATCTCATCGTCCGGCTGGATCAGCCCTCGCGGGCGCTCGCCAAGACGATGATCGAGCCGATGGTGTATCCCGACAACGAATGGACGCGCGATCGGCAAGGCGCGCCGCTGCCGCCGTACGACATGGCGTCGTTCACGCTCGCCGATCACATGGGCGTCGAGACGTTCCCGCTCGACCAGAAGATCACGGCGAAGCTCGAGAAGCTGACCATGGCACCAAAGCTCGCCGGGAAGATCGCGGGCAGCGGTTCAGCGGGCTGGCTGTTGACGCCGACCTGGAATCTCAGCTTCCGCGCCGTCAACCGGATCCTGAAGAACGGCGGCGCCGTATACCGGCTGCCGAGTCCACCGCAGCCCTGGGCGCCCGGCACGTTCTGGATTCCGGCAACGGGTTCGACCACGAGTGCGGCGGTGCAGACGCTGGCGACCGAGTTCGGGTTGCCGTTCACCGCCGTGGCGTCGGCACCGGCCGGTGCGATGTCCCAGTTGAAACCGCTGCGCGTCGCGCTCTACCGGCGTTATGCCGGCGGGAACATGGACGAAGGGTGGACGCGCTTCATCTTCGATCAGTGGGAGTTCCCGTACGCCCGCGTCGATTCCGATGAGATCAAGAAGGGCGGCCTGAACGCAAAGTACGACGTGGTGTTGATTTGCGACGACACCGTGCGCGCCATTGTCGGCGCGTCGGGGCCGGAGGCGGCAGCGACCCCGTTTACCCAGGGCGCACTTCCCGTCGAATTCACCAAGCCGCTCGGCAATGCGGGCGTCGATATGCTGAAGGAGTTCGTCCGTGGCGGTGGTTCGCTCGTGCTGATCGATCACGCGACGGCGCTGGCGACCGAGCGATTTGGCGTGCCGGTGAGAAATCCGGTTGCCAATTTATCCGACAAGGAGTTCTTCGTGCCGGGCTCGAGCCTGCGCGTGCACGTCGATCCGACGCAGCCGCTGGCCTATGGCATGCCGAAGGAAACGACCGTGCTGTTTTTCGAGAGCGTGGCGTTCGACATCAACAACTCGATTGGCAACGATCAGATCTCGGTTGTTGCGCGCTACCACGATCGCGATCTGCTGCGCGGGGGCTGGCTCGACGGCGAAAAGCATCTCGTGCGTCAGCCCGCGCTGCTCGACGTGAAGTACGGCAACGGGCGGATCGCGATGATCGGGTTCCTCGCCCAGAATCGCGCGCAGTCGTACGGGACGTTCAAGGTCCTGTTCAACGCGCTCTACCAGGCAGGCGCGGTGAACCTTCCCGCAGGTGGCACTGGAGCGGGAAGGTAAGTCGCAAGGCGCAGGTCGGAAGTCGTAAGGCGAAAGTCAGGTTGGAAGGCGAAAGTCAGGTCGCAAGGCGCAAGGCAAACACGTCGATGATCCGTAACTGGATCGCCTGCCTGTTCATCATGGCGGCCGTGTGTCCGGCGGCGGCGCAGACGCGGGTGCGCCTGGAGGTCGAAGCCGAGAGCTGGCTCGAGCCGACGCCGTTCGATGCATTGCGGGAGTTCACCGCGAAGCTCGCCGAAGCCGACGTCGAGATCGTCGATGCACCCGACGTGCCTGTGGTACGCCTTTTCTATGAAGAGACAGCTGGTCCGGGATATTCCCCGCGGCTCGTTCCCTCGACCCGCATCTCCTTCAACATCAGCGTGGACGGACCAAACGGTGTCATGTTCCAAAAGACCCGTTCTGGCATTGGTTTCCCGTCGAGACCCCCGAAGAATTTTCCGAGCGCTGCAGAACTCCGGGTACTCGCGATTGCCGAGTTTCGGCAGTTTCAAGACTTCAACCTGCTCGGTCACATCGTCGGGGCGGTCCTTGGCAGAGAGTCCTCATTCCGGCCGCTCCTTGCTGCCAGGGAGCCAGACGCGATGTATGCGCAAATGCTGATCGGCAAAGTGCCGTGGTCGCCTTCGAACGACGACGTGTTCGTAAGGGCGTTTCGAGCGATCCCGATTCGCGTCGACAAACTGCAAGTGACGGTAGCGGAAACATTCCTGCAAAAGAACCTGCCCGCCATTCAATCCGCAACGCCGGACACGCCGGTCGTGAGCCCGTTGTTGGCGATTGTTATCCTGGAAGACTACGGCGAAAGATCCGCCACTCAGGTTCTGTCGGACCTTGCGTCGCATCGTGTTTTCGGCGCCGCAGCGGTGAGAGCCTTGAAGTCGATCGAGATGAGATAGGTCGTAAGGCGCAGGTCGGGAGTCGTACGGCGAAAGTCAGGTCGAAAGGCGCAAGTCCAGTTGGAAGTGCCTTTAACCTTGCGACCAGACTTGCGCCTTACGACTTCCGACTCGCGCCTTGCGACTTACTGCTGTTTCGCCGCCGCGGCCGCCGCAGTTGCGGCGGCGTCAAGCTCTTGCTCCGTCGGGAACCGATCGAACGTGCGATCGATCTTTCTGCCTCTCAGATGCTTATCGAAGAAGTCCAGCATCGCGGTCCAGTCGTCGGCGGTGAACGCGTGCCCGTGGCGGGCGTAGTTCACACCCAGGCGATCGCCGGCGCCGAAGAGCTCGTACGCGGGTTTCGCGCCGAGGATCGATTGCCGGACGGCTTCGGGCAGCGAGATCGCGTCAGTGTCGCCCTCGAGCGCGATGAACGGCCGCGGCGCGGCCAGCGCGAGGAACCAGTGCTGGTCGAAGGGCAGCTTCTCGCGCTGTCCCCGGAACTGGCGCAGGTGCGGCGAGAACCAGTTCGGATATTTCAGCTCCATGATGTCGAGCGTTTCGCTGCGGCGCGGGCCCGCGAAACGATACGCGCCCATCCCGCCGCCGCCCGTGACCACCGGTGCACCCATCAGGCGATCGTCGAAGGCCGCCGCGATCATCGCGGACTTTCCGTTGCGCGACGCCCCCGTGATGATGAGCTTCGTAGAGTCGATCGCCTTGTCTGTTTCGAGATAGTCTGCGACACGAGACGCGCCCCATGCCCAGCCGGCGAGAACGCCCCAGTCGTAGCCCGGATACGCCGGATAGAAACGCGTGTTGCGAAACGCCCAGCTGCCGTCGAGGTTTCTCAGCGTCGTATCCTCGGCGCAGTCGTTGACGTTGAACAACACCAGGGCATAGCCGCGGCGGAGGATTTCCGCCCGCTGCTCGGCCACGGCGGCTGCCGTCGGCGGTGCGACCGGCCCGCGGCCGCCGCGCGCAGGCTCGGCAGATGCGTTTGGCGACGGGACAGGTCCGACGAGCAGCAACACGTTTTCTCCACGTCCCTGGTTGGGACCCTGCGGCAGGCGGGGCAGGACTGTTCCGCCGGGCGGCGTGCCGCCCTGAAGAATCACGGTGGGGAACGGTCCTCCCTTGACCGGCGTGAAGACGCCGATGTCGAGGCCGAGTTGTTCTTTCGGACCGAACGTCAGGCGGATGAGCCGGTACTTCACCGTGCCGTCGAGGACGAGCTCGGACTGAATCTCGCGGCCTTTGACGTTGCGCGGCGCTGGTGGCACCTGCCCAACGGCGTAATACGAAAGAATGCGCCGCATCTCGTCGCGGCGCGCCTGCCACTGGCGCTGAGACGTCACGCGCGTCCCGTCGTTCATCACCATCACGTCGGGCATGGCCGCGCGCACCGGCAGTGCTTCCACGCCGGGCAGCGTGCCCGTGGGCGTCGCGATGGGCGGTAAAGGAATTTCTTGTTGGGCGGTCGCGGCCAATCCCAAAGCCACGACAAGACAAGCGACGAGGGTGTAGTGGCGCGTCATGAGCGCTGATCCTACACCCTCGCGCGACGTGCGGTTATGCGCCTCTGACCAGGGAATGGTGCTCTGTGGTCGCAGGCCGCTCGTCGGATGAAGGTGGCTCCTCGAAGAGGGTCGTCGCCAGCTTGTGACATCCGCACGAGTGCTCTTCGAGCGCCTGTTGATCGTGGATGCGAATGACGCCGCGATTGGTCGAGACGATGCCGAGCTCCTGGAGGCGGCCGACGATCAAGGTGACCGTCGAGCGCCGCAGTCCGAGCAGATCCGACAGCAGCTCGTGCGTGACAGCCAGCTCGGGACGCCCGATGCGCGCCTCGACTTCGAGCAGCCAGCGGCAGCAGCGCTGTTCGGCAGAGTGGAGCGCGCTGCACGCCACCCACTGCGCGAGCGATTGCACGAGCGCACCTGCATATTGCTGCGCGAGGGCATACAGCGCACCGCGCCGCTCGAGCTCGCGTCTGAAGACGTCCACGCTCAACGCGACGCCGGCGTTCGCGCCCGTCATGTGCACGACCGCATCGCTCATCGCCAGTCTCGAGCCGAAGACGGCTTCGACGCCGACGAGCCCTTCCGATGCGACCATCGCGACTTGCGCGTTCGATCCGTCTTCGGTCGGATTGACCAGCCAGATGAGCGCGTCATCGGGGAAGAACACCACTCGAAGGGGCTGTTCGCGCCGTTGAATGATATGACCCTTGTTGAGAGGTTGTGGGGACAAGTACGGATGAAGCCTCGCGTACTCGTCCTCAGGAAGTGCCGCCAGCAGACGATTGCCGTATCTTGAATGAGAGGTAGCCATGGTATCTCTCCGCCCGACTAGCAGAAAGCGTGCCTTGCAGAAGTACGGTGCACGTTTATTTGCAGTGCTGTTTTAGGACGTGGCGGACGATTTTCGACCAAATTCTGTACGAGTTTGATTCGGTGTGCACAATAGCCAGACACTTTAGGTTGAATGCACGCGCTGATCGTCGGTGGGGACTTACGAGGAACGGAAATGATTTCCAGGTAGGGAAACAATTGTCCAGTTGGGTGGTTGCCCAAACTCGTTGACGCGCTGTCGTGGTCGCGAATTCCCGTGGCCGCCTGACGTGGCCCTCAAGCTCGCGTAATCCAGTATGAAAACCCTGGACAAGGCGTTCCGTGGCTGTCGTCGGAACGAACGTCCAGCACACGGCCTCCGGAGCGCTCCACGAGCGAGGTGACCTCCTCGCGCGCCAGTCCGTACATCGCCATGTAGGAGCTCGTGCGGCCGAACCAGATGTACTTCAGCCTGCGGTACGGGCGCACGAGCCAGGCGGGGAGACGTCTCTTGAGCCCACTTCCCAGGACAGGCGCATCGACGAACCGCTCGCGGACTTCTGCGGAGACCGCAGGAACCGGGAGCTGAAACACCAGCAGCCCACCAGGCGCGACGAGCTGCACGAGTTCGGCAATGTACGACGTTATCAGCGAGGGCGGCATGTGCTGGAGCACGATCCAGCTGAGGACGAAATCGAAGCCCCGGGAAGGGAATCTTGAGAGGTCGGGATCGGGGTTGTGTTCGTAACGGATTCGGTCGGGCGCGGGATTGCGCTGCCGGGCCTGTTCCACCATCGATGTGGCGATATCGACGCCCACGACCTCGTCGTAGTAGTCCGCAAGCGCGATCGTCAGGCGCCCGATTCCGCAGCCGAAATCGAGCGCGCGCCGGCGTCCTCTGTGCGGTTCGAGGCGTTCGGCCTCGTTCATGAGGTGCGCGACGTGACGCCTTCCGGTCTCCAGAAATGCAGCCTCGTCCCATTCCGCCTGGTCCGTTGAGGGCGTAAGGATGGCCGCGCGCGCGTTCCGGCGCCCATGCGATTCCCATTGGCGCCTCACCCTGCCAAGTGACATGCGCTACTTCAGCTGAAAGAGGATGACGCGCGGCGATCCCTTGATCATTTCGATCGTCTCGTTCGCGCCGCGCGGCATGTGGCGCATCGTGCCGGCGTGCACCTCGCTCGTTGAGGTCGCACCACCACCCTGCGTGACGCGCAGCGTGCCCGCGTCGAGCCAGACAATGACCGTCTCGCGTCCCGGCCGGTACCGCAGTCCTTGAGGGCCCGGCGTCCACGTGTAGTCCCACGCCGTCACCCGGTCATCGTTCAGGATTTGCTTTGCGCCCTCGCGTGGAAATGGCGGAGTGCCGACATCGGCGTCGGGCAGGCCAGACGCGGTCTCGTGCTTCAACTCGATGAAGACCGCACGCAGCGGCGGATCGGTGTTGCCTTCTTCGATGTGCGTCGTGCCTTTGCGGGTTGTCGACAGGCTACCCACTTCGGTGACGTTCGCGCGCGCCACGCCATCCGGTGTCGTGATCAGCCGCCCTCCCCTGGCGTAGTACGTGCCGGTCTGGTCGTACACGTGCCGATGCATCGGCGTCGGTTGCCCCTTGGGCCAGACGATATCCCACACGTTGATGCGATCGGTGTCGAGCAATTTCGTGGCGTTGACGCGCGGGAAGGGAGGCGGCAGCGCCGGCTGGGCGCTCATGGCCGCGACGCAGGCGAAACACAGCGTGATGGCCGCGTATCTCTTCTTCATTTACCCCTCTTGCATCTTCGTCGTGGCAGCGGATGCTTGACGCACGTGTCCCTCGCACAGATAATCAGCGGGCTCTTACCTCAGTTGGCCATCCAACTATCGCTTTCATCTACCGTCCGAAGGAGTGTCATGAAAATCTGGAACGTATTATCGATCGTATCGCTTGTACTTTTGTGGTCGGGCGCTGCGCTCGCGCAGGACGCGGTGAAGACGGATCCCGCGCACTACAAGGTGGTGCTCGAAAACGCGAGCGTGCGCATCCTGAAGATCAACTACGCCCCCGGCGGCAAGAGCATTATGCACTCACATCCCGACGCGATCGTGATTCCGCTGTCCACGTCCAAGGTCCGGTTCGCCCTGCCCGACGGCAAATCGCAGGACAGCGATCTCGCCAGCGAGTCGGCGATGTACACGCCGGCCGGGACGCACAACCCGACGAATGTCGGTACGGGCGCGGTCGATGCGTTGCTGGTCGAGTTCAAGGGCAAGACGCCAGGCACGGCCGCGCTCCCGACGTCGCGCCCCGGCATGACGGTCAAGGTGCTGGCCGAAGGTCCGTACGGCACGGCCTACCGGTCGACCGCCGCGGCGACCTTTGCGGAACCGGCCGGAAGCAAGCACGATTTCGATCAGGTGGTCATCGCGCTCGGCCCGGGGCCGATGTCGCTCTCGATCGACGGGAAGCCGGCCAAGACGACGTGGGCGCGCGGCGACGTATCGTTTATTGGCCGCGGCGTCGCACACGAGGCCAAGAACACCGGCGGGAAGCCGGCGGACATGGTGATCGTGGTGATCAAGTAATACGCTCAGTGTGCGAGGTAGGAGATCTTCTCCTGCCTCGCGCGGCTGTTGGAAAGCATCCTTTCTTGCCCGTTCGAGTCTTCCGCTTGAACGGACGACGACTGACCACCAACCCTTGACGTTTACCAAGATGCGAGGCTGAGTGGCGTGCTCAGCCCCGCGAGCTTGGCATGCGCTACTGCCGTTCGAACACTTGAACGCCGCTGACCGCTTGGCCCTGCGCGTTCGTGCCTTTGGATGTGTAGGTCAGGGTCTTGCCATCTTTCGACACGGTATTTGTGCCAACCCTAGTTTGTTGCCGCTGTTCTTGTTTGTCGCCTCCCAGGTTCAGGAGGCTTGTCCGATGTTTGTCCGTCAATCGCAGCATCGCCTGAGGATAATTGACTTTAGCTGGCCGCTTTGAGCGACAGCTGGAAGTGGAGGCCCTCGATACGTTGGAGTTGGCCAATGACCTCGAAGAGGTTGCGCGCTTGGGGATTCCCGTTGGGACCGAGCATGCGCATGAGGCTTTTCGCAGGCCGGCGCGTGAGGCGGCTCAGCTCCTCAAAGCCGATCGTCGCGTTGATGTAGTCGCGCAGTATCGCCTTTCCTGTGTCGAGGTCGCCGGCCAGGAGACACTCGACGCCTTCTCGCAGCAGTTCCTTGCGGTACTTGCGATCCCGTGTGATGCGCGCCTGCACCGTTTCTTTGAACTCTCGCGTTAGCCCCATGTTCATTTCTCCTGCGACTTGCGTTCCTTGAAGTCCTTCCACCGCTCCTGCGCGGTAGCGATGTCGCGATCTTGGCGTTTCTTGGTGCCGCCG
This sequence comes from Vicinamibacterales bacterium, assembly GCA_963821395.1. Lineage (GTDB taxonomy): Bacteria > Acidobacteriota > Vicinamibacteria > Vicinamibacterales > JAMQPK01 > JAMQPK01. Next base: position 175,456 of record CAWGDY010000004.1, on the reverse strand, counting down.
CCGAGCAAGATGACGAGAGTGTTGCCGTCTTTCCCGAAGTAAACGCGATAGCCGGGTCCAAAGTCGATCCGGTATTCGAAGACGCCACTACCGACACCCTTAACGTTCGAAAAATTGCCCAGTTGCATTCGGTGGATGGCGGTCGTCACCTTCGCAGCGGCCGAGGCGTCAAGATCGCCGAACCACTTCGCGAACGGGCTCGAGCCATTGCGGTCGAGATACTCGCGAGCGGTCACCATTTAGATGGTAACACATATGTTACCACAGCGCCAGTGGGACCGCCGATTACTGCGGGTCAGCTCGGATGGCTCGGCTCAATCTCGCGACGCCTTCTTGAAAGTCGGCCATGCTGATCGTGGCGATGAAGTAGCGCTAAGAGTGCACGGCGGGATGGTACCGATTGACCAGGCGGGTGGCTGGCTGGCGCAGCTTATCGTAGTACGGTTCGTTGAATTCATCGCCGTTCAGGAACCGTTCGCACAGCAAGAGGACATCATTCAGATTTGGTCCGTCGGCGGTCAAACGCTGCACGGCCTCGCGTACTTCCGGTGTGGCCTCGATTACGCGCATTCCCTGCGCAAGCCGCTCGATATCGTCTTCGTCCTGTTTGGACAGAACCGGATAACGCAGGCTGACGGTGGCACGCGGGTCGATGGTCGCGCCGTCGCGTAACGTCGACTGAGGCGCGATGAGATCGTCCAACGCGCGCAACAAATCCGCGACGATCTTGTCGGTTGCCCACGACTTGCCGAGAAGGGTGTAGGTCCGCTCCAGCACATCGTCCGCACGAATGATGCCTGCCAGATCGACCTGATACGAGTGATGAGGATTCGGTAGGGTCAATTCCAGCGCGAAGCCGATCCCGTCGTAGTACCACGCACCCCAGCGGCGTGGTGGGTTCGCCTTCGCCTCGAACGGACCGCGCAGGGCTGCTGCAAGATCCAGCAGCGTTGGATCGTTCCCCTCCTCGTCCGACACGAGCAACGACTATTCCACAGGAAACATGACACGTTCATGACGACAGCGAGTTTGGTTGCTTCAGTTACTGGTTCGTACGAACTCCTCCATGACGGCCTTGCGCATCACGTCTGGCGGGAGGAAACCCTGCGCCAGAACGAAGTCGTGGAACCGTGTTTGATTGAACTTCCGGCCGAGCGCCGCCTCGGTCTCTTTGCGCAGGGCGAGCAGCTGGCTGAAGCCGTGGTAGTAGCTGATGGCCTGCCCGGGCGCGCGGTACGTGTAGCGCTCCACTTCATGTGTCGCGAACGCTTGCGACAACACCACGTCCTGCTCCAGAACACGATACGCGTCGTCCGGCTGAATGATCCCCGTCTGCAGCTCCGGATCGAGGAACATACGGGCGGCGCCGAGCAGACGCTGGTCGAGTGACATCAGCTGACCTTCGGGCGGCATGTCCGGCCTGATGAGGTACGCCGCGTAGAGTCCCCACCCTTCGACGTTCGTGCTGTTGAAGGCGTACTTGATGCGCGCCAGCGAGGCCCCCTGCTGCACCATCGACTCGAACTGCAGTACGCGCCCGGGAATCGCGTCCTGGGCGATCAACGTCCACGACGCCGCGTCGAACGTGAAGTCGTCGTACCCCGCGGCGGCCGCGAGCGGCAGCACGAACTCGGCGCGTTCGCCGATGTTGTTCAGAAATGGCGGCAGCACGACATGCGGCGCCGGCTGCAGCGCCGTTTCCACGGCCGTCGCGAGCAGGATGCGCGCCGAATGTTTCGGCACCGTGAGGATGCCGCGATTCTTCGTGAGGTTCTGGACCACCTTCGACCGCACCTGGTACAGCAGCAGAGTGGCGTTGCCGATGACCTGTTCCTTCTTGAGATCCCGGATCACATCTCGATAGTCGCTCGACGGCAGCTTGCGCTGTGTCGCAATTTGCTCGGCGAGCGGCTTCATCTCGCTCTGAATCTCGGCGAACGCCTGATGCGCCGTCGCAATGAGCCGATCGGGCGCGACATCGATGCCGGATTCCTGCAGATTCAGCGCGTATTCCTCGCCGGACAGACGGAAGTCCGGGCGCGCTTTCGGCAGCACGGATCGGAGCGTCCATTCGTCGTACTCCGTCAACTGGGTGGCCAGCAGCGCCATCGGCTCCTCCCAGTCCTTCAGACCCTGCCTGGTCAGCAATTCGCTGATGGCTTCGATGTAGGTCGCATTGCGGCCCACCTCCGCCAGAATCTGCGCGCGGGTGGGATAGACGACGTCAGGCTTGGCCATCTGCTCGCCGACGCGCTGCTTCAGAATGTCGGTGAGCGGCTGATACCCCTCGTCCATGCCGGCATATTTCCGGATGCGAGCCACCGCCGCCTGCCGGCGTGGCACGGGCGTCTCATCGCCGAGCAGCATGCGCACGCCCGCGAGCACCATGGCACCCGGGTTCAGGTATGGCACCTTGTGGCTGCGGACGTAGTCCTCGGCGCGCAGCCGCATTTCCGCGTTGTTGACGAGGAGCTCCAGGTCAAGGCCGACCTCGCGATACTTCTGCTGGGGGATCGCCGCCTTGAACTCGGCGATGAGGGCGGTCGTCTCTTGTCGTTCGGCGTCCTCGTTCGCCAGCGTCGGTTGCACGATCAGGGTGTCGTACTCGACGAGCCCCTCGGCTGAGCCTGCCTCCGGCGCGTATTTCATGTCGATTGCCATCAGGCGCCGGGTGTAGTCGTTGCTGACCGCGACCCAGTCGGCGGGCTTCGCCGTGGCCACGATCGCCGTCCACGACATCACGCCACCAAGAGCTGCCGCCGTGAGAATTCGTTTCATGTCTCGAAGATAGCACGCGACATCGTCGCATTGCGCCATACTACCCACCGGGAGTAGCCAGCGTGGCTAGGACGTTTCACAACGCTGTACCGTCCTTCAGGCGGACTCCGCGCGGTCCGGCTAAAGCCGGACACTACGTACTAAAGCATTCTGAAAACCGCTGGTATCGATTGGCGATCAGATTGGCTACCAACGCCTGGTCGAGCGACGACGCGCCGATCGAAATCGTGCGGACGCGGCTCACGCCTGGTCGACGTCGACGTCGAGTCGCGCCGGCTGCGATCCGGCCAGCGCGAACCACGTGACGTCGTCGGCAACGCAGTCGATCTCAATCGTGTAGCGTCCCGGGCCGAGCGCCGGCAAGGTCAGACGCCGGGCGACCGACTCGCCGGGCGCGATCCCGCGCGGATCGTCGGTCAGCGGCTCGCGCGCATACTCGAAGTCCAGCAGCGTGCCGTGCGCGTCGTAGAGGTGCGCGCCGAGACCGACGCCGCCGGGACGAGCCGTTGACGGCAGCCAGAACGCCGAGCCAGTATTCGTCACGGCGACGTCAACGACGATGGCCTGCCCACTCGTCGCCGCGGGCAGCGGCGCCCGGATGTCGCACGCCAGGCCTTTTGACGTCCGGCTGTCCGTCCGGTCGTCTCCGGACTTGATGAGCACGAAGTTGCGAACGTTGTGGAGGAATCGGCGAGTGGAGACCAGCCACTCGTCCTGCGACGGTCCGCCTGCGAGGAGGTCTTCGTACTCGTCGAGCGACACGAGATGTTCGGGCTCGTGGAAGACGCACATCTTCAGGTCCGCGAATCCGCACCTCCGCGCGACGCGCTCGATCGCGTGCACGTCGACGTCATTTTCGACCACGCCGTACGTCTGCGCTTCGAATTGCGAGCGCGGCGCGTCGGCATGCCGCGGGCCGGGCTCTGCGAAGACCGCGCGTCCGCCGGGCTTGAGCACGCGCGCGAACTCGCGAATCATCGCGGCCGGATCCGGCGCGTGGTGGAAAGCGTCGAAGCAGACGACGCGATCGACGCTCGCGTCCTCGATGGGCATACGACGGCCGTCGTAGGTCAGGAATGACGGCGCCGGCTGATCGCCGCTCGGCGGCTGGCGGCGGAAGAGTTCGCGCGCGATGTCGAGCGCGGTCGTCGAGACGTCGACCAGAATCGTCCGGCAGCCGAGTTGCGTCAGCGCGCGCGACAGCCAGCCGGTGCCGGCGCCGAAGTCGACGACGGCGAGACCGCGCGAAAGTCGCAGCATGTGCAGCACCGTCGCGAAGTTCACGAGCAGCGCGGGCGTCTCGTCGGGCAGACTGAACGGCTTCGCGAGATGGTGATCCCACGTCGTCAGCGCGGCGAAGTAGGTCTCGGCCGTGCGGTTGTAGAGCGAAATCTCCTCGTCGGTCAACGCCCGCTGGACGGGCGGCTCGTCGATGCGCGGCGGTTCGGACGCCGACGGTCGATGCGTCGCCGGCCGGGAGCCGCGCGACGATCGCGCGTGCCGCTGCGCGAACACCGTCGCATAGCCGAGTTCGCCGTCGTCTTCGAGCACGACGTGTGTCGCGCGAAACCCGGACGCGTCGAAGATCGGCAGAACGCGCGGCAGGGCGTAGTGGTAGGTCGGGATGAACGGGTCGTGCCCCGGTCTGCCGCGAAGCCGATTGGCGACGGCGTTGACGCCCGGGACGCGGTCGCGCGTCCATCGCGCCGCCGCGACCAGCTTCGAACCTCGTGATCGATACGGCCACTGAAACACGGCCACGCCGCTCGGCGCGACGCGCTGCAAGAGCGTGCGCACGACCTCGAGGCCGTCGGCCGGGCGCATCCGCTGCAGGACGTGATAGCAGACGACGAGATCGAACTTTCGCGACGTCGTGACGAACGACGACGTTGTCTCGAAGGAGATGTGATCGAGGCGGCGTTTCACCGCCTCGCGCCGCGCGTGGGCGAGCATGGCGGGCGATCGATCGACCGCCGTGACCGACCCCGGACGACGCGCGAGCGGAATCGCCAGCCGGCCGATGCCGCAGCCATATTCGAGCGTCGAGGCGGGCGCAAAACCCGGCGTGAGGCCGGCGTCGATGACCTGGAACATCCACGCGAGCAGCGTCTCGCCGGTCGCGAAGAACTCGCGCTCGTCGCCCGGCGTCCGGCTGGCCGCGAGCAATCGCGACGCCGTCAGCACCGCGAAATAGGGTTCGCGCTCGGCGAACGCCTCGAAGCGTGCGTCAGGTTCCAAAATCATCGGAGAGAATACGCCCTATGGCGCGTCGCGTGGTAATCGCGATCGTACTGCTGGTGACGGCGCCGCGGCTCCTCGCGCAGGCACCCGAGCCGATTCGCTTCGCGCTTCCGAGCCGGCCGTCTCACTGACGGGGCGTCGTTCGGGTCGGCCGGAGATCGTGCACCGGTTCATCTGCTGGCCCGCCAGCGAACGAAGCCGCGAGACTCAGCACGAACGGCAACTAGTTAGTTAACAGCCGCTTGAAGTCCCGCGTCGTATTGCATCCGTCTCGCGGCCTGCCGTGCCGCGTCGTGAAGACGAATCCTGCTGCAGGCTCTGACGCAAGCGGATCGTTTTCCGCTCCAGGTCGACATCGCTCCACTTGAGGCCGAGGGCTTCGCCTTGTCGAAGTCCGCAGGCGATTGACACGGCTATCAACGGGTAAAGACGCCGGCCGCTGATAGCGCTGAGAAAGTCCCGCGAGGAGCGCTACTACAAGAATGTGTTCCCCAGGACCGACCCCGATTACTATCTGCCGCGTTACGGCAGGCTGATCGGCGGCGCGTAATCGAGGTGTTCAGGCGAAGAGACGGCGCAACGGCGGCGAGGTGTCTGAGAAATGGCGAAAACATCGTGCCGTTTGCCCATGAACCGTACCGGGTTTGTCGACGTCGCCTCTCGGATTGCGGGGCCTGAGGCGCGCGCTTTCGAGAAGATAAAGAATTTCGGCTCAAGCACGGGATGGCAAGTGTAGGATCCGCCGAGGTTCGGCGGTCAAATCGGAAATGTCGGCTCAGAGACTATGTCTCAGATGAGGCGTGTAGGTTGAAGCAAGTTTCACGACGCCTTACCTGCGACACTGGATCTGAGACGCCTCACCTGAGACGCCTTCGGGTTCTCCCACGTCAACGAGTTGAGCTGGTCCGACACTCGAGAGCCTCGAGGAACCTCGCGAGTCGGGCGAGTGCAAGCGCAGAATGCTACCCGCATGCAATTAGATTGCGGCCGCCGACTTCAGTAGAGATGAACCGGTAGCCGGGGAGAGAGTTCATGGCGTGCGAGCTGATCATTCAGAACGCGGTGGGTCAAGGCCAGCCGGGCTCGCCGCTGATGTCCCTGAAGGTCAGCGGCAGCGCGACGGACTGCTCGTCAGTGAGCATCACGGTCCTGTGCACGGGCAGCAATCCCGTCCAGCACGGCACGGTCCCCGTCGCCGGCGGACAGTGGGAAACCACGTTCACGGAGCCGGAGCTGAAGCTGGCGGGCTGTCGCGAGTGCGGGAGCTCGACCTATCCGCTCACCGTCCGGGCGCGCTGCGACGACGGCGTCGGCGCCTGCTCGGATTTCCGGCAATGGCCCGGCGGGATCCCGTGTGCGGCGTCTGGAGGCGGCTGTTGTCCGACGGTCAGCTTCGTTGTCACGGAAGGCGACTGCGATGCGGATGGGCGCCGATATGTCACGATCCAAGTCACGACCACGCCGGCCGCGGGTCCCGACTGCCCCCCGACCGTCTTCGCCCAGCTCGACTTTGGCGATGGAACGCTCGGCGCGGGCTTCGCCGTACCGCCCAACACCGTCTGGCAGGAGACGCACGCCTACCAGCCCGGCGCGTACACGGCCGCGCTGCACACCATCGTGCCTGCAGGGTGCCAGGACAGCACGGTCAAGGTCGGCCCGCTCGCGCCGTGTCCGCCCGGCTGCCCCGGCGCCGACGACATCACCGTCGGCGTCTCGGACTACTGCGATTCGCAGGGTCGCCGCATCGTCTCGCTCACGGTGCTGTTGTCCGGATCCGGCCAGACTACGGGGACGGTGGACTGGCAGGACGGCACGTTCACGGGTCCGTCACCCGTTCAGGGTGGTGTGTGGACGGTCACGCACCCCTATCTGCCGCCGGGCCCGTACAAGGCGACCGTCAGCATCGAGGGGTGTCCGCCGATCACCAAGCCGATCGGTCCGCTGGAGCCGTGCTCAGGAGGAAACGGAGGCCACCATCCCTGTCCCTGGTGGAATCCCTTCTGCAAGGGTTGGAGCCTGTGCGCCGGACTGATCGGCGGCGCGCTAACGGCAATGCTAGCGGCCGCGGTTCTCGCGCTGATCGGCGCTTGCACCGGCAACGTTATCGTCATCGTCCTGGCCGTCATCGCCGCGGTCGCTGCGCTCGCTTTGCTCTACTCTTGGTTCCGCATCTGTTCCAAGCTCGACCCGGACTTTTGCGCCAAGCTCGACGAGCTCATCCAGCTTTTCACCTGGATCGTGGTCGGGCAGCCGATCGTTATGCTTACGCTGTACCTGATCGCGCTCGCGCTCGGCTTCGCGTTGCCCCTCGGCTGCACCATTGGAGCGTTTGTCACGTGGGGCTACTTCGGTACCGTGCTGGGTTACCTGCTGCTCATCAAGGATTGGGCAGACTGCCCGTGAGGGTGAAGCCGGCCGGATAGGTGCGAGAGCATCAACGGTCTCCGGAATGACATTCCCACGAGCCGGACCGACACGCAACCTTGGAACGAATGGCACCAGACCTTCACGACCGTCGGCCGTGAACTTGTGCACCTCGGTGTTATATCTGCATTGAAAGCCCCGGTCACCGAACCCGAGTCCGGCTCGGAAGTCGCCGACTCGGACTAGAAGAGCGTGCTAGCTCTATGGTCCGGGAACTGATGGGGGGAGTGACGCGACCTATGAATCACGCGAAAGGTGCAGGGAATGTGAGAAATTTTGGAGCCGGCGCGCGGACTTGAACCGCGGACCTGCTGATTACGAATCAGCTGCTCTACCAACTGAGCTACGCCGGCCTTGGCGGACCCACTATCTTACCATCCTCTCTTGACTTCCGACTCCCGGCCTCGGGCGCCCGACTCTTCCCGACTCGAGTCTCTTCCCGACTCTCGAGCGACTCTTCCCGACTCTTGAGACTCTCCCAGACTCCCAGACTCTTGCCATTGCGGGATCTTCCCCCATTTGTCGCGTTAAGGAATTGGAGGTAGTTATGACCAATCGTTTTCGGTCCGGAGCCGAGTACGCGGGGGGCATCTTCGGACTGCTGCTGATACTGATGGTCGGCAAGCTCGCCAACGTCGCTTATCGAGCGCAGGGACCAAGCCCCCAGACAACGCGCCGCTTTCTGGCCCGGCGGGTCATTGACGGCATTTTTGCGATCGGATGGCTCGTGGACCGGCTGACCGGGTATGCCGTGCCGGATGCGGGTGAGTCCGTGGTGGCGACGAACCGGCCTGTCCTGACGCGATAATCGCGTCGGCCCGCCGGTTAGTCTCCTTTCACGTTCACGAACTGCTTCAGCACGTACTGGACCTCGACGAGGTCTTTCGCGTGCTCCATCACCTCGTCGATGTCCTTGTAGGCCGAGGGGATCTCGTCGAGCAGTACCGACGAGCGGCGGTACTCGATCCCGCGCATGGCCGTCTCGAGATCGCCCATCGTGTACTGCCGCCGTGCGGCCGTGCGCGACATCCGGCGGCCCGCGCCGTGCGGCGCCGAGCGGAAGGCCATGGGATGTTCCAGTCCCGTCACGATGTAGCTGCGGGTGCCCATCGACCCGGGAATCATGGCCCACATCCCGCGGCGGGCCTCGATGGCGCCCTTGCGCGTCACCCACACCCGCTGGCCGAAGTGCTCTTCGACCTGCGTGAAGTTGTGGTGGCAGTTGATGCGCTGGTCGTCGAGCTCGGCGACGTGATCGCGATCGCCGTAGACGTGCTGGCTGATCTCCATCATGACGCGGTCCATCATCTCGTCGCGATTGAGACGCGCGAACTGCTGCGCCCACAGCAGATCGCGGATGTAGTCGTCGAAGTCCTTCGTGCCCTCGTTGAGGTAGGCGAGGTCGCGGTCGGGCAGCTTGATGCCGTTCTCTTTGGCGAGGGCTTGCGCGCGGCGGATGTAGAGGTTGCCGATCTTGTTCCCGATGCCGCGCGAGCCCGAGTGCAGCGTCGCCCACACCATGCCGGACTCGTCGGTCGCCAGCTCGATGAAGTGGTTGCCGCCGCCCAGGCTGCCGAGCTGCAGCTTCCAGTTCTGATCGATCTCCGAGTAGTCGCGCCGGGCCAGCGACTCGAGCTCGTTGATGCGAGCGGCGGCGCTCTCGGTGATGGTTCGATTGTTGTGGCCGGCGCTCATGGGAATGCGGCGCTCGATGCCCGATCGAACGGCCGCGGGGTCTGTGATGTCGGTGCGCTTCAGAGGCGTCCGGACGGCAATCATCCCGCAGCCGATGTCGACGCCCACGGCCGCCGGAATGATCGAGCCTTTGGTGGCCAGCACCGTACCGACAGTGGCGCCCTTGCCGAAGTGGCAGTCGGGCATCACCGCGACGTGCTTGAAGACGAACGGCATTGAGGCGGTATTCGCGACCTGCTTGAGCGCTTCGGGTTCGATCGAAGACGGTGGGGCGAAGAGGACGGCCTTCTCGCTCAGGCGATGCATCGCCTGAGCTTACACACAGTCCGCGGAATCAGTTATAAGGAAGGCTGGAGGCGACGATGCTGATGATTCGAGAAGTGTTCTTCTGCAAGCCCGGACAGGTGCGGCCCATGGTGGAGAAGTTCAAGGCGATGAACAAGGTCATGGAGCGGATGGCGCTGGGCAAGGCCAAGATCATGACCGACCTGAGCGCCGAGCGGTACTGGACCGTCGTGGCGGAATTCGAAGTCAAGAGCATGGGCGACTTCGAGAAGATGATGAGCGATCCGGCGCAGGGCAAGGAGTTCGAGCTCGTCATGAAGGGCTATCACGAGTTCGTCGACTCGGGCCGGAGAGAGATTTACACGGTCGAAGCCTAGAGAAAAACAGGAGACTAGGAGATTAGGAGAAACTTTTTACCAAAGAATTCACCTAATCCTCCTATTCTCCTGATCTCTTGTTCTACTTCAAGGCTTGAGCGATCGCTGCTTCGGCGAGCGGCGCCATCACCTTGTACCCGGCCGCGTTCGGGTGCAGGTCGTCTTCGCTGAACTCCGACTTCAACATGCCGGTGTTGTCGATCATGGCGGAGTAGTAGTCGAGATACACGTGCTTGTTCGCCGCCGCGTACGACTTCATCCAGTCGTTCAGCGCCTTGACGCGCGCCGACGGCCGGCGCGTCGTCTGCGGCACGACCGACGGGTTCGCGACGTGGTACGCGCTGACGGGAAGGACGCTCGACAGCACCACGCGGATGCCGTTGGCCTTCGCCAGCTCGCTCATCGACGCCAGGTTGTCCTGAATCTCTTCGTTCGTCAGCGGGCCGGTGTTGCCGGCGATGTCGTTCGTGCCGGCGAGAATGACGACCACCCGCGGCTTCAGCGCGATCACGTCGGCGCGGAAGCGCAGGAGCATCTGCGGCGTCGTTTGCGCGCTGATGCCGCGGTCCGCGTAGTTCTTGCCCGGGAAGAACCCGCCGAATCGCTCCTGCTGCCAGAAATCCGTAATCGAGTCGCCCATGAACACGGCAACAGGCTTCGCGTTCGTGTTGGCGTCGCGATAGCGCCCGAGGTTGGCCCAGTCGCGAAGCCGCGTGTCCTGGTTCACGATGGACGTCAGCGCAGCCGAGACGTCCGCGCATTGGAGGAGATTGGCTGGCATCGCAGGCGCGGCACCGCCAACGCCCTGCGCGGAGAGTGAACCCGATTGGAGGAGCGCGATTCCGATGAAAAGGCCGAGAAGCAGTTTCATAAATCCTCTCCGGTCCGGCTGAAGCCGGACACTGACGTACTTCGACGATCGACGATGGACGCTCTCACCGTATTTGCCGCATCAGATCTTCGAGCACGCGGTTGACGCGCTCGTCGAGTCCCATGCTTTCGGCCAGCGTCAGCTCCGCATGTTCGGGCGGTTCGTACTGCGAGCTGGCGTCGTTCGGGCTGCTCAAGTAGGTCTCGAGGAACGGAATGCTGGGGCCGTCGTCGGTGTCCATCGCGCGTCTGGCCCGCTCGCGCTCGGCGCGCGTGGGCGACATGAAGCTGACGATGCACACGAGCCCCGCGCTCGCGAAGAGCTTCGCGACTTCGCCGACGCGGCGCATGTTCTCCTCGCGTTCCGGCCCGGACACGCCGAGGTCCGAGCTCACCCCCGGCCGGATGTTGTCGCCGTCGAGCACGAACACCTGGATGTGCCGTTCGAAGAGCTGCCGCTCGAGCGACTTGGCGAGCGTCGTCTTGCCGCTTCCCGGCACGCCCGTCAGCCACACGACCGCCCCTCGATGGCCGTGGCGCAGGTGCCGTTCGCCGCGCGCGACCTGCGAGACGTCGGCGTTCACGCCCGCGTCGGCCACGACATTCGCGGCCGCAAAACGCTCGGGCACGGCCACCACGATGCCACCGCCGGCGACGTCGAACCCATCGACCAGCACGAGCCGGCCCAGCGTCGGAATCCGCTCGAAGAGGTCGATGGCAACCGGCCGCCTGGTGTGAATGACGACCTTCGCCGCGTCGTTCGTGCGCACGGAATCCGCGCCCGCAATCGTTTCCACGGTCGACGCGTCCACGACTTCTTCCAGCGTCTTGATTTCGCACTCGACTTCCTGCGTGACGAGCTTCAGCTTGTAGCGCTTGCCCGCGGCCAGCGGCGTGCGGCCGAGCCAGAAAATGCGCGCGGTAAATTCCGTGGCAAGGCTCGGGGCGTCGTCGGCATGGACGGCCACCGACCCGCGTTCGACGAACAACTGATCGGACAGCGTGACGCCGGCAGGATCTCCGGCCGTCAACGACTCGACCTGGGGCGAGTTCCAGCTCTCGATCGATCGCACGACGCTGGTACGGCCAGACGGCAGAAACAGCAGCTGGTCTCCGGCGCGCAGCGTGCCGGCCTCGATCCGGCCCGCCAGAATGCGACGGTGGTCGAAGCGATAGACGTCCTGAATGGGAAAACGCAGCGGCTGGTTGGCGATCGCCTTGGGATCGGGAATCGCATCGAGCGCTTCGAGCACCGCCGGTCCGGTGAACCACGTCAGGTTGTCGCCGCGCGCGGCGATGTTGTCTCCGTGGCGGGCCGACACCGGCAGGACGAACTGGGCCTCGACGCCGATGCTTTTCAGGAACCGGCGGTACTCGGTCGAGACCTTGTCGAACACGTCCTGCGAGTAGCCGACGAGATCCATCTTGTTGACCACGACGACGACCTGGCGTACGCCGATCAACCGCAGAAGGTATCCATGGCGCCGCGTCTGTTCCTGCACGCCTTCCGACGCGTCGATGATGATGAGCGCCGCATCGGCCCGCGCCGCGCCCGTCACCATGTTCTTGACGAACTCTTTGTGGCCGGGCGCGTCGATGATGACGTATTCGCGCTTCGCGGTGCGAAACCAGATCTGGGTGGTGTCGATCGTGATGTTCTGGTCGCGCTCGGCCTGCAGCGCGTCCATCAGGTTGGCGAACTCGAACGGCACGCCGCGCCGCTGCGCGATCGCCACCAGTTGCTCGTACTTGCCCTCGGGCAGCGAGCCGGTGTCGTAGAACAGCCGGCCGATAAGCGTGGACTTGCCGTGATCGACGTGCCCGACGACGACCAGTTTGAGTTGGTTTCTGGCGAACGCCATCACATGTAGCCGTCGCGCCGGAGCTTCTCGAACGCGTCTTCGCTCTCCTGATCCTGCGCGCGGCCCGCCCGCTCGGGGATTTTCGTCGCCTTCAGCTCGGCCACGATCTCCGAGACCGATGTGGCGGTCGACTGGATCGGGAACGTGCATGGCGCGCAGCCGAGCGATCGATAGCGGTGTCCCGTGCCGTCGTCGAAGTACAGCGGAATGACCGGAATCTTCTCGCGCTCGATGTACTCCCACACGTTCAGCTCGGTCCAGTGCAGGAGCGGGTGAATGCGGATGTGGGTGCCGGGCGCGAAATCGGTCTTGAACTGGTTCCAGAACTCGGGCGGCTGGTCCGACGCGTTCCACTCCATGTTGGCGTTGCGCGGCGAGAAATACCGCTCCTTGGCGCGCGTCGGATCTTCGTCGCGCCGCACGCCGACGATGATGCCGGTGTAGCCGTAGTGCTCGATCACCTGCTGGAGGCCGTCTTTCTTGAGCGTGCCGCAGCATTCGACGCGCGTGGCCTTACCGTTGGGAAAGGTGATGCCCGTCTCGAGCACCGGCTTGTTCATCCCGACGACGAGCTGCAGGTTCCACTCGCGGACGAGCCGGTCGCGATACTCGATCATCGACTGAATCTTGTAGGTCGTGTCGATGTGGACGAGCGGAAACGGCACGTGGCCGAAAAAAGCCTTGCGTGCGAGCCAGAGCAGCGCGGTGGAGTCCTTGCCGATGCTCCAAAGCATCGCCATGTTGCCGAACTTGGCGAACGCTTCGCGCATGATGAAGATCGATTCGCTCTCTAGAGCGTCAAGATGATCGTGCAAAACCTTCCTATGCTAACATTTGAAGTTTACGGACGCCTAAAAATTCTCGACAGTATGCCCGACACTCCCGCCGCCTCACGAGCGACCAACATCGTCGTTCGGGGCGCGCGCACGCACAACCTGAAGAACATCGACCTGGCCCTCCCGCTCGGCCAGCTGATCGTGGTCACTGGTGTGAGCGGATCGGGCAAGTCGTCGCTCGCGTTCGATACCATCTACGCCGAAGGCCAGCGGCGGTACGTCAGCTCGCTGTCGGCCTACGCCCGCCAGTTTCTCGAGCGGATGGAAAAGCCCGATGTGGATCGCATCGAAGGCATCTGCCCGGCGATCGCCATCCGCCAGAAGAACAGCATCAGGAACCCGCGCTCGACGGTCGGCACGACCACGGAAATTCACGACTACCTGCGGCTGCTGTTCGCCCGCGTCGGTCGGACGTATTGCCGGCAGTGCGGCCAGGAAGTCGTGCGCGATACCGCGGAAATCGTGGCGAAGCACCTCGCGGCGCTGCCCGAGGGCGCGCGCCTGCTGATCGGCTTCGACATGCCTGTCGTCGATCCCGGCAGTGTTGCTGAAAGTACTGACGCGGAATCCGAGGATGAGGATTCAGAGCCTCAAGGGATTGGGGATTCGGGATCAGGGATTAGCGGTTCCGGTTCCGGTCCGAGTCCGGCTTCGGTGACGTTCACACTGAACGAGCTGCGCCGGAAGGGTTTTCACCGTTTGTACCTGAACGGCCGTACGGTCGGCGTGGACGACGTGACGCCCGCAGAGCTGCGCGATCAGACGACCCTGAAGGTCATCATCGATCGCGTCAAGCTGGACGGGGATATGCGGACGCGGTTGACCGACTCCATCGAAATCGCATACCGCGAAGCCGGTGGCACCGCATTCGTCATAGAAGATGCGCCAGGTGCGTCGGGTGCGATAGGTGCGTCAGGTGCGATGGGTGCGCCAGGCTTGCCCGCCGAAGCGCAGAGCGCGAAGGCGGGTGCGTCGAAGGTGCACATCTTCAGCGAACGGTTCGAGTGTCAGAACTGCAAGCTCACCTACGAGACGCCCCAGCCGAGGCTGTTTTCGTTCAACAACCCGTTCGGCGCCTGCCCAACCTGCCATGGGTTCGGCAACGTCATCGAGCTCGATCTCGACCTCGTGGTTCCCGATCCGACCAAATCCATCCAGCAGGGCGCGATCGAGCCGTGGACCAAGACGCACTACCGCGCGCAACTGGCCGACTTGAAGCGAGCCGCGAAGACCTCGGGCATCAGGCTCGACGTACCCTGGAAGGACCTCACCGATGCCGAGCGGCAGATCGTGGTCGAGGGCGACCGGAAGGACTACGACGGCATCCGCGGTTTCTTCCGCTGGCTCGAGCGGAAGAAGTACAAGGTGCATGTCCGCGTCTTCCTGAGCCGCTACCGCGGCTACCTGACGTGCCCCGAATGCGGCGGCGCTCGTCTCCGCCGCGAAGCGCGTGATGTGCGGGTCGGCGGCCGGACGATCGATAAGGTCTCCGCCGACACGGTTCGCGAAGCCGAACAGTTCCTTCTGTCGTTGCAGTTGACCGAAAAGGAAGCGGCCATCGGCGACAAGGTCCTCAAGGAAATCCAGAAGCGGCTCAAGTTCCTGAGCGACGTCGGGCTCGATTACCTGACGCTCGACCGGCTGTCGTCGACGCTGTCCGGCGGCGAATCGCAGCGCATCAATCTGGCGACCTCGCTCGGCTCGTCGCTCGTCGATACGTTGTACGTGCTCGACGAGCCGTCCATTGGCTTGCACTCGCGCGACAATCTGCGCCTCATCAACATCCTCCGGCAGCTTCGCGACCAGGGCAATACCGTGCTGGTCGTCGAGCACGACGAGGACATGATTCGCGTCGGCGACACGATTGTCGACCTGGGCCTCGGGGCGGGCGAGCAGGGCGGGCGCGTCGTGTTCGCGGGCTCGCTCGAGAACCTGCTGAAGGATCAGCGCTCGCTGACCGCGAAGTATCTCCGCGGCGATCTGGCGATCCCGGTCCCGTCGGGCCGGCGGCGTGGCAGCGGACAGAAACTGCGCGTGCTCGGCGCGACCGAGCACAACCTCAAGGGCATCGACGTCGAGATTCCCCTGAACACGCTCACCTGCATCACGGGCGTCAGCGGCTCCGGCAAATCCACGCTGGTGCACGACGTGTTGTACTCGGCCGTCAAGCGGGCGAAGGGCGGAACCGAAAAGCGCGTCGGTGCGCATCGGAAGATCGAAGGGACCGAATTCGTCAGCGATGTCGTGCTGGTCGATCAGACGCCGATCGGCCGCACGCCGCGGTCGAATCCGGTGACCTACCTCAAGGCGTTCGATCCCATCCGCGAGATCTTTCGCGGCCACCAAGGACGCGAAGTCGCGCGGGCTGACGGCGAGCCACTTCTCGTTCAACGTGCCGGGCGGGCGCTGCGAAGCGTGCCAGGGAGAAGGCGAGGTGCGCGTCGAGATGCAGTTCCTCGCCGACGTGTTCGTGCCGTGCGATCAGTGCGACGGCCGGCGCTTCAAGCCACAGATTCTCGAGGTGAGGCACCGGGCCAAGAACATCAACCAGGTGCTCGACCTCACCGTGCGCGAAGCGCTCGCGTTCTTCAGCACCTCGCCGAAGGTGCTGCGGCGCCTCCAGGTGCTCGACGAAATCGGGCTCGGCTATCTCCGGCTCGGCCAGCCGGCGACGACGCTCTCGGGCGGAGAGGCGCAGCGCATCAAGATTGCCTCGCACCTGTCGTCGCGAACGGGCGATCGCATCCTCTACGTGCTCGACGAGCCGACGACCGGTCTTCACTTCGACGACATCGCGAAGCTGTTGACCGCGTTCAAGAAACTTCTGGAGGCAGGGCACACGCTGGTGGTCATCGAGCACAACCTCGACGTGCTGAAGACCGCGGACTACATCATCGATCTCGGCCCGGAAGGTGGACACGAGGGCGGCCGTGTCGTCGCCACCGGCACACCCGAACAGATCGCCAAGGCGCCGGGGTCGTACACGGGACATTTCCTCCAGCCGGTCTTGGCGAGTGGGAGATCGCATGCTTATGCGCTTGAATAGGGCTGAGGGCTGAGGGCTGAGGGCTGAGGGCTTAGAGTAGGGAATAGGGAATAGGGATTTGGGATTAGTGACTCGATGAGACGTTGCTTAACGGTCGCGGTCGTAAGCTGTCTGTGCGTAGTGTCCGGCTTCTTGGCCGCCGTAGCCTTGGCGAAGGTGGCCAGCCGGACCGTGTCGGCTCAGCAGTACTCCTTCGAAGAGGTGGCTGCCGGCCTCAAGCACAAAGATGCCGCCACGCGGCTGCGCACGATCCAGATCCTGAAGGACGCCGATTACCAGGAAGCCGCGGCGCCGATTGGCGACGCGCTCGCCGACGCCGACGATCGCGTGCAGCTCGCGGCGATCGATGCCGAGCTGTCGCTCTTCACGCTTCGGCCGATTTCACGCAAGAAGATGGTGGGCTTTGTCATCGAACAGCGGACGAATTCCGCGGCAGGCGACGTGGGCGCCGAGGGCCAGCTCGCGCTGAAGGCGCGTCGGGTTCCTCCGTCGGTGCCGGCGGGACTCGTCATTGCGCTGAGCGATCGCAATGCCCAGGTCAGGTCCGAGGCCATCGGGCTGGCGGCATTGCTCGCGCCGGTTGCCTGTCCGGTCCGCCCGAAGGCCGATCGTACCGGCTGCGATCCGCTCGGAAACGCGCTGATTGAAAACATCAACTCCCGGGAAGCGCCCGTACGGCGCGCCGCGATGCGGGCACTCGGCCGCCTGCAGTATCCGAACGCGGTCCAGGCGTTGATGGACCAGTTGAGCTACCACCAGAAGGGACCCGACGCACAGGCCGCCCTTGAAGGTCTCGCGGGTATCGGCCATGCCGCGTCGGTCTCGACGTTGGAAGAACTGCTCACGAGCTCGAATATCGGCGTGCGCACGCTGGCCATCGAAGGTCTGGCGCGCGCCAACGCCCGCGACGCGCTGCCGACGTTGCAACAGATGGGGCAGAACGAGCGCTCCGCCGGCGTGCTCCTGGCGCTGCAGTACGCGACGCTCAAGCTCGGCGCGTCCGGAAGCACGCCCGATCACATCGTCGCCGCGCTGCGGAATGACACGCTGAAACCGGCGGCCGTTCGCTATCTCCTCGATCTCGCGCCGGTGATGGCTCCGACCCTTGCCGCATCACTGAGCGACCCGGATCCAGAGGTGCGCCGCTTGATAGCCGACATCCTCGGATTCTCGGGCGATGCGACCGTGGTGCCGGCCCTCGCACAAGCGGCCAGAGCGCCCGACCCCGACGTGGTGCTCGCGGTCGAGCGCGCGCTCGAGCGCCTCAGACTGTAGTGCCCCTGCCGCGCGCGTTCTACGCCAGGCCGACGCTGGTCGTCGCGCCCGATCTCGTCGGCAAAGTGCTCGTGCATCGCACCTCCTCGGGCGTCACCTCGGGCATCATCGTCGAAGTCGAAGCGTACGTCGGCGAATCCGATCCCGCGTGCCACGCGGCGCCAGGGCCGACCAGACGCAACGCGCCGATGTACGGTCCACCCGGCCATGCCTACGTGTATCTCAACTACGGCGTTCATCCGCTCGTCAACGTGGTGACCGAGCCGGAAGCGTCGCCCGCGGCGATTCTGATTCGAGCGCTCGAACCGCTGGACGGCATACCGCTGATGCGCCGGCGGCGCACTCGATCGCGCACGTCGCGTCACAAGAAGCGCGTGACGCGGATTGCCGATCACGCACTCTGCCGCGGACCCGGCAACGTCACCCATGCGCTGGGCATCACGCTGAAGGACACCGGCATCGACCTCCTCGGTGACAAGTTGTTCATCGAAGATCGAGGCCATCGCATCGACGACATCTCCTGGAGCCCGCGTATCGGGATTTCAGTGGGCACCGAGCGCCATTGGCGCTGCTATGCCGAAGGGCATGCTGTGCGTATCGGGCAAGAAAATTGGAAGATTGGCAGATGGGGAGATTGGAAGATTGCGGGACTAGTTTGCGCGCTGGAGGATCGGGAGCTTCAGCGTCACGCGACGGCCTTCGCGAAAGACGACGACCGTGGCCGTTGAGCCGATCGGCGCGTCGGAGACGAGCTGGATCAGATGCTTCGGATCGGTGACGGCCACGCCGTTGAACGAGATGACGGTGTCGCCGGCATCGAGTCCGGCCTGGTATGCCGGAGAGCGTCTGTCAATCTGATCGATGAACGCGCCGGCCGTCTCGTGCACGCCAAGCTGCGCGGCCATCTGGGTCGTAAGCGGGTACATGGTCATCCGGCCGAGCGATCCGCGGCGGACGACGCCGTGCTCGATGATTTCGCCGATGATCCGGCGCGCCAGACTGCTCGGGATGGCGAACCCGATGCCGACCGAGCCTCCGTTTTCGGCGGAGCTGAAGATGCCGGTGTTGATGCCGATCAACTCTCCGCGCGCGTTCACGAGCGCGCCCCCCGAGTTGCCCTGATTGATCGCGGCATCGGTCTGGATGAAGTCCTCGTACTCCGAGAAGCCCAGGTTCTTGCGCCCCAGCGCGCTGATGATGCCGAGCGAGACGCTGTGGCTCAACTGATAGGGGCTGCCGATCGCGAGCACCCATTCGGCCACCTTGGCCTGTGACGAGTCGCCCCATTTCAACGGCGGTTGCCCGGGTTTGGCCACTTTGACGAGCGCCAGGTCCGTGACCTTGTCGATGCCGATGATTCTCGCCGGCGCCTCGTGCTTGTCGGAGAACGCCACGGTCACGTCGGCCTTCTCGCTGCCAATCACGTGACTGTTGGTCACGATGTACCCGTCATCGGAAATCAGCACGCCCGATCCGAGGCTGCGCGCGAGCTGATTGCGCGAGCCGAACAGATCCTGGTTCGCGCCGAAGAAATATTCGAAGAACGGATCGTTGGAAAGGGGAGAGTTCGGCCGGCGCACCACCTGCTCGGACGAAATATTGACGACGCCCCTCACGGCCTGTGCGGCGATGACGGTGAGATCCGGCAGGCCGCCGGTGGTCGTCGCGACCGCGGGCGGCATCGAAACCGTCGGAGTGGCTGGAGCTGTCCGGGATGCGGTGGTCTGCGCCGTGGACTCTTCTGCCGATCGCAGACGGCCGGTGAGGACGAGACCGGCCAGAAAGCCTGAAACGAGGAGCGCGATGCCGATCGAGGCCCGTTTCATCGACTGTTTCGCATCGTAGCATGTTTGACGGGCCTTCGCGAAGTTGGGTACGATGGTCTGCTATGGCCTCGATACAGGCGACTCGACTGCGCAAGGGCAATCTCATCAAGATTGGAGACGATCTGCTGCGCATCCTGGAACTGCATCATCTGACCCCGGGCAACAAGCGGGGGTTCGTGCAGTGCCGGGCGCGCAATATCCGGACGAACTCGCTGGTCGATCACAAGTTCCGCGCTGAAGAGGACATCGAGCGTGCCATCCTCGACGAACACGACATGCAGTACCTCTACAGCGACGGCGATGCGTTCCACTTCATGAACACGGAATCGTTCGAGCAGCTTCACATCGATCGCGAGGTGCTCGGCGACGCGGTCAACTACATCCTGCCGGACTCGATCATCAAGGTGGAGTTCTACGGATCCGAGCCGGTGGGCATCGACCTGCCCGTGACCGTCGACCTGCGCGTCGAAGACACCGTTCCCGGCATCAAGGGCGCGACCGCCAGCGCGCAGGTGAAGCCCGCGCGCACCGAAACCGGACTGGTCGTGCAGGTGCCTCCCTTCATCAACATCGGCGACCGGATTCGTGTCAATACCGAAACCGGCGAATACCAGTCACGAGTCTAAGGCTCGTCAAGGCAAATGGCTGATGGCCGATGGCACGAGAGATACCCGTCTGACCATCTGCTCTCTGCCATCTGCCCTGACAGGTATCACCATATGGACGTTCCACACCGAAACCCAACCCACGGCTGGATCGAAGTCATCACCGGCAGCATGTTCAGCGGCAAGAGCGAAGAGCTCATCCGCCGGCTCCGCCGCGCGCAGATCGCGCGACAGAGGGTGCAGATCTTCAAGCCCGCGTTCGACAACCGGTTCGCCGAGGCCGAGATCGTCTCCCACAGCGAGATGCGCATTCAGGGCGTCAACGTCGGCAGCTCGGCCGAGCTGCTGCGGCTCGTCAACGACGACACCGAGGTCGTGGGCATCGACGAAGCGCAGTTCTTCGACAAGGACTTGCCCGACGCCTGTACGCGTCTCGCCGGCGCCGGCAAGCGGGTGGTCGTGGCGGGACTCGATACCGATTACCTGGGGCGGCCGTTCGAGCCCATGCCGATCATGATGGCGATCGCGGAGTACGTCACGAAGACCCACGCCATCTGCATGGTGTGCGGCAACCCCGCCAGCCATACGCAGCGTCTGGTGGCGAGCGACGAGCGGCTGCTGCTGGGCGCCGGCGGGACCTACGAAGCCCGCTGCCGGAAGTGCTTCGACCCCACGCTGGCCGGCTCTCCCGCGGCGAAGGCCGAGACCAAGCGCGAAACGTAATCCCTTCATGCGCGGCGCAGAGTACACACCGCAGATCCTGCTGATCCTCGGACTCGGATTTCTGGTGGCCAACGTGCGCGCTGGTGTGGACGCGCTCTGGTTTCTGCGCCGGCGTTCGTCGGCCCTGCTCACCTGGCGCGGTCCCAAGCCCCGCTACTACGGCCTGCAGCTCGCGCTCGGCGTCATCCTCGGCTTCCTGCTGGTGTACGACCTCCTCGTCCTGAAACGTCCGGCGCCGCAGTTGTTTGGCATCGGCATGATGTTTCTCTACTACGGCTATCTCGTGCCGCTGAGCCGGCGCATCGGCCGCGGCTTTTACGCGGACGGCATCTGGTCGGAGAACGGCTTCGTCCCGTACTGGAAGATCGGCGCCGTGTCGTGGCGGGAAGGCGAGGAGATTGCGCTTGTCATCGTCTCGCGGCTGAGAAACCTGGCCCGGCGGCTGGTCGTTCCGGGCATTCACTACGCCGCCGCCAGACGGCTGCTGCGCGACAAAATCGCGGCCCACGATATACAGCTCCTGCACACGGGCCTCGAGTTGGGCGTTCGCGATGAACGGGATGACGTGTGATGGGGCAGGTGGTAGGTGGTAGGTGGTAGCGTGGGTGGTAGCGTGTGGGGGATAGCTGATAGTCTGTAGGGGGCTGTCGGTCAGCGATGCCGCGAGCCCACTACCTACCACCTACAACCTACTAGCTAGGAAGGTATATGGCAGCACGAGCCACCTGGAAAGGATTCCTGAAGGTCAGCCTGGTGAACATCCCCATCAAGGTGTTCCCGGCGACCGAGTCGAGCGCGGCGGTGTCGTTCAACCAGCTCCATGGCGAATGCCAGACACGCATCCAGCAGAAGCGCTGGTGCCCGACCTGTAACAAAGAGGTCGCCAATACCGAGCTGGTGAAAGGCTACGAGTTCGAGAAGGGCCGCTACGTGGTGGTGTCGGAGGACGACATCGAGAAGGTCCGGCCGGCCTCCACGCGGGTGATCGATCTCGTGCAGTTCGACGACGCGAGCGCGCTCGATCCGATGTACGTCGATCGCACGTACTATCTCGCCCCCGACGGCCAGGTGGCCGCCGATGCGTTTGCCGTGTTCCGAGAAGGCATGAAGGGCAAGCTCGGCGTGGGCAAGCTGGCGCTCTACGGCCGCGAATATCTCGTCGCCGTCAGGCCCGGCGACAAGGGGCTGGTGATGTACACGCTGCATCACACCGCCGAACTGCGCAGCACGGACGGCATCGAGGAGCTCGATGCGATTCCGACCAAGGTGAAGCCGCAGGAGGTGCAGCTGGCCAAACAGGTGATCGGCACCTTCGAGAAGAAGCTCGACCTGAGCGAGTATCACGACGAGTACCGCGAAGGGCTGCAGAAGATCATCGAGGCCAAGATCGCGGGCGAAGAGGTCGTGGCGCCGGCCGTCGAGATGCCACCGAAGGTCGTGAACCTGATGGAGGCCCTGCGAAAGAGCCTCGACACGGTGAGCGCGAACAAGAAACCGTCGGCGAAGGCAGATCTGAAAGAAAAGAAGGCTGCGGTGGCGGCAGGAAAGCCAGAGGCAAAGCGGAGAAGAGCCTGATGGAATCTAGAATCTGAAAACTAGAATCTAGAATCTAGAAAGCGGTTCTTAGATTCTAGTTTTTAGATTCCAGATTTTAGATTCTATTTGCGATCGCCATGCGCTTCGTCATCCTCGGTGCCGGCGCCGTGGGCGGAACCGTGGGCGGCCGGCTCGCCCAGCACGGCCACTCCACGTTGCTGATTGCCCGTGGCGCGCACTACGAGGCGATTCGCGATCACGGCCTCCGGCTCCAATCTCCAGACGAAACCATTACGCTGACCGTTCCGGTTGTCGATCGGCCGGCCGCGATCTCGTGGACCAGCGACGACGTCCTGCTGTTGGCCACCAAGACCCAGGACACGCCGGCCGCGCTCGATGCGCTCGCGGCGGCGGCGCCGCCCCACCTTCCGATCTTCTGCGTCCAGAACGGCGTGGCGAACGAACGGATGGCCAGCGAGCGATTTGCCAACGTGTACGGCGTCTTCGTGTGGTGCCCGACAGACTACCTGACGCCCGGCTTCATCAAGGTCTGGTGCACACCCAAGAGCGGCATCCTCCATCTGGGCCGGTATCCGAACGGATCGGACGCGCTGACCGACACGGTCGCTGCCGCGCTGCGTGCCTCGTCGTTCTACTCGGAGTCGAAGCCCGACATCATGCGGTGGAAGTACCGCAAGCTGCTGTCGAATCTCGGCAATGCCGTCGAAGCGCTGTGCGGGACCGCGGCGCGCGGCAGCGGGCTGGCGCAACGGGCGAGGCGCGAGGCGGAGGAGTGTTTCGCCGCCGCGGGCATCGGGCACGTGGCTGACGACGAGGAAGATGCGGCGCGCCTGGAAAAGGACGTGACGACCCGCACGATCGACGGCGTCGAGCGGCGCGGAGGTTCGTCGTGGCAGAGCCTCGAGCGGCGGCTGGGCACGATCGAGACCGACTACCTGAACGGCGAAATCGTGCGGCTTGGCCGGCTCCACGGCGTGGCGACGCCGGTCAACGCCATCCTGCAGTATCTGGCGCAGCGCGTGGCCCAGGAGCGGAGGCCTCCCGGCAGCGTGAACCCCGACAAGATTCTGATCGCGCTAGATCTTCGACAGAATCCACTGCAGTAGCCCGGGCTGTCCGGCGGCAGTGGGATCGTTCAGCCAGTCGGGTGGTGTGAGCCACACGAACGCGAGGATGGCCACGACCCAGAGGTCGTACGGCACCGTCGTCCGCTCGTCGCGCCAGAAGAAGGCGCGGTTGAAAAGGCCCCTCAGCCCGCTGGTCGACGGCATCGGTCTGTTGTTGAGGATCAGATACGTGTAGTGGATGCGGTTGGCCACCGACAGAATCGACAGCACGAGGATCACCCAGAGCACCGCGGCCATCCGGTTGGTGAAGGCGCCGATCATGAACAGCACGATGCGTTCGGGCCGCTCCATGAAACCCACCTTGCACTTCTCGATGAGGCACTCGGCGCGCGCCCGCGCGTAGCTCGTCATGATCGAGAAAATCAGCGTCAGCGTCGTGATGAGCACGTAGTCGTTGCGGCCCAGCCTGGCATAGAGCCAGATGAGGCCGGTGAAGAGCGCGAGATCGGAAAAGCGATCGAGCGTGGAGTCCCAGAACGCGCCGAATTCCGATTGCCGTCCGGTGATGTGCGCGACCTTGCCGTCGATGAAATCGAAGATGTTCGCGCAGATCATGATGAGGCCGGACAGCACGAACTGGTTGATGGCGAGCCCCAGGGCGGCGGTGCAGTTGATGAGCACGCCGATGAGCGTCAGCGTATTCGGCGAGATGCCGAGCGCCACGCTGACGCGAATGACCGCGCGCAGCGGGAACATGCAGATGATCCCGATGGCGCCGGTGAACGTCAGCTTTTTACCTGGCTCGGGCGCCGGCGCGTCGGCCTCCCCGGGTCGAGCCTGGGCGCGGGCGTCCTGATCACGCGAGTATAATGAAGGGTTCCACAGCACAACGAGTTTCGAGATAGTACTGTATGCCCGTCCAGAACCTCAAGAGTCAGATCGCACACCTGCCCGAGCAGCCAGGGGTGTATCTGTTCTCAAACGAGACAGGCGAGACCATCTACATAGGGAAGGCGCGGTCGCTGCGCGACCGCGTTCGGAGCTATCTGGGCGCCCGCGGCACGCATCCCAAGACCGACGCGCTGCTCGACGAGGCCGCCAGCATCGAGGTGATCGTCACCGATTCGGTCGTCGAGGCGCTCGCGCTCGAGAACCACCTCGTCAAGGAGCGGGCGCCGCGGTACAACGTGCGGCTGCGCGACGACAAGAACTATCCGTACCTGCAGTTGACCACCAACGAGCCGTTCCCGCGCGTGCTGGTCGCCAGAAGCGTCGAGCGCGATGGCACGTACTATGCCGGCCCGTTCATGCCCGCCTCGCTCGCGCGCCGGACGATGGGGCTGACGCACCGGCTGTTCGGGATTCGATCGTGCAACGAGGTGATCACCGGCAACCGCGACCGCCCGTGCCTCGAGTACGACATCAAGCGCTGCCTGGCGCCGTGCGTGTCGGCGATCTGCACACAATCGGCGTATCACGAAGCCGTCGAGCGGACGCAGCTGTTCTTCGAGGGCAAGAACGAAGAGCTCGTCGAGCGGCTCACCGAGTCGATGAACGAGGCCTCGGCCGCGGAACGGTTCGAGGAGGCGGCACACCTCAGGGACGCCGCACGAACCATCCAGACCCTCCGAGATCGTCAGCAGAAGATCGCGACCGTGCGCATGGGCGATCGCGACGCGTTCGGCCTGCACATGGGACCGGCCGGCACCGTCGTGCATGTCTTCGTCATGCGCGCCGGGCGCGTGCTCGAACGGGTCGAGCTGGCCGCGAACGAGGGGATTTCGGGCTCGGCGGCGGAAATCCTCCAAGCCTCGGTGCAGCAGTTCTATGAGGATCGACCGGCACCGGCCGAGGTGCACCTGTCGAGTCAGCCCGAGGACGCCGACCTCCTCGAAGCGTGGCTGACGGAACAGGCGGGACGTCGCGTGCAGGTCGTCGTGCCGAAGCGGGGCGAGAAGCGCGGCCTGGTCGATCTGGCCGTCCGCAACGCGCGCATCGCCTACCAGGCCCGGCTGATCGATACCGGGTTGTCGCAGTACGACGCGCTCGAGACGCTGCGATCCACGCTCGCGCTGCCGGCGATTCCGCGGCGCATCGAATGCTTCGACATCTCGACGATTCAGGGCAGTGAGACCGTCGCGTCGATGGTGGTGTGCGAGGACGGCAGGATGCGCAAGGCGGAGTACCGCAAGTACCGCATCTCGCCGGCGAATCACGCGGGCTCGGACGACTTCGCCGCGATGAACGAAGTCGTCACGCGACGTTACCGCAAGCTGCTCGAAGAGGGCGGGCCGTTTCCCGATCTCGTGCTGATTGACGGCGGCAAGGGGCAGCTGTCGGCGGCCTACGAGGCGCTTCAGCACCTGGGACTTGCGAATCTGGTGGCCGTGGGCATCGCGAAGAAGGAAGAGCTCGTCGTCACCCGCGATCGCGACGAGCCGGTGGCGTTTGCAAAAGACGACCCGGCGCTGCGTCTGATCCAGCAGATTCGCGACGAAGCGCATCGTTTCGCCGTGACGTTCCATCGAACGGCGCGCAAGATGCGCGACCTGCGATCGGAGCTCGACAGCGTGCCGGGCATTGGACCACGACGCCGCAAGGCGCTGCTCACCTCGTTCGGCAGCCTGGCGGGTGTTCGCCGCGCCTCGCGCGAAGAGCTGACGGCCGTCGTCGGTGCGAAAACGGCGGACGCCGTGCTGGGATACTTCGCCGGAAAACAATAATGCAATGGCAGGAGCGTATTCTGCGAATCACCAATCCACCATCTGCCAACACTCCGCCAATCAGCAATCCCTCCAATCTAACAATGTGATTCCGGTTATACTCTGACGTTGTTGCCGGCACTCGACATTCCCACGCTCGTCATTGCTCTCCTGGTTCTGATTTTTTCGCTGACGGTTCACGAGGCGGCGCACGCGTGGTCGGCCAGCCAGCTGGGTGACGACACGGCGAAGCGTCTCGGACGCGTGTCGTTGAATCCGGTCGTCCACGTGGATCCGATCGGCACGCTGCTGCTGCCCCTGCTTGCGATGGTATCTGGCGCGCCGCTCATCGGCTGGGCGAAGCCGACACCGGTCAACACGCGCAATCTGAGACGGCCGAGACGCGATTCCATTCTTGTCACGGCTGCCGGACCGATCAGCAATCTGCTCATTGCCTTTACCGCGGCGGCCGCGATTCGAGTCGGGGCGGTGGAAGGCGGCAACTGGCTCGATCTGCTCGACAAAACGCTGACCCTCAATGTGCTGCTCGCGGTCTTCAACATGCTGCCGATTCCGCCGCTCGACGGCGGCCAGATCATGATGGCGCTGCTTCCGCCGCTGGTGGCGATGAAGCTCGCTTTCATGTATCAGTACGGCTTTCTGATTCTGATGGGCCTGCTGATGACCGGCGTGCTGTGGGATCTCATCGGCCCACCGTATTATGTGATTCTCTCGTGGCTGCGCTGACCCCTCGAAAACGCGTCGTGTCCGGCATGCGCCCGACAGGACAGCTGCATCTGGGTCACCTGGTCGGCGCGCTGCACAACTGGGTGGCGCTCCAGGAGCAGTACGACTGTTTCTACTTCGTGGCCGACTGGCACGCGCTGACCACCGACTACGCCGACACGAGCCAGGTGACGCAGTACGCCTACGAGAACGCGGTCGACTGGATTGCCGCCGGCCTCGATCCCGAGCGCAGCACGTTCTTCGTGCAGTCGATGGTGCCCGAGCACGCGGAGCTGTTCCTGCTGCTCGGCATGACGACGCCGGTCTCGTGGCTCGAACGGGTGCCGACCTACAAAGAGCAGCAGGAGTCGTTGAGCGACAAAGACCTGTCGTCGGTCGGGTTTCTGGGCTATCCCCTGCTGCAGACGGCCGACGTCGCTCTCTACGACGGCAATTTCATTCCCGTCGGCGAAGATCAGGTGCCGCATCTCGAGCTGTCCCGCGAAGTGGTGCGCCGGTTCAACCGCTTCTATGGCGACATACTGGTGGAGCCGAAGCCGCTCTTGACGAAAGTCGGGCGGCTCCCGGGGCTCGACGGCTTCAAGAAGATGAGCAAGAGCCTCGGCAACACGATCCTTCTTTCCGAAGACGCCGACGCCGTGAAGAAGAAAGTGCGCTCGATGTATACCGATCCGAAGCGCACCAGGGCCGATATTCCGGGCACGGTGGAGGGCAATCCGGTTTTCCTCTACCACGATGTGTTCAATGCCGACACCGCGGAGGTGGACGACCTGAAAGCCCGCTACCGCGCGGGAAAAGTCGGCGACGTCGAGGTGAAGGACAAGCTGGCCAGGGCCCTGAACGGTGTACTGGAGCCGCTGCGGGAACGCCGCCGCGAACTTCTGTCGCGGCCGGACCGAATCCATGAGATTCTCGTGGAGGGTTCCCGGCGCGCGCAGGCCGTGGCGACCCAGACAATGGCGCGCGTGCGTGACGCCATGAAGATCGCATACAGATGAACGAACGTTCGACACCAGCATCTGATTTCGAATCGTCCCCCGAAGCGTATTCGGTGAAGCTCGATGCGTTCGAGGGGCCGCTCGATCTGCTGATTCACCTCATCAAGAAGCACGAGGTGAACATCTACGACATTCCCATCGCGCTCATCACGCGCCAGTACCTCGAATACGTCGAGATGATGAAGGAGCTGAATCTCGACACGGTCGGCGAGTTCCTGGTCATGGCGGCGACGCTGATTCACATCAAGTCGAAGATGCTGCTGCCGCGGCCCGAGTCGGCCGAAGACGGCGAGCCGGAAGAGGATCCGCGCGAAGCGCTGGTTCGACGGTTGCTCGAACACCAGAAGTTCAAGGCGGCGGCCGAGCTGCTGCACGAGCGCGCCGTGCTGCGCGGTGCGCAGTGGATACGTCCCGACGGCCGCATCGCGGAGATCGCGGGCGACGACTACGCGTACGAGCCGGAAATCGAAGTCGATCTGTTCAGCCTGCTCGCCGCGTTTCGCGGTGTGCTCGAGCGGGCGAAGCAGCGCCCGAAAATGCTGCTGCCGCCAGAAGAGGTCCCGGTCGAGGTACGCATCGAGCAGCTGCTCGGGCTCCTGTCGGAAACAGAGGCCTGCGGCTTCGAAGACCTGTTCTCGCGGGACGACACGCGCGGAGCGATGATCGTGACGTTTCTGGCGCTGCTCGAGATGATTCGCCTGAAGCTGATCCGCGTGTTCCAGACCTCGGCCTTCGGCCCGATCCGCGTCTACAAGCGCGCGCGCCCCGCGGACGCACCGACGCCCATTGGGGATGTGGAATCTAAGAACTAAGAACTAGAATCTAAAGACTAGAATCTGGAATCTGGAATCTGGAAACTGAAAACTGAAAACTGAAAACTGAAAACTGAAAACTGCCCTATGAGTGACGAGCTGAAACCCGTTATCGAAGCGCTGATTTTCGCGTCGCCAGACCCGCTGACACCGAAGATGCTGTTCAAGCTGCTCGAGAACGAGCCGAAAGAGGATGTGGAAGCGGCGCTCGAAGCGTTGAAGCGCGACTACGATCGGCCGGGCGGCATTCAGCTGGTCGAGGTCGCCGGCGGGTACCAGATCGTCACGCGTCCCGAGCTGCACGAGTGGGTCCGTCGTCTCTTCCACGAGCGGACCACCCAGCGGCTGTCGGTGCAGGCGCTGGAGACGCTGGCCGTCATCGCCTACAAGCAGCCGGTCACCGCACCCGAGATTACCGAGATCCGCGGCGTCAACACCGCGGGCGTCGTGAACACGCTCATCGAACGCCAGCTCGTGAAGATCGTCGGACGCAAGCCGGTGGTCGGGCGCCCCTTCATGTACGCGACGACGCGCGAGTTCCTGATCCGGTTCGGCCTGCGCGACCTGTCAGACCTGCCGAAGATTGAAGAAATGGCCGAGGCGCTCGGCTTCGAAGTCCCCGCCGGCCTCTCACAGTCGGGACCGTCACAGCCGCAGCTCGACCTCGAGGGGCTGTCGCCGATCGAAGAAGTCCCGTCGATGTCGACGGAAGTCGAGCCCGGCGAGAAGATCCACTGACGCAGAATTGGTAGAGTGGCAGATTGGTAGATTGGCAGATTGAATTGGTAGGTCGCTGGAATCTACCAATCTGCGAATCTGCCAATCTGCGAATTCATTGCACGTCCAGCTCGATACCGCCCACCATGCTGGCGACGATGTTGTACAGCCATGCACCGATGAGCGTGGCCACAAAGCCCATGCATCCGTAAAGGAGCGGGAAGAGCACAATCGCTCCCACGCCAATCGCCGCCCCGAATCCCCGGCCAAATGTGTTGTCAGAGGCGGCTCCACCGGCCATGGCGATCATGGAGAAGATGCCGCCGACGAGAAGTCCAATGAGAGCGTAGAGCGTCCCGCTGAGCTTCGCACAGGACAGTGGCCCGACACGCTTGATGACCATCATTCACACTCCTTTTCGGCTTCCGACTCCTGGCTTCCGGCTCCCGGCTTCGTGCCGCGCCGACGTCTTCAGCCGCTTCACTTCGTCCGGCGTCAGCTCCCTGTAAGTCCCCAGCTTCAAATTCCTGTCGGCGATCGGTCCGATGCGGACCCGCTTGAGCGTGCGCACCGGATGACCGATGGCGTCGCCCATCTTGCGGACCTGGCGTGTGCGCCCTTCGTGAATCGTCACGCGGAGGATTGACGTGTCGTCCTTCCTGGACGTCACGGCCCTGCGCTCGGTGACCAGATCGATCTGCGCAGGACTGGTGCGCCGGCCGTCGATGACGAGGCCGCGGCGCAGGCGATCGAGGTCGTGCTCGTCGGGCACGCCGAGCACCCGCGCTTCATACACCCGCTCGACCTCGTGCCGCGGATGCGTCAGCGTCGCGGCGAGGTCGCCGTCGTTGGTGAGAATCAGCAGCCCTTCCGAATCGAAGTCGAGCCGCCCGACGGGGTAGACGTACTCCCGCACACCTTTCAGCAGATCGAGCACGGTCGGCCGCTGTTCCGGATCCGAGCGCGTCGTGACATACCCACGCGGCTTGTTGAGAAGGAAATAGCGATGCCGCTCGGGGCGTTTCACGCGCCGCTCGTCCACGCGAATGTCGTCGCTGTCGGGATCGGCCTTGGTCCCGAGCTCGGTCACGGTGGCGCCGTTGACCGACACGCGGCCTTCTTGAATCAGCCGTTCGGCGGCGCGGCGCGAGGCGATGCCGGCCGCTGAAATGATTTTCTGCAAGCGAACCTGCATCCGGCGCTCGTCCTTTACTTCAACCGCGGATCGGGAAACGACTCCGCGAGGTTCGTCCAGCGACGGATGCTCGAGGAACCAATGAACACGATGCCGCCTTTCACGGGTCCCCTCGCCTTGTTCTCATCGGGCCGCATCTTAGTGTAGAGTGCCGTTCCTGCCAATCACTTCCCATTTGACCCGGAGGTTGACATGCGTCGTTTCTCCGCTCTGACGAAGAGTCGAATCGCCATCGGCGCGCTGGTGCTTGCGGCGGCAGCGTCAGCCTCCGCGCAAGGTACGCAGGATGCGAACGAGCCGCGCCCGATTCCGGCCGCCGACACGCTCTTCATCGACGAGATGACCTTCATGGAAGTGCGCGACGCGATTCGCGCGGGCAAGACGACGGTCATCGTCGGCACCGGAGGCGTCGAGCAGAACGGGCCGTATACGGCGACCGGCAAGCACAACTTCGTGCTGCGGGCGACGACCGACGCGATCGCGCGCAAGCTCGGCAACGCGCTCGTCGCGCCGATCGTCGCGTTCGTCCCCGAAGGCGACTACGCGCCGGCGACGGGACACATGCAGTACGCGGGGACCATCAGCCTCACCGAAGACACCTTCCGCGCGCTGCTTCGCGACATCTGTGCCAGCCTGAAGACGCACGGATTCAAGGACATCGTGCTCCTCGGCGACAGCGGCGGCAACCAGAAGGGCATGCAGGCCGTCGCCGCGGAGCTGAGCGCGAAATGGCCTGCGTCGGACGCGCGCGTCCACTTCATCACCGAGTACTACACGCAGGACATGTGGAGCTTCGAGTACCTGAAGAAAATCGGCATCTTCCAGAAGCCCGACGTGCAGTCGGCCGCCCGCGCCGGCCTGCACGACGACTATCACTACGAGGCGCTCGTCGCGCTCGTCGATCCGAAACACATTCGCGCCGAACAACGAATCAAGGTTGGAAAGTTCAGCATCAACGGCGTCGAGATGGGATCGATTCGGGCGGTCCTCGAGAACGGCCGCAAGCTCGCCGACTACCGCGCGTCGATTACCGTGGCCGCGATTCAGAAGGCCATCGCGACGCGGACCGCGGTCAAGTGAACACGTCGGATATACTCGACGTTGTGTCCGATCCCCGTCTGATTGTCGCTATCGATGGCCCGTCCGGGGCCGGCAAGGGCACCGTCGCCCGCGAGCTCGCGAAACGCCTCAACTACCGGCATGTCGACACCGGCGCCATGTATCGCGCGGTCGCATGGAAGGCCGTTCACGATCGGCTGAATCTCGATGACGAGGACGCGGTGGCAGAGGTGGCGGAGCACGCGGCGCTCACGGTGGCATACGGCCTGGTCGTCATCGACGGGTACGACGTCACGACCTCCATCCGCACGCCGGAGATCGATCGCGCCTCGGCCGCCACCGCGCGATTGCCGAAAGTGCGGGCCGCGCTGGTGGCTCGACAGAGGAAAGAGGGGCATGGCGGCGGCGTGGTGATGGAAGGCCGCGATATCGGGTCGGTGGTGTTTCCGAACGCCGACGTGAAAATCTACCTGGATGCCTCTCCCGAAGAGCGCGCCCGGCGGCGGGCGGCCGATCCCGCCCATGGGCTGAGCCGCGCGGCCGCCGCCTCTGATGTGGCCAGCGAGCTGGAAGCGCGCGATCGATCCGATCGGACGCGAGCCACCTCGCCGCTCAAGATCGCCCCCGACGCGGTCAAGGTCGATACGACGACGCTGTCGATCGAAGAAACGGTCGAGCGCGTGCTCGAGATCATCCAGCAGGTGAGCGGCGCTCGAGCGTAACGGCCGGCGCTCGTCGACTCGGTCCGGCCCGGGCGGTCAGTCGTCGTCGCGCCGGTTTCGGTCGCGGTAGTCCTCGGCGCTGGCAGGGTCGTACTCCCAGCGATGGCGGTCGCGATTTTCAATCTTGTCGGCGCCCTTCAGCTCTTCGGCATCCTCGTACTCGACGCCCAGCGCCCGCCCGATTTCCTCGACGACATCCTGATCCGGTGTCGGCATGTCGCCGCTGGGCGTCTCTTCGCCGCTCGAGTAGGCGTCGTTCCAGTCGGCATCGATATCGCCGCCCGTGAGGGCCGATCCGCCTTCGGTGTGTTCGCGCTTCTTCTGGTTGTAGTGATTCTGGCCGGTCACGGCCGACGACGCCTTCGGGCTGAAGTCGAGGGTGGACGGGGGCGTCGGCACCATATCCTCTTCCCGCAATTGCCGGCGTTCGCGCGATAGTGCGGCGGGCTTCGGCCGGACGGGAGCGCTGAGCTTCCGGACCGGAGCGCTGGACTTCGGGCGGGCCTTCGGCGCGGCGGCTTTGACGACCCTGGTGGCCTTCTTCGCGGCGGATTTAGCCGCACGTCGCGGCGCAGGTCGAGCAGCCCGGGCGGCCTTGCGCGCCGTGCGTTTCGCCGCCGGCTTCGACGCTTTACGAACGGCTTTCCTGGTGGGTTTGCGGGCGGCCTTGCGTCTGGGTGCCGCCGCTTTGCGCTTCGCCATTTACCCGCATCCTTTCAGCCCCTCAACGACCCGCTGTCCGGTCCGAGGCATCCTTGACAGTTTACCCATAAACTACCTACACTCTATTGCTTATCGCGATTCAGCAGTCGCTGCAGAGCGTCGACGCCCGCCCGGGCGCCACGCGCGCGGGCGCGCGGACGCGAAACTCGGGGCGCCGGTCTCCATACCTTACCGGCAATCGATCGATTTGAGGAGGATTTGTAAGGCATGGTGAACGTGGACGACGAGCGCACTCAGAAAGCAGCAGTCCCGGAGGGCGCCGGATCGGCCCCTCGCGCGGGCGGCAAAGCCCAGGCGCGGGGAGGTGTTCTCACCCCCTTTAAAGATGAGGATGTCGACCCCCAGGAATTCTCCCGGATGCTCGACATCTACGATAACAGCTTCCGCAACATCGCGGAAGGCGAGGTGATGAAGGGCACCGTGCTCAAAGTCACGCCGTCGGAAGTTATCGTCGACATCGGCTACAAATCAGAAGGCATCATCGGCGTCGATGAATTTCTCGACGAGCGCGGCGAAGTGACCGTGCAGCCCGGCGACACGGTCGACGTGCTGCTCGAGCGCACGGAAGATCGCGACGGCTACGTCGTGCTCTCGCGCGAAAAAGCCGAGAAGATGAAGATCTGGGACGAGGTCGAGAAGGCCTATGCCGAACGCAAGGTCGTCATCGGCCGCGTCATCGAGCGCATCAAGGGCGGCCTCGCGGTGGACATCGGCGTGCGCGCGTTCCTGCCGGGTTCGCAGATCGACGTGCGGCCGGTCCGCAATCTCGACGCGCTGCGCGGCCAGGAACTGCGCATGCGGGTCATCAAGGTCAACAAGAAGCGCGGCAACATCGTGCTCTCGCGCAAGGTTCTCCTCGAGGAGGAGAACGCCGAGAAGAAGAAGCACACGCTGCATACGCTGGCCGAAGGCAAGGTGCTGAAGGGCATCGTCAAGAACATCACCGATTACGGTGCGTTCATCGACCTCGGCGGCATCGACGGCCTGCTGCACATCACCGACATGTCGTGGGGCCGCGTCGGCCATCCGTCCGAGCTCTTCAAGGTGAACGACGAGATCGACGTCATCGTGCTCAAGTACGATCCGGCGACCGAGCGCGTCTCGCTGGGACACAAGCAGCTCGTCAACGATCCGTGGTCGAACGTGTCGGACCGCTACCCGGTCGGGGCGCGGATGTCGGGCAAGGTCGTCAGCCTGACCGACTACGGCGCGTTCATCGAGCTCGAGCCGGGCGTCGAAGGGCTCATCCACGTATCCGAGATGTCGTGGAGCAAGCGCGTCAAGCATCCGTCGAAGATCCTGAACGTCGGCGACAGCGTCGACGCGATGGTGCTCGGCGTCGACGCGACGGCGCGGCGCATTTCGCTCGGCCTCAAGCAGGTCGAGACCAACCCCTGGCACGAGCTGGCCGAGAAGTATCCGGTGGGCTCGAAGATCGTCGGCAAGGTGCGCAACCTCACCGAGTTCGGCGCGTTCGTCGAGGTCGAGGACGACATCGACGGGCTGATCCACATCTCGGACATGTCGTGGAGCAAGCGAATCAAGCACCCTTCAGAAGTGCTGAAGAAGGGCGACAAGGTCGACGCGATGGTGCTCAACATCGACGCCGAAAACCAGCGGTTGTCGCTCGGCTTGAAGCAGCTTGCAACCGATATCTGGGACGACTTCTTCTCGCGCCGTCAGGTCGGACAGACCATCGAGGGCAAGGTGGTGCGCGTGACGAACTTCGGCGCGTTCGTCGAGCTCGACGAAGGCATCGAGGGGCTCATCCACGTGTCGGAACTGGACGATACGAAGGGTGGCGAGAAGATCGAGCTGACCGTCGGCGAGAACTACCCGATGAAGATCATCAAGCTCGTCCCGTCTGAGCGGAAGATCGGCCTCAGCATTCGCGCGCTGAAGTCCGACGAGTTCCGGTCCGACTGGGAAGAGTACGCGGAGAAGGCCGGCACCGGCGAAGCAACGCTCGGCGATCACTTCAAAGCACGGAATTAGAGCGGGGCGCGACAAAAAATGGACGATCACGATCACGATCACGCTCAGGATGCTTCTTCGGCTCTCGGCGGGAGCATGACGAAAGCCGAGCTCGTGGAAGAGGTTTCACGGGTCTCTGACCTTACGAAGAAACACTCCGAGGTCATCGTCGATACGGTCTTCCGCAGCATCATCACCGCCCTCCATCGCGGCGAGAAGATCGAGCTGCGAGGGTTCGGCAGCTTCCGCCTGCGCCGGCGCGAACCCCGGAAGGGGCGCAATCCCAAGACCGGCGACAAGGTGGACGTGCCGCCGAAGAAGGTGCCGTACTTCAAGCCTGGGAAAGAGCTGAAAGAGCTGATCAATCAGGAACCGCCACAAGCGTAGGGCACCACTGAAATTGGCAGATTGGTAGATGGGCAGATTGTGAGATTACGCGAGCCCCGAACTTCCTAATCTGCCAGTCTCCCATTCTTCCAATCTGCGAATGTATGGATCGCCTCTGGGCCCCTTGGCGCCTCAGTTACGTGACTGCCGCTTCCGTTCCGCCGACCGAGTGCGTCTTCTGCAATGCCCAGTCGGGCCAGCAGGCCGACCTGGTGCTCTTTCGCGGTCAGCACTGTTACGTCATCCTCAATCTTTACCCCTATAACAACGGCCACCTGATGGTCGTTCCCAACCGGCATCTTTCTACGCTCGAAGCGCTCAGACCCGACGAGCAGGCGGAGATGATGCGGCTGGTGCGTCTTTCGGAAATGGCGCTCAACGAGGCGTACCACCCGCACGGCATCAACGTGGGGATCAACCTCGGCAAGGCGGCGGGCGCCGGTATCGAGAACCACCTTCACGTGCATTTCGTGCCGCGGTGGTCCGGCGACACCAACTTCATGACGGCGGTGGCGGAGACGCGGGTGCTGCCGGAAGATCTTGCGGCAACCGTCTCGCGGCTCAGGCCCATCTTCGACCGACTTACCGGGGGGTAGCTCTTGCGCGGGCTCGCTCTGGTTCCTTTTGCGCTCGCCGTTGTTTTTGCGCAGGACGCGCCGAAGCCGCCGAACACCATCATCTTCGTCGCCGACGGCCTCCGCCACGGCTCGGTCAACCCCATCGACACCGGCCAGTTCGCCAATGTAGATCGTCACCGTCTGGCAATCGGGTGACCGTTACTGCACCGCGAATCCGAAGCGACGGCGCCGGCCCGCGCTGCGATGCCGCCACTGGCCGCGCGACGCGAGGACACTGACTTCGCACTTCGGCCTCGCTCGGTGCCCTCGGGCTTCTCGCGCGGTCGGGCTTTCCGAGTCGGCGCCTCCGCACGGCTTCGCGCTGCAGCAACGGTCACCCGATTGCCCGAGGTTGCACGAACCGTGCGAACCCAACGAACTCCACGAACCCGACGAACTCCACGAACCCCTAAGATCCTAGTATCTGCTTCGCGATCGTCTGCAACTGCAGGTTGGACGTTCCCTCGTAAATCTGCCCGATCTTCGCGTCGCGATACAGCTTCTCGACCGGGTAGTCCTTGACGTAGCCGTAGCCCCCGAACAGCTGCACGGCCAGCGAGCTGACGTGCTCGGCCGCCTCGGACGCGAACAGCTTGCACATCGCGGCCGGTGTGAGAAACGGTTCGCCGTTGTCGCGTAGCCGCGCCGCGTTGTAGACAAGCAGGCGGGCGGCTTCGAGCTCGGTCGCGGCGCGGGCGAGCTGGAACTGCACGCCCTGGAAATCGGCAATCGCCTTGCCGAACTGCTTGCGCTCTTTGGTGTACGCGAGGGTATGGTCGAGCGCGCCCTGTGCCAGCCCGATCATCTGCGCGCCGATGCCGATGCGGCCCTCGTTGAGCGTTTCGATGGCCACCTTGTAGCCGCGCCCGACCTCGCCGAGCACGTTGGCGCGCGGCACGCGGCAATCTTCGAGCAACAACTCGCACGTGCTGCTCGCGCGGATGCCGAGCTTGTCTTCCTTCTTGCCCACCGAGAAGCCCGCAAAACCGCGTTCGATGAGAAACGCGGTGATGCCGCGATAGCCCGCCTCCTGGTTGACGGTGGCGAACACGATGAACAGGTCGGCTTCGGCGGCGTTGGTGATCCAGAGCTTGCGGCCGGTCAGGGTGAAATCGCCCCCCGCCTCCACCGCGCGCGTCGTGAGCGCGAACGCGTCGCTCCCTGACCCCGCCTCGGACAGGGCGTACGCGCCGACCGTGCGGCCGGCGAGCCGGGGCAGATATTGTGCCTGCTGCTGGTCCGACCCCCAGCGCAGAAGGGCGTTGATGACCAGCGTGTTCTGCACGTCGACGAGGACACCCACCGAAGGATCGACGCTGGAGAGCGCTTCGACGGCCAGCACGGAGTGAAAGAAGCGTCCCGCCGCGCCCCCGTGCGCATCCGGAATCTCGATGCCCATCAGGCCCAGCTCGAACAGCCGCTTGACGAGACCGGGCGACATCCTGGCCTGGTCGTCCATCTCCCGGACCAGCGGACGAATCTCGCGATGGGCAAACTCGAGGACGCTCCCCCGAAACAGGCGCTCGTCCTCGGTGAGACGGGTCAGCGGCGGGGGATTTTCTGCGGCTTTCTCCACGGGGCGAGATGTTATCATTCGGAGGTAATGCACAAGGGGCTGCTTCGCGTTGCGTTGGCGGCCGTTATTGCCGCCCCTATGGCGCTCGGGCTGAGTGCACAGAACGCCCCTGCCCAGAAGCCGCCGCCGGAACAACAGCCACCGCCGCAACAACAGCAGCCGCCGCCACCGGATCCCGCGGCCCAGACCCCGATCTTCCGTACCGACATCAACGTCGTTCGCGTCGACGTCATCGTCACCGATCGGCAGGGGAACCCTGTCAACGACTTGAAGCAGGAAGACTTCGAAGTGACCGAGGACGGCAAGCCTCAGTCGATCCAGACCTTCAAGCTGATCAACATCGCCGAGAATTACGACGCCGTTCCCGAGACGCCGCGTCAGGTCCGCAACATTATCGACGAGCAAACAGAGGCGGCGCGCGACGATGTCCGGCTGTTCGCGATTTTCCTGGACGACTACCACGTCCGCCTCGGCAACAGCATGCGCGCACGAGAGATCATCGCGCAGTTTGTCGAGACGCAGCTGTTCCCGATGGACCTCGCGGGCATCATGTACCCCCTCTGGTCGATTGACGACGTCCGGCTGAACCGCAATAGGACAGAGCTGGCGACCGGGATCCGCGGATTCAAGGGCCGGAAGTTAGACTACACGCCAATGAATCAGTTCGAGGAAAACTACGTGCATTACGTGTCCACGATCGAAGCGGAGCGCATCCGCAACGACGTGACGCTGACCGCGTTGAAGGCGTTGATCGTTCGCCTTGGCGGGATGACCGAGCGGCGTAAGGCGATCATCCTCATCAGCGAGGGCTACACCAACACGCTCCCGAATCAGATGATCGATCAGGTCGCGACCTGCAACGGCTCTCCGTGCGGAAATCAGCCGCGGCCGAGGCCCGATCCGATCGCGCCGAACTCTCCAGGGCAGGCGCGCATGGAGTCGCAGGAATTCTTCCTGCAGACCGATCTGCTCGGCGACCTCCGGCGCGTCTACGAGCTCGCGAACCGGTACAACACGACGATTTACGCGGTCGATCCCCGCGGTCTGACGCCGTTCGAGACCGATCTCAGCACGGCCGGCCAGGCCGCCGTCAGCCTGACCGCCGACGCCAAATTGCTCGACAACACGATGGATACGCTCCGCGTGCTGGCAGAGAACACCGACGGTCGCGCCATCGTCAACCAGAACGATTTAGCCAAGGGCATGCGCCAGATCATCCGCGACTCGAGCGCCTACTACCTGCTCGGCTACACGTCGACGCTCAATCAGCCCGACGGAAGATTCCACAAGATCAACGTCCGGGTGAAACGTCCCGGGCTCGAGGTTCGCGCGCGTCCAGGCTATCTCGCGCTGAATGCGACGGAAGCCGAGCGCGCGACCGCGCCCAGGAGGCCCGGTCCGCCTCCTGCCGTCACGCAGGCGCTGGCCACGCTCGCGGCCACGACGCAGCAGCGCCGCAACCTCGCGCGTACCTGGATCGGCATGTCTCCAGGCGCGGACGGGAAGACGAAGATCACTTTCGTGTGGAATCCGACACCGACCAGTCCCGGCATGCGTCGAGAACTGCCGGCGCGCGTCGCGCTGATTGCGGGAGGGGCCAACTCGGATCTCTACTATCGCAACCGGGGCTTCCCGCCGGGCCGCGTGGAATTTGACGTGCCACCGGGGCAGATCGATCTCGAGATTGTGGTTCAGGACGCAGCCGGAGACATGCTCGATCGGGAGACGCAAAAGATCGCGGTACCGAGCCTGGGACTCGGGCTGACGATCAGCACACCGCAGCTGTTCCGCGGGCGCACGCTTCCCGAGTGGCAGCAGCTCGCGGCCGACCCGGCCGCGATGCCCGTGATCGAGCGCGAGTTCCGCCGGACCGATCGGCTGCTTGTGCGCGTGGGCGCGCAAAGCGGGACGGCCACGCCCGCCGTGACCGCACGGATGCTGAATCGCGAGGGCGGACAGATGTCGGTCCTGCCCGTGACCGCCGGCCCCGGAGGGTTGAGCCAGGTCGATGTGTCGCTCGCCGCCCTGCCGCCGGGGGATTTTCTCATCGAGGTAGCCGCCAAAGACGGGGGTGAGCAGACCGCGACGCTCATCGCCATCAGAGTGACACAGTGAACCCCTCGCCCGAACGATCCCGCCGCGGACGCTCGATCGGCCGGAAGTCGCTGCTCGTGGCCGGACTGATCTTGATCGGTGTGGCGGCCGCCAGCGCACAGTGGGGCCGCGGACGCTACCGCGAGGGATCGTTTGCGGCACGTTATGCGCCCGACAGAATGCCCGATGGCGACTTCACCATCTGCCGCCTCGAGTACACGCGCGTCAAGATCGAGGACATGGGCGTCGGATGGCAGACCGACTATCCGTTTTCCGAACGCAACCTGATGACTCGGCTCTCGGAGCTCACCAAAACGCCGATCAGCCGGGACGAGCACCACGAACCCAATACCTGGGTCGTCCGTGCCACCGATCCCCAGCTGTTCAACTGCCCGTATGTCGTTGCCTCGGATGCCGGCACGATCGGGTTCAAGCCTGAAGAGGTCCTCAGCCTGCGCGATTACCTCTTGAAGGGCGGATTCCTGTGGGTCGACGATTTCTGGGGGACGGAGGCCTGGGAGCAGTGGTCGGGCGAGATCGCGCGGGTGCTGCCGTCGATGGAATTTCCGATCAGCGACGTCCAGCTGGCGGATCCGCTGCTGAGAACGCTCTATCCGGTCACCAAGATTCCGCAGATCACCAACATCCAATTCTGGCGCGGCACGCAGGGGCAGAACACGTCGGAGCGTGGCTACGACAGCATCGAGCCGCACCTGCGCGCCATCCGGGACGCCCGCGGCCGCATCATGGTGCTGATGACGCACAACACGGACGTGGCCGATTCATGGGAGCGCGAAGGCGAGGATCCGGGATTCTTCTACCAGTTCTCGCCGAACGGCTACGCGCTGGGCGTCGACGTGCTGCTGCACGCCATGACGCACTAGCTTGCGCCTGAATCTGGAAACTAGAATCTAAAATCTAAAATCTTCGCTGGTTCCTGTTCTTCAGATTTTAGTTTCTAGTTTTTAGATTTTAGATTCATGTGTACAATTGAGCCACCGCTCCATTCCGCATGAGAGCGTGTGAAAGGCCGTCAAGCCATTGCCTGAGGAGTCTCGTCCGCCTTCGCAGCTACACCGCTTCGGCGGGACGGACGGAAGGGCGCGATCGGACTAGGCCGCGGCCGGGAGGTGCTCAATTACATGGCTAAATCTACGGTGAGTCGCTGTTAGATTCAGGGCCCGGGTGGGGAAGAACTCACCCGGGCACTGCAATGCCCTCCGAACGCAAGCGTCCCTTTCAAACGATTTCCGGCCGGCCGATCGAACGGCTTTACACCGCCGACAGCATTCCTGCATTCGACGCCGAGCGCGAGCTCGGCGAGCCGGGGTCGTTTCCGTACACGCGCGGGATCCACCCTTCGGGCTATCAAGGCAAGTTGTGGACGATGCGCCAGTTCGCCGGGTTCGGGACGCCCGAAGATACCAACCAGCGCTATCGCGGGCTGCTGGCGGCGGGTGCGACGGGCCTGAGCGTCGCCTTCGATCTGCCGACGCTGATGGGGCGCGATCCCGATCACCCGCTGTCGCTCGGCGAAGTGGGCAAGTGCGGCGTCAACGTCACCTCGCTCGCCGACATGGAGGCGCTGTTCGACGGCATCGCGCTCGGCGACATCACGACGTCGATGACGATCAACGCGCCGGCGCCGATGGTCTTCGCCATGTATCTGGTGCTCGCCGAACGGCTGCGCATCGACTGGGCGCGTCTCTCGGGCACGATCCAGAACGACATCCTCAAGGAATTCATCGCGCAGAAGGAATACATCTATCCGCCTCGTCCGTCGATGCGCCTCATCACCGATATCTTCGCGTTCTGCGCCGCGCACGTGCCGCGGTGGAACACGATTTCGGTGAGCGGCTATCACATCCGCGAGGCCGGCGCGACCGCCGCGCAGGAACTGGCCTTCACGCTGCGCGACGGGATCGAGTACGTGCAGGCCGGTGTGGACGCAGGGCTCGAGGTGGACACGTTCGTGCCGCGCATGTCGTTTTTCTTCAACGCGCACAGCGACTTCTTCGAAGAGATCGCGAAGTATCGTGCGGCGCGGCGCATCTGGGCGCGCGTCATGCGCGAGCGGTTCGGCGCGAAGGACGAGCGATCGCTGAAGCTGCGCTTCCACGCCCAGACCGCCGGCGTGTCGCTGACCGCTCAGCAGCCGATGATCAACGTGATGCGTACGGCACTGCAGGCGCTGTCGGCCGTGCTGGGCGGTGCCAATTCGCTCCACACCAATTCGCTGGACGAAGCGCTGGCGCTGCCGACGGCCGAAGCGGCGACGCTGGCGCTGCGCACGCAGCAGATCCTCGCCTATGAAACAGGTGTCACGCAGGCCGTCGATCCGTTTGGCGGATCGTATTTTGTCGAACGGTTGACGCGGAGCCTCGAGGAGGAGACGGAGGGGTACTTCCGTACGATCGACAACATGGGTGGCATGATTGCGGCGATCGAGCGCGGATATCCGCAACGCGAAATCGCCGAAAGCGCGTATCGTTTTCAACGGGACGTCGAAGCGCGGGCGCCAGGTGATCGTCGGCGTGAACGAATTTGCCTCGGGCGGCGCGCAGGCGGTGCCGATTCTGCAGATCGACGAAGGTGCGGCCCAGCGGCAGCTCGCCAAGGTCGATCGTCTTCGACGCACGAGGAACAAAGTCGCGGTGACGCGGGCGCTCGACAGGCTGCGCAAGGCGGCATCCGGTCACGAGAACACGATGCCCGCGATTCTCGACGCGACGCGGGCTTATGCCACGATTGGCGAAATGTGCGATGCGCTGCGGGATGTGTGGGGCGAGTATCAGGAGCAAGCCATAATCTGAATATCTGTCATGGCAGATGGCAGATGGCAGATGGCAGATGGCAGATGGCAGTCAATGGCAAACAGTGAATAGCAAACGTATAAGGGTCGTCATCGCCAAGCCGGGGCTCGACGGGCACGACCGTGGAGCGAAGGTCATCGCTCGCGCGTTGCGCGATGCGGGCATGGAGGTGATCTACACGGGGCTGCGGCAGACGCCGGAACAGATTGTGGCCGCGGCGATGCAGGAAGATGCCGATGTCATCGGGCTGTCGATTCTCTCGGGTGCGCACAACTCGATCTGTCCGCGGCTCATGGAGCTCCTGCGCGAGCATGGATTGACCGACGTGCTGGTTGTCCTCGGCGGCATCATTCCCGATGCAGATCTGCCAACCTTGAAGGCCATGGGCATCTCCGGCGTGTTCCGTCCAGGTACGTCGATGCAGGAAATTATCGATTTCATTGAGGCCAATCGGCCGTCCACCGGTGCTAACGCGGCTGGCGCGTCAGGCCGATAAACACCACGACTGGTATGAGTGCGGATGGCGCATAAGCTTCTCCTGGCCGATGACAGTGTCACGATTCAGCGTGTCATCGAGCTCACGTTCGCCGACGAGGACGTCGAGGTCACGACGGTCGGAGACGGGCAGCTGGCCATCGAACGTCTCGATATCGATCCTCCCGACATCGTACTGGCCGACATCGACATGCCGAAGCGCGACGGCTACGAGGTCGCCGCGTATGTGAAGAGCCGCCCCAAGCTCGCCCACATTCCCGTGGTCCTGCTGACGGGCGCATTCGAGCCGATCGATCAGGTCCGGGCCAAGGCGGCCGGGTCGAGCGATGTGCTCGCAAAACCCTTCGAGCCTCAAATGGTGATCAATCGAGTCAAAGAGCTTCTCGGAAGGAAGCGGCAGGAGCCCGCGACCGAGGTCGCGGCGCCGGAGCCGCCGCAGCCTCCGAGCGCGCCGCAGCCCTCGCAGACCGTTGCGCCGAAGGTGGCGCCAGCCCCGGTCGCGCCGCCGGTCGCCGCGAAGAGTGCGCCCCCGGCCGTTGAGCCGCCGCCGCAGCCGGCGCCAGGTCCTGCGGCGTCCGGGGCGAAGTCCGCGTCTGATAGCACGGCGCAACCCGTGTCGCTCGACGACTATTTCGATCAGCTCGACGCGGCGTTCTCGAGCATTCAGCCCGGTGCGCCCGCCGGCGATGCTTCCGACGGAATGGATTGGCCGCTCATGACGCCGGCGTCGCAGGGCGACGCGGGGTCTGCGCCGGTCGTCGAGAAGAGACAGACGCCCGCACCGCTTGGACCGGTTGCTGTCCCCATGGCATCGGCTCCGAAGCCTGTCGCGGTACCGCCGCCGGCCTCCGCCTTCGCGCCCACGTCGCCTACCGCTACGGCGGACAGGTCCGCTGGCGCGCCTGCGTCGCCGATCGCTTCCGCCGTCGCGCCCGCTGCGCCGACCGCTATGGCGGACAAGCCGGCGGACAAGCCGCGCTGGCGCGCCGGTGTCGCCCTTCGCTTCCACCTCCGCGCCCCAATCGCCGATCGCTACGGTGGACAAGTCGGCTGACAAGCCCGCTGCGGCGCCGGTGTCGCACATCGCTTCCACCGTCGCGCCCGCTTCGCCGACCGCTATGGTGGACAAGCCGGCGGACAGGCCCGTCGCATCCGCCTTCGCGCCCTCGTCGCCCATCGCTACGGCGGACAGGTCCGCTGGCGCGCCGGTGTCGACCCATCGCTTCCATCGTCGCGCCCGTTGCGCCGACCGCTATGGTGGACAAGCCGGCGGACAGGCTCGTCGCATCCGCCTTCGCGCCCTCGTCGCCCATCGCTTCGGCGGACAGGTCCGTTGGCGCGCCGGTGTCGCCTACCGCTTCGGCGGACAGGTCCGCTGGCGCGCCCGTGTCACCCATCGCTTCCACCGTCGCGCCCGCTTCGCCGACCGCTATGGTGGACAAGCCGGCGGACAGGCCCGTCGCACCTATCGCACCTATCGCACCTATCGCACCTAACGCACCCGTCGCACTTGACGCACCTATAGAGCCCGCACCGAGCTCTCCCAGAACGACAACGACCAATCCGTTTGCGAGTCTTTCGGCGGCCAAAGCCGAGGCCGCGGCGCGTCCGGCCGCGCCCGTCATCACCGATGAGATCATCGAAGAGATCAT
This sequence comes from Vicinamibacterales bacterium, assembly GCA_963821395.1. Taxonomy (GTDB): domain Bacteria; phylum Acidobacteriota; class Vicinamibacteria; order Vicinamibacterales; family JAMQPK01; genus JAMQPK01. Next base: position 130,706 of record CAWGDY010000004.1, on the reverse strand, counting down.
CTCGCGCGTGCTGACGCGGATGACCGACAAGGTCGTTCGCGAAACCGTCTCCGAGATCGTGTCGCAGACGGCGGAGCGCCTGGTCCAGGAAGAAATCGATCGGATAAAAGAAGGTTCGTAGGTTCGTAAGAGTTCGTGGGTTCGTCAGGTTCGTGAAGTTCGTCCAGTTCGTACGGTTCGCGCGCATCACGCGCGCGGCATACCACGCGAACCGCGATGCGCGAACCCACGAACCCACGAACCCACGAACCCACGCAACTCGACGAACTCGAGCTACGAACCGCACGAACCGACGAACTCGACGAACCTACGAACTCGACGAACCGTTCGAACCCGCCGAACCCCACGAACCCCACGAACCGACGAACCGACGAACCTGACGAACCTGACGAACCTGACGAACCCAGTACTTTGCAGTACCATGTCGGCAATGGATGACATGGCAAAACCGCGCGTTCCCGAAAAGCCTGCGCTCGAAGGCCTCGAAGTCAAGTGGCAGGAGCGGTGGGAACGGGACGGCACCTGTAAATTCGATCGCACGAAATCGCGCGACGACATCTACTCGATAGACACACCGCCGCCGACCGTCAGCGGATCGCTGCACATCGGGCACGTGTTCTCCTACACCCACACCGACCTCGTCGCGAGGTTCCAGCGTATGCGTGGGCGGGAAGTGTTCTACCCGATGGGCTGGGACGACAACGGCCTGCCAACCGAGCGGCGCGTGCAGAACTATTACGGCGTACGATGCGATCCGTCGCTGCCGTACGACGCGGCGTTCCAGCCCCCGCCGCAGCCGCCGAAGCAGCCCATCTCGATCTCGCGCCCCAATTTCATCGAGCTGTGCGAACGCCTGACGAAGGAAGACGAAAAAGCGTTCGAGCATCTGTGGCGCTACCTCGGCCTGTCGGTGGACTGGTCGATGACCTACGCCACGATCGACAAGCGTGCGCAGCGGGTGTCGCAGGCCGGATTCCTTCATCTTTTGAAGCGAGGGCTGGCCTACCAGCTCGAGGCGCCCACGCTGTGGGACGTGGACTTCAAGACGGCGGTCGCTCAGGCCGAGCTCGAAGATCGCGAGCGCGAAGGGGCGTATCACCGCCTGCGATTCGATCGCCCCGACGGGGGCGCCGTCGAGATCGAGACGACCCGTCCCGAGCTGCTGCCCGCGTGCGTCGCGCTCGTCGCGCATCCTGACGACGAGCGTTACAAGCCACTCTTCGGCAAGGACGTGCTGACGCCGCTGTTTCGGGCGCGCGTGCCGGTGAAGGCCCACGAGCTCGCGGATCCCGAAAAGGGCAGCGGTATCGCGATGATCTGCACGTTCGGCGACATCACCGACGTGACGTGGTGGCGCGAGCTGTCCCTGCCCGTGCGCGCGGTGATCCAGCCCAACGGCACGCTTCGGCCGGTGGCGTGGGGCGAGGGCGGATGGGAGTCGCAGGATCCGGTGGCCGCCCAGCAGGCGTACGACCAGATCGCGGGTCAGTCGATCAACAAGGCGAGGGCCAAGGTCGTGGAGCTCCTGCGCGAGCAGGGCTCGATGATCGGCGAACCGCGTCCGATCATGCACAACGTGAAGTTCTTCGAGAAAGGAGACCGGCCGCTCGAAATCGTGACCAGCCGGCAGTGGTTCATCAAGACGCTCGACTTCCGCCCGGCGCTGATCGAACGTGGGCGGCAGCTTCAGTGGCACCCCGAATACATGCGCGTGCGCTACGAGAACTGGGTGAACGGATTGAACGGCGACTGGTGCGTCAGCCGCCAGCGGTTCTTCGGCGTGCCGTTTCCGATCTGGTATCCGATCGACAAAGACGGGGTCGTGAATTACGCGCAGCCGATCGTGTGCGACGAAGGGCGGCTGCCTGTCGACCCGTCGACCGATGCGCCCGATGGGTACCGGGCCGACCAGCGCAATCAGCCAGACGGGTTTACCGGCGATCCCGACATCATGGACACCTGGGCCACCTCGTCGCTGACGCCACAGATTGTCAGCGGGTGGTGTGACGATGCCGATCTGCTCGCGCGTGTGTTCCCGATGGATCTCCGGCCCCAGGCGCACGACATCATTCGCACGTGGCTGTTTTCCACGGTGCTGCGCGCGCATCTCGAGCACGACAGCCTGCCGTGGGCGCACGCGGCGCTCTCGGGCTTCGTGACCGATCCCGATCGCAAGAAGATGTCCAAGTCGAAAGGCAACGTCGTCACGCCGTTTGCCTTGCTCGAGGAACATGGCTCCGACGGCGTGCGCTACTGGGCGGCGAAGGGCGGACCGGGCGTCGACACGGTCTTCGATGCGGGCCAGATGAAGGTGGGCCGGCGGCTCGCCATGAAAGTGCTGAACGCGTCGCGTTTCGTTCTCATGAATGCCGAGCCGGTTGGGCCGATCACGTCCGCGGTGGACCGCGCGATGCTCCGGAACCTGGCGGGCGTCGTCGACGAGGCCACGCAGGCGCTCGAGAATTACGAATACGGACGCGCGCTCGATCTGGCCGAGCGCGAGTTCTGGGGGTTCTGCGACGACTATCTCGAATTCGTGAAGGGACGCCGGTATGGCGAGCAGGGGCCGGAAGCCGCGGGATCGGCCAACAGCGCGCTCGTAGCGGCTCTTTCGGTCTATCTCCGTCTGCTCGCGCCGTATCTGCCGTTCGCGACCGAGGAGGTATGGTCGTGGTGGAAGAGCGGGTCGGTGCATCGCGCGAAGTGGCCGGCGCGCGAAGAGCTGTTGTCCCTGATGGACAACGTCACTGACGACGATCGGCAGAAGTGGGACTACGCGCGAGAAGTGCTCGGCGAAGTGCGCAAGCGGCGATCCGAAGCGAAGCAGCCGCTGAAGGTGCCGATTGTGAGAGCCGTCATCGCCGACGCGGCGGCGCGGCTGACCCATCTCGATGCCATCGAAGCCGATCTCAGGGCCGCGGTGCGGATCGACGCCATCGAACGCAAGCCGGCGGGCGAGCTGTCCGTAGAGGTGGAATTTGGCGCCGCCCCGCAAGCTTGACGCGGCGGAGTATCGCGATCTCGTGCGCCGCGCGCTGGCCGAGGATCTCCGCGGAGGCGACATCACGACCGACGCGATTGTCGGACAGACCGACCGTGCGCGCGGCACGTTCGAGGTGAAATCGCCGTGCACGCTTGCGGGCCTCGACGTGGCGCTCGAAACGTTCGCGCAGCTCGATGCCGGAATCGAGCACACGTTTCATTTTCATGACGGCGACGAGTGCGCGGCAGGCGTCACGATCGGCCACGTCACCGGCAGCGCACGCGCGCTGCTCTCGGGCGAGCGTACGGCGCTGAATTTCCTGCAGCACCTTTCGGGCATCGCCACGCTCGCCCGGCAATTCGTCAGGGCCAGCGGCAGTGCGATTACGATTCTCGACACGCGCAAGACGACCCCCACGCTGCGGGCCCTCGAGAAGTACGCCGTGCGCGCAGGCGGCGCTACCAATCACCGCATGTCGCTGAACGACGGCGTCATGATCAAGGACAATCACATCCGCCTTGGTGGAGGCATTGCGAATGCCGTCCGGCAGGTGCGCACGTTCGGCGAGACGCTCCCCGTCGAAGTCGAGGTCGAGACCCTGACGCAGGTGGACCAGGCGCTCGACGCCGGTGCCGACATCCTGCTGCTCGACAACATGGCCATCGACGACATTCGCGAGGCCGTGCGCCGCAGTCGAGGGCGCGCGAAAACGGAAATCTCCGGCGGTGTCACGCTCTCGCGTCTGCCCGAGCTGGCCTCCACGGGCGCCGACTTCGTCTCGAGCGGCGCGCTGACGCACTCGGCGCCGGCGGTCGACATCAGCTTTGAAATCGAACCTGTCTGAGAGCGCACCCTCCGACGTGCGGCTGGAGCTCGAACGTGTTCGCGCGCGTCGTGGCGTGATTGGCGGGCGGCTGTACTGGCTCGAGACGGCCGGCTCGACCAACGACGTGGCTGCGGAGCTTGCGCAGGATGGCGCGGAGGAAGGCACGGCGGTTGTCGCCGAGACGCAGACAGCGGGGCGCGGCCGGCATGGCCGTGTGTGGTTTTCGCCGCCCGGCGCCGGCCTCTATGTATCGATCGTTCTCCGGCCATCGAGCAGCCGTGGCGGCGATGGCCGCGCGGCGACGCTCGTCACGATCGCCGCCGGCGTGGCCGTGGCCGAAGCCGTGCGTGCCGCCACCGGATTGCCGGCGGAAATCAAATGGCCGAACGACGTCCTCGTTGGCCGGCGCAAGCTGGCGGGCATTCTGACCGAGGCCGCGGCGCAGGGTGGAGAGCTTCAGTTCGTCGTGCTGGGCCTGGGCGTCAACCTGCGCGAAGCGGCGTATCCTGCAGAACTCGCCTCGCGGGTCACCTCGATTGAGGCGGAAACGAGCCGGCCGCCCGATCGCGCGCTGATCCTTTCCGAAATTCTCGCCGCCATCGGTGAGCGTTACGCCGACCTCCGGGCGGAAAGGTTCGATGCTATTCTGGGCGCCTGGCGGCGGCTGGCGCCGTCGCTTGCTTCGGCTCTCGTGGAGTGGGATGCGCCGGGCGGTGTCGTTCGCGGCCGCGCCGAAGGCATCGACGATGCCGGGCGATTGCTCGTTCGCGTGGACGGGCGTCTCGAACGTCTCATCGCGGGCGAAGTCAGGTGGATCTGATGCTGCTGGCCATTGACGTCGGCAATACCAACATCGTGCTCGGCGTATTCGAGGGCGAGCAGCTCATCGAGAGCTGGCGGCTGGCGACGCTGCGCGAGCGCACGTCAGATGAGATGGGTATCTGGGTGTCGCAGCTGTTCGAACACCGCTCGATCGATGCCAGCAAGATCACAGGCATCGTCATGGGGTCGGTGGTCCCGCCGCTCACCGGCACGTTCATCAAGATGGCGCAACGCTATTTCGGGATGACGGCATTGAACGTCGACAGCAGCGTCGACACCGGCATGCCGATTCTCTACAAGCATCCGGCGGAGGTTGGCGCCGACCGCCTTCTGAACGGCGTGGCCGGCTATCGGCGGTACGGCCGCGACCGGCAAGTCCCCCTGATCATCGTCGATTTCGGCACCGCGACGACCTTCGATGCCATTTCCGCGAAGGGAGAGTATCTGGGCGGCGTGATCTGTCCGGGTATGCAGATTTCCGCGGATGCGCTCTTCCAGCGCGCGGCGCGACTGCCGCGCGTCGACGTGCGCAAGCCCTGCGAAGTGATTGGGCGGACCACCGTCAGCGCCATCGAGTCCGGCCTCTACTACGGGTATGCAGGTCTGGTCGATGGCGTCGTTCGGCGGATGCGCGCGGAGCTCGGTGCGAACACGGCGTGTATCGCGACGGGCGGGCTTGCGAGCATTGTGGCGCCGGAAGTCGATCTCATCGAGCATGTCGATCCCGATTTGACGCTGCACGGCCTGCGCATGGTGTGGGAACGAAACCGGCCGAGATGACCACCGACGAGTATTGCCGCGAAATCGAGAGCTATCTCTGCCGCAAGAACGACGGGCACCTGATCAGGATCGTCGGACCTTCCTTCGAGCGCGTGTGCGGCTGGGCGGCGCAGGGCATCCCGTTCAAGATCGTCTGCCAGGGCATCGACGCCTGCTTCGTCCGCTACTACGCGAAAGGCACACGCCGGCGTCCCGTGCAGATCGATTTCTGCGAGAACGACATCCTCGACGCGTTCGACGCATGGCGACGGGCCGTGGGTGTGCGGATGCCGGGCAGTCACGCTGCTGGCGAGGAAGCAGAGAGCAAGCGGCGCAGGAGGAGTCTGCCGGAACACCTCGATCGCGTGTGCGAGCGGGTGACGGCCAGGCGCGCGGCGATGACGCCGCCCCCGCCGGCCTTCGACGCCGTGCTGGAGGCGGTGACGCAGGAAGCGGCGGCATTCCGCGACATGCCAGGACCGATTCGCGGTGACACGCGCGAGCGGGTGACGGCCAGGCTCGTCGAGCTCGATCGGATGATGCTCGACGCCGCGCGCGCGCAGGCCGATCCCGCCGATCTTCGAGCGATGAGCGCCGAAGCGGCCGACGAGCTGGCGCCGTTTCGCGACCGTATGCCCGAAGAGACGTATCGGTGTGCGATCGAGTCTGCCATCGATCGACTAATCCGGGATCGGGAGCAGTTGCCAACCGTCCTTTTCGACTAAGCCGATAACAACGAGGTGCCGCGATGACTCGGCCGCGACTGTCAATCGTCTGCGTTGCGTGCGTGGCGATCGTCACCGTGTGTGGCTCGATCGTCGCCTTTTACCCAGGCGGTCAATCGAGACCTGCGAATAGAGCCTCCACGATTTACCGATCCCAGCCGGCGGGCCAGGTTGAGCAGTGCGTTCGCGGACATCGACCGTGTGTTTCGCGACTTTGGCGCTCGCGCGCATGTGCCCGGCGGTGCGTGGGGTGTCGTCATCGACGGCGATCTCGTTCACACCGGAACGTTCGGCTTTCGTGATCTTGAAGCGAAGGCGCCGGTCACGGTCGACACCGTGTTTCGAATCGCGTCGATGACGAAGAGCTTTACGGCGATCTCGATCCTGAAGCTTCGCGACGAAGGGAAACTGTCGCTCGACGATCCTGCCGAACGCTACGTGCCGGAATTGCGAGGCCTGAATTATCCGACAGACGACTCGCCGCGGATCACCATCAGGCACCTGCTCTCGCACGCCGAAGGCTTTCCCGAAGACAATCCGTGGGGAGACAGGCATCTGGCCGATCCCGACGAGCAACTGTCTGCGATGATGCGAGGCGGCATTCCTTTCTCGAATGCTCCAGGCATCGCGTATGAGTACTCCAACTACGGATTTGCCATCCTCGGACGCATCGTGTCGCGCGTGTCCGGGCGGCCGTACGGGGACTATGTCGCCGCGAACATCCTCAAGCCGCTCGGGATGGTCTCGACGACGCTTCAGCCGTCCGCGGTTCCTCCCGATCGTCTGGCCCATGGCTACCGATGGGAAGACGAACAGTGGAAGGAGGAACGATTGCTGGCCGACGGTTCCTTTGGCGCGATGGGCGGCTTGTTGACGTCTGTTCCGGATCTCGCCAGATATGTCGCGGTGCTGATGTCGGCCTGGCCTCCACGCGACGGTCCCGAGACGGGCCCGATTCGCCGCTCATCCATGCGTGAGATGCAGCAGATCTCTCGACCGCAGGCCGCCACAGTGACCAGGGCGCCGGCGTCCGGAGCGACCCAGCTCAACATGGGCGGCTACGGCTTTGGTTTGCGCGTCTCTCAAACATGCAGCCTCAGCCACGTCGTGTCCCACGGTGGCGGGCTGCCGGGCTTTGGGTCGCACATGCGCTGGCTGCCGGAGCACGGTGTCGGCATCGTCACGCTGGGCAACGTGACCTACACAGCCTGGGGTGGCGTCGTTGGAGAGGCGTTCGACCTTCTGGAAAAGACCGGAGCGCTGCGCCCCCGCGCGGTTCAACCTTCACCAGCGCTCGTTCGCGCTCGCGATGCCGTGACGCGGCTCATCGTGCGCTGGGACGACCAGGAAGCCGATCGTATTGCCGCCGACAATCTGTTTCTCGATCGGTCAAAAGATCGACGGCGTGCTGAGCTCGACGCGCTTCGCACTCAGCTCGGCAGTTGTGCCGCCGATGAGGGATTCACCGTTGTCGAGAACGCGCTTCGCGGCCAGTGGACGATGACGTGCGAGCGTGGCAAAGCGCGGGCGTCGATTACGCTGGCTCCGACGATGCCGCCGCGCGTACAGTTTCTCGACGTCAGGAGATATCAGGAGGCCGATGGTGCCGGTGGATCCACATTTTGCCGTTAGTCCTGCCGCTCCTGGCGACAGCACCATGACCAGTGACGAGATCGTTCAGCTCTCGAAGAAGCACACCATCTTCGAATGGACGCCGCAGGCCGCTGCCAATCCGGTTGCCGTCGCGCGTGCCGAAGGCATCTACTTCTGGACGCCCGAAGGCAAGCGCTTCATCGACTTCAACAGCCAGCTGATGTGCGTGAATATCGGCCACGGCGATCGGCGTGTCCTCGAGGCCATCCAGAAGCAGGCTGCTCAACTGACCTACGTGACCCCGTCGATGACGACCGAGGCGCGGGCTCGGCTGGGCGCGAAGCTCGCCGCGATCGCGCCTGGCGACATCGACGTGTTTTTCTTCACGAACGGCGGCGCCGACGCCAACGAGCACGCGATCAGGATTGCGCGGGCGTACACCGGCCGCCAGAAGATCGTCTCCTTCTATCGTTCGTATCACGGGGCGACGGCCGGTGCGATGGCCGCAACAGGGGAACCGCGGAGCTGGTTTCAGGCGCCGCTGCCCGGATTCGTTCACGTGCTGAACCCGTATCGAGGTCTGGCGCACGGCATGGAGAGTACCGACGTCGCGCTTCGGTACCTGGACGAGGTGATTCAGCTCGAGGGACCGCAATCGATTGCGGCCATCATCCTCGAGCCCGTTGCGGGCACCAACGGTGTGCTCATTCCTCCCGACGGGTACCTGCAGGGTGTGCGCGCGTTGTGCGACAGGCACGGAATTCTGTTGATCGCCGACGAGGTGATGACCGGCTTCGGGCGGACCGGCACGTGGTTCGCCGTCAACCATTGGAATGTGGTGCCCGACCTGCTCACGATGGCCAAAGGCATCACGAGCGCGTACGTGCCGCTGGGCGCGGTCGGCATGAGGAGAACGATTGCCGACGCATTTCGTGAGAAGCCGTTTCCAAGCGGGCTCACATACAGCGGTCACACGCTGGCATGCGCGGCCGCGCTCGCGACATTGGCTGTGTACGAAGAGGACGACCTGATCAACAAGGCTCGTGAGACCGGCACGATCATGTCGGCGCTGCTCGCCGATCTGGCCGCGCGTCATCCTTCAGTCGGCGCGGTTCGTTCGATCGGGCTCTTCGGCGTGGTCGAACTGGTGCGCAATCGAGCGACACTCGAGCCGATGGCGCCGTTCAACGGCACCTCGCCCGAGATGGTCGCGCTTGGCAAGTTCTTTCGAGATGAGGGGCTGTTTACCTTCGTCCGGTGGAACTACTTCTTTACGAACCCGCCGCTGTGCATCACCGAGTCCGAGCTGCGCGACGCGTTCGCCATCCTCGACCGTGGCCTGTCCGTCATGGATAAAGCCGTCAGTACGTCAGTGTCCGGCTTCAGCCGGACCCTTGATGTGGTACGTAGTGTCCGGCTTTAGCCGGACAAGCAGTACGTAGCGTCCGGCTTTAGCCGGACCGTGATTGCTCGGACCCTGAACCAATCGACAACAACAAATCGTCCAGTAGTACGTAGTGTCCGGCTTCAGCCGGACCTAATCGATGGACTGGAACAAATCTCGCAACTCACAGACCAGCGAACCAGTGAACGGGTACTCTTCAACGCTCCGAGCCAGTCCGGCGCGGACTGGATTTTCGGCAATGTACCGCGCAACGGTCACTGTGTCCTCGTCCTTTCGCAGCGTTCGCTCATATCCATAGCGCTGCCACAGCATGCCCGGAAACTGTCTCCTGTAGTAGTAGCCGGAATACTGCTTAGCGGCTGTAATAAACCTCTTGCAGTCAGCCGCTTCAGACTGCCCATGTACGAGGAGGTGGACATGATCAGGCATGAAGCAGTACGCAACAACAGCAAATCCGTGCTCTCGCGATGCGTGCGAAATATGCGACAACACCAGCTCAAAGATTTTCGCTTCGGTAAACAGGGGACGGCGCCGATTCGTGCAGAACGTCAGCGAATATCGATGGAGACCGGTGTAGTCGAAGTGTTGGAGGTGGGGCGGTCTTCCCGTCAGCATGCGGTAGGAAGTGGCAAGTTGCACGCCAGGCGGTTATCACGGTCCGGCTAAAGCCGGACACTGACGTACGGGCACCGAATCCTCGACCGTGGCCTGTCCGTCATGGATAAAGCCGTCAGTACGTAGTGTCCGGCTTCAGCCGGACTGGAACGGTCAGCGGTCGAGGACCGCAAGCGTTTCGATGTGCGCGGTGTTCGGGAAGAGATCGAAGGCTTCGATGTGCTCGAGGCGGTATCCTGCCTCTACCAGCCTCTTCACGTCGCGCGCAAGCGTCGGGGCGTCGCAGGAGACGTACACCACGCGCGGCGCTTTGAGTCCGAGGATGCCCGACATCGCCTCGGCCGACACGCCGGTCCGTGGCGGGTCGAGCACGATCGTATCCGGGCGCTCTGCGCCGCGCCGTTCCAGGTACTGTTCGACGGAACGGTGCTCGGTGCGAACGGCGCCTCCACACGCCGCCGCGTTCGATTCGAGATCGCGGGCGCTCGACCGGTCCCCTTCAACAGCAATGACAGCGCGTTCTTCCGAAGCGATTGCCACGGCAAACAGGCCGACGCCGGCATACAAGTCGACGACGGCACCGCCAGGCACCTGACGCGCAACGCGCTCGACGAGTTGCGGCAGGAGATACCTGTTGCCCTGAAAGAACGACTGGACGTGATGGGTGAGCGCGAGATCGCGTCCGGAAAAGGGAATCCGGTCGACGACAAACGGAGACCCGTACGAGACAGTCAGGTGAGTGCTGCCGCGCTGGACGAAGAGGACACCGGTGATGCCCTCAATCGGCTCGACGTGGGTGATGTCCGAGTCGACTTCCAGCAGCGCCGCTCGCTCATCGGCCGCTGAGTTTTCGACGAGCTCGCACGAGAGGATCTCCGTCGGGCTCAGGGCAGCCGAGAGGCGTTTCAGCGCGGAGAGCGTCTCCGGAAGCAGCTGTTGGGTCGGACCTGCCTCGCAGAGCTCGTGCGTTCCTTCGCGGAAAAATCCGAGCGTGCCGTTCGCACCGTGCAACCGTGCGCGCATGCGATACCCGTCTTCACGAGAGCCCATGACCGGCACAGGCTCGGTCAGTGGCATCTTCGCGATGCGTGTGAACGCATCGCCGATGACGTCGGATTTGAGTGTGAGCTGCCGCTCGTAGGAGATGTGCGCGTAGAGCGAGCCGCCGCACGCCCAGTCGACCCCGGCACCACGTCGATCCGCGCTTGCCGCGAGGACTTCAATGGTTTCGGCAAACGCCACCTGTTTGGTCACGCGCTCCACGCGCGCGCGCACGCGTTCGCCTGGAATCGCGCCGGCCACGAGCACGATCTGGCCGTCGTGGCGTGCGAGCATGCGGCCGCCGCTGACGGGTTTCTCGATGGTGAGGGTAATTTCAGCGCCGGGGGCGAGGGACATCACGCATTGGCAATTCGCGATTGACGATTGCCTTATTGATTGACGATTGGCAATTGCCAACCAATGCGGCAATCGCCAATCGAAAATGTGGCAATACGGGAATCCACGTTTATTCCTCGGCGGCTTTGACGAACTCCTCGAACAACGATCGGAACTCCCCGGTGCGCCAGAAGTTTTCGGGATGCCACTGGACGCCGATGCAGAAGCGCGCGCTGGGGCGTTCGATGGCTTCGACCACGCCATCGGGTGCGGTGGCTGTAATGTTGAAGCCCGCAGCGGCCCGATCCACGGCCTGATGGTGGCGGCTGTTCACCTGCAGCACTTCGCCATCCCCGAGCTGTTCCTGCATGACGCGCGACAAGGCCGATCCGCGCGTCACCCACACTTCGTGCGCAATCGCGAACGACGGCGCGTCGATCTGGTGGCCGAGATTCTGGTTCAACTGTGCGGTGATGTCCTGGATCAACGTGCCGCCGGCGGCGACGTTGACGACCTGAAGTCCACGGCAGACGGCGAGCAGCGGCGTGTTCTTGGCCAGAGCGAGCTTGGCGAGCTCGAGTTCGTACGCGTCGCGCAGCGGGTCGGGCTCGTTGGTGTTCGGATGCCGGGGCTCGTGATAGTGCGCCGGATCGACATCGCCGCCACCCGTGAAGAGAATGCCGTCGAGCCCCTCGAGCGACGGCGGGGCCTCCATCGACAGCACGCGCGGTTCGCCACCGGCGCGTCGCACGGACTCGACATAGTCGTTCAGCCTGTTCGACGGGGTGATGCCGATGACAGCCATTACATTCTCGGGGGCACGGCAATCCCCATCAGGTCGAGGGCGCTCGTCAGCTGCGCGCGGAAATAGGCGACGCCGGCGGCGCGCCACAGCCGGGCGTCGGCCTGTTCCTCGTTGAGGATCGGATACCGGTGATAGAAGCCGTTGAACATCTGCGCAAGACCAAACGCGTATTTCGCCAGTACCGAGAATTCCAGGGTTCGAACCACCTGCTCGACGATTTCGTCCAGGCGCGAGGCTTCGAGGATGAGTGCCCAGAGGTCGTGGCTGCCTCCCTTCGCCCGACAGTTCGTCGGCAGAGACGGTCCCGAGCCGGCTCAACACGGCGGCCTCGTCGAGGCCGTCGCGCTCGCGCAGCTTGGCAAAGATGTTCTGGGCGCGGACGACAGCATACTGTAGATACGGTCCGCTTTCACCTTCGAACGCAAGCGCCTCGTCGATATCGAAGGCGATGATCTTGGTTCGCGAATACTTGACCATGAAATAGCGCACCGCCGCGACGGCAATCATCTCGGCGATCCGCCGATGCTCGGCCGCGACGAACTCCGGATTGCGCTTCGCCACCTCGGTTTCGGCGCGCGAAATCAGCGCGTCGATCAGATCGTCGGCCTTCACCCCCTGGCCCTTCCGGCCGGAGACGTCGACCCACCCGCGCTTGTCGTCGGGGGCGTCAGGCGTCAGGTACCCCAGGGCGCGCGCGGTCGGGTTGGACAACGCGACCATTTCATACGAGAAATGCGTGGCGCGTTCGGCCTGCTCGGCATAGCCGAGCGTCCGCAACGCCTGTTTCAGCAGTTTCTGGAGATACGACTGCCGCACGTCGATCACGTTGTAGGTCGCGACGGCGTGCCCGAACTGCGGGTGCGACCCTTCGCCGGCGGTTTCGGACGTGGACCACAGCACACGGCCGTCGGGTCGTGTCCCGAAAGGCCGGTAGTGGAAGTCGCGTCCGAGCAGGCCCAGTTTCCAGAACTGATAGGCAATATCCTTCCCGACGTAGGTGACCGTGCCGTTCGATCGGACGATGACCTTCTCGCGATCCTCCTCTTCACTAATCCCTAATCCCTGATCACCAATCCCTGTTCCGGCATTCCCAGGTCCGGAAGATGCCTCAGCGTCAGCGGGGGCATCTTCCTCGATTTTCATCACCCAGCAGCCCGCGAGCTTGCCTTCGTTCTGCAGGTACACCGCGCCCTTTTCCTTGAGAATCTCGAACGCGCGCGCCCAGAAGTGAAGGCGCAGAATGTGACCTTCCCAGGTCAACAGGTCGTAATCCACGCCCAACCGTGCCATCGTCTTCAGATGACAGTGCACGATGCGTTCGGCGATGAAGTGGGCGATGGCAGACGTGTCGTTGCCGCCGTGCTCGATGTCGTGCAGCGCGGCGGCGCGAATCTTCAGCCGCTCTTTGTCCTGGTCGTACCACTGGCCGACGCGTGCATAGAGATCCCAGCAGTAGTAATCGAATCGCGTCGTATCGGCGATGGCGCGCACCTCGTCGAGGTCCTTTGCGCTCGAGCTCGCGAAAGCCGACGACGACGTCGGCGACCTGCACTCCGGTGTCGTCGATGTAGTTCTGCACTTCGACGGGAACGCCCCGGAAGCGCTGGACGCGGACGAGCGTGTCGCCGAGCGCCGAGTTCCGCAGATGGCCGATATGCGCGGCCTTGTTGGGGTTGATCGCCGTGTGCTCGACGATCGTCTTTCCCGCGCCGGTTTGGCCGGTTTGGGGTCTGACCCCTCGGACCTGGTACGGGGGTCAGACCCCGTTGGCATGAGTCTTTCGACAAACGCCGGGCGGTCGAGGTAGACGTTCAGGTATCCGTTCGGCGCGGCGTCGACGCGGCTGATGCCGTCGATGGAACCGAGCGCGCCGGCGAGTTCCTGCGCGATGGCGCGGGGCGCCTTGCGTAACCGGCGGGCGAGCTCGAAGGCGACCGGCGTGGCCAGGTCGCCGAGCTCGCGCTTCGGTGGATACTCAATGGCCAGCTGCGGCATCGCGTCGGACGGAAGCTGATACAGCTGGCCGAGTGCGGCCTGCAGACGGTCCCGCAGACGTTGGTGAACTGGAAGAATCATGAAAGATAGTGATACTCTCGATCGAGATCGACGGCGCGAGCATGGTCATCCGGCGTGTTGAGGTTGAAGAACAGCACGTCTTCCGGCCCGAATCGTTCGAGCTCGTCGGAGCCCACCTCCCGGATAGTCAAGCCCGGAATCCGGGCCACATCGCTGAGCCTGAACCGTTTCTCCTCAATCAGTCGCCGCAGCTCGACGGCGGAGCGGCGGGAGTAGGTTGCACACAAGGGCTCATAGCCCCGTGCCGTCCGGGGAATAGCAATGTCGGACGACTTTCCGACCGATACGAGATGCGCGAGCAGTGGTTCGCTGACAAACGGCATGTCGCAGGCCACGACCAGCGTCCATTCAGTCCCGGCATGAACGGCGGTATACAGCCCGCCCAGGGCACCGAGCCCGGGCACCACGTCGGGGATGACGGGAACGCCGGTACCGCTGAAGCGCTCCGCGTCGTTGGCAATGATGATTGTCCGATCGACCACGCGGCGCAGCCGCGTCAATTGACGGTCCAGAACGGACGCGCCGCCGGGCTGCAGAATAAGCCCGGCTTTGTTCAGCCCTCCAAGGCGCCGCGCATGGCCGCCCGCGAGGATGGCTCCCGTCCACATCGAAAGCGAGTCGCAGGCGGAAGGATATCAGAAGAATGAATCGAGGGGGAGTCGGGCGGATGCTGGTGGCGAGTCTCCATCAGGGGATCTCAGACCTCATGCCATCGCGGCTCGAATTCTACGAGAACTGGCTGAATCCAATCGGGATGCGCGACGGCAGGATCGGTCTCGCCCCGCTTGCGGCGGTGCTCAGTTTTCTGCGCCAGGAAGGCGAGCCGTACTCGCTGGTCACCTCGCGCGCCGGTCAGTACGCGGCGCAGTGGACGTTCGACAATCTGTCGCCCATCGAACGGACCGTGATTCGCGCGTTGCCCGTCATGATGCGCGCGCGCATGGCGTTGCGCCTGGCCCGAAAGGTCGTACGAAACAGCTACGACGGCAGCCGCGCGGTCGTCAAGCTCAGGAACGGCCAGGGCACCTTCACGCTGCGGAGCTCGATCTTCTGCACCGTACGCGAGCCGTTCGACTGGCCGCTCTGCGTGTTCTATTCGGCGGCGCTCTCGCACATGTTTGCGCTGGTGGGCGTCAGCGGCGAGGTGCGCGTGGACACCTGCCTGGGCGTGGGCGATGCGGGATGTGTTATCGCCGTCAGCGTGCCGCCCGATCAAAGATAGGGGGATGCGAGGGTTCGTCCTTCTGGCCGTCCTCTGGCTCATCCCCTGCGCGGGATTCGCTCAACCTGCTCAACAGCCTCCCGCCAGGTTTCTCGTCATCCCCTTTGAAAATCCGTCGCGGGAAGCGCGCGTGTACTGGCTGGGCGAGGCGTCGGCGGTGCTCATCGCCGACGGCCTCAACGCCACCAACCGTCGCGCCTACACGAGAGAAGAGCGGCTCGACGCGTTTGCAGAGCTGCAGGTCCCGCCGATTGCCAGCCTGAGTCACGCCACGGTCATCCGTCTGGGCCAGGTCGTCGGCGCCACGCATGTCGTCATCGGTTCGTTCCGCCTGAACGCCGGCCAGATTTCCGTGCGTGCGCAGACCATCAGGCTCGACAGCGGACGCATGGAGCTCGAGGTCGTCGAATCGGGCAAGGTTGACGATCTCTTCGGCATCTTCGATCGCGTCAGCAGCCGCCTGTCGGGCGCGACGGTACCGGCAGCCACCAAAGACAGGCCCGCGCTGCCCGTGTTCGAGAACTACGTCAAGGGGCTGGTCGCAACGGCCACACCCGCCAAGATCGGGTATCTCGAAGCGGCGCTCAAGCTCGATCCCGCGTACGACCGCGCGCGGCTCGCGTTGTGGCAGGTGCATTACGACGAGGGCAATGCCCAGCAGGCCCTCGTCACGGCGGCGGCGGTCGCCGAAAGCTCGCCTGTGTACGCACGCGCCCGGTTTAATGTCGCGCTGTCTCTGATGCAGCTCAAGCGGCTGGACGATGCGTTCGCCACGCTTCGGACGATGGCCGATCGGTCGCCCTCGGCTCCGCTGATGAACAACATCGGCGTGATTCAGATGGGGCGTCCGGTGACGCCGCAAACGGGTCGCGCGTCGTTTTACTTCAATCAGGCGCTCAAGCTCGACCAGGACGACCCGGACTACTACTTCAATGTGGGCTACGCCTACTGGGCGGAGAAAGACGCGCAATCGGCGATTTTCTGGCTGCGCGAGACCGTGCGCCGCAATCCCGCCGATGGGGAGGCACATGCCGTGCTGGCCGCGGCGCTGCAGGCGACCGGTTCGCGGCCGAGGCGGCACGCGAGCGCGAGCTCGCGACACAGTTGTCGTCGACCTACGCCGAATGGGCGAAACGGCCGACCGGCAGCGAGCCCATTCCGCGCGGACTGGAGCGCATCAAGGCGTCGCTCGAAATTTCGCCGCTGCGCCGCATCGACAACGCCATTACCGTGTCGGGTCAGCGCGAGCAGAAGGAGCTGGCCGCCTTTCACCTCGACAGAGGGCAGCGGTTTTTCGAGCAGGGGAACAACAGCGACGCCACGACCGAACTGAGCCGCGCCATCTACCTCGCGCCGTACGAGGCGCGGGCGCACCTGCTGCTCGGCCGGATCTACCTGCGGACCGGTCAGACGCCGGCGGCGATCGACGCGTTCAAGATCGCGCTGTGGAGCCAGGAATCGGCCGAGGGCCGAATCGCGCTCGCCGACGCCTATCTGCACATGAAGGACGAAGCGTCGGCGCGTCAGGCGCTGGAGCGTGCGCTCGTCCTCGATCCCGCGTCGACCGAGGCCAAGGAGATGCTCACCAGGCTCAAGCCATGAAGCTTCTCAGGGTGCTGTTGTTCGCGCTATGGCCGGTGGCCGCCAACGCGCAGGCGATCTACACCGCCGAAGTCGACAGCATCATCCATCCCGTGTCGGCGCAGTTCATGATCGAGACGATCGAACGTGCCGATGCCGAGAACGCCGCGCTCGTGCTCTTCACCCTGCGCACGCCCGGTGGCCTGGTCGACTCCACCCGCGACATCGTCACCAAGATGATCTCGGCCAAAACGCCGGTCGTGGTCTACGTCGGCCCCTCGGGCAGCCGCGCGGCATCTGCCGGTTTCATCATTGCGCTCGCGGCCGACGTGACCGCGATGGCGCCGGGCACGCACATCGGCGCGGCCCACCCGGTGTCGGGCGGCGGCGCCGCGATGGACGAGACCACGTCGAAAAAGGCCGCCGAAGACCTGGCGGCCTACGCGCGGACGATTGCGGCCAAGCGCGGCAGGAACGTGCCGCTCGCCGAGCAGGCTGTCCTGGCGAGCAAGGCGTTCACGGAAGAGGAGGCGGTGAAGGCTACGCCACCGCTGGTCGATCTGATTGCCACGAGCCGAGAGGACCTCATCGAGAAGCTCGATGGCCGAACCGTCACGCGGTTCGACGGGCGCACCACGATCCTGCGCACCTCGTCCGCCCGCATCGTGCCGGTCGAGATGACCCTGCGGCAGCGGATTCTCAGCTCGATTGCGCATCCAAACATTGCCTACATCCTTCTCAGTCTTGGTACACTCGGTCTCACGATCGAGCTGTGGAGCCCCGGCGCGGTGCTGCCGGGCGTCGTCGGCGGGCTTTCGCTGCTGCTGGCGTTCTTCGCGCTGCAGGTGCTGCCGATCAACTACGCCGGCCTGATGCTCATGCTCTTCGGCCTGATGCTGCTGATGCTCGAGCTGAAGGTCACGAGCTACGGGCTGCTGACGATCGGCGGCGTCGTCAGCTTGATCTTCGGCTCGCTGATGCTCGTCGATTCGCCGGTGCCCGAGCTGCAATTGAACGTCGGCCTCGTGGTATCGGTTGTCGTCGGCTTCACGGCCATCGCCGCCTTTCTCGTGCGCCTGGCGGTGGCGTCGCAGAAGACCGCGCCGATGACCGGAGCGGAAGGGCTGGTCGGCGAGTCTGGAGAAGCGTTGACGCCGATGGCGGCCGGCGCCGCCGGCCGGCTGCGCGTCCATGGTGAAGTCTGGAACGCGACGGCGAACGAGCCGATCGTCAGCGGCGATCGCGTCGTCGTGACCAGCGTGAACGGCCTGATGCTGACTGTGCGGAAGGAGTGACGGACATGTTCGACCTTTCAGCTCCCCTCATTCTCGTCCTCATCCTGATCGCCTACGTGCTGATGTCGATCAAGATCCTCGCGGAATACGAGCGCGGGGTGATCTTCAGGCTCGGCAAGCTGCTGTCGCAGCCGAAGGGGCCGGGCATCATCCTCGTGTTCGCGCCGATCGATCGGTTGGTACGCGTCAGCCTGCGGACGATTGTCATGGACGTGCCTCCGCAGGACGTCATCACGCGCGATAACGTTTCTGTAAAAGTGAACGCGGTTGTCTACTTTCGCGTCATCGATCCGCGCAAGGCCATTGTCGAGGTCGAGAGCTACCACTATGCGACGTCGCAGCTGGCCCAGACCACGCTCAGGAGCGTGCTTGGACAGGTCGAGCTGGACGAGTTGCTGTCGGAGCGAGAGCGGCTGAACCACCAGCTGCAGCAAATCCTGGATCAGCGCACAGATCCGTGGGGCATCAAAGTGACATCGGTCGAGGTGAAGCACGTCGATTTACCGCCCGACATGCAGCGGGCGATGGCCCGTCAGGCCGAAGCCGAACGGGAGAAGCGTGCTAAAATCATCCATGCAGCGGGCGAGCTGGAAGCCTCGGAAAAGCTGTCCCAGGCTGCCGTCATCATCGCGGCCGAGCCTGTCGCGATTACGCTGCGATATCTTCAGACGCTGACGGAAATCGCTGCCGAAAAGAACTCGACGATCGTCTTCCCCCTGCCGATCGAAATGATGCACTTGCTGCGTCAAATCACCGGAGTAGAAAAAAGACCGTGAGCGACGAAGGCTTTCACGAGATACAACTGAACGGGAAGCAGCTCGTTTTTCTCTTCATGGCCACCACGGTCGTGCTGGTGCTGACCTTCCTGTTTGGCGTGATTGTCGGGCGAAATGCCCGGGCGGGCACCACCGAAGCGGCCAGCGTCGCGCCGGCCGACGTGGCGCCCGATCCCGCCGTCTCGCCAGTCGCCGGACAATCCCGCGCCGGCGCCCGTGCGCGGCGCCGCCGCGCCGATGGAGACCGCGCCGAAAGCGTCCGAAGAATTGAGCTATGCGGATCGTCTTCTGCACGATGCGGCGCCGGAAGAGAAGCTGAAACCTGCGGCGAGCGCGCCACCAAAGCCACCGCGGCGGCACCGTCGCGCGAAGCGGCCGCGCCACCGCGCGAGCCGATCGCGTCTCGCGAGAAGCCGATCGCGTCTCGAGAGAAGCCGGCGGTCGAGCACGCCCCCGTCGTCCAGGAGCCAGTTGCGGCCAAACCCCCAGCGCCGCGCCCGGCACCGGCGACGCCACCACCCGCCCCGGCCGAGGCGGCCACCCCCGTCGCCACGGCGGCGCCATCGTCCGATCCATCCGGCCCGGGCTTTGCAGTCCAGGTGGCGGCCTTCCGCGACCGACGAGACTCCGACACGCTGGCTAAGCAGTTGATTGCCAAGGGGTACCCGGCATTCGTCATGGATCCCGTCAAAGGGGCGCCGACAGCCATGTTCCGTGTACGTGTGGGCAAATACAAGACGCTGAAGGACGCACAGGCGATCATGGCGAAGCTCCAGACTGCGGAGCAATTCAACGCGGCCTGGATCGCCCGGTAGCCCCGTACTGCAATGAAACCACTTCGCCTGCTGCTGGTCGAGGACTCGGAGAACGACGCGCTGCTGGTCGTCGAACACCTGCGGCAGGGCGGCTACGATCCCGACTACACGCGCGTCGACAACGCCATCTCGCTCGGAGAGGCGCTCGACAACCACGACTGGGATCTCGTGATTGCCGACTACACGATGCCCGGATTCAGCGGCACGGCGGCGCTCACGATCGTTCGCGATCGCGGCTTCGAAATGCCGTTCATTTTCGTGTCGGGCACGATCGGCGAAGAGATCGCCGTCGAGGCGATGAAGAACGGCGCCGACGACTACATCATCAAGAACAACCTGAGCCGCCTGGTTCCCGCCATCAACCGCGAGCTGCGCGATGCCGACGTGCGGCGCGAGCGCGCGAAGGCCGAAGAGCGCATCCGCCATCTCGCCTACTACGACAGCCTGACGGATCTGCCCAACCGCACGCTGTTCCAGAATCGCCTCGAGATGGCGGTGGCCAATGCGCTTCGCACGCGCCATCCGCTCTCGGTGCTCATCATGGATCTCGACGGCTTCAAGGAGATCAACGACACGATGGGGCACCTCATGGGCGACGCGGTGCTTCGCGAAATCGGACATCGCCTTCAGATGGAAGTGCGCGAGTCCGACACGGTGGCGCGGCTGGGCGGAGATGAGTTCGCCGTCATGCTGCTCGGCGTCGGCCAGACGGGCGCCGAGCTCGCCGCGCGAAAGCTCCTGGCCGCCGTGCAGGAGCCGCTCACGATCGAGGGCCTGAACCTCGACGTCCATGGCAGCGTGGGCATCGCCATCGCGCCCGAGCACGGCACCGAGGCCGAAGTGCTCGTGCAGCGCGCCGACGTGGCGATGTATGTGGCCAAGGAAGACCGCTCCGGCTCGGTCGTCTATGCCCCCGAGCTCGACCGGCACAGTCCCGAACGCCTCGCGCTGATGGGCGACTTCCGGCACGCCATCTCGCGCGATGAGCTGCGCGTCGTCTACCAGCCGAAGATCAACCTGAAAACGCGCGGCGTGTTCGGCGTCGAAGCGCTCGTCCGCTGGCAGCACCCGCAGCTCGGGCTCATCACGCCCGATCGGTTCATCCCGATGGCCGAGCAGACCGGCGCCGTGCGGCCGCTCACGCTGTGGATGCTCGAACGGGCGGTGCAGCAGTGCCTCGAGTGGCGGCGGCTCGGCTACGACCTGATCGCGGCCGTGAATCTCTCGCCGCGCAATCTGCACGATCCCGAGCTGCCCGAGCGCGTGCGCGCGCTGCTCGATCTGCTCGGCGCGCCGGCGTCGATGCTCGAGCTGGAAATCACCGAAAGCGTCATCATGTCCGACCCGCTGCGATCGCTGCAGGTCCTCACCCGGCTCAGCAAGATGGGCTTGCGCCTGGCGGTCGACGACTTCGGCACCGGATACTCGTCGTTCAGCTACCTGCGGAAGCTGCCCGTGCACGAGATCAAGATCGACAAGTCGTTCATCGATGACATGGTCGAAGACGGCGACGAAGTCATCGTGCAGTCGACGATCGAGCTCGCCCACAATCTCGGTCTCACCTGCGTGGCCGAAGGCGTGCAGGACGATGCCACACTCGAGCGCCTGGCGAAGCTCGGGTGCGACACCGCGCAGGGCGACTTCATTTCTCCGCCGCTTGACGGTGTCGGTGTCGCGAAGTGGCTTCAGCAGCGCGGCCCCGGCCAGGTGACCCAGCCCTGATCCTCGCGCTCGTTTCCGGCATTCTTCTCGCCCTCAGCTTTCCGCGATACGGACACCCGCTTTTTGCCTGGATTGCGCTGACGCCGCTCATCGTTCCGCTCTTCGAGATCCATCACAGCTGGCCCGCGTTCCGCCGCGGCCGCGCGTTTCTCCTGGGACTGGTGGCCGGGCTGGCCTATTTCGGTGGAACGGTCTACTGGACGGGCACGGTCGTGTCGCAGTTCGGAGGGTTGAGCTGGCCCGTCGGCGTGGTGGTGGCCATCGCTGCTCGTCGCGTATCTCTCGCTGTTTCCGGCGCTGTTCACGCTGTGCCTTGGATGGCTCGGCGCGAAGTTCGGGAGCCGGGCGATCCTGCTGGCGCCGGCCGTCTGGGTGACGACCGAGCTCGGTCGCACCTACTTCTGGAGCGGCTTTCCGTGGCTGCTCCTCGGGTACAGCCAGACCACGGTCCTGCCGGTGGCGCAGTTTGCGAGCGTGGTCGGCGTGTTCGGCATGTCGGCGCTTGTCGCGATGGTCGGCGCGGCGCTGGCATATTTCGCGATTTCGCGGTCCGTCGAATCCATCATCACGGCGGTCGTCGTCGCGGCGATGCTCGCCGGCGTGACCTTCTGGGGGCAGCGCCGTCTCGAGAACGACGTGCTCGTCCGTCAGGGAAGGCCGGTTCGTGTGGCGCTCGTCCAGGGCAACATCCCGCAGGACGAGAAGTGGGACGCCGCGCACGCCGGGCCCATCCTCGAGACCTATCTGACCATGACGAGGGAAGCGGCGGGCAAGGGGGCGCAGCTGGTGATCTGGCCGGAATCGTCGACGCCGTTTCCGTTCGTGGACGACAAGGCCGGCGGAGAACGAATTCGGGCGCTCGTCCGCGAAACCGGCATCGAGCTCCTGCTCGGCAGCGATCAGATCGGCGCCAGCAAGGAGTACTACAACGCGGCGTTTCTGGTGCGTAAGGACGGCTCGGTCGCCGGCGTCTACCAGAAGATGCATCTGGTGCCGTTCGGCGAGTTCGTGCCGCTGAAGCAGTTGTTGTTCTTCGTCGGTCCGCTCGTCGAGCAGGTTGGCGGGTTCACGCCGGGCCGCGAGATGGTGACGCTGCCGACGGAACACGGACCGATCAGCACGGCCATCTGTTACGAAATCGTCTTTCCGCGGCTGGTGCGCGAAGCCGTGCTGCGCGGCAGCCAGTTGCTGACGACCATCACCAACGACGCGTGGTACGGATACTCGTCGGCGCCGTTCCAGCATTTCCTGCAGGCCCAGTTGCGGGCGATCGAACAGGGCCGATATCTGGCGCGGGCGGCCAATACCGGCATCAGCGGCGTCGTCGATCCGTACGGGCGGGTGCTGCAGCAGACGGAGATCTTCAAGCGCGAGATCGTGGTCGGCGAGGTCCGCATGCTGGAGTCGCGCACGATCTATGGCACAATCGGGGATCTCGTCGCCTACATCTGCGCGGGGCTGACACTGGCCGCGCTCGTCTCGGCTGGAGGTATTCGTGGCTATCGCTCTCGATGAACTGAACCGCCGGTACCAGGATCTCGTCAAACGCTCCGCCGATCTGCGGAGCTATCTTTGAAGCCGCACGCCCCCGCGACGAGCTCGCGCAGATAGAGGCTCGCGCGTCCGCGCCGGACTTCTGGAACAACCAGATCGAGGCGCAAAAAACCCTGCAGCGCCGCCGCCGTGTCGAGGAAGAAGTCGAGCTGATTTCCGCGCTCAAGACGAAATCGGACGATCTGGGTGTGCTCATCGACTGGGCCGGCCAGGGTGAGGATGTGGCCGGCGAGCTGTCGTCGGGCATCGAGGAGTTCGCCGGCCTGGTCGAGGGCGGCGAAATCAAGAAGATGCTCGGCGGCGAGCACGATCGCAGGAACGCCATCATCACGATTCATCCGGGTGCGGGCGGAACCGAGTCGCAGGACTGGGCCGAGATGCTGATGCGGATGTACCTGCGGTGGATCGAGCGCCGGGGGTTCAGGCGCGAGGTGATCGACTACCAGCCGGGCGACGAGGCGGGGCTCAAGAGCGTCACCGTCACGGTGGCGGGGGAGTTCGCGTTCGGGCTGCTGTCGGCCGAAGCCGGCGTGCATCGGCTCGTGCGCATTTCACCGTTCGACTCGGCCGCGCGCCGTCACACGTCGTTCGCATCGGTGTATGTCTGGCCGGAGCTTCCCGAAGACGAAGACGTGGTGATCGACGAGAAGGAGATTCGGATCGACACGTTCAGGTCGAGCGGCGCCGGCGGTCAGCATGTCAACGTCACCGATTCGGCCATCCGCATCACGCACCTTCCCACCGGCATCGTCGTGTCGTGTCAGAACGAGCGATCCCAGCATCGCAACAAGGACTCAGCGATGCGCGTGCTCAAGGCGCGGCTGTTCGACATCAAGATGAAGGAGCAGCAGTCGAAGCTCGATCAGATCGGCGGGGCGAAGAAGGAGATTGCCTTCGGCAGCCAGATTCGCAGCTACGTCCTGCACCCCTATCAGATGGTCAAGGACCACCGCACGAAGTTCGAGATCGGCGATCCGACGCGCGTGCTCGACGGCGATCTGGATCCCTTCATCAAGGCGTACTTGATGCAAAAGGCCTCGGGCACGCTAGGCCAGCCCTCGGCCGAGACGACGAATAGATGCATGACGCAGGGCTCAGAGCCGAAGACTCCTTCTTAGCGCCTCAGCTCGCCTGAGTCTGACAGCGCTCAGTGAGGGAACACGGTCCCGGGCTGGGTTCCCGAAATAAAGGCTTCGTCGATGCCGGTGGTGCCTTCCCCGGCCACCTCACCGTTCGCGGCGTTGACGGGCACGAACACGATGTTGCCGGGCGCGACGAATTCGGGCGGGTTCTCCTGGTCGCGCGTGGCGATGTAGGCCTGCATGAACTGGATCCAGATGGGGAGGGCGGCGACGCCGCCGGTTTCGTTGTGGCCGATCGGCTTGCGCTCGTCGTGACCCACCCAGACGCCGACGGTGATATCGGGATCGAAGCCGATAAACCACGCATCGCCGTAGTCGTCGGTCGTTCCGGTCTTGCCGCCGAGCGGCCATCCAAGCTTGCCCGCCGACGCGCCTGTGCCGCGCTGCACGACGCCTCGAAGCAGGTTCGTCATCACGAACGCCGTGTCGGCCCTGATGGCATCCTGCGGCTCGGGACGTCCTTCCTCGAGCAGGTTTCCGTCGCGGTCTGAAATCTTCAGAATGGGGTAGGGCCGCATGCGCACGCCGCCGTTCGGAAACACCGAGTAGGCCGACGTCATCTCCATCAGCGTCAGATCGGCGGCGCCGAGCGCGAGCGACAGATAGGGCTCGAGCTTGGCCTCCACGCCGAGCCGCCTGGCATAGGCGATGACCTGCGGCGGGCCGAGCGAATCCATCATCTTCACGGCCGGTACGTTTCGCGAGTCCTCGAGCGCATGCCGCAGTGTCACGCCGCCTTCGTACTTCCCGTCGTAGTTCTTCGGCATGTACGGCGGCTGTCCGGGTCCGGCGTTGTAGGTCACGGGTTCGTCGACGATGATCGATGTTGGCGTGTAGCCGCGATCGATGGCCGCGGTGTAAACGAAGGGCTTGAAGAGCGAGCCGACCTGCCGGCGCGCCTGCGTCGCCCGGTTGAACTTGCTGCGATCGAAGCTGAACCCGCCGACCATCGCCCGGATCTGGCCGGTGTGGTTGTCAATCGCGACGCAGCGCGCCTTCGACGAGCGGCGATTGTTCGAGCGACGCGGCCTCGATGCGGGCGCCCGGGCCCATTTTCTTGATCTCCACGTCGATGAGGTCGCCGACCTTGAACAGCGCCGGAGGCGGCCGGCGTCCCCATGCGATCGCCTCGCCGCGAAGCTCGACGGCCTGATCGCCGATCCGGATTCGTGCGCTTGCGGGCGTGACGGCGGTGACGATCGCGGGCACGATGTCGCCTTCCGCCATCGGCTGCGACCAGCGATCGTTGCGGTAGCCGTCGACGGTGCGCCCTTGCGCGACGACGTTCGGCTTGTCGCGGCGATACCCGCGCCGCTTGTCGACGAGACGCAGGCCGCGATCGAGCGCGCGATTGGCGGCCAGCTGGAGCCGCATGTCCACGCCCGTCTGCACCGACAGCCCGCCCTCATAGAGCGCTTTGGCGCCGTACTTCTGTTCCAGGTACTTCCGCACTTCTTCGGTGAAGAACGGCGCGACCGACCTCACCGGTTGCGGCTGTCCGCGCGTGACGATGGGCTTCTTCTTCGCCTCGTCCGCCTGCGCCTGCGTGATGTAGCCGTTTTCGGCCATCTCCTGCAGCGTGTAGTCGCGCCGGAACTTGGCCGCTCCGCGATTCACGTACGGACTCTGACGGGCCGGCGACTGGATGATTCCGGCAATCATGGCCGCTTCTTCGAGCGTGACGTCCTTGGCGCGCTTGCCGAAATACAGACGGGCCGCCGCCTCGACGCCGTTCGTGCCGTGGCCGAAGTGCATCTGGTTGCAGTAGAAGGTGAGAATCTCGCGTTTGGTGTAGCGCTTTTCGATCTGAATCGCGACGAGAATCTCCTTGATCTTGCGCTCGGGGCTCTTGTCGCCGACGGTGAAGCCGACCTCCTCGGCAAACAGATTGCGCGCGAGCTGCATCGTCAACGTGCTCGCGCCGGCGATCATCCGGCGCCGCAGGATGTCGCTGCTGAGGCGGATGAGCAGCGCCGGCACGCTCAGACCGAAGTGATTGTTGAAGTCCTTGTCTTCCGCCGAGATGATGGCGTTCCGCAAGTACGGCGAGATGTCGTCGTAAGGGATGACGATGCGCCGCTCGATCGCAAACTCGCCGAGCGTTTCGCCGTTCACGGCGTAGACGCGCGTGATGGCGCTGGGCGCGTAGTTGTCGAGGCCCGAAATGAGCGGCAGGTCGCCCTGCGTACGCGAACATGACGCCGCTGAGAATCCCCAGCAGCGCGACCGCGATGAACAACGCCGCAAGCCCGGCATGTCCGGCGAAGCGGATGACCAGGGTTCTGGCCGAGTTGCGGCGGGGTGACTGAGGCGAAGGCGTACCGGCCATCGGAGGCCTCATTCTATCAGTTTCGCTAAACGGCTGCAGGTCTAGGCTTTATGCCGGATGGCCGGGCGAGCAGCCTTTACATCAGGCCACTCACATTTCATAATCAAGAGTGCCTAAAGTTCCCAACTCATTCGCGCGAGGAATTTCTGTATGAGCAAAATCATCGGCATCGATCTCGGCACCACCAACTCGGTCGTCGCAGTCATGGAAGGCGGCGAGCCCACGGTCATCACCAATCCGGAGGGGAGCCGACTGACGCCATCGATTGTCGCGTTTACCAAGACGGGCGAGCGTCTGGTGGGACAGGTCGCCAAGCGCCAGGCGGTGACCAATCCCGAGAACACCATCTTTTCGATCAAGCGCTTCATGGGACGGAAGTACGACGAAGTGAACGAAGAGATGAAGATGGTGCCGTACAGCGTCATACGCGTCTCGAACGGCGACGTGCGCATCAACGCGGGCGGCAAGGAGTCGTCGCCGCCCGAAATCTCCGCGATGATCCTGCAGAAACTGAAGCAGGCGGCGGAGGAATACCTCGGTCAGCCTGTCGCCAAGGCGGTCATCACGGTCCCGGCGTATTTCAACGACGCGCAGCGGCAGGCGACCAAGGACGCCGGCCAGATTGCCGGCCTCGAGGTGATGCGCATCGTCAACGAGCCGACCGCGGCGGCGCTGGCCTACGGTCTCGACAAGAAGAAGGACGAAACGATCGCGGTGTACGACTTCGGCGGCGGCACGTTCGACATCTCGATTCTCGAAGTCGGTGAAGGCGTCGTCGAGGTGAAGTCGACCAACGGCGACACGCACCTCGGTGGTGACAACCTCGACCAGAAGGTCATCGACTGGATCGCTTCTGAATTCAAGAAGAGCGACGGCATCGATCTCACCAAGGACCGGATGGCGCTCCAGCGCCTGAAGGAAGCCGCCGAGAAGGCCAAGATGGAGCTGTCGTCGGTGATGGAAACCGACATCAGCCTTCCGTTCATCACGGCCGATGCCAGCGGCCCCAAGCACCTGGCGCTGAAGCTGACGCGCGCCAAGTTCGAGCAGCTCGTCGAGGACCTGCTGCAGCGCACGGTGGGTCCCACCAAGCAGGCGCTCAGCGATGCCGGCGTCGACCCGGGCAAGATCGACGAAGTGGTGCTCGTCGGCGGCTCGACGCGCATTCCGCGCGTGCAGGCCATCGTCAAGGAGTTGTTCGGGAAAGACCCGCACAAGGGCGTGAACCCGGACGAGGTCGTCGCGGTGGGCGCGGCGGTTCAGGCCGGTGTGCTCGCGGGCGAGGTGAAAGACCTGCTGTTGCTCGACGTGACGCCGCTGTCGCTCGGCATCGAAACGCTCGGTGGCGTCATGACGACGCTGATTCAGCGCAACACGACGATTCCCACGCGCAAGAGCGAGACCTTCTCGACGGCGGCCGACAACCAGACCAGCGTGGAAGTGCACGTCCTGCAGGGCGAGCGTCCGCTGGCGCGCGACAACCGCACGCTCGGCCGGTTCCATCTCGTCGGGCTTCCGCCGGCGCCACGCGGCATTCCGCAGATCGAGGTCACGTTCGACATCGACGCCAACGGCATCGTCAACGTGTCGGCCAAGGATCTCGGCACCGGCAAGGAGCAGAAGATCACGATTACGGCCTCGAGCGGCCTCAGCAAGGACGAGGTCGACAAGATGATGAAGGAAGCCGAGTCGCACGCCGACGAGGACCGGAAGCGCAAGGACGAGATCGAGACGCGCAACCGTGCCGACCAGGCGGTCTACGCGGCCGAGCGGATGGTGAAGGACGCGGGCGACAAGCTCTCGGGATCGGATCGCACGGCGGTGGAATCGGCGATCGAGGATCTCAAGAAGGCGAACGCGGGCACCGACGTGGCGGCCATCAGCGCCGCGATGGAGGCGTTGAACAAGGTGCAGCACGCGGCGGCTGAAAGCCTGTACAAGCAGGCCCAGTCGTCGGGTGCCGGGGGCGGCGGTCAGCAGGGTCCCGGCGGCGCGGCACCCGGCGGCCAGGCCAGCTCGGAATCGGGTGGCGGAAAAGAAGGCGACGTGATCGACGCGGAAGTGGTGGACGAAAAGTGATTCGGGATTAGGGATTAGGGATTGGTGCTGCACGCGTGTCACGCGTTCAGGCCTAATCCCTGAGTCCCTAATCCCTAATCCCTGACTGTGATTATGGATCTCTACGAACTGCTGGGCATCGCGCGCGGAGCGACGCTTGTCGAGATCAAGCGTTCCTACAAGCGCCTTGCGCGGAAATATCACCCGGACATCAACCCGGGTGATAACGCCGCGGAGGCGCGTTTCAAGGAGATCACGCGAGCCTACGAGACGTTGAGCGATCCCGAGCGGCGCCTGCGGTACGACGCCGGGGCGTTGTCGATCGCGTCGAGCTCGGTGTCGTTCGAGTTCGAGGGGTTCGACTTCTCCGGCGGCGTCGCGCACGCGGAAGGCACGACGTTCGGCGATCTGTTTGCCGAGGTCTTCAGCCAGCGCCAGGACGTGCGGGCGGGCGAGCCGGTTCGCGGCGCCGATCTGTACGCCTCGGTGTCGTTGAAGTTCGACGAAGCCCTGAAAGGCGCGGAGCGACAGATGACGCTGACGCGCCGCGATACGTGTCACTCGTGCCGGGGTGCCGGGTTGCTCAAGGTCGCCGAGGCGCGATGCCATCGCTGTCAGGGCACGGGGGTCATCCGTTCGCGCCGCGGCAGCATGGTGTTCTCGAAGAGCTGTGACGCGTGCGGCGGATCGGGCCGGCTCGTACACACGCTCTGCGGCCGGTGCGCCGGCCTTGGCGTGGAAATGCGCACCGAGACGATCACCGTGCGGATTCCCGCGGGTGTACCCGATGGTGCGCGCATTCGCGTGCCCGAGAAGGGCAACGCTGGCGAGCGGCAGGGGGCTGTGGGCGATCTCTTCATCATGGTTCAGGTGGACGCCCACGAAACGTTCCAGCGCGAGGGAGACGATCTGCACATCACGGTGCCGATTGGCGTGCACGAGGCGGCGCTTGGCGCCAAGGTCGACGTCCCGGCGCCCGATGGAACGGCGCGGCTGCGTGTCCCTCCCGGCACGCAGACGGGGCAGCGTTTTCACATTCGCGGGCGCGGTGCGCCGTCGCCGCGCAGCGGCGAACGGGGCGATCTGGTGGTGGAAGTGAAGGTCGTGCTTCCCAGGCTGCTCGACGAGCGCTCCAAGGAGCTGCTGCGCGAGTTCGGGAAGATCAATGCGATGGAGCGGGCACCGGCCAGAGATGAGGGACGCGACTAAGCCATGGCCGTCAGAAAAACCGGCAAGGCGTACTACATGATCAGCGCGGTGGCGCAGAAGTACAGCATCCACCCGCAGACGTTGCGTCTCTACGAGCGCGAAGGCCTGCTGAAGCCGTCGCGTACCGAGGGCAATACGCGGCTGTACTCGGAGGAAGACCTCGAGCAGCTCGAGACGATCCTGACGCTGACGCGCGATCTGGGCGTGAATCTTGCGGGTGTCGAAGTCATCCTCAACATGCGCCGCAAGATCGAACAGATGCAGGGCGAAGTGAACGAGTTCATGGAGTACGTCAAGCGCGAGCTCGCCCGCGGCATCGACGACTGGGAGCAGCGGCTCAACACGGCGCTCGTGAAATCGACGTCCACCGATCTCGTGCGCACGAATCCGTCAAATACCCCACCAGCCTCGGCGACAAAAAAGCAGGCGCGCTAAACAAAAAACGGCGCGACAAAAAAATCGCGCTATCATGTGGCGTGACTTCGCCGCTGCAGAATCAGGATACATGCCCGCTCTGCAACGGAACCGGCTGGAAGACATTCCAGGATGGTGAGATCGAGCGCGTCACGCGCTGCGATTGCTGGCGCGAGAACGTCAATCGCCGCCTCGTCGCCGACGCGCGCATTCCTCGCCGCTACCACCACTGCACGCTCGAACGATTTCGTCACCTACGACAACGAGACGCTCGACGAGGCGCTCAGCCGTGCGCGCCGCTTCGCCGACTGAGTTTCCCGTTGTCAGCCGCGGATTGTTCTTCCTCGGCGATCCGGGCGTCGGGAAGACGCACCTGGCCGTCGCCATTCTCAAGCAGGTGATCCTCACGCGCGGTGCGCGCGGCATCTTCTACGACACACGCGATCTGCTGAAGACTGATTCGCGGCACCTACAGCAACGGGGTCAAGACCACCGAGCTCGACGTGCTGCGGCCGGTCATGGAGGCCGATCTGCTGGTCCTCGACGATCTCGGGGCCGAGAAGACGTCGGAATGGGTCGAAGAGACGCTGAACCTGATCGTCAACACGCGCTACAACGAGCGCCGGGCCACGATCTTTACGTCGAACTATCCGGATCTGCCGCCCGACACCAATTCCGCCGTCATTACCCTGCACGATCGCATCGGCTTCCGCATGCGCTCGCGGCTGCACGAGATGTGCGATTTCCTCGATCTCGAAGGCGCCGACTATCGCATGCTGCTGCCGAACGAAGGCGCCCGGCGCTGAAACGGCTCAACGAAGAGCGGCAGATGCGCGGAAAGCTCGACCAGGGCTCGCGCACCAATCGCCAGGCGAAGGCGCAGCTGCGCGGCGACGGGAAAGCCGACCTAAAATGGTCCGGTGGCCGGGCCGGCTCCACTAATCCCTAATCCCGAATCCCGAATCCCTGGATCTGGATCGAGTCCGGGAATTTACGTCCACGTTCCCTTCTGCAGCGCCATCTGCAACTACTGCAACTTCAATCGAGGCCTGTACGACGAAGGCCTGAAGTCGCGGTTTGTGGCCGCGCTGCTGCAGGAGATAAAGCGGTCGGGAGGGGTTTCGCTGCAATTGAATCGAAAACCCCTCCCGACCCCTTTTCTGCCGACACGCTCTACTTCGGCGGCGGCACACCGTCGCTGCTCTCACCGGCGGACGTCGAGGCCATCATCGGCGAGGCTCGCCGGTCACTTGCCCTCAGCGACGATGCGGAAATCACGCTCGAGGCCAACCCCGAGAGCGTCAGCCGGGATAGCCTGGAACATTTTCGCCGGGCCGGTGTCAATCGTCTGAGCTTCGGCGTCCAGTCGTTCAGGGATGGGGAATTGAAGCGGCTGGGGCGGCTGCATTCGGCCGAACGGGCCGTCGAAGCCATCGGACTGGCAAGAGCCGCGGGCTTCGACAACATCAGCCTCGATCTCATGATGTGGCTGCCCGGCCAGGACGTTCGGCAGTGGCTCGGGTCGGTCGAAGACGCGATTCGTGTCGGGCCCGAGCATATGTCGTTGTACATCCTGGAGGTCTATCCGCATCTGCCGCTCAAGCAGGACATCGATCGCTTTGGATGGCCGCAGGAATCGGATGAAGGCGTCGCCGACATGTACGAGACGGCGATGGCCAGGCTCGAGTCGGCAGGCTATGAGCAGTATGAGATCTCGAACGTGTGCAGGCCTGGCCGTCAGTCGCGTCACAACATCAAGTACTGGACCGACGGCAACTGGCTGGGATTCGGTCCGGGCGCGCATTCCACGTGGCAGGGGATCCGGTGGCGCACCGTCGCATCGACCGACGATTACATTCAGAGAATCAATGAAGGCCTGCCGGTGACCGTCGACCGTCGCCACTTGTCGAACGACGAGCGCCTTGGCGATGCGCTGTTTACCGGACTGCGCATGAGGGATGGCATCGACCTCGAAATCCTGTCGAAACGCTACGGCGTCGATGTCTGGCACAGGTTTGGCGTACGCCTCGCGCCGTATCTCGACGCGGGCCTCCTGCTGAGACAGGACGAACGTCTCTGGCTGACCCGGAAAGGGATGCTCCTGGCCAACGAAGTGATGTCGGTGTTCGTTTAGACTTGAGTTTGCGGTGCGTACCGGCTAAATATTAAGCCCCCGTTCGTCAACTAAGGAGGAGTGAATGCGAGTATTTATCCTGGCTCTCGCCGTCTTGGCTTTCACGGCAGTGAATGCCCATGCGCAGACGCCGAACGCCCGCGTCTTCAGCGGCGGCGCCGGACTCATTCTCTACACCATCAAGCCGGGCAGCACGGCCGATTTCGAAATGGTGTTGAACAAGACGAAAGAAGCGCTGACGAAGAGCGAGAAGCCCGAGAGGAAGCAGCAGGCGGCTTCATGGCGCGTTTACAAGTCGGATGCGGCCGCCGCGAACGGCAACGTCACCTACGTGATGATCATCGACCCGGCGGTGAAGGAAGCCGACTACAACATCGTCAACATCCTGAACGAAGCATTTCCCGCCGAAATCCAGGCGCTCTTCAAGCAGTATACCGAGGCCTTCGCCAGCGGACTGATTCCCATCAATCTGCTGCCGGTCGTGGATTACGGGAAATAGAGGGCTTAGCGCTGAGGGCTTAGGGCTTAGGGGAGAGCAGAAGAGTAGAGGGTGCGAGGGTTGACCCTCAGCCTTCAGCCCTCAGCCCTCAGCCCTCGTTAGAAGGCCAGGTTCAGTCCCGCGTACATCCTCTGCACCGTCGAGTCTCGCGGGGTGCCCTTCAAGTTGAAAATCCGATAGTCCAGGCGTGCCCGCAGCGGGCCGGCGATGTGGATTTTTGCGCCGCCGCCGGTGTTCAACAGCAGGTCGGTGGCCTGATCGTTCCCCAGATTTTCGCGGTAGAACCCTGCGCCGGTGGTGAAATACAGCTGGAAGCCGGACGTCGGCGTTTGCAGGAGAACGTTGCCCGAGGTGGTCTTGAGCGACGGCACCGCCCTGGTCTCGTCCGCAGACGAGCCGCTGTACTCGAATTCGAACCCGATAATCACGAGGCTCACGCCGAACGCGAAGCCTCGAGCGACCGTTCGCTCGTCGTTGGCCGAGTTGCTCCCGAGGAACAGCGTGGCGTCGGCGAGCGCGGCCGATGGTGTGAACACGACGAGCGCGAGCGCGATGATGGCCAGTCGCATTCTCATGGCCTTCCATTGTACCAGTCCTGCAGCAGAGTACAAGTCGTAAGTGCCGGCGGTGTCGACCGTGATAAATTCCGCAGGTTGTCTGCTCTCTCGGATCTCGTCATGGCGGGCGATGTGCGCGCCATTGCGCGCGGTATCTCGCTGGTCGAGAACGACGGCGACGAAGGGCCGGCGCTCGTGCGCGACCTGTTTCCGCGATCGGGCCGTGCATTTCTTGTCGGGATGACCGGCGCGCCCGGTGCGGGCAAGAGCACGCTCGTCGACGGGCTGGTGGCGCGCTGGCGCAAAGCCGGGCGCAGCGTCGGCGTGATTGCGGTCGATCCCACGAGCCCGTTCAGCGGCGGGGCGATGCTGGGCGATCGCGTCCGCATGCAGGCGCACGCCCAGGACGCCGGTGTGTTCATTCGCAGCATGGCCACGCGTGGACACCTGGGTGGACTCGCTCGCGCGACCGCGGACGCGGCGATCGTGCTCGACGCGGCCGGCAAGGACATCGTCGCCATCGAGACGGTCGGCGTGGGCCAGGACGAAGTGGAGATCGCGCGCACGGCGGATGTGTCCGTTGTCGTCCTCGTGCCCGGCATGGGCGACGACGTGCAGGCGCTCAAGGCCGGCGTGATGGAGATTGCGGATATCTTTGTGGTGAACAAAGCCGATCGCGAAGGCACCGATCGGACGGTGGCCGACGTCGAGTCGCTGCTGAGTTTGCACGCATATCAGGATGGTGAGTGGCGTCCGCCGATTGTTCGCACCCAGGCGACCGCCGGCGTCGGGTTCGACGAGCTGATCGAGGCCATCCGGCGATTCAGCGAGCAGACGTCGATCGTGACGTCGAGGCGGCGCCAACGCGCCGAGGTCCAGCTTCGCGCGATTTTGTCGGCGAAGCTGCTTCGGCAGGTCGAATCTCGCGTACCGCCGGCCGAAATGACGACACTTGTGGACCGTATCGTCGCGCGGAGCATCGATCCCTATTCCGCCGCGGGCGAGCTGCTGGGGAGGGCGGGCGGATGATCGCCCGCGACGAAGCATGAAGGCCGTGCTGGATCATGTCGGGATCGCCGTCAGGGATCTCGAGTCGTCTCTTGCGTTTTTTCGCGACGCGCTGGGGCTCGAGGTCGAAGGCGCCGAAGATGTGGCGGCGCAACAGGTGCGGGCGCAGTTCATCAACACCGGTCCCTCGTCTCTGGAGTTGCTGCAGGCCACGTCTCCCGATTCACCGATTGCCAGATTTCTCGAGAAGCGCGGGCCCGGGCTCCATCACATCACGCTTCGAGTCGATGACATCCGTGCGGCGCTTGCCGAGCTCCGGCGGCGGAACGTCCGGCTCGTCGACGACGAGCCCAGACCCGGGGCAGAGGGTGCGAGCGTCGCGTTCATCCACCCGTCGAGCGCCCAGGGCGTGCTCGTGGAGCTCAAGCAGCCGGCGGTTCGTCCGCCCGTCCCCGAGCGACCGAAGACGATTCGGCTCGGCGATGTCGAGATCGTGACCGTGTCCGACGGGTTTTTCTACCTCGATGGCGGGGCGATGTTCGGGGTGGTTCCGAAAACGTTCTGGGAGAAGAAAGCGCCCCCCGACGATCGCAATCGCATCCGGATGGCGATGCGCTGCCTGCTCGTGCGCGGGGCGCGAACCATGCTCATCGACGCCGGATCGGGCGACAAGATGACGCCCAAGCAGGCCGACATCTTCCGGTTCGAGCGCGACTACAACCTGCAGCATTCGATCGTGGCGGCAGGCGCGTCGGTTGACGCGATCGACATCGTGCTGGCCACGCACCTGCATTTCGACCATGCCGGCGGGTTCACCGAACGGGCGCCCGATGGCTCGGTGCGTCCGCGGTTTCCCCGCGCGCAATACGTGGTCCGGCGCGGCGAGTTCGACGATGCGATGAACGCGAACGAGCGGACCAAAGGCAGCTACTTCCTCGAGAACTACAAGCCGCTGGCCGACCACCATGTGCTGCAGCTCGTCGACGACGATTCGACGATCATGCCGGGGGTACGGGTGCGGCGCACCGGTGGGCATACGATGCACCACCAGATGGTGCTCATCGAATCGGGTGGCAAGACCGCGGTCTTCGTCGCCGACCTGCTGCCGACGGCCGCGCACCTTCCCGAAGTCTGGGTGATGGGCTACGATTTGTTCCCGCTCGACACGCTCAATTTCAAGCGGGCCTTCCTGAAAGAAGCGATCGAGCGCGAGTACCTGATCATTTTCGAGCACGATCCGGACATCGCCGCGGGGTATATCCGCGAACGCGACGGGAAGCGCTACATCGAGAAGGTTGTCGCTTGACATCGGCTTCTGGCGGCGGGCTGATGGCTTTTGGCCTGAATGTCCGAAGCCTGCAGCCAGGACCGTGGAGATCATTGACAGTTCAAATCGGTGTCATCGGCGGCAGCGGTCTGTACGACATGGCCGAGCTGACCGACCGCGAAGAGAAAAGCCTGTCGACGCCATTCGGCGATCCGTCTGGCCCATATTTGGTCGGCACGCTCGCCGGCAAACGCGTGGCGTTTCTCGCGCGGCACGGGGCGGGTCACCGGCTGCTGCCGTCGGAGCTGAATTTTCGCGCCAACATCTTCGGGTTCAAGATGCTCGGCGTCGAGCGCATCATTTCGGCGAGCGCGGTCGGCAGCCTCAAGCAGGAGTACCCGCCGCTCGACATCGTCGTGCCCGATCAGTTTTTCGATCGCACGAAAGGCCGCATCAGCACGTTTTTCGGCGGCGGCCTGGCGGCCCACGTGTCGTTTGCGCACCCGATTTGTCCCGAGCTCGCCAGGGTTGGCGCCGACGCGGTGCAGGCGGTTGGCGCGCGCGTGCATCGCGGTGGGACCTACGTCTGCATGGAGGGCCCGCAGTTCTCGACGCTGGCCGAATCGAAGCTCTATCGATCCTGGGGGATGGACGTGATCGGGATGACGAACCTTCAGGAAGCGAAGCTCGCGCGCGAAGCCGAGATGTGCTACGTCACGCTCGCGCTCGTCACCGACTACGACTGCTGGCATCCGGATCACGATTCGGTGACCGTCGAGATGATCGTGCAGACGCTGATGCAGAACGCGAAAACGGCGCAGCACGCGATCGCCGAGGCCATCGCGACGCTCCCCGCCACCCGATCGTGTGAGTGCGGTTCGGCGCTGAAGTACGCGCTCATCACGAGACCCGAAGTCGATTCCGGCGCAGGTCGAAGAACGATCTGGCGCCCATCATCGGCAAATACCTTATAGGGAGCCTATGTGAACCCCATTCTCGCTGTCGGTTCCGTTGCATTCGATTCCATCAAGACACCGTTCGGCGAGAAGAATCGCGTCGTCGGCGGAGCGGCGACGTACTTCGCCATCGCCGCGTCCTTCTTCACCGAGGTGCGCATTGTCGCGGTCGTCGGGGAGGACTTCGGTCAGAACGTCGCGAAGGTCTTTGGCGGGCGCCGCATCGACCTTGCGGGGCTCGAAACCGTCCCGGGCGAGACGTTCCGATGGAAGGGCGAATACGGCTTCGACCTGAACAGCCGCGAGACGATCTACACGCACCTGAACGTGTTCGAGAAGTTCGCCCCGAAGATTCCCGCGAGCCACAAGTCGTCGCCGGTCGTGTTTCTGGGCAACATCCATCCCACTCTTCAGTTGGACGTCCTCGATCAGGTGCAGAAGCCGAAGCTCGTGGGCGCCGACACGATGAACTACTGGATCGAGCGCACGCCCGAGGAGTTGAAACGGGTGTTGAAACGCGTCGACATCCTCCTGATCAACGATTCCGAGGCGCGCGAGCTGGCCGGAGAGGCGAACCTGGTGAAGGCCGCGCGGGCGGTTCAGGCGATGGGGCCGAAGACGCTCGTCATCAAGCGCGGCGAGCACGGCGTGCTGATGACGCGGACCGGCGGCGGCTTCTTCGCCGCGCCCGCCATGCCGCTCGAGGAAGTCTTCGACCCGACGGGTGCCGGCGACACGTTTGCCGGCGGGTTTCTGGGCTATCTGGCGTCGTGCGACGACGTCGACGACGCCTCGCTGGCGCGCGCCATCATCTACGGCAGCACGCTGGCGTCATTTGCGGTCGAGGATTTCAGCGTCGATCGGCTGCTTCGGCTGACCGCGCGACGAGGTGCGCGACCGCTTCACCGAGTTCAAGAAGCTGACGCACTTCGACGTCGTTTAACCACGAAGGACGACGAAGACACGAAGAATACGCAGCAGGCAGGGCTGAAGCCCTGCGCCACCGCCCAGAACCGCCAATCGGGTTACTTGAACTCCGATCCGTCTTTCCATAGCGCCGCCGGCGGATCGTTGACGACGAGATACTCGAACTCCCTGCTGAATTCCGCGTTGGAGAGGCCCGCGGTCGCCGCGAGCTTCGCGAGCTCGTGCGGGTCCTGGAAATCGTCCTTCCGGAGCCGAATCATGTAGCGGCGCGCGATGTGGTACCGCGTCGAGTCGACGTCGACCAGCCGGGTCTTCGCCCGCCCGGTCTTCGGATCGAGCATCTCCTTGAACGGGATCGGGACGAACCGTCCCGCCTGCATCGAGACCATGGCGTTGGACCCGCCCGACAGCACGTATTTCGCGGCGCAGTAGCCCAGATCGCGCGTGTACTCCATGTCGAACGGAATCGGGTCGGCGCAGCGCAGCTCGTAGCCGATGTTCTTGGCGACGAGCGTGGACTTGAGGCCGAATTGCTTGAGCCGCGCCGTGATCTCGGCTCTTCAGAATCTCGCCGATGTTGATCTCGGCGATGCGCACGTGGCCGTGCGCGTCGCGCTCGACGCCTTTCAGATCGGCGAGATCGTCTTCGCTGAGGTGCAGCACGACCCCCTCGCCGATGACGGCGACGCCGTCGCGGCGGCCGTAGCTCAGACGCTTGATGATGGCGCCGACGAGCGTATCGACCAGCACCTTCAGCCTCAGCGGTGCCTTGAACTCTTCCGGAATGAGCGCCAGCGTGGCGCCCGCGGCTTTCGCGATGCCGAGGCTCAGATGCCCGGCGGTGCGCCCCATCGCGATGACGATGTACCAGCGCGATGTCGTCTTGGCGTCGACCATCAGGTTCTTGACGATTTCGACGCCGTAGTGCCGCGCGGTCTGAAAGCCGAACGTGTCGATGTGCGGCGGCAGGTCGAGGTCGTTGTCGATCGTTTTGGGCACGTGCACGACGCGCAGCCGTCCGGCGGCGTGTTCTGCCAGCTTCATGGCCGAAAACGCCGTGTCGTCGCCGCCGATCGTGATCAACTGCGAGACGTTGAGCCGCAGCAGCGACTGCACCGCGTTCTCGAGCAGCGCCGGGCTCTTCGACGGGTTGGCGCGTGCGATGCCGATATGCGAGCCCCCGCGGAAATGGATGCGGGAGACGCCGTCGATGGTCAGCGGGGTGACATGATCGATGTCTCCCTGCATGATCCACTCGAACCCGTCGCGCAATCCGAGCACGTCGACGCCCTGCAGCCGCGCGCGAATGGTGGCTGCCGCGATAACACTGTTCAGGCCGGGCGCGGGACCGCCTCCGCACAGAATTGCCAACTTGTTGTGAGTGTCCATCTTCAGTCGCGGGGCTCCAGCACCCGTTGCGCGTTCGCTCGCGGGCGTCCGTCGGCCGGCACGGACGCCGTGAGTGCCACGAGCGGTAGAGCCCTATCGCCCCGCCCCGCTCGCTACGCTGGCCGGTATTGTAATTTCGCGTCTCTCAAGTGTGCAATTCTTGAAAGCGTACCGTTGCCGTTTCTCCATTTTCTCTGGCGATTTCGTTGGAAGGGAATTTGCTTCGCTAAAGAGACGTGCGACTCGAAAAGGAAACCTTCGGGCCCGTCCTCAGGGCCGCTCGCGAACGCAAGGGCGTCACACTCAAACAACTCGCCGCGGAAACGAAGCTCAGCGCCGAGCTCTGGGAATCGCTCGAAGAGAACGATCTCACGCGCTGGCCCAAGCGGGTCTTCGCGCGCAGCTACGTCCGCGACTACGCCATGCGGGTCGGGCTCGACGCCGACGACGTCGTCAACGACTTCTGCCGGTTGTTTCCTGAGTGGGGCGATCGGCGCGCCGAACACGTCATCCGCGAGAAGGCGCAGATCATCGCCCACGATCTCGAATGGGAAGACCTGCCGGCGCCGCAGCAGCGCCGTGCGAGCGACCGCGCGAACAGCCAGACGCCGGGATTCCTCATGCGGCATCGGGTGCGGATCCTCGGTATTGGGATCGACGCGGCGGCGATGTTCGGGCCGGGATGCGTCGGCCTGCTGCTGGGCGTCAATTACTGGGTCTCGACGGCCATCGCCGCATCGGCCTATTCGCTCGTCGGCGCGGCGTTTCTGGGCCGTAGTTTCGGCCTGGTTGCGTCGGAGTGGCTCCTCCGGACGCTCGGCGGCAGGCCGGCGACCCGGCGCCTGGTGTCGTCGCGCGCCCAGAACGCATAAACCGCCATCTTTGCCCCATCCCGTTTGTTTCTGATATCCTCTCGCTCCTGTTTTGTTTCGGGTCGCGCGTAAAGGAGTGAGTGATGCAGATAGCAGAGCGGGAAGTGGGAGCAGTCACGGTCCTCGATCTTTCGGGAAAAATCACGCTCGGTGAGGGCGACGCCCTGCTCAAAGACAAACTGCACAGCCTGATGCATCGGGGCAAGAAAACCGTGCTGCTGAACCTTGCAGAGGTCAGCTACGTCGACAGCGCGGGCCTCGGCGCGCTGGTCAGCGCCTATACGACCGTCACGCGCGAGGGAGGCAGTCTGAAGCTCGCCAACGTGACCAAGAAGCTGCAGGACCTGCTTTCGATTACCAAGCTGCTGACCGTCTTCGAGAGCTACGACGACGAGGCAGAAGCGCTGCGCAGCTACAAGAGCTAGGAAATCATTCCACGAACGACCAGACAGAAGATCAGAAGATCAGAAGAAACGTTTCTTCTTCGATCTTCTGACCTTCTGTGGACTCCGTGACTCAGCTCTTCCGGAACACGACGATCCGGTTCGTGTTCGTCCCTTTCGCGTTGTTCCTGATCCCCCAGCAATTGGCGGTTTTCGTGAACTGCTGAGCGTTGATGACGACGAGCAGCGGTTCGAGGCCGGACCGGACGCCGCAGGGAAGGACCGCCTCTTCGAGCTTCACCTTGCCGCCCCGGACTTCGCCGACTTCGAAGGCCACGTGGCCCCCCGGCTTCAGCACTCGAGCCAGCTCGTGGAAGACGCGGGTCATCGCCGCCTGCCACTCGTGGACCTTGCGGTGCATGGAAATCTCGACCGTGGACGTGTCGATGCCGCAGAACCATCCGCGCAGCCAGTTGTCGCCGGCATAGTCGACCACGTCCAGAAACGGCGGCGAGGTGACGACGAGGCTGACCGAGCCGGACTTCAGTTGCGGCGTGGCGCTGGCCGGACGCGTCAGCAGCCGGGCGCGTTGTGACGAGCGAAAGAGCGCCGCACGCGTGGGGCTGTCACAGTCGGACAGGAGCGACCGTGTCTTGGCCGCAATCAGCGCGCGCACCTCGCGCCGCGGCGGCACCTGCTTGCGCCGCGCGTTGATCTTCGTCTGCGATTCCACCGAGGTCGCCTGATTCGGCGGCAGCGTGTAAACCGAGAAGAAGCCGCGAGAGTGACCGGTGAGACGGTTGACGGCCACCATGCGAATCCAGCGATCGATGCCGTCGAGCGTCCCGCGGCGCTCGCGGTCGAGCAGGTACCCGCGCAGCGCGCAGATTTCCCGCAGCGTTTCCGGATGGTAGAAGACTTCCAGTTCCCTGGGGTACGACGGCGCGAGCGACAAGTCGAGCGCCGCGAGCCTGGCCTCGACGTCCTCGGCGGTCGGCGGCGACAGCCGCGGCAGCGCGAGGATGGCGCTCAGCGGGTTGATGTCGCATCCCGCCGGTGTGCGTCCGGCCAGCGCGGCCTCGATGACCGTCGTGCCGCGTCCCATGAACGGGTCGTAGACGACGTCGCCGGGCTCGGTGAATCGATCGATGAAGAACCGCGGAAGCTGCGGCTTGAAGCACGCACGGTAGGACACCTCGTGCAGGCTGTGGGCCGCGCGCTGCTTGCTCGTCCAGAACTCGTTGACGAACGTCTCGACGACGATCGGCCGCGATTTCGCGAGGCCGACGCTGGTGATGGCGCGTCGCGTGGGCCGGCCGTTCCACTGGAACGCGCGCAGCTCGCGGACAATCGCGGGGTGGGATGGCTGAGGTGCCGGGAGACGTTGGGGAGCTGGTCGCATAAATAGGTTCGTGGGTTCGGTCGGGTCGCTCGTGGTTCGTCGGGTTCGTTGGTTCGTCGGGTTCGTGGGTCGCTCCATTCGTGGGTCCGCTCGAACCCCACGAACCTTGACGAACCCACGAACTCTACGAACCGACGAACTCTACGAACTTTCACGAACCTTCAAACGTCCCGTGACCTATCTATCGGCAGAAGTGTGCAGAAGTACAGCGGCGGCCAGGTAGATGGCGCCCCCCGCCATCAGCGTGACCGAAAATCCCCAGTTCATGGCGATGAAAACCGCCAGCGTGGCCCCGATGACCGACAGGGCGCCGTTCATGCCCCACGCCCAAGGTACGAGGGCTGAATGGTTTACGGTCATCAGGCGGATGCCGCCCGGCAAGGGCATCCCCATCAGCACCCCGGCGGGCGTAATGAGGCAGACCGTCAGGGCTATCCGCATCGCGTGACTGGCGCTGATCGAGGACCGGATGATGGGCGGCAGCGCGAAGATACCCAGAAGGGCCACGCCGACAATGCCCAGGAGCACCAGCTGCAGGGTGCGCAGGAGGCTGGCGTCGCTGACCCGGCGGCTGATGAGGCTGCCGATGCCCGTGCCCAGGAGCACCGAAAACAACGTGACCGTCAGCGAGTACACGGGGTGGCCGAGCAGCAGGACGAAGCGCTGAAGCAGCGCCACCTCGATCAACATGAAGCCTGCGCCGAGCATCCCGAAGTACCCGAGCCACAGGGGCCACTGGCTGCCCCGAAGCTCGGATCCCGAGACGACGAGCGGGCCGACCACGAACAGCGTCACGAACGTCGCCGAGATCGCCATCAGCGTCATCAGCGCGCTGAGGCCGTTCCCGAACAACATGCTGCGGCCGAACGCGGTCTGAAACTGATCCTTGATCTTCGTCGTGTGAAAGAAGAATGGGCGGTTGTCGGTCGTCGGCGCGACGTCGTGATGATAGGACGCGTAGAACGCACGCCGATCGGGCGCCAGCACGAGCTTCGCGTAGTCGTTGGTCGCGTCACGCTGGCCGGGGGCGTAGAGCACCGTGAAACCCAGATTCGCCGACGTGCGGCGAAGATGCTCGACATCGTCGGGCGTGAAGGGCGTCTTCTTGAAGAGGAATGTCGCCACGCGATCCTGCTGCACGATCGCCATGTGGTCGGCCGCGGAGCACCCGCGGCTTTCACACGCGGCCTGCGCGAGCGACACGAGCCGCAGACCGTCGAAGACCCAGCGCGTGATCGTCAGCATGCCGCGATCGGTCAGGTGGTCGTAGTAGTCCTCGAACGCTTCTTTTGTGTAGAGGGTGTTCTCGGTCAGCGTGTAGGCGCCGGCGGCGGTGGCGGCCCACGTATCGACCAGCGAGGCCTGAATCACGTCGTAGCGCAGGTTCGAGCGCCTGATGAAGCTGCGGCCGTCGTCGACGATGACGTTGACCTGCGCGTTCTGGTAGATCGATCCCGAGAAGGTCCGGAACTGGCCGAGCATCACGTCGTTGGCGATGATCGGATTCACTTCGACGCCATCGACCCGGCTGGCGCCAAAAAGCAGCGCCGTCAGCAGGTCGCGCCCGCCCCCCGGTCCAATCACCAGCGCCGTCATGGGGTCTGACTGGGGGTCGGGAGGGGTTTTCGCCGATTCCAGCCGAAAACCCCTCCCGACCCCCAGTTCAGCAGACCCCACCAGGTGATAGGCGAGGCCGGTCAACTCGTATTTCAGGTACTCGACTTTTGACAGGTCCCCGTCGAAACGCACGATCGGCGTGGACGCGGCCGAGTCGATGTCCATGAAGCGCGTTTCGGGTTTGGCGCCCTGATACTTCGAGCTCAGCGACCAGTCGCCATGAGACCGGTCGTACACCGCCACGCGCGAGAACGAATTCCACTTGGCGAACAGCACCGTGTCGGCGTCGTGCCCCTTGGTGTTGCTCACATCGAAGGGCGCCGATCCCGACAACTGCAAGAGACCGGGGATGCCGACGGCCGCCGCCGCAACGAGGGCCGTTCGCGCCAGCGTGCGGGCGGGCGAGAACAGCAACGCCGCGGCGCCGCCCAGCACCGCGGCCAGCAGCACGACTCCAGGTGCGCCGAATCGATTCAGCAGCGGCAGCAACAAGAGACATCCCGCCGCCGCGCCGATCAGATCCGCGGCATACACCACGTTGACGCGCGCGCTGAGCCGCGTGATCGCCAGCGAGATGACGGCGCCGCCCGAGAAGAACGGCAGAGCCGCCAGCGTGTAGATGGCGATCATCTTGACGAGGTTCTCGTGCGAGTAATTGAGACCGACGCGAATTCGCACGAGCGCGGCCAGCGACAGGACGGTCACGCCGGCGAAGAGCAGCGAGTGCGTCGTCAGCAGGCTCGCGGTCGAGCGCCGCTCGAACACGCGGCGCAGCACGTAGACGTAGACGCCGCTCGCGCTCAATCCAAACAACGCGATCGAGATCGCGAGGAACGCGAAGTGGTAGTACATCGTGACCGAGAAGATGCGCGTCAGCGCCAGCTCGATCATCAGGATGGCGCCGGAGATGGCGCCGACTCCAAGGAGGACGCGCGCGAAGCGCGAGCGCGCGAATTCTTCGTCTGACAGGACCTCTGACGACACTACCGACGAAGTTTAGCATCAGCGAGTTGAGGTAAACTGGCACCCGTGCCGGCGACCGCTTCGGTTCGATCGCAATCACCGAATCGCATTCTTCTTTGCGCGGCGGCATGGGCGGTTCCAGGACTCGGGCATCTGTGGCTGGGCCGCCGGAAAGGTCTCGTCTTTCTCGTCGTGCTGCTGACGATGTTCGGATTGGGCCTGTTCCTGCACGGCCGGATCTTTTCCCTCGACCTCTCCGAGCCGTTTGTCTGCCTCATGGCGCTCGCCAACATGGGTGCCGGCCTTCCATACTTCGTGGCGCGCGGCATGGGCTACGGCGCGGGCAACGTGATCGCGGTCACCTACGAGTACGGCAACACGTTCCTGATTGTGTCGGGACTGCTCAACGCGCTCGTGGTGATCGACGCGTTCGACATCTCCATGGGCCGCAAGTGATGGAAAGCCACTTCCTCCTCATGCTCATCTTCTCGGCCTGCGTGTCCGCCGTGTTCGCGGCGCTGCTGCGCGAGGATATTCGCGAGCAGTTGATCATGGGCGCGAAGATGTTCGGAGCGATGATTGGCGCTGCCGTGATTCTCGGGTGGCTGATGCTTCCGTTTCCCTTCTAGGTTCACCGCCTACGGTTCACCGATCACCGTTTCTGTCGTTCTGGGCTCCGGTCATCGCCTACATGGCGATGATTTTC
This sequence comes from Vicinamibacterales bacterium, assembly GCA_963821395.1. Lineage (GTDB taxonomy): Bacteria > Acidobacteriota > Vicinamibacteria > Vicinamibacterales > JAMQPK01 > JAMQPK01. The sequence goes on along the minus strand of CAWGDY010000004.1, from coordinate 85,923 downwards.
GGGTTGTCGTCGTTGTCGACGCTGCCGTCTCCGCCCGGCGGCCTTTCCTACTACCACGCGCACCTGGCCGCGTACGCGGGGTTGGCCGTCTTGACGACGCGGGCGTTGGGGAAGGGCCTGCACGGCATCACGTGGCGCATGGTGATTGGCGCGATCGTCATCTCCACGCTCTACGGCTTGTCCGACGAGTGCCATCAGCTGTTCGTGCCCGGCCGCGACTTCGACCTGCTCGACCTTGCCGCTGATGCCGCTGGTTCGATTGCGGGCGCGAGCGGCGTGAGGGCGTGGAGTATAATCAGGCGTCGCTCCTAGCGAAGCTTCGCGATGCCCTTTGACAACCTGCTCGTTCAGCGTGAGGCCGGTGTTGCCGTGCTCACGGTTCAGCGTCCGCAAAAGCTGAACGCGATCGACGCCAAAACGATCGACGAGCTCCGGCAGGCCTTTCTCGATTTTCAGCAAGACGATTCCATCCGCAGCGTCATCGTCACCGGATCCGGCGAGAAGGCGTTCGTGGCCGGCGCCGACATCAACGAGCTGGCGCGCGATACGCCCGAGAATGCCCGGCGCCGCGCGCATGCCGGACAGCAGGTGTTCGACTTCATCGAGCAGCAGCTCGCCAAGCCCGTGATTGCCGCCGTCAACGGCGTCGCGCTTGGCGGCGGCTGCGAGCTCGCCATGGCCTGCACGTTTCGCATTGCGGCCGACACCGCGAAATTCGGCCAGCCGGAGATCAACCTCGGGTTGATCCCCGGGTTCGCGGGCACGCAGCGTCTCGCGCGGCTCGTCGGCCGGGCGAAGGCGATGGAGCTGATCCTCACCGGCAATCCGATCACCGCATCGCAGGCGCTTGCCATCGGGCTGGTGAACCGTGTCGTGCCGGCGGCGGATCTGATGAACGAGTCGCGGGCGCTTGCCGTGGAACTGGCGGCCAAGGCGCCTCTCGCGTTACGGTACGCGATGGAGGCGGTCAACAACGGGCTCGAGATGCCGTTCGCCGACGCATGCCAGTTCGAGGCCGCGCTCTTCGGGATGGCGGCGGCGACCGAAGACATGAAGGAAGGGACGAGGGCATTTCTGGAGAAAAGGAAAGCGGAGTTCAAAGGGCGCTGAGAAGAATTCGAGATTCGCAGATTGGCAGATTGGAAGATTGAAATGCTGACTCTCGAAGGATCGCAGAAAGCACCCGGGATGAAGTTCGCGATTGTCGTGTCGAAGTTCAACGACTTCGTCACCGATCGGCTTCAGGCGGGCGCGATCGAGGCGCTCGAGTCGGCGGGCGTCGCCGGCGACGACATCTGCGTCATCAAGGTGCCGGGTGCGTTCGAGATTCCGTTCGGCGCCAGAGAAGCGGCGTCGCGCGGACACTTCGCCGCGGTCGTCTGCCTGGGGTGCCTCATCCGGGGCAAGACGCCGCACTTCGAGTACATCTCGTCGGCCTGCGCCCATGGCATTACCGACGCGGCCGCCTCGACCGGCGTCCCGATGAGCTTCGGCGTGCTGACGACCAATTCGATCGAAGAAGCGCTCGAACGGGCCGTCGACGGCCCCACCAACAAGGGCTGGGAAGCGGCGATGGCCGCCGTCGAGATGGCGACGCTGCAGCGTTCGCTGCGGCAGCCCCGGCCCTCGAAGAGCATCAACGTATGAGCAGCGCCGAAACCGGCACGCCGGGTGTGCGTCAACGCACGCGTCACCGCGCGCGCGAGTCCGCCGTGCAGATGCTCTATCAGTGGGAAGTCGGGCAGCAGCCCGATCTCGAAGAGGTGATTCGGACCTTCTGGGCGGCGAACCTTCCCGGATCCGAAAGCGCGCCCGAGAGCGTCCGTACGTTTGCCGAGCAGTTGCTGCGTTCGACGATCGCCAACCTCGACAAGGTGGATCCCCTCATCGTCGAAACGGCCGAGCACTGGCGGCTGTCGCGCATGGCGGCGCTCGACCGCATCATCCTGCGGCTCGCCATCGGCGAGTTCCTCGACGGGACCACGCCTCGCAACGTCGTCATCAACGAAGCCCTCGAGCTGGCGAAGACGTTCAGCGGCGAAGAGTCCGTGAAGTTCGTCAACGGAATCCTTGACGCGGTAAAGAAAAAGCTCACGTAGAAGGTTCGTGAAGTTCGTGAGGTTCGTAAAGTTCGTAAGGTTCGTAAGGTTCGTAAGGTTCGTTGGGTTCGCGTTCGCCCTGGTGGGCAGCGCGTGTGGCGGCGCGGACCCGCCGGCGCCGGGTGGGCCATCGCCGGTGCCGCCGACCTTCGCGATCCTCGTCTTCTCGAAGACGGAAGGCTTCCGCCACGACTCCATTCCAGCCGGCATCGCGGCCATTCGACAGCAGGGAAGCGCGCGGGGGTTTTCGGCAGACGCCACCGAAGACGCCGCGGCGTTTACCGACGACAATCTCGCCCGCTACAAGGCCATCGTGTTCCTCTCAACGACCGGCGACGTGCTGAACGGCGCGCAGCAGGCCGCCTTCGAGCGGTTCATCCGCGCCGGCGGCGGGTTCGTCGGCGTGCACTCGGCGACCGATACCGAGTACGACTGGCCGTTTTACGGCGGGCTGGTCGGCGCCTACTTCGCCGGCCATCCGGACATCCAGAATGCGACCGTGCAGATCGAGGATTCCGGCCATCCATCGACCGCGTCATTGCCGCGCTCGTGGGCCAGACGCGACGAGTGGTACAACTTTCAGCGCAATCCGAGAGGAACGGTCACCGTGCTTGCCACCCTCGACGAGCGGACGTACTCGGGCGGCACCATGGCACCCGACCATCCCATCATGTGGTCGCACGTGTACCAGGGCGGGCGCGCGTGGTACACCGCCGGCGGTCACACGTCCGAGAGCTTTGCCGAGGCACTCTTCGTCGAGCACCTCGGGCGGGCCATTCTCTGGGCGGCCGGTGCGATATGATTTCCACGAATGTCATCTGAAGACGAACAGATAGAGCAGCGGCGCGCCAATCTCGCGAAGCTGAGCGAGCTCGGCGTCGATCGCCTATCCCCACCGCTTCGATCGCAACGGCCACCGTCAGCGAGCTCGTTGCGCGCGCACGGCGCCAAGACCGGGCCGGAGCTCGAGGAGTCGCGTGATCGACGACCATCACGAGCGGCCGCATTCTCGGCATTCGCAGCTTCGGCAAGGCGAACTTCCTCGTGCTGTCGGACGGCGCGATCGGCATTCAGATTTACATCCGAAAGGACTCGCTCTCGGAACGCGACTTCGAGATCTTCCGCCTGCTCGACTTCGGTGACATGGTGGGTGTCGAAGGGCACCTGTTTCGAACGAAGACGAACGAGCTGACGATCTGGGCGTCGCGTCTGGAGTTCCTGGCCAAGTGTCATCTGCCGCTGCCCGAGAAGTGGCATGGGCTGACCGACGTCGAGATTCGCTACCGGCAACGCTATCTAGACCTGATCGTCAATCCCGAGGCGCGCGAGGTCTTCCAGGTGCGCAGCAAGGTGCTGGCTGCCCTGCGCGAATTCCTCGACACGCGCGGATATCTCGAGGTGGAGACGCCTGTGATGCAGCCCATCGCCGGCGGCGCCATGGCGCGGCCGTTCCGGACGCATCACAACGCGCTCGACGTGGATCTCTACCTGCGCATCGCGCCCGAGCTCTATCTGAAGCGTCTCGTCGTCGGCGGACTCGAGCGGGTGTACGAGATCGCCCGCAATTTCCGCAACGAAGGGATCTCGACGCGGCACAATCCCGAGTTCACCATGCTCGAGTTCTATCAGGCCTACAGCGACTATCAGGACCTGATGACGATGACCGAAGAGATGATCGCGTTTGTCGCCCGGTCGGCCGTTGGCAAGGAGGACGTGCAATTCGACGGCGAGACGATCTCGCTGCGGGCGCCGTTCGCCCGGGTGTCGCTGCGGCAGGCTGCAGCCGGTGCTGCGTCGAAGAAACTCGGACAGCCGATTGCCGAATCCGACTTGCGCGACCACATGAAGGTACAGCGACCTTGCAGCGCGCCTCGGCGTGAGCGTCGACCCGAAGTTCGGGCCCGGAAAGATTACGACGACGATCTTCGAGACGCTGGTCGAGGAATCGCTCGTCCAGCCGACCTTTGTCTACGACTTCCCGACCGAAGTGTCGCCCCTCTCGAAGCAGCGTCCGGGTGATCCCGACACCGTCGAACGATTCGAGCTGTACATCTGCAAGACTGAGATTGCCAACGCCTTCAGCGAGCTGAATGATCCGATCGAGCAACGCAATCGCTTCGTGCAGCAGCTGGAGGAAAAGGCCAAGGGCGATCAGGAAGCGCACGCGATGGACGAAGATTACGTGCGTGCGCTCGAGTACGGGTTACCGCCGACCGCAGGCGAAGGCATCGGCATCGATCGTCTCGTCATGATGCTGACCGACAGCAAATCGATTCGCGACGTCATTCTCTTTCCGCACATGCGGCCGAAGTAGGCTCTTCTTATGCCGTTCGAGCTTCAAATCGCACTGCGGTACCTGCTGGCCCGGCGCCGCCAGGCCTTCATCTCGATCATCTCGTTCGTCTCCACGCTGGGGGTCACGGTGGGGGTCCTCGCCCTCATCCTGGCCATGGCGATGATGACCGGGCTGCAGAGCGAGCTGCGCGACCGGATCCTCGGGTCGACCGCGCACGCGTTCGTGTTCAAAACCACGGGCATCCTGGACTATCGCGCCGAAATCGAGCAGCTTCGCAAGATTCCCCACGTCGTCGGCGCGGCGCCGGCGATCGTCGGCCGGGCGCTGGCCTCGACGCCGAGCGCCGATGCGTTCATCAGCTTCAAGGGCATCGATCCGGAGCTCGAATTGACCGTGACCGACATCGAGCAATCGATCACGTCAGGAAAGCTGGCCGACTTGAAGCCGAAGGGCGAGGAGGGCTTCGACGGGATTTTCCTCGGCTACGACGTGGCGAGGCAGCTGACCGTGTCGGCCGGCGACACCATCACGCTTCTCACGCCGCAAGGGACGCTGAATCCGTTCACGGGGATGGCACCTCGGAAACGGCCGTTCCGCGTGGCCGGCATTTTCCGCGTCGGCCTGTACGAGATCGACAACACCTTCGGCTTCGTCACGCTCGAAGTGGCCGAGCGGATGCTGAACAAGTCGCAGCCGGAGATGATTCAGCTGGCGTTCGACGACATCAACGCCGCGCCCGAGGCGGCCGCCAGCATCCCGCGCATCCTCGGCGAGCGCTACGTCACCCAGGACTGGACGACGATGAACCGGACGCTCTTCGAGGCGCTGTTTCTCGAGAAGATGGCCGTCTCGATCACCATCGGCCTCATCGTCATGGTGGCCGCGCTGAACATCGTGGCGTCGCTCGTGCTGCTGGTCATGGAGAAGACCCACGACATCGCCATCCTGAAGACGATGGGCGCCACCTCCCGCAGCGTGATGTACATCTTCATGCTGCAAGGGATCATCATCGGCTCCATCGGCACGGCGATCGGCGCCACCGCGGGCGTGGTGATCTCCTATGTGATGAATCGCTACCAGCTGCTGCGTGTCCCCGGGATGGGGGAGGTCTACCAAATCTCTTATGTCCCCTTCACGCTGCGCCCGCTCGAGCTCTTCATCGTCATCGTGGTGGCCGTGCTGATTTGTTTTCTCGCGACCATCTACCCGTCCCGTCAGGCCGCGAAGCTGAAGCCGGTCGAGGCGCTTCGATACGGGTAGATTCGTCGGTGTCGATGGCAGATGTGCAGATTCGGCAGATGGCAGATGGCAGTTCGTCCGGGCACCGAACCTGGACGATCTCGCACGATTTGCCATCCGACCACTTTGCGATGACAGCGTCAGTGTTTCCTCGCAGATGACGCGACTGCGCATCGGGAAGGACAGCCGCGCCCGTTTCGCCTTTCATTTCCGAACGAAACCGATGGCACTCTCCTTGATGAGTCTGTCTGGAAAGGAGATCCAGCCATGAAAGCAGTCTTTGGTGCGTTTGCGGGAGCTGTCGCTGTCGGAGCGATGGTCGTGTCGTACAACATCGGCGAGCGCCACGGGTTTACTCACGCCACGATGCCGACGAGCCAGATGCAGATGGTGGTGGGGCCCGATGGCATCGCCCGTCCCTATCTGATGCAGGCGAGCCAGGGCGCTTTCGGACAGCCGCTCGCGGCCCAGCCGTATGGCTTTGCTCCATCTGCCTCGATGGCGCCGGCATACTCGTATGCGGCCTATCCGGCGACGTATCAACAGCAGGCGCCGTATCCGGTGCAGACGCAGACGCGGTACGTGTCGGATCGCGTCGCGCAGCCGACCGTGCGCCGCGCCTCGAGCACGCGTGTCGAGTCGTCCGAGGTGCAACCGCGGCGGTCCTGGCAGAAGAGCGCGCTCTTGATCGGAGGATCGGCCGGCGCCGGCGCGGGAGTCGGGGCGCTGATGGGCGGCAAGAAGGGTGCGCTTGCGGGCGCGGCCATCGGCGGCGGTGCGGCGGCTATCTACGATCAGGTGAAGAGGCACTAGAATGACGGCTGCCGGCTTCGGGCTTCGGACTTCAGGCATCGATGCCTGGAGTCCGAAGTCCTGAAGCCCGAAGCCTGCATGCCCTTTCTCACCGCGACCACCATCAACAAGAGTTATCACGTCGGCACTCAGCAACTGCACGTGTTGCGCGATCTCGACCTGACGGTCGAGCGTGGAGAAATGGTGGCGGTGGTCGGCGCGTCAGGTGTGGGCAAGAGCACGCTCCTTCACCTGCTGGGCGGCCTCGACCGCAGCGATTCAGGATCCATCCACGTGGGCGAGACCGACATCGGCGCCATGGCCGACGAAGCGCTCACGGCCTTCCGGAACAAGCACGTCGGCTTCGTGTTCCAGTTCCACCATCTCCTTCCCGAGTTCACCGCGCTCGAGAACGCCGAAATGCCACTGCGTATTGCGCGTGTGGGGGCGGTCGAGGCGCGGAACCGTGCAACGGCGGTGCTCCAACGTCTTGGATTGGGCGATCGCCTGACCCACCGGCCCACCATGCTTTCCGGGGGCGAGCAGCAGAGGGTGGCCGTGGCTCGTGCGTTGGTGACCGAACCATCGGTTTTGCTGGCGGATGAGCCGACGGGCGACCTGGACGAGAGAACGGCCGACGCTTTGCACGCGCTTTTGCGGGAGATGCACCGGGAGCGACACCTCAGCTCGGTGATTGCGACCCACAATCTGCATCTTGCGGCGTCATGCGATCGTGTTTTGCGGCTCGAAGGGGGTCGTCTCATCAGGTACCGAAGTCCGTTGATAGGCAGACTTTTGGTGCGTAGACGAAGCCTCTAGGTGCCGATATGACGTCTAACGGATAGGAAGGTCAGGGGTTTGGCCGTATAATGCGTGTAGGTCGCTAGCGCAGTGCGCCACCCCATTTTCGCAGGTTGAAACGGATGTTCGAACGCTACACCGAACGAGCGCGTCGCGTTCTCTTCTTCGCCAGATATGAGGCGAGCCAGCTGGGCTCTATCTCCATCGAGACAGAGCATTTGCTGCTCGGGCTCATCCGGGAAGGCAAGGGGCTGACCAGCCGCATTTTCGCCCGGTCGCACCTGTCTCTGGAGAACATCAGAAAAGAGATCGAAGGGCGCACTGTGTTCCGCGAGAAGGTCTCGACGTCGGTCGAGATCCCGTTCAGCGCGGAAACCAAGCGTGTGCTGCAGTTTGCCGCCGAAGAGGCCGATCGGCTGCTGCACAACTACATCGGCACGGAGCACCTCCTGCTCGGCATCCTGCGCGAAGAGCGTTCGGTGGCGGCGTCCATCCTCATGGAAAAGGGGATGCGTCTCAATACGGTGCGCGAGGACATCGTCCAGCTGCTGAACGAGAAGACGACGCTGACGCGGGTCAAGGAGACGCCGCTGCTGGCGGAGTTCAGCCGCGACCTGACCGAGTCGGCGATGAAGAACCAGCTCGACCCCCTGGTCGGGCGCGACTACGAGCTCGAGCGCGTGCAGCAGGTGCTCTGCCGCCGCACCAAGAACAACGCCGTGCTCATCGGCGAGCCCGGAGTCGGCAAGACGGCGATTGTCGAAGGGCTGGCCCAGAAGATCGTGTACGGCGACGTGCCGCACTTCCTGGCCGACAAGCGCATCCTGGCGCTCGACATTTCGCTCATCGTCGCGGGCACCAAGTATCGCGGGCAGTTCGAAGAGCGCCTCAAGGCGATCATGAAGGAGCTCACGGACAACCCGAACATCATCGTGTTCATCGACGAGCTGCACACGCTCGTGGGTGCGGGTTCGGCCGAAGGCTCGCTCGATGCGGCCAACATTCTGAAGCCCGCGCTGTCGCGCGGCGAGATCCGCTGCATCGGCGCGACGACGCCCGCCGAGTATCGCAAGTACATCGAAAAGGATCGTTCGCTCGAGCGCCGCTTCCAGGCCATCAAGGTCGATCCGCCGGCCGAGCGCGAGACGATCGAGATCATCCTCGGCGTGAAGGATCGCTACGAGTCGTTCCACCACGTCGAGTACACGCGCGAAGCCATCGAGGCCGCGGTCTACCAGTCGAGCCGCTACATCACCGATCGGTTCCTGCCCGACAAGGCGATCGACCTCATCGACGAGGCCGGTGCCCGCGCCAAGCTGCGCGAGGCCGGCTACAGCGAAGAGTTCGGCGAGATCAACCGCAGCATCCGCGTCGCCGTCGAGCAGATGGAAAACGCGGTGTCGCAGAAGGATTTCGAGAAGGCGCAGTTCTACCGCGAGCAGGAAGTCAGCGCGCGCGAGAACCTGCAGTTCGTGCGCGAGAAGTTCGACGTCAAGTCGAGCGCGCGCCGCGTGGCGGTCGGCAAGCAGGAGATCGACGAGGTCGTCTCGAAGTGGACGGGCGTGCCGCTCGCGTCCATCAATCAGGACGAAGGCGACAAGCTCCTGCGCATGGAGCAGGATCTCCATCGCCGCGTGGTGAGCCAGGAACGCGCGACGTCCGCGGTGTCGCGGGCGATTCGTCGCTCGCGGGCCGGGCTCAAGAACCCCAACCGGCCGGTCGGCAGCTTCATGTTCCTCGGTCCGACGGGCGTCGGCAAGACCGAGCTGGCGCGCGCGCTGGCGAACTTCCTGTTCGGCAGCGACAACGCGCTCATCCGCTTCGACATGTCCGAGTACATGGAGAAGCACTCGGTGTCGAAGCTCATCGGGTCGCCTCCGGGCTACGTGGGGCACGAAGAGGGCGGCCAGCTGACCGAGAAAGTGCGGCGCAATCCCGTACTCCGTCGTGCTGCTCGACGAAATCGAGAAGGCGCACCCGGACATCTTCAACATCCTGTTGCAGGTGTTCGAAGACGGCCATCTGACCGACGGGCTCGGGCAACCGGGTGAACTTCAAGAACACGATCCTGATCATGACGTCGAACATCGGCGCGCGCTTCATTCAGAAGAAGGCGTCGCTCGGGTTCCAGTCGTCGGAATCGGAGACCATCGCCAAGAGCGTCACCGACATGGTGCTCGGCGAAGTGAAGCGGACGTTCAATCCGGAGTTCATCAACCGCATCGAAGAGATCATCGTCTTCGAGGCGCTCGGCGACGACGACCTGCGCCGCATCATGCTGCTGCTGGTCGATCAGCTGAACGAAAACCTGGTGAACCGTCAGCTCAAGATCGTGCTGGCGCCGGAAGTGATTGACTGGATCATCGATCTGACCTGTAAGGACCGCTCGTATGGAGCCCGTCCGCTCCGCCGCGCCATCCAGCGCTACGTCGAGGATCCGCTGTCCGAAGAGCTCATTCGCGGGCATCTGAGGGGCGGAGACATCGAGGTCTACCTCGAGAACGGGTCGCTGGCCTATAGAACAGCCGGGGAGGTCGCGGCAGGCCGCCGCCTGGCGTAGAACGTCTAAAATAGCCTGGAAGGGGTCTGACCCCGTAGCGCCGCCGGTCAGACCCCCTTCGAGGGCTTGTTTCTCAATGCGAAATCACAGTTTCATTCTGTTGGCCGCCCTCTGGGCGACGCCGGTCTTTGCCCAGGCGCCCGTGGCCCCCGCACCCATTGCCCCCGTCGCACCGGCCACGGCCCAGAAGCCAGCCACGCTGGGTCCCAATGGCGTCCTGTCGCTCTGTAACGGCGCGTATCCGATCGGGCCGCCGGCCAGTCTGCCACCGGCCGGATCGGGCCCGGTGGTCTACAACATCGTGATCTGCTTCCCGAAGCAGGGCAACGTGTCGCTCGTCGAGCCCCAGACCTACCTGTACTACATGCAGTCCACGGATCTCGTCAGTCTGCCCTCGCAGAACGTGTGGAAGGCGTACAACGAGGCCGCGGAGCAGACGATCGTCGCCGACTTCAAGCGGCTCTGGGCGACCAACTTCCTCGACGATCTCTCGATCGAGACGCAGGACTATCCGTTCTCGAACGGCGTCATCGGCAAGGTGGTGCTCTACAACATGGAAGAGCGCCAGCGGATCAAGAACACGGTCTACAACGACGGCACCAAGGAAATCGAGCAGACGAAGGTCGAAGAGAAGCTGCGCGAGCTCGGCATCACCATCCGCCTCGATTCGTTCGTCGATCAGGCGACCGAGAAGAGCGTGGCCAACGTCATCCGCGAGATGATGGTCGAAAAAGGCTTCCAGGACGCCAAGGTCGAGCCCGTGCACGAGGCGCTGCCCGGCGGGCCGAAGACGGTCGCGCTCAGGTTCAAGGTGACCGAAGGCCCGAAGGTCAAGATTTCGAAAGTCGACATCGTCGGCAACAAGGTCTTCAGCGACGGCAAGGTTCGCGGCAAGATGAAGACCAACAAGGGCGGCGGCTTCTGGATCTTCCCGGGCAGCAGCGTGTACCAGGGAGACAAGTTCGAAGAAGACGCGGAGATGATCACGTCGTTCTACCGCGAGCACGGATACCTGAATGCCGACGTGGGCCAGCCGAACCTGAAGCCGATCAAGGATTCGAAGGACGGCAAGACGCGCTTCATGACGCTGGAAGTGCCGGTCTCGGAAGGCACGCGCTTCAAGGTGAACAAGATCGATTTCGCCGGCAACGACAAGGTGCCGGGCGACGTCATGCGGCCGCTCTTCAAGATGAAGACCGGCGACTACTACAACGAGAAGCGCATTCGGCAGGGCTTCGAGAAAATCAAGGAAATCTACGGCACGGGCGGCCACTTCGAGATGACGCCCTATCCCGAGTTCAAGCCCGAGGGCGAGAAGGTCGACATCACGATCCGGATCAACGAAGGCAAGCAGTACTTCGTCAACCGCATCACCTTCCAGGGCAACACGACGACGCGCGACAACGTCATCCGCCGCGAGCTCCGGCTGTACGAGAACGGCGTGTTCAACACGGAGGCGCTGAAATACTCCGTCAAGCGCCTGAATCAGCTCGGCTATTTCAAGCCGCTCGAAGATCAGAAGAACATTCAGATCGACAAGACGGAAGGCGCGGACAACAAGGTCGATGTCAGCCTGAAGCTGGAAGAGCAGAACCGCAACCAGCTGTCGTTCGGCGCGGGCGTGTCGCAGTACGACGGCGTGTTCGGCCAGTTGTCGTTCTCGACGGCGAACTTCATGGGCCGCGGCGAGAACCTCACGCTCTCGATGCAGACGGGTGCCCGCGTCAGCGACTACCAGATCGCGTTCACCGAGCCGTTCCTGTTCGATCGGCCGATCACCGGCTCGGTCGACCTGCACCGCCGCGACATCGAGTATCTCTATCAGTTCACCCAGGGGTCGACGGGCGGCAACCTGACGCTGGGCTGGCCGGTCGGGGCGTTCTCGCGGATGTTCCTCAACTACGGCTACGACCGCGTGTATGTGCGCGACCTGAACGAGGCGTTCTTCGACCAGGGAGCGTGCCTGTTCGCCGTCGAAGGGTGCAAGACGATCGACTTCGACACCCTGACCGACGAGCAGCGCCGCATCATCGAGTTCAGCCCGTACTTGAAGGACGCGCTGCTCATCGGTGAGGGAGGCCGCCGCACGATCAGCAAGATCATGCCGAGCTTCTCGCACAACACGATCGACAACCCGGTGACTCCCGTCCAGGGCAAGCGTTACACGGCGACGCTCGGGATCGCCGGCATCGGCGGAAACACCCGTTACATCAATCCGACGCTCGAAGCCGTCTGGTTCATCCAGCACACCTCCCGGACATCGATCGGTCTGCGGGCCCAGGGCGAATACATCAAACCCTGGGGACGAACCAGCCCTCTGCCGATATTCGAGAGGCTGGTGCTCGGCGGCGGCTACACCATCAGGGGCTACGATCTTCGAAGTGTTGGACCGCAGGATCCAGGAAGTGGGATCGTCATCGGCGGCAACAAGAGCCTGCTGTTCAACGCGGAGTACTTGATTTCGGTGGGCGGGCCGGTACGGCTGATTTTGTTCTATGATGCTGGCCAGGTAAAGGACGTCGGCTTCCGCTTCCAGCCGCAGGATTTCATCACCTCGACTGGCGCGGAGATCCGGTTCTTCATGCCCGTGCTGAACGTGCCGTTCCGGCTGATCTTCGCGGCGAACCCGCAGCGGGATGGCGTGCTGAACTACAGCACCGGTCAGCCAGAGAAGGCGTTCCGGTTCCGGTTCGACGTCGGCTCAACTTTCTAACCGCGGGTGCCAGGCGCGACCGTTGCGCGTGCGTCCGCCAAGCGAGGTTCGTTTCAGATGACGAGATTTTCTGTTGCGGTGGTTTTGGGCGTGTGGATCTTCAGTGCCACGGCGTTTGCGCAGGCCCCGGCCACGCCCCCGACGCCGCCGCCTGCGACCGCCGTGCCGCCACCACAAACGCAGGCGCCTTTGAGAATGGCGTTCCTGGATCTGCAGCGGATCGCCGCCGAGTCGGCCGAAGGCAAGGTGGCCAGCGGCAAAGTGCAGGAGCTGACGAAGAAGAAGACCGGCGAGCTGGCCGACAAGACCAAGGCCCTGCAGGCCAACCAGGAGAAGATGAAGGCGGGCGGCGCGGTGCTGAACGAGGCGGCGCGTGCCCAGACGCAGCGGGACATCGATCGCCTCACCGTCGAGATCGATCGTTTCCAGGAAGACGCCAACGCCGAAGTTCAGCAGCTGCAGCAGGAGCTGCAGGGCGAGTTCCAGGAGAAGCTGCGGCCGGTCGTCGACGCGGTCGTCAAGGAGCTGGCGATCGGGTTGCTCTTCAGCGCAGGCGATGCCGGCGCGATCTACGTCGATCCGTCGCTCGATATCACGGGCGAAGTGATCAAGCGTTTCGATTCGGGCAAGTATGCGGCGGCAGCCAAGCCCGCGGCGCCAGCGACGGCCAAGCCGGCGGCGCCCTCGACGGCCAAGCCCGCGCCGCCCGCTGTGCCTCCGGCAACGCCGCCGGCCAAGCCCTAACACGTAGTTGCCCGTCAGGGCAGATGGCATATGGCGGATGGCAGGAGGGAATCGCTGCCATCTGCCGTTTGCCATTTGCCATGACGGGTTTCGAGTATCCTTTCCCGAGTGGTCACTCTCGATATTCCCGCACTCCTGGACCGTCTCTGCTATCGCCATCCCTCGGTGCTCGTCGACGCGATTGCCGAGCACGAGCCCGGCCGGCGGCTCGTCGCCCATAAGAACGTCACCGATCAACGAAGACTTCTTTCAGGGCCACTTTCCGGGCGTGCCGCTGATGCCGGGCGTGCTCATGCTGGAGACGCTCACGCAGGTGGCCGCCGCGCTCGTGCTCGAGCGCGAAGGGCCCATGCCCATGTCGCGCGTGTACCTGCACGGGGTGAACGACGCGAAGTTCAGGAGACAGGTCGTTCCGGGCGACCAGCTGCGGCTCGAGGTGACGCTGGGCCGGGCGCGCACGTCGCTGGCCAAGGCGCGCGCGATCGCCTACGTCGGCGATCAGATCGTCGCCGAAGCCGAACTGCTGCTCGCCCTCACGCCCGATGGCGTGCGCATCCATCCCACCGCCGTGGTCATGAAGGGGGCGGAGATTGGCGACGGCACGGTCGTGGGTGCGAATGCGGTGGTGGGTGAGCACGTCAAGCTCGGGCGACGGTGCCGTATCGGCGCGTCGGCGGTCGTCGACGGGTTCACGAGCATCGGCGACGAGCACCGAGATTTTTCCGTTCGCGTCGATCGGGCTCATCCCGCAGGATCTCAAGTTCAAAGGGGAAGAGACCTATCTGAAGATTGGCGAGCGCAACATCTTCCGCGAGTTCGTCACCATTCACCGCGGCACGAAGGGTGGCGGCGGGAACACGACGATCGGCGACCGCAACGTGTTCATGGCGTACGCGCACGTCGCGCACGACTGCCACATCGGCAACGACACGATCTTCGGCAACAACGCCACGCTCGGTGGACACGTGTTCGTCGATGACTTTGCGACGATCAGCGCGGGCTCGGGCGTGCACCAGTTCTGCCGCATCGGCCGGCACGCCTTCATCGGCGGGTATTCGGTCGTCACGAAAGACGCGCTGCCGTACGCGAAAACGGTGGGCAATCGCGCGCGCATCTACGGTCTCAATACCATCGGCCTGATGCGCCGGGGGTTCACGCCCGAAGTCATCGGCAAGCTGAAGCGGGCCTACCGGTATCTGCTGACGTCGAGACTCAACACCACGCGCGCGCTCAACAAGATCGAGCAGGATGCCACCTTGTCGTGCCCGGAGGTGCAGTATCTGGTCGACTTCATCCGCAACTCGCAGCGCGGCGCGCTGCTTCGCCGGCCTGCCCGCCGCGCCGAAGAAGTAGTCGCGGATGAGTAGGCTGCTGACTTCAGGCTTCAGGCTTCAGGCCCGGAGCCCGCAGCCTGGAGCCCGAAGCCGGTGAGACTTGGCCTAATCGCGGGCAACGGGCGATTTCCATTTCTCGTCCTTGACGCGGCCCGCGCGATGGGGCACGACGTCACCGTCATTGCCGCCAAGGAAGAAACGTTCACCGACCTCAACGACGCCGCTGCCAGGGGGCGCACGCCGATTCACTGGATCTCGCTCGGCGAGCTTGGCAAATGCATTTCGCTCCTGAAGGATGCCGGCGTGAGCCACGCGGTGATGGCCGGGCAGGTGAAGCACACGAAGATTTTCGCGGGCGGCATCGTGCCCGATGCGAAGTTCCTGTCGGTGCTCATGAAGCTGCCGTTTCGCAACACCGACGGCCTGATCGGCGCGGTCGCCTCGGTGCTGAAGGACGAGGGCATCGAGCTCATCGATTCGACGTCGCTGCTGAAGCCGATGCTGGCCACCGCCGGCGTCATGAGCCGTCGCGCGCCGACCGAGGAAGAGCAGAAGGACTTCGAGTTCGGCTACCAGATGGCCGACGCCATTGCGGGGCTCGACATCGGCCAGATGATCGCGGTCAAGCATCGCGCCGTGGTCGCCGTCGAGGCCATGGAGGGCACCGACGAAGTGATCGGGCGCGCGGGGCATCTGGCCGGTCCGGGCGTGCGCATCGTCAAGGTGGCCAAGCCCAAGCAGGATATGCGCTTCGACGTGCCGGTCGTCGGCCTGGCGACGATCCAGGCGATGCGCGTCGCGGGGGCGTCGGCGTTGTCGGTCGACGCCGGCAAGACCCTGATGTTCGAGCGCGACGACATGCTCAAGAGCGCCGACGAGGCCGGTATCGCGATTGTCGGGAGAGCCAAGCTCTGAAGACCTTGACGCAGAGCCGCAGAGGCGCAGAGAAATGTTTTTGAACGAGATCTCTGCGTCTTTGCGTCTCTGCGTCGAAATACGTAAACGATGAATACACGCGTCGCGGTGATCGGCGTGGGCGCACTGGGGAGGCATCATGCGCGCATTCTGTCGGCGCTGCCCGATGTCGAGCTGGCGGCTGTCGTCGACATCAAGGAAGCGCGCGCGCGGGAAATTGGCGGCCTCGTCAATGCCCAATGGGCAACGAGTGCGGCAGAAATGCTCGGGCGCGTCGATGCCGTGACCGTCGCCGTTCCCACCGATTCGCACCTGGCGGTGGCGCTCCCGTTCCTGCAGCGCGGGACGGCGGTGCTGGTCGAGAAGCCGCTCGCCCGTGATGCCCGCGAGGCTCAGCAGATGATCGACGCGGCAGCCGCGTCGGGAGCGGTGCTCGGCGTGGGCCACACCGAACGCTACAACCCGGCCGTGGCGGCGGTCAGGCCGCTCCTCGACCATCCGCGGTTCATCGAGATCCACCGGCTGGGCACGTTCCCCGATCGCAGCCTCGACATCGACGTCGTCTTCGACCTCATGATTCACGATCTCGACGTCGTGCTGTCGATCGTCCCGTCGGAGGTGGTCAGCCGTGGAGGCGGTTGGCGTGGCGGTGCTGACGCCGAAGCCCGACATCGCCAATGCGCGCCTGAAGTTTGCGTCGGGATGCATCGCGAACATCACGGCCAGCCGCATCAGCAAGGATCGCGTCAGGAAGATCCGCATCTTCCAGCGCGATGCGTACCTGTCGGTCGACTACGCGGCGCAGGAAGTCGAACGGTGGAGGCTCGTCAAGGGAAACGGGGCCATGCCGGCGATTGACGGCGGGAAGCTCGACGTGGCGCAGGAAGAGCCGCTGAAGCGCGAGCTGGCGGATTTCGTGGCCGCCGTGCGCGACAAGCGCGCGCCGGGCGTGACGGGTGCCGACGGTTTGCGCGCGATCGAGTTAGCGCAGAGAATTACGGACGAGATGAAGAAACAGGGCTGAAGCGCAGGGCTGAAGCCCTGCGCTACCGTCAGGGCCTGCGAACATCGGTAGCGCAGCCCTTCAGGGCTGCCAAGCCACATGTATTCAGACCTCAACGACTTCATCGCCGAC
The DNA here is from genome assembly GCA_963821395.1 of Vicinamibacterales bacterium. Lineage (GTDB taxonomy): Bacteria > Acidobacteriota > Vicinamibacteria > Vicinamibacterales > JAMQPK01 > JAMQPK01. The sequence goes on along the minus strand of CAWGDY010000004.1, from coordinate 69,295 downwards.
CTCGACAAGCGCGGCCTGCTCTCCCGCATTCGCGAGAGCGTCAATCCCGACCTCGAAATCGCGGCGCTCACCGATCGCGTGTGCAAATTGCCCGGCGGAGGCCCCGGTCTGCTCTTCGAGCGCCCCACGGGGTTCGATATGCCCGTGGCGACCAACCTGTTCGGATCGACCGAGCGCATGTGCCTGGCGCTGGGTGTCGGCTCGCTCGACAGCGTGGCGAAAGACATCGACGAGATGATGACGCCGAAGATGCCGTCGGGCATGCTCGATGCGTTCAAGATGCTGCCGATGCTCGATCGGCTGCGCGACCTGATGCCCAAGACGGTGAAAGACGCGGCGTGTCAGGAAGTGGTCAAGCGCGACGGCTCGCTGGACGAGCTGCCGATCCTGAAAACATGGCCCGAGGACGGCGGACGGTACATCACTTTCCCGCTGGTGATCACCAAAGATCCGGAAACCGGCGTCCGGAACATCGGCACCTACCGAATGCAGGTGTTCGACGGGCGCACGACCGGCATGCACTGGCAGCGCCACAAAGGTGGAGCGCAACACCATCGCGTGGCCGAGCGCCTGGGCAAGCGGCTCGAGGTGGCGGTGGCGCTGAGTCCCGAGCCGATCCTGGCGTATGCCGCCACGGCGCCGATGCCCGAAGGGCTCGACGAGCTCCTGCTGGCCGGGTTTCTCGGCCGGCGCCGTATCGAGCTCGTGAAAGGGGTCACGGTCGATCTGGAAGTGCCGGCAAGCGCGCACATCGTGCTGGAAGGCTACGTGGAGCCAGGCGAGCGCCGCAGGGAAGGACCGTTCGGCGATCACACCGGGTTCTATTCGCTTGCGGAAGATTTCCCGGTGTTCCACCTGCACGTGCATCACGATGCGGAAAAAGCCCATCTACCTGACGACGGTCGTGGGTATTCCGCCGCAGGAGGACGTGTATCTCGGCAAGGCGAGCGAGCGCATCTTTCTGCCGATGATCCGCAAGACGCTGCCCGAGATTGTCGACATGCACTTCCCGGCCGAAGGCATCTTCCACAACATCGTGCTCGTGTCGATCGACAAGCGCTATCCGGGCCATGCCCGCAAGATCATGAGCGCCTTCTGGGGGCTGGGACAGCTGATGTTCTCGAAGACGATTGTCGTGGTCGACAAGGACGTGGACGTGCAGAACGTCAGCGAGGTGGCCTGGATTGCGGGCACGCACGTCGATCCCCAGCGCGACATCCAGTTCACCGTGGGGCCGATGGACGATCTCGAGAACGCCTCGAACCTGCCCGCGTTTGGCAGCAAGATGGGGATCGATGCGACGCGGAAATGGCCGGGCGAAGGGTTCACGCGCGAATGGCCGACGCGTCTCAGGACCACCGACGCCGCCGCCAGGAAGGCGGCCGATCTCCTGAAGTCGATCGCGAAGGAAAAATAATGGCCGCCTCACTCGACGATCTCACGGGCAAGGTCGAGGCCGGCGAGCCTCTGTCGAAAGAGGACGTGGCCGCGCTCGGCTCGAGCCGCGACATCATCATGCTCGGCATGCTCGCGAGCACGGTTCGGCGCAAGCTGCACGGCACGGACGTGACCTACGTTCGTGTCGCCGACCTGGAAACGGGGTCGGGAGGCGTTTTCAGGTGCGGAGCCGGTGAAAACGCATCCCGACCCGTTTCGCCGAACCGCCGGCGAGTGCCGCATCGTCGAGACGCCCGCGACGCTCGATGCGTGCCTTGAGGTCGTCGCGAGCGCTCGCGACTCGCGGGCAGCCGGCTGCCGCTTTCCGCGTTCTGTCTGTTCGAGCTCGGCAAACTGCCAGAGGGCCTCCCCGTCGTGCTCGCGGCGCTGAAGAAAGCGGGGCTCGACTTGATCGCACAAGCGCCCGTCGATCGCCTCGCCGAGCCCGAACAGGCGCTCGAAGCGCTGACCGATGCGGGGCTGACGTTGTCGCGCCTGACCGTCGACCAAACGCCAGCAGGCGAATGGACCGCGGTGTGTCTGCGCATCGCGGATCTTCAAACCAGGCTGCGCTCGATCCGCGCGTTCGCCCCGCTGGCTCGCAGGATCGATGCGACCGAGCCCACGACCGGCTACGCCGACGTCAAGCGCGTGGCGATCGCGCGCCTGCTGGCCGGCAACGTGGACACGATCCAGGTGGACTGGGCGCTCTACGGGCCGAAGCTGGCGCAGGTCGCGCTCACGTTTGGCGCCGACGACATCGACTCGGTGTCGGCGGAAGACGACGTGTCGCACGGGCGGCGGCGGTCGCCGCTCGAAGAGATTCGCCGAAGCATCCGCGCGGCCGGCTTCGAACCTGTCGAACGCGACGGCTACTTCGTCCATCGTCCATCGTCGAGCGGCGATCGTCGTTGACGATGGACGATCGACGATCGACGATCGACGACGGCGTGCCTATTCGTCTCGGAGCCGTCAGCTATCTCAATACGCGGCCGCTCGTTCACGGGCTCGAGCACGAGACCGACCGCTTCACGCTGCGGTTCGACGTGCCGCGCGAAGTGCGCAGAGCTGCTGCACGCCAATGCCGTCGATCTCGGCCTGATTCCTTCGATCGAGTATCCCGGTCGCGACTATCGAATCGTTCCGGATCTGTCGATCGCGTCCGACGGCCCGGTCGCCTCGGTGGCGATTTTTACGAAAGTTCCGACCGAGCGCATCCGATCGATAGCGCTCGATGTGAGCTCGAGAACGTCCATCGCGCTTCTGCGCGTGTTGTGCGCGCGCTGGTTCGCCATCGAGCCGGCGCTGGTTGAGATGGCGCCCGATGTCACCCGGATGCTCGGCCAGTGTGACGCCGCGCTCGTCATCGGCGACAACGCGCTCTTCATGGATCATGACGCGCTGGGCGTGGAGAAGGTCGATCTCGGGGAAGAATGGATCGGGATGACCGGCCTGCCGTTCGTCTACGCGTTCTGGGCGGGCCGGCCGGGCATCGTCAGCGCCGACCGACATCGCCGCGCTTCAGCGGGCGCGCGACCGTGGCATGATGGCCACCGCGGCCATCGGCCGCGAGTTGTTCCCGGACAGCCCCGCGAAAGCGGCGCTCGCCGATCGCTACCTTCGCGAGAATGTGAAGTACGCTTTAGGCGAGCGCCGAGGTGGCCGGGTTGCGGCGGTTTTACGAGCTGGCGGCGGAAGTGGGCGTGCTGGATCGGGCAGAGCCGGTTCAGTTCTACTAACAGCGCCGGAGCCGCGAAGCGGCGAAGGCGGGTCTTTGAGATGGACATTCTCCACGTCATTCGCAAGGTCGAGGACGGCGCGCGCGTAGACGCCGGCGAAGCGCTCGCCTTGTACCGGCACGCCCCGACGCACGTGCTTGGAAGGCTGGCCGACGGTATCCGCCTGCGCAAGCATCCCGGACGCACCGTCACCTACATCATCGATCGCAACGTCAACTACACGAACGTCTGCGTCGCCAAGTGCAACTTCTGTGCGTTTTACCGCGATGTCGGATCGAGCGAAGGCTACGTCCTCGGCTTCGACGAGATCTTCCGGAAGATTGACGAGACGATCGAAGTCGGCGGCGTGCAGTTGCTGCTGCAGGGCGGTCACAACCCGGACCTGCCGCTGACCTGGTACGAAGATCTTTTTCGGGCCGTCAAAGAGCGGTACCCGGATTTCAGGCTTCACGCGCTTGTCGCCGCCGGAAGTCATCCACCTCTCCCGGCTGTCGCAGCTCACGGTGCTCGAGGTCGTCAATCGGTTGATCGCCGCGGGCCTCGACAGCATTCCTGGAGGGGGAGCGGAGATTCTCGTCGATCGCGTGCGACGGCTTCTCCACTGTTACGGCAAGGCGACCGCGGACGAGTGGCTCGACGTGATGCGCCACGCGCACCACCGGGGCCTGCGCACGACCGCGACGATGATGTACGGGACCGTCGAAACGCTCGAGGAACGTATCGAGCACATGATGCGATTGCGCGCGCTCCAGGACGAGACGGGCGGCTTCACCGCCTTCATCACGTGGAGCTTCCAGCCCGATCACACCGAGCTCGGCGGCACGGAAGCCACGGGCGTCGACTATCTGCGGACGCTGGCTCTCGCGCGCATCGTGCTCGACAACTTCGACAACCTGCAGGCGTCGTGGGTGACCCAGGGCGGAAAGGTGGGGCAGTTGAGCCTCGCATACGGCGCCAACGACATGGGCAGCGTGATGATCGAAGAGAACGTCGTCCGCGCGGCCGGCGCCGCGTATTGCATGGACGAGATCGAGATCGTGCGCAACGTCGAAGACGCGGGTTTCGTCCCCAAGCGCCGCAACATGCACTACGAGATCCTCGGCGATCCGATCTTCCGCGAGCGCGCCGTCCCTCGCATGCTCAGCCTGGCGACCGCGCGGGCGGATGGTGCGGCCGGCGAGGCCCCCGAGCTGAAGCAGTATCCGGCGCGCAGCCAGGCCGGCAAACACAGGAGACTCGTGTGATATGCCGTCGTACCGAGCCGCCTGGCTGCTGCCGATCTCGCAGCCGCCGATCCGCGATGCCTGGCTGAGAACCGAACGCGGCCGCATTGTCGCCTTCGGGCCGACGCGGCCCGGCGATTTCACGGCGCCGGACGAGATCGACCTTGGAAATGTCGCGGTCCTGCCGGGCCTGACCAACGCCCACACGCATCTCGAGTTGTCGTGGATGCGCGGCCGCATCAAGACGGCCGGCGGCTTTCCAGGCTGGATCCGGTCGGTCATGGAGCTGCGTCGCGGTGTTGACCCGTCGAGCGATGAGGTGGGGCGCGCCGTGCCCGCGGCGGTCGAAGAGGCGCGCAGCTGTGGAACGGCGCTCATCGGCGACATCTCGAACACGCTCTCGACGTCGTCCGCCCTGGCGATCCGGCACATGGCGGCGGTCGTGTTCTACGAACAGATCGGCTTCCAGGCGTCCGATGCGGATCAGATCATCAACACAGGCCCTTGCGGCCCTTGCGTTGATGCCGGCGTCGGGAAACGTGCGCCATACAATCGCGCCGCATGCGCCATATTCGGTATCTCCAGCGCTGTTCGAGCGCATCCGGACGGCGTTGAAGCAGGAGCCGTTCTCCCCGACGAGCGTGCACCTCGGCGAATCGGAGGCCGAGATCGAGTTCCTGAGACAGGGAACGGGCCCATACCGGAAGCTCCTCGAAGAGATAGGGAAGTGGGATTCGACCTGGGTGCCTCCCGCGTGCGGCCCCGTCGAATACCTCGATCGAATGGGGTTTCTCGACGAACACCTGCTCGTCGTGCATGGCGTGCACGTTGAGCGAGGACGATCTCGCGCGCCTTGCCTCGAAAGGTGCCACGCTCGTCACCTGCCCGCGAGGCAACATCCTGACGGGAGCTGGTACGCCGCCGATCGGCCAGTTCTTCGAATCGGGGGTTCGTGTCGCGGTTGGCACCGACAGCCTCGCGAGCGTGCCGGATCTGAACGTCTTTGCGGAGCTCGAGGAGATGCGGCGTCTGGCGCCGGAAGTGCCGGCCCGCATTCTGCTCGAAGCCGCCACCATCAACGGCGCGCGTGCGCTCGGTTTCGAATCCGAGGTCGGGACGATAGATGCGGGCAAGCGAGACGCTCTGATCGCCGTCGAGCTCGACGCGGCGATTTCGAGCGTCGAAGAGCGGCTCGTCTCGGGCGTCGAACCATCGCAGATCCGCTGGGTTGGCGAGGCATGACCGAGGTACTTTCGGAACATGGCCGGCTGACGCGTGTTCTCCTCAAGCACGCGCGCGACGCGTTCGTCAGCGACGCGGCCATCTCGTCAGAATGGAAGGGGCTGAAGTTTTCGGCGCCGCCCGATTTCGCCAGGGCCGCCGCCGAGTACGATGCGTTCCTGGACATTCTCGCGCGTGGCGGGGCGGAGATGGTCTTCCTGCCGCGGCAGGACGGCGCCACCCTTGATTCGATCTACGTGCGCGACGCGTCGATCGTAAGCGTCGACGGCGTCGATCGTCGTCAGGATGGGAAAGACGCAGAGAGCCGAAGAACCGGCTGCGCAGGAGCAGGAGCTGCGCCGGATCGGGTGGCCCATCGCCGGATCGATCGTTCAGCCCGGACAGATCGAAGGCGGCGATCTCGTCTGGCTCGACTCGACGACGCTCGCGGTGGGCCTGGGCACGCGCACCAACCCGGAAGGGATTCGGCAGCTGAGAGTGCTGCTGGGGGATTCTTTCGAGGAAGTCATCGTCGTGCCGCTGCCGGCGTACCCGGGCCAGCACGATGTGATGCACCTGATGTCGCTCGTGAGCCCGGTCGACAAAGATCTTGCGGTCGTCTACCTTCGACTGCTCCCGGAGCGCTTTCGGCAGTTCCTGCAGGACCGTGGCTATCGGTTCGTCGAAGTGCCCGATGACGAGTTCGAGACGATGGGGACGAACGTGCTGGCGCTTGGGCCCCGCGACTGCGTGATGCTGGAGGGTAATCCGAAGACCCGCGCGGCGCTCGAACGGGCCGGCGCACGTGTTCAGGTCTACCAGGGACGTGAGATTAGCCTCAAAGGCGGCGGCGGGCCGACGTGTCTGACGCGGCCGCTGTCGCGCGTGGGAGACACCTGAATTCGCAGATTGGCAGATTGGTAGATTGGTAGATTCGCAGATTCAATGAGGGGTATCGGTAGCGCAGGGCTTTAGCCCTGCCTCGGTGTCCAATGGTTGTTTGAACGCCAGCCAGTTGATGGTCCAGAGCGTTTCCAGCACTTGAGGTGTACGTGACAAGAGCGGCCAATTCTTTCCCGGGGTCATCGACTACGACGAAATGTCGACGAGCTACCAGTCCGGGCGCGCGCTCTCTGAAGACGCAGGCAGAACATGGTCTGCTGTGCTTGCCCCATTCGTTCCGCGCACAGGTGTCGCCAGAATTCTCGATCTGGGTGCGGGTACCGGCCGCTTTTCTACGCTTTTTGCCCGGTCCCTTGACGCCACAGTCATTGGAATGGAGCCTTCGAGAGGCATGCTTGCCATCGCGCGGGAGCAAAAGCTGAAGAACCTCGCGTATCTGGCCGGCGCTGCCGAGGGTATTCCGTTGGCGAACGCAAGTTGCGACCTGGCGTGGCTATCGCACGTCTGGCATCACATCCGGGATCGTCAGGCCTGCGTGAGCGACCTTCGCCGTGTCGTGCGTCGTGAAGGTCACGTGCTCGTGAGGGGGACCTTCGGCGATCAGATGGATGGGTTTCCGACCTTGTTCCGCTTTTGGCCACGAACCCGGTCAATTTGTCAGCAGCTACCGACGATTCCGGCGACAACTGCCATGTTCGAGGCGAATGGTTTCAAGCTGGCCGAGCATCGTCGGGTTCAACAACAGACCGCCGTCAGTCTCAGCGAGTTCGCTGAACGAACGCGATTGCGCGCCGATACGGCTCTGGCTCTTATCTCAGATTCTGAGTTCCACGAGGGTCAGATTGCGATTGAAGCAGCAGCGGCTGCCGAAGAGGGGCCTCGCGCCCGTGATGGAGGTCATCGAACTCCTGGTATTCAGGCCTGCGTGAATCCGCGAATCTCCGAATCTCCCAAATCTGTGAATGTACAATCTCACAATCTGCGAATCCGCGAATCTGCGAATGGAGCGACTGTGAAGCTTCTCGTCAAGCGACTGTCCGATTCAGCGAAGTTGCCGTCGTATGCTCATCCTGGAGACGCAGGGCTCGATCTATGCGCCGCGGTGTCCGTTTCGATCGAGCCCGGTGAGAGCAGGCTCGTCGGCACCGGCATTTCAATCGAACTGCCGCCGAACACCGAGGCGCAGGTGCGGCCCCGCAGCGGCCTTGCGCTGAAGCACGGCATCACCGTGTTGAATACGCCGGGCACGATCGATCACGGGTATCGCGGCGAAGTCGGTGTGATACTGATCAACCACGGGCGAAGCCGCTTTGACGTGGAGCCAGGCATGAAGATCGCGCAGATGGTCATCGCGCCGTTCCTGAGCGTCACCGTCGAAGAGGCGGGCGAATTGAGCACAACCGCCCGGGGCCAGGGCGGGTTCGGCTCGACAGGAGCATAGTGGCAGGTGGCGGATATCACGAGCGCGCGCTTCCGGATTACGACCGACCTGGAGCGGCTTGACGTCGATGCGATTCATGCCTACTTGAGCCGCTCGTTCTGGGCCGAGGGCATTCCAAAGGTCACGGTCGCCAAATCGATCGAGAACTCGCTCTGCTTCGGGCTGTTCGATGGAGACGATCAGGTGGGCTTGGCCCGGGTCGTGACCGATCGCGCGACCTATGCGTATCTTTGCGACGTATACGTGCTCGAGACGCACCGCGGCCAGGGGCTCGGCAAGTGGCTCATCGAAACCGTGATGGCACATCCGGATCTTCAGGGACTGCGGCGGTTCCAGCTCGTGACCCGTGACGCGCACGGGCTGTACCGTCGCCATGGCTTCGACACGCCTCTCCATCCGGAGCGCCAGATGGAAATTTTCCGGCACGGAATGTACAAACGTGATTGATCGATTGAGCACGTACCTGTCGTTCGTCCGGTTCAGCCATTCGGTCTTCGCGCTGCCGTTTGCGCTGACCGGGGCGCTGCTCGCGTCGAGGCAGCATCCGATCACCTGGCGGCACGTCGTCTGGATCGTGGTGTGCATGGTGACCGCGCGCAGCGCGGCCATGGGCTTCAACCGGCTCGTCGACGCGCGGTTCGACGCCGCGAATCCCCGTACGGCGTCTCGAGAGTTGCCAAGCGGCCGCATGTCATCCACCGAAGCGGCCATCTTCGTCGCCGTGATGGCGATCGCATTCGTGGCCGCGGCCGCGCAGCTCAGCTGGTTGTGCTTCGTGCTGTCGCCCGTCGCGCTGATCATGATTTTCTGGTACTCGCTGGCGAAGCGCTACACATGGGCGACGCAGTTCTTTCTGGGGCTTGCCATGGCGATTGCCCCCGTGGGTGGATGGATCGCGGCCGGCGGAGGGGCGGGCTGGGAGCCATGGCTGCTCGGTCTGGCGATCGCGCTGTGGGTCGGCGGGTTCGACGTGCTGTATGCCTGCCAGGATCTTGACGTCGATCGCCGTCAGCACTTGAAGTCGATCCCGGTGCGATTCGGTATCGGCACGTCGCTGTGGATCTCGCGCGCGATGCACGTCGGAACCATCGTGAGCCTGGCGCTGCTGGGAGTGCTCACCGGTTTGGGAGCCGTGTACTTCGTCGGTGTGGCGGCGGTCGCGGGATTGCTGATCTATGAGCAGTCGCTCGTCAGTGAAACCGATCTCTCGAAGGTGAAGCTCGCGTTCGATCTCAACGGGTACGTCGGCATCCTGTATTTCCTCGTCACCGCGATTTCGGTCTATGCCGGCCGTTAACCAATCCCCAATCCCCAATCCCCAATCCCTGGTTCCGCCAGCGAAGGATCCCTCTCGTATTTCCGGAATGTTCGACGCGATTGCCGGGCGGTATGACTTTCTCAATCACCTGCTCAGCGCGGGTCTCGACCGGCAGTGGCGGAAGCGCGCGGTGGATGCGCTGGAGCTGACCGGCCGCGAGACCGTGCTGGACGTGTGCACCGGCACCGCCGATCTGGCGTTGGCGGCCACGACAGGGAGCGCGCGCGCGCGGCGTGCCGTGGGCATCGATTTTTCCGGGGCGATGCTGCACATTGGACAGGAAAAAATAGGCGCGGCGCCCGTTACGCTCGTCCGCGCCGATGCGACCCGCATTCCTCTCGCGGATGCGTCGGTCGACGCGGCGACGATCGGGTTCGGCATCCGGAACGTGGAGCAGCCGGCGCTGGCGTGCCGCGAAATCGCGCGGGTGCTTCGGCCGGGTGGCAAGCTGGCGATCCTCGAGTTTTCGCTGCCGCAGACACCGGCGCTTCGGACGTCTCTACCTCTGGTACTTCCGGAAAATTCTGCCGCTCATCGGAAGGCTCGTGTCGAGACATCCGAGCGCATACAGCTATCTGCCGGAATCCGTGCAGGCGTTTCCCGCGCCCGAGACGTTCGTCCAGCAGCTCCGCGAGGCCGGATTTGGCACCGTGCGTGCAGTCCGACTGACCTTTGGCGTCGTCTACTTGTTCGTCGGCGTAAAGGTCGATGCGCGAGGACCGGGTGATATAATCGACTAACCTACTGATGTACATCGACTTTGAGGATCTGAGGCCGGAAACGCCACACCTCGAACGGGCGCTGTCCGTTCGCGAGGGTGTCCTCATCTCGATAATCGTCCACCTTTTGCTGTTCATCGCGATTCTCGTTGCGCCCGACTGGCTTCCGGAATCGCTGCGATCGACCCCGGCCGCCACCGAGGTGGCGATGCAGTCGCCCGGGCAGGATCCCCGGTTCGTCTTCGTGCAGCCGAAGCTCGACATTTCGAAGCCCCAGCCGAAGCCGAACGTCGATCGCTCCGATCAGGATCGTGTGAAGTCAACCATCGAGAAGCCACCCGACCCGAAGAACGCGATGCCGTTCGCGCGCGGCAACTCTCGTGAACTCGAGGAAGCCGACCTCGCGCCCCCCAATCGCGGAAACGCACCCGAGACATCGGTCGCGCAGGGAACTCCCGAAGCTAACGCCGAAGGCCAGATGGCGGCCAACGATCCGTCACGTTCGATGAAGCTGCCCGACACGCCGAACTCGAAGTCGGCGCTGAACCTTGGCAACAGCCCGGGTGGACGGGGCGTGCTCGGCAACGCCCTGAAAAATCTGCAGCGCTACGTGCAGGAACATTCGTTCGACAACATCCAGGGGAGTGGCGACGCCGAAGGCCTGATTCAGTTCGACAGCAAGGGCGTCGACTTCGGTCCGTGGCTGCGCCGCTTCGTCGCGCAGGTGAAGCGCAACTGGTTCGTCCCTCAGGCGGCGATGATCATGAAGGGGCACGTTGTCATCACCTTCAACATTCATCGCAACGGCGCGATTACCGACATCGAAGTGAAGCAGCCGTCGAGCATCGAGGCCTTCAACCATGCGGCCGTCAACGCATTGCTCGGCTCGAATCCAACGCAACCGCTGCCACCCGAGTACCCGTCCGATTCCGCGTTCTTTACCGTCACGTTCCTCTACAACGAAGATCCCGCGGACTTCAGATGACGCTTCCCACTCGTTCGCAACAGCTTGGCCTGATCGTCCTGCTGGGGATTGTCGTGGCGCTCGTGTTTCTGTAACGCGCTGTATCGCCGTGCGTCCGCCGATCCTCGCCATCCTGGGGCCGACTGCCACGGGGAAGAGCGCGCTGGGCATCGAACTGGCACTGAGGCACGGCGGCGAGGTCATCAGCTGCGATTCCACGGCGGTGTATCGGGGTTTCGATATCGGTACCGACAAGGTGCCGGTTTCCGAGCGCCGCGGGATTCCGCATCACCTCATCGACATCGTCGAGCCAACCGATGAATACACCGCCGCACGCTACGTGCGCGACACGCTGGCCGCGATCGACGGCATCTACGCACGCGGCCATCGGCCGATTCTTGTCGGCGGCACCGGTCTCTACTATCGCGCCCTGGTGCGCGGTCTCTTTCCAGGCCCCGGCGCGGATGTGTCGATGCGTGCGAGGCTCGACAGGATTGCGGAGCGCGCGGCGTGGCGCGCCTGCATCGCCTGTTGCAGCGCGTGGACGGCGAATCGGCCGCGCGCATCCAGCCCCGCGATCGCAAGCGCATCATCCGCGCGCTGGAGGTCTACTTCCTGACAGGCAAGCCCTTGACCGAGCATTTCGCGGCGACCGTCTCGCCGCTCGCCGGCTACCGTACGGTCGCGGTCGCGTTGTCGCCGCCGATGGCCCTGATCCACGAACGCGTCGCCAGGCGCGTCGACGCGCAGTTCGAACAGGGCCTCATGGACGAGATTCGCGGGCTGCTCGCGGGCGGGGTGCCCGAGTCGGCGCGACCGTTCGGCGGATTGGTGTACCGTCAGGCGCTGGAGCACCTGCACGGCGTGCGAAACGAGGCCGAGACGCGCGCGCTCATCACGCGCGAGAACCGTCACTACGCGCGGCGCCAGTTGATCTGGTTCCGCAAAGAGCCTAACCTAGTGTGGCTTCAGACCTCGGGCGAGAATCCGGACACGCTGACGGCTGTAGAGACGCTGCTCGCCACGCGTGAACAGGAAAAGAATTCCTCCTAATTTCCGAGTCTCCTGTTTATTACATCCGTGCCCCCACTCTTTTCCCGAATCATCGTCATCGTGCTCGACAGCGTCGGTGCCGGCGCGCTTCCCGACGCCGGTCAATACGGCGACGAGGGCAGCGACACACTGGGCAACATCGCGCGCAGTGTCGGGCTGCGACTGCCTACGCTGCGCGGCCTGGGACTCGATCGCGTCGTCGACATCGGCGGCCAGGCGGGCGCCGAGAAACCGCGCGCGGCGATTGGACGGATGGCGGAGTTGTCGGCGGGCAAGGATTCCGTGACGGGCCACTGGGAGATGATGGGCATCGTGCTCGATCGCGCGTTTCCTGTCTTTCCGCAGGGCTTTCCCCGGGAGCTGATTGACGCGTTCGAGCAGAGGATCGGACGGGGGACGCTGGGCAACTACGCCGCGTCGGGGACGGTCATCATCGAGGAGCTTGGCGCCGAGCACGTGCGCACAGGAAAGCCGATTGTCTACACGTCGGCGGACAGCGTGTTTCAGATCGCGGCCCACGAAGACGTCATTCCCATCGATGAGCAGTACCGGATCAACAACATCGCGTTCGAACTGGCTGTCGGCGGGTACGGCCTCGGCCGCGTCATCGCACGGCCGTTCATCGGAGAGCCGGGACGCTTCAAGCGAACGGCAAACCGGAAGGATTTCGCGATGAGGCCGATCGCGGAGACCGTCATGGATCGTCTCATGGCGGCGCACATTCCGGTGATCGCGATCGGCAAAATCGAGGATCTGTTCGCGGGGCGGGGCATCTCCCGCGCGATTCACACGAAGAGCGACGACGAAGGGGTGGACGTGATTTCGTCGGAGATGGCGTCGACGACGCGCGGGTTGATTTTCGCGAACCTCGTCGACTTCGATACGCAATACGGCCATCGGAACGACCCGAGCGGGTATGCGGCCAATCTCGAGCGATTCGACGCGCGCCTGAAAGACCTGTTGCCGCGGCTGCGCACGGACGATCTGATGGTGATTACCGCCGATCACGGCAACGATCCCACGACGCCGAGCACCGATCATTCGCGCGAACACGTGCCGCTCGTCGTGACTGGTCCGAAGGTGAAGGCCGTGAATCTCGGAACGCGCCAGACGTTTGCCGACCTGGGTCAGACTGTGGCGGATAATTTCGGGGTCGGGAAGATGAAACACGGAAAGAGCTTTTTGCCGGAGCTGATTGGTTCGTAGGTTCGTCGGGTTCGTGGGTTCGTAAGGTTCGTGGTTCGGTGTCCGGCTTCAGCCGGACCGTGGGGTGCGATGGCCAATATCCGTAAACACCTCGAGGCGCGCGAACGCCAGATTCTGGCTCCGCAGGCGGCCAAGAGCGCCGACACGCGCGGGCGCCTGCGCGACGAGGCCGAAGACGACGTGCGTCCGGCGTTTCAGCGCGATCGCGATCGCATCGTGCACTCGAAGGCATTCCGCCGGCTCAAGCACAAGACGCAGGTCTTCTTCGCGCCGACGGGCGATCACTATCGCACCCGGCTCACCCACACCCTCGAGGTCGCGCAGATTTCGCGCACGATCGCCAAGGTCCTGCAGCTTCACGAAGAGCTGACCGAGGCGATCGCGCTCGGCCACGACCTCGGCCACACGCCGTTTGGACATGCGGGCGAGCGCGTGCTCGACGAGCTCATCCCGGGTGGCTTCAACCACTACCAGCAGAGCCTCCGCATCGTCGACGTGCTCGAAAACGATCGACAGGGATTGAACCTGACGTGGGAGGTGCGCGACGGGATCGCGCATCACTCGAAGGGAAAAGGGGGCTCGCCGGTCGGGATGCCCGCTTCCCAGCGCTCCAAGACCCTCGAAGGACAGATCGTCCGCGTCGCCGACCTGACGGCATACGTCAATCACGACATCGACGATGCGCAGCGGGCCGGCATTCTGCGTCCGGAAGACTTGCCGAAAGACCCCGTGGCGCTGCTCGGGGGATCCTCGTCGGCACGGATCGGGCGCATGGTGAGGGATGTCGTCGAGGCGACGTTCGCGGGCAACCTCTCCGAGATCCGCATGAGCGCCGAGGTGCTCGCCGCGACGCTCGAGCTGCGAACGTTCCTGTTCAGCGCCGTGTACGAAAACGAGTCGGCCACCGCGGAGTTCAAGAAGGCGACGGGCATCCTTGGCGGGCTCTGGGAGAAGATTCACGAGCGGCCGAAGGACTTCCTCGACGCGCGCACGATGGCCGAAGAAGGCGTCGACGCCGCCGCGCGCGACTTTCTGGCCGGGATGACCGATCGTTACGCCGTGAACCTGTTCGAAACGCTCTTCATACCGAAGCCCTGGGTGGGACCGATCGATTTGGTCGATGGGCAATAGTCGATGGGCAGTGGGCAATGGTCGTTGGCCCGATGCCCATTGTGAATTGCCCATGGCCCGTCGCCCCTTGACTTGGCCCACGCCCATCCGAGATATAATGGTCCGTTCTGCCAACACCTAAAGGGCTGGCAGGACACGGGTTATGCACCTAAGCCTTCGATCGCTCCAGGACGCACACGAGCACGTCGAGAAGCGATTCGAGCCGTCGCTCTTCGCCGGAGGCGAGGGTGACGTCGTTTCGCATCGTTTCACCGGTTGCCCTGTCGTTCGACATCGATGGCCAGGAGACCGGACGGTATCAGGTCGCGGGGCGTCTGACGGGAGAGCTCGAGCTCACCTGCAGCCGGTGCCTCGAGCCGTTCAGGTTGCCGGTCACCACCGAGTTCGATCTGCGGTACGTGCCGCGCGTCGAGAACGTCGGTGACGGCGAACGGGAAGTGGAGGAAGACGATCTGTCGACCGCGTTCTATGATGGCGACGAGATCGATCTCGCACATCTCATCACGGAGCAGTTCCAGTCTGGCGCTGCCCATGAAGCCGCTGTGCAGGGATGATTGCAAGGGCCTGTGCCCGCACTGCGGGACGAACCTGAATACCGGATCGTGCGACTGCAGTCAGAAGTGGGAAGACCCGAGGCTTGCGGCGTTGAAGCAATTGAAACAGTGAAAGCCGCGAGCGGCGCGGGGCATGGGGCCCCCCGCAAGCGAGCGGCGTGGAGCGGGGCGAGGGGCCCCCGCGACTAAAAGAGGATCCAGACCATGCCAAATCCGAAACGGCGGCACTCGAAGTCGCGCACGGCCAAGCGCCGCACGCACGACTCGCTGGTCGCCACACAATCGAGCGACTGCCCGAATTGCCGCGAACCGAAGCCGCCGCACCGGGCCTGTCCGCACTGCGGGTATTACCGCGGCCGTCAGGTTCGCGCCGTTGACGAAGGCTAGCGACGTGATCGACTGCAGGCTGCATGACCCAGGCCTCGGGCAGACCGGCTTCCCGGCCCGGAGCCAGACAGCCGGAAGCCCGTTCATGATCCGCATTGCCGTAGACGCGATGGGCGGCGACCATGCCCCTCGCAGCATCATCGACGGCGCTCTGGCTGCCGCGCGTCACCTCAATCTCGGGCTTCTGCTGGCCGGTCCGGCCAACGTGATTCGGGCGGAGCTGGCCAGACACCCCGACGCCGACGATCTCAGCATCCGCATTCTCGACGCACCCGACGTCGTCGGGATGGCCGAGGCGCCGGCGGCCGCCTTGCGGCGAAAGCCGCGCGCATCGATTCGCGTCGCGGCCGAAGCGGTTGCCGGTGGTGAGGCGGCGGCCCTGGTGAGCGCCGGGCACACTGGTGCGACCGTGCTCTCCGCGTACGGGGCGTTCGGAATGTTGCCGGGCGTCGATCGTCCGGCGCTGGCCGCCACGATTCCATCGGGCGATCGGCTCGGCATTCTGCTCGACGTGGGCGCCAACGTCGAGTGCCGGGCGACGCATCTCCTGCAGTTCGCCGCGATGGGAGCCGTGTACGCCAGGGTCTCGCTCGGCGTCGATCGGCCGCGTATCGGCCTGCTGTCGATTGGCGAGGAGGAAAGCAAGGGCACCGAACTGGTGCGCGACGCGCATCAGTTGCTGAAGGCCTCGTCGCTGAATTTCATCGGCAACGTCGAGGCGCGCGAAGTGTACAAGGGGAACGCTGACGTGATAGTCTGCGACGGTTTCACCGGCAACATCGCGCTCAAGGTGAGCGAAGGGCTGGTCGACACCGTCGAGCGTCTGCTCGGAGAAGAATTGTCCAGGACATTTTCCGGCATGGTCGGATCACTCCTGTCGCGGCGCGCGTTCCGTCGATTCCGCCGGCGCCTCGACTACTCTGAATACGGCGGCGCGCCGCTGCTCGGTGTCGCCGGTGTCTGCTTTGTCTGCCACGGCCGGTCGTCGGCCAAGGCGGTTCGCAACGCCGTCCTCATGGCGCACCGGTTCACCACGGCCGGCCTGCTGCATCGCGTCGAGCAGGACATCGCCATCGCATCCGTTTCATGATTGCCTTCGTTTTTCCAGGACAGGGTTCGCAGAAAGTCGGCATGGGCCGCGCGCTGGCGGAGGCGTTTCCCGTGGCCCGCCAGACGTTTGCCGAGGCCGACGATGCCCTCGGAGAATCGTTGAGTCGTCTGATCTGGGAGGGGCCCGAAGACGCGCTGATGCTCACCGAGAACACGCAGCCTGCGATTCTCGCGACCAGCATCGCCGCCTACCGCGTGCTCGAAGCCGAGGGGCTCGCGTCGAACGTGGGGTTTGTCGCCGGCCACAGCCTTGGCGAATACTCGGCCAACGTCGCCGCCGGAACGTTCTCGTTTGGCGACGCGATGCGCATCGTACGCCGCCGCGGCCGGTACATGCAGGAAGCGGTGCCGGTGGGGACAGGCGCCATGTCGGCGATCCTCGGCCTCGACGCGGAGAAGGTGGCGCAGGCCTGCGTGGATGCCGCGCAGGGACGAGATCGTCGCGCCGGCCAACATGAACGGCGCCGGGCAGGTGGTGATTGCGGGCGCGAAGGACGCCGTCGAACGTGCGGGCGCGCGCGCGAAGGTGCTGGGCGCCAAGCGGGTGGTGCCGCTGCCGGTGAGCGCGCCGTTCCACTGCGCGCTCATGAAGCCGGCCGAAGAGCGGCTCGCCCCCGAGTTGCGCGCCATGTCCGTGCGCGATCCCAGGGTTCCCGTGGTCGCGAACGTGGACGCGCTGCCGAAGCGTGACGCGGCGTCGGCCATCGACGCGCTGGTGCGGCAGGTATCCTCGGCCGTTCGATGGGAAGACTGCGTGCGGCGCCTTGCGTCCGAGGGTGTCACGACATATCTTGAAGCCGGTCCGGGCAGCGTGCTCAGCGGGCTCATTCGCAAGATTCAACATCATGTCCACGTGGCTGCCGTCGGCGCGCCGGACGATCTGGAATCGGCCCGGGCGTTGTTCGCGGTGACCAGATAATGCTCGACCTCACCGGGAAAGTCGCGCTCGTGACCGGCGCGTCGCGCGGGATCGGCGCGGCGATCGCCAGGCGGCTGGCCGCGCAAGGCGCGACGGTCGTGGCCGCGGCGCGGGGGACGAACGCCGAAGCGAACGTCGCCGATATCGTGTCGAAAGGCGGCAAGGCCGAGGCGGTCGTCGCTCGACGTGACGGATTCGCCGGCGGTCGAGGCGGTCGTGAAGGACGCGCTCGCCAGGCATGGCCGGATCGACATCCTCGTGAACAACGCCGGTATTGCGCGCGACCAGCTCATGATGCGCATGAAGCGCGACGACTGGGACGCGGTGATCGCGACCAACCTGACGGCCGCCTACAGCTGCACGCAGGCGGTCCTGCGGCCGATGCTCAAACAGCGCGGAGGCCGCATCATCACCATCAGCTCGGTCGTGGGGCAGATGGGGAATGCCGGGCAGGTGAACTACGCGGCGTCGAAGGCCGGTCTCATCGGCATGGCCAAGGCGCTGGCGCGGGAAGTGGCGTCCCGCGGGATTACCGTGAACGTCGTCGCGCCGGGCATGATCGACACCGATATGACCCGGGCGCTCACCGGCGCCACGTCCGAGACCTGGGCCCAGCAGATTCCGCTCGGACGGCTCGGCACGCCCGACGATGTGGCGAACACAGTCTGCTTTCTTGCGTCCGACGAAGCAGCGTATATTACGGGTCAGGTTATAGCGGTCAACGGCGGCATGTATACGTAGGAGGATTGAATGGCGGTTGCTGAAAAAGTGAAGAGCATCATCGTGGAGCAGCTGGGTGTCGACGAAGAAGAAGTGACCCCGGATGCCTCCTTTGTCGATGACCTCGGCGCGGACTCGCTCGACACGGTCGAGCTGGTGATGGCGTTCGAGGAGGAGTTCGGTATCGAAATTCCAGACGAGGACGCCGAGAAGATCACGCGCGTCAAGGAAGCGATCGAGTACATCGACTCGCACGCCAAGGGTAAAAAATAAGCATCGTGGCCAACAGACGGGTTGTCGTCACCGGCATCGGGCTGGTGTCGTCACTGGGGATCGGGACCGACGTGAACTGGCGCGGCTTGACTGACGGGCCAGAGCGGTATCGGGCGCATCACGCGCTTCGACGCCTCCGCGTACGCCTCGCAGATTGCCGGCGAGGTGAAGGGGTTCGATCCGCTGCAGTTCGTCGAGAAAAAAGACGTCAAGAAGATGGACATCTTCATCCAGTACGCGATTGCGGCGTCGCAGTTCGCGATGGATGATGCCAAGCTCACGATTACCGATGCCAACGCGGGGAGTGTCGGCGTGTTCGTGGGGTCGGGCATCGGCGGATTCACGAGCATCGAGCGCGAGCACGAGGCGCTCCTCGCGGGTGGTCCGCGGAAGATCTCCCCGTTTTTCATCCCTGCCTCCATCATCAACCTTGCGGCGGGCCAGGTGTCGATCCGCTTCGGCGCGAAAGGTCCGAACCTGGCGACCTGCACGGCGTGCTCGGCCTCGGCGCATGCGGTCGGGGATTCGTTCGAGATCATCAAGAGAGGCGATGCGGACGCGATGATTGCGGGCGGGTCCGAGGCCGCGATCACGCCGATGAGCGTCGGCGGGTTTGCGGCGATGCGCGCCATGTCGACTCGCAACGACGACGCCGGATCACGCGTGCCGTCCGTTCGACAAGGATCGCGACGGGTTCATCATCGGCGAAGGGTCGGGCATCGTGATTCTGGAAGAGCGCGAGTTCGCGCTCCGCCGTGGCGCACGAATCTACGCCGAAGTGGTCGGCTACGGCATGTCGGGCGACGCGTACCACATCACCGCCCCGACCGAGGACGGCAGCGGGGCCGTGCGGGTCATGGACATGGCGCTGCGCAAGGCCAACGTCGCGCCGCAGCAGGTCGGATACATCAACGCGCACGGCACGTCGACGCCCCACAACGATCGCATCGAGACGATGGCGATCAAGAAGCTCTTCGGCGATCACGCCTACAAGATGGCGATTTCGTCGACCAAGTCGATGACCGGCCATTTGCTCGGCGCCGCCGGCGGGCTCGAGGCCGGCATCTCGGCCCTGGCGGTGTACCACCAGACCGCGCCTCCCACAATCAACCTCGAGAACCCCGATCCGGACTGCGATCTGGACTACGTGCCCGGCAAGTGCCGCCCCGTGAAGATGGACTACGCGCTGTCCAATTCGTTCGGCTTCGGCGGCACGAATGCGGCGTTGCTTGTTCAAGAAACACGAATAAAAGCACGACGCAGAGACGCCGAGCCGCAGAGTGTCCCGTTCTGCTAAGAGCCATTCTCTGCGTCTCTGCGGCTCTGCGTCGAGTATAGAATGTAGCCATGCGCATTGCCGTGTGCATCAAGCAGGTTCCCACCCGCGAATGGCAGCCCCGGATCGACGACAGCAAGCGGGGCGTGCGCGAGCAGGACGCCAGCTTCGAGATGAACGAGCCCGACGCCTACGCGCTCGAAGAGTCGCTGCGGCTGCGGGAAAAGCACGGCGGCGAAGTGGTCGCCTGCACGGCCGGACCCGCCCGGGCATCGCAGGTGTTGCGCGAGGCGCTGGCGCGCGGCGCCGATCGCGCGATACACGTCGAGGACGATCGCCTCACGTCGGTGGGCGCCGATCCGTTTGTCGTCGCCGGCGCCCTCGCCGAGGCGGTACGCGGCGACGGGTTCGACCTGGTGCTGACGGGCCTTCAGTCCGACGATCAGGGCGCGGCGCAAACCGGCGTCATCCTCGCCGAGCGGCTCGGCGTGCCGCACGCCACCATCGTGATGGACGTGCAGGTGCAGGAGTCGAGCGTGCGCGTCAAGCGCGAGCTCGAGGGAGGCTGGTTTCAGTGGGTGGCCATGCCGCTTCCCGCGGTCATCACCATCCAGAGCGGCATCAACCAGCTGCGCTATGCCACCCTCAAAGGCATCATGGCCGCGAAGAAGAAAGAAATCCGCAAGGTGACTCCCGCGCTTCCACCCCCACGCACGACGATCGTCGGCCTCGACGTGCCACGCAAGACCAAGCAGACCCGGATCATCCCGGGGCCGCCGGCCGAGGCGGCCAAAGAGCTCGTCCGCGCTTTGAAGGACGAAGCCCGGGTGATTGGATGAGCCGCGAGACGCACGCATGATTCTCGTCGTGGCCGAGCAGAACCGTGGCAAGTTGCACCGGGCGTCGTGGGAAGCCGTCGCCGCCGCCCAGGAGCTGGCCGGCGAGCAACCGGTCGAGGCGCTCGTGCTGGGCGCCAGCCCCGCAGAGGCGGCCGCCGAGCTGAGTCACGCCGCCGTGGCCGCGGTGCACGTCATCACGTCGGCGTTGCTCGAGCCGTACACGCCAGACGGGTATGTGGACGCGCTCCAGAAGGCGATTGCCGAGCTGAAGCCCGGTCACGTCGTCATGGCGCACACCTATCGCGCGCGCGACTTCGCGCCGAAGCTGGCGGCGCGGCTCGATCGGGCGCTCATCACCGATTGCGTCGGCATTCGCCGCGGTGCTGGCGTCACGTTCCTCCGTCCGGTCTATCAGGGCAAGCTCGTGGCGGAAGTGTCGGCGGAAGGGGATGCTCCGCATTTCCTGAGCGTGCAGATCGGTGCGTATCGCGGAGACAACGCCAGACGGGGGTCCGGGCCGGCGCCTGTGAAGGCCATGGCCATCGCGCCCGACGGCGCGTCGATTCGTCAGAAAGCCGAAGAGCCGTTCCAGGAAGCCAAACAGGCCGTCGATCTTTCGCAGGCCGAGCGCATCGTGGCCGTCGGCCGTGGCATCAAGGCGCAGGAGCACATCGCGCTCGCCGAAAAACTGGCGGCCGCGCTGGGGGCCCAACTGGCCGCGTCGCGTCCCATCTGCGACAGCGGCTGGCTGCCGATGGAGCGTCAGGTCGGCAGCTCCGGACAGACCGTCGCGCCGAAGCTCTACGTGGCGCTCGGCATTTCCGGCGCCATTCAGCATGTCGTCGGGATGAAAGGGGCGCGGACGATCGTCGCCATCAACAAGGACGCCGATGCCCCCATCTTCGAGATCGCCGATTACGGCATCGTCGGCGATCTGTTCGAGATCGTGCCGGCGATGATCGCGGAGCTCGAAAAACATTGATTGCATGTCACGACGCAGAGACGCAAAGGCGCAGAGTCATTTCCTTCTTCTGAAAGTCCATGCTCTGCGGCTCTGCGCCTCTGCGTCGAGGCAGCCGGCATGAGCGAGAGGGAGCGCCTTGACGTCGACGTCCTGATCGTCGGCGGGGGGCCGGCGGGGCTGTCGGCGGCGCTCAGGCTCGCCCAGCTTCAGAAATCCGCCGGGAAGTCGCTTGCCGTGGCCCTGCTCGAGAAAGCCGCGCGAGCCCGGCGCGCACCTGCTGTCGGGCGCGGTGCTCGATCCGCGCGCCCTCAGCGAGCTCGTCCCCGACTTCGAGGCCAAAGGCGCGCCGCTGGCGGCGAAGGTGCACGAAGACCGCATCTACTTCCTCACGCAGTCCGGCAGGATCGCGTTTCCTTTCACGCCGCCACCCCTGCGCAATCACGGCCACTTCATCATTTCGCTGCAGCAGTTCGGCAAATGGCTGTCGGGGCTGGTGGAGGCGGAAGGCATCGACATGTTCTCGGGCTTCGCCGCGACCGAGCTCCTCATGGAGGGACCTCGCGTCGCCGGCGTGCGCACCGGAGACCGCGGCATCGGCCGTCATGGCGGCACGCGCGCCAATTTCGAGCCCGGTGTTGACGTACGCGCCAAGGTGACGATTCTGGCCGACGGCGTCCGTGGCAATCTGACGAAGCAGCTCATGCGGCGGTCGGATATCAGCGCAGGCCGTCAACCGCAACTGTTTGCCATCGGCATCAAGGAGCTCTGGGACGTGCCCGCCGGGCGGCTGCCTGCCGGCACGGTGATGCACACGCTTGGCTATCCGCTCGATCAGAAGCAATTCGGGGGCGGATTCGTGTACGCCATGTCCGATACGCGACTGTCGATCGGTTTCGTCGTGGGGCTGGACTACGAGGATCCGGGGTTCGATCCGCACGTCGCGTTCCAGTACTTCAAGCTGCATCCGCTGATCAGGGATCTGATTAGCGGCGGGCAGATGATCCGCTACGGGGCGAAGGCGCTCCCCGAAGGGGGTTGGTTGACCTTGCCCGAGTGCGCGGTCGATGGCGCACTGATTGTCGGCGACGCGGCGGGATTCCTGAATTCGGTCCGGCTCAAAGGCATTCACCTTGCGATGAAGATCGGGCATGCTCGCGGCGGAAACGGCCTTCGACGCCGTGACGGCCGGCGACACCTCACAAGCCAGGCTCGCCGGCTTCGACCGACGCATCCGCGAAAGCTGGGTTGGCGCCGAGCTGCGTCCCGTGCAGCACGTGCACCAGGCATTCAAGTACGGATTGTTCGGTGGGCTGGCCTTTGCGGGATTGCAGCTCCTGACGAAAGGCTGGTGGGTACGTCAGGCCATTCCGACCACGCCCGGTCATCTGCACATGCACAGGCTGGACGAGTCCGGCGGGCATCCACTCCCCGAGCTGAAGCCGGACCGCGTGCTGACGTTCGACAAGCTCACGAACGTGCACTTTTCCGGCACGCGGCACGAAGAAGATCAGCCGGCGCACCTGCTCGTGCACACCGAGGTGTGTCACACGATTTGCGGCAAGGAATACGGACACCCGTGCATCCGTTTCTGTCCGGCCAACGTGTACGAGATCGTGGCGGGCAACGACGGTCCGCGCCTTCAGATCAATGCCTCGAACTGCGTGCACTGCAAGACGTGCGACATCATGGATCCGTATCAGGTGATTACCTGGGTTCCGCCCGAGGGCGGAGGAGGGCCGAGGTATGAGGGAATGTGACCTGAGGGCTGAGGGCTAGGGATTGAGGGATTAGGGATTGAGGGATTAGGGATTGGTGGCTGACACACTGGTCGGAATCGCCGGTGAAGCGTGCTCAGGTGGTGGCCGTCACCGCCCTCGGTGTCCCTTTGATTTCGGCGCTGGGCAGCTCGCTCACCTGGAAGGTTGAAGGGCTCGAGCACCTGCACTTCGACGGCAACGGGAAGCGGCCGATCATGGCGTTCTGGCACGGGCGCGTGTTGACCGCGACCTACTACTTCCGGCGCCGCGGCATCGTCGTGATGATCAGCGAGAACTTCGACGGCGAATGGATCGCGCGCATCATCGAGCGCTTCGGATTCCGCACGTCGCGCGGGTCCACGTCGCACGGAGGCCGGCGGGCGCTGCTGCAGTTGAAACGCGAAATGGATAACGGGCACCCTTCCGGGTTTGCGGTCGATGGCCCGCGCGGTCCGGCACGCAAGGTCCAGCCTGGCGCGGTCTGGCTGGCGAAGCTCACGGGCAGCCCCGTGGTGCCCTTTCACATGGAAGCGTCGAGTTACTGGAGCCTGCGAAGCTGGGACCGCACGCAGATTCCGCGGCCGTTTTCTACGGTGGCGCTGGCGGTCGGCACGCCGATCGACGTGCCGCGAGACGCGGACGAAGGCGATGCTCGAAGCCAGGCGCGTCGAGCTCGAGCACGCGCTGCTTGCGCTGGAACAACGCGCGTCAGCGCTCTTGACCTAATCCGTGATGTCACTGATTCTGATTCACAGCGATCGTTTTGCGGAGCATCGGACCCCGCCGGGCCATCCGGAGCGGGTCGAGCGGGCCGAGGTGTTGCGCACCGTGGCCAACGCCTGGAAACAGCGGGGACGCATCGTGCAGGCGCCGCGGCCTGCCACGCGCGCCGAACTGGCCCGCGTGCACAGCGATCAGTATCTGACGAAGATCGACGAAACAGCCGGCCGCGCCGTGTCGCTCGATCCCGATACGTACACGTCTCCGGAGACGCGCGATGTGGCGCTCCTCGCGGCGGGGGCCGCGATCGGCGGCGTCGAGGCGATCGTGCAGTCGCGAGCGACGCGCGTCATGGCCCTGGTGCGGCCGCCCGGCCACCACGCCGAGCGGGAACGGGCCATGGGGTTCTGCTTCTACAACAGCATCGCCGCCGCCGCCGCGCACGCGCTGTCGCTCGGACTCGAGCGCGTCGCGATCATGGACTACGACGTGCACCACGGGAACGGGACGCAATGGATGTTCTACGAGGATCCGCGCGTGCTGTACGTGTCGACGCACCAGTATCCGTTCTATCCGGGCACGGGCGCCGCGGGCGACGTCGGGCGGGGAAAGGGAGCCGGTTTTACGCTGAACGTCCCGATGGAAGCCGGTTCGACGGATGGGGACTATGCGGACGTGTTCAAGGCGCTGGTGATCCCGGTGATCGATCAGTTCAAGCCGGAGCTCGTGCTGATTTCCGCCGGCTACGATGCGCACGAACGGGATCCGCTCGCGCGCATGCGCCTGTCCACCAGCGGCTACGCCGGCCTGACCAAATCGCTCTGCGACGTGGCCGACGCGCACTGTCATGGCCGCATCGTCGCGGTGACCGAAGGCGGTTACGACCTGAACGCGTTGAAGTCATGCCTGGACGCGTCGATTGCCGTGCTCGATGGCGCACCGGTTCCCGAACCGAACGAGGCGCCGCTGCCAGCCACCTCGCGCTCACGCCTGTCCATTGCCGCCGTGCGTTCGGCCCACAGCAGTTACTGGAAGATATAATAGTCGAGTCAAGTCGAAAGTCGAAAGTCGGCAGGCGTAAGGCGTGTCGTAAGACGCGCTTGCGACTCTGACGGCCTTCCGACTTGCGCCTTACGACTCTCATGGCTGACTACAGACCGCAAGCCCTGGACAAGAAATGGCAGGAGCGCTGGACGAGCGCGAACGCCTTCGAGGTGACCGAAGATCCCTCGCGGCCGAAGTACTACTGCCTCGAGATGTTCGCGTACCCGTCGGGACACGCGCACGTGGGCCACGTCCGCAACTACATCATCGGCGACGTCATGGCGCGCACCAAGCGCCTGCGCGGCTACAACGTGCTGCATCCCTTCGGATGGGATGCGTTCGGATTGCCGGCTGAGAACGCCGCCATCAAGAGCGGCATCCATCCCGAAACGTCCACACTCGCGAACATCGCCCACATGAAAGGGCAGTTGCAGCGCCTGGGCATCAGCTACGCCTGGCAGCGCGAGTTCGCCACGTGCGAGCCCACGTACTACAAGTGGAACCAGTGGCTGTTCATCAAGATGTTCGAGCGGGGGCTGGCCTACCGCCGCCGATCGTCGGTCAACTGGTGCGAGAAAGATCAGACGGTGCTGGCCAACGAGCAGGTGGTGGATGGCGGCTGCTGGCGATGCGGCACGCCGGTCACGACGCGCGATCTCGAGCAGTGGTTCTTCAAGATCACGCATTACGCCGACGACCTGCTGAAGGGCACCGAGCAGCTGGGCCTGTGGCCGGAAAAAGTGCTGACGATGCAGCGGAACTGGATCGGGCGATCCGAAGGGACGCGCGTGCAGTTTCCGGTGCTGGCAGGGGAGAAGTCGGAGTCCGTGTCGGACACCATCGAGGTGTTCACGACACGCATCGACACCATCTTCGGCGCGACCTGCGTGTTTCTGGCGCCCGAACACGCGATGGTGGAGAAGTTCGCGACGATCTCCGACGATCCGGACGCGTTTCGCAAGCGCGTCACCACGTTCCGCACGCAGGACCGCACGGCACGGATGTCGGGCGAAATCGAGAAAGAAGGCTTCTTCACGGGCCGATACGCGCGGAATCCGTTTACCGAGGAGCGGATTCCGATCTACATCGCGAACTTCGTGCTGGGCGAGTACGGAACCGGCGCGGTCATGTCGGTGCCGGCACACGACCAGCGCGACTTCGAGTTTTCGAAGAAGTACAACCTGCCGATCAAGGTGGTCATCCATCCCGATCCGGATTTGGGGCTGGCCTCGAAGACACCCGATGCGGCGTTCGAGGACTACGGCCGGCTGGTCGATTCCGGAGAGTTCACCGGGCTCACGTCGCAGGCCGCGCTCGCGCGCATGGGCGAGTGGGTCGAGAAGCAGGGCATCGGCAAGCGGACGGTGCAGTTCCGCCTGAAAGACTGGGGCATCTCGCGCCAGAGGTACTGGGGCACGCCCATTCCGATGATCACCTGCGAGACGTGCGGCATCGTGCCGGTGCCGTTCGAGCAGTTGCCTGTCGAGCTGCCGAAGGTGACCAACTTCACCGGCCGCGGCGATTCGCCGCTGGCGCAAGTGCCGGAGTTCGTGAACGTCGCGTGCCCGACGTGCGGGGGCAAGGCGCGGCGCGAGACCGACACGATGGACACGTTCGTCGATTCGTCGTGGTACTTCTACCGCTTCTGCGATCCGAAGAACGGCACGCATGCCCTTCGACCCCGCGAAGGCGAAGTACTGGATGCCGGTGGATTTCTACAGCGGGGGCGTCGAGCACGCCATCCTGCACCTGATCTATTCGCGCTTCTTCGCGCGGGTGTTCCGCGACCTGGGGATGGTCGAGCACGACGAGCCGTTCAGCCACCTGCTGACGCAGGGCATGGTGCTGAAAGAAGGCGCCGTCATGTCGAAGTCGAAGGGCAACGTGGTCGACCCCGACGACATGCTGCAGAAGTTCGGGGCCGATGCGCTGCGCCTTTACGTCATGTTCGTCGCGCCGCCTGAGAAGGAAGTCGAGTGGAGCGACGCAGGTCTGGAAGGCAGCTGGCGCTTCCTGGCCCGTGTGTGGCGAATCGTCGATCAGTGGTCCGAGCGCGTCAAAAAGGCCGCGGCCGTCGGGACCGCTGACGCCGCCGGCTTCGATGCCGCCGAGCGCAAGCTGCGGCGGAAAACACACGACACCGTTCGCCGTGTTACCGTTGACGTAGAGCAGCGCATCCATCTGAACACCGCGATCTCCGCGCTGATGGAGCTCGTCAACGAAATGTATGCGTTTACCGAGGGGGCTGGCGACTCCCCGCGTGCGCAGGCGCCATCGGTGATGCGCGAAGCCATCGAGGCGCTCATCGTGATGATCTCGCCCTTTGCGCCGCACACCGCGGAAGAGCTCTGGGAAATGACCGGCCACACAGGCGGGATCGAGAAGACCAGCTGGCCGGCGTTCGACGAGAGCGTCGCCAAAGCCGACGAAATCGTCGTCGTGGTGCAGGTGAACGGCAAGGTGAGGAGCCGGCTGACCGTGGCGGCGGACACGCCGGAAAGCGAATTGCGGGAGCGCGCCCTGGCGGACGCGGCCGTGCAGCCCCACATCGCGGGAAAGACCATCAAGTCGGTTGTGGTCGTGAAAGGAAAGCTGATCAATGTGGTTGTCGAGTAGGCGCACGCTGCTGGCGTTGTTCGCGTCGCTCGTGTCGAACGGATGCGGATATGCCCTTGCGGGCCGCGGCAATTTCCTGCCGTCGTACATTCAGACGATCGGCATCCCGAACTTCGAGAACTACACCTCGTTCTTCCAGATGGCGCAGCTCGTGACGGATAAGATCCGTACCGAGTTCATCGGTCGCGGCAACTACAAGATCGTGCCAGAGGCCATCGGCGCCGACGCCGTGCTCGTCGGCATCATCACCAACGTGATGATCGCGCCCACGAATTTCTCCGCCGAGCAGCAGGCGTCGCGCTACACGATTACCGTGACGGCGAACATCCAGCTCCGCGACGTGGAGAAGGACGCCGTGCTGTGGAGCAACCCGTCGATTTCCATTCGTGAGGAGTACGACGCCACGAGCGCGCTCGGCAACGATCCGAACGCCCCGGTCGATCCCACGGCCTTCTTCACGCAGGAGTCCAACGCGCTCGAGCGCATCAGCAACGAATTCTCGCGCTCGGTCGTGAGCGCCATCCTGGAAGCGTTCTGATTGCCCGCCCTCTCCCAGGCTGACGTCCGCAAGCAGATTGCCGCCGGCACGGTGGGCCCGCTCTATCTGCTCGTCGGGCCGGACGACACCGGCCGGATGGCGCTGGCCGCCGAGTTCCTGGAGCTCGTCGAAGCCGACCTGCGACCGTTCAACGTCGACCGCTTGTACGGAGGCGAGACCTCTGCCGCCAAAGTCGTAGACGCCGCCCGCACGCTGCCGATGATGGTGCCGCGGCGCGTGGTGCTGCTGGTCCACGCCGAGCGGTTGCTGAACCCGAAGAAGGACCTGAAGAAGGATGTCGAGGCCGATCTGCAGTTCCTGGAGGACTACTTCAAGGCTCCGGTCGATACGTGTTGTCTGGTGCTCGTCGCCGACAGCATCGACAAGCGCCGGTCGCTCACCAGGCAGTTGCTCTCGAAAGCGACGCTGGTGGAGTGCTCGGGGCCGGGCGATGTCGTCGAAGCCGCGAAGTGGGTGAAAGAGCGCGTGGCGAAAGAAGGGATGGCGATCGACGCGCGTGCGGCGCGACTCGTGGCCGACCGCATCTGGCCCGACGTGTCGCGGCTCCGGTCCGACGTCGAGCGGCTGATTCTGTACGCGGCGGGGAACAAGGCCATCACCGAGACCGACGTTCAGGAGATTGTCGCGCCGGCGACCACGCCAGACGACTGGGGCGTCACCAATGCGATCGAACGTGGATCGGCCAGGGACGCGCTGCGCGAGCTGGGCCTCATGATGGACAACGGCACGGTGCCGTACCTGATTCTGGGACAGCTCGCCTGGTTCGTGCGCACCAAGGTGCCGGCGCCGAAGGTCGGCTCGGCCATCGATGCCGTCTTTCGCACCGACCTCGCGATCAAGACTTCCGCGGGCGAGCCGAGGGCGTTGCTGGAACGGTTGGTCGTCGAGCTCTGTTCACGGTAGGGGGACGGGTTCCGGTTCCAGTTCCGGTTCCTATTCTGGTTCCGAGTTCTGTTCCGGTTCCTGGTTCAGTTCCGAGTTCCCGACAACACCAGTCGCACGCTGAAATTGCGATACCGAGCGCGCTCGAACGCACGAGCCATCGGCACGTTCGCCAGATCCGTGTCGGCGCGGACGCGTTGGGCGCCGTCGTCGGCGAGAATCCGCGTCGCCTCGGCGAGCAGATCGACCGCGTATCCGTGACCTCGCATTTCAGGAACGACTCCGAGGTTCCCGATCGTGTGAGAATCCTCGTTCGCTGAGGGGATGGTGAAGCCAACCCGCTCACCGTTTCGCGTAAACGCCATTCGCCACCACTCGCGCCGGCCTCGCATGCCGCGATAATAAGCCAGCGTCTCGCGTGCGTGCCCCTCGAGACCCAGGCGGGCAACGCTCTCGATCGTCCCGTGATCGAGACTTCCGATCGCCACCTGCTGGAATACGTTCAGGAACACGGCGTCGTCCGACTCGGGAAAGAAAATCAGCCGGTCGGACGGCAACGGCAGGCCGGCCTCGGCGGTCCACTCGAAGCGAAGCCGCTCGAGGTGACGCGTCAGGTCGGCGGCTCTGGAAGCCGCGACGCGCCATTCAACCTCCGCGTGCGACATCGGATCATCACGCCAGTCGCGGTTTCAGAAAGAGGTGAAACTCAAAACGGGCGGGACGCCGCCTTCATCAGAGCGGCGCCCAGGCTGGCTCGATCGACGACCTCACGATCGACCCAAAGGCAGTCGAGGATGAGCGGATGGTCGCCCGACAGCGAGCCATACCAGATTGCGCAGCCCCTGATGCGCTGGCTCTCTTTGGCCAGCCAGATGCGGTCTACGCCGTAACTTCCGCTGGCAAGATACCGTCTGTAGATGGGTTCATCGACCCAGCCAAGCGGGTCGGCGAGCACGAAAGGCAGGATGCGCGCGTGGTCGGACTCGACAGCGCGATGAATAAGCATCGAGGGCGTTGTCAGTTGTCAGTCGTCAGTTGTCAGTTTTCAGTGACTTTGCGACTGAGAACTGACTACTGAGAACTGAAAACTGCTACAAAGCCGGAACGGACTGCACCGGAACCCGAACCCGAATCGGAACAGGAACCGCACCTGGAACCCGAACGGGAACCGGAACCGGAACGGAACTCGCTAAGCGGTTTTAGACAGCCGCGCGCTCAGCCGCGACTTGTACCGGCTCGCGGTGTTGCGATGGATGATGCCCTTGCCGGCCATCCGATCGATGAGCGAGATCGCCTGGTCGAACTGCTTCTTCGCGGCGGTCTTGTCCTTCGCGTCGATGACGCTGCGAATCTCTTTGAGGGTGCTGCGGAGCTGCGAGCGATACTTGCGGTTGCGCTCGCGGTGCACCAGGCTCTGCCGATGCGCCTTCAGCGCGGATGCGTGAGTAGCCACTAAATCTGTCCTCCCGGAAAACCCCTATTTTACACGAGTGCCCGGTCGGGCTATCGCGAGACTTCTTCGAAGGTGCCGCTGGCGGGCTTGACGTTCGTGTAGGTGACGACGGGCTCGCCGTCGACGATTTCCGTGACCTTGTACATTTTCAGGCTCGGGCCGTTGCGAACGTTGCCCTGGATGCCGGTGATCTTGGCCACGTAGTTGCGTGTTTCCTTGTAAGGCGGCACTTGCGAGCCGTGCTTGTCGACCGCGCCGGGCCCTGCGTTATACGCCGCCAGCGCAAGCTGGACGTCGTCGTTGTAGCGGTCGAGCAGTTGACGTAGGTAGGTGACGCCCGCCCGGATGTTTTCAGCCGGGTTGAACGGATCCACGACCCCCAGCTCCTTGGCCGTCGCCGGCATCAGCTGCATCAGGCCCATGGCGCCCTTGGGCGAGACCGCCCGCGGATTGAAGGCCGATTCGACCTGGATGACCGCTCTGACGAGCTCCGCCCGGACACCCTGAAGCCGGGAGTGCTGCAGGATAAAGGGCTCGAACTCGGGCTCGGACCGGGCAGCGAGGGTGGGAGCGACTGGGACCTTGACCGCCCGCGGTCCGCCGTTCTGGGGGCGGTCTGAGAGCGTCAGGATGCCATTGGCGTCCTGCCAGGAATAGATCTGTGCACGGGCAGGCGTTGGCCTGCCAGCGACTACGCACAGGGCGAGCACCGAAATTACAAATATGTTCTTCAAGGTCAGTGAGTTACGGGGGGCAAGTCAGTCTACCGCCCTACGGCAGGCAGACGCAACTCGACCTGTTAGGTAGTCTCGGCAGATCTGTAAAGGAACTTTAGGCCAGGGCTGTTTCGGCCAGTTTCTTCGCTTGGGCGAGTGCCCCACCCACCTGGTCTGGCTGGTTGCCGCCGGCTTCCGCGAAATCGGGCCGGCCGCCTCCGCGCCCGCCGATCAGGGGGGCCAGCTCCTTCACCAGGTTTCCGGCATGGACCTTCGGCGCGAGGTCTTTGGTGACCGCCACGACGAGCGAGACCCGCCCGTCGTCGACAGACCCGATGACGACGATGCCCGTCTTGATGCGATCGCGGTGTGCGTCCGCGAGCTGCCGAAGCTCGTCCTTGCCGAGCCCGCTCGCGGTTTGCGCGACGAACCTGCCCCTGGCGAATTCCGCTTCGTCGACGGCGGCGGCCGTCCCCTGCTGGCTGCGGGCGCCTTCGACCTTCAGCCGGCTGACCTCACGGGCCAGTCTCTTGTTTTCGGTTTGCAGGTGTTCGACTGCCGCCTGTCCGCGATCGGCCGTGGTGCCGAGCGCGCCCAGCACCTGTTCGAGCGAGCCGCGCAGCGACTGATGGTGCTCGACGGCCCCTGCGCCCGTCACGGCCTCGATACGGCGCACGCCGGCGGCCACGCCGCTCTCGGAGACGATGGTGAAGAAGCCGATGTCCCCGGTCGCACGGCAGTGCGTGCCGCCGCACAGCTCCATGCTGAAGCCGGGAATCGAGACCACCCGCACGCGGTCGCCGTACTTCTCGCCGAAGAGCGCCATCGCGCCCGCCGCAATCGCGTCCTGCGTCGATCGTTCTT
Organism: Vicinamibacterales bacterium; assembly: GCA_963821395.1. Classification (GTDB taxonomy): domain Bacteria; phylum Acidobacteriota; class Vicinamibacteria; order Vicinamibacterales; family JAMQPK01; genus JAMQPK01. The sequence goes on along the minus strand of CAWGDY010000004.1, from coordinate 37,287 downwards.
CGGTGACGACCGGTGTGTTGCGGTAGATCTGCTCGTTGACAATCCGTTCGAGCTCGAGCACCTGCTCGGGCGAGACGGGCGAGGCGTGCACGAAGTCGAATCGCAGCCGATCGGGTGCCACCAGAGAGCCGGCCTGCTTCACGTGCGAGCCCAGAACGTTCCGCAGCGCCGCATGGAGCAGGTGAGTGGCGGTGTGATTCCTGCGCGTCGCGTCGCGCGTCGGCGCATCGACTTCGGCGGTGATGATGTCGCGTTCGTGCAACGTGCCGCTCTTCATGTGAATCCGGTGCAGCCGCGGCAGGCCCGCCGCGATTCTGGCCACACCTTGAACATCGGCTGACGCGCCCGAGCCGTCGGCGTGAAGCTGTCCGACATCGGACACCTGGCCGCCCGCCTCGAGGTAGAACGGCGTCTGTCCAAGCGCCGCATAGCCGTCCGCGCCCTCGCCGCAGCTCGTTCACCTGGCGCCGTTCCCTGTCGAAGAGCGCGATCACGGGCGTACCTTTGACGGTCGTGGTCGTGTAGCCCTCGAAGCGATCGCCGGCGGCGCTCAGGCCCTGCTGGACCTGGTCGGACGAGAACACGAATTCCTGCGCCTTCTTGCCTTCGAAGGCACTCTTCGCGCGCGCTTTCTCGCGCTGGCCCTCCATCGCCCGTTCGAAGGCCTCGCGGCCGACGCCGACCTGTTTTTCGCCCGCGAGATCTTCGATGAAATCGAGCGGAAGGCCGAACGTGTCGTAGAGCTTGAAGGCTTCGTCGCCCGACAGCGTCCGCCCAGGCGAGGCGGCAGCCCGTTCGATCGCGTCTTCGAGCCTCGGCAGGCCGCCAGCGAGCACGGCGCCGAAACGCTCTTCTTCGTTCCGCACCACGCTGACGACGGTATCGCGATTCGAGCGCAGTTCGGGATAGGCGTCGCCCATCTCTCGAACGATCGACGTCGACGATCCGATGCAGGAACGTCTCCGAGATGCCCAGCTTCATTCCATGGCGCATGGCGCGGCGCATGATCTTGCGCAGCACGTAGCCGCGGAACTCGTTCGACGGGCATCACGCCGTCGGCGATGAGGAACGTCATGGTGCGTGCGTGATCGGCCACCACGCGCATCGACACGTCGGACGGCGCTCATCGAGCGCGCGTATTTCCTGCCGGCGAGCGTGCCGATGGCGTCGAGGATCGGCGTGAACAGATCGGTGTCGTAGTTCGACTCGTGGCCCTGAAGCACCGCGGTGATGCGTTCCAGGCCCATGCCCGTGTCGATTGACGGCGCCGGCAGCGGCTTCAGCGTCCCGTCCGCCTGCCGGTCGAACTCCATGAACACGTTGTTCCAGATCTCGATGTAGCGGCTGCAACTGCACTCGACGCCGCGGCAGACCGGTTCGGGGCACGGAATCTGGTTGCCGCGGAAGTAGTAGATCTCCGAGCAGCGGCCGCAGGGGCCGGTATCGCCCATCTGCCAGAAGTTGTCGTCGGAGCCGAGCTCCGAGAGGTGATCGGCTGAGACGTACTTCAACCAGTACTCGCGGGCCTCGACATCTCGCGGAATGTTCTGTTCGCCCTTGAAGACGGTGACGAAGAGCTTGTCCTTCGGAATCGCCCACACGCCGGTCAGCAGCTCCCAGGCGAACCCGATGGCGTCCTTCTTGAAGTAGTCGCCGAAAGAAAAATTGCCGAGCATCTGGAAGAACGTGTGATGGCTCGGGGATGGTCCGACGTTCTCGAGATCGTTGTGCTTGCCGCTGACGCGCATGCACTTCTGGGACGTCGTCGCCCGCTTGTAGTCGCGGTGCTCGTTGCCGAGAAACACGTCCTTGAACTGGTTCATCCCGGCGTTGGTGAAGAGCAGCGAGGGATCGTCCTCGGGGACGAGCGACGAGCTCGACACGACGCGGTGTCCGTTGCGTTCGAAATACTCGAGAAACGACGAGCGGATCTCTCTCCAGGTGGTCATCTGTGGACGTATTTTACTCAGTCGCTGTTGGCCTTCTTTCGGATGGCGCTCGATGCGGCACTGGCTGAAAAGCCCTGGCGGACGAGATAGGCAAGAATCTTCCGGCGCTCGCCGGGATCCTTCAGCCGCTCGGGCTTGCCGCGAAGCCGCCGATCCAGTGCCACTTCGAGCAGCTGCGCTTCGTCCTCGTCACCGAACAGGTCTCTGATGATTTCCCGGGCGAGATCGCGATCGATGTGTATCGAGAGCAGCTTGCCCATGACGCGGCGGGGACCGTGGCGCCTGATCCTCGCCTCCGTGCGCGCGAGGGCACCCGCCGTACGGCGATCGTCGATCGTGCGATTGTCGATGAGGCGCTGGACCGCGTTCGCGATGGCCGCGGGGGAGTAGCCCTGCTCGTCGAGGCGCGATCGCACCTGCCCTTCGGACAGCTCGCGTGCCGAGAGCCAGCGGAGCGCGCGAACATAGGCCGCCGTCGAAGAATCGGGATCCTCGGGCGGCCGGCCTTTCCTCACCCGGAGGATTCTACCCTCCGAACCTCGTCAGGCCGGGAATTTCAGACGCCGCCGCCGCCCGTCACGCTGCTCGCCATCTGGTCGCGTGCCGTGTCGGCCGTCGTGGAGATGCCCTGCACCTTCAGCTTGAACTCGTCCACGTTGGACGCCCAGCGCAGTGCCTCTTCGAGCGAGATGAAGCCCTGCTGGTACAGCCCGAAGATCGACTGGTCGAACGTCTGCATGCCGTACTGCGACGTGCCCTGGGCGATGGCGCTGTTGATGTTGTGCGTCTTTTCCTTGTCGACGATGCAGTCGCGGATGAAGGCGGTCGCGATGAGGACTTCGACCGCCGGCACGCGGCCGCCGGTGTCGATTCTCGGAATGAGGCGCTGCGAGATGACCGCTTTCAGCACGGCCGCCAGCTGCAGGCGGACCTGCTTCTGCTGGTGCGGCGGGTACACCGCGATGATGCGGTTGATCGTTTCGGTGGCGTCGAGCGTATGAAGGGTCGAGAAGACCAGGTGGCCGGTCTCGGCCGCGAGCAGGGCCGTTTCGATGGTCTCGAAGTCGCGCATTTCGCCGACGAGAATGACGTCGGGATCCTGACGGAGCGCGCTGCGCAGCGCGTGCGCGAACGACCGTGTATCGACCGAGACCTCGCGCTGATTGACGATCGATCGGTTGTCGCGGTGCAGGAACTCGATGGGATCTTCGACCGTCATCACGTGCGCGCTGCGCGAGCTGTTCACGTGGTCGATCATCGCCGCCAGCGTCGTGCTCTTGCCGCTGCCGGTGGTGCCGGTCACCAGCACGAGCCCGCGCTCTTCGTCGGAGATCTTGCGCAGCACCGGCGGCAGCAGCAGGTCGTCGACGGTCAGAATCTTCGTCGGGATGACGCGGAGCACCATCCCCATGGTGCCGCGCTGCTGGAAGACGTTGACGCGAAAGCGGCCCAGGCCACCCACGCTGTAGGCCAGGTCGACTTCCTGCGACTTGACGAACTTGTCGCGCTGCTCGGGCGACATCATCTTCGCGCCCATGGCGAGCGTGTCGTCGTTGGTCAGCCGCTTCTCTTCGCTGACCGGGATCAGGAGGCCGGAGACGCGCGCCATCGGGTACGCGCCGACCTTGATGTGAAGGTCGGACGCACCCTTGGACACGGCCACACGAAGAAGATCGTCGATATTCATAAAAAAAGGGGCAGAGAGAAGCTCTCTGCCCCTTATCGGATCTTCAGGGTGCCGTGTTTAGCGCTTTTTGGCGGCGGCGGTGACCATTTCGGGCACGTACGTCAGCCAGCCGTGCGTGTCGGGGGCCTTGCCCGCGATGGTGTCGAGGAACCGGCGCTGTATCGCTTCGGTGACGGGCCCGCGGCGGCCGGCGCCGACCTGGATCTTGTCGACCGAGCGCACCGGCGTGATTTCAACGGCGGTGCCGACGAAGAACACTTCGTCGGCGATGTACAGCATCTCGCGCGGAATGTTCTCCTGCGTCACGCGGTAGCCGAGATCCTCCGCCACCTGCACGACCATGTCGCGCGTAATGCCGGGCAGAATCGAGGCGCTCAGCGGCGGCGTGTAGATGGCGCCGTTCCGAACGACGAAGATGTTCTCGCCGCTGCCTTCGCTGACAAAGCCGAACGTGTCGAGGGCAATCCCTTCGCTGTAGCCGTTCGCTTCCGCTTCCATGCGGATGAGCGCGGCGTTCGCGTAGTTGCCGCTCGTCTTCGAGAGCGAGGGGAACGTGTTGGGCGCCATGCGGTTCCACGAGCTGACGCACACGTCGACGCCCTTTTCGAGCGCGTCGGCCCCGAGGTAGGTGCCCCATTCCCAGACCATGATGGCCACATCGACGGGGCAGGGCTTCGGGTTGACGCCCAGCGCGTTGTACCCGCGATACATCAGCGGGCGGATGTAGCACGCCTTGAAGCCGTTGGCCTGAACGGTTTCGATGACCGCCTTTTCAAGCTCTGCCTGGGTGTAGGGCGAGTCCATCCGGTAGATCTTGGCCGAGGAGACGAGGCGCGCCATGTGGGCATCGAGGCGAAGGATCGCCGAGCCCTTGGGCGTGTCGTACATCCTGGCGCCTTCGAAGACGCCGCTGCCGTAGTGGATGACGTGCGAGGCGACGTGGATGGTGGCGTCCTTCCAGTCCACGAGCTTCCCGTTCATCCAGATCTTGCCGGTGCCCGCAAATGCCATACAAAAAGCTTAGCATTTACTGCGCTTCGCCACAAAACGGGCAGCGCGCCGATCGCGCCTGGAGTGGCTTGCGGCAGTGCCAGCAGAAGCGTGGTAGCGGCGTCACGCGCGCCCGCAATCGGGCATGGATGTCGAGGACATCGTCGGAAGGTGGCACGGCCACGGGCGGCGTCGTCGGCGTCGACGGTGTCTTGCGGGGCGTGACTCGCAGGGTCTTCCGTCCTCCCCGGCTGGCGAGGAGGTCGTTCAGCAGATCGCTGGCGCGCTGGTAGCGGGCTTTGACGTCCGGCGCGACCGCCTTCATCACGATGTCGTTGATCTTCGACGGGATCTTCGGATTGCGCGTGCGCGGCGGCGACACGAGCTCGCCCTTCATCAGCTTCTCGAGATCGGCCGGGGTCGGCGTGTTGTAGGGCAGCACGCCGGTGAGCATCTGGTACATCGACACGCCGAGCGAGTAGATGTCCGACGCGAAGACGGTCTTGCCATGAAACTGCTCGGGCGCCATGTAGGGCGGGCTGCCAATCACCGTGGTGCCGTGCGCCGCGATCTCGATGAAGCGCGAGGTGCCGAAGTCGGCCACTTTCGCGACCCCGCCTTCGGTCACCAGGACGTTGCCCGGCCGCAGGTCGCGATGAATGACACCCTGCTGGTGCGCATGATCGAGGGCGTTGCAGATCTGGCAGGTGTAGTCGAGCGTGCGCTGCAAGATCGAGCTTGCCGTCGCGCGAGATGACCGTCTCGAGCGTGTCGCCGCGCACGTACTCCATCACGATGAAGAAGATGTTCTCCTGCTTTTCGGCCGTCAGAATCGCCACGATGTTCGGGTGATTCAGACTGGCCAGCAGGCGCGGCTCCTGCAGCAGATCGCCGAAATCCACGTTCTGCCGGTGCGGCACCTTGATCGCGACCTTCTTGTCGATCCAGGTGTCTTCGGCGAGGTAGACGGTACCGAACCCGCCACTGCCGAGTGGAGAGAGGATCTTGTACTTTCCGACTGTCTGACCGCGGAAGAACACTGTACGGCAGTATACAGAGCTTCAGGCTGCAGACGACGGGCGTCGGGCCGCGCGGAAGTCCGAAGCCGGAAGTCCGAAGTCGATAGAATCCTACCGTGCATCGGTTCTACGCGCCTTCGTTCGCCGCCGACGCCGTGTTCGAGCTGCCCGAAGACGAGGCTCGTCATGTGTCGCGCGTGCTGCGGATGCGTGCCGGCGATTCGATTGCGGTCTTCGACGGCCAGGGCCGCGAGGCGGTGGCGCGGGTGGAGACCGTCAGCGCCACGCGCGTCAGCGTGAAGGTCATCGAGCCGCGTTCCCCCGCGCCCGAGCCGCGGGTCCGCGTGACGCTGGCGCAGGCGCTGCTCAAGAGCGACAAGATGGATCGCGTCATTCGCGATGCCGTCATGCTCGGTGTGGCGGCCGTTCAGCCATTCGTCAGCCGGCGCACCGACGTGCCGATCAAAGCCGTCGCGGAGGGCGGCCGACAGGACCGCTGGGATCGGACGGTCATCTCGTCGGTCAAGCAGTGCGGCCGCGCCGTCGTGCCCCTCGTTCACCCGACAAAGGCGCTGCATGACGTCCTGACGTCAACCGCGGCCGAAACACGGCTGATGTTCGTCGAACCGGGCGCTCGCGCCGAGGTGGCGGATCTGACGAGGCTGGAAGGGCAGCGGCCGTCCACGGCGATGGTTCTCATCGGACCGGAAGGTGGCTGGGATGCCGCCGAACTGGATGCGGCGATGGAGGCCGGCGTCACGCTCGTGACGCTGGGCCGCCGAACCCTTCGCGCCGATGCGGCGGCGGCGGCCGCGATTGCGGTGCTTCAGTATGTCTGGAAGGATCTCTGACATGCGCGTGAGGCATGGTCTCTCGATGTTGATGGCCGCGGCGGTCCTGCTGCTGCCTGCCGGATCTGCGATCGAACTCCGAGGCTCAGTCGAAGAACGCCGACCACGTGATCGTCGTCACCCTCGACGGGATGCGGTGGCAGGAAGTCTTTTCCGGCCTGTCGAGCTCGCTCGTGAACGAGACCGACGGGGGTGTTCGCAATGCCGAGGCGATCGAGCGGCGGTTTGGCGGGACGACCGCGGAAGAGCGGCGCCGGCGGCTGATGCCGTTTCTGTGGTCGGTCGTGGCCAGAGACGGGCAGATCTTCGGCGATCCGTCGGCCGCGAGCGAAGCGCGCGTGACAAACGGCGTGGCGATTTCGTATCCGGGCTACAACGAGATGTTCGCCGGATTCCCCGACGAGAACATCACGACGAACGCCCGCACGTTCAATCCAAATGTCACCGTGCTCGAATGGCTGAATGGGTTGCCGCCGTTCAGGGGCAGGGTCGCCGCGTTTTCGTCGTGGGTACTGTTGCCGTGGATCCTGAACGAGCCCCGAAGCGGTATTCCGTCGATCGCGGACGGTCTGCTCATCCGCGACGTGGATTCCGATGCGGCACGGATGGTGAACGAACTGGCGGGAGGACTTCCCCAATACTGGACGGAGTCGAAGTTCGACGCGCCGACCGCGGTTGGCGCAATCGAGTACCTGCGCCGCAAGCGTCCTCGTGTGCTCTACGTGATGTTCGAGGAAACCGACGAATGGGCGCATGGACGGAGGTACGACCTGTATCTCGACGCCGCGTTTCGCAACGACGGATTCATCAAGCGCCTGTGGGAGACCGCGCAATCGCTGTCCGACTACAGAGGCCGCACGGCGCTCGTCGTCACGACCGATCACGGTCGAGGTGGGTCCGGGATGGATTGGCCGGGTCACGGCGCGAAAGTGCCGGGTGCCGACAGAATCTGGATTGCAACGCTCGGTCCGGGCGTCGCCCCGCTGGGGGTGCGGAAGAACGTCCAGGTGACGCAGAGTCAGGTCGCGGCCACGATTGCCCGGCTGGTGGGGCAGGACTACAACCGTGTCTCAGCGAAAGCGGCGGCGCCGTTACCCCTGCAATGAGGACGTCGAAGACGCCGCAGAGCCATTCGTCTTCCTGGTTGACTCTCCCGCGCCCGAGAAAATTCTGCAGCGCTGTCATGACCGGTTGCTTTTCGGTCTCCATGAACCCGCTGACGATCAAGCGAACCGCCCGGTTCGATGAGGCACGCGAGCGCTTCCGCGGATCGCTCGACGAGCGCGCCCGTCAGATTCGCGAGCGCGACATGGCCACGCAGCGCCATATCACGGAAGTCCCCCTCTTCGAACTGAATGCGATCGCCCACGTGGTTCAGGAGTGCGTTCTCGCGCGCGTTTTCGAGCGCGTCGGGATCGATGTCGACGCCGATGGCCGACCGCGCGCCGAGCTTGATCGCGGCGATGGCCAGCACACCCGAGCCGCACCCGATGTCGAGCACCGTGCAGTTGTCGAGAGGCAGCTCCTGCAAGGCCCTGAGCGCCAGCCGCGTCGTCGGATGGTGACCCGTGCCAAACCCGGTGGAGGGCTGGATAACCACGACGAGGGGTCGGGAGGGGTTTTCGACGTTGTCGCGCGAAAACCCCTCCCGACCCCTCTCGACGTCCCACGGTGGCGCGATCACAACCCGGCCGACGGCGATCGCCTTCAACTGCGCCTGCGATCGCGCGGCCCAGTCTTCGTCTTCCACATCGATCCGTTTGACGTACACGTACGAACCGAACGCCACGGCCAACGCCTGTGCCGCGGCGTCGCGCGCCGCCGGCGTCGTGAAGAACGCCCGCAATGGGCCTTCTTCGTCGGATTCGTGAATGGCCGTGGGTTGGAAATCATCGAGCTCGGCGATGACGAGCTCGACGAGCTGAGGATCGCAGCCTGGAACGTGAATCTCCAGGGCGGGCCAGGACTTACCCAAATATGTCTTTGACCTTGTCGAAGAGATTCTTTTCGTCCTCCGGCGCGTCGGCCGGCCGGGGCTCGAATTGTTCCTTCGGCAGCGCCTTGCTCAACTGCTCGAGCAGCGCGCGCTGTTCCTTGTTCAGCTTCTTCGGCGTCACCGCCTGCACGGTGAAGTAGAGGTCGCCCTTCCCCCGGCCCGACACGTCGGGCATGCCCTTGCCGCGGAACCGGAAGACCGTTCCCGACTGCGTGCCTTCGGGCACCTTGAAGCCCTCGTGCCCGTCGAGCGTCGGGACTTCGATGGTTCCACCCAGCGCGAGCGTGGTGAAATTCAGCGGGACCTCGCAAGCCAGATTGTTGCCGTCGCGACGGAAGAAGGGATGTGGGGCCACCTCGATGAACACGTAGAGATCGCCTGCCGGGCCGCCCTGTGGACCGCTTTCGCCCTCGCCGCTGATGCGCAGGCGCTGGCCGTCGGCGATGCCGGCGGGAATCTTGACTGTGAGCTGGCGCTCCTTCGTCGTCCGGCCCGCCCCTTTGCACGTGGCGCAGGGCTTCGCGATGATGCGCCCGGTCCCGTCGCAGCGCGGGCAGGTGCGCGCCACCGTGAAGAATCCCTGCTGGAACCGCTGCTGTCCGCGGCCCTGGCACTGCGGGCAGGTCGTGGGACTGCTGCCGGCGGCGGCGCCCGAACCGTGGCACGTCTCGCAGGTTTCGAGGCGCGGGATTTGAATCGCCGTCTCCACACCTTTGGCGGACTGCTCGAACGAAATCTCCAGGTCGTAGCGCAGGTCGCTGCCGCGCTCGGGACCGCCGCGGCGGCCCCCGCCGAAGAAGTCGCCGAAGATGCCGCCGAAAATGTCCTCGAAGCCCGCGAACGTCGATGGATCGAACCCGGCGCCCGCCTGGGAAGAAACCCCGGCGTGGCCGAACCGATCGTACTTCGCGCGCTTTTCACCATCCGAGAGAATCGCGTACGCCTCGGCGGCCTCTTTGAACTTCTCTTCGGCGCCTTCGTTGCCCTGATTCCTGTCGGGATGGTGTTGCAGCGCGAGCTTGCGGTACGCGCTCTTGATCTGCTGGTCCCCGGCAGTCTTCGGGACCCCGAGGACCTCGTAGTAATCCCTTTTGCTCACGCTTTCGCTACTTTCACCATGGCGGGCCGTATCAGCTTGTCGCCGAGCCGATAGCCACGCGTGAATTGTTCCGTCACCTCGCCATCGCGGCGATCCGGGGCGGCCTCGTATGCCACCGCCTGGTGAATCTGGGGATCGAAATCGGTCCCGACGGCGTTGATGGGGGTCACGCCGCGCTTGCGCAGCGTCTCGATGAGCGCGCGATGAATGATGTCGAGCCCCTGGCGGTAGGATTCGGCCCCCGGCGCGTCGCTTTGCAGCGCGCGCTCGAAATCGTCGATCACCGGCAGCAGGTCCTGAATGAGATCGATGGCCGCATACTGCGCCGTCTCTTTTCGCTCGCGATCGATGCGCTTGCGATAGTTATCGAACTCGGCTGCCTGTCGCAGCAGCCTGTCCTGCAGGCTCTCCCGATCTTTGCGAAGCTCGGCGAGCTCGTCGGCAGGGGCCGCCGTGGCGGCGGTCGCCGGCGAGGCGCTCTCTTCCTGCAGACCTCCGGCTTCTTCCGGTACGTCGGCAGCATTGGAACGTGTGGACTGATCAACCATGATTCGTGCCCGTTGATTACATGCTGTCGCGCAGGACTCGTGAAACGGCCTGTGCGACACCGTCGACGACGGCAATGGTTCGTGAGTAGTGCATGCGCATCGGCCCGATGACGCCCACCGTGCCGCGACGCGCACCGTCGGCGTAGGTCGACGCGATGATGCTGAATGGACGTAAATCTGCGGCCCGGTGTTCCTGGCCGATGACGATCGTCAGCCCGGGACCGTCGATGTATTCGTTGAGCAGCCGCACGAGCCGCTCTTTTTCTTCGACCATCCGCAGCAGCGCTTTGAGCGTGCTGAGGGAGATGTTGTTGTCTTCGCTGGTTTCGTCGAGCAGAGACGAAGCGCCGTCCACAAAGAGCGGCGACTTCTTCGGCAGCTCTTCCAGCCCCGTACGCGCCAGCTTCAGCGCGCGGGCACGCAGCGCATCGGCGAGCGTCCGCTCGTGCCGCAGCCGCTCCATCACCGCAAGACGGATGTGCTCGAGCGGCATGCCGGCAAATTCGGTATTCAGGTAGTTCGCCGCCTGTCGGAGGTCGTGCGAATCGATTTCCTCCCCGACATCGATCGCCTTGCGCGACACCTGTCCGCCGTCCGCGACGACGATGACGAGCACCTTGGTCGCGCTCAGCGGGACGAACTCGATTTCCTTCAGGATGCCCTCCGAGGTCATCGGCAGGGCAAAGGCGACGAGCCGCGCCGTGCGCGAGAGCACCTGCGACACGGCCGCCAGGACGTCTTCGGCAAGCGCCGGTGTTCCGGCATCACGCCGCAGCTGCGCTTCCACGGCCGCCCCGCCCCGCACCGAACGGGGAGCGGCGAGGAGCTGGTCGACATAGAAGCGATATCCACGGTCTGTGGGGATGCGGCCCGCCGACGTGTGGGGCTGCTGGAGGTAACCCTGCTCCTCCAGCTCGACGAGCGTATTCCGGACGGTGGCTGAGGAGACGCTCAGGCCGGACAAGGCGGCCAGGCGCGTCGAGCCCACCGGCTCTCCGCTCTCGATGTATTCGGCAACGAGCGCGGCCAGTATCTGCGCCGCTCTTGCTGAAGGCTGTGTCATGTGGAGGTTAGCAGTCGCGTCCGTCGAGTGCTAAAGAAAGATTATACCGTAATTGTCAGTGTTCACAAACCCAACCCTATCCGGGTCATAGCCGGAAGTCAGGCATTTTTAAGACGTTGGGCGGTCTATTCAGCGCAATTCCGAAAGTAGTTCGATGGCCGCCTCAGCGTCAGACTCTCGAACTTGAAATTCGGCGGGGCCCATGCCGGCCCCATCCAACCCCCAGCCTCGGATATTCCGCAGATCCTCACCCGCCACAAAGTGATCAATGTTCGCGCTGTCGAGGATGGACTTCGCAAGGCCAACCAAGTCCGGGGTCATTCGTCCGAAAGACTGTGACAAGTCGAATCGTGGGATCGGGTTGATGTGTCGACATTGGTTCGGTCAGCGAAACCGGCCTTGACACGAGGCTAGTGGGCTGCGGGCTCGCCGCCTCGGGTCCGAGCCTGGCCGCTTCGACCAGCACGGCGTCGAGCGTCAAGACGACGCCTTTGGAACGGGAGTTTTCGACGGCTTTTCCCAGCGCATCGATACCGCGGCGACCTTGGGGTCCTGAATCTTCCCCCGGCGCACGGCGATGAGCTCGGCCAGAATCGCGACGGCGATTTCTTCCGGGCTGACGGCGCCGATGTCGAGCCCGACCGGCGCGTGCACGCGCTGCAGGCATTCGGGAGGCATGCCCTCTTCGAGCAGGGCATCGTAGATACGCGTCACCTTGGCCTTGCTGCCAATCAGCCCCAGATAGCGGAGGTCGCGCGCGGCGAGCGCGCGCAGCGCGTCAAGGTCGTGCGTATGACCGCGCGTCACGATCACGACGTACGCATGGGAGGGCAGGTCGGCGCGGTGCAGCCAGTCGGGGATCGTCTCGACGATCACCTCTTCGGCATTCGGAAAGCGCTCCGTGTTCGCGAACTTCTCGCGGTCGTCGAGCACGTGCGTCTTGAACCCGATGGTGTGTGCGAGCCGGGCCAGGTGATAGCCGACATGCCCGGCGCCGATGACGTACAGCCGCGGTGTGGCTTCGAGCGGCTCGATGTACACCTGCATCTGGCCGCCGCACACGAGCCCGTTCTCCTGGGCAAAATCGTCGTTGAGGTCGTACTTCACCAGCTGCGGCTTGCGAGACTGAATCGACTCTTTCGCCTTCCAGAACGCGTCGTTCTCGTAGCAGCCGCCTCCGATGGTGCCGACGGTACGGCCGTCCGGAAAGACGAGCATCTTCGCGCCCACGCGCTGGGGCGTCGAACCGTTCGCCGACACGATGGTCACGAGCGCGGCTTCTTCCCCCCGCTCGAGCGCTTCGGTGAGCGCTTCAAAGACCTCTTGGGACATGTAGGACTCGATTATAGCGGTAGGTTCGGTGGGTGGTGGGTGGTAGGTACGTAGTCGCGGTACCGGGGTTCGTGTTTCTACCGGATGCTTGCGACCGCGAACCCGAACCTACCACCTACTACCCACGCTACGCTACCACCTAGAAGCGATGTATTTCGCAGAGCTCGTGCGGCTCCGAGCCGCTCAGGAAGCACTCGCTGTACACGCGCAGGCACCCCGGCAGGGCCGTCGCGCCTGTGTCCCGATCGACATCGACGAAGTTGATGTTGTCCGGGACGTCGAAGGCAGTGGTCGCCGCGGCCCGCCAGCGCCCGCTGCATGAAGCTGAGCCAGATGGGGAGGGCCGCCTGTGCGCCGCTGAGGCCGAGCGCCTGATTGTCGTCCAGGCCCACCCAGACGACGGTCAGCAGCTCGGGGGTAAACCCGACGAACCAGGCGTCGCGCAAATCGTTGGTGGTGCCCGTCTTGCCGGCCGCGTCGAGGCTGAAGCCCGAGGCCCGTACGGCGGCGCCGGTGCCCTCGCTCAGGACGCTCCGCATCATGTTGGTGACCAGATAGGTCGTATCGGCCCGCGCCACGCGCCTGGCCGGCGATTCCTTGGCCACGATCTCGGTCTCGCCACGCTCGATGCGCAAGAGCGATCGCAGCGCGCGCGTCTGGCCGCCGTTGGCGAAGATCGTGTACGCCGAGGCGATGTTCATGGGCGTGGCCTCGAACACGCCGAGCGCGATCGACGGGAAGGCACGGGGTGCGGTGCCCGCGCCGATGCGGCGCCACAGGTCGGCCACGCGGTCGTAGCCGGCCGCCTCGGCCACCTTCACGGTCGCGGCGTTCCGCGACATCGCGAGGGCCCGGCGGAACGTGATTTGGCCGTCGTACTCGTTCTCGTAGTTCGCGGGCGTCCACGGCGTGCCGTTCGCATCGAAGGTCGTCGGTTCGTCGTTCACGAGCGTCGCCGGCGACAGCGCCGTGCCATCTTCGGCGGCGCGTTCGAACGCCGCCAGGTAGACGAACGGCTTGAACACCGATCCCGGCTGACGATTCGCGCTGACCGCGCGATTGAACTGCGACTGGTTGTACGACCGCCCGCCGACCATCGCGAGGATGTCGCCCGTACGCGGATCGACCGCGATGAGCGCGGCCTGCGGCACGCGGGGACGCTTCCGGCGCGAGAGCAGCTGATCGACCTTGGCGATGCCGTTGCTGACCGCGTCCTGCGCGAACCGCTGCAGGTGCAGGTCGAGTGTCGTGTAGACGTCAACCGCTTCGGTGCTCTGCGTGACGCTCGGGAACTGCTCGGCGAGCGCCAGGCCGGCGAAGTCGACGAAGTACGGCGCCTCGGCGTCGAGCGCGCGCGCCACCGGCGACAGCGGTTCCTTCGACGCGCGCTCGGCCGCATCTGCGGAAACGAAGTCGCCGCTGGCCATCGCCCTCAAGACGACGTTCCGGCGTTCGCGCGCCTTGGCGGCGGCGTTGAACGGCGACAGCGTGTTGGGCGACTGGATGATGCCGGCAATCGTGGCCGCTTCGCCAAGCGACAGGTTGGTGACGTCCTTGCCGAAATAGAGCCGCGCGGCCTCGGCCACCCCGTGAATCGCAAACGACCCGCGATTGCCGAGATACACGTCGTTCAAATAGAGCTCGAGCACTTCGTCCTTGGTCGCCCTGATGTCGAGGACGAGCGCCATGAACTGCTCTTGAATCTTGCGGCGCCACGAGCGCTGGCGCGTCTGCTGCTCGACGAGCATTTCCTCGGTCAGGAAGAAGTTGCGGGCCAGCTGCTGCGTGATGGTGCTGGCGCCTTCCAGGTACGGCCGGTTGCCGAAGATATTGGTGAACACGGCGCCCACGATTCGGATCGGGTCGATCCCGGGGTGGGAGTAATACCGCTGGTCTTCGATGGCGAGCACCGCGTCGACCATGCGCGACGGCAGCACGGACAACGGCACCTGCCGTTGTTTGACCCGCGCCTGAATGAGCGCGGTCAGCATCGGCGCGTCCATCGTGACGCGGGAAATCGCCTGTTTCCCGACCGACAGCCTCTCGATCCTGTTGCCACCCGCCGTCGGCGGCGGCTGGCCCCGGCCGCGCCGCGGCGGACCCGGCCGCTGGAAGCTCACGATAACCGTCTTGCCTTTGTGGCTCCCCGCGCGAGGCGTGATACTCACCAGCGGGCCGGCGACGGCGAACTCGCCGGGGTTCTCGGCCTGCGTGCGCTGGGCGTATCCGAGGTCGTTGAGCCGATCGAGCAGCTCTTTCTGCGAGATATTGTCGCCGCGCCGGATTTCGAGCGGCCGCGCGAAGACGCGCGGCAGCACGCGATCGCGCTCGCCGTGGAGGCGCGCGTCGATCATCCGCGAGAAGGACACGTAGTAGTAGCCGGTGAGGGCGCACACGATGACGAACATCGTCGCCGCGGAGATGGCGATGTATTTCGTCGCTTTGGGGTTGGCGCGCGCCAGCACGACGAGGCGGTCGCGCAGCACGACGAGCTGCTCCCTCGCCCACACGAGCCTGGATTTCGGCTTTGATGGCATTACAAGGTCAGCACCCAGTGGTGGCCGATATCGAGCGGCAACTCGTCCACGAGCCTTTGGACGAACGCCGGGCCGTAACGGTTGAGCAGGGCAATCGTGCCGAGCGCCCGTTCCTGGGGGATGCCATCGGGAAACGCCTGGGCCTGGGCCCTGGCGAACTGGCGCCGCAGCGTGTCGTCGCGTTTCTTGGCCGCGCTGATGATTTTTCCGCCGAGCGCGGTCAAATCGTGCTCCAGCTTGCCCAGCGTCGATTTCGCCGCCCCTTCGAGCGTGGCGTCAATCGACCCGACGGTTGCGATGATGGCCGCCATCTTCTCCTTGATGGTGTTATCGGCATCTTTCATCGCCCGGTCCACCGACTCGGGCAGCGATGCCGCGAGCAGCCGGTTGAGCGCCGATTCGTCGCGTGGCTGCAGCGATTCGAACGGCACGGCGTACTTCTCCAGAAAACGCGCGCCCGCCGAATCGAGCACCGTGGCGCTCGCCCGCGGGAACATCAGCGGCATCGGCACGCCGAAATGCGCGTACACCTCGCGGAGCTGCCCGAGATAGGCCAGCTCGTTGGGACCGCTGACGTAGCACACCGTCGGGAAGAGCGCGTCCTGAACGATCGGACGCACGAGCACGTTCGGGCTGAAGGTCTCGGGCCGCGTGCGGGCAACTTCTATAAGATCGGGCGTGGCGGCGTCGATCGGCGTTCGTGCGCCATCGATGCGAAAGAGCGCCACAGCCGCGGGAGAGGAGGCCTCGACCTGCGCGTGGTATCCAGCCTCGTGCAGACGCTTGCCCGCGGCGTCTGCGAGCGCCCACGTCCGGCCGGGATGCCGCAGCTCGTGTTCGAAGATCCCGCTGACGATCGGCTTCGACGCGCGATCGAAGCACTCGAACACGACGACACCCAGCCCGCCCAGGTGCTTGTCGAGCAGCCGGGCGAACGCGTCCGACATCGTGACGCCGGGCCGATAGGCGGTTTTCAGATCCTCGATGAGCTCGGCCGTAAAATCGGTCGGCGGCAGCACGGTCGAGAGCTGAGCGATCGCCGCGTTAATCTCCTCGCCCAGCGTGATCCGGCAAATCGGCGCCGACCCGGCCCCGGGCGGCGAGGGCAGCGCGATGGCATGACGCTGCTGCTCGGCGTCGACGACCGACACCGACGCCACTTCATCCCAGTCGTGATCTTCCGATTCGACCCAGAAGACGGCGACGGCCGGAACGCCGTGCTCCTCGGTGACGCGCGCGGCGAGTTTTGCCGCGGTCAGTCCCTTGTACAACGTGAACAGTGGACCACCGAACAGTCCCGCCTGCTGTCCGGTCACGATCGCGACGCTCTTCGGATCGGCGAGGCGCGCCGCCGCATCGCGCGCGGCCTGCGGCGCGTGACGGCGTTCGAGCTGACGCAAAAGAACGCGGCTGAGCTCGGCCCGGTCACGCGGATGCTGCTGCGCGTTGGCAATTGCGCTCGCCCACGACGCGCGCGAGGCAGGATCGCCCGAAAAAAACGGCGCAAGCGCTGAAAACTGGAATGCGTAGTCGGTGGCGAGCTTCTTGACCCAGGGAAATCGTCGGAGATCGACAGGAATGTGCAACGAATTTATGTTACCATTCGCCCACTGAACCGCGAAGATTCTGTCCTCTATTTTCCTCCCGAATCATTCGGGCCGTTCAGGGTTCTCCATCAGATTGGTGCGGGCACGCTGGGTCCGGTGTTTCGTGCGTACGAGCCGGCCGGCACCAATCGCGATCGGCTCGTGGCGATCAAGGTGTTTCGTCTCGATCTCACGCCCGAACAGGCCGCCGCGCTCGTCGCGGAGCTGAACACGCTCGTCGCCTCGGATCTCACGCATCCCCACATCGCTGCGCCCATCGCCGCCGGCCTCGAACATGGCACGGCCTATCTCGCGCAGGAATACGCGGTGGGCGAGTCGCTCGACGTCGTGCTTCGTGAAAATGGACCGATGTCCATTGCCGGCGGGGTGGCGCTCGTCGACGCGCTGGCTGGCGCGCTCGATTTCGCGGCCGACCGCGGCGTCCGTCACGGCTCGCTGCATCTGCGCGACATCCTCGTCGGGTCCGATGGTCCGCGCGTCACGGGGTTCGGCATTTCACAGGCTTTGACGAAGATTGGCGCGAAGCGTCCAACGCGGCCGCAGTATTCCCTGCCCGATGGGCCCTCGGACGTGTATTCGCTTGGCGCGATCGCGTTCGAAGCCGTCACCGGGAAGCGGGCATCGCAGGAAAATCTCGCGGATTTCGAGCAGCAGCACGGCGTCGAGCTGCGCAGCGCGTTTGACGTCGCGCTCAACTCGAACCCTGAGCTGCGGCCGGAGCGTGCGGGCGATTTCGCGGAAGTGATGCGCGATGCGGCGGAGATGACGGCCGAGGCCGAGCGCAACAGCCTGGCCGCCCCGACGGTGACCCCGACTGCGGTGGCGAGTGCAGAGCCAATCGACCTGGATTTGCACGTGGAACCGCCACCGCCAGCCATGGAAGAGCGCGGGGAAGATCCGGTCAACGCCCTGAAGGAAGCCGACTTGCCGCCGCCGTTTCCCGTCAGCTGGTCGGCGCAACCGCCCCGCGCGCTGCAAAGCGAGGTGCCCGTGGAGCCCGAGACCCGGCGATGGCCAATCGTCGTCAGCTTTCTTGCGTTTGCGATGGTCGCCGCGTTTGCGGTGTCGTTCTTCCTGCAGTCGCGCGGGAATGTGCCCGCGGGCGAGCCCGACGCGGCGGTTCAGGAGACGACCGTCGACGTTCCGCGCACGCCGCCGCCGGCTGCGGCGCCCGAGTCGCCGCCAGCCAGAAGTACACAAGGTGTGCGCGCACCCGCGCCGTCGCCGCCGCGCGCCCGTGCCTTCGCGGCCGGCGTCGGGTGCCGTGCGTCGCACGCAAACCGGCAGCCTGCTCGTGCGAACGGCGCCCAGCGATGCCGACATTCTTGTCAACGGACGCGCGCAGGGAAAAACACCGCTCGTGCTGCGCGACCTGGCGCTGGGATCGTATACGATTCGAATAGCGCACGACGGCTACGCGGTCGAAGAACGCACGCTTCAACTCACGTCGCAGCGGCCGGTGTTTTCAACCACGATCAATCTGCGCGCGGCGCCCGCGCCTCCGGCGGCGCGCGGCGGGCCCGAGGAAAAGTCGGGACCCGGCGGCCTGAACGTGCAGTCGAGACCGTCGGGCGCGCGCGTGTATGTCAACGATCGGCCGGTGGGCTCGACGCCCGTGACGATTCCGGACGTGCCGGCCGGGGCCGCATCGGTGCGCATCGAATTGGACGGCTACGAAACCTGGATCACGACCGTGCGCGTCGGCGCGGGCGACGAGACCAGAGTTGCGGCCTCTTTGGAGAGAAAACAGGGTCAATGAACGCGGTTCTGGCTTTGGAGAACGGGACGGTCTATCGCGGCACCGCCGCCGGCGCCGCGGGTGTGGCGCGAGGCGAAGTCGTGTTCAACACCAGCATGACGGGTTATCAGGAAGTCCTCACCGATCCGTCGTATGCCGGTCAAATCGTGACGATGACGTCGCCGCAGATCGGGAATTACGGTGTCGCGCCCGACGATGTCGAGTCGACCTCGCCGCAGGTGGCCGGCTTCATCATGCGCGAGGAATCACCGATCGCGAGCAACTGGCGCGCGTCGGGCACGCTGCGCGACTATCTCGTCTCGAACAACATCGTCGCCATTGCCGACATCGACACGCGCGACCTGACGAGGCTGTTGCGATCGGCCGGCGTCATGCGCGGCGTGATTGCGACGGGCGATGTCGACACGGGCGAGCTGGTGCAGCAGGCGCGCGCGATTCCGAGCATGGAAGGCACGGATCTCGTGAAAGCGGTGACGTGCGAATCGGCGTTTGCGTGGCCGAACGGGATTTCGAGGTCCGCGTCCGAAGTGCGTCCCGATCTTCTCCTGCCCGCGCAGGGCAGGGCGAAGCGGCCGCTGCGCGTCGCGGCGTACGATTTCGGCATCAAGTGGAACATCCTGAGGCGCCTCGCGACGTACGGCTGCCAGGTGAAGGTGTTTCCGGCGCACACACCCGCCTCAGAGGTGCTGGCCACCGACGTGGACGGGATCTTTTTGAGCAACGGCCCCGGCGACCCGGCTGCCGTCGACTACGCCATCCAGAACACGCGCGCGCTGCTGAAGGAAGACAAGCCGATCTTCGGCATCTGCCTCGGCCATCAGATTCTCGGCCTCGCGCTCGGCGGAAAAACGTTCAAGTTGAAATTCGGGCATCGCGGCGCGAACCATCCGGTGAAGTTTCTCGAGACCGGCAAGGTCGAGATTACGTCGCAGAACCATGGCTTTGCGGTCGATCCCGATTCGCTGCCCGCCGACGTGAAGGTGACGCATCTCAATTTGTACGACGGAACTGTCGAAGGGCTGAGAGTCGTGGACCGGCCGATTTACTCGGTGCAGTATCATCCCGAGGCCTCACCCGGGCCGCACGACGCGGACTATCTGTTCAAGCAGTTCGTCGACGATATGGAGCAGCAGCACTAGGCATGCCTCGGCGACAGGATCTCAAGCGAATACTGGTCATCGGCGCCGGGCCCATCGTCATCGGCCAGGCGTGCGAGTTCGACTACTCGGGCACGCAGGCCTGCAAGGCGCTGCGATCCGAGGGCCTCGAAGTCATCCTCATCAACAGCAATCCGGCGACGATCATGACCGACCCGGAGATGGCCGATCGCACCTATATCGAGCCGCTCACGGTCGAAGCGGTGACCGCCGTCATCGCCAAGGAGCGCCCCGACGCGATTCTGCCCACCGTGGGCGGGCAGACGGCCTTGAACCTCGCGGTGGCGCTCCACGAAGCCGGTGTGCTCGACGAGTACGGCGTCACGCTGATCGGCGCGAACGTCGACGCCATCAAGCTCGGCGAGGATCGGCTGCTGTTCCGTGATGCGATGAAGGAGATCGGCGTCGAGACGCCGGCCAGCGGCCTCGCGCGCACGGCCGACGAGGCGATGAGGATCGTCAAGACGACCGGTTTTCCGTCGATTATCCGGCCGTCGTTCACGATGGGCGGCGTCGGCGGCGGCATCGCCTACAACGTCGAGGAATTCCGCGACCTCGTCGATCGCGGGCTCGAGATGAGCCCGGTGCACGAGATCCTCATCGAGGAATCGGTCATCGGCTGGAAAGAGTTCGAGCTCGAGGTGATGCGCGACGTTGCCGACAACTTCGTCGTCATCTGCTCGATCGAGAACATCGATCCGATGGGCGTGCACACGGGCGACAGCATTACCGTCGCGCCGGCGCTGACGCTGACCGACAAGGAATATCAGCGCATGCGCGATGCCGCGCGGCGCATCATCAACAAGGTGGGCGTCGAGACCGGCGGATCGAACATCCAGTTCTGCGTGAACCCGCAGGACGGGCGGATGCTGGTCATCGAGATGAACCCGCGCGTGTCGCGGTCGTCGGCGCTGGCGTCGAAGGCCACGGGGTTCCCGATTGCGAAGATCGCCGCCAAGCTGGCGCTCGGGTATCACCTCGACGAGATTCCAAACGACATCACGCGGCTGACGCCGGCGTCGTTCGAGCCGACGATCGACTACGTCGTGACGAAGATTCCGCGGTGGAACTTCGAGAAGTTTCCGCAGGCCGACCGCACGCTGACGACCCAGATGAAGTCGGTGGGCGAGGCGATGTCGATTGGCCGCACCTTCAAGGAGTCGTTCCTCAAGGGCGTGCGATCGCTCGAGCTGGGGAAGGCGGGCCTGCTGCTGACGCAGCCGCACGACGACGAAGACGACGCGGCGCTGCGGAAGAAGCTGGTGGTGCCGAACGACCGGCGCATGTGGGCGCTCTTCAAGGCCCTCGAGCGCGGGTGGACGGTCGACCAGCTCCACGAGCTGACCCGCATCGATCCGTGGTTCCTCGAGCAGTTCAGGCAGATCGCCGAGCTGCGGCGGATTGCCGGCATGCAGGAATTCCGCGAGCTGTCGTCGGATTTCCTGAGAACGTTGAAGCGGACCGGCTTCGGCGACGGTGAAATCGCCGCCATTTACGGCGTGCCGGAAGCCACGATTCGCGAGCGCCGCATCGAAGAGAAGCTGGTGGCGGCCTACAAGCGCATCGATACCTGCGCGGCCGAGTTCGAGTCGTTCACCCCCTACATGTACAGCACGTACGAGCGCGGTGACGAGTCGAATCCGAACAGCAAGGCGAAGGTCGTCATCCTCGGAAGCGGGCCGAACCGTATCGGTCAGGGTCTCGAGTTCGACTACTGCTGCTGTCACGCGGCGTTTGCGCTGCGCGACGCGGGGTTCGAGACCGTCATGATCAACTGCAATCCCGAAACGGTGTCGACCGACTACGACACGACCGACCGGTTGTACTTCGAGCCGCTGACGTTCGAAGACGTCATGTCGGTGATCGATCGCGAGAACACCGCCGGCGGCGACGTGTCGTGCCTCGTCCAGTTCGGCGGGCAGACGCCGCTGAAGCTGTCGCTGGCACTGCAGGCGGCCGGCGTCAGGATTCTCGGCACGTCTCCCGATTCCATCGACCTCGCCGAAGATCGCCGCCGCTTCGCGCAGTTGCTCTGGGATCTCGGCATTCCGCAGCCCGCCAGCGGAACGGCCACCACGCGCGAAGAAGCGCGTGAAGCCGCGCAGAAGATCGGGTTCCCGGTCGTCGTGCGGCCGTCCTACGTCCTGGGCGGGCGGGGCATGGCCATCGTCTACGACATGGGCACGCTCGACCGCTACATGATCAACGCCGTCGATGCCGCACCCGAGCATCCGGTCCTGATCGACAAGTTCGTGGAAGATGCCTTCGAGCTCGACGTCGACTGCCTGGCCGACGACACCGGCGCCGTCGTGATCGGCGGCATCATGGAGCACATCGAGGAAGCCGGCATTCACTCGGGTGACAGCTCCTGCGTGGTGCCCCCGTATCTCGTGGCCGAACGGCATCTCGCGACCATCCGCGATTACACGCGCCGCATCGCGCGCGCGCTGAAGGTGGTCGGCCTCATGAACGCGCAGTACGCCATCAAGGACGACGTGGTGTACGTGCTCGAGGTGAACCCGCGGGCGTCGCGAACGGTGCCGTATCTGTCGAAAGCGACCGGCGTGCCGCTGGCGAAGATGGCGGCGCTGGTGATGGCCGGCAAGACGCTGTCGCAGCTCGGGCTCGAAGAAGATCTCGAGGTGTCGGGCGTGTTCGTGAAAACACCGGTGTTCCCCTTCGTGCGCTTCCCTGGTGTCGATTCGATTCTCGGTCCCGAGATGAAGTCGACAGGGGAGGTGATGGGCGGCGCGACGACGTTTGGCGCGGCGTTCGCCAAGGCCTATCAGTCGGTGGGACAGCGCCTGCCGGAGAAGGGCTCGGCGTTCATCAGCGTCAACAACGACGACAAGCCCAACGTCCTGCCGATCGCCCGGAACCTGGAAGATCTCGGATTCCGCATCCTCGCGACGCGCGGGACGGCCGCCTACCTCCGGGCGCACGGCATCGGGGTCGAGGTGGTCTTCAAGGTCAACGAGGGGCGCCCCAACATCGTCGATCACATCCTGAACAACCAGGTGCAGATCCTCGTCAACACGCCGCTCGGCCGCGAATCGTTCTTCGACGATCGCGCGATGCGGCGCGCGGCCATGGTCTACAACGTGCCCTGCATCACGACGTTGACCGGCGCGTCGGCGGCGGTCGAAGCCATTCGCGCCCTGCGCGGACAAACGCTCGACGTTCGCGCGATTCAGGACTACCACTCGGAGATCGCCGCCCGCGCCGAAGGCTAAGTTCCTGGTACGATAGGTCCGCCTTCAGGCGGACTCGATGAGTCCGGCTTGCCGGACATGCGATGCGCGGAAGTAGCCGCAGGCTGGAGGCGGGCGGGTACTGAGTTTGCTCGTCCTTCTCAGCGGGCGCGTGCGTTGTCCCGCCGCTCTCGCCGCGATTCCGCTGGCTGCCGGCATTTCCGCCGGCATTTTCCTTTCAATCAGCTTTCATATTGCCCTGCCCATCGCGCTGTGGGTGGCGGCCATCGGCGCGTTCGTCGCGCGCCGCGACGTTGCAACCATTGCGCTGCTGGCGTGCGGGTTCTTCACTGCTGGCATGGCGCTCGGACGCAGTGCAGATTCTGCGTCGCGCCAGCCACCGCTGCGCGCACTCTTCGATCAACACCTCGACCCTGGCGGGCACCAGATCTTCGCGATCGTTCACGGCCGGCTGCGGTCTGACGCGGCCAGAGGACCGGCAAGCGTCACGCTGGATGTGTTCGTCGATCGCGTCGAACTGAACGGATCGACGTTCGAGACCGCCGGCGGAGCGTTGATCGGTGTTGGCGGCGAGGTCGCGAACGCCGAAATTCTCCAATGGCGCGGCGGCCGCCGCGTGGCATTTCCGGCCAGTCTTCGAAGACCCACCAGATATCTCAATCCCGGTGTACCTGATGGCGAACGGCAACTCGCGTGGCACGGCACGCCGCTCGTGGGATCCGTCAAGAGCGGACGCCTCGTCGAGGTTGTCGCACGCGGCAGCGTCACCGCCGAAGTCTTCGCGTCTGGCCGAGCGGCCGTACGCCGGGCAGTCGCGTCGAGCGTGGGCGTGTGGAGCGAGCGGTCGGCGGCCGTCGTGACGGCCATCCTCATCGGCGATCGGGCCGGACTCGACAAGCGATGTCGAGCGGCGTCTGCAGGAAGCCGGCACGTACCACGTCATCGCGATTTCCGGCGGCAACATCGCCATCATCGCGGGCCTGTTTGTCTTCCTGTGCCGCGCCCTCAGGATTGGTCCGCGTGCGGCCGCGACGGTCGTGGTGGCCGTCCTCAGCGTGTACGCCCTCGCGATCGACGGGGGACCGTCGGTGGGACGAGCCACGTTGATGGCCGTCATCTACTTTGCGGCCGGGATATGGGATCACCGGGCGACGCCGCTGAACGTGGCCGCGATTTCGGCAGTGGTCGTGCTGTGCGCGGACCCGCTGCAACTGGCGGATGCCGGTTTTGCTCTGACGTTCGCGGCGACGCTCGGCATTCTGATCGGCCTGCCGCGAATCGCCGGAGCGTGGGTCTTGTCTGGATGGCGGCGTGCGCCGCTCGCGCTGGTGGCCGCGTCGGTCTCGGCGGAAACGGCGCTCCTTCCCGTCAGCGCCTTCGTGTTCTCGCGCGTCACGTTCGCCGGCCTCATCGTGAACTTCGCCGCAATTCCGATGATGACGGTCGTCCAGATTGCGGGGACTGCCGCCGTGGCCGCCTCAGTGTGCGTTCCCGCCGTTCTGCCGTGGGTTGGCTGGCTCGCGCACATGGGTGTGGAAGGGCTGATCGGGAGCGCGATGGTCGTCGACTGGATGCCGTGGCTCACCAGACGCCTGGCTCCGCCGGCCCTCGCGGTCGTGGCGGCCTACTACGCGGCGTTGTCGATCGCGATGGCGAGTCCTGTCGCCACCGGGCGCGTGGTCCGTCGAACCGCGACGCTCGGCGCCCTCGCGTGCGGTGTGTGGATTGTCGTTTCGCCAGCCACGCCGTGGTCACAGCCGCGGCGGCTTCGAGTCACGTTTCTCGACGTCGGTCAGGGCGAGGCGGCCATCGTCCAGTTTCCTGATGGCCGCACGCTCGGCATCGACGCCGGCGGCGTCTCGTCCGCGTCGTTCGATCTCGCGTCGCGCGTCATCGCGCCGGCTTTCTGGGCCCTGGGTGTTCGCCGCCTCGACTACATGAGCATCACGCATGGCGACGTCGATCACATCGGCGGCGCGGCGAGCCTGTTTCGCGACTTCAGGCCCTTTGAAGTGTGGGAAGGCGTGCCGATGCCACGGCACGGCCCGACACAGGAGCTTCGGATGCTGGCCGACGCCGCGGGCGCCCCCTGGAGAACGGTGCAGCCACGCGATCGCATGAGCTTCGGCGCCGTCGAGCTTCTCGTGCACCATCCGCCGAATCCGGAATGGGAGCGCCAGCGGATTCGCAACGACGACTCGGAGGTCCTCGAGCTTCGGTCGGGCGGCGTGTCGTTCGTCTTCACGGGCGACATCGGGCGTGACGTCGAGCGCACGATCGCGCCGGGCTTCGAGCGCGCGGCGATCAGGATTCTCAAAGTCCCACACCACGGCAGCGGCACATCGAGCTCGCCGGCGTTCCTCGACGCGCTCCGCCCGGACATCGCGGTGATCAGCGCCGGACGGGGCAACCCGTTCGGGCATCCGGTGGGCGCTGTCCTCGACCGGTACCGCGACGCCGGCGCGGCGATTTACCGGACAGACCACGACGGAGCGGTGACGGTGGAAACGGACGGTACCACGGTGAGGGTCAGGACGTTTAACGGTCGGCAGCTGACGCTGACCACGAAGGGACGACGGTAACCACGAAGGCACGAAGACAGGACCACGAAGGCACGAAGACACGAAGACGGGAACCACGAAGGCACGAAGGCACGAAGACAGGAGAACCACGAAGACACGAAGACACGAAGACACGAAGACACGAAGGACCGGTTGTCGAAGGAAGGTTCTTATGATCCGATCAAACTCTTGGCTGGATGAAGAGACTGAAGGGTATGTGGCCGAGGCAATCGATTGCGGCTTTGCCGTGCATCGGGAGTTGGGACCAGGATACATGGAGCCGGTTTACACCAAGGCTATGTGCCTCGAGTTAGCCGCGCGTAGCGTTCCCTTCGAGTGCGAGCGGGTGTTTACCGTAACGTATCGAGGTAAGTGTGTCGGAACGCATCGACTGGATCTTGTTATCCGCGGCTGTATCGTTGTCGAGCTGAAAGCGGTCAAGACGCTCGAGCGGATCCATCAGGCTCAACTGATGGCCTATCTGAAGGCAAGCCACATTCGCGTCGGCCTCCTGATGAATTTCGGAAGCCCGACCTTCAAGGAAGGAATTCAGCGGATCGTCGTCTAGTACCACGAAGACACGAAGACACGAGCACGAAGACACGAAGGCACCAAGATAACTAGACACGAGAACCACCAGCCTGCGTCTTCGTATCTTCGTGGTATTTGCGTATTTTCGTGCCTTCGTGTCTTCGCGTGGTACTTTCGAGGTTTCCTCTTCGTGCCTTCGTGGTATTTGCGAGCCTTCGCCGTCGTGCCTTCGTGTCTTCGTGTCTTCGTGGTATGCTCGGCTTCCTTAATCCTCTGCCACTCGGCCTCCATCTCTTCGAGCGTCGCGCCTTCGAGGTTTCGGGCGGCCTCCGCGAAGCGCGCTTCCAGTTGATTGAAGCGCTTCGTGAACTTGTCGTTGGCTTTTCGCAGCGCCGCCTCCGGCTCGATGCCCAGTTTGCGCGAAAGGTTCGCAATCGAGAAAAGCAGATCGCCCATCTCTTCCTCCGCGCGCGCGGTGTCGTGCGGCGCGGCGTCCAGCGTGTCCCGCAGTTCCGCGACTTCCTCTTCGATCTTCGCGACGACGTCCGAGGTCGCCGCCCAGTCGAAGCCTACCGAAGCGACGCGCTTGCCGATCTTGTAGGCCCGGAGCAGCGAGGGCAGGCTCTTCGGTACGCTCCCGAGCGTGGTGTGCGGCGTACCCGACGCGGCGCGCTCCTGGGCCTTGAGGGAGTTCCACCGGTCGAGCGCCGCCTCGGCAGACGGGGCGCGCTCCTTGGATTCGGCGTCGTGCACGCGCCCGTCGTCCTGGAACACGTGCGGATGGCGGCGGACCAGCTTCTCGACGACCGTGCGCAGGGAATCGTCCACCGTAAACTGTCCGCTTTCAGCGGCGACCTGCGCGAGGAAGACCCCCTCGAAGATGTGGTCGCCGATCTCTTCCCTGAGCGCCGCCGTGTCGCCCCGCTCGATCGCATCGACCACTTCGTGCGCCTCTTCGAGGACGAAGTGGGTGAGGGAACCGAGCGTCTGCTCCCGATCCCAGGGGCACCCCTCTGGCGACCGCAGGGTCCGCATCACCGCCACCAGCTTCTCGAACGCCTCGCCAGAACCGGCCATCAGTCCTTCCTTTGAGCCTTCGTGTCTTCGTGCCTTCGTGGTTGTGTCTTCGTGGTTCTTCGTGTTTTCGTGCCTTCGTGGTCGTGCCTTCGTGCCTTCGTGTCTTCGTGGTCTGCCTTCGTGCCTTCGTGCTCGTGTAACGCCTTCGTGGTCGTGTCTTCGGTCATGTTAACATTCCGGTTTTCCTATGCCCGATCCGAACATCAACTTCGCGTCGTTCGTCCTGTCGCTCGCCGCCACCGCGGCCGTGCATTTCGGCGATCGCCTCGAGCCGGGCGCGACCGAGCAGGGGCCGGTCGATTTGCAGGCCGCCGGCCAGATGATCGACATCCTCGCGCTGCTCGAAGAGAAGACGCGCGGCAACCTGACGGCAGAGGAGCGCCAGTTGCTCGAGACCATCCTGTACGAGCTGCGGATGCGTTTCATCGAGGCGCAAGGCGAGGAAAAGAGAATCATCACCCCTTGAGCGCCACGGCCAGGGTGCTCGTGCTGGGCACGGGGACGTCGCACGGCGTGCCGATGATCGGTTGCGAGTGCGGCACGTGCCGTTCCACCGATCCGCGCGACAAACGATCCCGCGCGTCGATCCTCGTTCAACCCCAGGGCGGCCCGTCGGTGCTCGTCGATACGACGCCCGATTTGCGCATGCAGGCGCTCGCCCACGGCATCACGCGCGTGGACGCCATCGTCTACACGCACAGCCACGCCGATCACGTGATGGGGCTCGACGAAGTGCGCCGCTTCAACGTGCTGCAGAAGTCGGCGATCCCCTGCTACGGCGACGAGCGGACGCTGGACGATCTCAGGCGCATCTATTCCTACATCTTCAGCGCCGATACGCCCCGGGGCGGCGGCGTGCCGCAGGTGGTGCTCGCGCGGATCGCCGGCGAGTTCTGCATCGGCGCGGCGACGCTGGTGCCCGTGCCGCTGCTGCACGGCTCGCGGCCGATTCTCGGCTACCGGATCGGCTCGTTCGCCTACCTGACCGACTGCAGCGAGATTCCCGCCGCGTCGTGGCCGCTGTTGAGCGGCGTGCACACCGTCGTGCTGGACGCGCTGCGCGAGCGCCCGCATCCCACGCACATGTCGCTCGAGCAGGCGCTGGCCGTGGTCGCGCGCCTCGCGCCCGAACGGGCATTCTTCACGCACATGTGCCACGATCTGCCGCACGCCGCCACGTGCGCGCGGCTGCCCGCGGGCGTGCAGTTGGCATATGATGGCCTGACGTTCGAGATCGATCTCTGATGCAGGTCATCCACTATCCAGATGATCAACGCCCGGCCCGCTGGCACCAGCCGGTCCTCGCCCTCGGGAACTTCGACGGCATGCATCGGGGCCATCTGAAGATCATCGAGCGGGTCAGACGCGGGGCCGAAGAACGCGGGGCCACCGCCGTGGCGATGACGTTCGACCCCCATCCCTCGAAAATCGTGCGGCCCGACAAGACGCCGCCGCTCCTGATGACGCACCAGCAGAAGCTCGACGCGCTCGCGCGCGCGGGTATGCACGGCGTGGCCATCGTCCGCTTTACGCCGGCCCTGGCCCAGTGGGATCCCGAGAGGTTCGTGCGGACCGTGCTCGTCGAGTGGCTGCACGTCAGCGAGGTCTGGGTTGGGGCGAACTTCCTGTTCGGGCACGATCGCGCCGGCAATTTTTCGACGTTGCGCAGCCTCGGCGCGCGGTATGGCTTCCGGGCGGAGAAGATCGATCCGGTGCGGTACAAGGATTTCGTCGTCAGCAGCACGCGCGTACGGCGGCTCATCACCGAAGGCCGGATGGACGAAGCCGGCGCGCTGCTCGGCCACTACTACACGATTGGCGGCACCGTGGTGAAGGGGCAGCAGCGGGGAAAAGGACTGGGATTCCCGACGGCGAACGTCTGCGCGGACAACGAGTTGATTCCGCCCTCAGGCGTCTATGCGACGACGGCCAGCGTCGATGGGGCGGCGTTTCCGTCGGTCACCAACATCGGCACGCGCCCGACCTTCGAAGAGGGCCAGGAGATCGTCATCGAGTCGCACGTGCTGGACTTCGACAAGGATCTCTACGGGGCGAAGCTGAAGCTGGGATTCGTCCAGCGTCTGCGCGACGAGAAGAAATTCGACGGCATCGACGCGCTGAAGGCGCAGATCGACGCCGACCGCGCGCGGGCACGCGATTTGTTCGATCGCATGGGACTGTAGATGCGCCTGTACAACACGCTGACGCGAACCGAAGAAGACTTCACGCCATCCCGCGACAATCTCGTGAGGATGTACGCGTGCGGGCTGACGGTGTACGCCCGCGGCCATATCGGCAACTTCCGGACCTTCGTCGCGATCGATGTGCTCCGGAGGACGCTGCGCCACCTCGGGGGCTACACGGTTCGGCATGTGATGAACTTCACCGACGTGGACGATCGCACCATCATCGGTTCGCAGAAAGCCGGAAAGCCGCTCCGCGAGTACACCAATCAGTGGATCGACGCCTTCCTCGACGATGCCCGTGCCCTGGGTCTTGAAGATGTCGAAGAGCGGCCGCGGGCGACCGACGAGGACAACCTTCAGGCGATGGCCTCGCTCGTGCGGTCGCTGACCGCCAACGGCCATACCTACGACTCCGAAGGATCGGTGTACTTCAAGATTTCGACCTTGCCGCAGTACGGCCGTCTGGCGAGGCTCGATCACGACGGCCTGAAGGCCGGCGCGCGCGTCGATTCGGACAACTACGACAAAGACAACGCACGCGACTTCGTGCTGTGGAAGGCCACCAAGCCTAGCGGGGAGGGACCCGCGGGACAGATTGACGAGCCGAGCTGGGATTTCGGGTTCGGCCGCGGCCGGCCTGGCTGGCACCTCGAGTGCTCGGCGATGGCGCTGCGGCTGCTGGGCGACCCGCCGATCGACATCCACTGCGGCGGCGTCGATCTCATCTTTCCGCATCACGAGAACGAGATCGCGCAGAGCGAAGGCGCCACGAACAAACAGTTCGCGCGGTTGTGGATGCACGTCGAGCATCTCCTCATCGACGAAGAGAAGATGTCGAAGTCGCTCGGCAACGTGTTCAACCTGCCCGATATCGTGGCAAAAGGCTACCGGCCTTCGACGCTGCGGTATCTGCTGCTGTCGACCCACTATCGCAAGCAGCTGAAGTTCAGCTGGGATGCGATGAACCAGGCGGAAGAAGCGAATCGGCGGCTGACCGATTTCGTCGGACGCCTCGATCGGGTCACCTCCGGCGGAGCGCACCCGGAGATCGGGCGGCTGGTCGCGAACGCCGAGGCCGAGTTCACGACCGCGATGAAGCAGGATCTCAACACGTCGGGTGCGCTCGGCGTCGTCTTCGAGCTCGTGCGCCCGTTGAACACGGCGATCGACACGGGAGAGCTTGGCGCCGGCGATGTGCCGGCCGTGAAAGCCGCGTTCGACCGTTTCGACTCGGTGCTCGGCGTCATCGGCCTGCGGCGTCAGGAGGAACAGCAGACCACGCTGCCTTCCGAGGAGATCGATCGACTGGTTGCCGCGCGGCAGGACGCGCGGAAGCGCCGCGATTTTGCCGAGGGCGATCGAATCCGTCTGCAGCTGGCCGATGCCGGAATCGTGCTGGAGGATTCGGCGGCGGGGACGCGCTGGAAGCGAAAATGACTTCGCTCTCGGGATTAGGGATTAGGGATGGTAGGGATTAGATGAGTTCGCGAGTTCGGTAGCGCAGGGCTTTAGCCCTGCCATCGAGGCGGCAAACCGATTGCTCTGGTCCTTGCATGGATCAGCGGCAATCGTTGGGCAGGCGCGGCGAAGATCTGGCGTGCGAAGAGCTCGAAAAGCGCGGCTACGTCATCGTTGACAGGCGCTTTCGCACCCGTTGCGGCGAGCTGGACATCGTCGCGCGAGACCACGGTGTGCTCGTCTTCGTCGAGGTCAGAGCGCGGTCAAGTACGCATTTTGGGACACCGTTCGAGTCGGTCACTTGGCAGAAACGGCAACGTCTCTGCAGAATGGCCGAGTCGTACCTGTGCCTCAACCGGTTGTCCGGCGAGTCGTGCCGATTCGATGTCGTGTCCGTCGTGGAGCGAGCGAGGGAACGAACGATTGAATTGGTCAGAGGTGCCTTCGGTATGGAATCCTTGCGGCGTTAGTTCATGACCGATCTCAGAAAAGATCCCGTCACCGGGCGCTGGGTCATCATCTCGACCTTGCGCCAGAAGCGTCCCAGCGACTTCCAGGTCGAGCCGGTCACGACCAGGCCCGACGATCTGTGCCCGTTCTGCGAAGGGCACGAAAGCAAGACGCCGCCCGAGATTCTCGCGTATCGCAACGGGTCGCCACCGAACAGCGACGGATGGGACGTGCGCGTCGTGCCCAACAAGTTTCCGGCGCTGCGCGTCGAAGGCAATCTCGATCGCGAGGGCGAGGGCCTGTTCGACCGGATGAACGGGATTGGCGCGCACGAGGTCATCATCGAAACCCCCACCCACGGCGAGACCCTGACGACGATGAGCGAGGCGGCCATCGAGAAGGTGTTCTGGGCCTGGCGCGATGCGCGTGTTCGATCTGAAGCGCGACGTCCGTTTGCGGCATATCGTCATCTTCAAGAATCATGGCGGCGCGGCGGGTGCGTCGCTCGAGCACAGCCATTCGCAGCTCATCGCGCTGCCCATCGTTCCGCGCGAGATGAAGGAAGAGCTGTACGGCGCGAAACGCCACTTTCAGATCAAAGAGCGCTGCGTGTTCTGCGACATCGTCCGCCAGGAGACGAGGAGCGGCCTCCGCATCATTGCCGAGTCGGCCGACTTCGTGGCCATCGCGCCGTATGCGCCGAGATTTCCGTTCGAGACCTGGTTCCTGCCCAAGCGCCATCGCGCGCGATTCGAGGAGGCGACGCAAAGCGAGTTCGCGAGCCTCGCGCGGATCCTGAAGGACATCCTGTTGCGGATGAACAAGACGCTGCTGACCCCGGCCTACAACCTCATCGTGCACAGCGCGCCGCTGCAGGACGAGCCGGGCGCCGGTGATTTCTATCACTGGCACGTCGAGGTGATGCCAAAGCTGACGCGCGTGGCCGGATTCGAATGGGGAACCGGCTTCTACATCAACCCCACCGGCCCCGAAGAGGCCGCCGAGGTCCTGAGAAAGACCAAGGCGTAGTGCTGCGCAAGACCAGGCTATAGACGGTAGCGCAGGGCTTCCGCCTTCGCTGAAGCTTCGGCGGACCGCCGTAGCCTTGGCGAAGGCGGTTAGCCCTGCCCGACCGATCAGGGCAGAATCTTGCCGGTCTTGGCGGCCGTCCAGGTTCCCGCCATCGTTCCGACCGAGCACTTCATCGTGCCCGACGCCAGACCTGTCCGGTTGGTGTTGAGCTTCCCGGTGAAGACGGGCTTGCAGCCATTGGAATAGTTCAGCTTCATGGTCGCGCCGGTGACCGTCCATTTGCCCAGTCCGCCCGTGCTGTCCTTGAAGGTTTTGCCGGGCGTGGGATAGATGTTGAGCGTGACGGTTTTGGCAGGCGACCCCTTCCACGTGGTTTTCAGCGTCCATACGCCGGGCGAGTCGGTGCAGGTGGCCGCGCTGAAGCAGTCGTCGAATGCCCGCGAGAAGATGAAATTGCAGAACGAGTGATTCGCGCCCAGTAGCTGGCCACACTTGTCGTGGTTGAGGCAGTCGGCCGTATAGCGCTGCCCCGAGCACAGTCCGTTGCACAGGGTGCCGCAGCGTCCCTGGCACTGGAGCCCGCCGACGAGCGTGCTCACGCACCGTTCCCTGTACGGAGAAAGGCTCGTGGGAAAGCACGCGGCCTTGGCGCGGCCGATGACATTGCAGTAGCTGGTGATCGCCGGAGCAGGAATCGGCTCTGCCGGCAGGTCGGGCAAGTCTCTGGCGAGCGCCTGCGCCCGCGCCTGGTCGATGTCCTTGTTGGCGACGCTGATGCTCCCGACGGTGGTTTTCAATTGAATCTCTCGAGACCAGGAGCGGCATGGTTGCCGGCCACGCGCTGAATTGCCTCAGCATGCAGGCGACTTCGGACTCGAGCGACGTCTCCGGCAGTTCGGCGTCCATCGCCGCGACGGCTCGCCGAAGCGCGTCTTTCTCGCCCTCGGAGAGCGTCGAGATGACGCCGCCGCGGTTCAGGCTCGAGGCAATGTGCAGCTCGTTGGCCTGCTTGCGCACCGTAATCGTTTGCTGGTCGAGATCAATCCGAAGGGTCACGAGGCCATTCTCGCTGGCGGCGGCGAAGGCGACCGATGCGCCCTGCGATCGATCGCTCAGGATGCCCGCGATCTGGGCATCGGTCCTGACCGAGTACTGGATGACGGCGGTGGCCTGGCTGCTGAGCGGCAGCGACCAGCAGGCCCACGCCGCCACAGCGATGACGAGGCCACGAATCGATCGGCGCATGTCTGACGTCTCTTTCGTCGTGAACGGTGGACGTGGTGTTGGGAAGGCTCCGAAAGCGGAGGGAGTCTACGCCGAAAACCAGCGCGTTGGCAATTACTATTGGAAGTGCGCGACGATCCCATACGACGTCATCCAGCGACCTTGCTTGGGCGGCGTGCGTGTGGTACTTTACTTGGCTGCAGAGCGGGAATAACTCAGTGGTAGAGTGCGACCTTGCCAAGGTCGAAGTCGCGGGTTCGAATCCCGTTTCCCGCTCCATTGTTCAAACCGCGGGGTCCCTCCCCCGCGGGCGTCCTTCGCTTCGTGGGGCCCCATCGCCCCACTCGCTCCGGACGCATGTCGCTTACAGTCGGTGAGGGTGATAGCAACTGAGGCTAAGCTGTTGCGCTGTGGCGGCTCGGCATTGGTTGTGAGTACTTTGTGATGTTCACTTCCACACGCCTCGTCGAACGCTGTCGTAACATCGTCCAGGTCTGCTGACGATCCTCCAAGCACATATCACCAGCAGTACGTCGTGTCCGGCTTCAGCCGGACCGTGATAAGTACGTAGGGCTCGGCTTCAGCCGAGCCTTGAGAAGGTAGGGCCCGGCTTCAGCCGGGCCAGGTCCCGTCAGGGGCGCCGTCGCCAAGTGGTAAGGCAGAGGTCTGCAAAACCTCCATCCCCGGTTCAAATCCGGGCGGCGCCTCCAAATTTTCCTAATAAATTTGAAGATTGTTTCACGAGACACAGTGGGGCGTGAGAAGCCTCTCATTTTGATTCATCGATCCGCCGACGCAGCAATCGAAGCAGTTCCACCGACGCCTCAATCTCCGTCTTCCGAATGGAAACACTTTCGACGTTCACGCCAAGCGGAATGTCCTTATCACGGGCGTACTCCACACCTCTGCGAAGATGCGTTCGCACAACTCCAGCGATTTCGCCAGCGGATCTGCAGAGAGACGAAGTTCATTCTCCAGCCACCTCGGAAAGGCAATGCCGAGCCACTTCATAAAAGCCAGCGTCTTCTGAGAGCCGCACGGTGAAAACGTGAGAATGATGGGGAGAGGCACTCCACCCTTACTACGAACGGCAAGAGCGTAGTCTGACAAAAGCGACTTCGTGGACGCAACATCGTAAACGGCCTGTGTGACGAAGAAGCGACAACCTTGCTCCGTCTTTGCAAGGAGTCGCTCATGTTCATCCAGTCTCCGGGCGTGCCGCTCGGCGATCGCTATTCCGCCGAGGAGGAGGTCGGGAGTGTGCTGTCGCGCAAGAGCGTACACGTCCATCAGAGAAAGTCCTGCATGCGAGCGGTTGCTTGGGGCGCCTACGAGCACCGACAATCTCGATGGACTGAGGCGTTCGAGCCAATGCACGAATTCGGTGGCCGTATCTCGATTCACGCATCGGTAAACGATTTTAGGCACGGTAACGCACGCAAGGTGCTGATGTGCGTAAGCCTCGGGACTCAGAGTGGGCAAAAACGGAAACGGCCGCTCTGTCGAGATCCGTTCGGTCTCGTCTTGGATGTCATAGATAATCAGGCCATCGACCGGCAGCGACCCAAGCCGCACCACGTGGCGGGCCACGATGGCCTCCAACTCCTCCGGTGGCGTCGCCTGCTTGGGCGGAGCAAAGCCATAGAGGCAAATCCCGGACTTCCGCGAGCGCAGCTTCTCCGCGAGGGAACTTATCATCGGGTCTCATCTCAATCGTCTGGCGTCGAAGCATAACGCGGGACGGTCCAATTCCTAATAAGCGCCAATTTCTTCTCTTTGTGTTTTTGCAGGCCGCCGATAATTGGCTGCCAGCGCGTGGCACGCCTGCACGTTCGAGGTTCCTCACGGTCCTGCGCAGGTCATGAGGGATGCGTCACATGGGTAAGACGCAACCGATAATTTGCCCGGTCGAGGGGCGAGGGCTACGGCATGATTCGCCCCACTTCCGTGGTTCCTCCGCGACACCTTTGGTGGTGTCGCAGGCGCAATTACACGCTACTCCGCCATGCGTCACGGTTAAAATGCGCGCCATGGCCTTGCCTCACCCCCACGTGTTAAGCTCTGCGGCCTTCCCTCTTCCTTTCGGGTCCGACTACGCTCCGGCGGTTGACGCACGATGATCAGGAGGAAGCAATGAGACTCACCCAAACCCGCTTCTCGATTCTCGTCCTGGGTTTTCTACTGTTGTTATCCTCTGCTTTCGCACATGCCCAGGTGACCACGGCCGATCTGGTCGGGACGATTAGAGACAGTTCCGGAGGCATAGTGCCTGGCGTTACGGTTGCGTTGACAAACGAGGCCACCGGTGTCACCCGCACAGCTACAACTGGCGCCGGGGATACCTACATCTTTACTTCGCTGCAACCGGGTCTCTACAAGCTCACCGCCGAGATTCAAGGTTTTCGTAAAGTCGAGCGCACGGGCGTACAACTGCAAGTCAATCAACGGGCGGAGATTGACCTTGCGCTGGAAGTCGGACTGATCAGCGAAACCGTCACCATTGCGGGGACCGCGCCGCTGCTCGAGACGCAGTCGTCGGTCCTCGGCACCGTGATCGAGGAAAAACAGGTGCAGGATTTACCGCTCAGCGGCCGCAACTTCGTGCAACTGGCGACGCTCAGTGCCGGTGTATCTGGCGCAGGTTCGGGTATGCGCGGCACCATCATGAGCGGCACCAGGCCCGACGACCTGCGCCCCGGCACAGAGTTGTTCGTCAACGGCAACAGGGAAAACTCGAACAACTACCTCTACGACGGGATTGACAACAACACGCGGCTGACACTGGTGACCGTCTTGCGTCCGAACGTCGAGGCCATTAAAGAATTCAAGGTTCAGACCAACCTCTACTCCGCCGATCAGGGGCGGAATCCCGGTGGACAGATCAACGTCGTCACGAAGTCCGGCAGCAACGCGATGCACGGTGTGGTGTACGAGTTCCTGCGCAACGACAAGTTCGACGCCAACAACTTCTTCGCCAATCGCGCCGGGCAGGACAAACCGCCGTTCGAGCAGAATCAGTTCGGCGGCGCTGTCGGCGGTCCAATTATCGCGAACAAGACGTTCTTCTTCGCCGACTACGACGGTTTCCGCCAGGAGTTGGGGCGCGTGTTCGTCAACACCGTGCCGACCGCGAAGATGCGGCAAGGCGACTTCAGCGAAGTGGGGACGATCTACGATCCGCTGACCACGGTCGTGGCTCCCGGCGGCGCGGTCACTCGCCAGCCGTTCGCCGGCAATCTCATACCGCAGAATCGCTGGGATCCCGTGACGGCCAAGTTGATGAACGCCTATCCGATGCCGACCACGTCAGCGTTGACGAGCAACCTCGTCACGACACCCTCGCGCACGCAGAACTGGAATCAATTGGACGTGCGCGTGGATCACACCCAGAGCGATCGAGACAACTTCCTTGGCCGTTACTCCTGGTCGAAGACGTCAACCATCAACCCGTACACATTCGCCCCTGTCCAGCTCCCGGGGTTGTCGAAGCCCGTGGGTCTGGGCAACGAGGACACCTTTGCGGGTCCTTCGGATTTGTGGGCCGAGCACGCGGTCTTCGGCTGGGTCCATGTCTTCTCGGAGCGGCTCCTTCTGGATACGCGCGCCGGCTACAACCACTTCAATCTCGAGTTCACGCAAGCCGACGTCGTCAACGGCGACCAGCTCGGCGAACAGCTCGGCGTGCCCAACGCCAACCAGCAGCTCGGGCAGGATGGGATTCCGATCTTCAGCCCGGCGAACTACACGGGCATCGGTCACAGCCGTTCGCTGCCGATCTTCCGGCACGAAAAGATGTTTCAATACGTGACGAACCTGACTTTTCAGGGTGACGAACACACAATCAAGACCGGCTTCGACCTGCGCCGCCGTCACATGGGCGAATTTCAGACCAACCGCGGCAACGGGCGATTCAACTTCGCGCCGAACATCACCAACAACCCGGCGAACAACACGGGCGGCCA
>CAWGDY010000003.1:0-315939 GCA_963821395.1 Vicinamibacterales bacterium | reverse complement strand
GCCGACCCGCGACTTTACTTCGGCCTGATGGTGCTTTCGCTCGTCCTCTTGGTGTGGAAGCGCGAGGCGTTCGCCTCGAAAGCGGTCGGCTACGGGCTGCTGGGGTTTCCTGACGCTGTTCTTCTTCGTTGGCGGGCTGGATCCGAACTTCCGGCTCATCATCACGAAGCCCGACAACGTGCCGATCGTCGGGCTGATCTTCCTGCTGGTGTTCTTCACCTGGTACTCGATGCGTCGAGGCCGTGCTGAACGACCAGCGCATCGCCAAAGGTGAGGGGCCGATCGAGAAGGCCGAGTCGGATCGCGTGCTGGGTGTGGCCCGATCTCGTCTACACCGAGCTCATCTCGCTGATCCTGTGCTCGGTCGTGCTCATCGTCTGGTCGATCGTGCTCAAGGCACCGCTCGAGCAGCCGGCCAACCGCGCCGTGACGCCCAACCCGTCGAAGGCCCCGTGGTACTTCCTCGGCCTGCAGGAGATGCTCGTGTACTTCGATCCCTGGCTGGCGGGCGTCGTGCTGCCGAGCTTGATCATCGTCGGGCTGATCGCCATTCCGTACATCGACAGGAACCCGAAGGGAAATGGCTACTTCACCTTCAACGAGCGAAAAATCGAGATCACGCTGTTCCTCTTCGGCTTTGTCGTCCTGTGGTCGTCGCTCATCGTGCTCGGCACGTTCCTTCGCGGACCGAACTGGAACTTCTTCGGTCCCTTCGAGTACTGGGACACGCACAAGCTCGAGGCGCTGACCAACGTGAATCTGTCCGAGTACTTCTGGGTGCGGACGCTCGGCAAGGGCTGCC
The DNA here is from genome assembly GCA_963821395.1 of Vicinamibacterales bacterium. Classification (GTDB taxonomy): domain Bacteria; phylum Acidobacteriota; class Vicinamibacteria; order Vicinamibacterales; family JAMQPK01; genus JAMQPK01. The sequence goes on along the minus strand of CAWGDY010000003.1, from coordinate 315,137 downwards.
GACGAACTACTTCATTCGCGAACTGCCGGGAATTCTGCTGTCGCTGGTGTACGTGCTGGTGCTGCCGGTGGTTCTGGCTCGCGGCCTGTTCAAGAGCTTTGTCGGCAAGCTCGGTGCTCCGCGCTTCTACGTCACCGTCTTCCTGTTCCTGATGATGATGTCGCTGCCGGTCAAGATGCTGCTTCGGTGGATCTTCAACCTGAAGTACATCGTGGCGATTCCCGAGATCTTCTTCAACATCTGAGACGCTATGGCTGAAAAAAAGGCTGTCGGTCACGCCTATAACATCGACTTCCTGAACGTCGTCTTCGCGGCGTCGAGCATCTTCCTGTTCCTGTCCACGATCTGGATGGTGTGGGACGACTTCGACCGCGAGTGGAAGAACACGCAGCGCCAGTTCACGCAGCTCGAGCTCGAGGTGACGCGCGCGCAGCTGGCCCAGACCGAGCGTGGCATCGACAAGGCCAAGATGACCGGCCTGCAGCAGCAGCTCGCCGCCGCTGAAAAAGCGATGGAGGGCAACCGTCAGCAGATCGACGTGCTGAACGACGAGATGGCCGAGATCGATGCCAGGCTCTATCGGGTGAGTCAATCGGCGCAGTTCGCGAAGGCGACCTACGACGTCCACCGTTATGCGTTCGAGGAACAGCGTACGAAGGACCCCGAAGGCGTCGGCGAGGCGCAGAAGGCCATCGAAGCCGAAGCGCAGAGCCTGCGCGAAGCTGAACCTCGAGGTCGAGAAGGTGACGGCCGAGCGCGCCGCGAAACAGGCCCAGCTCGGCAAGTTCACGTCGGAAGTCGGCCGCCTGCAGAAGGAGCGCGATGAGATTACGTTCGAGCAGACCCGGCTGCAGAAGGTGGTGGCCAGCATCGAGCCGAGCCTCGTGAAGGACTACTTCCGCAACGCTCCGCTGCTCGACTTCATGGCGCCGACCCTCACCGTGCGGCAGGTCGCCACGCCCAACGTCGTGGACGACGTGAATTTCGCGCGCGTGATGAAGATGGACCGGTGCACGACCTGCCACCTGGCGATCGATCGGCGCGGCTACGAAAAGTACCCGCAGCCGTTCCGCACGCACTCGAATCTGACGGCGTACGTCGGCAGCGATTCGCCGCACCCGGTTTCGACCACGGGATGCACGGTCTGCCATCAGGGGCTCGGCGGTTCGACCAGCTTCAACGACGCGTCGCACTATCCGGCCAACGCGAAGCAGCGCGAGGAGTGGGAAGAGAAGTATCACTGGCACGAGCCCCACATGTGGGACTACCCGATGCTGCCGACCAACATGACCGAGTCGTCATGCGTGCAGTGTCACCGCCAGGAGATCTACGTCCCGAATGCGCCGAAGCTGGCCGTTGCGTACGCGACCTTCGAGCGCGCGGGTTGCTACGCCTGTCACAAGACGCGTGGCTTCGAGAACTTGCGCAAGCCGGGGCCGATCCTGACCAAGATCAGCGGCAAGCTGACCCAGGACTGGGTCAAGAACTGGGTTCGCGATCCAGCGGCCATCAAGAACGTCACGTGGATGCCGAAGGTCTGGTACAACTCGAACAGCAGCGCGCCGGCCGATCAGGCGCGCAACGAAGTGGAAATCAACGCGGCCGTGGCGTATCTGTTCGCCAACAGCGACGGCTATACGCCGGCGGTGGCGAGCCCGCCGAAGGGCGATCCGAAAGCGGGCGAGCAGGTTGTCCGGACCATCGGGTGCCTGGGTTGCCACATCATCGACGAGAACGATCGCGCGGCCGTCGGTCCGCGGCGCACGTTCGGCCAGCCGCTGAAGAGCGTTGGGAGCAAGACCACCTACACCTGGCTCTACAACTGGGTGCGCGATCCGAAGCACTACAGCCCGGGCACGTACATGCCCGATCTGCGGCTGACCGACGCGCAGGTGGCCGACGTGGCGACCTACCTGTCGACGCTGACGGGCTCGGCCGGTACGGCGGCGCCCATGACGCCGACGCAGGCGCAGGTTGACGAGGTGCTGCTCGACTACCTCCGCAACCTGATGCCCCTGACCGAGGCGCAGTCGCGACTCGCCAAGATGGACGCGAATACCAAGCAGCTCGATCTCGGCCAGCGTGTCATCACGCGCTACGGCTGCTTCAGCTGCCACGACATCAAGGGCTTCGAGAAGACACAGCCGATCGGCGTCGATCTGTCCGAAGAGGGCAGCAAGCTCGTCACGCGGCTCGATTTCGCGTTTGTCGACATCGAGCACACCAAGCTCGAATGGTTCCACAAGAAGCTGGAGGATCCACGGTCGTTCGATCAGGGACGCGTTCTCGAACCGCTCGAGAAGCTGCGCATGCCCAACTTCCACTTCAACGAGGTCGAAAACGAGCGGCTGAAGACAGCCATCATGAGCTTCCAGCGCGACATGCAGCCGGCGTCGGCCCTGCCGGCGCGGACCGCCAAGCGCGACTACACCGTCCGTGGCCGCGCGCTGGTGCGGCGTCAGAACTGCGTCGGGTGTCACGAGATTGAAGGCGATGGCGGTGACTACAAGACGGTCGTGGCCGATGCCAGCCTGGCACCGCCGCTGCTGACGCCGGAGGGCGCGAAGGTGCAGCCCGACTGGTTGTACGCGTTCGTGCAGGGTCCCATCACGATTCGTCCGTGGCTGAGCGTGCGAATGCCGACCTTCGGCCTCGACGATGCGCGATGGAACGCGATCATCGATTACTTCGAAGCCACGGGAAATTCGATCGGCTCGTTCCGCACTTACGACCACCGCGAGCTGACGGCACAAGCGGCACCGGGCAAGGAACTGTTCACGCTGCTCCAGTGCCAGAAGTGCCACGTGCTCGACACGATTCCTGCGGATCAGGATCGCGCCTCGCTGGCGCCCGATCTGCGGATGGCGCGCGATCGGCTGAAGCCCGAGTGGATTCTCGACTGGCTGCGCAACCCGGGACGCATTCAGCCCGGGACGCGCATGCCGCAGTTCTGGCCGACGCCGCCGTATCCGAAATCATCGTTCCCGCAGCTCGGTGGCGACGCCGAGCCGCAGATTCGCGCGATCCGTGACTACCTGCTGACGTTCAGCGGCGGGCCGTCGCCGAAACGGCAACCGGCGCGCGACGCGCGATACGAACTGAGCGACTGTCAGGCTCCGGGCTTCGATGGCATGCGATGGCCTGAAGATCGCGATGCTGCCATTCCCGCATCCGGAAGACCGAAGCCTGTAGCCGCTATAATTCCTGTCGCATGTTCCGTCCTTTCCGTTCGGTCCTTCCGAAGGTTCATCCGACCGCGTACATCGACGAGAGCGCACAGGTCATCGGAGACGTCGAGATCGGCCAGGAGAGCAGCGTCTGGATGAACGTCGTGATTCGGGGCGACGTCAACACCATCCGGATTGGCGATCGCACCAACATCCAGGATGGCACCGTCATTCACGTGATGCGAGGGACGCACGCGACGCGGATCGGTCACGAGGTGACGGTGGGACATGCCGCCATCCTGCACGGCTGCACGATTCACGACCGCGTGCTCATCGGCATGGGCGCGATGCTCCTGAACGGCGCCGAGATCGGCGAAGACTCGATTGTGGCGGCTGGAACACTGGTGCCCGAAGAGAAGAAGTTTCCGGCGCGCTCGCTCCTGATGGGCCGGCCGGCCGTGCTCAAGCGCGAGCTCACCGAGAAAGAAGTGGCGACGATCCGCGACTACGCCGAGCGCTACGTCGGCTACCGCAAGGACTACATGTCCGCCTCCGCCGAGGCTACGGCGGGACCGCGCCGAAGCGCTTCGCGCGAAGGCGGGTCTGCGCCCAAAGACGGAGCATGATACCCAACCGGCGCGCGGCATGCGCGATTTTCTGCCCGAAGACGTCCGCCGCCGCGAGTACGTGGTCGATGTCATCCGGAAGGTGTACGACCGCTACGGATTCGAGCCGCTCGAGACGCCCGCTGTCGAGAACATCGACACGCTCCTGGGCCAGTACGGCGAGGAAAACAGCAAGCTGATTTACAAGATCCTGAAGCGCGGCGAACATGAGGCCAGCGGCGAGGCCGATCTGGCGTTGCGTTACGACCTGACGGTGCCGCTGGCGCGCGTGGTGGCGCAATATCAGTCGAAGCTGCCGCGGCTCTTCAAGCGCTACCAGATTCAGCCGGTCTGGCGCGCCGATCGCCCGGCACGCGGCCGCTACCGCGAGTTCTACCAGTGCGACATCGACAGCATCGGATCGACGTCGCCCGTCGTTGAGGCCGAGCAGATTGCCGCCGTCTCGGAAATACTGACAACCCTCGGATTCGACGATTTCATCATCCGCATCAATCACAGGAAGTTCATCGCCGCGTGGTTGAATCAGGTGCAGGTCCCGGCCGATCGTCACGGCGACGTGCTGATTACGATCGACAAGGTCGACAAGATCGGCAAGGAAGGCGTGGCGAAGGAGCTCGGAGAGAAGGGATTCAGCGAGGCGCAGATCAGCGGAATTGCAGGCTGGATTGGCGCGCAGCATCCACCCTCCTGGCTGGATACGATTGCGCCGGGATTTGCGGCGGCGGGTGACACGGGGCTCGAGAACCTCGCGCAGATTCTGCGGTTGGCTGCGCACACCGGGGCCGGTGACAAGCTGAGAATCGATCCGTCGCTGGCACGCGGCCTGGGCTACTACACCGGGACGATCATGGAGATCAACGTCAAGGATCTTCCCGGCAGCATTGCGGGTGGCGGGCGATACGACAACCTGATTGGGACGTTCGCCGGCACCGAGATTCCGGCGTGCGGGTTCTCTCTCGGTCTCGAGCGTCTCCTCGTCGTCATGCAGGAGCGCGGCATGTTTCCGCCACAGGTGGAGCAGTCCTCCGTAGATGTGGTCGTCGCGGCGCTCGACGAAAAAGCGCAGGGCCTGGCGATGGAAACGGCGAGCGGGCTCCGGCGTGCGGGGCTTCGCGTGGATTTGTATCCCGATGTGGCCAGGAAGATGGACAAGGTGTTCAAGCACGTCGATCAGCGCCGCGCGCGGTTCATCGCCATCGTCGGAGAAGACGAAGCTCGCGGCGGGCACGGTCACGGTGCGGAACGTTGCGACCAAGACGAAGCAGACAATATCCGAGGAGAAGCCGCACGTTGCATTGTCACGACGTTGGGCGACTCGCCGACATGACAGGACTGTAAGTGACTAGCCCGAGCCGAGCGCGTAGCGCGAGAGCGTCGGGTCTGCAGCGAGCGTGGGGGTGGGGCCCCGCGCGAGCGTTCTAAAAAAGAAAACAGAGCCCCGCGTCTAAGGATTACGTGACCGAATGCAACGGCAACAAGTACCGCACGCACAAAAACGACCAGCTCCGTCCGGAACACGTCGGCCAGAACGTTCGCGTGTCCGGCTGGGTCCATCGCAAGCGCGACCACGGCAACCTGCTGTTCATCGACCTTCGCGACCATTACGGCGTCACGCAGGTGGTCTTCACGCCCGACTCCGAGGCGTTCAAGGCGGCGGAAGCGGTGCGGCTCGAGAGCGTCATCACCGTGGCGGGCCGGGTGATTGCGAGAACCGAGGAGAACATCAATCCGAACCTGCCGACCGGCCGCATCGAAGTGGTCGCCGATCGGATCGACGTCCTCTCGGCGGCCGATACGCTGCCGTTCCAGGTGGCGGGCACGCAGGACATTCCAGAAGAGCAGCGTCTGCGCTACCGCTTCCTCGACCTGCGCCGCGACAAGATCCACAGCAACGTCGTCCTGCGATCGAAAGTGATCTCGAGCATCAGGCGGCGCATGGTCGAGCAGGGGTTTCTGGAGTACCAGACGCCGATTCTGACGTCGAGCTCGCCCGGAGGGTGCGCGCGACTACCTGGTGCCGAGCCGCGTTCATCCGGGCCAGTTCTACGCGCTGCCGCAGGCGCCGCAGCAGTTCAAGCAGCTCCTGATGGTGTCGGGCTTCGATCGCTACTTCCAGATTGCGCCCTGCTTCCGCGACGAGGACGCGCGCGCCGATCGTTCGCCGGGCGAGTTCTACCAGCTCGACCTCGAGATGTCGTTTGTCGAACAGGATGATGTCTTTGCGGCCATCGAGCCGGTGCTCTCGGGACTGTTCGGGGAATTCTCGGACTGGCAGGTGACGGCGCCGCCGTTTCCTCGTATCCCGTATGAAGAGGCGATGACGGCCTACGGCAGCGACAAGCCCGATCTGCGGAACCCGATTCGGGCGACCGACGTCACCGGGATCTTCCGCGACTCGGGCTTTGCGGTGTTCGCGAAGGCGGTGGCTGCGGGAAGCGTCGTGCGGGCAATTGTTGCGCCCGGCGCGGCGGACAAATCGCGCAGTTTCTTCGACAAGACGGTCGAAGCCGGTCAGGCGCTGGGCCTTGCCGGGGTGGCGTATCTGGTGCTCGCCGAGCAGGCGAAGGGGCCGATTGCGAAGTTTCTATCCGAAGAGAAGCGCGCCGAGCTTCAGGCAGCGACCGGCGCGAAGACCGGCGACGCCATCTTCTTTGTATCCGAAAGCCCGGCGAAAATCGGACGGCCCGTCGACGGCCTGCGGACGCATCTTGGCCGCGAGCTCGACATCGTCGAGTCCAATACGTACAAGTTCTGCTGGATCACCGATTTTCCGTTCTACGAGCTGGATCCGGAAACGGGACAGGTGACCTTCAGCCACAACCCGTTTTCGATGCCCCAGGGCGGTCTTGGAAGCGCTCGAGAACCCAGGATCCGCTGTCGATCAAGGCGTTTCAATACGACATCGTCTGCAACGGGGTGGAGCTGTCGAGCGGTGCGATTCGAAACCATCGTGCCGATGTCATGCTGCGCGCCTTCCAGATCGCCGGGTATGGTCCCGAGGAAGTGGAGAAGCGATTTGGCGGCATGCTGAATGCATTCCGGTACGGCGCACCGCCGCACGGAGGCCTCGCGCCGGGCGTGGATCGCATCGTGATGCTGCTGGCCAGGGAGCCCAACATCCGCGAGGTGATCGCGTTTCCGATGACGCAGAACGCCGAGGATCTGCTCATGGGTGCACCGTCGCCGGTCGGCGAGAAGCAGCTGCGCGAGCTGCACATCCAGCTGAGAGAGAAGCGACGGTAGGAGAGCGCCGGACCTGCTAAAGTAGCAACACGTCCGGTCGCGCCGGGCCGCTCAGTAACCCTGGTAGCGCAGGGCCGAGACTAACTTCGGTAGCGCAGGGCTTCAGCCCTGCCAAGGAGACAGACCAGCAACATTGGCAAGAATCACGCTTCCCGAACAAGGGATTGAAACGCTCTTCGGATCCTACGACGAGAATCTCAAGACGATCGAGTCGCAGTTCGGCGTCCGCCTGCGGACGCAGGGACACGATGTCATCGTCGATGGCCCGCCGGCTGACGTCACCAAAGTCGAACGGCTCTTCACACAGCTCGGCACGCTCCTCCAGGAAGGCTACAAAGTCTCGAACGGCGACGTGAAAACCGCCGCGCAGCTCGTCGCGACCAATCCGGACATCGATCTGCGCGAATATTTCTTGAAGTCCACGCAGACGCAGTCCGGCAAGCGCCGGGTCGCGCCCAAGAGCGTCAACCAGCGGCGGTATCTCGAGGCGATCGAGCAGAACGACATCGTCTTTGGGATCGGTCCGGCTGGTACCGGCAAGACGTACCTCGCGATGGCGCAGGCGGTGTCCTTCCTGCTGTCGAAACGTGTGAATCGCATCATCCTTGCGCGGCCGGCCGTCGAGGCGGGCGAGAAGCTCGGTTTCCTCCCTGGCGACCTGCAGGAAAAAGTGAACCCGTATCTGCGGCCGTTGTACGACGCGCTCTACGACATGGTCGAGGTGGAGCGTGCCGAGCGTCTCATCGAGCGAGGCACGATCGAAATCGCGCCGATTGCCTTCATGCGCGGCCGTACGTTGAACGACGCGTTCGTCATTCTCGACGAGGCGCAGAACACGACATCGGAACAGATGAAGATGTTTCTCACACGACTGGGCTTCGGTTCGAAGGCGGTCGTCACGGGCGACATCACACAGATCGACCTGCCGACCGGTCGCGTGTCCGGCCTGGTTGAAGCGATGAAGGTGGTCTCGAACGTCGAGGGCATTTCGTTCATTCATTTCGACGACCGCGACGTCGTGCGCCACAAGCTCGTCCAGCAGATCGTGAAGGTGTACGAATCGTTTACCACCGGAAAGGGCGGACAGGTCTGAGCCTGGATGTCAGCGTGGTCGAAGAGGGCACCACGCGCGGGGGCGCGAAAGGACTGGGACGGTGGCTCGCCCGGATAGCGCCGAAGCGGGCGCGCGGCTCGGTGACGGTCGCGATTCTTTCTGACACGCAAGGTCCGCGCGCTCAACCGGAAGTACCGCGGTAAGGACGAGCCGACGGACGTATTGTCGTTTCCAATGCGCGGGAGCGGTTTTCGGCGGAGGGGGCATCCCGCCCGAGCCATTTCTGGGCGATATCGCCATTTCCCGCGGAATTGCCCATAAACAGTCAAAAATGCTCGGGCATTCCTTGGCGGTCGAGGTTAGGGTTCTTGCCCTACATGGCCTTTTGCACCTTCTCGGTTACGATCACGAGAGCGACCGCGGGCGGATGGCTCGGGCTGAAGCGCGACTCAGGCGCAAAGCCGGACTGCCGCTCGGGTTGATTGCGCGCGGCACCCCGCGAACATGATTCCGCTGACTCTCTTCCTGCTGGCGTGCTGTGCCATTTACCTTGGCACCATACAGGCGGCCTTCAACGCGCTGATGCGCGTCTCTCTCCGCCTTCTGGCCGAGGGCAGCGGCCGCGGGCCCGACCTCGAGCGCTACCTCCAGGAGCCCCTGTTGCTGTTCCTGCCGCTTCGCACGCTGCTCGGCCTGATCGAAGGGTTCGTGGTGCTCCTGTTGGCCATCGCGATCGGCATATCGGGCCCTGGATCTGTCGTCCTCCTGGCGGGCTCGATGGTGGCCTTTGGCGCGATCTGCGAGTTCCTGATCCCGTTTCTCATCGTGTCGAGAGATCCCGAGCGTGTGCTGGAAGTGCTCCTGCCGAGCTTCCGGATAATCAGCAGTCCGCTCACCCCGGTGACCTCAGGGCTGCTGCACCTTCTGAACCGCTCGAAGCGCGAACGCCCCGCATCGGTCTCGGTCAACCGGGATGAGGTGAACGACGACGGCGAAGTCATTACCGGCACGGGCGACGACGACGCCGGCGCCGGAACGGGCCAGGAGGAGCGCAAGCTCCTGAAGTCGATCGTGGATTTCGGCGATACGCTCGTTCGCGAGGTCATGACCCCGCGCCCCGACATCGTCGCGATCGAGGCGGATGCCACGCTCGACGATCTGCGCGCGCTGTTCCGCGAGCAGGAGTACTCGCGCATCCCGGTCTTCCGCGAGAGCCTCGACAATATTCTCGGCTTCGTGTACGTGAAGGACCTGATTCTCCTCGGCGACGTGCCGAACGGCGACGCGCCGATCACCAACCACCTTCGTCCCGCGCACTTTGTGCCCGAGACCAAGCTCGTGAGCGAGCTGCTTCGGGAGTTCCAGCGGCAGCGCATCCAGAGCGCGATTGTCGTGGACGAATATGGCGGGACGGCGGGGCTCGTCACGCTGGAAGATCTCGTCGAGGAGATCTTCGGCGAGATTCGCGACGAGTACGACGTCGAGGCCGAGCCGGTCGTGGACGAGGGCAACGGCTCGTTCGTGTTCAGCGGCAAGGCAGACGTCGACACGATCGTGGATCGCCTGAACGTGCCGATCGAGCGCGAAGGGTTCGAAACGGTTGGCGGCTTCCTGTTGAGCCACCTCGGCCACGTTCCGGCCGTCGGCGAGGCGTTCGATATCGACGGCCTGCACGTCGTCGTCCTCGATGCCGAGCGGCGGCGGGTGCGAAAAGTCCGCATTACGCGCGTGATGGAACTGGAAGCGCGATCGGTGCGTGGCGAAGCCGTGTCCCAGGCCGCCGGCGAGGAGCGGGTTCTGGGCCCCCGGGAGTAACGTGAAGGCCGGATTCGTCTCGTTCGTCGGACGCCCCAACGCGGGCAAGTCTTCTCTTCTGAACCGGATCGTCGGCGCCAAGCTCGCCATCGTCTCGGACAAACCCCAAACCACGCGCCGGCGGATTCTCGGGGTCAAGAACTACGACACCGGACAGGTGGTGTTCGTCGACACGCCAGGGATCCACAGGCCCCTCCATCGCATGAACGTGCGCATGGTGGATACGGCCGTCGAGACGCTTACCGAAGTCGATGTCGTGGGCCTTGTGGTCGACGTGTCTGAAAGCGCTGGCGCGGGTCTCCGCTTCCTCCTGAACCTCGTCAAGGACACGCAGGCGAAGGTGGTCCTCATCCTCAACAAAGTCGATCTCATCAAGAAGCACAAGATGCTTCCGATCATCGACCAGCTGAGCAAGGAGCGCGACTGGGAGGCCATCGTCCCGGTGTCGGCCACGACGGGCGACAACGTCGCGCACCTCGAGGAAGTCCTGCTGAACGCCCTGCCCGACGGCGAGGCGCTGTACCCCGAGGACTACCTGACCGATCAGCCCGAACGCGACATGGCCGCGGAGATGGTCAGGGAGCAGGTGCTGCGGCAGACGCGAGACGAGCTGCCGTTCTCAACGGCGGTGCTCATCGATCAGTTTGAGGAGCCCAGCGACGAGGATCCCCGAATCCGCATCTACGCGACGATTCTGGTCGAGCGCGAATCGCAGAAGCCGATCGTGATCGGCCGGGGCGGGGACATGATCAAGGCCATCGGGACGGCCGCCCGCAAGGAGATGGCGGATTTCTTCCAGAAGAAGGTGTTTCTCGACCTTCGCGTGGCCGTGCGCGAAGAGTGGCGCGAGGACACGCGAATGCTGGATCGCCTCGGGGTCAAGGGACCGGACGGGGAATAGTCTCCAGTCGCAAGTCGAAAGTCGTAAGTCGCAAGTCATCCGTGCGCAGGTTCCCGGTAGCGCAGGGCTTCAGCCCTGCCGCGGCACTTAATAAGGCTAGATAGGAAATTACAAGAAGGCTATAATAGCCATCTTTTATGAAAAAGGCTAGTATCACCGATGCCAAGAATAACTTCAGCGCGCTGATCGACGGGGTCAAGGCAGGATCCCCCGTGCTGATCGTTGACCGCGGACGCCCGGTTGCCCGACTCGAGCCGGTGACCGAGGTCGCTGGTGATTCGACCGGTCAACTTTCCCGGCTCGTGCGGGGAGGCATCGTCCGCCCTGCTCGCTCGCCAATGGCGATGAATCTTTTCGCGACGAAGCCGCCGCGGCCGAAGGGTGCGGCTTCGGGGGTCAAGACCCTGCTCGAGGAGCGCCGCACTGGACGATGAAGTTCTGGGATGCGTCGGCCGTTGTCCCCCTGCTGCTGACAGAACCGTCAACGGCTCGACTGCAAGCCGTGGCGGCGGACGATTCTGCGATGCTCGTCTGGTGGGGAACACACATCGAGTGCGCATCCGCTCTCGCCCGACTCGAGCGCGACGCAGCGCTCGATAGCGCTGGCGCGTCACACGCGTTCGACCGGCTGGCTCAGCTCTCGCAAGGCTGGCACGAAGTCGATCCCAGCGACGCAGTACGTGAAGCCGCGGTCCGGTTCCTGCGCGTTCATCCTCTACGCGCAGCCGACGCCTTGCAGCTTGCCGCCGCGTTCGTGGCGGCCGAAGGGCGCCCCGCCACGCTCGACATCGTCACGCTCGACGAACGGCTCGCGACGGCGGGGCGCAAAGAAGGCTTTGGCCTGGTCGAGATCGTTCAAGCAGGCTGACACCGCTGGCGACGATTACTTCGCCAGCGGATCGGGGCGCAACTGGAAGTGCGCCGCGAACGGTCTGGTGCCCTTGCCACCCTCAATCAGCCACGGCGTGCGGTCGCCGTTGGCGGCCCAGAGCCCGCGTCCCTTTCCAGCCCGCCTTCGGATCGTCGATGCGCCCGTCGAAGCCCTTGGCGTAGAAGCCGATCGGATAGGGGACGCGAATGACGACCATCCGGCCGTTGGCGTACGCGATGATGCCGTCGTTCAGGTTGCCGGTAGACATGGGCACATCGTTACCGAGGCCGAACGTGTTGTGCTGGTCCACCCACGAGTAGTAGCTCGACTCGGCGCTGTTCTCGCCGATGCCCTTGAAGCCCGGACCGGGATACTGATGGAACGACCAGCCCTCGGGGCAATGGTCGCCCGTCGCCTTCGGTCCGTTGAGCGGCCCCTTGCACTTGCGCCGATCGAAGCTGCCCATGTGGCCGCTGCCGAGTGAGACCCACACGACGCCCTTGCTGTCGATGTCGGCGCCGCGCGCGCCGAAACCAGGCAGCGGCACGCGGTAGATTTCGGCAAGCGCCGTTGCCGGAGGGTTCGATCCAGGCGCAATCCTCACCACTGCGCCAGGCACGCCCATCGTCGCTCCCCAGATGGACCCGTCGGCCGGACTCGGCATGATCGAGTAGAAGGGCGACATGATGCGCGTGTCCTTCGTCGGATCGGCAGGCTGATCGGCTTCGACGTAGGCGTCCCGTTTGCCGTTGCCGTTGGTGTCGAGCACGAGCGCCGTCCATCCCTGCGATTTCGCCGCGTCGCCGGTCTGGTCGAACATCTTCGTGTTGACCCAGCCAACGACCGGACCACCGCCGCTCGTCCAGAGCGTCTCGTTCGCGTCGTAGCCGAATTGCAGGTGGTGCGTCGAGAAGCAGGTCTCGACGAAGCTGTACTTCTGCGTCTTGAGATCGAGCACCGCGATGTGGCGGATGGCGCGGTCCATCGGAAACGCCTTGGCCGACGGATGGTCCGACCCTTCTTTGCAGAAAGCCGGATTCTCGTCGCCGCGCACCGAGGCCGCCAGCCACACCCGGCCGTCGCGGCCGAACATCGAGTTGTGATTGTTGACGCGCGTTTCCCAGATTCGATCGCTGGCCCAATAGGCCGACGGTTGCAGCGCATCGAGCGCGGCCGCATGTCCAGGCCCGAGGTTCAAGGGCATGTTGGGATCACGCACCGGGGCCTTGAATGTCGTCGTCACGTTCTTGATGGGATCGAGGATCGGCAGCGTGTCGGAACTGTACTCGGGCGATCCGACCAGCGGTCCGTAGGCGTTGACAGTGGGATGGCGGCGGTCGCTCGCGATCAGATCGTGCAGATAGTGCCTGTCGGTCATCCAGTCGCGCAGCGTCACGACGATGTTGCGCTCGACACCTTGTGGCCGGGGCGGCTTGGCAAACGGCAGCTCGCCTTTGGCGATTCGATCCGTCCAGTCGCCGTAGTTGGCGAACGCGAGATCGCCGAGAGCCGTCAATTGCCCGAGCATCTGCTGACCGGACTGGCCGGCCTGCACCCGTCGACGCCACGCGTCGGCGGACGAGGGAAACTTGCCGAACACCGCGGGAATCGTCCGCGTCGATTGCTGGCCGAGCTGATGGCAGCCGACGCAGCCGGTGTTCTTCATCGAGCTGATCCAGTTCATCTGGGTCAGGCGCGGGGGAATGCTGCTCTTGCCGCCGAACTGATCGGCGGCGGGGATCGTCAGCATCGAATACCAGTAGATCGCGGGGTAATAGTGCGCGGCGGCGGCCTCGCTTGGTGCGATCACCGCTGTAATGGCCAGCCGCTGTCCAGGCTTGGTTGAGGCCCTCGGACTGTCAACCAGACCGTAACCACGCGCCCAGACCTGGTAATTTGCCGCCGGAAGATCGGGAATCACGAATCGGCCGCGGTCGTCGGTGACGACGCTCTTGATGTAGCGGACGGGGAGGTCGCGGGTTTCCGCGATGACCCAGACACCCGCTTCAGGTCCCTTGGGGCTCGTGACGACGCCGCCGATGTCGTCGTTGTCGATCGCGACGTCGTCCGGCAGGTTGCTGCGCGAACGAGCGGGTCAACGGTTGAAACGAGCCGAGGGCGAGGAACGTGACGAGACCGGCGACCAAGGTCCGAAACAGGTTCGTATTCATGATGCGGCTCCGCTGGATTTGTTGGAGTGATGCTACCAAGAGCCCTTCTAATCACCAAATCGCGCGTGTTACAGTAACGGGTTCGTATGCCGCCGCAAAGGAAGGTCGATCTCGTTCTGGACTCGGTGAAGCGCCTCCTCAGGGTTGGCGCCACGGCCAACCTGTCGAATCTTCTTCAAAAGCAACATCCGGCCGATCTCGCACAGATTTTCGGCGAGCTTCCCGAACGCGACCGCCTGGCTTCCTTCTCGGTGCTGGTCGAACGCAACAGCCGGCTCGCGATGGAGACCCTCAGCGAGCTGGGGCCCCAGGCTGCCGCGCAACTGCTGGCGGGCCGCTCGGCCGAGGAGATCGCCAAGCTCGTCCAGGAGCTGCCGTCAGACGATGCGGCGGCCATCATCGACAACCTGCCCGAAGAGCTGTCGACGGCCGTCCTCGAGTTGATGGGCCGCAAGGAATCGGGCGAGGTCGAGAACCTCCTCGAGTACCCCGAGCAGACGGCGGGCCGCATCATGAACCCGCACGTCTTTGCCTCGTCCGAGGACATGACGGTGGGCGAAGCCATCACGGCCCTGCAGAGCGCGCGCGACGTCGAGATGGTCTTCTATCTCTACATCGTCGACGAACGGGGGCACCTGGTGGGGGTGACGTCGTTGCGGCGGCTGCTGCTCGTGTCGCCCGAGACGCCCCTGAAGAGAATCATGACGCCCGACCCGAGCAGTGCCCGGGTCGACATGGACCAGGAAGAGGTCGCGCGCCTCGTGGCCTCCTACAACCTGCTGGCGATTCCTGTCGTGGACGAGGCGAACAAGCTCGTCGGCGTCATTACCGTGGACGACGTGATCGACGTCATCAAGGACGAGGCGACCGAAGACCTCTACCGCCTGGCGGGCGTGTCGAGCGACGAGCGGGTCTTCACGCCGGCATCCGAGTCGCTGCGCAAGCGGATGCCCTGGCTGATCGTCAACCTCGCCACCGCGTTTCTGGCCGCGGCGGTCGTCGGTCTGTTCCAGGACACGATCAGCGGCTGGGTGGCCCTGGCCATCTTCATGCCCGTGGTGGCCGGCATGGGAGGAAACGCGGCGACCCAGACCCTGACGGTGATCGTCCGGGGCATCGCGCTCGGCGAGCTCACCTGGAGCAACTCGAAGAAGGCTCTCGGGAAGGAGCTGCTGGTCGGCATCGGCAACGGCCTTGTCGTCGGCTCGATCGCGGCGGTCGTCGCCTCGGTGATGAACGGCGACGCCCGGCTGGGCATCATCCTGGCCATGGCGATGGTCGTCAATCTCTTCGTCGCCGGCCTCGCCGGCACGTTGATTCCGCTGGGTTTGAAAGCGCTCAAGATCGATCCCGCCCTCGCGTCGGCCGTGTTCATCACCACATTCACGGACGTCGCGGGGTTTGCGTCGTTCCTCGGACTCGCCACCCTGTTCACGCGGTTCTTCCAACGCGCGGGGTAGAATAAGGGCCTTGCCCGCCGCAAGCCTTGGCGAAGGCGGGGCCCCTGATAAATGCCTCTCTACAGTGCCGACGCGCTCATCCTCCGAACCTACAAGCTCGGCGAGGCAGACCGGATTGTCGTGTTTCTAACCCGCGATCGCGGCAAGAAGCGCGGCGTGGCCAGGGGTGCGCGGCGGCCGAAATCGAATTTCGTCGGCGCGCTCGAGCCGCTGACGCACGTCAGGGTGGCGTATTTCGAGAAGGAACGGCGCGAGCTGGTGAACCTGAACTATTCGGAGGCGTCGCGTTCGGCGTTGTCGAGCGGCACCATCGAGGCGCTCGGCTGCGCGGCCTATTTCGCGGAGCTCATCGACGAGTGGGCGGCCGAAAGCCACGAAGACGAGCGGCTGTATCGCCTCGGGGTGTCGATGGTCGAAGCGCTCGTGGCCGGGGTGCCGCCAGAGCCGTTGACGCGGTACTTCGAGTTCTGGCTGCTCAGCCTGCAGGGTGTGTATCCGGCGGCGCGGGTGCAGACGCTCTCGCCCGAAGCGCAGTCGTTTCTGAGCGCGGCACGCAAGATCGGCCCGCAGGAATTGACCGGCATGACCGCCGACCGCGCGATGCTGCGCGAGCTCGAGTCGCTGCATCGCAGCGTCATTGCCATGCACCTCGAGCGCGAGCCTCGATCGCTCAAAGTGATAAAGGACATGACGCGGCTGTGACCCTCCAAGATCTCATTCTGAAACTGAGTGCGTTCTGGGCGTCGCAGGGGTGCATCATCCAGCAGCCGCTCGACCTCGAAGTGGGCGCGGGCACCTCGCACCCGGAAACGCTGCTGCGCGTGCTCGGGCCGAAACCGTGGAACGTGGCCTACGTGCAGCCGTCGCGGCGCCCCGATGACGGACGCTTCGGTCAGAATCCGAACCGGGTGTTCAAGCACCACCAGTTTCAGGTGATTCTCAAACCGGCGCCCGACGAGGTGCAGCAGATCTATCTGCAGAGCCTCGAAGCGGTCGGCATCGATCCGCGCGCGCACGACATCCGCTTCGAAGACGACAACTGGGAGTCGCCGACGCTCGGCGCCTGGGGCATCGGGTGGCAGGTGCTGTTGGACGGTCTCGAAATCACACAATTCACGTATTTCCAGCAGGTGGGCGGCGTGACGCTGGCGCCCGTCAGCGCCGAGCTGACCTACGGGCTCGAGCGCATCGCGATGCTCCTGCAGAAGGTCGAGAACATCTTCGACCTCGAGTGGGGAGGCGGCGTGAAGTACGGCGAGGTGCGGCTGCGTGAAGAGATCGAGCAGTCGAAGTATGTGTACGGCCAGGTCGACGGCATGTCGCGCGACGAGTTCGCCGCGTTCCACCGCGATCTGTTCGACAAGTACTACGTGGATGGCCGAGCGGCTGTTGAAGAGCGGCCTTATTCTGCCGGCGCTCGAACACGCGCTCAAGTGTTCGCACCTCTTCAATATTCTCGACTCGAGCGGCAGCGTCGGCGTGACCGAGCGTGCCGCCTACATTCTGCGCGTGCGCCAGATCGCGATCGCCATCGCGCAGGCCTACGCCGCGGGCGAGCAGGGGACACCGGCTGTGGAGCAGCCGGAACTGACGTAATGGATCGAGAACTGCTGCTCGAGCTCGGCACGGAAGAGCTTCCCGCCTCGTGGCTGCCCGGCCTGACGCGCCAGATTCGCGACGGGATCGACGGCGCGTTGCGGGCGCACCGGTTGAACCCGGACGCGCCCATCGAAAGCTACAGCACGCCCCGGCGGCTGACCGCGCGGATCGCGAAAATCGCCGAGCGTCAGAACGACATCGACGAAGTTCTCACGGGGCCGCCGGTGGGAGCCGCCTTCGATGCGGCGGGTCAGCCCACGCCTGCGGCTGTCGGATTCGCGCGCAAGAACAATGTCGACGTCAACCTCCTCGAGCGCGTGGAGACGCCGAAGGGGACGTATCTGGGGTATCGCCGGCACCAGCGCGGCAAGGCGGCCGTCGACGTGCTGCCCGACGTGCTGGCGACGACGCTTCGCTCGTTCAGCTTCCCGAAGGCGATGCACTGGGACGCCTATCTGGAAGATGGCAAGGGCGAGCTGCTGTTCGGCCGGCCGATTCGCTGGATTCTCTATCTCTACGGTGGCCGCGTTGTGCCGTTCACGATTCGCCGGACGGAGCTCTCGGAATCGGCCGCTGTGCAGGAGGTCGTCTCGGCGGCCGTCACCTACGGCCATCGTTTTCTGACGACCAGCGGGCGCGCCGGGCGGGCCGTCAAGGTGCGGACGTTCGACGACTATCAGGCGCGCCTCGCGGAGCATTTCGTCATCCTCGATCGGCAGGAACGGCAGGATCGCATCGGGCGGACGCTCGAGGCGAAGGCGCGCGGCCTCGGCGGACGCGTGGGTGGCGCGGCGATGCTGCATTCGACGCTCCTCGACGAGGTGCCCGATTTGATCGAGTACCCGACCGTCATGGCGGGGACCTTCGCGCGTGAATTTCTGTCGCTGCCCGAAGAAGTGCTGACGACCACGATGATTCACCATCAGCACAACTTTCCGGTCGTCGACGATGCCGGTCACCTGAAGCCGGCGTTTCTCGTCGTCACCAACACCGATGCCGGGAACGAGAAGAACGTGGCTCGCAACTACGAGCGGGTGCTGGGAGCCCGTTTGCGCGACGCGCGCTTCTTCTGGGACGCCGATCGCCAGCACCGGCTCGACGATCGTCTCGAGCGGCTGAAGACGATCCGGTTTCACAAGAAGCTCGGCACCTATTTCGAGAAGGCCCAGCGCGTTGAGAACCTCGCACGATGGATCGCGTCCGGGCCGCTGGCGTCGCCCGACGTGGCAGAAGCGGCCGCCACGGCCGGCCGTCTGGCAAAGGCCGACCTCGCGACCGAGATGGTGGCCGAGCTGACCGAGCTGCAGGGCGTGATGGGAGGCATTTACGCCCGCGAGGATGGGCAGCCGGAGCCCGTGTGGAAGGCGATCTACTACCAGTATCTGCCCGACGCGATCACGCCCGATGCGCCACCCACGCGCCAGCAGCTGGGCGATGCGGCCGTCACCTGGGCGGCCGTCTCGCTGGCCGACAAGCTCGATACGGTTGTCGGCATGTTCTACGCCGGCGAGAAGCCGACCGGCTCGCGCGATCCGTTCGGGTTGCGACGCCAGGCGCACGGCATTTTCAAGATCCTCGTCGATCTGCCGGCGCTGACGGGGCTGGCCGTGCGGCCAACGCTCGACACGCTGCTCGACGAGGCGGCTCGAGCCGTTTCGCGCCAGTCGACCAATGGCCGGCCGATGCGCGTCAGGCGCATGGACGCGTTCCTGCTCGAGCGCTATCGCTATGTGCTCGAGCAGCGCGGATTCGACGTCCGAAACGTCCGCGCGGTGCTGCAAGAGAGCCGAGTTCGGCGACCTGAGTCCGGCCGATGCGCTGAAGCGGCTCGAAGTGCTGCCGGAATTCACGAGCTCTCCCGATTTCGTGAAGCTGGCGGTCGCCTTCAAGCGCGTGAAGAACATCGCGCGCGAGCTGCGATGCCGGCGTTGTCGGAGACGACGGAGCCGCCGCTCGCGAAACTGCTCAAGGAACCTGCGGAGATCGCGTTGCTGCAGGAGCTCGACGCGCGCGGTCCGGTGATTGACAGCGTGCTGAAATCGGGGGAAAATTTGCGCCGCGCATTCGTCGAGGCGGCCCAGTTCGGTCCTGCAGTCGATCGATTCTTCACCGAAATCTTTGTGATGGTAGATGACCTCGCCTTGCGAAAGGCCCGCCTGCGTCTCATGAAGCGTCTCGAACAGCAAATCTTACGCATCGCGGATATTTCCGAAATTGTTTCGGAGACGGAGTAGACAGTCGAATGGCAAAGAAAGTGGCAGCGAAGAAACCCCTCGAGACCGACAAGATCGCGAAGCTGGCGAAGCCCGGCAAGTACGTATATTTCTTCGGCGACGGCAAGGCCGACGGCGATCGCACGATGAAGGATCTGCTCGGCGGCAAGGGCTCGGGCCTCGCGGAGATGACCAACGCCAAGCTGCCGGTGCCCGCGGGGTTCACCATCTCGACGCCCGTCTGCAGCATCTACTACAAGGAAGGCGGCAAGATTCCCGCGTCGATCGAGAAGGAGATGATCGACAACCTGCGGAAGCTCGAGAAGTCGGCCGGCCGTAAGCTGGGCGACACCAAGAAGCCGCTGCTCGTGTCGGTCCGGTCGGGCGCGAAGTTCTCGATGCCCGGCATGATGGACACGATTCTGAATCTTGGCCTGAACGACGCGACCGTTGAAACGCTGAAAGCCGAGACCGGCAACGGACGATTCGCGGCCGACAGCTATCGCCGCTTCATCCAGATGTTCGGCAACGTCGTGCTCGAGATCGGGAAAGACGTGTTCGAGCACGAACTCGATGCCGTGAAGAAGGCGCGCGGCGCGAAGGCCGACACGGACCTCGACGAGGCCGCGCTGCGCGATGTCATCGCCCGCTACAAGCAGGTCGTGCAGAAGAAGACCGGCAAGTCTTTTCCGCAGGACCCGATCGAGCAGCTCAAGGGCTCGCGCAACGCCGTGTTCCGATCCTGGCAGAATCCCCGCGCCATCGAGTACCGCCGCATCTACGACATTCCCGACTACATCGGCACGGCCGTGAACGTCCAGCAGATGGTGTTCGGCAACACGGGCGATCGGTCGGCGACGGGCGTCGGATTCACGCGGAGCCCGGCCACCGGCGCGAAGGAGTTCTACGGCGAGTTCCTGATCAACGCACAGGGCGAAGACGTCGTGTCGGGCGTCCGCACGCCGCAGCAGATCCGCGAGCTCGAGGCGGTGCTGCCGAAGGCGTACAAGCAGCTGCGCGAGATCACCACGCGGCTCGAGAAGCACTACAAGGACGTGCAGGACTTCGAGTTCACGATCCAGGACGAGAAGCTGTTCATGCTGCAGACGCGCAGCGGCAAGCGCACCGGCTATGCCGCCGTGGTGATTGCGACCGACCTCGCCGACGAGAAGATTGTGTCGCCGAAGGAGGCGTTGCTCCTGGTCGATCCCGAGGCGTTGTCGCAGCTGCTCTCGCCTGGGTTCGATCCGACCGAGTGGTCGAAGGTACCGGTGCTGGCCAAGGGGCTGCCGGCGTCGCCCGGGGCCGCATCGGGCCAGGTGGTGTTTACGGCCGACCACGCCGTCGAATGGACGCGGCAGGGCAAGCAGGTGATTCTGGTCCGCAAGGAAACGGTTCCGGACGACATTCACGGCATGCACGTCGCGCAGGGCATCCTGACCGCCACCGGCGGCATGACGTCTCACGCCGCGGTTGTCGGCCGCCAGATGGGGAAGCCCTCGATCGTCGGTGCCGGGTCGCTGAACATTTCCGAGAAAGACAGGACGTTCACCGTCGGCGACAAGGTGGTGAAGGAAGGCGACTTCGTATCGTTCGACGGTCTCAAGGGGGAGATCAAGCTCGGCAAGATGGCATCCAAGCCGAGCGAGATTCTGCAGGTCGTGAACGGCCAGCTGGATGCGAAGAAATCGGACATCTACCGCCGCTTCAACAAGATTCTCGAGTGGGCCGACAAGTCACGCCGCCTTGGCATCCGCGCGAACGCGGACCTGCCGGACCAGGCCGAGCTGGCCTACGCGTTCGGCGCGCGCGGCATCGGACTCTGCCGCACCGAGCACATGTTCTTCGGCGAGGATCGGCTGCCCATCGTGCAGCGCATGATTCTGGCGGACAACCTGGCCGATCGGAAGAAGGCGGTCGCCGAGCTGCTGCCGATGCAGCGCGCGGATTTCTACGGCGTGTTCAAGGCCATGCACGGATCGCCGGTGACCATCCGGACGATCGACCCGCCGCTGCACGAGTTTCTCCCGAAGCGCGAAGATCTCATGGTCGAGATCGCCAAGCTCGAGGTGACCAACGGCGACAAGAAGGAGCTCGAGAGCAAGAAGAAGCTGCTCGCGCGCGTCGAGCAGTTGCACGAGTTCAACCCGATGCTCGGCCATCGCGGCGTCCGCCTCGGGATTACCTATCCTGAAATCACCGAGATGCAGACGCGGGCGATTATCGAGGCGGCCATCCAGCTGAAGAAGGAAGGGCTGAAGGTGGTGCCCGAGATCATGATTCCGCTCGTGGGACTCGTGAAGGAGCTGCGCGACCAGAAGACGATCGTCGATCGCGTGGCGGCGGAGACGATGAAAGAGAAGGGCGTGAAGATTGACTATCTCGTGGGCACGATGATCGAGGTGCCGCGCGGCGCCGTGACGGCCGACGAGATCGCCACTGAAGCCCAGTTCTTCTCGTTCGGCACGAACGATCTGACGCAAACGACCTTCGGTTTCTCGCGCGATGACATCGGCAAGTTCCTGGGCGCGTATCAGGACAAGAAGATTCTCGAGAAGGATCCGTTCAGCACCATCGACACGGTCGGCGTCGGGTCGCTCGTGCGCATGGCCGTCGAGAAGGGACGCGCGACGCGCCCCGACATCAAGCTCGGCATCTGCGGCGAGCACGGCGGCGACCCCTCGTCGATTCACTTCTTCGAGAAAGTCGGACTGAATTACGTCTCGATGTCGCCGTATCGCGTCCCGGTGGCGCGGTTGGCGGCCGCGCAAGCCGCCCTGTCGGTCAAAGTCGGGGACTGACGCTGACGAGGGCTTAGGGATGCTAGGGCTTTGGGATTAGGGCCTAGAACGAGCTGAACGCTCCTGAGCCCTTAGCCTGCAGACCTAAGCCCTAAGCCCTAAGCCCTAGTCCCTAGCCCTGTCATGGGCCGCATCAACCTCCTGCCATCGGATTTAGCGAACCAGATTGCTGCCGGCGAAGTGGTCGAGCGGCCGGCCTCGGTCGTCAAAGAGCTCGTCGAAAACGCGATCGACGCCGGCGCGCGGCGCATTCAGGTCTACATCGAGCTGGGCGGTAAGCGTCTCGTGCGGGTCGAAGACGACGGCGAGGGCATGGGCCCCGAAGATGCACGCCTGTCGCTCGAGCGTCACGCGACGAGCAAGATCCGGCGGGCAGACGATCTCGCGGCCATCCACACGCTCGGCTTCCGCGGCGAAGCCCTGCCCAGCATTGCGTCGGTCTCGCATTTCGTCATGAAGACCCGCCTGCGCGGCGAGATGGCGGGGACCGAGATTCGGGTCAACGGCGGCGCGGTCGCCTCGGTTCAGGAGATCGGCACTCCCGAAGGCACGTCCATCGAAGTCGGCGACCTGTTCTACAACCTGCCGGCGCGCCGGAAGTTTCTCAAGACCGACACCGGCGAAGCCACGCAGGTGTCGCGGGTCGTGACGCAGTTCGCGCTCGGCTACCCGGAAATCGGATTCTCCCTCACGAGCGGGCCCCGCACCCTTGCGAACTGGCCGGTCGTCGCGAAGTTCGAGGATCGGCTGTTTCAGATCTTCGGCGATCGTCCCGACCTGGTGCCGGTGGGCAAGTCGCTGACGGGGTTCGGCATCAAAGGGTTCGTGGCCGCCCTCACCGAGCAGGGACCGACGCGAGGGACGCAGAACGTGTTCGTGAACCGCCGCATCGTGAAGGATCGGACGATTGCCCACGCGATTATCGACGCGTACAGCAACGCTTCGATCAAGGAGCGAAGTCCCGAGGTGCACCTCTTCATCGACATTCCCGCAGACCGCGTGGATGTGAACGTGCATCCGACGAAAGCCGAAGTGCGGTTTCGCGATCAGTCGTTCGTGCACGAGGGCGTCAAGCATGCGATCGCCGACGCCATCGGCAGGGGCGTCGTGCCCGAGTTGCAGCTGCTGCCCGAGAGCTATCGCGAGCCGGTGCCGGCGGCCCAGTCGATTCCGGGCGTGCTGAGCGGAGGCATCTATCCGAGTCGATGGACTCAATTGGGTGCGATCGGGCTTGTCCGCCGAAGCGATGGGCCTTGGCGGCGCGAAGGCGGATGCGTTAGGTGCGACGGGTGCGATCGCGAACCTCGAACCCGGAACCTGGAACGCAGAACCCAGCACCCAGAACGTAGAACCGCTGAAACCCCTCATGCCGCTGGGACAGTTCCGCGACACGTTCATCATTGCGATCGATGCCGATGGCATCGCCATCATCGACCAGCACGTCGCCCACGAGCGCGTGCTGTTCGAGCGGGTGATGGAGCGTTTGACGACGGGCCGGCTCGAAAGCCAGCGGCTGCTGGATCCGGTCCTGGTCGAGCTCTCGCTCGAGAGTCGTCAGGCGCTGTTGAGCCACTCGGCCGATCTCGATCGCCTGGGATTTGGCGTCGACGACTTCGGCGGCGACACGCTGCGGCTGACCGCCGTCCCAGCTCTGCTGGGACGCGAGGATGCGGTTGTGGCATTGCGCGCGCTCGCGGAGGACCTGGAAGGTCTGGATCGGGGCAGGGAGGTCGGCGATGCGCTGCGGCGTCTTGCCGCCACCACGGCCTGTCATGCCGCCGTCAAGGCGAACTATCCGCTGACGCACGAGAAAATGCTGCACATTCTCGAAGAGCTCCGGCGCACGGCGTATTCGTCGGTGTGCCCGCACGGACGCCCGGTGATGCTGCGGCTCACGCGGCGCGAGATCGAGAAGAACTTCCAGCGGATATGAATCCACGACTGGCCGGCGTGCTGTGGTATGTCGGACGCTTTCTGCAGGTCTTCGCCATGTGGATTCTGCTCGTCGACATCTTCATGGCCGGTCCCAGTGGTCCACAGCCGAACCCGTTCTACGTCGGCATCGTGATGTTCCTCGTCGGCTGGTTCATCGTGCGCTCGACCAGCCAGAAGTCATAGCGCTGATGACAGGCCTGAAGGCCTGTGCCACCGGAGGCAGGCAGTACGCTGTCCAGCTGTAGCCGGCTTTAGCCGGACTCACCCGGTCCGGCCGTTGGCTGGCACAGCGCTTTAGCGCTGTCTACATGGGTGAGCGGTACCAGGACTCGGTGATTGTCTCCTTGAACTGATCGCCAGTGTTCGCGATGTGAAGGGACAGGGCGTTCCCTTCGGCGCCGCGCCAATCGATGGCCAGGAGATAGGTCGAGCCGCGCTTCAGGAGACACACCACCTCGAACCCTTCGGCGTGAATCTCGCCGCCATCATCCGCACGCCACAGGTCGGCGCCGGGGCCGTTGAAGCGGGCCGGGTAGTCGACAAAGAGACGCCGATCGCCATCCGTGACGACGAGGCTGGCGAGCGCGTCCGACAGACGGCGCGCGAACTCGACGATCGCAACCTGCACACCCCCTGGCGACGCGCCGATTGGCCAGCAGGCCACCACGGGCCGTGATTTGATGGCCTGGATCGCCGGGTATTGGGCTTTCGAGCAGCGCGCATCCTGTGGCGGGCGCGTCAACGGAACCACTGTCGTGCCGGCCAGGAACGCCTCGTCCGCGACGAGACACGACGCGTCCGGATTGGCGTTCGCGCCAAGGACGCGAAACACGGCGCCGGCTGAGTTGGCGAAGTTGTACGAGGATTGCCGGCCGGTGCTGTCCTTGCCTTCGGGCTGCCTGCGCTCGAACTCGACCGCCAGGCGCTGGCCGCTGCTGCAGAGAGCGGTTCGCAGCATGGCCGGCTGTGCGATGTTGCCGGTGGCCAGCAGTCTCGAGCCGTCCTGGTTGGGAAAGGCGAAGGCGACGGCAAGCGCGAGCGCAGCCGCGGCCTGCGTCACTGCCGCAGCACGCGAATGCGGTGCGCCTCGCTGTCGGTCACATACAGCGTGCCATCGGTATCGGCGAAGACCCCGTGCGGCCTCGAGAGCTTGCACTGCAGCGGATCGGTTTCCGGGCCGTCACCGCGCACGCCCGTTCCGAGCACCGTCGTGATGATGCCCGTGTCGAGGTTCACGCGGCGGATGATGTGGCTCTCGGTATCGGCCACGTAAAGACTTCGGCCGGCGAGCGCCAGGCCCTTGGGTCCGGCCAGCTTCGCGGTGCGCGCCGGACCGCCGTCTCCGGACCAGCCTTGTTCGCCGGTGCCGGCCAGATGATGGAGCGTGCGCGTCTTCGGCGCAATGCGATACAGCTGGTTGCCTTCGCGAAGGGCGAGATAGATCGTGCCGTCGCGATCGATCACCATCGTTCTCGGACCGTTCAGCGGCGTGCCTGTCAACGGCGCACCGTCAGGTGTCGGCAGCCGCTCGCCCGTTCCTCCGATGGTTTCGATGATGCCGGTCGACAGATCGACCGCCCGGATGCGGTGGTTGCCGATGTCGCAAATCAGCAGCCGGCCATCGGGGCCAATCGCGATGCTGTGCGGCTGCCTGAGCTGGGCCTTCGATGCGGGTCCGCCGTCCCCTGAAAATCCCGCGCTGCCCGTTCCCGCGAGCGTCGAGATGACGCCCGTCGCGCCGTCGACTTTTCGCACCACATGGTTGTCGCGCTCGGCGATGTACATGTGGTTTCGTGCATCGAAGACGACCTCGTGCGGCATGTTCAGCGACCCGGACGTGGCGGGTCCGCCGTCGCCGTTGTAGGCGCGCTGGCCGTCGCCGGCAATCGTCCGCGTGGCGCGGGTCTTCAGATCGAAGCGGCGGATGCGCTGATTGTCGAGGTCGCAGAAATACAGCCCGCGTCGCGGCCGATGATGACGCCGTAGGGATTGCTCACCTGAGAATCAGAGAATCCAGCGGCGCCAGTGCCGATGAGTGTCGACACCGTTGGTGCGGCCATCGCAGGCCGCGGCAGAAGCGTCAGAAGAGCGGCTTTGAACAGGTCACGGCGATTCACGGCGGCAGTCTACCTCAAGGGTGGGCGTTCCCGATAGAAGTACCCGAGCATGCCGCGCTTCATTTCCGGCGTTTCGTCGCGCGACAAGAACGCTGGCCTGAGGGCCTCGTCGAGCCGCAAAAATGTCTCGCGTGTTTCGTCGCCATCCTCGGGCAACGGAGTCTCGGTGGCGACGACGAGAAGCCCTCCATGCTCGAGCGGCTCGACCCTCATTCCGCCGAGCCGGCTCTTCAGAGTTGCCTCGCCGCCGGCGAGATCGATGTGGGCCGCGGAAAGAAGATTGGCCCAATAGGCGCCTTTGATTCCTCGATTCCCGCAATACAACGATGCGAGGTTCCCTTCGATGTCGTTGCCGACGAACGCAATCGGCACCGCGTGCGCGCGCTGCTCGGGCGGTTTGACATAGTCCCATGGCATCGGAGCCCCAGGCGCTTTCGGCGCTCGAGGGTCGAACGCCGGCCGTGCAAGGGTGATCGCCAGATGTCCATAGCCGTAGGCGGGTCCGCCGTGTACTCCGGCTCCATGCCAGCTTTGCGAGAGTCAGCAGGGCTTCGACACGTTCCGGCGATGCCGAGACGTGTCGCAGATACGACACGCTGCACTGGACTTCGATCGTGCCCGCGACGAGCCGCTCGTCGCCGCCCGGGGGATTGACGTGCAACGAAAACCAGATCTTCTGGCGTGGGAAGTCGGGTATTTCGCCTCGAATCTCGACAACGGCGTATTCGCCGCGAAGAATCTTCTTCCGTGCGGCGTCCCATCGGGCGCGGGTGAACTCGCCCATATTGAGCCGCGCGCCATCACCTGGTCGCTTGGTATGGAGCGCCGTCAGTCGCGTTGATGGAAAGAGCAGATTGGACAGAAAGAATTCCGCAAGCTCGAGAATGACCTGCGGCTCGACTTCTGTGTCGGAACGCAGATAAAGCGGCATGGCGAAGTGCGTGGCCGGCTGGTTGTAGAGGGTCTGCGGTGGCTCCACCGCGGTCATTCTCCGTGTTTCTTGCGTGCCCGTTTCCAGTCCGCGAGTCGTTTGCGAATCGTTTCCTCGAAACCGCGATCGGTAGGCTGGTAGTACGTCTTGCCGGACAACGACGGCGGAAGGCAGTCCATGTCGGCAATGCCCTCGGCTTCGTCATGCGCGTACTTGTAGCCTTTTCCGTAGTTCATCTCCTTCATCAGCCTAGTCGGCGCATTCCGGATGTGGAGCGGAACGGGTTCGGCAATCTCCCGCACCGCATCCTCGGCCGCCTCGGTGTAGGCCACATAGACGGCATTGCTCTTGGGCGCGGTGGCGAGATAAATCGCGGCCTGTGCCAGCGCCGTGTTGCCCTCCGGCATGCCGATGAAGTGCACGGCGTCTTTGGCCGCGACCGTCACCGCAAGGGCCTGCGGGTCGGCGTTGCCGATGTCTTCGGACGCGAATCTGATCAACCGCCGCGCGACATACAGCGGGTCTTCGCCGGCCTCGAGCATGCGCGCGAGCCAGTAGACCGACGCGTCGGGATCGCTGTTGCGCATCGACTTGTGCAGCGCCGACATGATGTTGTAATGCTCTTCGCCGCTCTTGTCGTAGAGAAGCGCCCGCCTCTGCACCGACTGCTGCACGGTCTCGAGCCCGAGATGTCGGGTTGAGCCGTCCGCGTCGCGAGGTGCGGCGGCCGTCGTCAGCTCGAGCAGGTTCAGGGCCCCGCGCGCGTCGCCGTTGGCGTACCGCGCGATCGCCTGCAGCACACCTTCACCGATCGTGATCGGTTCGTTGCCCAGGCCACGCTCCTTGTCGTGAAGAGCGCGATCGAGGATCGAGGTGATTTCCGCTTCCGTCAGGCCGCGAAGGGTGTACACCTTCGATCGCGAGAGCAGCGCGGCGTTCACTTCGAACGACGGGTTCTCGGTGGTCGCGCCGATGAGCACGATGTCGCCGGCCTCGACGCGAGGCAGAAACGCGTCCTGCTGCGATTTGTTGAAGCGGTGGATCTCGTCGACGAAGACGATCGTGCGCCGGTTCATCTGGCGGCGCGAGGTCTCTGCCGCCGCCATCACGTCCTTGATTTCCTTGATGCCGGCCATCACGGCGCTGAACGAGACGAACCGCGCGCGCGTCGCCTTCGCAATCAGCCGGGCGAGCGTTGTCTTGCCGGTGCCAGGCGGCCCCCACAGGATGATCGATCGCAGGCGATCGTGCTCGATCGCCTCGCGCAGGGGCTTTCCCGGGGCAAGGATGTCCTGCTGGCCGACAAACTCGTCGAACGTCGCCGGCCGCATCCGCTCGGCGAGAGGCGTGCCGGCGATGTGGGACGGGGAGGAGTCCGTTGACGGGTCTTCGAATAGGCTCATGGGGTCATGGCAAGGCTTCAGCGTTTCGGTGGCGCAGGGCTTTCGCCCTGCCGTGGGACGATCGTTGCCGGAAGGCTTCATACAACACCAGGGCTGCCGCGACGCCGACGTTCAGAGAATCGACGGCCGGGGCCATGGGAATCGAGACCCGCCGCCCGATGGCCTTGACGATATCGGGTGGCAATCCGGGGCCCTCTCCACCGAGGATGAGCGCGGTCGGCGCTCTGAAATCAATCGCAAAGAGCGGCTCGCCGCCGCGCGGGACCAGGGCGGCCGGCACGATGCGTTTCCGTTCGAGGGCCGCGAGCGTTTCCGTGAAGCCGGCGCGCGCCACCGGCAATCGGAACGCACTGCCCATCGAGCCGCGCAGGGCTTTCCAACCGAGCGGATCGGCCGTCGAGGGCGTCGCGATAAACGCCGTGGCGCCCGCGGCCTCGGCCGACCGCATGATGCCGCCGACATTGCCGGGATCCTGCACGTCGTGCGCGACGACGATCAACGGGGACGGGCCGTCGAGCGCACCGTCGAGCGACGAGAGCGAGCGGCGCGCGATGCCCACGACGCCGGTTGGCGTCTTCACCGGGCTCATCGACTCGAGCGTTTTTCTGGAGACGATCAGGACGTCGGCGCCGTCCGCCACGAGCGCCTGGGCCAGTGAGCGCAGCGACGGATCGTCGAGGACGTGATGCTCGAAGGCGGCGCTCTCGACCTTCACGCCCGACTTGCGCGCTTCGAAGAGCAGATGCGGGCCGTCGAGCAGCATCTCGCGTTCGAGACCATTTTTCTGGGAAGTACGAGCGAGGTCGCGG
Organism: Vicinamibacterales bacterium; assembly: GCA_963821395.1. Lineage (GTDB taxonomy): Bacteria > Acidobacteriota > Vicinamibacteria > Vicinamibacterales > JAMQPK01 > JAMQPK01. The sequence goes on along the minus strand of CAWGDY010000003.1, from coordinate 286,021 downwards.
TAGCGTTTGACGCTGGAGTGCGGCGCTCCAGTCATCTGGAGAGCATAACAGATGTGTTAGGATCTTCCTTCGAATGAAGGCGAAGATCCTCAAGCGTTTCGAAGAGGAAGTCGCGGAGCTCGAGCGCGAGCTGCACCACGAGCTGCCGAAGGAAATCCAGCGCGCGCGCGAGCTCGGCGACCTGCGCGAGAACGCGGAGTATCAGGCCGCCAAAGATCGCCAGGGCATCGTCAACGCGCGCATTGCGATGCTCAAGAAACGCATTGCCGAGATCTCGATCATGAATCTCGACAAGATTCCGCACGATCGCGCGGCCTTTGGATCGACCGTGAACCTCCGCGAAGATAACGGCGAGTCGATTACCTACCAGCTCGTCATGCCCGAAGAGGCGGACGCCGCGAAGGGTCTCATCTCGACCAGCTCGCCGATCGGCCGCGCGATTGTCGGCAGGATCGCGGGGGACGAGATCAAGGTCACGACTCCCAGCGGCACGCGCAATTTCGAGATCATCAAGCTCGTCACGATCCACGACGAGGCGTGAGCTATTCACCACAACTCAGAACCGCGGTCCTGCTGACCGGTAACGGGACGGGCGGCGCCTATCACGCGGGCGTGCTGCGCGCGCTGCACGAGGCGGGCGTCAAGATCGACGTCATGAGCGGTCGAGGTGTGGGTGTCGTCTGTGCGTTGTTCGGCGCGATCGATGCCGGCGCCAAGGCCTGGGAAGACGGCGGCGTATGGCGGCGGCGTCCCGCGATTCGGATGTACGAATGGCGCGCCGCGCTTCGGTGGGCGGCGGCGATCGCGATTGCCGGAGTCGCCGTCCTCGCGTTTCCTCTTCTCGTGCTGGCCACCGGACTGGTCGCCTATCCGCTGGGCTTTCTGGTCCAGATGATCAACGTCGATCTCGGGCTCCGGCTGGCCTCGGCGTACACGGAAATGGTCCGGTATGCCTTTTCGGCCGATGCGCTCCCGACGGTGGTGCCGCGACTGGTCATGCTGTGCTTTGCGGGCGCGTTCGCGGTGCTCGCGGTGGCGGCATACCGGGTTCGGCCGGTCCCGGCGACGCTCGCCGGTGGACGGGACGGCAGATCTGGCGGCCATCGAGATCGGGGCCGATGGTGGGCGCGGATCATCGGCGCGCCGTGGAGCGCCGAACCGGGGCTCCGCCACGTCCGCGCGACGATGTGGCAGCTCTTTCAAGGACCTGTGAGAGCGAAAGAGCCGACGGCGCCGGAGCTGAGCCGGCGATATGCGGAACTGCTCTTCGAGAACCTCGGACAACCCGGATTTCGCGAGCTCATCGTGACGACGCTCGATCTGGAGACGCGGACCGATCTGGTCTTCGCGGCGATTGCCGAGCCGCGCAGGCAGGCGTTCTTTCAACGGGGCCGCGGCGATCTCGTGGACCTCTCAGGCATCGGGCGCAGTCAGATCCTGGATGCGCTGGCCGCGGCGCTGGCGCTTCCCGTGCTCACCGAGCCGCATCTCATCGCGTTCTCGCCGGAGAGCTACTGGAAGGGAGAAGCGCATCGCATCTGCGATCGCATCGGGGCGGTGGCGCGGTTGCTCGAAGAGCTCGCGGCCGCGGGCGTCGATCAGGTCGTGGTCGTCTGCCCGGATTCCGATCGCTCCGCTCCGCACCGGCTTGAGCAAGCCGACAGGGTCGCTGCGCTCGCGCGTGGCAGAGCAGATTGCGGCCGCCGAGACGACGGGGGTGCGTGATGCCGTCGCGCTGCACAAGAAGCGATTCAAGGGGCTGTTCCTCATCCAGCCGAGCCACAACCCGATTGGGCCTCTCGATTTCGAAGGCACGTACGACGAGCGATCGGATCGCTATCAGAGCCTGGGCGAGCTGATGGATCGTGGCTACGAGGACGCGTACCGCCAGTTCATCGAGCCGGTCGTGGGGGGAGGGGACTGACGCGTCGAGTCAGTCATGGCAAATGGCAAATGGCAAATGGCATTGCAGCTGGCATGCTCCGTTTTGCCATCTGCCATCTGCCATCTGCCATGACAGGGATCAGTTCAGTGACTGCCCACCGGCTCTTTCTTCTTCTTCTCATCCGTCGCTTCGTGCAGGAACTCCAGCAGCAGTTCTGACATCTTCCGGCCGATGTCGTCGTCGATGGCGCCGAAGCGGGCCTGGAACGCATCGAGCGCGATGACGGCCTTCGCCATCGCCCGGTGGCCGCCGGCCGAACCGATGTCGACAAAATAGCGCCGCACGAAATCGCCGGCGTTCTTCGTGTAGCCGAGGTTGCGAACGGACATGACGAACATGCCGTTGACGACGCCCGACACGAGGGTCCACCGGACGTTTTCGAGCTGAAGAAAGAAATCCGCCACATACGGAATCGCATCGTCGCGCGGCACGTCGCCGAGGAAGACCGAAAAGACCTGTTCCACCATGCGGCCCTGGCGCGTGGCCTTGGTAATCAATTGCAGCCGCTCCATGGTGATTTCCGCGCCTTCCATCTTCCGAATCAGGTTGGCGTCGGCCAGCGGATAGAGATAGGAGAACGCGTCGATGTCGCAGCGGTTCGCCTGGCGGTTGAAGAACAGCGTGTCGGACTTGATCGCGTAGAGCATCGCGGTGGCGGTCCGCTCGGAGATGCTGGCGTCGATGGCGCGCAGATGTTCGGTCAGGATCGTGCAGGTCGAGCCGAAATCTTCGCGGATGTCCTTGAAGACGGCATTGTAGCCGTGCTGCTCGGGATGGTGGTCGATGACGAGATCGACGCGGTCCAGCCCCGGAAAATAGTGCGGCTGCACGTCGACCATGCAGACGCGGTCGAATTCTTGAATGGACTCCGGCGCGATCGTCTCGACGTGGATGTCGAGGAGATTGACCATGCGCAAGTTTTCGGGACGCGTGACGCCTTCGAGCGCGGCGATCACGGCGGTCGTGCGCGTACGGTGCAGCACCGTGCGAAGCGCGAGGCCGCTGGCCATCGCATCGGGGTCTGGTTCGTTGTGGAGCAAGATCAGAATGCGATCGGCGTCAGCCAGGTAGCGCTGGTATTGCTGGACGCGCGCCCGTGTCAGGGCACGGCTGAACTCGGTGAGGAGCGGCGCTTCGAAGAGCTCGGAAAGCGACAGGTACGAGACGTCGGAAAAATGGTCGCGCACCACCTGTGCGCGCTGCTCGCGATCCTCGTTGGCGATGCCGACCCCGAGGACGTAGATGAGCGCGCCGCCCGCATCGCGAACGGACTCGATCATCTTGTGCAGGTACTTCCGGCCGGTGTCTTCGATGATGATGCAGGTCTGGGGGGAGATGTCGGCCTTCAGGTAGGTGTCCGTGCGCTTCACGTCGCCGGCCGTCACGGGCAGGCCGGCAGCCTTGAGCTTGCGCGCGAGCGCGCGGCTCTCGACCAGGAACTCCACCTCGATGCTGGCGGCCAGGATCTCGTCGAGCATCCTGATCACCAGTTCGTCTTGGCAAACCGCCAGACACCTCATATGTGATTCGGAGGCCCCTACCCCCGGTGTTCTCGCTCCAGTGCCAGGGAGATCTGTCCTAGCCTTTCGGATAACCCCTTACCTCTCGCTGTAAACTACCCATTATACGCCCCTTATGAGACGGCCTCGCCAATCGGTGATTGTCGTAGCAGCCCTTGTCGGGCTGAGCAGCTTGTCGGTCGACGGGCAATTCCGTTACAAGACGGGCATCGAGGTCGCCGGATTTACGGTGACGGTCGTGGATCGAGCCGGCGAGCCGGTGCAGAACCTCGAAGCCGACGACTTCGAGGTGAAGGAGGACGGCACCCCCCAGTCGGTGTCGTATTTCAGCACCTCCGCCGCCCAGGACACCGTACCGCTGCACATCGGGCTCCTCTTCGACATCAGCGAAAGCATGCAGCGCGACCTGAGTTTTTCGCGCAACGCCGCGATCAAGTTCCTCAACACCTTTCCCAAGGCGGAAGATTTCACGCTCGTCGAGTTCAGCGACGACGTGCGCGCGGCGAGGTATTCACAGGCGGAATTTCCACGGCTGGTCGAGCGTATCCGCAACGGCAAGGCAAAGGGACGCACGTCGCTCTACGACGCAGCAACGGTGTACCTGGGCAGCGCGTTCGATCAGACGGGCCGGAAGGTGCTCGTCATCTATACCGACGGCGACGATACGGCCAGCTCGCGGAGCTGGGACGACACGCTGCGCACGTTGCGCGCCTCGGATGTCACGGTGTACCCCATCGGGTTCTTTGCCGGCCGCGGGTCGCCGCGCCTGATGCTGCAATCGCGCCTGAATGAAATTGCCCGGCTGACCGGCGGGCGGGCGTTGTTTCCCGACTCGATGAAAGAGCTCGAGCCGATGTACGAAAGCATCGCCAGGGAAATCCACGGTCAGTATCTGCTCGGTTACGTTCCCACCAACGCGCTGCGCGATGGCAAGTGGAGGAAGGTTGAGATCAAGCTGAAGAACCCGCCCTCCCAGAAGGCCCAGCTCCGGACGCGAGAGGGGTACTTCGCACCTTTCGAGTGAACCAGCGGTTCTGGGTTCTTGGTTCTGGGTTCTGAGGTTCGGGTTCTGAGGTTCTACGTTCTGAGGTCTACGGTTCCAGGTTGCCCGAGCTTGGATTCTCTGGGTCGGGATGTGGAGGCCGGAATTTCTGCGGGCACTTTCGAGGTAGGCTTGCAGGCCGTTGGCGGCGCCGATGGCGCGATTTGCCAGATTGAGCAACGTCGAGTTCCTCCTCCGTAGCAGCCGCTCGTCCGCGCGTGCATCAACTGATTGCGCACTTCACCGAGAGATGCCTTCGCGTCATTGAGAAACCGGTGAAACTCCCGCGGGTTGTAGCGGTAGTACCCTTCCGAAATCAGATCCGGCGCCGAACGTGCCGCCCGCCGGATATCGTCGCAGAAACGGCGATCGCTGCTGGCGGCTTGATCGCAGTAAATGCAAACACTCGACGCTTCAGCTCCCACGCCAGCTTCCATACATCAAACTTCTCTTCGCAGTCAGGCGTCACTCCGGCCGCCTGCGCACGGCTTCGCCCGCGGTGAACCCAGAACCAGAACCTGGACCCCTGAACCAGAACCCAGAACCTCTAGAACCTCAGAACCCAGAACCGCTCGATTCCCCATATTACGTGGCACAATTTGCCCGTGGCCCCCCAGTTCGTAACCGCCCAGCAGTTTCGACGGATGGCGCTGGCCCTCCACGGCGCCCTTGAGGGCGCCCACATGGGCCACCCCGACTTCCGCGTCGACAAGCGCATCTTCGCGTCCCTTCATTCCGATGATCAGTTCGGAATGGTGAAGCTCACGCCGGACCAGCAGGCGTTGTTCATCGAGGATCATCCTGCCGCATTCACGCCCGAGGCTGGCGCCTGGGGACGCAACGGCTGTACCCGGGTCATCCTGAAGTCGGTCGACGAGGAAGCCCTGGGCGAAGCGCTGACGCTCGCCTGGCAGAACACCAGAAAGGCGCCGAGGAAGAAGTGTCGCTGAGTGCGTCAGGGGCATTGTGCTGGAACTTGGAGGGACACGACCGCAGGTACTGCTGCAGCTGGTTCGCCGCCCCAAGTGCACGATTTGCAAGACCAAGCATCTCCAGAGATTCCGTCTCCGAAATATCGCGTTGAGCTTTTGCGTGCAATAGCTGATTTCGGACCTCTCGCGGTGCACACCGCCTGGCATCGCCGCAGTCGACGGAAAACCGTGACCCAGAACCTCGAACCCAGAATTCAGAACCAGCACCCAGAACCCAGCACCCAGAACCTAGAACCGCCGCGAAGTAGTTGTAGTACGATTGAGAGTTCAGCCGGGCGAGAAATTCCCGGCTGTGCCGCGTATACCTATGCCTTCTCTCTACGACAAATTCAAGATCGTCACCGACTTCGAGCTGAAAGGGGACCAGGCGCGGGCGATTCCCGAGCTGGTCGAGGGCCTCGAGCGCGGCGACCGGCATCAGGTGCTGCTCGGGGTCACCGGCTCGGGAAAGACCTTCACGATGGCGAAGGTCATCGCCGAAGTGAACCGGCCGACGCTCGTCATGGTCCATAACAAGACCCTCGCGGCGCAGCTCTACCAGGAGTTCCGCCGGTTCTTCCCCGACAACGCGGTCGAGTATTTCGTCAGCTATTACGACTACTACCAGCCCGAAGCCTACGTGCCGTCGACCGATTCGTACATCGAGAAGGAAGCGATCATCAACGACGAAATCGATCGCATGCGGCTGTCGGCCACGCGGTCGCTCTTCGAGCGCCGCGACGTCATCATCGTCTCGAGCGTGTCGTGCATCTACGGCCTCGGCTCGCCCGAAGCCTATTACGGCATGCTGCTGCCGCTGCAGTTGGGCCAGCGGATTCCTCGCGACCAGATCCTGCGCAAGCTCGTCGATATCCAGTACGAACGGAACGACGTGGAATTCAGTCGCGGCACGTTTCGCGTGCGCGGCGACATCGTCGAGGTCTATCCGTCGTACGAAGAGCAGGCCCTGCGCATCGAGCTGTTCGGCGACGACGTGGACGCGCTGACGACGTTCGATCCGCTCACCGGAAAGAGCGGGCGCAAGCACGACAAGGTTGCGATCTACCCGAAGTCGCACTTCGTCGCGCCGCGGGAGCAGACGAGAAGCGCGGTCGAGTCGATCAAGGCCGAGCTGGTGGTGCGGCGGACCGAGCTGGAGAAGCTGGGCAAGGTGCTGGAGGCGCAACGGCTGCACCAGCGGACGATGTTCGATCTCGAGATGATGAAAGAGATCGGCTACTGCCACGGTATCGAGAACTACTCGCGCCACCTCACCGGGCGCGCGCCGGGCGAGCCGCCGCCGACGCTGCTCGACTATCTGCCCGATGATGCGCTGATGGTGATCGACGAAAGCCACCAGACGATTCCGCAGGTTCGCGGGATGTACCACGGCGATCGATCGCGCAAAGAGACGCTCGTGGAGTTCGGATTCAGGCTGCCCTCGGCGCTCGACAACCGCCCGCTGACGTTCGAAGAATGGCAGGTGCGCGCCCGGCAGCTGGTCTTCGTCTCCGCGACGCCGGGGCCGTACGAGCTGTCGAAATCGGGTGGCGTCGTGGTCGAGCAGATTATCCGCCCCACCGGGCTGACGGACCCGCCCATCGAGGTGCGGCCCGTGAAAGGGCAGATCGACGACCTGCTGGGTGAGATCCGTACGCGGGCGGCGGAAGGCACGCGTACGCTCGTCACCACGCTCACCAAGCGAATGGCCGAAGACCTGACGACCTACTATCAGGAGCTCGGCGTGAAGGTCCGTTACCTGCACTCCGAAGTCGAGACGCTCGATCGCATTCAGATCCTGCGCGACCTGCGGCTGGGCGTGTTCGACGTGCTGGTCGGGATCAATCTGCTGCGGGAAGGACTGGATCTGCCGGAAGTGTCGCTGGTCGCGATTCTGGACGCCGACAAGGAGGGGTTTCTGCGGTCAGCGGGCTCGCTCATCCAGACCTCGGGACGGGCCGCGCGCAACGTGAGCGGGCGGGTCATCATGTATGCTGACACGGTGACCGAGTCGATGCGCGTCGCGCTGGAGGAAACGACCCGGCGGCGGGCGCTCCAGGAAGCCTACAACCAGGAACACGGCATCACCCCGGCATCGATCGTGAAAGCCATCGACGACGTGTCGCTGAGCGTCTACAACCTCGACTACGGGACGCCCTCGGTGATGGAAGATCGAGAGGCCTATCTGACCCCGCAGGAGCTCGATGCGCGTATCGAATCGCTGCAGACGCAGATGCGCCAGGCGGCCGCAAATCTCGATTTCGAGCGCGCCGCCACGCTGCGCGACAAAATCAAGGCGCTGAAAGGCCGAGAGCTGGGGCTGGCCAACATGCGCTCGACCCGGGGCTGACGTGCTGACAGCGCTCGACAATTGGCTGAAGTCAGCGATCTTAGAAGTCCAGGAATACGTCAAGCTCAGCTGGGCCGCGGTGCGGGGTGCGTTCACGCGGCCGTTCTATTTTCACGACGTCATCGAGCAGCTCGAAACGATCGGCGTCGGGTCGCTCACGGTCGTGCTGTTGACCGGTATCTTCACCGGTGCCGTCCTCGCGCTGCAGAGCGGGCTGACGCTCGATCAATTCGGTGCCCGCCCTGTCGTCGGGCGGCTCGTCAGCGCGTCGATGGTGAAAGAGCTTGGTCCGGTGTTGACGGCGCTGATGCTGGCCGGGCGTGTCGGTTCGGGCATCGCCGCCGAGCTGGGATCGATGGTCGTCACCGACCAGATCAACGCGCTGCGGGCGCTCGGGACCGATCCGGTGCGCAAGCTGGTCGTGCCGCGTGTGATAGCCGGAGTGATCATGGCGCCGGTGCTGACGATCATTTCCGACTTCATGGGCATCCTGGGCGGCGGCATCATCGCGATTCAGCAACTGCAGGTGCCGTCCAGCGTGTACTGGAAATCGATTACCGACGGCCTCTACATGGATGACGTGTGGATGGGCCTCACGAAGCCATTCCTGCTCGGGTTTACCATCGTGAGCATCGGGTGTCACGTCGGGCTGCGCACCAAGGGGGGCACACAGGGCGTCGGCCGCGCGACGACCAACGCGGTCGTGGCCGCCTCGGTGGCCGTGCTCGTGCTGGATTTCTTCATTACGCGCTTGATGATCACGTTGATCTATTAGCGATGGACACGTCTCAATCACGGGCCGCGGTGCTCGACAGGCCGTCCGGTGGCGACGAAGCGGTGATCGTGTTCGAGCACGTGTCGCTCGCTTTCGACGATACGGTCGTCCTGCGCGACGTCAGCTTCAGGCTGGGCAAGGGGCACACGAAGATCATCCTGGGCGCGAGCGGCGCCGGGAAATCGATCTCGTTGAAGCTGATTCTCGGCCTCCTGAAGCCGGACAACGGCAAGGTGTACGTGAACGGTCAGCTCGTGAACGACTACACCGAAGAGCAGATGATGAAGGTGCGCGCCGACATCGGGATGGTCTTTCAGGAGGGCGCGCTGTTCGATTCGCTGACCGTCGCGGAAAACGTCGGCTACAAACTGTACGAAGAGACCGACCAGCCGCTCGACGAGATCCGGAAGCGCGTCGAAGAGGTGCTCGGCTTTGTCAGGCTGTCGCAGTTCATCGACCGCAGGCCGTCGGAGCTGTCGGGTGGACAGCGGCGCCGTGTCGCGATTGCGCGCGCGATGACGGTGAAGCCGGGGATTCTGCTGTACGACGAGCCGACGACCGGCCTCGATCCGATTACCTCGACGACCATCGACGAAGAGATCGTCAAGCTGCGCGACTTCGAGGAAGTCACGTCGATTCTCGTCACGCACCAGTTGCGCGACGCGTTCTTCGTGGCGACGCAGGAAGCCGTCCGGCGCGGCGACGCCGTCGACTTCGTCGAGGCCGGACCGGCCAAAATGGAGGAAGCCGAGTTCATGATGCTGAAGGACGGCATGATCATCTTCGAAGGCACCGCCGACGAGCTGCGGGCGTCGAAGGATCCGTACATTCAGGCGTTCTTGTCGTGAGAAGTGCGTAGTGAAAAATACGTCGTGTCCGGCGTCGCCGGACCGTGTCCGGAGCTTTGTAAGGAATTCTTCATGCCTCGTACGCGTTCGCTGAAATGGTCGGAACTGAAGATCGGCGTCATGGCCGTGGTGGCGCTGCTGATTGCGGCGGCCCTCATCCTTGCACTGGGTGGTGAAGGCGGGTTTTTCTGGCAGCGCTACAACCTGAAGGTGAAGTTTCCGAACGCCGCGGGCGTGCAGCGAGGATCGCCCGTGCGGGTGGCGGGGGTAACGGTGGGCGCGGTACAGGAGATTGCGTTTGTCGGGTCCGAGGTCGAGATGCTCCTCGAATTGCGCGACGACATGCAGCAGCGCGTGCGCACGACCTCGCGCGCGACGATAGGCTCGGTGTCGCTCCTGGGCGAAGGGGCGGTCGACATCAGCGCCAGCACGACCGGCGATCCCATCCCGGAAGGGGGGTACGTGCCGAGCGACGCGCTTCCGCCGCAGCTGGCCGACGTCACGGCCCAGGCCAACAAGGGCATTGCGGAGCTGACCGGGCTGATCACAGACATGCGGGCGGGCAAGGGGACGGCCGGCAAGCTGATGACCGACGAGGAGCTGTATGTGGAGCTGCGGCAGTTCACCGCGGCGGCACGGGAAGTGACCGAGGGGCTCTCGCGGGGCAAGGGGACGCTCGGCCAGCTGCTCAACAACCCCGAAAGCGCGCGTCAGCTGGAGGCGTCGCTGAAGAACCTGAACACGATTACGGCGAAAATCAACGCCGGGCAGGGCACACTGGGGCAGCTGATGAACGACCCGACGCTGGCGAAAAACCTCAACGAGGCGACTGCCAATTTCGGAAGCTTGTCGAGTAAGCTCAACCAGGGCCAGGGCACGATGGGCCAGTTGATGAACAACGACTCCCTGTACAAGCGGCTCGATGCGGTGACCGCGCAGCTCGAGCAGCTGACCCGGAGCCTGAATCAGGGCCAGGGGACCATGGGCCAGCTGATGAACGACAAGCAGCTGTATGACAACATGAACCGCACCGTGACGGAGATGCAACAGTTGCTGGCCGACATTCGTAAGGATCCGAAGAAGTTCCTCAACCTCCGGATGAGCATCTTCTAAGGCAAAGGAGAGCGAGTGGGTTTCTGGTCGGAAGTGTTTCTCGGCGTCATCGCGTTTGCCACGCTCACGATGGCGACCATTCAGGTCCTCATGGTCGTGTACGGGTGGAACGTGGCGCGCCGGCTCGAGCGGTCGCTGAGCGAGGTCGAGCAGCAGATGAAACCGCTCGCCGAGAGCCTGAATTCGATCGCCCGCGATGCGGCCGGCATCAGCTCGCTGGCAGCCGGGCAGGTCGAGCGCCTCGACCGGCTCGTCTTCGACGTGACGTCGCGCATCGAGCACACCGCCTCAACCGTTCAGGACACCATCCTGAGACCGCTCCGCGACGGGGCAGCGCTCATGAGCGGCGTCAAGGCCGCCATCGAGCTGTTCCGCGAGCTGAACAGACGCCCGGGCGACGGCCGCGGACGGACCGACGACGAAGACGCCCTTTTTATCGGCTAGATCCCGCTCAGGGTCCGTTGAATCCCCGGCCTGGACCGCGTCCCGGCTCGGCCCGATTGACGCCAACCCGTAAGGGTGGTAGAAATCCGACAATCATTCTTCGACAATTCACTGCAGGGCCTTGGCCGAGGGGGGTCGTATGAGCAACCGTGCGTCCGTACCACAGGCGTCGCTATTTGCCTGATGCTCGCGTGTCTCCCGCCCGCCGCGTCGCCTCAGTCGGGCGCGTCGAAATCGGCGCCGATTGCCAAGGAGCTGGTGACGGTGATGGCCGGGAAGAAACTGGATTCGATCGCGGCGAAAATGACGACGCCTGAGGGCACCTATGCCGCCGCGCTGTATTTTCCGAACGTGCAGCTGCTGGTCGTCTCGGGGCATTACTCGGCGCCGCAACTGATGGAACCGCGCCTCGCCGGCAAGCAGTATCGCGACACCTACATGGAATTGAGCGGGACCGTGACGCCCGATACGAAGATCTTCGTGCAGGACATGGGCGATCCGGGCCTCTCGTCGAAGAAGCAGGACGGCATGTTCGACACCTGGAATCGCGCGGGGAAGGTCGTGATCTTCGACGGCGATCCGGACAAGCAGAAGATGTCGGACGCCGACTACGCGAAGGCGTTCGCGGCCGCCGATGAGGATTACGCGAGGATTCTGAGCGCGTTGCTGGCGGAAGCGAAGAAATAACGCGGGAAGAGTCCTTCGAGTCCCGGGAGTCGAAGTCCACCTTTGCCGCTTCGCCGCTACGGCGGCCAACTCCGCATGGCTTGCCAGCCGTAGCTCGATGCGAAGCCGGCGGAGCGAAGGCTGGTGGGCGCTAGTGGATTCGAACCACTGACCCCCGCCGTGTGAAGGCGATGCTCTACCGCTGAGCCAAGCGCCCAACCTTCGGAACACTCAATTCTATCTCACTTCAACAGGTCCCATACAACCGGTCGCCGAAGTCGCCGAGGCCGGGCAGGATGTATTTCTGCGCGTTCAGCTCGCGATCGACGACCGGCGTGTAGATCTCGACGTCGGGATGCGACTTCTCGACCAGCGCGATCCCTTCCGGCGCGGCGACGATGCACACGATGCGGATGTTGTTGGCGCCGGCTTTCTTCAACACGTCCAGCGCCGCGACCGCGCTGCCGCCGGTGGCCAGCATAGGATCGACGAGCACGACGTAGCTCGACGGGAGATTCTCCGGCAGCTTCGCGTAGTACTGCGACGCGACCGCCGTCGATTCGTTGCGCTGGAGACCGATGTGGCCGACGCGCGCGGCTGGCAGCAGCTCGAGCACGGCGTCGAGCATGCCTAGACCGGCTCTCAGCACAGGAACCACCACGACGTCGCGCGCCACGCGGCGTCCTTCGGCCTTTTCGAGCGGCGTATCGACGACAGCCCGTTCGGTCGGGAGATCGCGCAGCGCCTCGGCCACAAGCAGCACACTGATGCGGTTGGCGATCTGCCGGAACATCTCGGTGTCGGTGTTGACGTCGCGAAGCTGGCTGAGCGCGTCGTGAATGAGGGGGTGGCCAACGATGTGCACGGACATGCCGACGGACTATATACCAGTCGGTCTGGCCGTAGCGCCGGTGGAAGGCCGAAGGCGAAGCCTCGCCGAACCGAGCAAGCGCGAAGGCGGTTACTTCTTGCGTTGCTCTCGCCGTCGACCGCACCAGTCGAGGGTGAGCACGATGAATGTGTAGAGGAACGCTCCTGCACTAAAGACGAAGAGACCGATAAAAGGCTGGTCCATCATTGCGGTTCCTTTCCCGCCACATATTGAGCACTGGCGGCAAACATCACCCAACTCGCCACGCCAGTCAACCAAACCGTCACCGAGAACGGTCTCGCACTAATAAACTGGCCGAACACCAAGGCAGCAGCGGCCAGATTCCCTCCATCCGAAAGCTGCTTTACGAGCAGAGCACGCTGCGCCTTGGTCAAGGATAGCATCGTCGCTCAGAGGGCAACTTCCGTGCCCCGAACCGCGTGCTGGAATTCGGGTGTGTGAGGCTTGCAGATGCAGAATGTTCACCGTGACTTGGGTAGAATCCTCGCAATATGCGCAACGTGCGATTTGTCGCTGCTCTGATCCTCGCGGGTCTGGGGGTGTTGGATTGTGAGGGCCGATGCCCAGAATGCGCCGCGCCAGGTCACCACGATCGTCTCCGGCGGCACCGTCGTCACGGTCGACGCGAAGCGCAGCATCTACAACCCCGGCTCGGTTGCGATCGACGGAACCAACATCGTGGCGGTGGGCCCGCGCGCGGACATCGCCAGCAGGTTCAAGGCCGCGACGCAGATCGACGCGACCGGCTCGATCGTCATTCCCGGCCTCATCAACGCCCATACGCACGCCCCGATGGTGCTCTACCGGGGACTGGCCGACGATCTGCGGCTGCAGGAATGGCTCGAGAAATACATTTTTCCCGCCGAAGCGAAAACCGTCTCGCGCGAGATGGTGCGCGCCGGAACGAGGCTGGCCGCGCTCGAGATGATCCAGTCGGGCACGACGGTCTACGCCGACATGTACTACTTCGAAGAAGAGATCGCGCGGACGACCAAAGCGGCGGGCATGCGCGGCGTGCTCGGTCAGACCATCATCCAGTTTCCGGTGCCCGACGCGAAGACGCCGCCGAGGGTCTCGCGCGGACCGAAGCCTTCCTGAAGGAATTTGCGAAAGACGATCTCATCGTCCCGGCGATTGCGCCGCATTCACCGTATACGCTCGACTCCAAGACGCTGCAGGCGGCGCGCGCCCTGGCGACGAAGTACGGCGCCCCCGTGATCATTCACGTCGCGGAGACGGAAACGGAGCTGGGCAGCTCGAAGAAGGCGCACGCGGGCCTCTCGCCGGTGGGATACCTGGACTCGATCAAGTTCTTCGGCCCGCGAACGCTCATCAACCACGGTGTGTGGGTGAACGCGGCCGACATGAAGATTCTGAAGAGCCACCAGGTGGCGGTGTCGCACAACCCGGAAAGCAACATGAAGCTGGCCAGCGGCATTGCGCCGGTACCGGAATATCTGGCGGCCGGCATCACGGTTGGCCTTGGCACCGACGGGGCGGCCAGCAACAACGATCTCGACATGTTCGAGGCGATGCGGTTTGCGGCGCTGTTGCACAAGGTGAAGACCGGCAATCCCGCAGGCTGTTCCGGCGTCCGTGGCCCTGGAAATGGCGACCATCAACGGCGCACGCGCGCTCGGGCTGGAAAAACAGATCGGCTCGCTCGAGGCGGGGAAGCGGGCGGACCTCGTCATCGTCTCCGCGGCGGGCGCCCGGTTGACGCCAATGTACGATCCCGTCTCGCATCTCGTGTACGCGGTGCACGGCGACGATGTGCGGACCGTCATGGTGAACGGACGTCTGTTGATGCGCGACCGCAAGATGCTGACGCTCGACGAACCGGCTGTGCTGGCCGAAGCGCGTAAGCTGGCCGCATCGGTCCGTGCGGCGGTGGGGAAGCGGTAAATGGGGTCGGGTGCAATTTTCGACCGGGGCCACCGGAAAACTGCACCGGACCCCATTTATTCCTGGACGCCGATGAAAGGGAGATGCCTGAACTGTCCCGCGTGATCGAGGCCGTAGCCGACGACGAATTTGTCCTCGATCTCGAATCCGATATATTCCACCTTCACGTCGACCTTCCGGCGGCTCGGCTTGCTCAACAGGCACGCCGTTCGCAGCGTCAGCGGATCGCGCGCGCGAAGGACATCCTGCAGGTAGCTCAGCGTCAGGCCCGTGTCGACGATGTCTTCGACGATAATGACGTCGCGGCCCTGGAGCGGAGCGTCGAGGTCCTTGAGCAGGCGGACCTCGCCCGAGCTTTTGGTGGCCGCCCCGTAACTCGACACCGCGATGAAGTCGAGCGTGACGGGGCGCGGGGCAATGGCGCGCGCGAGATCCGACAAAAAGATGAACGCGCCCTTGAGGACCGCGACGAAGTGCAAGGCGGCGCCGTCCGGATAGGAGGCGTTGATCTCGGCGGCCAGGGTCTGGATGCGCGCGTGAATCTGTTCTGCGGTAAATAGGGTCGTCACAGTGGCGCGAAAGATAACATGAAACAGTTCGACATCATCACCGAAGCGGATGCCCGCGTGCTCGAAATGGGCGAGACCGTCGCCCTGCGAAAGGGCGGACATGTCACTCCGCTGGCCGCCGACACGCTGAAGGCGCGCCGGGTGACGGTTGTCGCCGACGACAGGCTGGATCGCGCCGACGAAGGGCTGGCGCCGGTGTCCGATATCAGGCGGCTTGCCATCGGCAGCGATCACGGCGGCCTGTCGCTGAAGGCGGCGATCGTGGCGGCCCTGCGGTCCAGGGGCATCGCGGTCGACGACCTGGGCACGCTGACGACCGATCCCGTGGACTATCCCGACACGGCGAGCCGCGTGGCCAAGGCTGTCGCGCGCGGCGAAGCGGATGCCGGCATCGTGATCGATGGGGCGGGTATCGGATCGGCGATTGCGGCCAACAAGATTGCCGGCGTGAGAGCGGCCGTGTGCCACGATGCGACCATGGCCCGCTACGCGCGGCAGCACAACGGCGCGAACGTGCTGAGCCTGGGCGCGACGTTGATCGATACGAAGGCCGCGCTGGACGTGGTCGGCGTCTGGCTGGCGACGCCGATGACCGAGCCGCGGTATATCCGCCGGCTGGCCAAGATACGGGCGTTGGAGAAGATCTGAAATGGCAAATGGCAGATGGCACATGGCAAATGCCGGATGGCAAACGGTGAGAGGCGAGCGTGACCATGCAATGGTCTGAGCTCCAACGGATCATCGCCGAAGAAGTGGCCGCGGCCCTCTCGCGCGGGCGCACGCGCACCTGCGAGTGTCACTCGGTTCTCTACGATTGCTGCCCCGATCGCGTTCGCGGCGTCATCGATGCCGGCGCGTCGCGCCTGGGGCTGTATGCGGGCGAGAAAGTGCCATCCGGGGTAGCGGGCTTTATCGATCACACGCTGCTCAAGGCCGACGCCTCGCAGAAGGAAATCGAAAAGCTCTGCCACGAGGCGCGAGAGTTCGGCTTCGCCACGGTCTGCATCAACCCCACCTGGGTGTCGCTGGCCGCGCGGCTGCTGCGCGGATCGTCGACCGGGGTGTGCACCGTCGTGGGCTTTCCGCTCGGCGCCACGACCACCGACGTGAAGCAGTACGAGACGCGCCGCGTCATCTACGACGGCGCCAACGAGGTCGACATGGTCATCAATGTCGGCGCGTTGAAATCCGGCGATCTCACGGTGGTCGAGCGCGACATCGCGGCCGTCGTGGGCGCGTGCCGGGAATGCGGCGTGCTGAGCAAGGTCATCATCGAAGCGGCGCTGCTGACCGACGAGGAGAAGGTCAGCGCCTGCACGCTGTCGAAGGCCGCCGGTGCCGATTACGTGAAGACCTCGACGGGCTTCGGACCGGGCGGTGCGACCGTGGCGGACGTCGCGCTGATGCGTCGCGTCGTGGGTCCCGACATCGGCGTCAAGGCCGCCGGTGGCGTGCGCGACTACGAAGCGCTGAAGAATCTCGTCGAGCGCCGGCGCGAGCCGCGTGGGTGCGAGTGCCGGCGTCAAGATCGTGCAGGAAGCGAAAGGCGGGACTCAGACGTCAGCCCCAACCACGGCGCCAGCCAAGTCGTCGTACTGAGAACCCCGACTGAAAACTGAAGACTAGAAACTGAAGACTGACTATGGAGCGGGGTACGGGAATCGAACCCGCCTAGCTGGCTTGGGAAGCCAGAGCATTACCACTATGCTAACCCCGCAATGGGCCCGGACTTATTGATCGAAATTGCGATCCGAGCGCTCCCGACTCAGCCTGAAACACTCCGAGTTGTCCCGTCGTGGGCGTAAGTTTACCCCGGCATTTACCCGGAACGTCCATTCTAGCCGATGGAAGTCGTTAGGCCCGAATTCTGGCGCGGATGTGATCCACTCAGCTTGAAGCGCCTGCAGCGACGGAGCAATCGGATTTGCTCCCATGCTGATTTTCGTGGGGAAGGTTTCGACTTCTTCGGGGCTAGACCTAGTTCTGGTATCGGAAACGGTCTCGTCGAAGAAGACGATTTCTCTCCGTGTCCGATGACAACACTTCCATCAGTGCGTCATAGCGAGTCTCGCCTGTGGCCAGGCAGCTTCGAATCGCATGCGCTGGAGTCAGGTCACCGAGCTGTTCTTCCAGCTGTTGCTTGAGACTCTCGACAAGGTCCGCGATTGTGGCTGTGGCCCGTTTGGTCAGTTTGGCCATAGGTGCCTGTCTGGGATTGAGATCTTCCCTGAGTTAGATTCTGCTTTTCTTCCCGGCCCGATGCTCCTCAATGATTTGTTGGAACAGGTAAGGCGGCACTTAATCGGTGCCGCAACTCTCACCGGACCGACGCCACATTCGATGTCACCAAGAATCGCCTTCGTCACCCTGATACGTGTCCATCTGAGCTGCGTCGTGTGCCCCGGATGCTGTGGTGATTTGATCGCCATGCTTGCTCCTTACTTGGGGCATCCGCCCGTTACATCGAAAGATCGAATCAGTTGGGAAGCCGGGAGCCTGGGGGAACTACAACCCTGATTCCACTATGTGTGGCTCGCGCGGCGGGGATGTTCAAAAAGGGACACGCAGCAAAAAAATCCGACGTCGACGTGTTGTCTCTACTACGCTCAAATCATTACGTTCTGGCTTATGGTTTCGCAGTTTCTCCTTCCCGCTGGATCGAAGCTGATCCGATGGCGGCGCTGCGATCGGGCGGGTGATTACGCGCGAATAATCGCCAGCACTTCGTCGCGCTTGGCCTCCATCTGGGCGGGCGTCGTACCTTCGAGGTTCAGCCGCAACAGGGGCTCGGTATTCGACGGCCGCACGTTGAAGTGCCAGTCGGGATACTCGACCGACACACCGTCGAGCTTCGAGATCTTCGCGTCCTTGTAGCGCGACTCGATGGCCGCCAGCTTGGCGCCCACCGCATCCATCGTCGGCACCTTGGTGTTGATTTCACCAGAGATGAAGTACTTCGCGCGCAGCGGCTCGAGAAGCTGCTTGAGCGACTGATTCTTCTTCGACATCAGCTCGAGGATGAGGAGCGCCGGAATGAAGCCGTTGTCGCAGTAGAAGTTCTCGCGGAAGTAGTAGTGGCCGGTCACCTCGCCGCCGAACACGGCGTTCAGCTCGCGCATGCGGCCCTTGAAGAACGCGTGGCCGACCCGGTTCATCACGGCTTTGCCGCCGTACGTCGCCGCCATGTCTTTCACCGCATAGCTGGCGCGCAGATCGTAGACGACGGTGGCCCCCGGCTCCTTCAGCATGAAGGCATGGGCGAGGAGCGCCGTCACGAAATCGCCAGAGACGAATTCCCCGTCTTCGTCGATGAAGAAGCAGCGATCGGCGTCTCCGTCCCAGGCGATGCCGATTTCCGCGCCGGTGGACTTGACCCGCTCGACGATGTCGCGTCGATTTTCCTCGATCAACGGGTTGGCTTCGTGGGTGGGGAAGGTGCCGTCGACGGTGAAGCAGAGCGCGTCGACCTTGCACGGCAGCGCCTTGAAGAGGGCCGGCGCCACCAGGCCGCCCATGCCGCAACCGGCGTCGAGCACGGTCCTGAACGGCTTGATGATGGCCGGATCGATGAAGCCGAGCACGTGCCGCACGTACCCGTCGAGCACCGATCGCTGGGTCAGGTTGCCGGGTTTGGCTGCGGCCGGCGGGATGCGCTTGCCCGCGATCATGTCGCGAATGTCCGAGATGCCGGCGTCGCCGCTGAGCGGCACGTTGCCGCGGCCCACCATCTTGCAACCGTTGTACTGCTTCGGATTGTGCGACGCCGTGATCTGCGCGCCGCCGTCGAGATCGTCGGTGCCGACGGCGTAGTAGATCATGTCGGTCGCGATCATGCCGTAGTCAACGACGTCGGCGCCCTGCTCCCGGGCGCCGGCGATGAAGGCGGCCGCCAGACTGGGCGATGAGACGCGCATGTCGCGCCCGACGCCGATGCGGCGTGCCTTGAGGTAGGTGACAAAGGCGCGGCCGATCTCGTGAAAAATGGCTTCGTCGAGCTCGGTGGGGTAGACGCCGCGAACATCGTAGGCTTTGAAAATGTTTGGGTTCATAAACGGCTGTATTCCGCGATGTGGGTCTGGTCGCCGAGCACTCCGCGCTCGACCTGGGCGTTGCGGCCGATTTCTCCGGACCGACCGATGATTGTATCCACGAGCCGGGCCTCTCGTCCGATCTGAGACTCGGCCCAGACAATGGCTCCCGCGATGTTCGCGTCCTCGCCAACCTGGCAATTCCTGCCGAGCACCGTGTAGGGAGCGAGACGGGCTCCTGCCTTCACGATACACCCGTCATCGACGAAGAGTGGGCCTTCGAGGCGTACGCTTGGGTCGACGCGCGCTCCCGGCGATACCCACGCCTTGCCTTGCTCGCCATTGAAGGGGGGCATCGAATAGCGTCCGTCCATGATGTCGCGGTGCACTTGCATGTACTTTTCAGGCGTGCCGATGTCGATCCAATAGTCGCGATAGATCCACGCCAGAAAGGTCTCACCCCGATCGATGAACGAGGGAAAAAAACTGCGTTCGATCGACCAGGCCACGTTCTCGGGGATCCGGTCGAAGGTGTCGGGCTCGAGGACGTAAATGCCGGCATTGATCGTATTGCACGTGATTTCCTCGGGCTTGGGCTTCTCGAGAAATCGCAGGATGTTGCCGTGCTCGTCGGTCTCGACGAGGCCGTACGCTGTTGGATTTTCGACCGGTGTGAGCACGATGGTCGCGCGTGCCTCGCGCCGGCGGTGAAAATCGATAAGGCTGCCGAGATCGACCTGGGTCAGGACGTCGCCGTTGAACACCACGATCGTGTCGCGCACGCCCTTGGCGGCATAGCGCACGGCGCCGGCGGTACCGAGCGGTGTCGGTTCGACCACGTACCGGATCTTGATGCCGGCATCGCGGCCGTCGCCGAAGACCTCTTCGATGCGCCGTGGCTGGTAGTTGAGGCTGAGGATCACCTCGTCGATCTCGGGGACCTGCTTGATGAGGTCCAGTTGATAGTGGAGAAACGGCCGATTGAATATCGGAACGATTGATTTGGGAGCATGGATCGTAAGGGGACGAAGCCGTGTGCCCTGTCCTCCCACGAGCAAAAGTGCCTTCATATCGAAGCGAGATGATACTGCATTACAATTGGGGCCAGAGTGCGGCACACCATCAACCTGCCGAACGCCCTGACGGCAACGCGCATCTTTCTCGTGCCGCTGCTGGTGGTGGTACTCCTGACGAACTTCGAAGGGCGCCTCATCTTCGGTGTCCGCAAAGAGCTCATCGGCGCTGCCATCTTCGGGCTCGCCTCGATTACGGACTGGCTGGACGGCTACCTGGCGCGACGGCGCAAGCAGGTGACGGCCTTCGGCCAGATGATCGATCCGATTGCGGACAAGCTGCTCACCTCGGCCGCCTTCATTTCGCTCATTCAGATGGGTCTGGCGCCCGCGTGGATGGTGGCCGTCATCATCGGGCGCGAATTGGCCGTGACGACGCTGCGCAGCATCGCGTACGCACGCGGCGTGGTGATTCCGGCCTCGCCGCTGGGCAAGATAAAAATGGTGGCGCAGGTGATTGCGATTCTTGCGCTGATTCTCGGAGAAGAGGAACGCCTGCAGTTCCTCGGATTCGTTGGATATGCCGCGCTCTGGGTGGTGGTGGCGGCGGCGTTGATCTCGGCCGTGGATTACTACCGCCGCTTCAGCAGGATTCCCGCGAGAGTCGAACCCTTCCCGTCGGCGGAGCAACGCCGGTCAAAAGCTTCCTGAAGAGCTCGCGGTTCTCGGTTCTTGCTTCTGAGTTCTGCGTTCGCGGTGGCGCCTGGAAGGCCGAGCGCGTCTAAATAGAAAGATGGCGTACTGAATCCATCGCCCACCGCGAACCGGAACGGGAACTGGAACTCTCGTGGCTACCGTATCGGGGCCACGAGATCGCCTGTCGTGATCGCGGTTCTTGCCACCGTAATCTGAACGGTCGCATCATTCGGCCGGGCCGAGATGACGAGCGCTTCGCCGATCTCCACGAGCGGCGGTTCCTTCGATGCGGCCGCAAATGCGGCCGACTTGCCGGTCAGCTCGATCACATCGTCGCGCTTCTGTCTGAAGATGAGGAAGCGCTGGCCGACGGCAATGTTGTCGGTGGTGCCTCGATCGATCGCCATCACGTTGCCGGCACCGCCCGTGTGCAGCCCTTCGACTCCTGTCACGATGTGCCCCATGTTTTCGTACTGCGGCACGGCTCCCGACAGGGGTTTGGCCGCAATTCTGGGCTCCACAAACGGCTCGAGGTAATCGTCGAGCAGAATACCGTCGCAGGCGTGCACGATGTTGGCAGTGGCGACAGAGGTGTCGACGCCCATGATCTGAATCCATCCCGCGGTGTGAATGGTCGCGGGCAGACCCTCGTCGGCGCGCGACCGTGTGAGACGGCGCACGAAGTAGCGCTGGCCGGTCTGGAGCCCTGCATTGGAGCCGCCGCTGACCACGAGCACATCGGG
This sequence comes from Vicinamibacterales bacterium, assembly GCA_963821395.1. Taxonomy (GTDB): domain Bacteria; phylum Acidobacteriota; class Vicinamibacteria; order Vicinamibacterales; family JAMQPK01; genus JAMQPK01. Next base: position 264,501 of record CAWGDY010000003.1, on the reverse strand, counting down.
CGGGCCGAGCAGGTCCTTGATGGCGGAATCCTGCGAGCCGATGACGCGCAGCGGGGTCTCGCCAGCCGGCGCTCCCTTCCCGGTCTGGATCGACGGGGCGCAGGCCAGGTCGTTATAGGCCCACGAGGGAGGCGGTACGAGCTCGTCGGCAGGCTGTGCGGCCGGCGTCTGTGCCGAAGCGGGCACGGCCATGAACAAGGCGTACAACAGCGCACACGTCGCGTAGCAATTCCGCATATTACAAGTCCTTCGGGGAGCGTAGGTTAACGCTCTGCCGGGGCGACGGCCAGCTCTTGCTTGAGCCGCTCGATTCGCTTCTTCGCCTCTTCGAGATACTCGCTTTGCTCGTACTCTTTCAGGAGGCGCTCGTAATAGGGCAGAGCTTCGGGCTTCTTATCGGACTTTTCGAGGGCTTCCGCTAGGTGGAAATAGAGGGAGTCTTTTCTCGTGTATTCCGGGTCGCTTTCGAGGATGCCCCGGTACCGGCTTACTGCGCCCGCCACGTTGCGGATGCTGAGGTAGAAATTGCCGACCTGAAGATCCCAGTCGGAGAGGCGGTCGCGAGCTTCGCGCAAGCGCTTGCGCACCTCGCCGATGAGCTTGCTGTTCGGATACCGCTCGACGAACGTCTGGAACTCCTTGATGGCTTCCTTCGTTTCCGTCTGGTCGCGCTGGGGGTTCAACATCTGGTTGAAGTGCACCATCCCCAGTTGCATCTGCGCATAGTCGGCGCGCGGGTTGGTCGGGTAGAACGCCAGGAACTCGCGGTACTCGTTCTGGGCGTACACGTACGAACCGGAGTTGTTCTCGCCGAGATACGAATCGCCGACGCCCAGCTTTGCATCGGCGCGCAGGGCGCTCTGAGGGTAAGACTCGAGCAGTTCGGCATAGTACGTCCGCGCGCGCGTCCACTGACGCTCTTTGAGCGCCGCGTCACCCCGCTCGAGCAGCAGTTTGTCGGCTTCTCCCGGCGCCGCCGTGACGGGCGGGTTACCCCCGCAGCCGGCGAGGAAGAGTGCGGGCACGAACAGCAGCGCGAAAAGGGCTGCGAGTCTGACGCGGGATCTGTTCATTTCGTGAGCCAACGATATTGCTGGTCCAGACCGTTCTCGAGGCTGACCTTGGGATTGAAGGCGAGATCGCGGCGAGCGGCCGCAGTATCCGCGTAGGTGTGGCGCATGTCGCCTTTCTGATCCGGTTCGCGTTGAATGGTGACCTTCTTGCCCGTCACCTTTCCAATCAACTCGAGCACGTGGTTCAGCGTGACCCGGGAGCCACCACCAATATTGTACACGCCCCCGGGACGGCCCCGTTCGGCGGCCGCGAGGTTCGCGGCGACGATGTCGCCGACAAACGTGAAGTCGCGCGTCTGTTCGCCGTCACCGTACACGGTGATGGGCTTGCCGTCCCTGACCGCCGTCAGAAAGCGCGTGAAGCCCATATCGGGCCGCTGGCGCGGGCCGTACACCGTGAAATACCGCAGCGAGACGGCCGGGACCCCGTGGTTGGCCCAGTAGAGCTGTCCCAGGTGTTCGGCCGCCAGCTTCGACACGCCGTACGGTGACAACGGCTGCAAATATGTGTCTTCGCGCATCGGAAGGGGCACATTGTCGCCATAAACCGACGAACTCGAGGCGTAAACGTATTTTTGGATCGGCAACCCCACCATCGCTTCCAGAAGGCGCTGAGTCGCCTCGATGTTGTTCCTAGTGTAGACGTCGAAATCGCGTCCCCAGCTTTTCCGGACCCCGGCCTGCGCGGCCTGGTGGAAGACGTGCGTCACCCCCGCGAGCACAGGCTTGAGGTCGATGTCCTGCAGCGTGGCCTCGAGAAAGGTGAAGCCCGGGCGATCCTTCACGGTCGCCAGGTTCGCCTCCTTCAACGGGCGTGGGTAGTAATCGGTAAAGCAGTCGATGCCGATGACGCTCGCACCCGAGTCGAGCAGGGCCGCCGAGAGATGCGATCCGATGAACCCGGCGACACCGGTAACCAGAGCCTTCATTCCAGGAGCTCCCGAATGTAGTCGGGCAGCCGGCAGGGCCGCCCGTTCGTGTCGATGGCCGCATGAACCGTGCGGCCGGTGGCGTTGACGGTGCCGTCGCAGGGACGGCAGATTTCGTATTCGAACTCGACGCGCGCCGGCGACAGCAGCCGGCCCGTGGTCCTGACCTGCAGCTCATCGTCGTATCGCGCCGGGGACCTGTACTCGCAGTGGGCTTCGATGACAGGAAGTCCGATGCCTTCCGCCTCCATCTGGCGGTAGCTGCGTCCAATCGTACGCAGCAGCTCGCAACGGCCGATTTCGAACCAGATGAAATAGTTCGAGTAGTAGACGACACCCATCTTGTCGGTCTCGGCGTACCGCACCCGGATGTCGATCGTTTGTGGCGGCTTGGCGCTCATCAGGAAGCGACGGCCGCCGCGGCGTCCTTCAGGGCCTTGGTCGCTGCGGTGGGATCGGGCGTGTTGAAGATGGCCGAGCCGGCGACGACGATCTCGACGCCCGCATCGACGACCCGCGCGATATTCGACAGGTCCACGCCGCCGTCGATTTCGATCGGCGCGCGGGTGTTGCCCGCACGGTCGAGGATGGCGCGAATCGCGGCCACCTTCTGAAGGCTCTTCGGAATGAATTTCTGTCCGCCGAAGCCGGGGTTCACCGACATCACCAGCACGAAATCGACGTCGCCGGCGACTTCCTCGATGGTCACCGGCGGGGTCGACGGGTTCAGCACGACGCCGGCTTTCGCGCCGAGGCTCTTGATGAAGGTGATTGTCCGATGCAGATGCGGCAGCACTTCGACGTGCACCGAGAGCATGTCGGCGCCCGCCTGCACGAAGGCTTCGGCGTGCGTGTCCGGATTGGTGATCATCAGATGCACGTCGAGCGGTACGCTCGCGATGCGCTTCACCGATTTCACGACCGGCGGACCGATCGTGATGTTCGGCACGAAGTGGCCGTCCATGACGTCGACGTGAATGAGATCGGCGCCACCTTTCTCGGCGGCGACCACGGCGGCGCCAAGCGCGGCGAAATCGGCGGAGAGTATCGACGGCGCGATGCGCACGGGCCTGCCCGTCACTGACTGACCTCCAGCGAGATCGGATCGCCTGCGGCGATCTGGAACCCGGCCGACGGAAACTGCCGCAGCACGGTGCCGGCCGGCACGCCTGGATACGGAAGCTGGCCGACGATGGTCACACGAAAGCCGCGCGTGCGCATCAAATCGACGGCCCGGCTGCCGGCGACGCCGATCAGATCCGGCATGACGTAGTGGCGGCTCTGCTCGCCACGATTGACGAGGAGGGCGACCTCGGTGCCGCGCGCCCGCTCCTGCGGTTCCTGGGCGATGACGGTGCCGCTTGGAAAGTCCGCCGATCGGACTTCTGCCAGCGAGGCGAGCGACAGGCCGTCCTGCTGCAACCGCAGTTGGGCGGCGCGTTCCGATTCGCCGGTCAGCGCCGGAATGATGGTGACCCGGGGCCCCTGGCTCATCCACACGTGGATGGTGCGTTGACGGCGCGTCACGGCGCCGGGCGCGGGATCCTGCAGCGCAATGCGTCCGGCGGGGATCTTCGGGTCGAGGCGGCCGGCTCTCGTCGACAGACAATGCGAGGCCCTGTTCCTGCAGCAGGGCCGTCGCCTCGGCCACCGTGCGACTGCGCAAATCGGGCGCGGGCATTTCGCTGACCCTGAGCGCCACGCGCATGGCGGTGACCGCAAAAATCAGATAGGTGGCGACCAGACACGCGGCGATCGTGAACCACCGGCCGGCATTCCGTATACGGTTGTGTAGCGGCATGAAAGAAAGGGGTCGGGAGGGGTTTTCTCGGGCTTCGGCGAAAACCCCTCCCGAGCCTTATTTTACACGGCGTAGAACGGCGCCGTAGAAGGCCTCGAGGCCGTGAACGTCGGGCAAGGTACGCAGCACGCCCGACTGGTCGAGCACCCGCCGGAGGGCGTCAAACTGCGCAGGGCGCTCGGCGTTGAGATCGATCAGGCTGAACCGGCTGTCCGATTGCAGAAAGGCGCCGACCACGGCGTCGTTCTCGTCCGGTTCGCTCGAACAGGTCGAATAGATCAACCGTCCGCCGGGTCTGACGGCTTCGCGCGGCGTTGCGGATCATCGTCAATTGGGCCTTTGCGAACGAGACCAGATCGCTTTCCCGCCTGCGCCAGCGGATATCGGGATCGCGGCGCACCGTCCCGAGGCCGGAACACGGCGCATCGACAAACACGATGTCGAATTCCGGCGCGAACGGCAGGCCCGCCTCGAGATCGGCCTGCTGCACGCGGATATTGCTGGCGCCGCTGGCGGCGACCGTCTCGCGAAGAAGCTCGAGCCGCGCGCTCCGCACGTCGGTCGCGACAATCTCGGCCCGATCGCCAGACATCGACGCCATCGCGGTGGTCTTGCCGCCCGGCGACGCGCAGGTGTCGAGCACGCGCATGCCGGGCTCGGGCGCACCGAGCAGGGCCACAAGCTGCGAGGCTTCGTCCTGCAGCACAAACAAGCCCGTGCCTGCGAGAGGGGTTCGAAGCGGGTTTCCCGATGTGACGATGAATCCATCTGGCGCGAAGCGCGCGGGCTGCACCGCAACGCCATGCCGGGCAAGCGACGTGGCGAGCGCGGCGTCGTCGGTTTTCAGCCGGTTGATCCGCAGCGTCAGCGGTGCGGCGCCGTTGTTGAACTGCTCCCAGGACTCAGCCCGTTCGAACCCATACCTGTCGAGCCATCTTTTCGCGAGCCAGGCAGGATGCGACAGCGCCACCTCGAGATAGGGGAGCGCGTCGCCCTCCGGAGGCCGCGCCGGAAGCGGAAGCCGGTGTGAATTTCTCGAGATCGCGCGAAGCACGGCGTTGACCAGGCCGGTCGCGCTTGTCTTCCGGGCGCGGCGAGTCATCGCGACGGCATCGTTCACGGCGGCGGCGGCCGGGACGCGGTCGAGGTGGAGCAGTTGATACGCGCCGAGCCGCAGAATCTGCAACACCTCGAAGTCGAGCCTGGCGATGGGTCGCTTCGCAAAGTGCTCGATGAGATGGTCGAGCTGCCGCTGCCATCGCAGCGTACCCGTCACCAGATCTGTCGCGAGCGCTCGATCGCGCTCATCCTGCAGGGTGGGGCGTACGTGCGCCAGCGCGGCCGGAAGATCCAGGCGCCCGGTGTTGACATCGCGGAGCGCGCTGAACGCTGCCGTGCGGGCCACCCCGATCATGGCTGGCTGGAGCGGGCGAAGCGCGTACCCGGGCTGACAGGCCGGCCGGATAGAAATTCACGCGCCGAGACAGGACGCCGGCCCTCCCGTTGAAGCGTCACCAGGCGCAATACGCCCCGGCCTGTTGCCACAGTCAACCGATCGCCCCGCGCTTCGAAAACGGTTCCGGGATCCGTTTCGCGGGCGGTCTCATCCTCGACCGCCGACTTCAAGAGGATTGTGCGTTCGCCGTCGAGGTCCGAAAAGGCATGGGGCCATGGATGGAGGCCACGAATCTGATTGTGAATCTCGCGGGCGGACCGCGACCAGTCGACGATGCCGTCAGCCTTCTCGATTTTCGACGCGTAGGTGGCCCGTGACTCGTCCTGGGGCGTCTCCTGTGCACACCCCTGGGCCAGTGCATCGACCGTTTCGACGAGCGCCCGCGCTCCTATCTGCGCGAGATCGCGCTCGACGTCCGCACTGGTTTCGTCCGCGTCGATCAGCCGCGTCACTTTCGCCATCATCGGCCCTGCGTCCAGCGCCTTGACGACGCGCATGATCGTGACACCGGTCTCGTGCTCGCCGGCGATGACGGCGCGGTGAATCGGCGCAGCGCCTCGGTACTTCGGCAGGAGCGACGCATGTACGTTGATGAGCCCCAGCCGCGGGATTTGCAGAACGTCGTCTGTCAGGATCTTCCCGTACGCGGCGACGACGCCCAGATCCACCGCATGACGCCTCAACGTGTCGAGAAAGGCTTCGTCGCGAAGGCGGGCAGGTTGCAGCAGTGGCAGGGAGTGTGCGTCGGCAAACTGCTTGACCGGACCAGGTTGCGGTTTCTGTCCACGGCCGCGCGCGCGATCGGGTTGCGTGACGACCGCAACGACCCGGTGCGGCGACTGGTGAAGCGCCTGAAGTGTGGGAACCGCGAACTCGGGAGTGCCGAAAAAGACGACGCGAATCGGGCCCGCGGTGTCTACCATTTGCCGGTGCGCGAGAGCTTGCGGATTTTCTTGACGATGAGATCGCGCTTGATGCCGCGGACTCGATCGAGGAACAGACGGCCGTCAAGGTGATCCATCTCGTGCTGGAAGGCCCGGGCCAGCAGATCCTTACCCTCGACGGTGTATGGCGCGCCGTTGCGATCGAGACCGCGAATGACCGCGCGTATCGGACGAGCGACCGTCGCGTTGAAACCGGGAACGCTCAGGCACCCTTCTTCCTCGAGCTGCATCCCTTCGAGCTCGATGAACTCGGGATTCACGAACACCATCAGGTCTTCGGCTCGCCGGCCGACCGACACGTCGATGACGAAGATTCTGAGCGACACGCCCACCTGGGGGGCCGCCAGGCCGATGCCAGGCGCCGCGTACATCGTGTCGATCATGTCATCGATGAGCTTCTGAATATCGCGGGTCAGCTCGCCGACGTCCGCCGCGCGCTCGTGCAGCGGGGCTTCACCATACTTCAGAATCGGAAGAATCACCCGCCTTCGCCCCCGCGATCCCCGCGGGGCTTCGGCGCGGCAGGCCCGCCATCGCGCTCCCGAAGGGGAGCTGCCAGTTGCGGCGCCTTGAATCTCGCCTGCAGCCGGCTGGTGGCCGCCGCGTAGTTGCGCTCGATTTCACCGAGTGAATCGCCGCTGAATTTCTCGAGAAAGGCGTCGGCCAGGACCAGACTGACAACCGCTTCGCCCACGACCGCCGCGGCGGAAATCGCGCACACATCGCTGCGCTCGATGACGGCGGGCGCCTCGCTCATGGCCGAGAGGTCGACGGACCGCAGCGGCTTCATCAGCGTCGCGATCGGCTTCATGAAGCCGGAGACTCTGAGGTCTTCGCCATTGGTCACGCCGCCCTCGAGGCCGCCCGCGTTGTTGGTAGGCCGGGCCACGCCGATCGGAGGCTGCGTGCGGCCGGGCGCCGGGACGATTTCGTCGTGCATCTGCGACCCTGGCACCGACGCTGCCTTCGGGCCGATGCCGATGCCAACACCCTTGATCGCAGGAATCGACATCATGGCCTGGGCCAGCCGGCCGTCCAGCTTGCGATCCCATTGCACGTAGCTTCCGAGACCCACAGGCAGGCCACGCACGATGACCTCGAAAGCGCCACCCGCTGTGTCGCCGGCGTCGCGGCAGCGATCGATTTCCGCGATCATCGTGGCTTCCGCGCCGGCGTCCGCGCAGTGGAGCGCCGACTCCTCACCAATATCGCGCGCCGATTCGTAGGTGACCCGGAGCGGCGAGTCGAGGCCGATGCCGTTCACCTGGTACACATGGCTCACGATGTCGACGTTGAACTTCTTCAGGAGCTGCCGAGCGATCGCCGCGACTGCCACCCGCGCCGCGGTCTCGCGCGCGCTGGCGCGTTCGAGCACATCGCGAATATCCGTCCGGTCGTACTTGATGACACCCGCCAGGTCGGCATGACCAGGACGCGGCCGCGTGACGATCGGCCGAATCGCACCGGTGGCGTCGGGCGGCGGCGTGTCTTCGGCATGCATCGTCTGCTGCCAGTTCTCCCAGTCCTTGTTGCGAATGAGCAGCGAGATCGGCGAACCGAGCGTTTCGCCGGCCCGCACGCCCGACAGCACTTCCGCCTTGTCCGATTCGATGGCCATCCGGCGGCCGCGGCCGTAACCGCCCTGGCGCCGCTTCAACTGCTCCGTAATCGCATCGAAGTCGAGGTGGAGACCGGCGGGCATGCCTTCGAGAATGGCGACGAGGCCCTTGCCGTGCGATTCGCCGGCAGTGAGAAAACGCAGCATTTCCCGCTAATTCTATACGAAGTTTCTGCGAGGTCCCGGCGCCGGCGCGCGCGATCACGCCTGTTTTGCATGGGCCACGCGCTTGCAGATGGAGATCGGTCGCATGACTACACTGATTGCCGATCGGTTCCTTTTCTGCGGCGTCCCGGCGGCCGCCGAAGACCTTACCGTCGCTGCCATCGATCTCGCCTCGGGCGATCGCGTAAACGTACAAATCGCACCGGCAGGTGGACGAGACGGGCAGCAGGCCTGGGCCGAGGCGTGCGCCCGCGCGTACGGCGAGGGGCGACTCGTCGATTTCGGATTTCTCGACGCGTCCCATCGATTCGAGGCGGCGCTGGCGAACAACGGGATGCGGAAGTGCGCCAGGCCGTCTCCGCACGGCCTTCTGGAATGGCTCGAGCATTCGAGTCCCGCGTCACGGCGGGTTCTGTACGTGGACGAGTTCCCCGATATGCGTGACCTTCGCTTACGTGGATTCGTGCTGTGCGAGCTCGCGCTCCTCGAAGACCTCGGCCTGTCCGTTGCGATATGGCCGCTGCTGGCAAAGCGCTCGGTGCTGCTCTTGAACGCGCGGAGCGACCCGGGGCGCCTCGCAATGGCGATCCTGCGGCTGCGGCGGCTGCACGCGCGAGAGGTGTGCGTGCTCGCGCTGCGAAACCACGCGACGGGCGCTCGAGTTGAGGCGGCAGCCGAGAGCCGTGCGTCGTACGGCCGGTCGCCTTCCACGCCGGATGCCCGCGTCGCACAGATGACGGTCGAGGCCGATCGTCTGCTGCTTCGCGGACGCCATGCAGCGGCCCGACGCGTTCTTCGTGGCGCGATCGGCGCATTCGAGCGGCGCGGCGACTGGCTTCGTGCGGGCGATGCGGCGCTGACGCTCGGCAAACTGCTTCTCGCACGCGGCAGGGCCTTCGACGCAAAAGCTGCGTTCGAACAGGCTCACACGTACTTTCAGCGGGGCCAATCCGCGGCGCGGGCCATCGCCGCAACCATCTATGTCGGCCTCGCCCAGACCGATCTGAGAGAGCTGAGCGAAGCGGAGCAGACGTGTCGCGCGGCCCGCTCGGCAGCTACCGCCCTGCGCTGTACCGACTCGATGTTGTTTGCCGGCGTGGGCCTCGCGCGGAACCTGCTCTGGCAGGAACGCTACGCGGATGCGCGATCGATCCTGGAGTCGACCACACCGGCAGGCGACGCGGGGCTCTGCGTGCGCTATTGGTGCCTGGTGGCCCGTCTCAAGAACACGGCAAATGCGCTGCCCGATGCGTGGCGTGCGGTCGAGCGCGCGCGACCGATGTCGTGCGGTATCTCGCCGGAGCTCGAATCCGTTGTGCGGTTGCAGGAAGCTTCGGTCCAGGCGCGCATCGGCGATCTCGAAGCCGTCCGCGTTCATGTCACGGCTGGCCTGGCCGCGGCTCGCGCCGCCCACCTGCCGCTGCAGACGATCAAATTGAAGCTGGTGCACATCGAGGGCCTCGTCAGAGCCTCTCGATCGGGCCTTGCCCGAATGGCGGCCAGGCATCTTCACAACATCCGCGAAGGTGCCGTGCCACCGCTCCTGGGCATGCGAATTCAGTCGGTGCTGAAAGAGCTGGACAAGCCGCCCGTCGCTCGAGAATCGGAGCCGTGCCTTCAAATGGCGGGCACGGCAAGCGGCGTCACCGAGCTCGACGAATTGCGGAATCTTCTAGCGCTATCGCACCAGGCCGAGGACGAGACGAGCGTCCTTGCGCGCGCGGCCGCCGCTATTCGTCAGCACACGCACGCCGCCGGCGTCGGCATCTTCGGGGCGGAGCGGGGCGTTGTTCGGCTGGTCGGTGGCTCGGGTTCGTCGAGCGAGCCGATGGCACAACGTGCCGTCAACATGGGGCAGCCGATTGCGCCCGAGCGCCATGAGAGCTGGGTGGAAAGCGCGATTCCAGTCGAGTACCTCGGACGATCGATCGGCGCCATGGTGTTCCGGTGGGCCATCGACGGGCCCGCGCAAGCGGAGCGGATGCGCGCGTTCGGGGCCGCGGCGGCGGCGGTGTGCGCGCCGCTGGTGTATGTGGCGATAGAGCGCTGCAACGTGCCGGCAGCCGACGAGGTCGCCTTCGACATCATCGGAGTAAGTCAGGCGATGAGCGTTCTGCGCAATGCGATTGCCCGCGCAGCCAACGCGCCGTTCACGGTACTGATTGAGGGCGAAAGCGGCACGGGCAAAGAGCTTGTCGCTCGCGCCCTTCATCGCGCGGGATGCCGTCGCGACCGGCGGTTTCTGGCGCTCAACTGCGCCGCCATGCCGGAGGATCTCGTGGATGCGGAGCTGTTCGGCCATGCGAAAGGCGCGTTCACCGGCGCGACCGGCGAGCGGCTGGGACTCTTCGAGAGCGCCGACGGCGGCACCGTGTTCCTCGACGAGATCGGCGAGTTGTCGGCTCGTGCCCAGGCAAAAGTCCTGCGTGTCCTGCAGGAAGGCGAGGTGCGGCGCGTGGGCGAACATTTCACGAGGTCTATCGACGCGCGCCTTGTTGCCGCAACCAACCGGCCGCTGCGCAGCGAAGTCGAGGCGCGCCGATTTCGTCAGGACCTTTTGTATCGCCTCGACGTGATCCGCATTCAGGTGCCGCCACTGCGCGATCGCCCGGAAGACATTCCGCTGCTGGCGAGCCGGTTCTGGAAGCAGGCGGCCGATCGGATCGCGAGCAGAGCCGTGCTCGGCCAGAGCGCGCTTTCAGCGCTGGCGCGTTATGATTGGCCGGGCAACGTTCGAGAGCTGCAGAACGTGCTGACAGCGCTCGTCGTGGCGGCGCCGGCCCGCGGGGTCGTCGGTGCCGCTCTGCTGCCCTCGGCGATTGCGCCAGCCGCCCAGGATGCGCCGGAAGAGTCGCTCGAACGCGCACGCCTGCAGTTCGAACAGCGGTTCGTTCGCGCGGCGCTGGCGCGTGCTGCCGGACATCGGGGCCGGGCGGCGGTCGCGCTTGGCCTCAGCCGCCAGGGTTTCGCCAAACTGATGCAGCGTCTTCATCTCGATGCATAGGTATCTCATCCGCCGGCTCGTGCTCACGATTCCGGTCCTCCTCGGGGTGGCCACGCTGGTCTTCGCGCTCATCCACTTCATTCCAGGCGATCCCGCTCAAGCCATGCTCGGCGAAGGCGCCACTCCCGAAGAAGTCAATCAGCTGCGCGGGCGCCTCGGCCTGAACCGTCCGCTCATCGTGCAGTACGGATCCTTTCTCAAGGGCCTCACGCGCGGCGACCTCGGGGTGTCGCTGCGCAACGACCAGCCGGTGACGGCGCAGATCCTCGAACGGATGCCGGCGACCGCGGAGCTGGCCTTTGCCTCGATGACGGTTGCCGTCCTGCTCGCCATCCCGCTGGGGATCGTGGCGGCGGTCTGGCGGGGCACCGCCATCGATTTCGGCGCGATGACGCTGTCGCTCGTCGGCATCTCCGTACCGAATTTCTGGCTGGGCCCGCTTCTGGCCATCATCTTTTCCGTCGAGCTCGGCTGGCTGCCCGTCGGCGGTCGTGGCACGCTCGCACACCTCGTACTGCCTGCGATCACTCTGGGTGCCGCGCTGGCCGCGATTCTGGCCCGCATGACGCGGGCCAGCCTGCTCGAGGAACTGCGTGAGCCGTACGTGCTGGCCGCGCGCGCCAAAGGCGTCTCGCGCAGCCGGGCCATCCTCTATCACGCATTTCGAAACAGCCTCATCCCCATCGTGACGATCCTTGGCTTGCAGTTTGGCGTCGTGCTCACGGGCGCGGTCATCACCGAAACGATTTTTGCGTGGCCCGGCATCGGGCGGCTGCTGATTCAGTCGATCAGCTTCCGCGATTACCCGCTCGTACAAGGTTGCGTGCTGCTGATTGCGGTCACTTACGTCGGCGTGAATCTCCTGACGGACCTCACCTACAGCTTCCTCGACCCGCGCATCCGAGTGGACCGATAAAATATGATTCGCGTCGGCGCGGCGATCGTGCTGATCAGCGTCCTTGCCGCCCTGTTGGCGCCCTGGGTCGTGCCGTACGATCCGGCAAGCCAGAGTCTCGCACTGCGCCTCGAGCGTCCCAGCGTGGAACATCCGTTCGGCCTCGACGAGCTGGGACGCGACATCCTTTCGCGCGTGCTCGCCGGCGCGCGGATATCGTTGTTTGTCGGCCTCACGGTCGTGGGCATTTCCACGCTCGTGGGTGTGCTCCTCGGCTCGATTGCGGGCTACTTCGGCGGGTGGCTCGACGATCTCGTCAGCCGTACCGTAGATGTGCTGCTGGCGTTTCCCGGCATTCTGCTCGCGATCGCCCTCGTCGCGGTGCTCGGTCCGAGCCTGAGGAACGTGGTGATGGCGCTGTCGGTGATTGGCTGGGTGGGATACGCGCGGCTGGTCCGCGGCCAGGTGCTGAAGGCGCGCGAGCTCGAGTTCGTTCAGGCCGCGCGTGCGCTCGGTGCAGGCACGCCGCGAATCCTTTTCCGGCACGTCGTCCCGACGACGCTGCCGGCCGTCATGGTGCAAGCGACGTTGGGGATGGCGGGCGCCATTCTCGCGGAAGCGTCGCTGAGCTTTCTCGGCCTTGGCGTGCAGCCACCGACTCCAAGCTGGGGCACGATGCTGAACGGGGGACGGCTGCACCTGCTCGACGCCCCGCACCTGACGATCTTTCCGGGCGCCGCGATTGCGGCGCTCGTGCTCGGCTTCAATTTTCTGGGAGATGGGCTGCGCGACCTGCTCGACTCGAAGCGCTATCGCGGCTGAATCACTCAATCGTAGTGTCCGGCTTCAGCCGGACTACGGGATGACAGCGCTATCGCGGCTGAAGGCGGACGGAGAGGCCACGCGCGGCGGTGTTCTGCGGGTCCTGTTCCAGAGCACGATCCACGGTGGCCCGCGCCTCGTCCAGATGTCCCGCCTTGGCCTGGGCCTCGGCGAGCCTGACGAGGAAGAGGCACGTTCCAGTCCCAAGCGTCTCTGATTTCTGGTACCAGGCGACGGCCGACACTGCGTCGTTGAGCTGCATCGACAGATCCCCGATATGCAGCGCGTGCGAAGCCTCGTCGCGATCCTCATCCACGAGAATTGAATACCTCACGAGCGCCTGACGTGCGTCGTCGAGATGTCCAAGCCGCTCGGCGACCGCCGCGAAATGGGGCAGCACCTCGGGATCGGTCGGGAATCGCTGCGCCGCCTGGCGCAACACCGCCTCGGCTCGAGCGTGCTGACCCGCGAGCACGAGCGCGCGTCCGTAATGGCCCAGCGTCTCGCTGCTGGCATTGGTCTCGGTGATGACCCGTTCGAACGCCTCGAGGGCCTTACGCAAATCGGTCGGGTCTCCCCAGTCTTCGGCCGCCTCGAGCCACACCTGTCCGAGTGCTGCGTACACGTTCGGCGTGTCGGGGAAGAGCTCCGCGGCCCGGCCCAGCGTGACGACCGCGAGGTCGCGATTACCGGCTCGCAGATGCGCCAGGCCAACCGCAATCAGACGTTCGGCTTTGGCAGGATCGAGCGCAAACAGCGCCTCGAGCTGTTCGATTTCTTCACGGTCGCTATCCTCCAGCCGGTACAGATCTGCGAGCTCTTCGCGTGCCGGGATGAACGCGGGCGAGATGGTGATGGCGCGATCGAACGCCGCGCGGGCCTCCGAAAGCTGGCCGCGATCTCTCAGGCAGAGTCCGAGCACGTAGTGCGCTTCGTGAAAGTTGGGGTTGAGCTTGACCGCCTGCTGCAGGGCCGTGGTCGCGCGCGCCAGCCGTCCATCGCCGCGCGACGCGAGCGCGAGCTTGTAGAAAATCTCGGAGGAATGGTCGTCGAGGCGGATGTACGCCTCGTAGCTCTCGGTGGCGTTCGCATAACGGCGAAGCTGGAAGTTGACGTCTCCGAGCCGTTCGAGCGTCCTGGTGGAGCCGGGGTCGAGCGCCGCCGCGGTTCGCAGGTCGCGAAGGGCCGACGACAGCATCTCGGGCGTGTCGCCACGGCGCTGGTGGGCCTCGCCGCGCTTCAGATAGGCCAGCATCGACGCCCGGCTTGAGCGCGATGGCGCCGCTGTAGTGCTCGATCGCCACGAACGTCTGCTCCCGGCTCAGGGCGTCGTCGCCCTGGTCGATGAAGCGGTCGTAATCGTGGTCCCGTTCGATCGCCTGGTCGGCCAGGAAGCCGGCCGCCGCCAGGCCGGCGATGACGATGACGGTCGCAACGAGCTTTTTCACCCACCAGATGGTACCAAAAACGTTAGGAAAAACCAGGGATTAGGGATTGGGGATTAGGGATTGGGGGAGGAGTGGCTTAGGTCAGATAGGGAACATTCCGCCGGGCGGAGTGTCCAATCCTCTAGAACCTGCTATATTCGGAGGGGACCCCGTGGCAGGAGACTTCTCAGCCAAGCCGGCCGGTGCGATAGGTTGGACGTCCGAGGTCGCCAGCGGCGAAGCCGCGCTCATCGAGCGCTGTCTCGCCGGTGACGATACGGCCCATGCCGCCCTGGTCTTCGAACACCACCGTCTGGTACTGGGCCTGGCGACCCACCTCCTGGGCGATCGCGAAGAAGCGCTCGATCTGTCCCAGGAAGTCTTTTTACGCGTCTTCCGCACGCTGCACCGCTTCCGAGGGCAATCGTCGCTTCGAACCTGGATCTTCCGGATCGTCGTGAACCAGGTGCGCAACCGTCAGCGTTGGTGGAGGCGGCGGCAGCGTTCGAATCAGGTATCGCTCGACGAACACATCCGCGATCACGGCGAGATGGTGCTCGGAGCCGAGGCCTGCACGCCAGATCGGGAACTGACGCGCAAGGAGCTCGGCGCGCGGCTGAAGACGGCGATCCAGCACCTGCCGTTCGAGCAGCGCACGGCGCTGGTGCTGCGCGAGGTTCAAGGGTTGAGATACGAAGAGATCGCGTTCTCCCTCGGGCTCCCGGTCGGCACCGTCAAGTCGAGGCTGACGCGCGCCCGTCAGGCGCTGCGCGAAGAACTGGGAGACCTGCGATGCTGACCTGGACCTGCCAGCGCGTGCGCACGGAGCTCTCGGCCTTCTACGACGAGGAGCTGCCGGTAGCCGATCGCATCGCGATCGCCGATCACCTCGATGCCTGCCCCTCCTGCCGCCTCGAAGCGGACGACGTGGAATCCATGAGCTCGGCGCTTCAGGCGACCGCGCGTATCGAAGACGTGGCGGTCATGCCGGGGCTGAGCCGTCTGCAGACCGACGTCATCGAGCGCTGGAGCGCGGAAGAGAGGGCCTCGCTTGCGCAGACCATCCTGGATCTCTTCGATGACGGGCGCCGCACGTCCGCGTGTGTCGGCGTGTCGGTCATCATGTCGATGTGCCTGGCCCTGGGTGCGTTTCTGGTGGCCCAGAGTCCCATCCAGCATCCGGAGTCGTTGAAGGCCGCGATGACGCTGAGCGCGCGCGCCCGGACCGGCGATATCTACCTTCCGGCCGTCGAGATGCTCCCGCGCGCCAACGCCGAAGCCATCATGCCCGCGACCGTCGTGAATGGTGATGACGAAGAAGTGGCGTTCGCCGCACTCGTGACGACCGACGGTTATCTCGAGGGGCTCGAGCTCATCGGCGAGCGCAGCCGCGGGCGGCGCGAACTTCCCTCGCACGAGCAGTTGTCAGAACTGCTGAATGCCGCGGCCACCGCGCGCTTCGAGCCCGCCCGTGCCGCCGGCGCACCGGTCGCGCAGAACGTGGTCTGGCTGGTGTCTCACACAACCGTCCGGGCGCCCCTCCGCGCCTACGTGCACGTGCGCGTGGACGGTTGGAAAATGCTCTAGGAAACTAGAATCTAAAATCTGAAACTAGATTTTACTTTTTAGTTTCAACATCACCCTTTGCCGTGGCCGAATTATTTTTTGCATCGTACGCGCGGATGATGAGCCCCCTGGCGGCGTCGGCGTTGTCGAGCGTCAGCTCGAATTGCTCGTTGCGCGAATCGAAGATCCCGTCCCGCGGATAGATCACCTGCCAGCGCTGTGCATCGAGCGAGTATTCCACCTTGGAGATCGAAGACCAGTCGTCGCGCACCTCGAACTGAATCGTCGTGCGGCCGTTGACCGGCCGCGATGAGGTGACGACCACCGTGGGCGGCCCGTTATCGATGTCGAACGCCGAGCTCTCGAGGTCGCCTTCAAGCGCCGCTCCGGGCGTGTTCGACGGCTGATCGGACGCGACCACTTTGACGAGATACGTGCCGTTGGGAACCGACGTCGTGTCCCAGACGAAGATTTCGTCTTCGAGATCGCTCTTCAGCGACTTCCACGTCGTCTCGCCCTCGCGCCGGTAGAGAATCTCGTACCGCAGCTCATCGTCGTTGGCATCTTCCGCCCGCCAGACGAAGGTCTGGAGCCCGCGCTGATAAACCCGGCGCCCGAGCGGCGAGGAGCTTACCGGGTTGTTGCCCGTGGTGCTCAGAATGCGTCGATCGGGCGCCTGGTCGTCGTAGCCGGCAATGTCCGGATCGCCCGTCGGATAGGGCTTCTGGAACACCGTTCCCGCCGGATGAACGGTCAGGCTCGTAACCTTGGGCCGCAGATTGCGCTGAACGTAGGCTGCCGACACCGATGTCAGGACAGGGCTGTTCTGCTTGCCTGTCAGTACCGCCTTCCATTGCAGATAGCGCGCATTGGGGCTCTTGATCTCTTCGCCGCTTGCCACCGAATACGGGCCGCTCCAGGCGCTCCACGTGTCATCAGGCGTGGCGGTGTTGCCCGACCGCGTAAACACGTCCACGCGTGCGCCCGCGGGCAGCGACGTTCGCCAGCTCAACGTGCCCCAGTCGGCAACGGTCTGCGCGTCGCGCACGAGCGACGTGTAGGTACCTTCCGCCGCACGCTGCGACGAAAGCCTGAAGACCTTCCCCGGATTCGAGGTCGCGTAATACACGGTGCCTTTGGCGTCGCGCGCGAAGCCGGTCACCTGCTGCGCCGAGGCCTGCATCAACAGCGTGGCCGTCGCGGGATCGCCGCTCAAGCCGTAAAGCTTGCCGTTGCGTCCTGTTCCGACAATCAGCGAGCCGCTCGGATCGAACATCAGGTCGTACGGCGAGTCTTCACCCGATTCCCAGAGAATGTCCCACAACCCGTCGGGCCGAATCCGATAGATGGCGCCGCGGCCGCTGCGGCGATCCTCGCGGGCCGGCGTTTCGGAAGTGGCAACCGAGGCGGCTCCGGTGTCGACGACGGCGATCGCGGTCACTTCGGTTGTGACAGTAGGAACGGGCTCGCGAGCGGATGAGGCCGACGTATCGGCAGCAGGGGACGCGGCGGGCTGGGCCGTGGGCGACGTCCGTCCGCTGAGTGCCGCGAGATAGATGTTTCCCTGCTGATCGAGCCGAATGGCGTGGATCTCCTGAAACGTCGAATCGAGCAACAGAAAGGCCTTGCCGGCCGGATCGATGCGGAAGAGCCGTCCGCTGCCCTCGGTGCCTGCCAGAAGCTGTCCGGTACGATCGAATGCAAGCGTGATGACGTGCGTCGCCTTCGTGGCGTAGAAGACGCTGCCCTTACCATCGGGGCTGATCTTGTAGATCAGACCTTTTTCACCCGTGCCCGCGTAGAGGTTTCCCTTCGGATCGAGCGCCAGGCTCCAGATGTACTTGTCCTCGGGATCGAAGAACGGCGCGCTCTTGCCGGCGCGATCGATCTTGTAAATGCGCCCGTCAGGCGACGTGGCCGCGTACAGCGTGCCGTCGGGTGCCAGAGCGAGCGCGTGCACTTCGAGCTCGGTTGAATCGAAGAACGTCGACGTCTTCCCGGCGTCAATCTTCAGGACCTTGCCTTCGTTGCCGGTGCCGACGTAGATGGAGCCATCCGGCGCGAGCGCCATGGCCCACAGGAACGGTGCTGTCGTTTCGGCAACCAGTTCGGTGGCCGGCCCGAGCACCAGACGGCCGTGACTGTCGACCGACAGGTTCTCGACCTCGCCGCGCAAAAAGTCGTTGAGCGTTGCGGTTTGCCAGAAGACGGGCTTCGAGGCCGACACCGCCCCGGCGGCAGCCGCAACTAGAGCGAGTGCGAGAAGATTTCGCTGAAATGGACGCATTCGGTCCTACTCGAGGTTGATGGTCAGCATACGCGACCCGACCACCGCGTAGTCGGTGGGGAGGTTCCATTCGCCGAGCGTCGCGTTGCGAAGGGGCACGAAATCGCCCGTGCTGCGATCGGCCTCGATGACGCCGAGCACCGAGGGCGGCAGCGACGCAAGCGGCTCTCCCCGGACGACGGCACCGGCGTCGGCCGCGAGCAGGCGGACGTAGAGACGGTTGTTCTTGCGGGTGGTGTTCAGCGCGCGCATCAATTGCGGCACACTGCGCGGTTCGGCCGGCTGCCGGACCTCCCGGCGCTCCCACTGGGCCAGCCGGTTTCCGTCGGACACCATGACCGAGAGCGATCCCGTCGCGTTGGCGGGGATCTCGAGCGGCACGGTGTGAATCACTTCTTCGCCGCGATACGTCCGCATGAGGACCTTCAACGGCACCGAACGGCCGGCCCGCGCGCGGATGCCGTCGAGCCAGACGCGCTCGATGGTCGCCGTCCGCGGCTGCTCGGTCGACTGGATGGTCAGATCGACCGACTCGATCTGAATCGGCTCGAAGTCGTTGTCGAGCAGGAACGTGAGCGGCGCCATGACCGAGCCCGCCGCGTTGAGCGACGCGCCGTTGCCCGAGAAGAGATCCTCGAACTTGATCGCGCCATGGGATTTCACGTTCATCGTGCCTTTCATGTTGAACGTGGCGGCGCCAGTCTCCCGCTCGTACGAGGTGAGCGTGCTCACGATCGAGACGTACGTAAAGAGCGGCGTCAGCATCTGGTCGTTCACGATGCGGAACTCGAACTGCTTGTTGTACCCGCGATCGGACTCGAGCGAGAGCTTGACCGGAATCGTCGATGGGGCGTCGCCCGTCAGCCCGGCGATGGTCGTGGCGCGATCCTGCTGAACGGTGCCGACGACGTCGCCGAGCGTGGAGATCTTCATGGACGAGGTCAGGCTCGGCAGCAGGGTGTGGACGTACGCCGTGGTCATCGGAAACGAGATGGGGCCAAGGCTGAGGAACGGATGGCCGAATGCGTAGACCCGATTGCCGATGACTTCGGTCACCGTCCCGGTCGCGCCCATGTTGAAGTCGCCGCTCACGATGTTCACGCCGACGGCCGAGCCCGGGCGCAGAGGGGCGTTGCTCGCGCCGGCTGCCTGTCCTGCGGCCGCGCCGGCGATCGGCAGGAAGCCGAAGTCGCGAAACGCCGAACCGACCATATCGGCCAGCTCTGGCGACAATCCGCCCAGATTCAGGGGCGTGGCGATGGGCCGGAGCATCGTCGCGACCTGCCGGTCGATGCCGCCGCCGAATGCCTGGACGTCGCCGGGGCGATCGGCAAATGGCCGCGTCCACGACAGCGAGGCACGCAGAGCCGCGGCGACACTCTCGCGGGTGACCGGCATTTCGAGCCGGGCGCGCGTGCCGACTGGCCTTGGCGTGTCGAGCATGGCCGCATCGATCATTTCAGCAATCGGCGTGATGCCCGCGATGGGTTCCTTGGCAAACTGTCCGAGCGAGTACGAGACGGCGCCCACCAGCTGACCGTCGATATAGACGGGGCTCCCGCTCATGCCGGCGATGACGCCCGTTTCGGCGAGCGGTCCTCCCTCGAGCTTCGCAATGATCAGATCGCGCTTGGGTCCGATGACGTTCCGCAGCACGCCGATGATGTGGACCTTGAACGGTTCGATCTTGTCGCCCTGCCAGACCGTGAACCCCGTGGCTTCGACGCCCGTCTTGACCTGGTCGAGCGGGTAGTACGGCGGAGCCGCCGGCAGCGACACCGCTACGAGCGCCAGGCTCACGGAGAGGGCGAATAGAAGTCTCTTCATGTTGTTGAATCTATTGGGAAATCCTTTTCTGTATAGTGGCACATGTCTTGACATTTTCAAAGGCTTCCTGCTATCGTCACGGCTTCATGGCCTCGACCAAACGCAAGCCCAAGCCGATCGTGATCGCGCACGAATCGCAGGGGAATTTCTCGTTTGGTTTTGGATGGTGGTATTACGCCCAGACTGAAGGGGCAACTGCCTTGGCCTGAGACCGACGTAACCCGGAGCCAACCAAGCCTCTTCAGCCGACAGGTTGAAGAGGCTTTTTTTATGTCCAAACCGCTGTTTGTCATCACCGTTGCCGCACCCACGACGGCAGAGTTGCGCCGCCGGCGCGATGCGGCGTCCCAGGCGGGCGCCGACCTGGTCGAGCTGCGCCTCGACTCGGTGAGCGATCCCGACGTGACCGGCGCGTTGGCGGGACGGATGGGCCCCTGCATCGTGACGTGCCGGCCCGAGTGGGAAGGCGGGGCGTTCAAGGACGCGGAATCGGAGCGCAAAAAGCTGCTCGACTGCGCGCTCCAGCGGGGCGCGGAATACATCGATCTGGAGTTCAAGGCGGCGTTCGCGTCCGAGCTGATCGGCTCGACCGGCGGGAAGCGCATCGTGCTGTCGTCGCACGACTTCGAGGGGATTCCCAGGGATCTGCCCGAACGGGTGCGGACGATGCGGGCGGCGGGTGCCGAAATCGTCAAGGTTGCCATCACGGCTCGCTCGCTTTCCGACAACCTTCACCTCCTGCAACTCGAGCGTGCCCGAAACACCGTGCTGATCGGTATGGGTCCGATTGGTGCCCCGACGCGGGTGCTGGCGGCCCATTTCCATTCGCACTGGACGTATGCCGGCGATGCGCATGCCCCCGGGATGATTTCCGCCGCGCGGATGCTCGACGAATTCAGGTTCCGCGACGTGACGGATGCCACGGCGATCTACGGGGTGGTCGGCTCGCCCCTGACGCATTCGGCCTCGCCGGCCATGCACAACGCAGCCTTCCGCGCCGCGGGCGTCGATGCGGTCTATCTGCCGCTTGTCGCGTCGAGCGCCGACGACTTCACGATCTTCGCCACCGCCCTGGGTGTACAGGGTGTGAGCATCACGATTCCGTACAAGGTCGATCTGTTTCAGCGCGCCGACGACGTCGACGAGCTCGGCACGAAGGTTGGTGCGGTGAATACATATCGCCGCGATGGCCTTCGGTGGGAGGCGCGGAACACGGACGTGAGCGGCTTTCTCGCGCCGCTGGCCGGGCGGCTGAATCTCCGAGGCGCCCGCGCGGCCATTCTGGGAACCGGCGGAGCAGCCCGTGCGGTAGCGGTTGCGCTGGCGTCGGCCGGCAGCGCGGTCACCGTCTACGGCAGAAACCGCGGACGCGCGAAAGTCGTCGCGGCGCTGTGTGGAGGAGACGCGGCAGCGTTTCCGGTGGCGCCGGCGAGCTGGGATCTGCTGGTGAACACCACGCCCGTCGGGATGTTTCCGAACGTCGACGAGACGCCGTTCGAAGGCGCATTCGACGGTCGCGTGGTCTACGACCTCGTCTACAACCCGATGGACACGCGTCTGATGAAGGAAGCGGCGGCCGCCGGGTGTGACGTCATTGGTGGCCTCGACATGCTCGTGGCGCAGGCGGAGGACCAGTCGGAGTGGTGGCTGGGCAGGAGACCGCCTGTCGGCTTGATGCGCGAGGCCGCGCTTCGCGCCGTTAGCGCAGGTAGTGTCAGTCGTAGCCCGGCTTTAGCCGGGCCTTTGCGAACTTATGAAACAGACATCGTTCGAAACGTTCGTCGAGCTCGCGAGGCGCAGCACCTTCGTTCCAGTGGTGAAGGAGCTCGTTGCCGATTTGCTGACCCCGGTCTCGGCGTTCCTGCGCATCGCCGAACATTCAGACTACGCCTTCCTGCTCGAAAGCGTGGAGGGTGGCGAGCACGTCGGCCGCTATTCGTTCCTGGGCAAGGATCCGTTCGTCATGCTCCGCGCGCGCGACGGCAAGACGATCGTCGAGAAGGCGGGCGTCACGAGCGAGAGCGCCGAAGAGTTCGTCACGGTGCTGCGGCGGATGATGGCGGACTTCAGCTCGCCGTTCGTCCCCGAATTGCCGCGGTTCACCGGTGGCGCGGTCGGCTATCTCGGATACGACACGGCGGCGTGGTTCGAGCCGGTGACGTTGCAACGCGACGGGCAGCCGGATCCCGCACTGAAGGACGAAGCCGGGTTCATGATTTTCGATACGGTGCTGGCCTTCGACCACGTCCAGCATCGCATTTTGATCATCGCGAACGCGCGCATTACGCCCGACGACGATCTCGAGGCGCTCTATCAGTTCGCGTGCACGAAGATCGACTTCCTGGAACGCGAGCTGCGGCGCGACCTGTCGCACCCGCATCCGAAGCCGGGCCATGCCGTCGAGGTGCGCTCGAACATTCCGCGCGAACGCTTCCTCGAGATAGTGAAGACGGCGAAGGAATACATCGCCGCCGGAGATATCTACCAGGTGGTGCTGTCGCAGCGGTTCGAGGCGGACATCACCGCGGACCCCTTCACGGTGTATCGCGCCCTCCGGCACGTCAACCCGTCGCCCTACATGTATTTCCTTCGGATGGGCCCCGTGTCGATTGTGGGCTCGTCGCCCGAGATGCTCGTGCGCGTCGAGGGCGGGATGGCGCAGACCCATCCGATTGCGGGCACGCGCCCGCGCGGGAAGACGGACGAGGAAGACACACGCCTCGCCGAAGAGCTGAAGCGGAACGAAAAAGAGCGGTCGGAGCACGTGATGCTCGTCGATCTCGGCCGCAACGATCTGGGGCGCGTGTCGCAGTTCGGCACGGTGCGCGTGCCGCAGTTCATGGGACTCGAGAAGTACTCGCACGTCATGCATCTCGTGTCGATCGTCGAGGGCAAGCTCGCGGACGACCAGGACCGGCTGGATGCGCTTGTCGCGTGCTTTCCCGCGGGCACCGTGTCGGGCGCGCCGAAGGTGCGCGCGATGGAGATCATCGCGGAGCTCGAACCCGATCGCCGGGGCATCTACGCGGGGGCGGTCGGCTATCTCGATTTCGCGGGGAATCTGGATTTCTGCATCACGATCCGCACGCTGGTGATTACGGGACACCGGGCCATGGTGCAGGCGGGAGCCGGGATCGTGGCCGATTCGAATCCGCAGGCGGAGTACCAGGAGACGCAGGACAAGGCGATGGCGCTCATCAGAGCCCTCGAACTGGCACAGCAAGGGCTTTAGTGACGCACGCATTGGTAGATTCGCAGATTGGTAGATTGGTAGATTACGAATCTTGATCAGACTAAGAACATTGAAATGATTCTCGTCATCGATAACTACGATTCGTTCACCTACAACCTCGTCCAGTATCTGGGCGAGCTCGGTACGCAGCCGTTCGTGCGGCGGAACAACGAGATCACGCTCGACGAAATCGCCTCGCTCAAACCCGAGCGCATCGTCATTTCGCCGGGACCGGGACGCCCGGAACAGGCGGGCATCACGACTCGACGTGATCAAGACGTTCGGCCCGACGACGCCGCTTCTGGGCGTATGTCTGGGACACCAGGCCATCGGGATGGCGTTCGGCGGCGATGTCGTTCGCGCAAACACGCCCATGCACGGCAAGACGTCGAGCATCAGCCACGACGGCCAGGGGGTGTTTGCGGGCATTGCGAGCCCGCTCAACGTGGCCCGTTATCACTCGCTGATCGTGGACCGGAAAGGCTGGCCGGCCGATCTCGAGGTCGCCGCCCAGGTCGACCACGACGGTACGGTCATGGCGCTGCGGCACCGGACGCTTCCGATCCACGGCGTGCAGTTCCACCCGGAATCAATCATGACGCGCGAAGGCCAGCATCTTCTGCGCAACTTCCTGAACCTATGAAGATTGCCGGAGTGCTCGAGAAGCTGATGCGGCGGGAGAACCTCTCGGTCGAGGAATCGGCCGAGGCGATGGCCGCGATTATGAGCGGTGACGCCACGCCGGCGCAGATTGCCGCGCTGCTCATCGGTCTGACGATGAAGGGTGAGCGTCCCGCCGAGATCGTCGGCCTGGCGAAAACCATGCGGGCCAACGCGGTGCAGTTGTCCAGAACCTTCGACAACGTGTTCGACACGTGCGGCACCGGCGGCGATCGGGCGGGCACGTTCAATATCTCCTCCGCAGCGGCGCTCGTGGCCGCCGCGTCGGGCCTGCGCATCGCCAAGCACGGCAACCGATCGGTGTCGAGCCAGTGCGGGAGCGCCGACGTGTACGAGGCGCTCGGCGTGAACATCGGTGCGGATCCCACTGTCGTCGAGGAGTCGCTCGACAAGGTGGGGATCGCGTTCTTCTTCGCGCCGACGTTCCACCCATCGATGCGGCACGCGGCTCCGGTGCGGCGTGAGCTCGCCGTGCGTACGGCCTTCAATCTGCTCGGACCGCTCACCAATCCCGCGGGCACGAGACGTCAGCTCGTGGGCGTTCCACACTCCGAGTTGACGGAGCTCATCGCGCGGGCGCTGATGCTTCTCGGATCGACGCGCGCGTGGGTCGTTCACGGCGCCGATGGCATCGACGAACTGTCAACGACCGGGCATACGAAGATTTCGGAGTGCCGCGACGGCTCGGTCTCGACGTTCTACGTGCATCCATCGGATTTCGGTATTCCCAAGGCCGAGCGGAACGATACTGCGGGGAGGAGATGCGGCGACCAACGCGGGGATCGTTCGCGAGATTCTCGCCGGCGAGAAAGGACCGCGCCGGAACGTCGTGCTGTTGAACGCGGGTGCCTCGCTCTTTGTCGGGGGCGTGGCGTCGTCGGTTCGAGAGGGCATCGAGCGGGCGGCGGCGGCAATCGACTCTGGTGCTGTCCGCGCCAAACGCTGGACGCGATGATCGGCCGCGTCGAAGCCGGCGCAGGTGGCGGAGCATGACGTCGACCGTGCAAACGCCGGACATCCTTGCCGCGATCGTCGCCTCGACGAGGCGTGGGGTCAGCGTCCGGTCGAGCGACGTGCCGCTCGCTGAGATGGAGCGTAGAGCTGCCGCCGTCGAACCTCGCCACGGCGCGTTCCGGGCCGCGCTCGTGAAAGCCGGACGCATCAATATCATTGCCGAGTGCAAGCGCCGATCGCCATCGCGGGGTGTGCTGAGACATGACTACGTGCCGGCGGCGATCGCCTCGTCCTACGAACGCGCCGGAGCCGCGGCAATTTCGGTCCTGACCGAGCCGGCGTTTTTCGATGGGTGCCTCGATGATTTGGTGGCGGTGCGCCAGGCCACTCAGCTCCCGCTGCTCCGCAAGGACTTCATCGTCGATCGGTATCAGATTCTCGAAGCGCGCGCGGCAGGCGCCGATGCCATTCTGCTGATCGTGGCCGGATTGACGAGCTGACGCGCTCGGAGAACTGCACCACGCGGCCGCCGATGCGGGCCTCGATGTGCTGGTGGAAATTCACGACCTGGCCGAGCTGCCGATCGCGATCGACGCCGGTGCCTCGATCGTCGGTGTCAACAATCGCGACCTGCGAACGCTGACCGTCGATACCGACGTCAGCCAGAGGGCGGTGGAGCAGATTCCCGACGACGTAATCGCGGTGGCCGAGAGCGGCCTGAAAGCGGCCGATGACCTGCGGCGGTTGAGCGCAGCCGGCTACGACGCGTTTCTCGTGGGCGAGCGGTTCATGACCGCGGACGATCCTGGCCGCGCGCTTGGCGATTTGCTGAAAGGCGCGGGCGCGTGACGAACCTGCTGGTCAAGATTTGCGGCATCACTCGCCCGCAGGATGCGGAACTGGCGATTGGTCTCGGCGCCCATGCCGTGGGATTCGTGTTCTGGCCGGACAGCCCGCGCCGGATCGACCCGCAGTCAGCGAAGACGATTGCGGCGGGTGTGCCGGCCGGCGTCGCGAAAGTGGGCGTGTTCGTTGACGAGACCGCGGAAGAGATCGCACGGGTCATGGACGAGGCCGGGCTGGACGTCGCGCAGCTCCACGGGCACGAGAGTCCGGAATTCTGCCGCGAGTTGAAAGTGCGGCTCTCCGCCGCCGCGCCCGATGTCCCGCGAAGGGTGATCAAGGCCATCGGCCTGAAGAACGGCGGCGGCGTCAACGTCAGCGAGTTTGATTCCGATATCGTGCTCCTCCTGGACGCGCACGATCCGGAGAGGCGCGGGGGGACGGGCAAGACGGTGAACTGGGACGTGGCGCGCGACATCGCGGCGATGCGTCCCGCGATTCTCGCTGGCGGCCTGAACGCCGCCAACATCAAGCTGGCGATTCGTTCCGTGCGGCCGTATGGCATCGACGTGTCGTCCGGCGTGGAATCGTCGCCGGGTATCAAGGATCCGAATCGAATGAGAAGCTTCTTCGAGGCCCTGCATGACTGATACACGTTTCGGCCACCGCGACCCGAACGCGCGCGGCTACTACGGGGACTACGGCGGCAAATTCGTGCCCGAGACGCTCGTCGCTCCGGTCGAGGAGCTGGAGCGTGCGTATCTCGACGCGCGCCGCGACCCCGCATTCCTGGCCGAGTTCGACCGCCTGCTCGCCGACTACGTCGGTCGCCCGACGCCGGTGTACGAGGCGGAGCGCTTGAGAGCGTCGTTGCCGGGGCCGGCGGCGCGCATCTTCCTGAAGCGCGAGGACCTGGCGCATACCGGCGCCCACAAGATCAACAACGCGCTGGGACAGGCGCTGCTCGCCCGACGCATGGGCAAGAAACGCGTCATTGCCGAGACGGGCGCCGGACAGCACGGCGTGGCGACGGCGACCGTATGCGCGCTCCTCGGGCTCGAATGCGACGTCTACATGGGCACCGACGACATGGCTCGCCAGGCCCTCAACGTCGTGCGCATGCGGCTGCTTGGCGCGACCGTGCGCGGTGTGTCTGCGGGCAGCCGGACGCTGAAGGACGCGATCAACGAAGCGATGCGCGACTGGGTGACCAACGTGACCGACAGCTACTACCTGCTCGGTTCGGTGCTCGGGCCGCACCCGTACCCGCTGATGGTTCGGGAATTTCAATCGGTCATCGGCCGCGAAGCGCGCGCGCAATTTCAGGAGATGAACGGCCGCCTGCCCGACGCCGTGGTCGCCTGCGTAGGGGGCGGCAGCAATGCCCTCGGCATCTTCGATGCGTTCATCAAAGATCCGTCGGTGCGCCTGATTGGCGTGGAGGCGGGCGGAGAAGGGCTGTCGGCCGGCCGGCATGCCGCGCGGTTCGCGACCGGGCTTGCGGGCGTGCTTCAGGGGACGCGCACGTTCATTCTGCAGGACGCGAACGGCAACATCGAGTTGACGCACTCGATCTCGGCAGGTCTCGACTACGCGGCCGTCGGCCCCGAGCACGCGTGGCTGCGCGATATGGGACGCGCGGAGTACTCGTGGATTGGCGACAACGACGCGCTCGACGCGTTCCAGCAGCTGGCGCGGACCGAAGGGATTATCCCTGCCCTCGAATCGGCACATGGCGTGTCTTACGCCTGCCGGCTCGCGCAGGATCTCGGGCCGTCGGCGTTCGTGCTGGTCAACCTGTCGGGCCGCGGCGACAAGGACGTCGACAGCGTTTCCCGGCTCGTGGGTCAGGAAGGCGGTCCCGCCCGTGTCTAGGATTTCGCAGGCGTTCGATCGCATCCGCGCGGACAGGCGAACGGGGCTCGTGACCTACGTCACCGCGGGCGATCCGGATCTGGCGCGCTCGGGTGAAATTCTCTGCGCGCTCGATCGCGCGGGTGCCGACCTGCTCGAGGTGGGGATCCCGTTTTCCGAGCCGCTCGCAGATGGCCCTGTCATTCAGCGCGCGACAGAGCGGGCCCTGGCAGCAGGGACGACGGCGGCGGCCGTCCTCGACCTCGTTGGGCGGGTTCGCGCCACGATCAAGGCGCCGATTGTGCTGTTCACCTACGCCAACCCGGTGCTGAGGATGGGCGTTGACACGTTCGGCGACCGCGCACGCGAGGCTGGGGTGGACGGCGTGCTCGTCCTCGATCTGCCGATCGAAGAAGCCGGAAGCTTTCGCGACGCGATGGCCGCGCGCGACATCGACATGATCTTTCTGTTGAGCCCGACGACCACCGATGCGCGGATGACGCAGGCCGCCGCGCTTGGCAGGGGATTTCTTTACGGCATCTCGCGGCTGGGCGTCACCGGCGCGCGCGACACAATTGCGGACGGCGCCGAAACGCTGGCGGGCCGCATGCGCCGGGTGACGTCTCTGCCGATCGCGCTCGGGTTCGGCATCTCGTCGCCCGATCACGTGCGGCAGATCGGCCGGTTCGCCGACGCGGCGGTCGTGGGGAGCGGACTCGTCAAGGTCATCGCCGAGGCTGGAACAGGGCCGGATCTGACGGAGAAGGTAGAATCGTATGTTCGCTGGCTAAAGAATGACGGTTCCGAGGGGATTGATGACAATCGACGAACTCAGGCAGCGGATCGATCAGCTCGATGAACGGCTGGTCGAGCTGCTCAGCGAGCGCGCGCACTGCGCGCTCGAGATAGGCAAGCTGAAGCAGGCGCTCGGCCTCGAGGTGTACCAGCCCGATCGCGAGGCGCAGGTGCTGCACCACGTGCGCTCGCACGGCAAGCACACGGGGAGCCCGCTCGAGGGTGACGCAATCGTTCGGGTGTTCGAACGGATTATCGACGAGGCGCGACGCATCGAGCGCGCCACGGCACATAGCTCAGCCCGCCTTCGCGATGACGCTTCGGCGCGGCAAACTGGAAAAGTGGAGGATCGATAGCCATGGTAGTGGTGATGGAAGAGCGGGCAACCGAGGCGCAGATCGAAAAAGTCGTCGCGTCTCTGGTTGACGCAGGCATGGACGTACATCGATCGACGGGCGTAAACCGCACCGTCCTTGGTGTTGTAGGAGCACACAAAGTGGATTCGGCATTGATCTCCGTCATGGATGGCGTGCACGAGGTACTGCGCATCACCGAGCCGTACAAGCTGGCGAGCCGCACCTTCAGACCCGAAGGGACGGTAGTCGTCATCGACGATGTGCGGATCGGCGGTGACGAAGTCATCGTGATGGCCGGGCCCTGCTCGGCGGAGACCGAAGAGCAGGTCTTCACGACCGCCGCGGCGGTCAAGAAAGCTGGCGCGAAGATCTTCCGAGGTGGGGCGTTCAAGCCGCGAAGCTCGCCGTACAGCTTCCAGGGACTGGGCGAGGAAGGCCTGCGGATGCTGCGTGCCGCAGCCGACCAGCACAACATGAAGCTCGTGTCCGAGGTCATGGACGTCAGCCAGATTGACGTCGTGGGGCGCTACTCGGACATCTACCAGGTCGGCGCCCGGAACATGCAGAACTTCACGCTGCTGCGGGAACTGGGGCGCACCCGGAAGCCTGTTCTGTTGAAGCGCGGCATCGCCGCGACAATCGAGGAGTGGCTCCTCTCCGCGGAGTACGTCCTCGCGGGCGGCAACAACGACGTCATCCTGTGCGAGCGCGGCATCCGCACCTTCGAAAGCTACACGCGAAACACGCTCGACATCTCGGCGATTCCGGTCATCAAGAAGCTGAGCCACCTGCCGATCATCACCGACCCGAGCCATGCGACAGGCATGCGCAACAAGGTGGCGCCCATGGCACGTGCATCGGTGGCCGCCGGCGCGGACGGGATCATCGTGGAAGTGCACTGCAATCCGGACAAGGCGTTGAGCGACGGCGCTCAGTCGATGTTCCCGGCGCAGTTCGATCGCGTGATGGCCGAGCTTCGCATCATCGCCCCGGCGATTGGACGCAGCATTTGCGTGGAGCCCGTGGTGAAGCGCGGCTGGGGGCGTTAAGAATTGTTGGATTCGCAGATTGGTAGATTGGGAGATTAGGGGACGTGTCTGAGGGAAAGCAGCTGCCGGTGCTGCAGCCGGGGCGCAATCCCGGGCAGCCGCCGATCTTTCAACGTGTCGGCATCGTCGGTCTGGGTCTCATCGGCGGATCGATCGCACTGGCCGCCCGCCAGACGTGGCCGGCGGGCCTCGTCATCGGCGTCGATCGCAAAGACGTGCTCGAGCGCGCGATGATCCTCCACGCCATCGACGTCGCCGCCGACGATCCGATCGTGCTCGCCGAAGCCGACCTCGTCATTCTTGCGGCACCCATTCAACAGAACCTCGAGTTATTGCGCGAGCTGGAAGACAACGTATCGGGCGCCGCGATCGTGACCGATACCGGCAGCACGAAGCGGCAGATGGTGGAGGCCGCAAAGTCGCTTCCCGATCGCCTGACGTTTCTCGGCGGGCACCCCCTTGGTGGCGCGGCCCGCGGCGGCATCGAACACGCCCGGCCGGATCTGTTTGCGGGACGCCCGTGGCTCTTTACGCCGACTCCGGGGCACGACGTTCAGGCTCTCGACAAGCTGATGTCGTTTGCCTCCGGCCTTGGCGCCATCCCTCGCTCGGTTTCGCCCGAAGAGCACGATCGCCTGCTCGCCTTCATCAGCCATCTTCCCCAACTCACCGTCAGCGCCCTCATGCAGGTCGTCGGACAGGCGGCGGGAAGCGAAGGCCTGAGTCTGAGCGGGCGCGGGTTGCAGGACACCACGCGCCTGGCGTCGAGCCCCGCGGACATCTGGAAGGAAGTGTCGGCCACCAATGCCGACGAGCTCGGGGCGGCGCTCGATTCGCTGATTGCCGTGCTGGGCGAGCTTCGCGCGGATCTCGAAACAGGGCAGTCGATCGAAGCCGTCTTCGCGTCGGCGAATTCCTGGCGCGAGGTGCTCGCCGCTAATAAGAATCAGTGATGCACATTGCGGCGTCGGCGCTTTCCGACATCGTGCACCATGCGCGCGAAACGGCGCCGCGCGAATGCTGCGGGCTGCTCGTCGGCTCCGGCGATTCAGTGGTTCGTACCGTCCGCGCGGCGAATCTCGACGCGGCTCCGACACGCTATTCGATCGATCCCATCGATCACTTCAGGGCGATTCGTGGCGCGCGTGCCGACGGCCTGGAAGTGGTTGGCGCCTATCACTCGCATCCCGCAAGCGCGGCCATCCCTTCGGCCACCGACATCGCGGAGGCCACCAGCGGCGCGGATTTCGTGTATCTGATTGTGTCGCTCGTGGACGAAGATGTGCGCGCCTATCGGATCGACGAGGGCACGGCCGTCAGAATCCCCCTCCAAGCAGCCTGACGAGCGTGGTCTGCGAGGTCAGCACCCGGTCGCGGTGCTTCAGCCGGAAGACGATGCGAAACGCGCCCGGGCGCTTGTAGGTGTGGGACTGCGTATACCGGCGCTTGATCTGCGACACACGGGCTTCGTATGGTTCGCAGTCGCTCGAGGCCTCCGAGACCGTTCCGTCACCCCAGTTCCACTCGATCGACGGGCAGTAGTAGTCCTGAAAGTCGTCGTCTCCACCCTTGAATTCCGCGGTCGCGGAAATACGGGCGGGCACCATTCCGGTTACGGGTGTCGCCTTGAGCGAGAGGGACGGCCGCTTCGGTTCTTTCTTCTGGTCTTCCTTGTCGGACTTCTGCTCGTCTTTGTCGGATTGGGCGACAGGCACACTCGAATTGACGATGAGCAAAACCGAGAAGAACGCCATCGCCAAAAGTGGCCGCAACATGTAATGCCATCCTACCGCCCCGGATTGCCGAGGGCAAGAGTGCACTAGAATCCAAACCCATGGATGTGTTCGCGGGCCCACCACAGAGCGTGGATACCGATCTTGTAATCGTGCCGGCGTTCGAGGGCGAGGTGTCCGCGCTCGGCGAATGGGGGGCCGCCACGGGCGGCGAGATCGATCGCGCGGTCGAATCGCACGAGTTCAGTGCAAAATTGTTCGAAACGTTTTCCACGCCGATTGTCGTCAGCGCGTCGCGCGCGCGCCGCCTCGCCGCGGTTGGGCTTGGCCCGCGAGCCGGTTTCACGGTCGACCGCGCCCGCCGGGCCGCGACGGCGATCGGACTTGTCGCGCGGCAGAGGAAGATCGGGCGCATTGCGTTCAACGCCCACGGCGCCCTCGAGTCCGCGGAGATGATTCAGGCCATCGCCGAGGGACTGACGCTCGCCGAATTCGATGCGGGCCAATACAAAACGTCTGGCGATGCACCCTTTGTGCTTCTCGGCTCCGCGATCGTGGTCAGCGAAGGCGGCTCGACAGATGGCGGCCGCCGCGGCTCGCCGGGGTCGCGTTATCGGCGAGCACTGCAACATGGCGCGGCAGCTCGATAACGAGCCCGGCAACGCGCTGACGCCGGCCGTGTTTGCCGGACGCCTCGCCGATCTCGCGCGCAGTGGCGGCCTGGCCGTCGAGGTGCTCGAGCACGACGCCCTCGAGCGTCTCGGCATGGGAATGCTGCTCGGCGTCGGCCGCGGGAGCATCGATCCGCCACGGCTGGTCGCGATTCGTCATGAGCCGCCTGGAGCGCCGGCATCGCCCGTGCTCGGGCTGGTCGGCAAAGGCATTACGTTCGACACGGGCGGCATTTCCATCAAGCCTGCGCTCGACATGGATCGCATGAAAGATGACATGGCCGGCGGCGCGGCCGTCGCCTGCGCCATGCGCGCCATCGCGACGCTCGGCGTGCCGCTACGAGTGATTGGCGTCATTCCGATCGCGGAAAACATGCCCGGCGGTCGCGCCATCAAGCCAGGCGACGTCCTGAAGAGTGCGTCCGGCAAGACCGTCGAAGTGGTGAACACCGATGCGGAAGGACGACTCATTCTCGGCGACGGACTCTGGTACGCGCAGCAACTGGGCGCGACGCATCTGGTCGATATCGCCACGCTGACCGGAGCCATCAGCGTCGCCCTCGGTCGACTCACCAGCGGTCTGTTCGGTACACCGGAGACGTTTGTCGAGCAAGTGCGTACGCTCGCCGAACGCGCAGGCGATCGCGCGTGGCCGCTGCCGCTCTTCGAAGAGTACAAGGACGATCTGCGCAGTGAGATCGCCGACATGATCAATACCGCAGGGCGGTTCGGCGGCGCGATTACCGCGGCGATGTTCCTCCAGGAATTCACCGGCGGCCTGCCGTGGATTCACCTCGACATCGCCGGCACCGCGTGGGCCGTCGACAACAAGCCGTTCATGCCAAAAGGTCCCACCGGTGTAGGCGTCCGCACGTTGATTGCCCTGGCGGAGGCCCTGGCGGGGTCCGAATCCAAAAACTGAAGGCTTCTTTGGTAGTACGTAGTGTCCGGCTTTAGCCGGACTTTCACGCGGTCCGCCTGAAGGCGGACACTACGTACGATCGAAAGACGTCTAAGTTCCAAATCCCAGACTTCAGAGTCCAGATTCTAGATTCCAGATTTTAGATTCGAGGGTTTGGTATCCGTAGGCGTTAAGCCCAACGGCTGCGTCTGTGCGTCCTCCTCCGGGTCCAGGCGTGCGCGCAGCTTGCGATAGCTGATAATGACGACGGCCAGCACCAGACCGAAGAGCGCGGCGCCCACGGCCATGACGCCCGTCAGGCCGATCGCGTCGAGCATGACGTCGCCGAGGCCCGAGATCTCGTTCTTCTCGACGATCCTGACGATAATCGGCGTGCTGGGCGCTTGCATCGATCGATTGTACAGCAGGGCTAAGAAGGAGCTCGGTATGCACAGCCGCGCCGCTCTTGTCGCCGTTCTCGTCGTGCTGTCCGCCACGGTGTGGGCGCAGCAGCGCGACCGCGCGAGCGTTCCCGACAAATACAAGTGGGACCTCACGCAGATCTACGCGTCCGGCTCGGCCTGGCGCACCGCGAAGGAGCAACTCGAGAAGGACATCCTGTCGGTACGCGCGTTCAAGGGCACGCTCGGCACGTCGCCGGCGGCGCTGGCTACGGCGCTCGAGCGCGTGACGGCACTCGAAAAGACGCTCGCCAGACTCTCCGCCTACGCGAACCTGCAGGCGGACGAGGATACGCGGATAGCCGACCATCAGGGCATGCGGCAGGAGATGACGCTCGTCTACACGACGTTTGGTTCGGAGACCGCGTACATCGAGCCGGAGATCCTTCGCATCGGCAGCGACACGCTGCAGCGCTTTCTCTCGTCCGAGCCGCGCCTCGCGTCGCATCGCTTCTACGTCAACGAGCTGCTCCGGCGCGAACGCCACACGTTGAGCGAGCCGGAAGAAAAGATCCTCGCTTCGGCGGCGCCGGTCACAGGCGCCCCGTCGACGACATCGGGTCTCTTGCTGAACGCCGAGTTTCCGTTTCCGACGGTCACGCTCAGCGACGGGAAATCGGTGCGGCTCGACCAGCAGACGTTCGCCGACGCGCGCGGGTCGGCCAATCGCGCCGATCGCGAGGCGGTGATGTCGGCCTATTTCAAGGCCCTCGGCGGCTTCAGCCAGACGCTCGGTTCGACGCTGAGCGGCTCGATTCGAGCCAGCCAGTTCTACGCGAAGGCGCGCAACTACGAATCCGATCTCGCGGCGCGGCTGGACTATTCGAACATTCCCGTACCCGTGTACTCGCGCCTGATTGACGGCGTCAACCGGCATCTTCCGTCGTTTCATCGATACCTGAAGCTCCGGAAGCGGATGCTGGGCGTCGACACGCTCCACTACTACGACCTGTACGCACCGCTCGTGGGATCGGTCGATCTGTCGTACACGCCGGAAGAGGCGCAGACGCATGTCGCCGCGGCCGTGGCGCCGCTCGGCGCCGATTACGTCCGGACGATCAATCGCGCGTTCACCGAGCGCTGGGTCGATCTGCTGCCGAACGTGGGCAAGCGCGCGGGCGCGTATGCCACGGGTGCGGCGTACGACGTGCACCCGTACTCGCTCATCAACTACAACGGCAAGTACTACGACATGTCGACCATCGCGCACGAGCTGGGGCACGCGATGCACAGCTACTATTCGAACAGCACGCAGCCTTTCGAGCTGGCGGGGTATCACACGTTCGTGGCGGAAGTGGCCTCGCAGTTCAACGAAGATCTCCTGCTCGACTACATCATCAAACGAGTGAATGACAAGTCCACGCGCATCGCGATCCTCGGCAACTATCTGGAAACGCTGAAGGTGACCGTCTTCCGCCAGACGCAGTTCGCCGACTTCGAGTGGCGCGCGCACCAGATGGCGGAGCAGGGGAAGCCGCTGACGGGCGATTCGCTCGCCAGGCTCTATCTCGAGATCACCAAAAAGTACTACGGCCACGATCAGGGCGTCTGCGTGGTTGACGACTACATCGCGCACGAGTGGAGCGCGATTCCGCACTTCTACAGCAGCTATTACGTGTTTCAGTACGCGACGTCGTTCACGGCCGCCACCGCGCTGTCGGAAGGCGTCCTGGCTCCTGGCGCGGCAGGTGCGGACGCGACGAAGCGATACCTCCGGTTCCTGTCCTCCGGTGGCTCGAAGTACCCCATCGACCTGCTGAAAGACGCCGGCGTCGACATGACCGGCGACGCGCCGCTCGAGCTGACGATTCGCAAGATGAATCGGGTGATGGACGAAATAGAAAAGCTGTTGGGGAACTGACGCGGAGGAGACACTGGAATCTAAAAACTAAAAACTAGAATCTGAGATCTGGGTTCAAAGACATAGATTCTAGATTTTAGTTTCTAGATTTTAGATGCCCGCGGTCATTGAAGCGCCGCGGTCTCCACTTTCTCGAGTGAGGCCTGGTAGCGGAGGACACCCCTGAGGAGCGATTCTGCAATCTTCTGGCGGTAGGCCGGTGTCTTCAAGAGGCGCCCTTCCTGGCGATTGGTCACGAACGAGATCTCCGCGAGCACGCTCGGCATCGACGCGCCGATGAGCACGACGAACGGCGCCTGCTTCACGCCGAGGTCGCGAAGCGTCTTGTTGCCCGGCCGCAGCCCGCTCACCATCGAGCGCTGGATGCTCGTCGCGAAGTCGCGCGATTCGTTCAGCTTGTTGTTGAGCGTGATGGCCTTGACGATGCTCGGCAGGCTGTTCATCGACTTGCCGGACGCCGCGTTCTCGCGAGCCGCCACGGCTTCGGCCTGCGGATCGAGCGCGAAGTTCAGGAAGTAGGTCTCGATGCCGCGCGCGGCGGGATTCGCGCTCGCGTTGGCGTGAATCGACAGGAACAGATCGGCCGATTCGCGGTTCGCAATCTCCGTGCGCTCGTCGAGCGCGATGTACTCGTTCGTTCTCCGGGTCAGGACGACTTCCATCTCCGCCTGCTGCAAGAGCAGCGTCTCGAGCCGCAGCGCGATGTCGAGCACGAGCTCTGCCTCGGAAATGTCGTTCGCCGACGCCCCGGGATCGTGGCCGCCATGGCCGGGATCGATCACGATGCGCGACACACCGAGGCCGAGTTGACGTGCGACCGAAAACTTGCCGCTCGAATTCCGGCGGGGCGCTGCGGGCGCTGCAGGAGCGGCAGGTGGCAACGGCGGAATCGGAGCGTAAGCCAGAACCGGTGACGGCGCGGCGGCGACTGTGCCATACGGTGTGCTTGCCGTGACAAGCAGCGCGGTGGCGACGGGCCGCGCAGGGCCGGTGCGTACCGCCACGGATCGGGGCGGCACGGGTATGACACGTGCGGGGGTCGTCGAGGCAATGAACGGAAGCGGACGCATCCAGGCCGTGCGTGTCACGGGCGCGCTTCGCAGCGTCGGGAGAACAGGTGGCGGTACGGACCGTGCGGACCGCGTTCGGGTGGCGGCCACGAGCGGTTTCTTTTGCTCCGTCTTGCGCTCCGCGTCAATCACGATGCGATAGGGGTTGTACAGCGTGAACACGCTGTAGTCCCTGACGTTTTCGAAG
The DNA here is from genome assembly GCA_963821395.1 of Vicinamibacterales bacterium. GTDB lineage: Bacteria > Acidobacteriota > Vicinamibacteria > Vicinamibacterales > JAMQPK01 > JAMQPK01. The sequence goes on along the minus strand of CAWGDY010000003.1, from coordinate 228,039 downwards.
TCGAGCACGATACGCGTGGTGCCGTTCGGCTGCCGGCCGAATCGAATGTGCCGGACGATGTCGGAATCGTAGCGGAAGGTGGCATCCACCAGCTTCGCGACGGTCCGCGTGCCCTTGAGATCGAAGAACAGCCGCGAGGGACCGTCGATACGCTCCTGGTAGAAGGGAACCTCGCGATCGAGCTCGAGCGTCACCCGCACGACCTCGGACAGGACCTCGCGCTGAACCGATCGAATCACCGTCGTGCCGGCACCCGCCACGGCAGATGTATCGACAGGTGCAGTGGCCGGCTCGGCCGCCGCTTCCGGATCCGGCGTGGTCGTCGCCACAGCCGTAGCGGCAGGAAGTGCATCGAGCTCGGTCAGCCGGCTCAGCGCGAAGGCGCGAAGACTGCTGTGCGGATACTGATCCCTGAGCCACTGCAGGAGCAGCACGGTCCGCGTCCGGTCCCGGTCTTCGTTGAACCGGCGGTACGACTCGGCAGACAGGTTCGCCGCCTGCCACAGCGCGTTGTCCGAATATCCGCTCGTCGCATTGCGGCGTACGAAGCTCCAGTAGCGTTCGAGCACGAGGCGAAAATCGGAAGCCGTCGACGCGGGGGAATTGATGACGATCAAGTCCTGCTCGTGGATCGCCTGATAGCGCAGGGCCACCGGCGAGGCGGGAGCCGGTTGCGACTCCGGCACCGCATCGGCCGCCGGTTCGGCGGTCTGCGCACACACGGATCCTGCCAGCGTGAGCACCATGCACGCGGCCGTCAGACCGTTACCGAAGCTGAGCATCCACTTCGTCAAAGTACCCCTTGTCCACAAGCACTTCCCGTGGCTTCCCGCCGACGCCCGGCGATACGAGTCCATCCATTTCCATCATGTCGACGAGCCGCGCGGCACGGCTGAACCCGATGCGAAGGCGCCGCTGCAGATACGAAATCGACGCCTGACCGCTCGTCACGACGATCCGCGACGCTTCGTCGTAGAGGTCGTCCTTTTCCATCTCGATCGCGTCGAGCTTCTTTTCCTCCGCGGTAATGGCCGTGTTGTAAACCGGCTTGCCCTGCTTGCGAAGGAAGCTCGCCAGACGCGCGCTTTCCTGCTCGGAAATGTACGGCCCGTGCAGCCGTATGGCGCGCGACGAGCCCGGAGGCATGAAGAGCATGTCGCCGCGTCCGAGCAGTTGCTCGGCGCCGTTGCCGTCGAGAATCGTGCGCGAGTCGATCTTCGACTGCACGCGGAACGAGATCCGCGACGGCAGGTTGGCCTTGATGAGCCCGGTGATGACATCCACCGACGGCCGCTGGGTCGCGAGCAGCAGGTGGACGCCGACCGCGCGCGCCATCTGGGCCAGCCGCGCGATGGATTCCTCGACGTCGCCCCTGGCCACCATCATCAGGTCGGCCAGCTCGTCGATCACGACCACGATGTAGGGAAGGGGCAGCAGCGGCTCCTCGGACTCCGAGGGCTGTTCCTTCGCCATGTGTGCGGCGTTGCGGTTGAACTGCTCGATGTTGCGGACGCCGGCCGCGGCCAGCTTCTTGTACCGCTCTTCCATTTCCTTCACGGCCCAGCGCAGCGCGTTGACGGCCTGCTTCGGATCGACGACGACCGGCGTCATGAGGTGGGGGATGTCCTCGTACATCCCCAGCTCGACGCGCTTGGGGTCGATCATGATGAGGCGGACTTCGTCGGGCGTCGCGCGGAACAGAATGCTCGACAGCATCGAGTTGATCGCCACCGACTTACCGGTCCCGGTCGAGCCCGCGATGAGCAGGTGCGGCATGATCGACAGGTCGGTCATGTACGGCTCGCCGTGAATCGTCTTGCCGAGAGCGAGCGTCAGCTTTGAATGCGATCGCTGGTAAATCTCCGATTGCAGAAGCTCGCGCAGCGAGATCTGCTCCCGTCGTGTGGTTCGGAATCTGGATGCCGACCGTCGACTTGCCGGGGATGCGATCGATCAGCACCGACTCGGCCTGCATGGCGAGGCAGAGGTCATCGGCCAGGCCGGTGATTTTTCCGTACTTCACGCCCGCATCCGGCTTGAACTCGAAGGTCGTCACCACGGGCCCGGGATGAATCTGCGCGACCGCGCCCTCGACGGCAAACTCGCGGCACTTCTCCTCGAGCAGGCGCGCGCCTTCCATCAGCTCGCGCTCGTCGATCTTGCGCTCGGTCTTCGGCGCGTCCAGAAGCGACAGCGGTGGAACCGTGAAGGCGCCAACCCGCCGTGCCGGCCGGGGCTCGGGATCGGGGAGCGGCAACGGCGGAGACTCGAGAAGCTTCTGCCGTTTGGCCATGACCGGTGGCCGCCGATCTTCGACCGGAGGCACATCGTCCTGGATGGCGATGGCAACGGCGCGGGGCGAATCGGCACACTCTCCGCGGGCTTTTTCGCAATCGCCACCGGTGGCGCCGGCGCAGGCATTGGAGGAGGCGGCAAGGGCTTGTCCTTCCTGGCTTGTTTTTCAATGAGCGCACGGCGCTGACGCGCGCGCCGGCGCTCGTCGAGCCAGCTTCTGAGCGCACCGAACATCCTGGAACTGCCCGCCCGGCTCACCTTGGTCGCCGACGAGAACACACGTCCGAGCGAGAGCTGCGTCGAGAGCACGATCGCGAGGAAGAGCAGCGTCAGGATGACGACGATCGAGCCGATGCGGTTCAGGTACTCCGACATCCACAACGCGAGCCACTCGCCCATGTACCCGCCGGCGCGAAACGGTTTGCCGGCGACGTCCACGCTGCCGAACGACAGCGCCAGCAGAGAGCTGACGCAGGCGAAGAGCAGGCCCGCCCCCACCAGCTTGGTGTACTGCGCGTCGACGGACCGGCACCAGAAGTAGTGCCAGCCCAGAATGACCATCGCCGCGGGAAGCAGGTACGAACCGTAGCCGAGCAGTTGGAACGACAACTCGGCGAGAAAGGCGCCGACGCGACCGGCGAAGTTCACGGGATGCGCGCCGGAACCCGCGCTGAAAAACCAGACGGGATCGGTCGGCTCGTAGGTCGCCAGCGCGATCAGCCAGATGAGCGCCGCGGCGAAGAGCGCGACTCCGGCGAACTCCCTGACCCGGCGCGAGAGGGTCGATCCTGCCACGCTAGACCTCCATGATGACCGGTACGATGAGCGGCCGCCGTCCCGAACGTTTCCGGAAGAAGCGCCGTAGCTCGACGCGGATCTTTTCCTTGATGAGCCCCTGGTCGGTCCGTTCCTCAATACTCGCTCCCTGAATGACGTCGCCGACGAGCTTCGCGCTCTCGCGCAGCAGGTCGGCGCTGTCCGCGTCCTGCGCGAGACCGCGGCTGACGACGTCCGGATCGCCTTCGAGTTCGCCCGTCTGCTTGTTGATCGCCACGACCGGCACGATGAGACCGTCTTCCGACAGGTGGCGGCGATCGCGCAAAACTTCGTCGGCGACTTCGCCCGACGCATCGATGAGCACGCGTCCGGCAGGCACCTTGCCGGTCACCGACGCCCCGTTCTCGTCGAAGCGAAGCACGTCGCCGTTCTCGATGAGCATCACCTTGACCGCCGGCGTCACACCCGCGGTGACCCGCTCGGCGACGCGAGCGTGCTGCGACAGCTGACGGTACTCCCCGTGGATGGGGATGAAGTGCCGCGGTCGCACGAGCGACAGCATCAGCTTCAGCTCCTCTTCGCTGCCGTGTCCCGACACGTGCACGTGCTTGATGCCCTCATAGATCACGTCGGCGCCCCGCCGGGCCAGGTGATTCATCACGTGACCGATGCGCCCTGTCGTTGCCCGGAATCGCGCGCGCCGAAAAGACGACCGTATCGCTCTTTCCCACCTTCACGAACCGGTGATCGTCGATCGCAATACGAGACAACGCGGCGAATGGTTCGCCCTGCGAGCCGGTGGTGAGGCACAACACCTTCGACGGTGGCAGCGCGTCGACCTCGCTGTCGCGAATCGTCAGCCCGGCCGGCAGCCGCAGGTATCCCAGGCGCTGTGCCGCCTCCGAGGTCTGCAGCATGCCGCGCCCGACGAATGCCACCTGGCGGCCGAACTGCGCGGCCAGATCCACCAGGATCTGCATCCGGTACACGCTCGAGGCAAACGCGGTGACGATCAGCTTGCCTGTGGTCGTCGTGAAAATCTCCTCGAACGCGTCCTTGACCTCGAGCTCGGAGCCCGTGAACCCCTTGCGATCGATGTTCGTGCTGTCGCCAAACAGCGCCAGCACTCCCGAGGTCCCTAGCTCCGCAAAGCGATGCACGTCGAAGTGCTGGCCATCGATCGGGGTCTGATCGATCTTGAAATCCCCCGTGTGCACGATCGTGCCGGCGGGCGTGTGCACGGCCAGCGCGATGCAATCGGGCATGCTGTGCGTGACCCGCAGGAACTCGACCTCGCAATCGCCGACCTGCACCCGCTGACGCGGCTGAACCGCCACGAGCCGATCGCCCGGGTCGATGCCATGCTCCTCGAGCTTCGGCCGTACAAGCGCCAATGTCAGCGGAGTGCCGTACACGGGTCCGTCGATGAGCGGCCAGATGTACGGAACGCCGCCGATGTGATCCTCGTGGCCGTGTGTCAGAACCAATGCGGACGGGCGCGGCTGGCACTGATGTAGATAGGCCAGATCCGGAATCATGAGATCGACTCCCGGCAACTCCGGTCCCGCGAACATCACACCCGCATCGATGACGAGCGTGGCGACATCGGTCGACACGGCCATCGAGTTCATTCCAAATTCGCCGAGCCCGCCGAGCGGGACGACCTGTAGCACTGGCGCCATAAGGAAACAGGAAACAGATCGCACGTCGCCCTGGAGGGCGCGATACAGACAAGAAGGGATCCCGGATCCCCTTTTTTTGTTGGTGGTGCGCCATTACGCGCGACCACACCGGCCAGGCCGCTGGGAGCTGCCTGAGAAGAGGGGAGCAGGATAGCACAGCTCACCTTTTTGCCGTAGCAAAAAGGTCGGCAAGTCTCGCTATTTCAACGATCTCCAGCGTCTCCGGACGCCGGCGCGGGTCGATGGCGGCTTCACCGAGGATTGTCGTCGGCACGACGCCCAGTTGGCTGGAAAAGGGCGCCAGCGCGTTCGCCAGGGTCTTGCGCCGCTGGGTGAACATCGCGCGCACCATCCGATCGAAGATGGCCTGGTCTTTCAAGCAAAACGGCGGTGGGCGGAACGAGAGCCGAATCAGCGCCGATCGCACCTCGGGCGGGGGCCTGAATGCGCCCGGCGGAATGGCGAGCAGCATGGTGACATCGGCCCGCCACTGCACCAGCACGCTCAGCACGCCGTATTCCCGGCTGCCCGGGCGCGCCGCAATCCGGTCCGCCACCTCGCGCTGGAGCATCAGCGTGGCGTCGATGACCTGACGCCGTGACTGGAGATCGATCAGGCGGACGAGAATCGGCGAAGAGATGTTATAGGGAAGGTTGCCGGCGATCCGAAGCGGCCCCGCAATGCCGGCGGCCAACAGGACGCGGTCGATATCGATCTCGCGGACGTCACCGGTCGCGATCGACGCATGGGCCGGCAATTTCGGCTCAAGGGCCTGCGCGAGATCGCGATCGATCTCGATTCCTACCAGCTTCGACACTTTCGGTGCGAGCTTCAGCGTCAGGATGCCCGGCCCCGGCCCGATTTCCAGAAACGCATCGTCGGGACGCGGGTCGATCGCATCGATGACCTTGTCGGCCCAGACCCTCTCGAGGAAATGTTGTCCGAAGCGCTTGCGAGTGCGCATCATCGCGACCGGGTCGTGCGTCGTGCCTGCCTGGAGACGATGTTGCGATAATAATCGCACTCGTCCTGCACGGCGCACTGGTCGCAGAGCGGTTTCGGTTTGCAGATGCGGCGGCCGTGGAGGATGAGCGTGTCTGACGCTTTCGTCCACTCAGAGGCGGGGAGCGCGGCGCCGAGCTGCTGCTCCACGTCAACAGGATCGTCGGAGTGCGCGATGCCGATGCGGTTCGAGACGCGCAGCACATGCCGGTCGACCGGCAGGCCCGGAATCCCCAGTGCGTGTCCGAGCACCACGTTCGCCGTCTTTCGCCCAACCCCGGGCAGCTCGACGAGCGCATCCATCGAAGACGGCACGTCGCCACCGTGTCGCTCCACCAGCGCTCGCGCCATGCCCATGAGCGATTTGGCTTTCGAACGGAAGAAGCCGGTCGAGTGAATCTGCGGCTCGAGCTCTTCGGTTCGGGCCGCGGCGAGCGCAGCGGCATCGGGGTAGCGTTTGAACAGGGCAGGCGTGACGCGATTGACGCCGGCATCGGTCGACTGGGCCGAGAGAATCGTCGCAACCAGCAGCTGATACGCGTTCTCGTAGTCGAGTTCGGTGTCGGCGTCGGGGTGCTGCGTGTAGAGCGTACGCAGCACTGAGAGAGCCCGAGCGGTGCCGCGCCTTTTGGGATGGGTCTTAGTGGACCGGACCACGGCCAGGGTTCCCGGCAGACTCCGTGTAGATGCGCAATTGCTCCTGCAGTGCCGCAATCAGCGTCGGCACCACCTGCACGGGCACGACCACGCGCGACTTTATCTGCGCGCGTACGACGTGCTCCGACTCGGCCGCCCGGATATCCTTTTCCGAGAGCGGCGCCATTTCACAGAAGGTGAGCGTGAAATCGAACGGCGTGTGGTTGACGGCGCAGAAATTGGCGTACGTGCGCGAGGTGTCGGTGGTTTCGTCCGGGATGATCGTGAAATTGATCTGCTTCGAATCGCTCATTTCAATATTTTCGCATGACACCTATCACGACGCCCTGCACCTGCACCTGGTCGGGTTCGACAAAGATGGGCTGCATGGTCGGATTCGCCGGTTGAAGCCGGACGCGGCCGTTTTCCCGATAGAGCTTCTTCAGGGTGACATCCGACCCGCTCAACAGCGCCACCACTGTTTCCCCGTTCTGGGCGCTCTTGCGGTCTTCGACGATGACGAAGTCGCCATCGCAGATTTGCTCGTCAATCATCGAGTTCCCGCGCACGCGCAGGACGTAGGTGTCGCGCCGGCCCACCAGATCTTCCGGTACGGCGATCGTTTCGCTGGTGGCCACTGCTTCGATCGGAGCCCCCGCAGCGACGTATCCCAGGAGGGGCAGGTCGACGGCCCGGCCCCCGGAGTTGGTGGGAATCATTTCCACCGAGCGGCTGCGGTTCCAGGCTCGCTTGATGAAACCTTTTTCCTGAAGGTTGGTCAGGTGCTTGTGCACGGTTGCCAGCGAAGAGAGGCCGAAGCGACGGCCGATTTCCTCGAGACTGGGCGCGTAGCCGTGCTGCTGGATGAAGTCCTGCAGGTAGTCGAGGATTTCCCGTTGGCGTTTTGTGAGCGGCAGCACTGGTGCCTCCATTCAACAGGGATGACCGGATGAACGGGCTTACTATACGCAAAAGAAAGGCGAAGGTCAACGACCGCAGTCGGGTTAACCTTCAGTGTGACTACATACCTCATGGTCGGGCTGGGCGGAGCATTGGGAGCAATGGCCCGCCATGCCGTCAACTCGGTGGTCCATCAACGGTTGCTCAGTGCCCGTTTCCCGTGGGGCATCTTCGCCGTCAACGTCGCCGGGTCGTTCGTGATCGGGTTGCTCGGCGGCCTGCTGGCGAGCGAGCGCATGACGTGGGGTTATCCAGCCCGGACTTTCGTCATCGTCGGAATACTGGGCGGCTTTACGACCTTCTCGTCGTTCAGTTTCGATACCCTGGCGCTCGCGAGGGAGGGATTTCCACTCCAGGCGCTCTGGAATGTCGTGGGGCAGGTCGGCCTCAGCTTGCTCGCCGTGTGGATAGGGTTCTACTTGGGTTTGTCGAAGACATGATTGCGACGGCTGAGCATCACCGGGAGTTGCTGTACACTGCAACTAGCGCCTTTCCTGTGAGATAGCTGATCAGCCCCATGAAACGGACGATCTCAACGGTCCTGCTTGCCGCTGTCTTCGTGTGTGGCCTTTCGGGCGCCGAGCCGGTGTCGCGACGCGACGCAGCCCGCCTGCAGGCCAAGCTCGATCGGATTAACGAAGAACGGTGAAAGTCGCGCCAAAGCGGCGACGACATCGATCACGGAAGCGGAAGTCAATTCCTACCTCCGATATGAACTGGCCGACCGGATTCCCCCTGGCGTGACCGAGCCGTGGGTCTCGCTTCTGGACAACGGACGTCTCGCGGGCACGGCGACGGTCGATCTGGCGCGCGTCGGACAAAGCCGCAAATCGACCGGCATGCTCGATCCGTTTACGTTGCTGCAAGGCTCGTTGCCGCTCGCGGTCAACGGCGTGCTGAAAACCAAGAACGGCGTCGGGACGTTCGCCTTGGAATCGGCGCAGATCTCGGGCGTGCCGGTGCCCGCGTGGATGCTGCAGGAAATCGTCAGCTACTATTCCAAATCGTCGTCGGCGCCCAATGGCGTCACGATCGAAAAGCCGTTCGCGCTCCCATCTGGCATCCGCGAGATTCAGCTCGCCAAGGGACAGGCTCTGGTCGTCCAGTAAGCCGCGACCCTCAGAGGTTCCACGTGCACTTATGGCGAGCGTGTCGACTGACTTCCTTCAAACCCCGCTGCAATATCTGAAAGGTGTCGGGCCGAAGCGGGCCGCCGATCTCCAGCGCGTCGGGCTCTCCACGGTCGAAGACCTCCTGTACCGTTTTCCGCTCCGCTATGAGGACCGCGGTCATCTGCGGCCCATCTCGTCGCTGAAGGCCGGTGAGGAAGTGGCGATCGCGGGGCGGATTCAAAGCAGCCGGCTGCGGACGACGCGGCGCCCCGGCTTCAGGATTTTCGAAGCGCTGGTGGGCGACGCGAGCGGCTCGATTGTCGCGGTCTGGATGAATCAGCCGTACCTGCAGGACATTCTGCGACGCGACGCGCACGTCGTGCTCTTCGGTGCGGTCGAAGCCCGTCCGCGGCTGCAGCTCATCAATCCCGAGTACGAGGTCATCGACACGGGCGACACCGATGGCGAGGAGTCGGAAGATGCGCTGACCGTCCACACCGGCCGCATCGTGCCGGTCTACGAAAAGGCCGGGGCGATGACGCCGAAGATGCAGCGCCGGCTCGTCTTCGACCTCATCGGACGGATGCCGGCGGATCTCGCCGATCCGTTTCCCGAAGAGGTGCGCCGGCGGCTCAATCTGCCCGATCGTCGTACGGCGCTCGTGGAGACGCATTTCCCGCCGGCGGGCACTCCGAGCGATCTTCTGAACACGTTCCGCACGCCGGCACAGGTGCGTGTCATTTTCGAAGAGTTCTTTCTGTTTCAGCTGGGGCTGCTCATGCGCAAGCGGGCGGCGGTGCGCGAATCGAAGCCGCGGACGATCACGGTTGACGACCGCATTCGAGAATCCGCGCGTTCGATTCTCCCTTTCAAACTGACGGAAGGTCAGCGGACGGCGCTCAAGGAAATCGTCGAAGACATGCAGCGTCCGGCACCGATGAACCGCCTGCTTCAGGGCGACGTGGGCGCCGGCAAAACGATCGTTGCGCTGCTGGCAGCCGTGGTAGCGATGGAAAACGGCCTGCAGGTCGCGTTCATGGCGCCGACGGAAATTCTCGCCGAGCAACACTTCCTGAGCCTGCGGAAGCTGCTCGAGCGATCGCGCTTCCGCATCGAGCTCATCACCGGCGGCACGAGCGGCTTGCGGCGACGCGATCTGCTCGCGCGCCTCTCGTCGGGCGATATCGATTTGATTGTCGGCACGCACGCGCTGGTGCAGGGAACGGTCAACTTTCACTCTCTGGGGCTGGCGATCATCGACGAACAGCATCGCTTCGGCGTCGTCCAGCGCGCGACGCTGCGGGCAAAAGGCCTGCTGCCCGACGTGCTCGTGATGACGGCCACACCGATTCCGAGAACGCTGGCGCTGACGGTCTACGGCGATCTCGACGTCTCGGTCGTCCGGGACATGCCGCCAGGCCGCCGGCCGATTTTCACTACAGTGCGTCCGGAATCAAAGCGCGACGAGGTGTACAGGCTCGTTCGACAACAGCTCGAGGAGAACCGCCAGGCCTACGTCGTGTATCCGCTCATCGAGGAGTCCGAGAAAGTCGATCTCAAGGCGGCAACCGAAATGGCGGACACGCTGCAGGACGCCTTTCCGGAGTTCCGCGTCGCGCTGCTTCACGGGAAAATGAAACAAGACGCCAAGGATCGCGTCATGCGGGCGTTCGCGTCGGGGGAGGTCCACATCCTCGTCTCGACCACGGTCATCGAGGTGGGCATCGATGTGCCCAACGCCAGCGTGATGGTGATCGAGCACGCCGAACGCTTCGGCCTCTCGCAGTTGCATCAGCTGCGGGGCCGCGTCGGGCGCGCGGCGCATCAGTCGCACTGCGTTCTGCTCTACCAATATCCCATCTCGAAGCAGGGCAAGGCGCGGCTTCAGGCGCTCGCCGGCACAACCAACGGCTTCGAGATCGCCGAACGCGACCTCGAGCTGCGCGGGCCGGGCGATTTCTTCGGCACGCGGCAATCGGGTCTGCCGACGCTTCGCACGGGCGACCTTCTGCGCGATCACGCGCTGATGGAGCGGGCGCGCGACGAAGCCGCGCGCTTCCTCGAGGAACAAACGCTCGCGGCGCCGCTCGTGGAACGCATGAAGGCGGCGTGGCCCCATCGGTTCGGGTTGATGGACATAGGATAGCTGGTAGCCGGTAGCTGGTAGCCGGTAGCTCGTAGCTGGTAGGCAGTAGCTCGTAGCATGCACTTCTCGCGCTACCAGCTACGAGCTACCGGCTACGAGCTACAAAGATGAGAATCATCGCAGGCGAGTTCAAAGGCCGCAGGCTCAAAACCCCGAAGTGGGACGGGCTCCGTCCGACGTCGGACAAGCTGCGGGAGACGTTGTTCAACGTCGTAGCCGGGCGCGTCCCCGGCGCACGCGTGCTCGATTGCTATGCGGGCACGGGCGCCATCGGCATCGAAGCGTTGAGCCGGGGCGCGTCCCATGTGACGTTTGTTGACACCGACACGCGCGCACGACATCTCATCGAAGAGAACCTGCGTCACTGCGGCGTCCAGGACCGCTATGCTATTATCCGGACGCTGCAAGCGCTGCCGGCCCTGACGTTCGACCTGGCCGTGCTGGATCCGCCTTACGACGTACCCGATCTGACGGCCTCGATTGCCGTGGCCGAGCCCCTGATGGCGCCCGGCGGATTGCTCGTGCTCGAGCACGCACGCCGCCGGCCGGCTCCGGACGAAGTGGGACGGCTGCGGAAGACGCGGGACCTGGCGTCGGGCGACAGTGCGCTGGCGTTTTACACGCCGGGCGAGAGCGGGGCCGCAGGGCACCCGGATCAATCATGAAATTAGCCGTATATCCGGGCTCGTTCGATCCGTTGACCAACGGACACGTCGATATCATCGAGCGGGGCATCCACCTGTTCGACAAGATCATCGTGGCCGTGCTGGTCAACGTGGAGAAGTCGCCGCTGTTCACCATGCAGGAGCGCATCGAGATTCTGCGCGACGTGTTCAAGGGACAGCCGAACGTCGAGGTCGACACCTTCGAAGGACTGCTGGTCGACTACGTGGCCACGCGCCAGGCCGACGTCATCGTCCGGGGACTGCGCGCGTTGTCGGACTTCGAAACGGAATTCCAGATGGCCCTGATGAACCGGCGGTTGAGCCCGCACGTCGAAACCGTGTTCATGATGCCCGCCGAGAAGTACACCTACATCAGCTCGCGCCTGATCAAAGAGGTGTTCTCACTGGGCGGGCAGGTACACGGTCTCGTACCGGAAATTGTTGAAAGCCGGCTGAAAGGGAAACAGTTGCGGGCTGTGCGATGAGAGTGATTTGTGCGTAGCACCGCGGGGGTGGGGCCCCGCGCTATTGATAAAGGTCAACACATGTTAGCTGAACGAATGAGCAGAATGTCCACGTCGCCGACGATGAAGGTCGCAGGCGAGGCGGCGAAACTGAAGCGTCAAGGCGTCGACGTCGTCGACTTCGGCGCCGGCGAGCCCGATTTCCCGACGCCGGAACCGGCGAAGGACGCGGCCAAGGTCGCCATCGATCAGAACTTCACCAAATACACGCCGCCGGCCGGTATGCCCGACCTGAAGCTGGCGATCTGCGCGCGCTACAAAGCCGACTACGGCGTGAGCTTCGCCGAGAACGAAGTGATCGCGACGGCCGGAGGCAAGCAGGCGCTCTACAACACCGCGATGGTGTTGTACGGACCTGGCGACGAGGTGATTACGCATGCGCCGTACTGGCCCACGATTCCCGAACAGATCAAGCTGGCCGATGCCAGGCCTGTCATCGTGCAGACCAGCCCGCAGGACGGCTTCTCGATTCATCCCGAGGCGATCATCGCGGCCATGACGCCGCGCACGAAAGCGGTCATCATCAACTCGCCGACCAATCCGACCGGAGCGGTCATCAGCGAAGAGGCGATGGCCGTGATCGCCGACGCCGCGGCGAAACGGGGCATCTGGGTCGTCGTCGATCTCTGCTACGAGAAGCTCATCTACGACAACCTCCCGCACAACCTCGTCAAGGTGCTGACCGATCGCATGCGCGACCGCGCCGTGATCTGCGGGTCGGCGTCGAAGGCATACTCGATGACCGGCTGGCGCTGCGGATGGATTCTCGCGCCGAAGGAGGTCGTCGCGGCGGCCGACACGCTGCAGGGACATTCGACGTCGAACGTCGCGTCGATCACGCAGAAAGCGGCGCTGCAGGCGCTGACCGGCTCGCAGGATCCGGTTGGCGCGATGCTCAGCGAGTACAAGACCCGACGCGACAAACTGATGGGCTGGTTCTCGGAGGATTCACGCTTCGAATGCGTGACGCCACGAGGAGCGTTTTACCTGTTCCCGCGCATCACCCAGGTGCTCGAAGCGACAGGTATCGCGACAACCGCGCGACTTCTCGCAGATGCTCCTCGACCAGGCGCGCGTCGCGCTGCCCGCGGGCGAGGGCTTCGACGCGCCGGGCTTCCTGCGCATCTCGTACGCGACCTCGCTCGACCGCCTGCGCGAGGGCACGACGCGCATCCTCGAGTTCGTGAAGAAGCACGAACGCCAGGGCGCCGCCGCGCGCTAGCGTGACCGTACTTCCCTCGGGCTTCATCTCACGGGTCGCCGGCATCACCGGCGGCCCGTTCGTTCTTCAGGACGCGTCCTCCCGCGAAACATACGGCACCGACGGCACCAGACAGGGTGCGCCGGCCGATCTCGTCGTGCTGCCGGGCTCGACGCAGGAGATCGCCCGGCTCGCCGCGCTCTGCAACGACACCCGCGTGCCGATGGTCGTCCGGGGAGCGGGCACGGGCTATACAGGAGGTGCGGTTCCGATCCACGGCGGGCTCCTCATCTCGCTCGAGCGCATGAACCGCATTCTCGAGATCGACGAGGTGAACCTCCTCGCGCGCGTGCAGCCCAACGTCATCACGGGCGATCTGCAGGACGCCGTGGAACACGTCGGCCTGTTCTATCCACCGGATCCGGCGAGCCTGCGGCAGTCGGCCATCGGCGGCAACGTCGCCGAGTGCGCGGGCGGACCGCGCGCGTTCAAGTACGGCACGACCAAGCGCTACGTGCTGGCCCTCGAGGCGGTGCTGCCGACGGGTGAAATCGTCCACACCGGCTCGAAGGCGGTCAAGAACGTGGTCGGCTACGACCTGACGCAGTTGCTCGTCGGCTCGGAAGGCACGCTGGCGATCATCACGGAGATCACGCTCCGGCTGATTCCAAGGCCGGCGGCGCAGGCGACATTGCTGGCGGAATTCGCGAGCATCGACGGGGCAGTCGACGCGGTGACGCAGTTGATTCAGCGCCGCGTGGTGCCGGCCGCCGTCGAGCTCGTCGACGCCGATTCGCTGCGTGCGATCGCACAGTACGCCGGGCGTCCGATGGCCGGCCCCGACACCGCTGCCGTGCTCATCATCGAAGTCGATGGCGCGAAGGCCGCGGTGGAAGAGGAGATGCTCCTGGTCGAGCAGGCGTGCCGGGCCGTGCACGCCAGCGCCGTCAGGCGCGCGGCGTCCGACGCGGAGCGCGATGAGATCTGGGCCCTGCGCCGCGAGTTGTCGCCCGCGTTGAAGAAGATCTCGACGATCAAGCTGAACAACGACGTCGTGGTGCCTCGCGGACGCGTTCCACAGTTGTTCGCGCTGGTTCACGCCATCAAGCAGGAATTCGGCTTTCCGATTGCCTGCTTCGGCCACGCCGGAGACGGAAACATCCACGTCAACATCATGGTGCCCGACGCGGGGAACGACGACGACATCGTCGAGCGCAGGCGGCGCGGCGACCAGGCGGTCCGGCGTCTCTTCGAAGGGGTCGTGGGGCTCGAAGGATCGATCAGCGGCGAGCACGGTATCGGATTCACGAAGCGGCCCTATCTCGGGCTGGAGCTGTCCCGCGACGAAATCGCGCTGATGCGGCGCGTGAAGGCGGCCTTCGACCCCAACGGCGTTCTCAATCCGGGTAAGATCTTTCCAGATGGGTAAAACGGTTGCAGTCATTGGCGCGTCGGCCGATCCGCGGAAGTTCGGCAATCGCGCCGTGCGGGCGTTCCAGCGTCAGGGCTACACGGTGGTCCCGATCAACCCAAGAAAGCCGCTGATTGAGGGTTTGAAGACGTACGCCTCGGTGCTCGATTTTCCCGATCGGATCGACATGGCCACGTTCTATGTCCCGCCGGAGACCGGCGAACGGGTGATGCCCGAGGTGGCGAAAAAGCAGATTCCGGAGGTCTGGCTGAATCCAGGGGCGGAGAGCGAACCGCTGATCCGCCTGGCGCGATCGCTCGGCATCGAACCAATCGTGGCCTGCAGCATCATGGCGGTCGGCGAAAATCCATATGCATGAATTGGCATTTCGTGACGAGGTCGCTTGACATCGGTTTGAGGGGGTCCTATACTCGCAACCAGTACCTGAATTTCCTGTCAAAGGGACGCGGGCTTTTTCTCTCGGACCCGCGGTGTTGATAAGCACGGATTTCCCCGCAATTTGATCACACTTTCAATTTCGTTTCCGAAGAGCAGCGCGTAAGCACGCGCACGACACCTCCCAAACATCACAAGCACGAGTCTATGCCCACAAATCACAAGCGCCAAAATCCGGCGCCGCGCGCTTCCGCCAGTGAAGTCGCGGTGACCCCCGAACCAGCCACCACGACGACCACCACCGAGGCACCCGCCACCACGGCGAGCGCGCCAACCGAAGCCCCGCCACCGCAGCAAGCGGCGCCCGCATCGCAGCAGGCGCCACCGGCGCAGCCACAGCGGCCTCAGCAGCAGGGCCAGGGCCAGCGGCGCGGGGAAGGGCTCAACATCGGCGAACTGAAGGACATGAGCATCCAGAAGCTCACCCAGATCGCCAAGGAATTGAACGTGGCCGGCGCCACGGGCATGCGGAAGCAGGAGCTGATCTTCCAGATCCTGAAGGCCCAGACCGAGCAGAGCGGCTTCATCTTCTCGGAAGGCGTCCTGGAAGTGCTGCCCGACGGGTTCGGGTTCCTGCGCGCGCCCGACTACAACTACCTGCCGGGTCCCGACGACATCTACGTGTCGCCGTCGCAGATTCGGAAGTTCGACCTGCAGACGGGCGACACCGTCTCCGGCCAGATCCGCCCGCCCAAGGAGGGTGAGCGGTATTTCGCGCTGATCAAGGTCGAAGCCGTCAACTTCGAGCAGCCCGAGCAGGCGCGCGACAAGCTCTTCTTCGAAAACCTCACGCCCCTGTATCCACAGGAGCGGCTGAAGCTCGAGACCGCAACCGAGAACCTCTCCGCACGGGTCATGGACCTGTGGACGCCCATCGGCAAGGGGCAGCGCGGCCTGATCGTCGCGCCGCCGCGTACCGGCAAGACCATGCTGCTGCAGAACATCGCGCAGTCGGTCGTCCAGAACCACCCGGAAGTCTTCCTCATCGTGCTGCTCATCGACGAGCGGCCGGAAGAAGTCACAGATATGCAGCGCTCGGTCGATGGGGAAGTCATCTCCTCGACCTTCGACGAGCCGGCCCAGCGGCACGTGCAGGTGGCCGAGATGGTCATCGAGAAGGCGAAGCGGCTGGTCGAGCACAAGAAGGACGTGCTCATCCTGCTCGACTCGATTACGCGTCTCGCGCGCGCCTACAACACCGTGATTCCACCGTCGGGAAAGGTGCTGTCGGGCGGTCTCGATTCGAACGCGCTCCAGAAGCCGAAGCGCTTCTTCGGCGCCGCGCGCAACATCGAAGAGGGCGGTTCGCTCACGATCATCGCCACGGCGCTCATCGACACCGGCTCGCGCATGGACGACGTCATCTTTGAAGAGTTCAAGGGAACGGGCAACATGGAAATCCACCTCGACCGCAAGCTGGCCGACAAGCGCGTGTTCCCCGCGATCGATCTGCAGAAGAGCGGCACGCGCAAGGAAGAGCTGCTGATTCCGAAGGACGACCTCAACCGGATCTGGGTCCTCCGCAAGGTGCTCGCTCCGCTGTCGCCGGTCGAAGCGATGGAACTGCTGCTCGACAAGATGGGCAAGACCAAGGGGAATACCGAGTTCCTGTCGGCGATGCAGAAAATGGGCTGAGGTTCTTCGCTGTAGGGATTAGGGATTGGGGACTGAAGTGGGAACGGTTATACGCGTTCGGCAGAACGGGCCGTACCGGATCGAGGACGAAGATGTGACCGTCGTCGATTGGAACGGCAAGCCCTACACGATTACCCGGCGGCCGATCGCGCTGTGCCGCTGCGGGGGCTCGACGACCAAGCCCTTCTGCGACGGCACCCATTCCAAGATCGGATTCCAGGCCGCCGAGGCGGCGGTTCCTGGGTCTGAAGACAAGCCAGCCATCTAAGCCCGAGATTCAGGGCTCACGAAGCCCTCGCGTCGTGCGACGCGCATCAGTCGGCGCTAATTGCCCTCCGCAGCGATCATCACCTGTACGGCGGCCATGTTCCCGGATCCAGGACGCGATCGAAACGTTCGGAAGACCTCTGCTATCGCGGTCAACCAGGTAGCTTCAGCACAGAGCTGCCGGGCAGATCCGAGATTCTGACCGGTGCGGCTGGCGTTCCAGATGAAGTGGTAATGGTGGGTTAAGACACTGTCAATTGGTGATTGGCGATTGCCGGATTTCCGGGCAATCGTCAATTGCCAATCGGCAATTCGGACCGGGCTATCAACTCCCTCAGTTCCTCTCCCTCGATCACTTCCTTCTCCAGCAATCGCCGCGTGACCGCTTCGAGCAGTTGGCGCTGATCCGTAAGGACACGGCGCGCGCTGTCGTGCGCTTCGTCGAGGAGCCGCTTGACCTCGGCGTCGATGCGTTGGGCTGTTTCCTCGCCGTACGGGCCACGCTCGGGGCCCATGGGAATGTCGAGGAACGCGTTCCGGCGTGAGCCCTCGTAGTTGACCGTTCCAAGCTCTTCGCTCATGCCGAACTGCGTGACCATCGCGCGTGCGATGTCGGTCGCGCGCTGGAGATCGTTCTGCGCTCCCGTGGAGATCTCGCCAATCGCAATCTCTTCGGCGGTGCGGCCACCGAGGAGGACCGCCATCTGGTTCTCGAGGTCTCTGCGTGTCAGCAGGTAGCGATCCTCGAGAGGGATCTGCATGGTGTAACCGAGCGCGCCAAAGCCGCGCTGAACGATCGAGATCTTGTGCACGGGGTCGAGTCCCGGCAGGGCAGTGGCGACGATGGCATGCCCCGATTCGTGGTACGCGACCATCTCGCGCTCGCGCACGCTCATGACGCGCTTCTTCTCGAGTCCGGCGATGAGACGGTCGATCGCATCGTTGAGATCGCTCATCTCGACGGCGCTCTTGCCGCGGCGCGCCGCCAGAAGCGCCGCTTCGTTGACGAGGTTGGCGAGATCGGCGCCCGCAAATCCCGCGGTCCGCTGCGCGACGACCTTCAGGTCGGCACTCGCCGTCATCTTCACCGACCGCGCGTGGATGCGAAGAATCTCCTCGCGCCCGCGGACGTCGGGCTTGTCGACGAGCACCTGGCGATCGAACCGTCCGGGCCGCAGCAGCGCAGGATCGAGCACCTCGGGCCGGTTGGTGGCGCCCATGATGATGACGCCCTTGCGCGAATCGAAGCCGTCCATTTCCGCCAGCAACTGGTTGAGCGTCTGCTCGCGCTCTTCGTGGCTGCCCATCGGGCTCTGCACGCGCACTTTGCCGAGCGCGTCGAGCTCGTCGATGAAGACGATGCACGGCGCCTTGGCTTCGGCCTGACCGAAGAGATCGCGCACGCGCGCCGCGCCGACGCCGACGAACATCTCCACGAACTCCGAGCCGCTGAGGCTGAAAAACGGAACCTTGGCTTCGCCCGCGACCGCCTTGGCCAGCAGGGTCTTGCCGGTGCCAGGCGGGCCGACGAGCAGGACGCCCTTGGGGATGCGGCCGCCGATGCTCGTGTACTTCTTCGGGTTCTGCAGGAACTCGACGATCTCTTTCAGCTCGTCCTTGGCCTCGTCGACCCCCGCCACATCGCCGAAGCGCACCTTGACGTCGTCTTCCGAATAAATCTTCGCCCGGCTTCGGGCGAACGACATGACCCCGCCCTCGGCGCCGCCCATTCGCCGGAACAGGAAGCTCCAGACGGCGACGAGCAGGAGCAGCGGGAAGATCCAGCCGAGGAGCTCGGCGAACCATCGGTTGGTCATTTCCCCCGAATACTTCACGCGGGCCTTGTCGAGATCGGCGACGAGTTGAGGGTCTTCTATTCGCGTGGTGACAATCGCCTCGGGTTTCGCGCCCGAGCTCGCCGGTGTCAGCGTGCCCCGGATGATCTGATCGCCGACGACGGCCTCGGCAACCTTTCCCTGCTGGACGAGCGACTTTGAATTCGCTGTAAGGGATCTGCCGGCCGCCGGGCACGAGAAAGTAGGTCTGAACCAGCACCAGCAGGAGCAGGAAGGCAAGGCCGTACCACACGGTGCTGATGGACCGTCGCGGCGGTGCCCTCCGCTCGCCTCGAGGATTCGGTGGTCGAGGAATGGATGGCATGATCAGCCCGCGACCGCGCTTGTCTGTTGCTTGACGAACTCGAGTCCGGATGGCCCCGCATCGACGCGGATCGTGTCGCCCTCGCGGAACTCGCCCTCGAGCACCCGCATCGCGAGCCGATCGAGGATGTGGCGTTGAATCGCCCGCTTCAGCGGCCGCGCGCCGTAGTCGGGGTCGTACCCCTCGCGAACGAGCCAGTCTTTGGCGGCGTCGGTCAGCGTCACGAAAATCTTCCGTTCTTCGAGGCGTTTCAACAGGCCCTTCACCTGAATGTCGATGACCTGCTTCATCTGCTCCCGGTTGAGCGGATGGAAGATGATGACTTCGTCGATGCGATTGATGAACTCGGGCCTGAAGTGCGCCCGCAACGCCTCCTGCACCTGACGGCGCACGCCTTCGTCGATACCGCGCTCGCCGAGATCGGCGAGGGACGCGCTTCCGAGGTTCGACGTCATGATCACCACGGTGTTCTTGAAGTCGATGGTTCGGCCTTTGCCGTCGGTCAGCCGGCCATCGTCCAGCAGCTGCAGCAGGACGTTCAGCACTTCCGGATGGGCCTTTTCGATTTCGTCGAACAGCACGACGGAGTAGGGACGCCGGCGCACCGCCTCGGTGAGCTGTCCCGCCTCTTCGTACCCGACATATCCGGGCGGCGCGCCGATCAGACGCGACACGGTGTGCTTCTCCTGATACTCAGACATGTCGATCCGGACCATGGAGTGCTCGTCGTCGAAGAGGAACTCGGCCAGCGCGCGCGCCAACTCGGTCTTGCCCACGCCGGTTGGACCGAGAAACACGAAGCTGCCGAGCGGCCGGTTCGGGTCCTGCAGCCCCGCCCGCGCGCGGCGAATGGCGTTGGCGACGGCCTGAATGGCCTCGTCCTGGCCCACGACTCGAAGGTGCAGCCGTTCCTCCATGTGGATGAGCTTCTGAATCTCTCCTTCAATGAGGCGGCTGACCGGAATGTGGGTCCATTTGCTGACGACGTCGGCAATGTCCTCTTCGTCGACCTCTTCCTTCAGCATGCCCAGGCCTTGTTTGGCTGCCGTGGCGAGCCGTTCTTCTTCCGCGCGAATCTGCTGCTCCAGGCCCGGCAGACGGCCGTACTGCAGTTCTGAGGCCTTGCCGTATTCGCCGGCCCTCTGGGCGCGCTCGATTTCCAGGCGCAGCTGTTCCAGCTCTTCCTTCAGTTTGCGCTGGCGCTGGATGGAGTCCTTTTCCTGCTGCCAGCGGGCCATCAGCCGCGTGTGTTCTTCCTTGAGATCGGCGAGCTCCTTTTCGAGCTTGCCGAGCCGCTCCTTCGAGGCCTTGTCCTTTTCCTTGCGAAGCGCCTCGCGTTCGATCTCGAGCTGCATGACGCGGCGGTTGATCTCGTCGAGCTCGGCGGGCATCGAGTCGATTTCCATGCGCAGCTTCGACGCGGACTCGTCGACCAGGTCGATGGCCTTGTCGGGCAGGAATCGATCCGTGATGTAGCGGTGGGAAAGGACGGCGGCTGCGACCAGCGCGGCATCCTTGATCCTGACGCCGTGGTGAATCTCGTAACGCTCGCGAAGTCCGCGAAGGATGCTGATGGTGTCTTCGACCGTCGGCTCGCTCACCATGACCGGCTGGAACCGCCGCTCGAGCGCCGCGTCCTTCTCGATGTACTTGCGGTACTCGTCGAGCGTCGTGGCGCCAATGGTATGAAGCTCTCCGCGCGCGAGCATCGGCTTCAACATGTTCGACGCGTCCATCGAGCCTTCGGAGGCGCCCGCACCGACCACCGTGTGCAGTTCGTCGATGAAGAGGACGACTTCGCCTTCGGACTGGACCACCTCGTTCAGCACGGCCTTCAGACGATCCTCGAACTCGCCGCGATACTTCGCGCCCGCGATGAGCGCGCCCATGTCGAGCGAGACGACTTTCTTGTTTTTCAGGCCTTCGGGCACGTCCTCCTTGACGATCCGGCCCGCCAGTCCTTCGACGATGGCCGTCTTGCCGACGCCGGGCTCGCCGATGAGCACGGGATTGTTCTTCGTGCGCCTCGACAGCACCTGAATGACGCGGCGGATCTCCTCGTCCCGGCCGATGACCGGATCGAGCTTGCCGCGGCGGGCGAGCTCGGTGAGATCGCGGCCGTATTTTTCGAGCGCCTGGTACTTGGCCTCGGGATTCTGATCGGTGACACGCTGCGCGCCGCGCACCTGCGTCAGCACCTCGAAAATCCGATCCTTGGTGATGTGATGCTGCTGGAGGATGCGAGCGGCACCCGTGCGGCCGCCTTCCGAGGCGATGCCGAGCAGGAGATGCTCCGTGCTGACGAAATCGTCCTTGAGACGTCCGGCTTCGGCTTCGGCGGCGTCGGTGACTTTCCTGATGCGAGGCGACAGCCCGGGCTGAGAGCCGCCATACGCCGGCGGGCTGCCGCGAGAGCTCTTCGCGAAGCTCGTCGGCGATGGGCTTTGGTTCGATGCCCAGCTTGCGCAACAGTGCCGGGACGATGCCGTCGGCCTGTTCCGTGAGGGCCAGGAACAGGTGTTCGGGCTCGATTTGCGCGTGGTTCAGGTCGCCGGCGAGCTTCTGCGCCGCGAGCACGGCTTCCTGGGCCTTTTCCGTGTATTTGTTGAGGTTCATCGTTGTATCTCAAAAAGTCCGGCTGAAGCCGGACACTACGAACTTCACGCGGCCGAGCTCTTACCACCCGCCAGTTTGGCCAGCGCTTCGTAGTGCGAGCGCTCCTCGGGCGTCAGCTCGCGGGGCAGTTCCGCCTCGATCGTTGCATACAGGTCGCCAAACTCTTCGGACTTGCCGACGAGCGGCATCCCTTTGCCCTTTAGACGGAAAACCTGCCCGTTCTGGGTCCCAGGCGGAATCCTGAGCCGAATCGGTTTGCCGCCGAGGTTGGGCACCTCGGCTTCGCCGCCCAGCACGGCCGTCGTCACCGGAACGCGAATCTTTGCATAGAGATCCTGGCCCTTGCGCTCGAACCGGGAGTCTGGCGTGACGTGTACCCGCAGATAGAGATCCCCTGAACGCCCGCCGCCATCGCCCGTGCTCGCCCTCGCCCGAGACGCGCACCCGCGAACCATCTCCCACACCTGCGGGAATTCTCACGTCCACCGTGCGCGGTCGTCCCTCGTGCTCCGAGGAAAGGCGCCGCATGGCACCGCGATAGGCTTCTTCGAGCGAGAGATCGATCGGATGCTCGACGTCACGGCCCTGGCGGGCCCGCGTGCTCCGCGAGCCCGCGCGGCCGCCGCGTCCCCGCATCTGGGGCTCGCCGCTGCCCGAGAAGAACGCATGGAAAAAGTCGGAGAACGGATCTTCATTGCCGAACAGATCCCGCATTTCTTCGGCCGTCATGGTGCGGTAGGTACCCTGTCCGGCGCCGGGTGCTCCGCCCCCACCGAACATGTCTCCCCACTGACGAGGATCGAATCCAGGCGCACCGGCACCGCCTCCGGCGCGCTGCGCCTGCTCGTACATCTTCCAGTTCGATCCCAGCTCGTCGTATTTCCGGCGCTTGTCGGCGTCGCCGATCACCTCGTAGGCTTCGTTGATCTCCTTGAATTTCGACTCGGCAGCCTTGTCGCCGGGATTCACGTCGGGGTGGTGTTTGCGCGCGAGTTTCCTGAAGGCCTGCTTGACCTCCTTTTCGGAGGCGGTCTTGGAGATGCCCAGCGTCGCATAGTAGTCCTTGAAGTCCATCAACCCTCGTTGCAACTGTAGGATCTGCAAAAAATCTAGTCAATGCCGGGTATGATTTTGGGATGTTCGAGTGGGGAGATCTGGCCACAGTCGGCGTGCTCATCGTTCTCGAGGGACTGCTGAGCGCAGACAATGCCATGGTGATGGCGGTGATGGTGCTCGGGCTTCCGGCGCGCGAGCATCACAAGGCGCTTCAGTACGGGTTGATCGGCGCGTTCGTCTTTCGCGTCATCACGACGCTCACCGCGTTCTGGCTCATCCGCATCGCCTTTGCGAAAGTCATCGGCGGGTTGTATCTGCTGTATCTGCCGTATCAGCACTTCTGGGGTTCGGGAGAATCCACCGAGCAGCGGCGCGAGCCGCCGAAAGCCAAACCGTGGCTCGGCCTCTCCGCGTTCTGGGCGACGGTCGTGAGAGTTGAGCTCATGAACCTCGTCTTTTCGATCGATTCAATCCTGGCGGCGGTCGCCCTGTCTCCCAAAATCATGGTAGTTCTGGCGGGGGGAATACTGGGGATTGTCGCCATGCGAATCGTGGTGGGCCGTCTGCTCGCGCTGATTCAGAAATATCCGGCCATCGTCGACGGCGCGTTCATCATTATCGCGTGGGTTGGGAGTAAGCTTCTTGTTGAGTACCTTCATGCGGAAGGTTTCATTCCGCTGGAAATTCCGCAGTGGTTCTCGTTGACCGTAATCGTGGGCATCTTCGTCGTGTCGTTGTTCTACGCGCGGCGAGAAGCAGCACGGCATCACGTGCGACATCTCGAGGGCCTTACGGCGGAAGACGCTGCGAACGTGTTCGTCGATACCGATGGTTGAGTGGTCCGATGTCCTGACAATTGGTCTTCTGGTTCTGCTCGAGGGCTTACTCAGTGCCGACAACGCACTCGTTCTTGCCGTTCTCGTTTTAGGGCTTCCCAAGGATCAACAGAAGAAAGCGCTGCGTTACGGCATCCTCGGTGCGTTCTTTTTCCGCGCCGTGGCGACGCTGCTCGCCGTGTATCTCATCGAGCTGAGCTGGATCAAGCTTCTCGGCGCGGCGTACCTGCTGTATCTGCCCTACGCGCACTTTGCCGGGGGAGGCGACGGGCACGATCGCCGCGCGCCGAAACAGGCAAAGCCGATGTTCGGGCTGACGGCGTTCTGGGCGACCGTCGTCAAGGTCGAGTTGACCGACATCGTGTTCGCGATCGATTCCATCCTCGTCGCGGTCGCGATGTCGAACAAGACGTGGGTCATCCTGACCGGCGGCGTCCTGGGCATCATCGCCATGAGGCTCGTGATCGGCAAGCTGCTGGCGCTGATCCAGACGTATCCGGCGCTCGTGGACGGGGCGTTCATCATCATTGCCTGGGTGGGCATCAAGCTGCTGCTGGAATTCGCCCATCAGGAAGAGTACGTGCACTTCCTGATTCCGAAGTGGCTGTCCCTCGGTCTCATCGTCGTGATCTTCGTGGTCGCCTTCATGTACGCGCGAAAGCATCCCCGCGTCGAGCCTGACGAAGAGCAAGCCGCCAAGGATGTGGACGAGCTGAAGAACGTGCTCTAACGTCCTTTGAGCTTTCTGATGGCGCGCCGTTCGCGTTTGTCCGGGGCGTGCGTCCGCTGCATGCCGGCGCGGTAGATCCTCTCCAGGCGCCGCAGATCCTTTTCCTCGTCCGAGATCGGCGGCGTGGTGTCCTGGTAGAGCAGCCGGGCCTCGGCCCTGGGTACGTGCTTGTCGGCGAGGCCGACGACCGTCAGGGTCTGTTTGCGCCCGTAGGGCCGGCTCAGACGCAATTCGTCACCGATCTTGACCTGGCGGTGCGGCTTGCAGCTCTGGCCGTTCACCTCCACCTTGCCGCCCTGGCACGCTCGCTGGGCCTCTGAGCGCGTACGATAGAGGCACGCCACATCCAACCAGACATCCAGACGGATGGTTGTCGTAGTCTGACTCATGACCTACAGCGAGCTTCTCGCGCTCATCGGCTGCCTCTTCATCGTGTGGCTGGTGATCGTCACGCTGTTCGCTCCGCACATCCCCTACACCCTCCATCAGCGCCTCGACTGCCGTTCCACGCACTTCATCCACAGCCTCAGCAGCGTGATGCTCACCGCGGTGCATCGCGACAGCCGCTTCGAGGTCCTGACCAACGCCGAGCAGTTCTATCCCGCCATGCTCGAGGCCATCTCGAACGCCCGGCAGTCGATCAACATGGAATGCTACATCTTCCGCCCCGACGAAACAGGCCGGAGGTTCATGCGGGCGATGATGGAGCGCGCCAGGGCCGGCGTCGTGGTGACGCTCGTGGTGGACGCAGTCGGGAGCTTTGGTTTCGGCGTGTCGGCCGCGCGGGAGATGCGCAAGGCCGGCTGCCGGGTCGAGCTCTATCAACGCCTGAAGTGGTTCAGGTTGTCGCGGCTGAACAACCGCACGC
Organism: Vicinamibacterales bacterium; assembly: GCA_963821395.1. Classification (GTDB taxonomy): domain Bacteria; phylum Acidobacteriota; class Vicinamibacteria; order Vicinamibacterales; family JAMQPK01; genus JAMQPK01. The sequence goes on along the minus strand of CAWGDY010000003.1, from coordinate 203,004 downwards.
ACCGCGAGCTCCTGATTGTCGACGGACGAGTGGCGTTTCTCGGTGGAGCCGGGGTCGGCGATCAGTGGTCGAAAGGGGAGCGCGGCAAGCGGCCGTGGCGCGACACGATGGTGCGGGCCACTGGACCGGTCGTCGCGTCGATCCAGGGCGTCTTTGCCGAGAACTGGACGGAATGCTGCGGCGAGATTCTCTGCGGGCCCGCGTACTTCCCCGATCTGGAGAAGTGCGGCGAGACATCATCCCTCGTCGTCAAGAGCTCGCCGGCCGACCGCGCGACGGCCTGCCGTGTGGTGTTTCAGATGCTCGTCGAGAGCGCGAGCAGCCGGCTGCGCATCATCACTCCGTATTTCCTGCCAGACCAGTCGCTTCGGCGGGCGTTCATCGCGAGCGCCGAGCGCGGCGTGAAGATCGAGATTATCGTTCCCGGGTCGCACACCGACCAGCGCTGGGTTCGCCTCGTCAGCCGGCGGAAGTACAACGAGCTGCTCCGTGCCGGGATCCGCATCTACGAATATCGCGCGGGAATGACGCACGCGAAGGCGGTGTGCGCCGACGACCTGTGGGTCATCCTCGGGACCACCAACTTCGACAACCGGTCGTTCGAGCACAACGACGAAGTCAATCTGGCTATCCGGGACGAAGAGATGGCAGCTCGCCTCACTGCAGACTTCCTGAACGACCTGAAGGGCTGTGAAGAGGTCACCCTGGAGACGTGGAAGCAGCGGCCTCTCATCGAGAAGATCATCGAGCCCTTCGCCTGGATCCTCGAGCGGCAACAGTAGTTGTCGTATTTCGCGTCACCTTTCGCCGACGTCGTTCAGATCAGGACAAACGCGACTGGATTTTGAACGATCGTAAGCGGTCGTTACTGGCACCGGGCGTGCAATGCTAGCGTCTCTTAGACGGTAGTGACCACGGCCACTCAGAATCCACAAGGTACCCCTGCGCCTCCGGAGTTCGACGACGACTATCCAGGTACGCGTGCGCCGCTGCCGCTCGAGCAGCTCGAAATGCACGCGCGCCAGCTTGCCGCCGAGCACGCCGAAACCGGCAGCGGCGGTCCGCGCCGCGAACTGCTCGCGCGCCTCGACCGGAATGCGGCGCGGCTCGAGAATGTTTACAAGGCGCTGTCGGAGGAGGGGTTCGGCGACACGGCCGAAACGCCGTCGGAGGAATGGCTGCGCGACAACCACTACGTGGTCAGAGCGCAGCTGCTCGAGATCAGACGCAACCTGCCCCGGAAGTACTACCAGGAACTGCCGACGCTGACGAGCGGGCGATGGCGCCGCTATCCGCGCGTCTACGTGTTCGCGCGGGATTTCGTGGCTCACACCGCCGGCCGTTTCAACCAGGAGTCGCTGCGCCGGTTCGCCGACGCGTACCAGGACGTCACGCCGCTCAAGATCGGCGAGCTCTGGGCGATTCCGATCATGCTTCGCCTGGCGCTGGTTGAAAACCTGTGCGGCCTGGCCGGGCAGACGCTCAGGGCGAGACAGGAACGGGAATCCGCGCGCGCGTTCGCGGCGAGCCTTCTCGAGGAACGGGCGAAGGGCCGGACGCCTCTACAGGCGGCGGCCAAGGCCTCGTCCACCTTCCTCGTCGAGATTCTCCACAACCTGCGCGATCAGTCGGTGGCGTCGACTGCGGCCTGGCGATGGCTGCAGACGCGGCTGACCGCGCGGGGACAGTCGGCCGACGAGCTGCTGCGAACCGAGCAGCACCGGGAAGCGATCGACCAGCTGTCGATTGCCAACATCATCAACACGATGCGGGTGCTCTCGGCCCTCGACTGGCCGACCTTCGTCGAAGCGGTCAGCCGGGTCGAGAGAATCCTCAGACGCGATCCCGCAGAAGCCTATGCCGACATGGATCGTCCGACACGCGATCGGTACCGCAAGTCGGTCGAGCAGCTGGCACGGCGTTCCGACGCGGACGAGCTGACCGTCGCCGAACGCGCGATCGCGTGCGCCGAGCGGGCCCGCCGGGAACGCCCCGAATACGAACGATCGCATCACGTCGGCTATTACCTGATCGCGCGCGGCCGGTTCGAGCTGGAAAAAGCCGTGGGATACCCGCCGACCCTCCACGAATTGATCTCGAGGCTGGCATTCCGGCATCCCGCGCTCGGCTATCTGGGCACCCTCGCCCTGACGACCGCGTTGTTCGAGACCAGCATCCTCATGTATGCGCGGAACAACGGCGCGACCGTTTGGATGATGCTCCTCGTCGCCTTCGTCACGATCGTGCCCATCAGCGAGCTGGCGGTCAGCTTTCTCAACACGATTCTCACCACCATGATTCCGCCGCGGTCTCTGCCGAAACTGGGGTTGCGCAACGGCGTGCCCGAGTCGATGACGACGGTCGTCGCGGTTCCGACCATCCTCTCGTCACCGGACCGAGTGCAGGAACTGGTGGATGCGCTGGAGGTGCGATCGCTCGCCAACAACGACGAGAACCTGAGATTCGCGCTCCTCGGCGATTTTCCCGATGCCGCTGCCGAGACGCTGGAATCGGATCTCGCGATTATCGAGGCGGCCCGCGAACGCGTCGCGGCGTTGAATGCCGGGTACGGCACCGAGCGCTTCTATCTTCTCCATCGCAGGCGCCAGTGGAACGCGTCCGAAGGGCGGTGGATGGGATGGGAGCGCAAGCGCGGAAAGCTGCACGAGTTCAATCGCCTGCTGCGAGGGGCCGACGACACGAGCTTCGAAGCACTCGTGGGCGACGTCGAGCGCCTTCGGAACGTTCGCTACGTCATCACGCTCGATTCCGATACGGACCTGCCGCTCGACGCGGCGCGCAAGCTGGTCGGCACCCTCGCACACCCCTTGAACCGTGCGCGGTTTGATTCGAAAACCGGGCGGGTGAACGAGGGCTACGGCATCCTGCAACCGCGCGTGGCGATCGGCGCGGTGAGCGCGGCATCGACGTCGTTTGCGGAGGTGTTCTCGGGGCACGTGGGACTCGACCCGTACACGACGGCGGTTTCCGATGTCTATCAGGATGTGTTCTGTGAAGGCAGCTACGTCGGCAAGGGCATTTACGACGTGGAAGCCTTCGAGCGCGCCCTCGAGAATCGCGTCCCCGAAAACGCGCTCCTGAGCCACGACCTGTTCGAGGGCCTGTTCGCGCGGGTGGCTCTGTGCACCGATCTCGAGGTCATCGACGATTACCCGAACCACTACCTGACGTGGATCGGACGCCTGCAGCGCTGGGTGCGCGGCGATTGGCAGTTGCTGCCCTGGTTGGGCCGGACAGTGCCGGCACTCGACGGCCGGCGAAGGAACACGCTTCCGGCCATCGCCCGATGGAAGATCGCCGACAACCTGCGGCGCAGTCTGCTTCCGCCGTCCCTGCTGGCGCTGCTGGCCGCCGGGTGGATGGCGCTCCCGGGCGGCCCGTCCTTGTGGACCGGCGTCGCGTTCCTGGTCCTCTTTTTCCCCGCGTACGTGCAGTGGGGGCAGACGTTCACCAATCGCGCGCGGGGTGTGCGGCTGGGCGATCACCTCCGGATCGAGCGGGACAATCTCGCGTCGAGCCTGCATCAGGTGCTGCTGCACACCGCATTTCTCGCGCATCAGTCGATCGTGATGCTCGACGCGATCGGGCGAACGCTCGTCCGCCTGCGCTCGCGAACGCACCTTCTCGAATGGGAAACGGCGGCCGATGCCGCGGCCCGTCTGCAGGTCGATCGGGCGCAGGTGTTTCATCGCATGTGGACGGCACCGGTCGTCGCGCTCATCGTGACCGTCGCGGTGCTGGTGTTCGAGCCCGGAAGCCTCGTCTGGGCCGTTCCGATCGTGGCGCTTTGGGCCGTGTCGCCATACCTCGCCTACCAGACCGGGCTGCCGCGCGGAGATGCGCGCCACGATCTCGAGCCTCGGGAGCGGCGTCAGTTCCGCCGTACCGCGCGCCTGACATGGCGTTTCTTCGAGCAGGTCGTCACGCCTGGCGACAACTGGCTGGTACCGGACAACTACCAGGAGAACCGGCCGGACCCAATCGCGCACCGCACGTCGCCTACCAACATCGGGCTCCAGATGATGGCGGCCGTCTCGGCATGGGACCTCGGCTACATCTCGCCGGCTGCCTGCCTCGAACAACTCGAGCGGACGATCGACACCCTCCACAAGCTTCCGAGATACCGTGGCCATTTTTTCAATTGGTACGACACGCAGTCGCTCGTCCCGCTCGCGCCCTTGTACGTCTCCACGGTCGACAGCGGCAATCTTCTCGGCTACCTGATGACGCTCAGCTCGACGCTGCCCGAGATCGTTCAGAGCAGCCCGCTCGACGCGGAACGATTTCGGGACGGCCTGTCCGATGCCCTCGATCTCTTCGAGCAGGATGGGACCCCCGCGATGGCCGGCCTCGGCCGCGAGCGCGCCCGGGACTTTCGCGCCGATTTCCGGCGGCTGCACGCGCGTCTGGAACGGACTCCCTCGGCACTGGGCGACGAGAAGGCATGGCTCCTGGGGATTTCCGGGGATCTGACGGTCCTGGCGACGCGCTTTCACGACGTACAGGAGCGGTTGCCCGCGCGCGACAGCAAGGTGCGCGCCGCGGCGGGCTGGCTCGATGCGGCCGCGGCGCTTGTGGCCGATCGGCAGAAGGAAGTCCTGGCGTTTGAAAAGGCTCCCGATGACGTGCGCGCCGCACGCGAGGTGAGGGCCGAGCGCATCCAGTCAGCGCTCGAGCAGTTCGTTGACGGCACAGAGCTGGAGTTTCTCTTCGACAAGGAGCGGCATCTCTTTGCGATTGGCTACAACGTCACCGAAGGACGCCGCGATTCCACGTTCTACGACGCGCTGGCATCCGAGGCGCGACTGGCGAGCTTTCTGGCCATCGCGATGCGCCACGTGTCGCAGGAGCACTGGTTCAAGCTCGGCCGGCTGATGACGCCGGTGGGTCGTCATCGCGCGCTGGTGTCGTGGAGCGCGTCGATGTTCGAGTACCTGATGCCGCTGCTCGTCATGCGCACGTATGCCCACACGCTGCTCGACGAGACATATGAGGCGGTCGTCAGCCGCCACATCGAGTACGCCCGATCGCTGGGGGTGCCGTGGGGCATTTCCGAATCCGCGTACAACCTGCAGGACACGGGCGCCAACTACCAGTACCGCGCGTTCGGGGTGCCGGGCATCGGATTGAAGCGGGGGCTCGCCGACGATCTCGTCATCGCTCCTTACGCAAGCATCCTCGCCGCGGCCATCAGACCCAAAGACGTGCTCGAGAATCTCTCGTATCTCGAATCCGAAGGCGCGCTGGGGCCGATGGGGTTTTACGAGGCCATCGACTACACGAAGGACCGCCTCGAGCCCGGCGAGCGGAAGGCGATTGTGAAGACCTACATGGCGCACCATCACGGCATGAGCCTGGTCGCGCTCAACAATTGCGTCAACGCGAACGTGATGCAGTCGCGCTTCCACGCCGATCCCCGCGTGCAGGCCGCGGAGCTGCTGCTGCAGGAACGGAGCCCGCAGCTGGTGCCGCTCGATCGCCCGCCCGACGAGCACAAGGTCGAAGAGGCGCCGGGGCGGGTGGTGCAGTCGCGCGTTCGCCGCTACGTGACCCCGCACACGGTCACGCCGCGCGCGCACCTCCTCTCGAACGGGTCGATGGTGGTGATGTTGACCAATTCGGGCGGGGGATACACGCGCTGGCGCGACATCGCCGTCACCCGGTGGCGCGAAGACTCGACGTCGGACGGCTGGGGATCGTTCTGCTACGTCCGCGACCTCGAGAGCGGCCTGTTCTGGTCGTCGGGATTTCATCCGAGCGGCCGCGACACCGACAACTACGAGGTGACCTTCGCCCCCGATCGCGGCGTCATCCGGCGGCGCGACGAAGGCATCGAGACGTTCACCGAAGTCACCGTGTCGCCAGAGGACGATGCGGAAATCCGCCGCGTGTCGGTGACGAATCACTCGCGCGACATCCGCGAGCTCGAGCTGACCAGCTACGCCGAGGTCGTCCTGGCGCCGCATGCGGCCGATCTGGCGCATCCGGCCTTCAGCAACCTGTTCGTCGAATCGACCGCCGTGCCCGAGCATGAGGGCATCATTTGCGCGCGCCGGCCGAGGGGACACGAGCCGCGCCTCTACCTGGGTCATGTGCTGGCCGGGCGCGGACGCATCGGCGAAGGCGTCGAGTTCGAGACCGATCGCGAGCACTTCATCGGCCGTGGCGGGACGCCGCGCCTGCCGGCAGCGCTCGTTGGTTCAGAGCCGCTGTCGGGCGCAACCGGTGCAGTGCTCGATCCGATTGTCAGCCTTCGCGTTCGGCTGCGCATCCCGCCGGGCGTGACCGCCCGCGTCTCGTTCACGACGGTCGTCGCGGAAAACGAAGACGGCGTCCGCGCGCTCATCGAGAAGTATCACGACCCTCAGGTCTGCGCGCGCGCCTTCGCGCTCGCCAGCACGCACAGCGAGATCGAACTGCGGCATCTGGGCGTGAGCCGCGACGACGAGGCCCGCTACCAGCGGCTGGCGGCGCGACTGATGTACGCGGACCCGCGGCTCCGGTCACCAGAGGCCATGCTGCGCAGCACCGGCGCGCCGCCTGACCTCTGGAAGTTCGGGATTTCCGGTGATCTCCCAATCCTGCTCGTCACGATTGCCGATGCCGGAGAGGTTGGCCTGGCACAGGAGCTCGTGCGGGCGCAGGAGTATCTCCGCGGCCGGGGATTCAAGTTCGATCTCGTCGTGCTGAACGAGATTCCGACGAGCTACCGGCAGGATGTGCAGGACGACCTCCAGCGCATTGCCGAAGGCGGGCCCTCGCATGCGTGGCTCGATCGTCCCGGCGGCCTCTTCCTTCGCCGGGCGGACGTGATGACCGAAGACGATCGCGTGCTGCTGCGCGCGGTCGCGCGCGCGGTGTTCGAAGGTCCTCGCGGAGGCCTGGAGGTGCAGTTGCGGCGGCTCCTGCTGCCGCTGGCGATCCCGGCGCGGATCAAGGCACACCCCGGCGTTCCCAAGCGGAGCGATGCCGCGCCTGTTCCGGACCAGCCGCTGGTGTTCGACAACGGCTTCGGTGGCTTCACCAGGGACGGGCGCGAGTTCTACGTGACGAAGCGGCCCCCCGCACCCTGGTCGAACGTCATCGCGAACGAACGCTTTGGCTTCGTGGCCACCGAGTCGAGCCTGGGAAATACGTGGTCTGAGAACAGCCATCACAACCGGCTGACTCCCTGGAGCAACGACCCGGTCGTCGATCCGCCGGGCGAAGTCATCTATCTGCGAGACGAAGGCAGCGGCGAGTTCTGGACCGCAACCGCATCGCCCGCGCCCGGCGCGGTCTCGCATCTCGCGCGGTTCGGTCAGGGATACGCGATCTACGAGCACCGGCACCGCGGGCTGCACGTCGAGTTGACGGCGTTCGTCGCGGCCACCGAGCCCATCAAGCTCATGCGGCTGCGCGTGCGCAACATGACAGGGATCCGCCCGCGAGTTGAGCGCGTTTTACTACGTGGATTGGTGTCTCGCCGATAACCGTGCGCGCTCGGCCGCCCATATCGTCACGTCCATCGACACGGTGTGCGGAGCGCTCGTCGCCCGCAACGCGTTCCGGACGGAATTCGGCTCGCGCATCGCCTTCATCGACGCGACGGCCCGCATGCGCACGTTCACGGGCGATCGCTCCAGCTTCATCGGCCGGAACGGAACACTGGCCGACCCGCTGGCGATGGAACTGACGCAGCTTCCCGGTCGCGTGGGTCCCGCACTGGATCCATGCGGCGCCGTTCAAACCAGGCTCATCGTGCCAGCTTCGGGCACCGTCGAAGTCACGTTCATGCTCGGCGAGGGCCTCGACGAATCGGCCGTGCGCGCGCTGGTCGAACGATTTCGACAGCCCGGTGCCGTGGATGCGGAGCTCTCGCGGGTCCAGGAGAGGTGGAACGCGCTCCTGTCGTCGGTCGAGGTGGAGACACCGGACGCGGCGCTCAACCTTCTGACCAACAGGTGGCTGCTGTATCAGACGCTCAGTTGCCGGTTCCACGCCCGGTCGGCCTTCTATCAGTCTGGCGGTGCGTTCGGGTTTCGCGATCAGCTGCAGGACGTGCTCGCGTGTCTGCATTGCGATCCCGATCTCGCGCGACGCCACATTATCCGGGCGGCGGGGCGGCAGTTTCCCGAGGGGGACGTTCAGCATTGGTGGCACGAGCCTGGCGGCGAAGGCGTCCGCACGCGCATTCAGGACGATCGGCTGTGGCTCGTGTACGCCGCGCTCGAATACGCGCGCGTGACGGGCAGACAGGACATCTTCGACCAGTCGGCGCCTTTCATCACGCAGCGATCGCCGGGACCTGATGAGAACAGCGTGTATGAGATGCCCAGGCCCGTGCCGCTCGAGCTGCCCATCTACGACCACTGCTCGCGTGCGATCGCCAGGACCATGGACACGGGCGCGCACGGTCTGCCGCTCATGGGCACCGGCGACTGGAACGACGGGATGGACGAAGTGGGCGCGCAGGGACGCGGCGAAAGCGTCTGGTTGGGCTGGTTTCTCGGATCGCTGCTGGGCCCGTTCGCGGCGATCGCCGAGGCTCGTGGTGACGTTCAGGAAGCCGCCGCGTATCGAGCCCATGCCGCAAGACTGAAGGACGCGCTCGAGGCTGCGTGGGACGGCGCGTGGTACCGGCGCGCGTACTTCGACGACGGCACGCCGCTGGGGTCGGCCGGGAACGCCGAGTGTCGCATCGACGCCATTGCGCAGAGCTGGTCCGTCATCTCGGGTCTCGGCGAGACCGGGCGCGCGCGCCAGGCCATGGAATCGATGGAGAAGCTCTTGATCGATCGCGACGCGCGGCTCATCCTCCTGCTGGCGCCGCCGTTCGACAAAGCGCAGCCGAACCCCGGGTACATCAAAGGCTATGTCCCTGGCGTCCGCGAAAACGGCGGACAGTACACCCATGCGGCGTTGTGGGCGGTGATGGCGCAGGCGATGCTCGGCCGCGGAGACGCCGCGCACGAACTGCTGAGCTGGATCAATCCGATCAACCGATCGCTCGATGTGAACGACGTGAAGCGATACCGCGTCGAGCCCTACGTGATTGCCGCCGACATCTATTCGGCGCCCGGCCACGTCGGACGTGGTGGCTGGACGTGGTACACCGGCGCGGCGGGGTGGATGTACCGCCTGACGCTGGAAAGCGTCCTCGGCCTCAAGCGCGAAGGCGACTTTCTCCGGATCGAGCCCGCGGTACCTGCCCGATGGCCGGGCTATCGGATCACATTGCGGATCGACGGTGCTGAATATGTCATACAGGTCGAACATGGCAGCAACATGGATGGTGCGACGCGCGTGTTGACGCTCGATGGAAGCGTGGCGCACAGCGGGAGGATTCCTCTCATACCGGGCAGCGGCCAGCACACGGTCCGGCTGGTCATGGCACACGTCGCTCCAGCCGTCACGCCCCGGTAATGCGACGAAGGTATTCGTGGTCGCCGATTCGTCCGATATCCGGGACGGGGGTGGCATGCGAGTGTTAGTGACTGGCGGCGCGGGCTATATCGGCAGCGTGATCACCGATCAGCTCGTCGCCGGAGGCCATCGCGTCGTCGTGCTCGACAACCTGTCCAAGGGCCACAGGGATGCCGTCAACGAACACGCGACGTTCGTCCATGGCGATCTCGTCGACGCCGCCATCGTGAAACACACGCTGGCGTCCAACTCGATCGAGGCCGTGGTGCACATGGCCGCATCCTCGCTCGTCGGCGAATCGATGGCCAGCCCCGGCCGCTATTACACGAACAACGTCGCCGCCGGCATCACGCTGTTGAACGCGCTCGTCGAGGCCAACGTGGGCACGTTCGTGTTTTCGTCGACGGCCGCCGTGTACGGCGAGCCCGCGAGCGTGCCGATTGGCGAAGACGCACCGACGAATCCGACCAACACCTACGGTGAGACGAAGCTGGCGATCGAGCGAGCGCTGCACTGGTATCACGCCGCGCACGGTCTCCGGTATGCGTCGCTGCGCTACTTCAACGCTGCCGGCGCCACCAGCGGCGTGGCGAGCGCCACGATCCCGAAACACATCTCATCCCGCTGGTGCTGCGAGCGGCGAGAGATCAAGCGCACCCGATCACGGTATTCGGCCGCGACTACCCGACGCCCGACGGCACGTGCGTGCGCGACTACATCCATGTGTCGGATCTCGCCGACGCCCACGTGCGTGCGCTCGCAGCGCTCGAGACGGGGAAGCTGCGTGCGGACGTCTTCAACCTCGGATGCGGCGACGGACTGGACCGTGCAGGAAATCATCGACGCCGCGCGTGCGGTGACGGGTCGGGACATTCCGCTGCGCGAAGGTGCCGGCGTGCGGGCGATCCGCCGTCGCTCGTCGCGAGCTCTGCGCGCATCGAGAAGGCCCTCGGGTGGGAGCCTCGACACAGCTCGATCGAGGACATCATCGGCTCGGCGTGGAAGTGGGAGCAACGCGAGTCGGCGGCGTCAGGTCTTTCGCGGGACGCTTCGACGGGTTCGCGAATCAGGAACCCGCGTCGGAGTGCCGATGTCGCTGGCTAAGACGGCAGCGGCGCTCGCCAACCGTCGGATTTCCGATGCGAGCGCATCGGGCAGACAGGGCTTCAGGAGAAAGCGATCGCACCCGCTGGCTTCGGCAAGCTCGCGCTCGGCGCCGAAGGCGGCGCCGGTGAGCATGATGATGCGAGTGGGCCTCGTACGGGCATCCTCGCGCAGCCGCCGTGCGAGCTCGAATCCATCCATTTGTCCCCTCAGGCGCAGGTCGGTGACGAGCACCGCTGGAGCCACCTGAGCGGCGAGACGCAACGCTTCTTCCGCCGACGGGGACGTCATCACGTCGAACCCCATCGCCCGAAGCGATTCGCCGTACATCTCGCGTGTGTCGCGATCGTCGTCCACGATCAACACACATCGCCCTGCATTGTGGGAGCGTTTCATTCGAACAGGCAACAGAGGAAACCGCTAGCTGGCGTGCGGGCGTCGGACGACTGACATCGTCGACATGACGCTGGGTTCGAGGCTCGCTTTCGCGGGCCGCGCGCGCGTGATGTCGGGATTCTTGAACCGTCCGTATGCGCCGTCCGGACGCATCGACAGAAACCCGGTTTCGACGAGCGAGGCGAGCGCGGTTTCGCAGACCGTCGCGCTCGACACCGCAGAGACGCTGAACTTGATCGGGCTTCAGTGTGAGACCGGGCATTTCGAGATACTCGGCGCGGATGCGCTGCACGACATGCGGCGACGCAGTTTTCTTCATGGTTCTCCACGCGAAGCGTACCGTCTGCAACTCGTTGACTCAGTCCGTTTTCGAACAAGGTTGAGCGAGAAAAATCGCCGCGCCATCGTGTGCCGTTTTGCATCATCGTGACAGCTGGCGCGATCGAAAAAGAACAGCGTGTGATAGGCGAGCTACCAGAACTCGGGCTGGCGTGCGCGGTCGTCCCAGAGCGAGGCAGGGCAGTCGCGGATGGCGCGCTCGACGAGCATGTCCAGCGATGCGCCGAACTGTCCCCACAAAATGCCCCGTGAGGTCGCATCCATTTGTGATGATTTGATATAGTTATGGGCTCAGCGCACGTCGTTGAGCGCGTTCGGGCGCGGCCAGGTAGCTCAGTTGGTAGAGCATACGACTGAAAATCGTAGTGTCGGCAGTTCAATTCTGCCCCTGGCCACCATCCTTCGCCCAGTGTCCTAATTGAGACTCGCCTGCCCAGGGCTTCTCGGCTCTGCCCGTAATTGCACACCTGATTCGTGGTTATCGGGACATGACCCTTCCGTCGTATTCTTGGATCCAGGCCAAGGTTGACCAGAGAGACCCGAAGAGTTCGTTCGACGAGGTATGTGCACCAGCTGTGTGCCATCGTCATCCTCGTCCTGACGGTTCTGCCGTTCACGGAGCCGTTCGCAACCTTCGATCCGAACTCACTGGCCGACTCGACCGTTGCGCCCTTGAGAAGCGGCGCACGCGGCCCGGGGTTCCGGGAAACGGATTCGTCGGAATGGGCCAAGGCTCGTCTTTCCGTTGGTGCCTTGCCTTCTCCGCTGGCTCTCGCGATCCTGCCTTACCGCACAAAGCACGCGATTCTCGCGGAACCCCTGTCGCTCGCCGACCCCACAGCCACGCGCTGTCAGGTCCTTCGCGTCTAAACACACCCCGTACCCCAATCTCTCGCGTGGACTTCGCCGCTTCTGAGCGGCGATGGCGTACCGCACGCGTTGCATTTCTCATCACACATCTTCGATGGGGTGGGCTATGGCTTTTCGTTCGACGAGAACTCGAACTGGTCAGAGTTTCGCAAGCTTCCAAACCACAGAGAGGTCGATTTCCATTGGGCGGTCGGCCGACAGCACAAGCTATGAACACTGGAGAGCGATGGCAGAAGTCGGCCGCGTCACCTTGCGCGCGCTCCAGGAGGCGCAACGGTCGGGCGCGTCGTACCTGCTGCTGCTTCACGGCTGTTCGATGACCGACGGCGAAATGCAGACAACCGCGCGCTCGGTGATCCGGGGTCTGATGCGCAGCAAGGCGGCGACGCCGTACATCGTCCGCAACCAGTGCATTCAACACCACAGCTGCTTCGTGGCGGCCATTCGCCCGCTGAAGTCGGCTACACCCCCGCCGCCGATCGATCTGCGAAACGCCAGGTTGTACCGCCGACGACAAACTTCGCCACAGCCGCTCCGAGAAGCGCCCCGGCGATGAGGTCGGCGGGGTAGTGGACCCCGAGGTAGACGCGCGACCACGCGACCATCAGGCACAGGAACCAGAAGATGTTCCGTGCATCGGGTGCGAGTCGTGACAGCGCGTACGCGGCCGCAACCGCCTGAGCCGCATGACCCGATGGCAGCGAGCGGGTCGTCGGTCTGTAGCCGTAGACCTGGGTCTCGGCGTAGCTTTCGAAAGGGCGCGCACGGTTGAAGAGCGGTTTGGCGACGTGATCGGAGAGAAGTCCCGTGAGCACGACAGCCAGGACGACCTGCGTGGCCGCCGGCCACCTGGAGGGGTGCAGCAGCGCAATGAGCAGGGCGAGCCCGATCCAGATTGCCCCGCCGCGCGCGATGTCGCTGAGGCCGGCCATGACGGGATCGAGAAACGGCCAGTGGTGAGCACGAAGCCATTGGAAGGCGGCAAAGTCGATCCTTCCAATGGCTTCGAAGACGGCTGGCATAGGCGACGGTCCGCTGGTCCGCCTAACCACCTTCGCCAAGGCTACGGTGGTCCGCCGTAGCTTCAGCGGAGGCGGAAGGCGGACACTACGCAGGTGTTGCGACCTCGACGTCGCGGGTCAGCCCGAGATCTTTGCGCACGCGCTCTTCGATCTTCTTGAACGTCTCCGGATTCTCGCGGAGGAACGTCTTCGCGTTTTCGCGCCCCTGGCCCAGCCGCTCGCCACCGTAGGCGAACCAGGTGCCGCTCTTTTCGACAATCCGCTTGTCGACGGCGAGGTCGAGCAGATCGCCCTCGCGCGAAATGCCTTCTCCGTACATCACATCGAACTCGGCCTCGCGGAACGGTGGGGCGACTTTGTTTTTCACCACTTTTACCCGAGTACGTCCGCCGACGACGACATCGCCGTCCTTGATGCTCGCGATGCGGCGGATATCGATACGCACCGAGGCGTAGAACTTGAGGGCGCGGCCGCCGGTCGTGGTTTCCGGGTTGCCGAACATGACGCCGATCTTCTCGCGCAGCTGATTGATGAAGATGAGGCACGTCTTCGACTTCGACACCACACCGGTGAGCTTTCGCAATGCCTGTGACATGAGACGCGCCTGAAGGCCCATCTGCGCATCGCCCATCTCGCCTTCGATTTCGGCCCGCGGTACCAGCGCGGCGACCGAGTCGACGACCACCACATCGACGCCGCCCGAGCGAATGAGCACTTCGACGATCTCGAGCGCCTGCTCGCCGTTGTCGGGCTGCGAGACCAGCAGGTTGTCGAGGTCGACGCCCAGTTTCTTCGCATACGCGGCGTCGAGCGCGTGCTCGGCGTCGACGAATGCCGCCATGCCGCCGAGTTTCTGCGCCTGCGCGATGACCTGCAGCGCCAGGGTGGTCTTGCCAGACGACTCCGGTCCGAAGATTTCGATGACACGACCGCGCGGCACGCCACCGACGCCGAGCGCGTAGTCGATGCTGATGGAGCCGGTGGGAATCGAATCGATGGGCTGCACCGCGCCGCGCTGGCCCAGCCGCATGATCGAGCCCTTGCCGAATTGCTTCTCGATTTGTCCGACCGCCAGCTCCACGGCTTTGCCGCGTTCGGTGCGTTCGTCTCGCTCCTGCTTATCTGTTGATGGGGGCATTCGTCATCTCCTTAGCGTGAGCGCATTCTAGGGACGTGCCGGGGCGAATGTCAAGCGAAAACGCCTCCACTCAGGACCGCATAAGCCTTATTTTCAGTCATTTACGCAGACAGACACTTTCGCCCCTCTTCGGGCATTTGCCCCGCGTTGCAGTTTCTTCCATCGTTTCTGTTGAAGAATATGGCAAAGAATGCCGACCCCGGCCGGACACGCCATCGCGGGCGTTGCAGCCGCGTTCCTCACCAATGCCATCGCTCGTCGGCCACGATTGACGAAGCCGATACTGGTGTCGGCCGCGGTGCTGGCCGTGCTCCCGGACCTCGATATCGTCGCCGGACTGCACCGCACCCAGTCGCACAGCATTGCCGCCATCGCGGTGGTCGGACTCGCGGCGTGGATCGTCCTGCGCCGGCGCGTGCCCGACGCGCTGCCGCTTGCGCTCGCGCTCGCGGCCGCGTTCGGATCGCATGCGGTGCTCGATCTGCTCGGGAAGGATACGCGTTTTCCGCGAGGCTTGACGGTCCTGTGGCCGCTCTCGTCGAAGTACTACATCACCGGCTGGGACGTGTTTTGGGAAGTCTCTCGAAGGTACTGGCTGCCGTCGGAGTTCATCCTCGGAAATCTCCGGGCGCTCGCGTGGGAAATCGTGCTGCTGGTGCCGCTGCTGCTATTCGCCTGGGTGGTTCTGGAGTGGGAGCACGCTGAAAGTAAAATGGAAAATGGCAAAGAAGTGGAAATGGGATTCCTCATTCTCCCTTCTTCCTTCTCATTTTGCCTACTCACCCTTCTCCACCGCCATCGCCACACCATTGCCTCCGCCGAGGCACAACGACGCGATGCCGCGCCGGGCGCCGCGCTGTTTCATGGCGTACAGCAATGTCGTCAGGACGCGCGCACCGCTCGCGCCGATGGGATGACCCAGCGCGATAGCGCCGCCGTTCACGTTGACACGCCTGGGGTCGAGGCCCAGTTCCTTGATGACGGCGACCATCTGCGCGGCAAACGCCTCGTTGATCTCGACGAGATCCACATCCTCGATCGTCCAGCGAATCTTCGTCAGCAGCTTTCGAATGGCTCCTATCGGTGTCATGAGAAGCAGTTTTGGCGCCAGACCGCTCGTCGCGTACCCCACAATTTCCGCCAGCGGCTGAGCGCCCAGCGCCCGTGCGCGCTCTTCGGACATGACCACCAGCGCGGCCGCGCCATCATTGACCCCGGGGGCGTTTCCCGCCGTCACCGATCCGTCTTTCTTGAACGCCGGCTTCAGTCCTTTGAGAATCGCGGCCGTCGAGTCCGGGCGAATCGTTTCGTCCGAGTCCATCATCGTGCTGGCGCCTTTGGCCTGAGGGATCTGCACCGGCACGATCTCTGACTTGAAATGTCCCGCCGACTGGGCACGGGCGGCTTTCTGATGGCTTTCGGCCGCGTATTCGTCCTGCGCGTCGCGCGACACGCCATACACGTCCACGACGTGCTCGGCGGAGACTCCCATGTGGCAGTGCTCGAAGGCACACCACAGGCCGTCGTGAATCATCGAGTCCACCAGGCTTGCGTCGCCCATGCGCAGCCCTTCTCGTGCGCGGGGGAGAAGGTACGGCGCGTTGCTCATCGACTCCATGCCGCCGGCGACCGCGATGTCGATGTCGCCGAGCGCGATGCCTTGCGCCGCCAGCATGACCGCCTTCAAGCCCGAGCCACACACTTTGTTGATCGTGAGCGCGGCGACGTCGTTGCTGAGTCCACCGTTCAGCGCCGCCTGCCGGGCCGGCGCCTGTCCCACGCCGGCCGACAGCACGTTGCCCATGATGCATTCCTCGACCGCTGCCGGATCGACGCGCGCGCGGGCGACAGCCTCGCGCACCGCGATGGCTCCGAGCTGTGGCGCCTGAAGTCCCTTCAGGCTGCCGAGGAACTTGCCGGACGGCGTTCGAACCGCGGAAACGATGACGGATTTGCGCATGTCATTTCACGACGAGACGCGTGACGGCCTGCGTCCCGAGAAGCGTGTTCAGCCGGTGAAGAATCGTCGACGAGGAACGTTTCAGCTCCCTTTGCCAGCGCAGATCCGACGGCCTCACTTCCACCACACCATCCGGCTGCAGGTGAGCGGTGCTGACGCGGCTCAGCGCCTCGCCAACCGCGACGCGCCAGGCCAGGTCGAGTTTGCCCTGCGAGAGCGGCCCGCTGCGGAGCAACTCGGTGACCGCGCGCGGCACGAGAGAGTTGAGCGAGTCCATGTCGACTACCGATCCGCAGTGTAACATTCGCATGCCCATGCGACTGACACTGGCGTCGGCATCTCCGCGCCGAGCAGAGCTCCTGCGCGCGGCAGGCATCCTCTTCGATGTGCTGCCTGTCGACGTGGACGAGCGATTCCATCCGGATGAAACGCCGGAGCAGGCAGTGGCGCGTCTGGCCGAAGCCAAGGCCGCTGCCGGGGCAGCCATCCGACCGGACACGATCGTGCTCGGCGCCGACACCACGGTTGTCATCGACGGCCAGGCCCTTGCGAAGCCGGCGGACCCGGCCGACGCGGCGCGCATGCTGCGGCTGTTGTCGGGACGCGGCACACGACGTGCTGACCGGAATCTGCCTGTGTTACGGCCGACAGCGCCTGGTGCACGTCGAAACGACACGGGTGCGCATGGCTCCGATGGGGGAGCCGGAGATTCAATGGTATGTCTCGACCGGGGAGCCATACGACAAGGCGGGGGCCTACGCCGTCCAGGGGCGTGCCTCGCGGTTCGTCGAGCGTCTCGAGGGGTCGTACTCGAATGTGGTCGGGCTGCCTATCTCCCGTGTCTACGAGCTTTTAAAGGAGCTTGGCTGTGATATTCTGGGTTTGACGACAGCACCCTGAAATCGCGACATTTCAAGACACCCCGGTAGGCTTTGATCTGGGAAGATGCGGCTTATGACGAACAAGGTTGCCAAGATTACGCTGACGGCCGTCGTGCTGGTCTCCGCGCTGGGCGGATTGCTCTGGTATTCGCTGCAGGGTGATGCGTGCCTACTACAAGCACGTCGACGAAGTCATGGCCAGCCCGGCGCAGTGGCATGGCAAGGCGCTGCAGCTCCACGGCTATGTCGTCAAGGGCACCTGGAAGCAGAAGCCCAACACGCTCGAATACCAGTTCAAGGTCGAGAGCAAGGGCGCCGTCGTCCATGCGTCGTACACCGGCGTGCTCCCGGACACGTTCAAGGACGAGGCCGAGGTCGTGCTCAAGGGCCGCCTCATCGACGACGCCCACTTTCAGGTCGCACCCAACGGCGTCATGGCGAAATGTCCGTCGAAGTACGAAGAAGTGCCGAAGTACGACGGCAAGACAGGCACGAGTAATTAGAAACTGGAATCTAGAAGCTAAAATCTAAAATCTGAGAATCTGAAACAGATCTCAGGTGTGAAATTCCTCGAACTTCAGATTCCAGATCTTCTGTTTCTAGTTTATAGATTCTAGATTTCAGATTCAGGTTCACCTTATGGCCGTTCTAGGCTACGTCACTCTCCTGACAACGTTCGTGGTTTGCAGCTATGCCATCGGTGTATCGGTGGCAGGCGCGCGGCGCGGGTCGCAGCGGCTGATTGACAGCGGCATCGGCGCGTTCCACATGGTAACGGCGCTCATGGTGCTGGCCTCGGTGCTGATCGTGCGGGCGTTCGTCACCGACGACTTCACCATCAGATACGTTTCCCGCTACTCGGATTCGGTCCAGCCGCTGTTCTTCAAGCTCACGTCGTACTGGGGCGGGCTCGACGGCTCGATCATGTTCTGGGTCTTTCTGCTCGCGTGTTTTGGCAGCCTCGCCGTTCACGTCAACCGCGATCGGCATCGCGAGCTGATTCCGTATGTCGTGGCCGTGATCTCGACGGTGCAGATGTTCTTTCTGTTCCTCATGATCATCCACAACAACCCGTTCCAGACCTACCTCACCGAGACGCCGCCCGACGGCAACGGACTGAGCCCGCTGCTGCAGAACATCTACATGATCATCCACCCGCCGTCGCTCTACATCGGCCTGGTCGGGATGACGATTCCATACGCGTTCGGCATGGCGGCGCTTATCACTGGACACCTCGACGATGCGTGGCTGCGCGCCGTCAGGCGCTGGACGATGTTCGCCTGGTTCTTCCTCACGTTCGGTCTGACGCTGGGCATGATCTGGGCGTACGAAGAGCTGGGGTGGGGCGGATTCTGGGGATGGGATCCGGTCGAGAACGCCGGGGCGCTGCCGTGGTTTACCGCGACGGCCTTCTTTCATTCCGTCATGGTGCAGGAGCGCCGCAGCATGCTGCGCGTGTGGAACGTCACGCTTCTCATCCTGACGTTCTTCCTCACCATCTTCGGCACGTTCATGACGCGTTCCGGCGTCGTGCAGTCGGTGCACTCGTTCGGCGAGAACCCCGAGCTGGCCATGATGTTCAGCGTCTTCATGGCGGTGATTCTGATCTTCAGCTTCGGCATGGTCATCTACAGGCTGCCGCTCCTCCGCGCGAGCAACGAGCTCGATTCGTGGGCGTCGCGTGAAGCGGCCTTCATGCTGAACAACTGGATCCTGCTGTTCTCGGCGTTCTTCATCCTCTTCGTGACGATGTTCCCGACGCTCAGCGAAGCGGTCACCGGCGAGCGCATCACGATTGGTCCGCCGTTCTTCAACCGCTGGATGGTGCCGATTGGCCTGATCCTGCTGCTCCTCACCGGCATCGGACCGCTGCTCGCGTGGCGGAAGACGACGGTGTCGAACCTCAAGTATCAGTTCATGTGGCCCACCATCGGCGCGCTCGTCAGCACGGCGCTGGTCGTGGCGTTTGGCATTCGTGTGTGGTCGTCGGGTATTTGCTTCGTGCTGTCGGGGTTCGTGTTCGGCACGGTCTGGCAGGAGTTCTGGCGCGGCGCGGTGATCCGCCGCAAGAGCACCGGCACGGACCTCTTTACCGCGACCATCGGCCTGGTCGGCCGCTCGCGACGCCGGTACGGCGGCTACATCGTTCACGTGGGCATCGTGCTGATGTTCCTCGGCTTTGCCGGTCAGGGATACAAGCAGAGCGAGCTCGTCCAGATGAAGCCCGGACAGCAAACGACGCTCGGCGACTACACCGTGCGCATGGACGACCTGCGCGTGACCGAGGACAGCCAGAAGCAGATGATCACCGGGCACTTCACGCTGTTCCGCAACGGCGTCGAGCTGGCGAAGATGTATCCGGCGCGATGGGCCTTCTTCAAACACGACGAGCCGACCACCGAAGTCGCGATTCGACGACAGCTGTCGGAGGACTTCTACCTGAACATGCCGGCCTTTCAGGTGAAGGACAAGTCGGCGAGCCTGGAGATTACGATCAACCCGCTCGTCAACTGGATCTGGCTGGGCTTCGCGGTGATGGCCCTCGGCACCGGCATCGTGTTGTTGCCGGAACGCACGTTCGCCTTCGCGATGGCCAAGTTCCCGGCACCCGAAGTGGCGACGACGGCGATGGTGCTCTGGCTGATACTGGGCCTCGCGGCCCCGATGTTCGCCCAGTCGACAACCCAGAGCGTCTTGCCGGTGCCAAAGGATCCGCTCGAAAAGCGGCTGCACTCGGAGATTGTCTGCACGTGCGGCTGCCGTCGGGCGCTCGACAACTGCGGGATGCCGAACTGCAGCGGCCATGCCGCGCAGTCGGACAAAATCCGGGCGTTGATGGCGGAAGGGAAGGACCACGACGCCATCATCGCGACGTTCATCCGCGACTTCGGCGGCCAGGACATTCTGATCGAACCGAACGACAAGGGTCTCAATCGCCTTGCCTGGGCGTTTCCCTACGCGCTGGCGGGGCTCGGCGCAATCGGCGGAGCGTTTGCCATCAGGAAGTGGTCGCGGCGGTCCAGCGAAGAGCCGATGCTGGCAACAGCGGGCGCCGCCCCGGCCGGAGACGCGGCGTTGCAGGCACGTCTCGACCGGGAGCTCGAAAACCTCGACTAGTCCCTTGTCTCCGACCGAACCAACCTCCGATTCACTGCGGCCGTGGCAGTTCTTCACGCTCGGTGCGCTCGTGTGCGCAACCGTGGCGGTCTTCCTGATTCGCGGCACCACGCCAGGGAATCTCATCTTCGTCTGCCTGGGCATTTTTGGCGCCGCGCTGGTCGCGCTGGCAGCGCTCAACGCACTGCGGCCGCTCGTCACGGGCGAGACACGGCAGCCGGAGATGGTGGGCAGCCAGCACGCGGGTCGGCGCTCGAGCGCGAGAAGAACCTGCTCTTGCGATCCATCAAGGAGCTCGAGTTCGATCACGCGATGGGCAAGGTCGGCGAGAGCGATTTCGAGGACATGTCGCTGCGCCTGCGCGTCGCGCGCCGTTCGACTGATCGAGCAGCTCGACAACACGAGCAGCGGATATCGCGAGCTGATCGAACGCGAGCTCGCGAAGCGGCTGGGGAAGAGCAGGGCGCAACTGAAGTTGCGCCCTACAGCGGATCAGCGAGTCGTCTATTCCGGTAGCGCAGCGGCTTCAGTCGCGCCGAAGCCCAGCGTGGCACCGGCTTCAGCCCTGTCACTGGCGCCTGTCCCTCGTGCGCCACCGTCAACGACGACGACGCGAAGTTCTGCAAATCCTGCGGCACGAAGCTTCTGCGCGCTCGTCTTACTTTTCACTTTCCACTTTCTACTTTCCACTTTCATCGTCCCTGCCTCCGCTCAGTTCCAAATGCCCGATCCGAAGCAGATGTCGGGCATCCCTCGACCTGTCACCGACCTTCCGGCAGGCCACGTTTCTGTACGGCTCATCCGCGGGCAACTGTCGAACAACATCCAGGGGCATCCGGTTGAAATGCATGCCGGTGGGAAGGTGACCACAGTCAAGACCGACGAAAACGGGCGCGCCGAGTTCAGCGGCATCGCCGCCGGTACATCGGTCCGGGCGGTGGCCACGGTCGATGGCGAGCGGCTCGAATCGCAGGAATTCCCATGGCCGGCTGCGGATGGTATCCGAGTGATGCTCGTCGCCACGCTGAAAACCGCCGACGGACCGGCGCCCGTGTTTCAGCCGCAGCCCGGGAACGTCGTGCTTGGCGACCAGACGCGGGTGATCGTCGACCACGCCGATGGTGCGCTGCAGATCTACTACATCCTCGACATTCAGAATTCCGCCCGCACACCCGTCCAGCCCGCCGCAGGCGTCGTGATGGACATGCCCACCGGCGCGCTCAGCACGACCGTGCTTGCCGGAGCGCCGCAGGCGGTTGCGCGCGGCGATCGGGTCACCATCAGCGGTCCGTTTGCCCCGGGGCCGACCCCGGTGGAGCTCGCCTATCGCGTGCCCTTTGACGCCGGCGAAGTCACCATCGAGCAGAAAATGCCGCTGGCGGTGCCAAATCTGGCGGTGTTGATGAAGAAGATCGGCGACATGTCGCTCTCGTCGCCGCAACTGCCGAACGTGCAGGAGCGCGAGTTCGAAGGGGAGCGTTACATCCTCGCGCAGGGTCCTGCAATTACAGCGGGCGGGACACTCTCGCTGACGTTCTCTGGACTACCGCATCACAGCGCCGTTCCCAGGCGCGTCGCCCTTTCGCTGGCCACGCTGATTCTCGGCCTGGCCGTCTGGGCGGGCGTGCGCAAGCCATCACCTGCGGGGAACGCCGCGCGTGTGAAGCAGCTGACCGGCAAACGCGAGAAGATCTTCAACGAGCTCGTTCGGCTCGAACAGCAGCGGCGGGCGGGCAGCGTGGACGCCGCCAAGTACACCGAACGGCGCCCCGCGCTCATCGCGCAGCTCGAACGCGTCTATCGCGACCTGGACGCCGAGGGCGGCCAGGCCGCCTCCGCGTGAGCCTCGACTTTCTCGAACTTTCCATTCGCGAGCTCAGCCGCAACTTCGGCCGCCGGCGTGCGCTGTCGCGCGTCTCGCTCGACTGCCGCGCCGGCGAGACCGTCGGGCTGCTCGGTCCCAACGGCGCCGGCAAGTCCACGCTGTTGGCCATCGTCTCGACGCTGGCCACGCCGTCGTCAGGTGACGTGCGATACGGGGGCAAAACCGCGGGAGAAATCGGCGCGGCGCTCCGAGGCAGGATTGGCGTCCTGTCGCACGATCTTCATCTCTATTCCGAGCTCACCGCGAAAGAGAACCTGATTTTCTTCGGCCGCCTCTACGGCGTCGCCAACCCCGAGGCGGTCGCCGCCACCGCGCTGGAGCGTGCCCGCCTGGGCGACCGCGGCGGCGACCTCGTGTCGGGGTTTTCGCGCGGCATGCGTCAGCGTCTCGCGCTCGAACGTGCGCTGCTGCACGCCCCACGACTGCTCCTGCTCGACGAGCCATTCACCGGGCTGGACGATGCGTCGACGAGAGCCCTGGTCGAGCGACTACGCGAGCTTCGATCGGCTGGCTGCATCACGCTCGTCGCGACACACGACCTCGACGTGGCCGAGGTCGTCCTCGACAGGGCCGTGATCCTGCAGGACGGCAAGCTGGTGGCGAGCGAGCCCGACGTGCGCGGCCTGCGCACGCGCTACCAGGCTCGGCTTCGAACGGGGGCGGCGTCGTGACCGCGTTCTGGCGCGCCGTGTGGATCATCGCCAGGAAGGATCTGGCGATCGAAGCGCGCAGCCGTGAGCTGATCAATACGACGGTGTTCTTCGCCCTGTCGTGCGTCGTGGTGTTTTCCGTGTCGTTCGTTGGCGAAGGTGGTGATGGCAGGGCGATGGGAGAGGCGGCGGCCGGCATCCTCTGGATCGCGATTGCCTTCTCCGGAACGCTGGCGCTTGGCCGCACGTTCGAGCGTGAGCGCTACGGCGATACGCTGCGGGCGCTGCTGCTGGCGCCGGGCGCGCGGCCGGCGGTCTACGTCGGCAAGCTGCTGGGCGTCGTCATGCTGCTCCTGGCGACCGAAGTCATCATCGTGCCGCTCGTGGCCTTTCTGTTTCAGGCGCAGGCTCTTCGATCACGCCCTGCTGCTGGTGGCCCTGCTCGTCTTCGGCACCGTGGGCTTTGCCTGTGTGGGCACGCTCTTCGCGGCGATGCTGGGCCGCGCGCGCAGCCGCGATGTGCTCCTGCCGATCCTGTTGTATCCCGTCACAATCCCGGTCATGATCGCAGGGGTGCGCGGCACCGCGGCGCTCCTGGCCGCGGAGCCGCAGCTCGAGATGGCGCGCGTCTGGACGATGCTGCTGTTGAGCTTTGACGTAGTATTTGTGACGCTGTCGCTCTGGACGTTTGAGTCGGTGATGACCGAATAACCCATGCGCAAAGCGTTCGTTCCCCTCCTCGCCCTCGCCGGGCTCATCTTCATGACGGCGCCCATCCTCATCATGCGGGCGCGCTACGAATCGACGATGGGCCTCGTGCAGAAGATTTTCTACTTTCACATGCCCCCGGCGATGCTCATGCTGCTGTCCGCGATCTTCTGCGGACTCATCAGCATGGTGTACCTGATCAAGAAGCGTCCGGTTTACGACTGGATCGCCTTCGCCGCGGCGGAGCTCACGGTCCTGTACGGCGCGATCGCGATGGTCACCGGTCCGTTGTGGGCGCGAAAGGCCTGGGGAGTCTGGTGGGTGTGGGACGCGCGCCTCACGATGTCGTTGCTCCTGTGGATGGTGTTCGTCTCCTATCTGCTGCTCCGGCGGTATGGCGGACCTGGCTCCGAAACGCTGGCCGCCGGCCTGGCGTTGTTCGGCATGGCCACCTCGCCCTTCGTGTATCTCTCCGTCAACATCTGGCGAACCCTGCATCCCCTGACATCCGTCGTGCCGACCTTGCCGGTGGACTTCGCGCTTGCGCTCTGGTACGCGTTTCTCGGTTTTCTGCTGTTATACATCGCGCTGATGACCATGCGCGTGCGGATCGAAGAACAACGCGCGCTCGTCGATCAGCTTTATCTCGAGAGCGAGGAATGAGGACAAGAATCTTCCTGACTCTGATGCTGCTGAGGACCGCGGCGCTCGCCGCACAGGATCCGCAGGGCGGGTTCGTGCCCGTCACGGAAGTGCCGGCGAGCGAGCAGTTGCCCTCGTTGCCGCTCGTCATTACCGCCTACGCGTTTGTCTGGGCCGCGTTCTTGTTTTACGCCTGGACGATGTGGAAGAAGCTGGGGAAGGTCGAGCAGGAGATCACGACCTTGTCGGCGCAGATCTCCAAGCCGCGAGCGAAACCATGAACTTCGGGAACATGACGTCGGCGCACTTCATCTTCATCCCCGTCGTCCTGTTTGTCGGGATCGTGATCGGCTGGATTCTCGGCTCGCGGGCGGCGCAGGATGCGTTTGCGATGGAGATGAAGAAGACGAAACCAGAAGATCCGAAGGCTTCCGGCCCAGGCTTTGTCTGAAAAGCCCAAGATCTCTTAATCTCCTAATCTCCTGTTAGATTCTATCGTCCCATCCCGAGTCGATACGCCAGCATCGGCGGCAATCCCGCTTCCAGAATCTTCTTCTGCGCCGCCTCGATCGGATACGCCACGCGGTACAACGTCACGAGCTTCCGGTCCGTGTCCGCGATGGCATAGGCCGCGCGGGCGTCGCCGTCCCGGGGCTGGCCGACCGAGCCCGGGTTGATGAGATATTTGCAGTCCGGCTCGATGCGCGTCTCGAATTCGGGGTGCCCCTGAGGCGCTTCGATTTCGAGGCGGCGCTGGCCGTCCATTCTGGCGCTGAGCGCCACGTGGGTGTGACCGAAGAGGCAGACGGGGACCCGCGAGACGGCAATCGATCGCGCCGCGTCGAGGTCGGCAACCACATACAGGTCCTCGTCGAGCGGCGAGCCGTGGCAAATCTCCAAGGTCCCGTCGACGACGTGCGGCCCCTCCGGCAGGGCACGCAGATATTCCAGCGTGGAAGGCGACAAGGCGTCGCGCGTCCACTGCGCCGCCGACCTGGCCATCGGATTGAAATCCTCCGCGGTATCCAGGCCCGCGGCGACCTTGTCGTGATTGCCGCGCACGATGGCCGCGGGCGCAAGCGCCCGCACGCGCTCGACCACAGCATTGGGATCGGCCCCGTAGCCCACCAGATCGCCAAGCACGAGCACGGCGTCGTGCTTCTGCGCGGCGCGGAGCACCGCCTCGAGCGCTTCGAGATTGCTGTGGATATCGCTGATGACCAGGTACCGCATGGCTATTCGAGCTGCTCGATGAGTTGCTCGACCAGTTCCTCGGAGCGCGCCCGCGACGCGTCGAGGCGGATCTGAGCTTGTTGGTAGGCGAGCCGGCGGCTCTCGAAGAGCATGGCCATCTGCATGCGATCGGTGGCCAGCGGCCGGCGCCCGTCGGCAGGGATCCGGCTGAGCAACACGTCGAAGGGCACGTCGATCCACACCGACACGCCATCGGCATTGATGGCCGCGCGCGTTTCGGGATCGATGAACGTCCCGCCGCCTGTGGCGACCACCGTGTGGCGGAGCGGGAGCAGCGCGTAGATCACCTGGCGCTCGATGGAGCGGAAATAGGCCTCGCCGTCGCGGGCGAAAATATCGGCCACCGTGCGCCGCTCGCGCGCCTCGATGAGCTGGTCGACGTCTTCGGCGCGCCAGCCGAGCCGCCGCGCAAGGCTCTGGGCCAGTGTCGTCTTACCCGCCGCCATGAATCCGACCAAGTAGATTTTGTCCGTCTTCAAGAGGGGATCGTCAGCCGCAGAGCGATTCCAGGGTCGCGAAGAACTCTGGATAGGAGATCGCCACCGAATCGGCCCCGCTGATGACCGATGGAGATTCGGCCCCGAGGGCCGCGATTGCAAAGGCCATGGCGAGCCGGTGATCGCCGGCGGCGTCAGCCTCGCCGCCCCGCAGCGGCCGCGACCCGCGCAGATGAAATCCGTCGCTGAACTCCTCGACATCGGCCCCCAGCGCCTGAAATCCGCGGACGAGCGCGCTGATCCGGTCGCTTTCCTTCACGCGCAGCTCGGCGGCGCCTGTGACGTGCAGCTCGCCGCCATGGCTCGCCCAGGCGGCAAGGGCAGGAATCTCGTCGATGAGATATGGGACGTGATCCGGTCCAAGCGTCAACGGACGAGGCCGCCCGTAGCGAACACGCACACGTCCCGACGGCTCGCCACCGGCTTCCCGTTCGACGTGCTCGTCCACCAGGGCACCGCCACGGCGCAGAACGTCGAGCAGAGCCGTTCGCGTCGGGTTGAGGCCGACGTTCTGAATCTCGATGTCCGAGTCGGGAATGGCGGCCGCGGCCGCCACCCAGAACGCGGCCGAGGAGATGTCGCCGGGCACCACGAACTCGCCGCCGCGCAGCGTCTGGCCGCCCGCGACCTCGACGGTCGTGCCCGCGGTGTGCACGCGTGCACCGAACGCACGCAGCGCGAGCTCGGTGTGGTTGCGGGTTGCCGCCGATTCCTCGACGACCGTCTTGCCCTCCGACTGGAGGCCCGCCAGCAGGACCGCGCTCTTCACTTGCGCGCTCGGCACTTCAGTCTGGTAACGGATGCCTTTGAGCGCACCGCCGTGGATGGTCAGCGGCGGCTTCTTGTCGGACGACTCGATGCGGGCGCCCATCAACTCGAGAGGGACGATGACCCTGCCCATGGGGCGCCGGCTCAGCGAGTCGTCTCCCTTGAGGATGGAGGTAAACGGATGCGCGGCGAGGACGCCCGAGAGCAGCCGCATGGTCGTGCCAGAGTTCCGGGCGTCCAGTGGGGCAGCCGGCTGCACCAGTCCTCGCAATCCCCGCCCGGTGATCTCCACGGTCAGGCCGCGGTCCGCCGATTGGCTGCGGCGGATCTCGACGCCGGCGTCCTCGAGACACTGAAGCGTGGCAGCGCAGTCGGCCCCCAGCGAGTACTGGTGAATCGTCGAACGGCCCGACGCCAGGGCGCCAAGCAGCGCGTAACGATGGGAAATGGATTTGTCGCCGGCGAGCCCGACCGTGCCCCTGATGCGCCGGGCAGGCCTCACCGTCGCAGCGGCGATTGAAGCCATCGGGAGACTATACTACGTCCGACACGATGCCCCGCGGTTTCCAGGACGTGCATCTCGAGATTCGGAGCACCATCGAAGCGCTGGACCTCGTCCAGGCCATCAGCGAGCACATCGCACGGCGGCTTGGGTTCGAGGACGATTCGCTGCACTGGACCACAATGGCGGTCCGGGAATCGGTCGTCAACGCGATTTCCCACGGCAACCGGAGCGACCCCACCAAGCGCGTCTTCATCGATTTCAGCGCGAGGCCCGAACCCGAGCCGGTGGACTTCATCGTCTGCGTGCGCGACCAGGGGAACGGCTTCGACCCGACGGCCATCAAAGACCCCTTGAGCCCCGAAAACATGCTCAGGGCCAGCGGGCGGGGAATCTTCCTGATTCGACAGTTCATGGACGAAGTGTCGATTACACCCGCGCGTCAGGGCGGCATGGAAATGCGGATGATCAAGCACATCCCTGCACGTGAATGAGGAACCCTCTTTTCCTCTCGACGGCCATCGAGGCCGTCATCAAGGCCGGCGAGATTCAGATGAGCTTCATCGACAGCGGCTTTCAGGTGTCACACAAGGGCACGATCGACCTTGTGACGGAAGCCGACGTCGCCGTCGAGACCATGTTCCGGAAGATGGTTGGCGAGCGCTTCCCGGACCATACGATCCTGGCCGAGGAATTCGGCGAAGATGCCGCGACCAGGGGCGCCCAGCACTGCTGGGTCTTCGATCCCATTGACGGCACCAACAACTACGCGCACGGTCTGCCGATCTTCTGCTCGTCGCTGGCCCTCGAGATAGACGGCCGCGGAGAGATTGGCGCCATTTACGACCCGACGCGCAAAGAGCTCTTCGTGGCCGAGCGTGGTGGCGGAGCGTTTCTGAACGGCCGGCCCATTCATGTGTCGAAGGCGCCGACCCTCGTGGAGTCGATGCTCGTCACGGGATTCCCGTACGACATTCACTCACGCATTCCCGAAATCGTTGGTTTGTTCGGCGAGTTCGTGGGCCGCGCCCGCGCGGTGCGGCGGCTCGGCTCTGCCGCACTCGACCTGTGTTACGTCGCGGCCGGCCGGATGGACGGCTTCTGGGAGCAGGATCTGAAGCCGTGGGACATCGCCGCCGGCACCATCATCGTCGAGGAAGCTGGCGGGAAAGTGACCGATTTCGCCGGCCAGCCGCACTCGTCACGGCAGCACCAGCTGCTCGCCACCAACGGGCTGATCCACGACGAGGCGCTGAAGGTCACGGGGGAGTTTCTGAGATCTAGAATCTAAAAACTAGAATCTAAAATCTAAAATCGCCCGATCACGTCGAAGGCTGCGTTCTCAGATTCTAGTTTTTAGATTTTAGTTTTTAGATTTCACCGCTCTGTATAGCGCCACGCCTCCGTCCGCGCACACGCGGGTAAAGCCCGTCGTAAATGCCGACGATTCGCGCACGCGTGTGGCGAGCATGTCGCCGCCTTCGGCCCGTTCCTCGACGAGAATCCACTTCACGCGGCCTGACGGCGCTTCAATGGCCTCCTGCCAGTACGGAAGATTCCCTTCGTGAATGAAGTCGCGGATGTTGATGCCTTCCTGCGACAGCTCCTGCATGTAGTGGGCGAGCGAACCCATGCTGGCGAGGATAGGCTCGCCGTGGTACTCGCGCATCAGGCACGCCGTCACGTGCTTTCGGCCGACACTGAAGGGCACATCCCATTGCGCCTCCTGCACCATCGGCGCCTGCGCGTCGAGTGGTCTCGCATGAACGGCGAGCCACAGGGCGAGCGCAACCGTTGCGGCGTGGCGCATCCAGCCTTTCAGCAGGCCGATGGCAATACCGACGAACACGGCCGCGCCGACCGTCGGAGCCACCATATACCGCATCCGGAACGGATGTCCCTCGAAGAACGCATACGTCGGCAGCGTCATCAGCCCGGCCAGCGCGAGCACGACGAGCGATGCGGCGTGCTCGCCGCGCGCGAGTCCTCGCGCGAGCACCCACACGACACCCCCGAGCGCGATGAACACGAGCGGCCGGCCGATGAGCTCGCGCATGCCGTAGACGACCGCCATGAAGGCCTTGTAGAGATTTCCGGTGGCCACGTTGTCGGGGACATAGAAACCGCCCGTGACAAACCAGGCCCCGGTCGTGAACCAGCTGTGAAAGAAGAACGCCACGATCGCGAGGAGCGGAAAAATCCCGAGATCGGCAGCGTCGCGCAAGGCGGCCGCCGGCGCGAGGCCCCGGCGCCAGAGAGCGACGGCGAAAAGCGCGAGCAATGCCACGGTCACGGGCCAGGCTTCGTAGCGCGTCAGGCACGACGCCACGAGCGTCCAGCCTGCCAGCATCCGCGCCCGCCGAAGAAACGGTTCCGGGATCCGTTTTCGTGGTTCGCCGGCGAAAACGGATCCCGGAACCGTTTTTCCACCAGGTCATGCACGAGCACGACGCTGAACAGAACCAGTCCGAAGAGCAGCGGCTCGGTCATCGGCGTGGATTGCAGATACAGGACGTTCGGATCGAGCGCGAACATCGCAAGGGCAATGCCCGCGGCGACGCGCGAGCTCGTGACAGCGAGCACCAGATACGCGATCGAATAGCAGGCAAGCGCGAAGGAGAGAATCGAGATCGCCACGGCCGAGGCGCCTGTCCGATAGAACGCATCGATTTGCACGGGAAGCAGGTTGAGGAGATGCGGCAGCGGCAGCCAGACAGCCCCGATCTGCGAGTACTCGGGCGTCAGGCTGTCGAGCACGCGCCGGGCGACGACCAGATGCGCCTTTGCGTCGTAATGGCTGAGGGTCAGTCCCTGATGGCCGTAGAAAATGGCTGCCGCCGTGCCGATCGTCAGGCCGACTGCGGCAGCAAGCTTGGGAAAGCGGTCGGTCACTTCGCGGCTAGAATAGTAACCCACACGGTCCGTTCAGGCGGAGATCCGGCACGCATTGATGGCTCGATTTACAGCAGCGATTGAAGCATTCGCACTCAGCATCGGCGGTCCGGGACTCTTCATCATCGCGTTCCTCGACTCGTCCTTCTTGTCCTTTCCCGAAGTCAACGATCTGCTGATCGTGCTGCTCGTGATCAACCATCCCGAGCGAATGGTGTTCTACGCCACCATGTCGACGCTGGGCTCGATTGCGGGCTGCCTCGCGCTGTACTTCGTGGGCCGCAAGGGCGGAGACGCGCTCGTGCGGAAACGGTTCAAGGGAGGCACGGTCGAGCGGGCGGCCGATCTCATGCGCAAGTACGGCGCGATGGCGCTCATCGTGCCCGCCCTTCTGCCGCCGCCGGCGCCCTTCAAGATTTTCGTGCTGATGGGAGGCGTCGCCAACATTCCGCTGAAGACATTCATCTGGGCGATCGGGCTCGGTCGCGGCGTCCGCTATTTTGGCGAAGGGATTCTGGCGGTGTTGTACGGCCAGCGCGCCCTCGACTACATTCACGAGAACGGCCGGCTGGTGGGCCTGGCGCTCGGACTGCTGGTGCTCGCCGGCGGGGCGGGCTACTACCTCTGGAAGCGCCGCTCGCAGCCGACATCGGCTAACTGACTGTATAATAGCGACTTCATCCGGGGCCAGCGGCCCTGAGAGATGAATGAATCCTGAACTCTCAGTCGTCATTCCCATCCGCAACGAATCGCCGAATATCGAGCCCCTCTACGTCGAACTGACCGAGGCGCTCGAGCGGTGGGGGCGGAGCTATGAAGTGCTGGCGATCGACGACGGCAGCACCGACGACAGCTACGAGCGCCTCGTTCGCTGCCAGCGCCGCGATCCCCGCTGGCGGATTATCCGGTTCAGACGGAACTTCGGGCAGACGGCGGCGTTTGCCGCCGGCTTTCGACATGCCCGGGGCAGACTCATCGCGACGGCTGACGGCGACCTGCAGAACGATTTGCGCGATCTTCCCGACATGATCCGCCGCATCGAAGACGGCAACGACATCGTCTGCGGCTGGCGGAAGCATCGGAAAGACACCTGGCTGACGCGCCGTCTCCCGTCTGAGCTGGCGAACAAACTGATCTCCTGGTCGACCGGCGTCAAGCTGCACGACTATGGCTGCTCGCTGAAGGTGTTTCGCGCCGAGGTCGTCAAGCCGCTCAAGCTGTATGGCGAGATGCACCGCTTCCTTCCCGCCATCGCCAGCGAGATGGGAGTCACGATCACGGAAGTCGTCGTGAACCATCGGCCGCGCAGCCATGGCTCGTCGAAATACGGCCTCTCGCGAACGCTCCGCGTCGTGCTCGATTTGTTGACCGTGAAATTTCTGCTGAGCTACTCGACGCGGCCGCTCCAGATGTTCGGGCTCATCGGCCTGCCGATGGGACTGCTGGGCTTCCTCATCGGCGCGTATCTCTCGTATCAGCGGCTGTTCGGGCATGAATCGATCGCCAACCGCCCCTTGCTCCTGCTCGGTGTGCTGCTGATCTTCGCCGGCATCCAGTTCGTCACGATGGGCCTGCTCGCGGAAATCATGTCCCGCACCTACCACGAATCGCAGGACAAGCCGATCTACGTCATCAGGGAAGTGTGCGAGTCGGCGCAAAGCGAATCGCGACCACAACCCCTCAGCGTTTGAGGACAGGGCTAAAGCCCTGTTTACCTTGGTTCATCCGGAATGAACGCGATCCACGCTCCGAGCACCCGGCGATCCGGACTCCGCTCGATTTCTGCCGGAACAAACCCGCCCGTCGCGGTAATCGTGAGCGGAATGAACGTGTCGCCCTCTTTTGTCGGCACGACCACCCGTTCGGTCACACCCTGCACCAGATTCAGCGTCTGGGACCACGCGTTGGTCGCGAGCGTCACGGTGTTCGGCCGCGCGCCGCTGTGGATCGCCAGCGTCACACCCTGATCGCTGTCCCTTTGTTTCAAGAGCGTGACGCGCGTCGTCTCGCGGCCCTGCACCCAGAATCCATCGCTCTCCGGAAACGCACCACCGTGAAAAAATGCCGTGACCGTCGCAAACGCAGACGCGGCGAGCACCCTGGGAGCAGGAAACCGCTTTCGGATTGCGGCCACCGTTACCGGCGTGATCCGTATGCTCGCGATCGTCGGCTCGATGGACGGCGCCGCGCGAAATGCGACGAACTCCGAATCGAGCGGCACGTCAAACACGTGCCGCGTGTGTTGGCCCGCGGTCATCGTCAACGGCCACGACGTGAGCGCGCCGCCTTCGCGGCCTAACTGCAGAAAAATTGCCGCGTCCGGGACGCTCCCCGCCGATTTCGACCCCTCCACGTCCAGCTCGTACGAGCCCGCCGGCAAGCGGAACCGGGCGTTCAGCACGATCCGCAGCGGCTGACGGCCTGTGCGCTGACCTGGTGCCGCCGACAGCGCAAAGAGGTGCGGCAACTCGTCGGGCTGTGTCAGCGAGAGCGGGTCGTATCGCAGGGCTACGGGCCGCGCGACGGGATCGAACGTTTCGAGCAGCGGGATCGAGCGTCCGTGATTCCACATTGAATCGACTGCTCGAATCAGATAACGCAGCGGCAGTGATCGTGACGATCGTCACGCACGCGACGGTTGTGCCCAGCGTGACGAGAAGCGCCACGCGGCCAGGGGAGTTCGCTGACCGCCGAGAGAGGAGCCAGCCCATCAGCGTCAAGCCGGCAATCCACACCAGAACTCGAGCGGACGCCACCCGCGCTCCGGTCGTGACGAAGGTCGGTACCTCGCTCCAAAGCTGCCAGGTGGGCGACAGCCATCGCAGCAAGTAGGAGGCGCCAATCCCTTCCTGCTCGGCCGGAACGGCCTCGTCGAAAAGCAGGAACATCAGCGTGATGCCCAGGGTCACCAGGAACGACACCTGCGCCGCCGCCCGAGATATGGAGAACCGCGGCAGGCGCGAATAAAGGGAGGCGATCGGGACCGTCAGGAGCGGCAGCAGGAGAACGAGTTGACGGCCCGGGGCGAACGACCGCCGCCACCAGGGATCGGCCGACGCCGCCAACGCAATCACGCACAACGAGACGATGGTGAGCGCAACCCCCACCCACCGCTGCGATCGGTCCCGCATCATGGCAGCAAGGCCGATGAAGGCCAACACCAACACTGGAGCACTGGGTAGTACGCCGAACTCCTGGTCGAAGAGGACAGCGAGACTGGCTGCCGGCACCGCCGACAGGTCGGCCGACGGTAAATGCCTGGCGTTCTCCAGAAGATCGCCGAACGCCTGAGTCAGGGCACGCGCATTGAAGACAAACGGGGCGCTCAGAAACACCGCCGTACACGCGAACACCACCGACGCCTTCGTCTCATCCAGTAACGGCGTCGGAAGCCCCATCCGGCGGCTCAACTGCGGCAGGAAGATCCACAGCGTCTGCCCAATCACGACGACCCAGACCAGGATTCGACCGGGGCCGGCCAGAAGACGAAGCGCCGGTATCCAGTCGGCCAGGAATGGCAGGTACGGAAGAAGCAGGAGTCCGAGGCCAAACAGCGGCAGAAGGGTATCGGAAGCGGCTCCCCAGAATCGGGCATCAGGCTCGGCGCCGTTGCGCAGCACCAACGCCACACCTGCCGCGATGAGCAGGAACATGATGACCAGTCCGAGAAGCTCCGCCGCCGATGGCATCATGGCAACCCGGACGGGCAACTGCGCGGTGCCGGCCACATCGAATGACGCACGGCTTACCCACAACGCCACACCGGCCAGCGTGGCAGCGGCGATTGGATGAACGAGCACGCGACGAGGCATGGTCACGGCTGCGTTCGCGCGACGCTCATGGGTCCCTTCGCACAGCGGAAGCCCACGTAGAGGTTGTGGCGCCCGAGCCGCGACCGCGCCGCCCGCTCGGAAATCCGCAGCCTTGGAATGACGTTGTCCCAACCACCGCCCTTGATCGTGCGAAGGTCGTATCCGGTGTGGTCCGGTGGCGAGGCATGTGTCGTCGTGAATTCGCTCGCGGTCCATTCCCACACGTTGCCGGCCATGTCGTACAGGCCGTAGCTGTTGGGCGGGAACGATCCCACCGGCGCGGTAAACTCGAACGGCCTCGGCGTCAGATCGTGCCGCACATGGGCCTGTCCGGTGAACTCACCATCCCATGGAAATATGCGGTCCTCAACGCCGCCGCGCGCCGCGTATTCCCATTCCTCCTCGGTCGGCAGCCGGCCTCCCGCCCAGGCACAGTACGCTTGTGCCTCATCCCAGGTCACGTTGACAACAGGATGGGTGCCATCCGCGTACCACTCCGGCTGGCGAGGGATGGACGTCGATGTCGCGGTGGCATACGCGCGAAAGTCATTGGCCGACACTTCACGATCGAGCATCTGGAACGGCTGAGCAAACGTGACCCGCACGCGCGGCTTTTCCGATTCGCCGCACAGCTCGTCCTGCGGCGCACATCCCAGCCACGACGTTCCGCCTGGAATGAGCTTCCACTCGAGACGCGCGGGAATCACAGGCTTTGGATCGTCAGGCGCAACTTCTATCGGCCGGTATGCTGACGGTGCATTGTGGTACACCGCCTCGAGCTGAATGATGCGGTCCGCCTTGAACTTCAGCGGTCCCGATCCAGATGAACGCCCGTTGATTCGCCATTCCGTGAACCCGTTCCGGTGTTCCTCAGGAATGTCAGCGGTCAACTCCAGATCGGAAAAGTACAAGCCCACGTAGCCGTTCTTTACGCGCTCGCCCTCAATCAACAGCTCGACGCCAGCCGGCGCCACGACAATGACGCGCTGAGAGGGCTGGCTGTTCAACCA
This sequence comes from Vicinamibacterales bacterium, assembly GCA_963821395.1. GTDB lineage: Bacteria > Acidobacteriota > Vicinamibacteria > Vicinamibacterales > JAMQPK01 > JAMQPK01. The sequence continues at coordinate 168,131 of CAWGDY010000003.1, read as the reverse complement.
CTGCTCGGTGATGAGCCTGAAGAAATTCCGGCGGCGCTGCAGGAACTGGCGCAGGCGGGGCAGGTAGTCGAGACGCGGGATCTGAAGCTCCTTGGCGACATTCTGATAGTGCTGGTACCGCTCCATGAGAAAGGCCTGCGTGAGTTGATGATTCAGGGCCTTCTGGACGACACGCTTCAGGTAGTCGCGATACTCGGGATCGTCGGCGATCAATTGCGTGAGAATCACCGACCGCGGTTCGGCGGGATTTCTGCCACGACGCGCTTCTCCAGCGCGTTCGAGCAGATACTGGTAGCTGTCGTGGTTCCAGTCGCGAAAGCCCTGGTCCATATCCCAATTCACCCAGAACCAGCCGTTGGGTTTCGTCGCATCGAGAAACTGTCCGGGCCCCTGATATGCGTCGCGCGTGGCGGAAAAGGCCACCGCCAGGAACCAGCGTGTCAGGTTCTCGATGTTCACGTGCTCCGCCACGTTCGTCATCGTCAGAGGGCGGGTGGTGCGCACCCAATCCCAGAGTTTGTTCATCTCGTCCTGATTGAGCACGATGTCGTCGTAGCCCCAGTGCGCCGCGAAGAACCGCTGGTCGAACCGTTCGGTCAGGACGAAGGGACCGTACGTACTTGCCGTTGAGGTAGAACCGCACCGGCTTCGTTTCCGGCGCGATGGCGCCGATGGCCCGCGAGACGTCGTACGCGAGCGGATTGATGAAGTACCAGTTCACGCCTCCGGTGCGCCGGACGTCATCGTGGATCACGAGGCGGCGGATGGGCTGTGCGTCGGCGCTGAAGAGCACATCCTGCGGAATCTCACGTGGTCCGTACTTGCGGCGGAAATACAGGCGGAATCCGGGACGTGGAGCCGTGATGCGGCTTCCGCCTCCATGGATGCGCACGCCGACGCCGCCCGCGAACATCAACCGCCCGTCTTCGAAATACGAAACGCTGCCTTCGCGCTCCCATTCCATTCCGTGCTCGTGTTTGTTGGCGAGGATTCCTCTGGCGGGATCGTTCAGGTCGGCGTCGTCGAGCGTCAGGGAAAGGATGGGCCTCCCGGTGGCGACTTCCTTGTTCGGAACCGCGCTCGTGCTTGGAAGCGCCTCCGGGCTCCAGTGCACGGCGAAGCGCCACAAAGGAAACCAGTCCGCCGCCTCGATCACCGCCAACGCCAGGCCGATCGACAGCGTGGCGACGATGAGCAGCCACCAGGGCATCCTGTGGGGGGTTGCCCGCATCTAGAATGCGCCCGGCCTGTTGAAGAACACGTTGAACGTCGAAGGTCCCGCCGTCGCGTCAAGCTCGGCCTGCAGGCCCGACAGCGCCGTATCGGAGATCCCCTGAAAATTGTACGACACGACGGTTTCGCGCTCGTTGTACGACACGCTTTCGAGCGTCGCCTTGGAGAGCCGCTTGCGAAGCACTGCCGTGATCGCCGACGGATCGAGCGCTCGACCGTTCGAGGAGAGCGAGATCACGATCGTGCCGTCGCCCTCGGAGGACATGAATCGCCGCGCCAGCACCTGGCCGAAAAGCGCGGCGAGCGCGACGAGCAGGATGACCCCTACGAATCCCAGCTTGAAGGTTGCCACGGCGAGCGAGGTGGCAATGACGAGCATGATGAACCCGATTTCCTCGGGCTCCTTAATCGGCGTCCTGAACCGCACGATCGACAGCGCCCCCAGAAGACCAAGCGAAAGAGGAAGGGAAAACTGAATCGATATGAAGATGGCGGTGATCGAAATACCGAGCAGTGGAAAGGCCCGATGCACCTGGCTGCCCGTCGCCCGGCTCGCATAGAAGTGCACGTAGAGGTACGCGATGAAGAGCGAACAGACAAGCGAAATGGCCATCAACATCAGGAAGGCCAGCGGTGACACCTGGGGGCCCGTTCGCTGCGCGAGCGATCCAAAGATATTGTTCAACTGCTGCTGCATCGCACCTCTTCCTCGCCTACACCAGCTGACGCGCCGCGTGCGCGTAGACCGCGAACAATTTCGAAAATGCGCCTTTCCGAATACCGAGCGAAAGGAGCGGGTGAAGCGTCAACGGAAGCGTATCCTCCTGGCCCTTCACCTCGAGCACGGCGCTTCCGAGCGGCGTGGTGTCTGCCGGATGTGCCAGCCGCGGATGCACGGCCGCCGCGGCAATATCCGTATCGAGGCTGACGCGGGCGCGGCTGCGGGGCTCGACGAACCGATCGCGTCGATACCGGATCAGCATGACCGGTTGCCACGGTTCGAGGCCGAGCATCCCGCGCGCCTGAAGCATGCGCGGCAAACGCGACAGCCGCGGATCCTGCAGGTCCCATTGCGCGATCTCGGCTGCCGGCACGGGCACCCGCTCGCGCACCTTCGTCCGCAGCCCGCCCACACGAAGCTTGGCTTCGACGAAGACCGGCTCCAGCAGGCGGCCGTCGAGATCGGCATACCACCGGACCCGGAGCTTCCGCTTCAGATACTCGCTGTTGACCTTCTCGCCAAGCGAAATCAATGCGGGCGTGTCGTAGTACATCGTCCAGACGATTGCGGCGGGATACCTCGGGTCGCGACGGCAGAGGCGCTCGAGCCAATCCCTGGCCACATGCGCGCGTCCCGCCGACAGTGTGAATTTGATCTCGCGCTCGGCCTCGGCGGCTGGAGGACTCGTCATCAGCAGAGTGGCTGCTGCAGTATAACAAGGTTCAAGGGGTCCGACTCACGTCGCTGACCTGCACGCCCAGCACGCGCAGCGCAATCAGGACGACGCTGGCAAAGGCGCGATGCGAGACACGTGTCTGGCGGCCACCAGGCACAGCACGGGGACAGTGCTCCACATAGCGATTTCAGGCTGGGTGACAATGGACGATGGCCGATCGACGATGGACGATGCCGCCCCGGCACGATACCTGAATACGATTCACCAAGAGATGATCAAAACGGCTCTCTGTGTCGGGTTCCTGCTGCTTGCGCTTGTCGTGGTGACGGGACAGGCTCCTTCAGCGCCGAGGCGCGGCCCGGTTCGTACCCAAAGTCGGGCGGTCGCAGACGCCGGCGGACCGTTCAACGCGCTTGGCGCCACGCTCTTCTGGGGTGCCTGGGGATACAAGTCCGATCGGCCGCGGCTCGACCGCAATCTCGAGGCGTTGAACGCCGCTGGTGTCGACTACATTCGCTTGCTGGGATCGGTGGGAGGGGATAGCTGGCAGGACAGGGAAGTTGACCCGCGGTGGCCCGACTACGAGAAGGTCATCGCCGGACTGACCGATCTCGCGTACGACCGCTACGGATTGCGCGTGCAGTGGACGCTCTTCGGTGGCGCGCCATTCAATTCCAGCGCCGCCAGCCGTGCATCGGTTGTGGATCGATTCGCCGCCATGGCGCGAGGACGCGAGCACAAGATCTTCGCGTTCGAGATCGCCAATGAGGCCTGGCAGAACGGGTTCGACGGCCCGGATGGGATCGCGGAACTGCGGCGTCTCGGCAAACGGCTGAACGATCGAACGTCGGTGCTGGTGGCGTTGAGCGCCCCGCAATCAACCGGCGCTATTTGTGATACCTACGCGCAGTCGGGTGTCCAGGCGATGACCATCCACTATGCCCGGCAGTTCGGCGACGAAGGGCCGACGACCCCGATGCTCCTTCCATGGATGTCCTTGCCACTCGACAAGGGGTGCCGGAACGCGTTGCCGCAGGCCGTGCTGAACAATGAGCCCATCGGGCCGGAGAGCTCAGTGAAGCAGGACGATGACCCTTCGCGCATTGCCGGTGCGTACGTGATGACGTTTCTTGCCGGGGATGCGGCTTACGTGCTGCACATGGGTCCGGGCATTCGGGGTGGAGGTGCCGCCGATCTGGCGCAGACCCCTTCGCGGAGCAGCGAGTTCACCGAGCTTCCGGCATTCAAGTCGATCGCGACGGCGCTGGCGGCCGCGCGACGATATCTGCCGGCGGGGCTGGCTAATTGGACTCGTCACGAGCCCAACGCACCAGGCGCCCCTCTCCAGGGGTTCGAGCGCCTTTACACCGCTTCTTCCGGTTCACGCTTCGTCGCGCTTGCCGTTGACGTGGGTAAGGGCGCAATGCTGCGAACGAGAGTGGCTGCGAACATTACGATTCGAGATGCCGCTACAGGCAAGGTCCTTCAGCGGCAAACAGTGGCGGCGGGAGAGAAGATTCCTTTGGCAGGCGGAAGCGAGCTCGTGGTTATTGGGCGTGGTACATGATGCGCGTGCCCGATCCCAGAGGCTGACGGCGGGCAATCTTGAACCGGGCCGACAGCTCGCGCTCGAAGCTTTCTTCGGTATAGTCGCTGTAGTGATCGTCTTTGTTCCGTAGCAGTGTCGCTACCATCGGATCCTGACGCGTCACGAACTCGATGACGAGCTCTCCACCCAGGTCTCGCAGCCACTGCACGAACTCGGCGAGCGGGATGTTGCCGCCAATGACGACGTGATGGATCAGCGCGAGCGCCAGCACGAGATCGGGCCGGCCCCGCTCGTTGATGCGCTTGCGTTCCAGGTTCCGCCATCCCAGATTCGGCGACGGATCGGTGACATTGACGACGAGCGGCAGGATGTTCGGTACGCGCTCGGCCTTCAGCGCGCGGTACAGCTTGTCGACCGCGAGATGATCGGCGTCCATCGCCACGACCGACGCCGATCGTTCGGCCGCAATCCTTGAGAACACGCCGACGTTACAGCCAATGTCCCAGGTCATGTTCCAGGGGCGCGTCGCAACCACATCGCGGACGAACTGGCGTTTCTGCTCGGCGTCGGCGGCTTCGTAGTGACCGCACTTCAGGTAGTCCGACCAGGTTGACTGCTTCGGCTTCCACTCGAGCGACGCCACGAGTTTGCGAAGCCCTTCGGCGTTGGTCTTGATGATGCGTGTGTCGAATCCGGCCTTGTTCAGCTCGGCTCGTACGTCTCGCGTCGTGCTGTTGTACGCCTTCTGCGCTTTCGCCTGGAGGTACACGTGCGCGAGCACTCCGCCACGGAAGTAGTCGCGCGCGCTGAGGAGATTGAGGCACACCTCGGCATCCATGCCATCGATGTTGCCGCGCATCCACGCCTGAAAGGGGACGTCGCGATACGCCTGAAGCAGCAGAGGGTAGAGGAACATCTGGCAGAACTGCCGGTATCCCACCCACGGTTCGCCTTCCGCTCGTTTGTAGAACGACCCGATGTCGACGAAGACCGGAGTGGCGCCCTTCCATTGGACGTTGTACGCCGAGGCATCCTTCAGACCGATCCCTTCGTCGAGCCCCGCCAGCACGAGATCGAGATGGAGAAGCGCGGCGTCGCGAAGCATCTCGAACGACCACTCGTAGGGGTACGAGACAAAGGGAAGACGCTCGTGTTCGAGAACGGCCGCCCAGGGCTCGTCGAGGCGGAACGGAAGGGAGCCGATTTCGCGCTGCCGGGTCGCGACGATCGCGCCGTTCTCCGCAAACCGTCGATAGAGGCCGGTGGCCGACAGGGCCTGCCATTCCTTCAACGCAGTTGCAGAGAGCCCGCGGAAGATGTGTCCGTCGTGGTAGAAGACGCGTGCCGTTCGATCGCGGAAAGATCCAGGCTCGGCCGCGATCTCACTCATGCGATTTCGTAGGGCCCTCGGGCTTTGAACCGGATGAGCGGAAAATATCGCGGAACCGCTGCCAGCCGAGCCTGGCGATAACCGCCACGCCCGCCACGCCCCCGAGAAGCAGCTGGACGAGCATGCTGCCGCTGCCGGGATCGAGGTAGGCATCCACTCTGGTTTCCGAGACCCACACAAACAGGAGTACGAAGCAGATGAAGGCTATGCTCATGAATCTCCGGCGACATTCTAGCATTCCCGAGCTACGTAGGGACCGCAGTCGTTTTGCTGCACGGCCGAATCCACGTATAATTAGTATCCCCATCACGTGACCATTGCTCGACTTCTGCTAGGCGGCCTTCTCGTCATCGGTACGGCCTGTACTTCTACGCCTTCGAAACCGACGCCACCCGACCCGGGCCCTAGCCCTGGCCCCGTAGTGCAGAACACTCCGCCAACCATCGGCGCGTTCCGCGCGCAGGGATCGCGAACGGGTCAGCCCGCGGGCTTTGCTGATCTCGGTGAGTCGATAGCCCTCAGCGTGACCGTCACCGATCCGGAATCGGCTGCAAGCGGCCTGACGTTCAACTGGGCGTCCACCGTCGGCACGTTCAGCGGCACCGGCCCTTCCGTGACATGGCGGGCTCCGGCAAACGCGACGACCCCGATGGACGTGACGCTCGCCCTCGAGGTGGTCGAAACGTACCAGTCTCAAGGACGCAACGTTGAAAATCGCGTGACCGGGTCGACCACGGTAAGCCTCCACAATTCCATTCAGGAAGTCAGCGACCTCGCGAGACAATTCCTCCTCGACTTTTCGAGCTCGAGTCTCAGCGTCGACTACGTGATGCGGAACTTCGAGCCGGGATGCTACGGGACCGCAGCCGAGACCAGCGACGTCACAGAGAATCGTCAGGACTTCACGATCATCGAGTCGAACATCGGGGCCGCCAATACGAGCGTAGGATTCGGCGGCGCGTGCTCGTACAGGAACCGCTCCGGAGACTCGTGTGCGCGCGTGCCGGTCTTCTGGAAGTCGAGGGCCAAACGCGATTTGTACGACTCGCGAGGAAGGATCGTCCTGCGTGAGGGGGAAACCGCCATCGCGACCGGGATCGACCAGGTCGCCGCCATGTACTACTCCAACCAGAAGCGCTGGCGCCTGTGCGACAGCTCGTTCCAGTCGGGCAGCACCTCATTGGCCGACGTACTCAAGGGGCTCGTCCCCTGAGCGTCGACGTCTTGCCAGCCAGCCCCTCGTCGGCCGACGGCACGTGATATCGCCGTACGATCTCGACGGCAAACGCTTCTGAAATTCGCGTCTGTCCCTCAGCCGACGGATGCAGCCCGTCGGCGCCCATCAGCTGCGGATTCGCCTCGAACAGGGCGTACAGGTCGACCACGTTCCCAAGCTTGAATTCCGCCGCCATCAGCTTGATTCGCGTGTTGAGGTCTTTGATGCGCGCAAGCGCCCCCGCGTGACCGTCGGCTTCCCACTGTTGCGAGGCCGGCATGACCGTCGCCAGGATGACGTCAACACCACGCTGCTGCGACGTAACGATCATCGAGCGAATGGCGTCCGCCTGCTGGTTCACCGTCAGACGCCAGGACGCGTTGATGCCTTCCAGAATCAAGACGACCTGCGGATGTTCGGCGTCGAGCACGCCGGGAAGCCGCTGCGCCCCTTGTCCTGTATGTTCCGCGCCCTTTCCACTGTTGAAGACGACGATCTCCTGCGTCGGATAGAGCTGGCGCAGGAACTGCTCCAGTTTATTGGGGTAGGTTTCCGACAGCGCGAGCGTGATGAACGGCACGAGGCTGACCGCTCCGGCAGTGATGCTGTCTCCAAACGCCACGAACTTCGTTTTCGCAATCGTTTGCGCGACTCGTACCCTCACCGTGAATCCGCATGACGCCTGCGCCATGTCTGCATCGGTGGCCGTGCAGGATACGGCTGTCTCACCAATCGGAAAGATAGCGCCCGGGCCAGGGTCACACGTCACCTGATACGGCTCGTGCCCACCGGTCGGCTTCGGAAGATCGAAGAGCACGTCGGTGCCCAGAGGGCTCGTTGCATTGAGCACGAGCTGCGCAGGACCCGCGAGCTGCAGCTTCGGGCTGGGTGGAGGCGGCTGAACAGGCGATTTACCGCCGCACGCGCTGGTCGCGAAGAGCCAGGCAACGAGGACTGCAACCGTCGAGCGCCGGAACAGATGAACGTTCAGCACAGTCTCAACCGCGCGGCGCCGTCCGCTTGAAGATATACACCCGAGGATGATCGAAGAGCCGGAAGGTGAACTCTGCCGCCTCGTCGTGAATCGTCAGGCCAAGAATCTGCGGATACACCTTGAACGTCTTGATCATCTCAAACCCGAGCTTTCCCTCGAATAGATCCCGATAGTGCTGAGCGACAACGGCGTTGTGAATGCGGTCGTCTGGTCTGACGGAACGACTCAGCGTGTCGTACCACTGGACGTACGTGTCATCGATGACGATCCAGTCCACCTCCGCGAGACGTGATGCGATGTAGCGGCGCTTCTCGGCATCATCGTAGCGATCGGCGTACAAATAGCGGTAGGTATCGAGCATGAACAAATGGTAGTAATCCTTTCGCTCACGCTCGGCCTGGCGACGCGAGTTCCCGGCCCCCCACAACACATAATCGTGCCGGAACTTCGTGTCGGTGTAATACGAACCCATCGGCGGAACGTTCTGCGACGGTTCCACCAGAATCCGTTCTCCCTCGGGCACGTTGTCGACGAGCCATTTCGATGTTTCGACACGCGAGTCCGGTTGTCTGAACACGTTCATGTAGGCGAGCGCATACAGACCGGTCAGAACAACGGTCACCCCAACCACCAGCGTGGAGGCCACGCGCCACCGCGGGCGACCCAGCCAATCGGCCCCGAGCACGCCGGCGGCAACCGCCAGCGCCGGGATGATCGGAAGCGTGTACCGAATCATGGGCGCGACGCTCTGACCAGCCACCACGTAATAGATGATGGGGAACGAGGCCGCAACGGCGGCGTATCTGTCACGGCGTGCGAGCAGCCACACGACCCCTGCCAGCCCCAGTATTTCGAGAGCGGGACCGACGCTCCACCAGAGGAGGTTGGTGAACCAATAGACCCGGGGATTGCCAATATCGGCGAACTGCGCGAAGAAGATCGGTTGTGTCACGCCGGTGAGAGGTTCAATCACTTGCTGCCGAAAATCGAGCATGAACTTCCTGGGATACCACCACACCAACGGGTCCAGCAGAAAGAAGCTCACAATCGCCGCGGCGATCGGAATGAGTCCCCGCAGCACCCAGACAACCCATGCTCGAACCGGCTGGATCTGCATGGGTCGAACCGGAGCCAGGAAATACGCGATGCCCACAGTCCCGAGAGAAATAAGGCCCGTGTACTTCGATGCCACAGCCGCCCCCACCGATGCGCCGGCAGCGACCAGCCAAGGCCAGGTGGCTCGTTCAGCAACCCGGATCGCGCACCAGAGCGTGACCATGCAGAAGAAGACCATCGGCATGTCGGTGGTCGCGAAATGCGAATCGCGGAGATGGAGAACAGCGCAGGCGAGGAAAAATGCCCCCAATAGGCCCGCCAGTCGGCCACCGATGCGCGCGGCAATCGCGTACGTGACGAGAATCGTCGCCGTGCCAAACGTCGCGGCAATCGCACGGCTCAACACCGTGTAGGTGACCTGATCGCGCGGGACGTTCAAATCGATCGGTTGGATGAGCGCTTCATACGCTCCTCTGACGATGTTGATCAGGTACATCATCATCGGGGAGTACATGAAGAACTTCGATCCCATCGCCGCCGCACGCACGTCGCGCCGAAGCGTGTCGGCCGGGCCGATCACGAAGTGCTCGTCCATGTGAAAGTGATAGTACGGAGCCCCCCACGCGAGGTTGTAGAAACGAAATGCGGCCCCCACCGCAACAATCGCAGCCAGAATCAACAAAGAGCGCTGTCTCGTCACATCTGTATCAGGCAGTCGCGCCCGCGCGGTCGGCGGTCCGCCCGGGGCGTTTGTTGCGGATGCGGTGGGCGAGGTCTTGCAGCGACTTGTCGAGGCGCGATTCCTGACGATGCTGCACCAGGTTCTGGATCAAGCGCACGAGACGCCACGGTCGAACCGCGTACTCCGTGCCGTAAAACACGAGGAACCCGGTGATCCGGTAGGCGTTCAGCTCGCTGGGGCTCAGGCCTTCGGTGAACGACACCGGCGCTGAGAAGTCCTTGTAGGCGCCCAGTCCGAGGAAATACTCATCCGAGAGCTCCGGAATCCTTCCGGACTTCCGCAGGTCGTGATACAGCTCCGAGCCGGGGTAGGGCGAAAAGATCGAGATGCTCATGTCGTGCACGCCGGCCAGTCCCATCCTGAACAGAAAGCTGACCGTCTGGCGCAACTCTTTGCGCGACTCGTTCGGGAAGCCCATGATGATGTTGAGCTTCACGTTCAGCTTGCTGTTGACGGCGCCCCGCACCGACTTCTCGAGCCGATCGAGCTTGACGACCTTCTTGATGCGCTTGAGCACCTCGGGTGAGCCGCTTTCCGGGGCATAGCTCATGTTGCGGCAGCCCGACTCGTAGAGCAGGCGGCTGACCTCGCCGTCGATGGCCTCCGATCGCGTGCCGCTCGGCAACTGCCAGGTGAACTGCATCTTCTTGTCGAGGATCATCTGCGTGAACTCGATGATCCAGCTGCGTTTCACAATGGCGGTGAGATCGTAGAAGTCGAAGTTGGTCGCACCGTACCGCTCCTGGTACAGCCGCATCTCGTCGAGCACTTTCGTTGGATTCCGTGCGATCCACCGGGTCGTCCACATTTCGGGGTTCGAGCAGAACGTGCATTCGTACGGGCACCCGCGCGTCGCCAGCATCGGCATGCTGCGGCCGCGATCGACGCCGTAACCCAGCCCGTGATCCAGATAGTGGTCGAGGGGTACGAGATCCCACGCGGGCAGCGGGATGTCGTCGATATTCCGAATCCGGGTGCGCGGACCCGTGGATCGCGTGCCGCCGTCGCTCCTGATCACCAATCCGGGGATGCCGTCAAAACTGGCGCCGCGCTCGATCGCATTGGCCAGATCGACGATGGTTTCCTCGCCCTCGCCGATCGCGCACGCATCGACTTCCGGCGTGGACTCCAGGGTGAAATCGGGCACAGCGGTGATGTGTTCGCCGCCGGTAACGATGGGGATGCTCGGAAACCGCTTCCGGGCCAGGCGAATGAGGCGCGCGACTTCGGGCCAGTCCTGCGAAAACATGCAGCTGACCCCGATGAGGTCGGTGTCGGGCTCGATCCGCTCGACGATCTCCTCGCTCCTCAGGCCAATCGCGGTGACCTTGTTGTCGAAGAGCGAGGTCACCTCGAACGGGTTCTCGCCAAGACCATCGATGATTCGAGGAGTATGACCGGCTTGCCTCAGACTTGCCGCCAGGTAGGCTGGACCAATGGGCGGCGTCATGGGGCCCGAATCTGACCAGGTCGGCACCAGTAACGGTGGCCGGACCAGCGTGATAACTGCCATGCGCTCAGTGATTATAGCCCATCAGGGGGCCTTTCTACGGGGCCTCCAGGGCCGAGCCGAGCGACTCGGGCCGCGGCCGGTTGCCAATCCAGACATTGCTGAAGGTCAGCCCCGGCCAGGATCCCTCCTCGTCACACTTACCGCCGTTGTTGGCACCTAGGTAGGCCACGTGCGGCGTCGGGTTGTAGGTGCCACCAGTCGTGGTTCCGTGCTCGAAGATCGTGTTCCCACCCCTCCGGTCTTCCTGCACAACCACGTTGATGCCCGAGCTCCAGGTCGCCTTCCAGTGATAGGTGCGCGACGAGTCGAGAAGCCGGACCGAGGCAGTACGGATCGTCTTGTTCGGCTCGTTCTTGAAATCCTCGTCGCCGAACAACGCCTTATATGAGAACGCATTGTCAGGATTGCCCGGGATGCCCCGATATTGCACGTTGAACAGGAACTTGCTCTTACAGAGGTTGTCTCCGCCATCCATCATGGAGAACACGCGCATCTTGCCGCCAGGACCGTTACCGTACAGTCCCGTCACGTCGGCCGAAAACTCCCCGTTGGTGATGGTCTGGGGCAGTTGATAACGGACATACGAATTGCCGTCGTTGACGCGGATGCCTTTGCCATCGACGAACGTTGTTGACCCGACCCGCACACCAACGGTCTCACCGTGAATCAGCGGGTCGTACAACTCGCCCGCGCGATTGAAGCCCACCAGCTTGGTGTTAAAGCTGCGCACGTCGGACCAGTCGGAGGTCGCGGTGCCCTGGGACAGGCGGGCCCGCCAGTAGAAGCGAGTCGTGGGCTGAAGATCCTCATCTGGCGTGAACGTCGTCTGGCCGCTGCCCTCAGCCACACCCGTTTTCGTCGCCACGACAAGAAACGAGGTTCCGTTTTTCACCGATAGTGACGAACCGGCCGCCAGCGACGTGAAATCAGCGCGATCCGAGATCTGGAACTCGTAGGTCCGCGTCCCCTGGGGCTGGTCGGACGTGCCGTTGGTCACCGTGAGCGTGGGACGGAGCGTGTTCAACTGGAACCGGTTGGCCGGAGAGTCCGGCGTTGGCGAGGTCAGGCGTGCCAGTGTCACCGTAGGACTGGGCGTGGTGGGCGCAGGGCCACCCCCGCCTGTGGATTTCGATCCGCAGGCGGCAGTCAACACACACGTCACAAGGATCTGGACTCTTCTGGTCAGAATCTGCATGGGTTCTCCGGGCTGTCTCACCGAGGCGGGGGCTCGAGGACGCGTGATCTATCGGCGTGTCGGCTTAATGCCTCCACACCGGGCTGAAGGTATTCAGAATTTCCGTGCCGCGCGATGGTTCGCTTCGGCGTTCGGATGGGCATCGAACGAGTTGACCCACAGGTGCCGCGGGTTTTCGTCGCGGGCGAATTCCGCGAACAGGTCGAGGCATGTGATCGCCTGCTCCTGGCAGATCGCGCGCACGTGTTCGTGCAGGTAGTCAAACGGATAGTCACGGCCTCCGGGTTTCAGCACCCAGAGTGCCGGAAAGATGACCGTGCCCACGGGCACATGGGCCGCCTTCGCCTTCGTGATGAACGTCGTCAGCATGCCAAACGCCTCGCAGGCATCAGGCGAGTTGGGATCCTTCAGATGACTCGCCATGTAGTGGGTGTATTCCTCGGAGAGGCCGACAGCCTCCTGGAGTCTCACGGAGGCGGTGCTGATGAGGCGGTACAACACGAACGACGCTGCATCTGTCGTTCGGTATCGTCCCGCAGGGTGTGGGCGACGGGCCGATGCGATGCATGTTGCGCGTCTCGAAATCGTTTTCGTAGAGCTGCAACAGCACGATAGTCCGGCTTGTATCCCAACGCGCGATCCAACGTGTCGAGGTGGTGCGGCAGATTGTGCCCGGCGGTGCCGAAGTTCAGCACCTCGTACCCGGCTCCAAGACGCGTCTGGATCACGTTGGAAAACCTGTCGCGTTCTTCGATGCCGGCGCCAAACGTGAAGGAATCGCCGATGATGATGATGCGATAGCGATCGGGCCGCTTCGGCCCGAAGTTGCGGTCGCGATACCTCAGGCGGTTGCGCACGACTTTCGGATTCGGCTGAAACGCGTCGTGATACAGCCAGCGTGCACCAAGCTCGGTCAGGCCGAGCAGCACGACCAGCAGGACCGTCGAGAAAGCGAGGCGGATCAGTCGAGAGCGAATTCCCGCTGCCATACGTCTTCTGAGGAAATGGGCTGTTGTTCAGCCTTCTCGAGAATGAAGTTTTCCAGAACGAGCGCGTCCATGTTGGTGCGCATGAAACACCGATACGCGTCCTCGGGCGTGCAGACGAGCGGCTCGCCGCGCACGTTGAACGACGTGTTGACGATCACCGGGCAGCCCGTGCGACGGCGAAACGCTTCGATGATGTCGTAGTACCGGGGATGAGTTTCTCTCCGCACGGTCTGGATGCGAGCCGAGTAGTCCACGTGTGTCACGGCAGGGATCAGCGAGCGCGGCACGTTCACGCTTTGCAGGCCGGTCGCCTCGCCCTCCGTTCGCGGCAGACGCTTGGCGCCCTGGACGTCCGCCACGAGCAGCATGTACGGGCTTTCGTCATCGAGCTCGAACCACTCGTGCACGTGCTCGCGAAGGACAGAGGGCGCGAACGGACGGAAGGACTCGCGGAACTTGATCTTCAGGTTCATCACCGACTGCATGTTGGGCGATCGGGCGTCGCCAATAATCGATCGGTTGCCGAGCGCACGCGGACCGAACTCCATCCGGCCCTGGAACAACCCGACAACCTTTTCCGACGCGATCAACGCGGCCACTTCGTCCGCCAGCGCAGACGGCTCGACGCGGCGAGCGCGGTAGCCATGCTCGTCGAGAAACCGCGCGATGTCGGCGTCGCTGTATTCCGGCCCGAGGCTGGCGCCGTTCATGCCATCGGCATACGCCAGTGGAGAGCCGGCCGAAGAGACCGCGTGCCTGCGCTGCCAGGTCCCCAGACGCTCGGCGCTCGTCCGCGGCTCGCCCAGATACCGATGCCAGAGAGCCAGCGCCACGCCGAGTGCGCCACCGGCATCGCCGGCCGCCGGCTGGATCCAGATTTCCTCGAAGGGCCCTTCCCGCAGAATGCGCCCGTTGCCCACGCAGTTCAACGCGACGCCGCCGGCGAGACACAGGTCCCTCAACCCGGTCTCACGATGGGCAAAACGGGCCATCTTGAGCATGACCTCTTCGGTGATGTCCTGGACGGAACGCGCCAGATCGAGCTCGCGCTGGGTCAGAGGGCTTTCCGGCTGACGCGCCGGTCCGCCGAGCAGCCGCTCGAACGCGCTGCCCGTCATGGTCAGCGCGTGCGGATAGGTGAAGTACTCCATGTTCATCCACACGCTGCCATCGTCGCGGATGTCGATCAGGTGATCGCGGATGAGCTTGACGTAGGCCGGCTTCCCATACGGGGCAAGGCCCATCACTTTGTACTCGCCGGAATTCACCTTGAAACCGGTGAAATAGGTGAAGGCAGAGTAGAGCAGGCCCAGCGAGTGCGGGAACCGCATCTCGTGCAGAATCTCGATCTCGTGACCCCGGCCCGCCCCTATTGAGGATGTCGCCCACTCGCCGACGCCGTCGATGGTGACGACGGCAGCGTCTTCGAACGGCGACGGGTAGAAGGCTGACGCGGCATGCGATTCGTGGTGCTCGCCGAACAGAATCTCGCCCGCGTAGCCGTCGAGGCGCGAGCGGATGTCGTCATGGATCAGGAGCTTGTCGCTCAGCCACAGCGGCAGCGCGCGCCAGTACGACTGAATCCCGCGTGGCGCACACGCGATGTAGGTTTCGAGCAGCCGCGAGAACTTGACGAGCGGCTTTTCGTAAAACCCGACGAGATCGAGCTGGCTCGCGCTGATACCGGCGGCGCTCAGGCAGTACTCGACCGCGTGTGTCGGAAACTCGGCGTCGTGCTTGACTCTCGTGAAGCGCTCTTCCTGCGCCGCGGCGACGATCCGGCCGTCTTCAACCAGACACGCCGCCGAATCGTGATAGTAGGCGGAGATGCCCAGAATGCGTTTCGACATTCAGAACAGCGGATAGAGAAACGGCCCGAGCGGACTCGACGACGAGAACACGAGCAGGAAGGCGAACAACAGGAACACCAGCGCGATCGGGATGAGCCAGTATTTCTGTTCCTCGCGCAGGAACCGCCAGAACTCCGCCAGGACTCGGGTATGTCCCATCTCGCTCTGCGACTCAATACATTCGTTGATAGTGCATGCGGTTGCGATACCGCGACGGATACGGTGTCCACCCCAGCCACTGACTCCGGCGCCTGGTGAGCGGATCCTTTCCCACGATCCGCCACAGCAACGACATGGGAACCAGCGCCACGAAAAAGAGCAGGGTAAGAACGATGCGGGCATTCACGGCGGCAAGCGCCTGCGAGAAACGCCACCACAGTGCACTCGGCCGCTTGAGAATGAGAGGAAAGGTGAGCGCCAGGATGACGAGCATCAGCCCGAGCGCTTCGACCGTCGCGGCGATGCCGCCAGACACATGGCGCCAGACCAGAATGGCCGCACCCACACACAGCGCGCCGCCGACGGAAAGACCGAACGACCGCGGCGTGCCTGGTTCTCGCCTCATCTGTCGATCACATCACGTAAGGCCGGGACTCTACCGGACTTCATGGATATTTACAAGCTAAATGGCCGAGACGATAATTTTCGCGAGCAAAAACAATCTGACGCGCGCTAGAATGTGGCCGCATGCGTGCTGCACCGCTGTTGGCGACACAAGGACGAGGACGGCCCAAGAAGTACGGCCGGCCGGCTCGCGCGATCACCGTCACCCTTCCCGAAGACATTCTCGCGACCTTGAGCGCGGCCGACACCGATCTGGGACGCGCGATTGTGAAGCTCGTCGAGCGTCGCGGCAAGACGCTGGCGGTCGCACGCAAGCCACCGGCGGAGATCGCCACCTATGGCAATCGCTCGGTCATCATCGTCCCGGACGCGCGCGCCCTGCGCCGCTTGCCGGGCGTGCAGCTCGTGCCGATTGGAAACGGTCGCTGCCTGATTGCGCTCGAGCCGCCGTATTCGATTCCGCAGCTGGAGCTCGATATCCGCGATCTCCTGACACAGAAGGGACTGGCCGAAGCCCGAACGGAACACACTCGATGCCGTCGCGGCCATTCTCCGGACTGCCCGCGTGTCTCGCGACGTCACACCCGAAGAACGAACCATCATCGTGCTCGAAACCCGCCGCCGTCGAAGCGCGTGACGCGGCCGTCATCTACCGTGGCCGCGGCGGCCCCGGGTAGATTCTGACGTTCCGGAAGAGCCCGAAAATCGTTTCGCTGCGAGACCGCGTGCCGATCGACACGCGATGATTCGGTGGCGCGTAGGCGCGCGCGAACCCGCCCTGGAACCAGATACGGTTGCCCGAGAGCGACCCGTCGGCGTTCACTTCCCCGACCCAGACCTCGTAGCTCGTCTGCGTCCACGTGATCGTGAAATGGAAGACGGCGCCCGATCGCCAGTTCATCGTCGGCTCGATCCGGCCCTCGTGATCGCCAGGATCGCCACCACCCTCCCGACCGTTCCGCCAGATGAGCTTCATCCCGGTCCCGTCGCCGTCGCCGCGCTGTTCGAGGTGCATTTTCCAGCCGTGATTGCGGAACGCGCTGAAGTCGCCCCACGTCGACCCGTCGCCCATGGAGAGCCACTTCAAATCCTTGCTCAGGGGCGCGCCCACTTTCTTTCCAAAGTCCGTCACATCAAATTCCACCGTGCAGGCACTGCAGGTGGGGATGTCGTAGTCGATGCCATCGCTCGTGCTGGTCGCCTTCCAGCCCTGATTGGCGACGAACGTCCCGCCAATCCGCGCGCCAACGGTCTCGCCGCCGGTGAGCGGGTCGTAAACCTCCTGGCCTCGCACGTAACCCTTGTTCAGGGTGACGAACGATCCGGTTGCCGACCATTCGCTCGTCAGGTCGCCCGATGAAGCGAGCACGCGCCAGTAGTACTTGAAACCGGGCTTCAGCGTGTCGCCGATCTGAAACGACGTCGTGTCGCCGCCCTGTTCGACGTCTTCCTTGAATCCGGTCCGGCTACCTTCGGGAAAACTATCAACCTCCGACCATTCGAAGCGGTACTTGACGCCCTGCACGCTGCCCGTGGTTTGCGCGTTCGTCGCCTTCAGAATGACGGCCGTCTCGGTCAGTTGCGCGCCGTTCGACGGCGAGGACAGCCCGGGCGCCGCGACGGAACGGGTCTGCTGAGTTGTGGTCGGGGGTTGGGTGGTGGGCTGTGTCGGTGTTGCGGCCTTGGAGCCGCATGCCGCAAAGGTTGTCAACGAGGCAAGCATGGCGCTTGCGGAAAGCAATCTCACACTCTTGCGCATCCTGTGAACTCTCTATGAATCATGTCGTCACCGGCCGCTACGCACTTTAACGGAGATTGTGCTTATTTACAATCAAAATGGCCGCGGCGCAGATTTTCCACGCGAAAAATACGGCGGGGTCGTGCAGTGGTCCTAGAAGAGATTTCTGAGGAACGACCAGACGTACGCAAACCACAGCTTCCAGACGACGACCTTCGACGTGCCCCATTGGCGCTCGTACTCGTGACTGGGGATTTCCGTCACGCGAAACCCCTGCTTCAGGGCCTTCATGAGCATTTCCTGCTCGATGGTCGTCAGATTCGACGTCAGCCCGAGGCGCTTGCCGACGTCGCGGCGAATCGCGCGGAAGCCGTTCTGGCTGTCGGTCAGGCGGACGTTCCAGCGGTAGTTGATGCCCAGCATGATCAGCTGAGACCCTACGTAGCGGATCAACTGCCCCAGCGTGCCGTGCAGTTCGTCGCTCCCGCCCTTGCCGCGTGACCCGACGACCATGTCGAACTGCCCGGACTGAATCGGCGCCACCATCGCGGGGATGTCCTTCGGCTCGTGCGATCCATCGGCGTCGATGAACACGACGATGTCGCCGGCGGCCTCGTCGAAGGCCAGGCGGACGGCGTCACCCTTGCCCTTGCCGCGGTCGAGCACGACCCGGGCGCCGCTGCGCCACGGCGATATCGCGCGTCCGATCGCGCGAGTGTCCATCGATCACGAGCACTTCGTCGGCGTACGGACGGACGGAATCGATGATGGTCGCCGATCAGACCTTCCTCGTCCCGGGTAGGAATAACAACGCTGATCTGCGGTGTGGACACTAGCGGTGTGCGGATCGTGCGGCCCGAGTCGTCACTGGAATGGGAATCAATATAGGGAATTACGCCTGTGTGGTCAACTGCTTATCGGCATTTCACATTGCCCGTCCGCAACGATCGCTGCTAACATAGCGGGTGAGTGCTCAGCAAACAAATCGGTCTGGGGAAGGCCATCCTCGGAGCCAACCTGCGGTCCCCGGCCCTGCCGTACAAGGTTACCTTCGTCGCCACGTATCACTGCAACTTCCGCTGCGAGATGTGCAACATCTGGCAGAAGAAGAGCGTGGACGAGATGACGCCGGACGAGGTGGAGCAGTTCTTCAGCCGGTACCCGCAGTTCCGCTGGGTGCACCTGACCGGTGGCGAGCTCTTCATGCGGCGCGACCTCGACGATGTGGTCGCGGCCATTCAGCGCAGTTGCCGCTCGCTGTATCTCCTGAATTTCCCGACGACCGGCTGGTTCGGCGACAAGACCCTTCAACTGGTCGAGCGCACGCTCGAACGCGGCGTCGGGCGCCTGATGGTGACCATCAGCATGGACGGCCCGAAGGCGCTGCACGAGGAAATGCGCGGCCTGCCGGGCAGCTGGGACAAGGCGATCGAGACCTATCGCCGCCTGCGCGGCATCAAGCGTCGAATTTTCAGACCGTCATCGGCATGACGCTGATGGAGAAGAACGCGACGAAAGTCGACGAGACGATCGCCGCCATCCAGAGCGTGATTCCGGATTTCACACGCAAAGAGCTGCACCTGAATATCGGCCACGAGTCGGGGCACTACTTCGCGAACCTCGGGTACGGCGGCGTCGCACCGCATCATGCGAAGGTCATCGAGGCCGTCGAGCGCCATCGCAAGATCAACGGTGCGTCTGCTCCATCCGGTGCACTTTCTCGAGGATCGGTACCAGGCGCTGATTCCCAACTACTACGAGACCGGCAAGTCGCCGCTGCCGTGCAGCGCGCTGTCGTCCTCGTGCTTCATCGACGCGTACTGGAACCTCTTTGCGTGCTCGATCTGGGATGCGAAGATCGGCAACCTGCGCGAAAGCCAGTTCGACCTGCAGGCGTTGTGGAACAGCGACCGCCGCCGGCAGCTCCGCCAGGACGTCGTCGAGGAACATTGCTCGCACTGCTGGACGCCCTGCGAGGCCTATCCCACCATCCTCGGCAATCTGGGCAAAGCAGCCCTTTCGGCGACACCGCTCGTAAAGAAGTCCCCCGTCACAGTCAACTCCTGACAGGCGCGCCGGCTGGCGTGCAAATTGCTCTTGTAGTCAGTTGTAATCGATGTCGGGCCGAAGTGTATCGGAGTGCGACACGTGCGAGCGTTTAGCAGGAGGACTTATGAGGCAAATCTTAGCGGCCACACTGGTCACGCTGTGTATCGGGGCCGGGAGCGTGGCCTCAGCGGCGGAAGTGACGTTTGTCATGACCAACGGTGACCGTCATACAGGACAGTTGTTTTACGACACGGGGACAAACGTGGGCGTCGTCGCCAACGGACAGAAGCGGACGTATCCCGTGCGCGATATCGCGGTCATTCTCTATGCGGCGGGCGATCCGTCGCGGGACGAATTGCTGCAGCTCCCGACGTCGGGTAATCCACCGGAGTTGGAGCGCCACACCCTCGTGATGCGTAATGGCCGCATTCTGAAAGGGAAGGTCTATCACTGGGAGAGCGACACGGTGACGTTCGACACGACCGCCGGGCGCGCGACCTATCACGCCAATGACGTGGCGCGGCTGTACCTCAACGGTCCACCCGCGCGAAACGTGTTCAACAACATCGTCAACCCGCCCGCGGCGAACAACAACCCGCCTGCGGCGACCTCCGGCCGCGGTCGCGGACGTGGAGGGTGGACGGGCGATCCGCAGGCCCGCGTGAGAGTCGAAGCCAATCGCGCCTGGACCGACACCGGTCTCGTCGTGAATGCGGGAGAGCGCCTGGCCTTCAACGTGGTCGATGGCACCGTCACCTTTGGCGCCAACATGACCGCCGGTCCCGACGGGAACAAGGACTTTCCGCCCAACTCACGATACCCGGTGCCCGAGATGGCGGTCGGCGGCTTGATTGCGCGTATCGGCAACGGACGGCCGTTCGCCATCGGATCGATCAAAAGTCCTATCGACATGTCGAGCGGCGGCCGGTTGTATCTGGGCGTGAACGACGACGCACTGCAGGACAACAGCGACGGATTCAACGTCGAGATCTATCGCAGATAACTTGTCGATGGGTACGGTTCTAAGGTTCGAGGTTCTGGAGTTCTGAGGTTCTGGTTCTGGGTTCTCCGTTCGAGAACTCAGAACCTCAGAACCCAGAACGTCGAACCGGTCTTGCCCGCTTCCCGCGGTACAATACCGCGTCTTGTTGCGACGTTTGACACTCGGTGCGATGGCAGGCGGTCTCGCCTGGCTCGTCCTGCATCCACTCCTTGCGTTTCTCCCTGAACCTGCTCGCTTTCTCGTGGCCTGGGTCATCTTCACCGCAGGTCCCGGACTCGTGCTCGGTGCGCATCTCACGCGGGGCATCGACCTCTTGCAGCGCACCATCATCCAAATGGGCCTTGGAAGTGCCGCCGTTCCCGTACTCGTTGAGCTGATAGGGCGCGTTGGGCTCATCCAGGTTTTTCCTTATCTTGCCTGTGCGCTGGGAGCTGCAGGTCTGTCAATAGCCGAACGACGGCCAGACGCGCCGCGGACCTCGCGACACGATCTCGCCGCGTGCATCGCCATAGCGGCACTGGCATTCGCCCTGGGCGCGATCGTCTTTGCGAATCGTCTTGTCGAGACGCCTGAAGGTTTGACGGTTTACGGCGACTACGATTCGTACAGACCTCAGTCACTACGCCGCCTGGGCCTCGGACGCTACGCACACGATTCCACCGAAAGCGTCGTTCTATTCCGGTCATGGACTGCACGCGGCCTACTATCCTCAGCTCGTCCTGACGATGGTGCACCGGTTCGCAGAGGTCGAGTTCCTGCCGATGTATTTCCGGTTTGCGTGGCCCACGTTTCTGGCGCTGGGCGCGCTGACCGCCTTCGTGCTCGTTCGCCGGCTCGCGTCGGTCGGGACCGCGTTGCTCGCCGTCGTGTTGCTGCTGGTCGGCAGCGACTTTTCCTACCTGTTCGCCTGGATGATGCCGGAACAAACGGGGCAGTGGGACTATGTCCTGTGGCCGACGAATTTCCTGGCGCCGACGATGGAGGTGCTTCACTTCAACACGTGGACGCCGTCGCTGCCGCTTTTTTTTACGGCACTCTATGCGCTCGTGCGGTGCCTGGAGGCGCCAACCGGTGGATGGACGGTAGCGGGCGCGTTTCTGATTGCGGTGCTGTTTCAATTCAAGCCGTTCGCGTACATCATCCTGATGGCCGGTGTGTGTGGCGCCATCGTCTTCGCTGGAAACGACTGGGCGGTCCGGCGCCGGCTCGCGTTTGTCGTTGGTTTGACCGGGTTCCTGACGATCCCCTTTGTCTACAACGTGCTGACGCTGCCGCCCGAAGATCGGCGATCGTCGCTGGTGCTCGCCTGGTTCGTGCTGCCGGAACGTATGTTGATCAAGCTGGACTTGACGGGGGCATTTTCCCGGTTTGCCGAGACGGCGATGCCGATCGGCGCCCTGCAACGTCCGATCTTTCTCGTGGCAGCCACGGCGATGTTCCTGGCGGTGGGACCGGGCGTGCGCTGGCTCGGCGCCCCACGCATCTGGCGGGCGCTCAGAGACGCAACGCAGCCGGACGGCTCAGCGTGGCGATTGCTGGCATGGGTCGTCGTCGCAGGCGTCGCGATTCCGTTCGTGCTGGCCACCGATCCGTACAACGACACGTTGCAGTTCTATCAAACCGGTCTTTACGTGTGGTGGATTTTCGCGGCCGGCGCTCTATCGGCGTTCGCGCGATCCCATCGTGCGGCTGGTGCGGCGGCGATCGCGTTGACGCTGGTGGTGTCCACCCCTTCGTCCGTTCACTATCTGGCGCGCAAGTGGACCGACAACGAGCGTCCGGCACTCGCGTCGCTGACCCGCAACGAGTTGAGCATTGCCGACTATCTGAAGACCCAGGACGCCCACTCGACCGTCATTCTTCACGACCGGCCGACAGCGCCGTCCCTGATGACCGTAGCCGCCGATCGGCGCGTGGTCCTCGGGTGGGGAAGGGGACAGTATGCGGTGGGCAGCGCCGAGCGCGCCCGCGATGTGGATCGGTTTTTCGGATCCGCCAAGCGAAATCCGGAAGAAACGATCGACATCCTGCGCCGCTACCATGTCACGCACGTCGTGGTGCGACCGGACCGCGATCGCGTGCATCCCGACGTCCTGGCAAAGCTCACGCCTGTGATGTCGTTTCCCGATGTCACCCTTTATCGTGCGGCCCTTGAATGAGTGACACCACGACCCGCGCCGTTTTCATCACCGGCGGCTCCGGCTTCCTCGGCATCAACCTCATACGCTACCTGCTCGACCGCGGCCACGCCATCGTGTCGTTCGACATCGCGCCGTTCGACTACCCGGAGCGGAATCGCATTCGGGCCGTCACCGGAGACATCCGCGATGCCGTTTCACTCCGCGAAGCCATGCGGGGCTGCGACATCGTCGTCCATGGCGCGGCCGCGCTTCCCTCGTACACGGCAGACGCGATCATGTCCACCGACGTCACCGGAACGCGGAACGTGCTGCAGGCAGCGGCCGACAACCAGAGTTCGCGCGTCATCCACATTTCTTCGACGGCGGTCTATGGCACGAAGGCCTCCGGCGCGGCTGAAGACAGCGCCATCGAAGTGATTGGACCGTACGCCGAGGCGAAGGTGCTGGCAGAGCAGGAGTGCGATGCCTTTCGTGCGCGAGGCCTGTGCGTGCCTGTGCTTCGGCCCAAAACGTTCGTCGGACCAGAGCGGCTGGGAGTATGGTCGATTCTCTACGATTGGGCGCACTCGGGCAGTGGGTTTCCCGTGATCGGCCGCGGCCAGAACAAGTACCAACTACTCGACGTGCAGGATCTGTGTGACGCGATCTACGCCACGATGACGGGCGAACCCTCGCGGGTCAACACGGTCTTCAACATCGGCGCCAAAGAGTACGGCAGCCTGCGTGACGACTTTCAAGCCGTGCTCGACCACGCCGGGCACGGTCGCAAGGTGCGGCCGCTGCCGGCTGGCCCGATCATCGCGGTCCTCAAGATTCTGGAAGCGCTGAAACTGTCGCCCGTCTACGAATGGGTCTACGAAACGGCTGCGGTTGATTCGTGGGTGTCAATCGAACGGGCCGAGCGAGTGCTGGGCTTCCAGCCCCGCTACTCAAACCGCGATGCGCTCATCAGGAACTACGACTGGTACGTCCGCCACCTTCAGTCAGTTCCAGACGACAACCGGCATCTCGCATCGCGCCCCCTGGAAACAGGGACTGATCGGACTTGGCAAAAAGATTTTCTAACGGGATCGCGATGTACACAAAAGAGACCGGAGATGGTCACCCGACCTCCGGTCTCTGCTGTCACTACTTATTGAAGACCTACCGGGGCGGTCCTGGATAGATCTTGAAGTTTCGATACGTGCCCTCGAGCGTCTCGCTGCGCGGGCGGGTCCCGATCGAGATGCGGTGATTCGGCGGAGCATACGGTCGCGAGAACGACCCCTGGAACTAGATCTTCATTGCCTGACGACTGTCCCGTTAGGCTCAATCTCACCGACCATCACCCGATAGCCACCAGAGTTCCAGGTGACGACGAAATGGAACACGTCCGTTCTGACGCCAGTCCATGTACGTCGGATCGATCTTCGTTCGTGGTCACCCGGTTCTCCATCACCGGCCTTGCCGTTGCGCCAGATGAGCTTCATGCCCGTGCCGTTGCCGTCGCCGCGCTGCTCGAGGTGCATCTTCCACGGGTGATTGCGGAACAGCGCCGAAGTTGCCCCACGTCGTGCCGTCGCCCATGGCCAGCCACTTGAGATCCTTCTGACCTGCCGGCCTTCGCCCCTGCCGAATGCCGTCACGTCCCACTCGACCGTGCACGCGCTGCAGGTCGGAATGTCGTAGTCGATCCCGTCCTGGTTCGACGTCGCCTGCCAGCCGCCCGCAACGAACTGGCCGCCGATTCGAGTGCCGACGGTCTGACCGGTTGTGAGCAGGTCGAGCACTTCCTGTCCCCGGAAGAAGCTGCCTTTCGCGCTGAGGAAGGATCCGAGCGCGACGACCACGGACCGATGTCGCTCGTTCAGCTCCGCCCGCACCTGCCACAAATATTTCGTGTCGTACGCGAGCGGGAACGTCGGGGTCCAGCTTGTCGACGACCGCGCCCCGGAATCCTGCAGAAGACCGCCGGACGCGTTGAGCAGTTGGAACCGGTACTGCGGCGAGACGCTGGCGCCCTGGGTTGACTGCGCGTCACCGGCATTCAGCGTCGGAGCCGTGAAACCTTCCAGTCGCACGTCGTTCAGCGGCGACACCAGCGATGGCGCGGTCACCTTAAGGGTGGTGCCGTCCGAAGAGCTTGTCGTCGGGGGCGCCGGAGGAGTCGGCGTGAGCGGCTGCGACTCCGAACAGCCGAACGCGAGTACGACGAGTGAAAGGCTGCACAGCGCGAACAAGAACCTCTGATGCATGAACACTCCTGATGATCTGGACAAACAGATTGTGCTGCGGGTGCGACGCAGTGGTACACGTCGCGCTCAATAATAAACGCCAGTCGATCTTGTGTAAACCCTGAAACGCGATTCCTGTCGAGAATTCTGACGGCGGATCATGTTACGATGGGCGCCGTCACCGCACGGTACGGTGAACACCGCATGACATCACTTCATCAACACACACTGAGGACATCGATGCACAAACTGACGACCGGCGCGGCACTGATCGCGGCATTCTGCCTCGCAGGCAGCTTCAATCGCTGCAGCTCAGACGCAGGCAACGCAGGCTCCCACCAAGTTCTGCGTTTGACCTCAACGGCGGCGCGCAAACCCAGTCGCGAATCGATTGAAATGACCAACAGCTTTCCGCTGTACGGCGAAACGGCCATCATCAACACGGCCCAGGGCGTCGATGGCGGAGGCTTATTCGACATGAGCGCAGGGTATCGCATCAACGCGCAGTTCGGCGTCAGTCTTGGTGTCTCGATCTTCAGCGACACGGGCGAATCGTCGGTCGCCGCGTCGATTCCAAGTCCCGTTGTCATCAACAAACCGGCCAATGTCACCGCGACGGGCACCGGCCTCAAACACAAAGAAGTCGGCACCAGCCTGCTGCTCTCGTACTTCCGCCCCTATCACCGACAAGATCGAAGTCGTGCTGTCGATTGGCCCGGTGTTCTACAACGTGAGCCAGGACTTCACGACGTCATCGGTCCCGACAGGCACGCAAAGCCTGAGTCTCGGCAGCACACGTGAACGGGCGCGAACGGCCGGTGTCAACATCGGCGCCAACATCAACTACTTCATCCGCCGCAACTACGGCGCGGGAGTCTTCCTCAGATACGCCGGAGCGAAACGCTGATTTCGATTCGTTCGACGATCTGAGAGTAGGCGGCGTCCAGCTCGGCATCGGCGGGCGGCTGCGCTTCTAATCCGGACCGCTCATCCCCGGACCTGCTCATCGCAGGTCCGGGTATAGTCCGGCTCACCGTCCGGATTGATAGCCGGCACGTAGCGATCCCGTTCGACGAACCCGTCGCTCGGCCCACTTTGCCGCACCGTTCTCACCGTTCGGACCTGCGTCGCTCAGAATCTTGTAGATCTTGCCCGTTCGGCAGGCAGACCCGGCTGATTGAGAACATGTGGCCCTTCCACGAAATGATGTTCTCGCCGCCCTCCTTGATGAGCAGCCCGTAGCCCTTGCCGCGAAGCAGCCACGCAACGCGCTTGGTGACGTTGAACGCTTCTTCCGTTCGTGCTGCGACGATAGACCGCTCGTCGAACGCACTCGACAATCGCCTCGCCCGGCGTCGATCCGCACTGCGTCCAGTCGCCGTTGCCGCCAGGCGGATCATCGCCGCCGGGAGGTCCTGGCGGTGGTGGCGTCGGGGGCAGCGGCACGTTGACCGAGAATGTCTTTACGGCAGACCACGGGCTCACCGCCCGGCTCTCGCCGGTATCCCTGGCCTGAACGCGCCAGTAGTAGGTCCGGCCGTTGAGGAACGAATAGTTCTGCGCGACGACCGTTTCCCCTCCGGCCTCATCCACGACGAACGTCGCGGCAATCGACGAGAACGCGGTGTTGTTGCTGACCTGCAGCATGTAGGTGATGCGCTCGGACGGTCCCGTCTTGCTGCCCGCGCGAACCCGGAACTCCGGTGTGAGCGTGGTGATCGAGCCACTCGGCGTAACGCTCGTGGGCGCCGTCAGCGTGACCGAGGCCACGGCGGCAAAGCTCTGCGGCTTTGAATACTCGCCGACGTTGGCACCGTCTTCCGCGCGCACCCGCCACCAATAGGTGCGGCCGGCCGGCAGCGCGTCAGGCAGCTGAAACGTCGTGATGCCGCTGCCGGGCTCGACGCGGGTCCGCGTGAACACGATGTTCTTGAACTCGGCATCCGACGCCACTTCCAGCGTGTAGAACAGCGCGCGCCCGCCCGACGTGCCGGCGTTCTGAAACATCAGCCGGACCGGCTGATCGCGGGGCAGAATCTGCCAGTCCGGGCCTGGTTCGAGCAGGTTGGGCGCTGAAATCGTCACTCCGGCGATCGGACCGGCCACGGATGGACTCAGTGGATTGGCGCTCTTCTCCACCTGGCAACCGGCACCGACAAAAGCCGAGATTGCGAGACCGACTGACCCAGCAAGACTTGTTTGTGTTCACCATGGGATCACCTGCGTACAAAAAAATAGCCCCGGCCCATTTCTGAGCTCTTTTACGGTTTATCGGAACAACGGTGCCAGTGATTTAGGTGCGGTCTGAGCCGGGAAACTCGGACCACCGAGCTGGAGGGTAGAAGGATGGTACGGAACGAAGCTGCTGCTTGTCAAGGATTTAGTGTTGCGGGCCGCGTGCCCCGACGTCCCTTGCCTGTCTTCACCAGCACTAGCAGGGCACCAGGAAAATTGCCGACAATCTGCAGTCCGACAAAGAGCACCGACAAGACGAATGCCTCGGGCGCAGGAGTCTGTACTCTTCCGAACAACCACACGAATGCGGCCTGAGACGTGCCGAGACCGTTGACCGTAATAGGCAAGAGCATGATGAGGAGGATCAACGGGACAAAGGCGAAATACACCTGCAGCGAATGCGGCAAACCCATCGCCACACCTAAGTAGTAGGCCTGGAGCACGCGCAGGACCTGGACGGCCACTGACGCCGCAAGCACGTGGATCAGCGCGCCACGGTGCTGCGCGTATCGCCGGATCGACGCCAGAATCTGTGCCGGCACGCGGCGGATCGATTCCCGCGGCAACCGCGCGAGCAGCGATTCCGCGACGGCTTCCGTTCGGTTGCTGAACACGAGCAGGGCGGCCACCGCGCAGATGGTCGCGGTCATGGCCAGGCCCACGACAATCGCGCGCTCGGACGCGAGGTCGCGCGCGAGCGTCACGCTGACGAGCGCGACAACGAGGAGCGCCAGGACGCCGAGCATCCTGTCAACGAAGACCGACGCCGTCGAATCGCCAATCGGGACGCCGTGCTTCGACAGTGAATACGCACGCACGGCATCACCGCCGATGCTCCCCGGCAGGAACGTCCCGAGAAACGTGCTGACGAAAAAGATGTCGAGCACGACACCGAACGATGGCATCCGCTCGCGCTCGAGGGGCCGGAGGAGGACGAACCATCGATACGCCATGAGCGCGCGATCGACGAGCACCAGGCCGGCGACGACGAGGAGCGGCCCTCCGCTGATGCGGGTGAACGCCTGGAGTACCGCTTCGGGATTGGCGCGCGCAAAGAAGTAACAGACGAGCGCGGCCGCAAACGCCAGCCGCAGGAGCGCGGGCCCGCGTGATGGTGCACGGGGAACGGGAGTTCCCGAGTTCAACGGACCGGAGGAATGGTTTCGAGATGTCGCGCCGGATCGTGCTTCACTTTGTACGCCCGGCGCAGGAACTTCACGTAGGGCACGACCTGCTTCATGGCGCCCACGTTCACCTGGCAGGGGCTCAGGCACGTCGGACAGACTTTGTCCTTGAGCACTTCCCGATGCGCCAGGTTGGCCACCTTGAAGTACAGCGATTCGGCGCTCTCGTCGAGCACGTTGCCGAGCTTCTCGGAGTTCTCGCAGTAGAAGAGATTGCCTTCAGGGTTGAGCAGCAGCCCCTGGCCCTGAAACGGACACGGCATCGTCCGGTGATACCCATTGGCGATCATGTCGGCGTAGTGCAGGTACATGAACGACTGGCCGCTGAGCACCGACTCTTCCGATACGCGATCGAGGAAGAACCGGCGCATGAAATCCTTTTCGCGCTGCCGGAACTGAATCTGATCTTCGAGGCTCTTGTTGTTCAACATGTTCTCGGTGAAGCGCAACATGTTGAACACGATGTCGAGCCGCCGGCTCTTCGCCCAGGCCAGCAGCTTGTCGGAATCCTCGAGATTCATCGCGAAGATCGTGGCCGCCAGCCCGAACTGAAAATTCGGGTGCTTCTCGGCGAGCGCCTGCATCGCGTCGATCGTCTGGCACGCCTTGTCGAACCCCGCCTTCACCTGCCGCACCTGGTTGTGGATGTCGCCGATGCCGTCGAGCGACACGCGGACGCTGAGCAGCACGTTCTTCTCGGCGCAGAATTCCACGATGCGCGTCAGCATCGGGATGGCCCGATGTGGCGTGAGGCCCGTCGTGTTGACGCCGATCTTCCTGATGCGGGGCAACCGCCGATGAGAACAGCTCCACCATTTCCGGCAGATCGTTGCGCGTCGTGGGCTCGCCGCCCGAGATGTTCAGGTTTTCGACGGCTCCCCAGAAATCGTGCGCCATGACGCCGTCGAGCTGCTCCAGCGTCATGTCCGACTTGCGATCGCCCATCTTCCAGTTGCCGCACATTTCGCAGCGGGCGTCGCAGACGAAGGTACAGTTATAGATGAGTACGGTAGGGCGAATGGCCTTGAACCGCGAAACGACCAGGGAGTTCACCAGGTCGCGCGGAACCCCCGCGGCGCTCCTGGCCAGGTATTGGAGGCGGAATGTATCGGTCGACACGAACGCCAATCATGGTAACACAAGTGCTTACTGGTCCGTCACATCCGAGGATTCGCGTTTGACGGATTGCCGCGGGTTTCCTACAATCGCCACCGTGGAATGCGGATTCTGATGATTGCGCCCGAGCCGTTCTTCGAGCCTCGGGGCACCCCGTTCAGCGAATACCACCGCATCAGGGCACTCCTCGATCTCGGCCATACCGTCGATCTCGTCACGTATCCATTTGGCGCCGACGTGCAGTTGCCGGGTCTCCGCATCTTCCGTGCGGCGCGGCCTCCCTTCGTCTCACATGTGAAGATTGGCCCATCGGCCGCCAAGTTGTTTCTCGATCTGACGCTGACCGCGACGGCGCTCAATCGCGCGCGTCTGGGGCGCTACGACGCCGTTCACTCGCACGAGGAAGCGGCCGCGATTGGCGTCGTCATCTCGGCCGCGCTCGGCGTGCCGCATCTGTACGACATGCACTCGAGCCTGCCGCAGCAGCTCGAGAACTTCGCCTTCAGCCAATCGGCGATCCTCCGCTGGATGTTTCAGCGGCTCGAACGGACGGCCATCAAACGATCGCGGGTGACCATCGTCATCTGTCCACATCTCGAGGAAACGGCACGCCGGGTGGTGCCCGACGCACGAACGGTGCTGATTGAAAACGCGCCCGGCTCTGGTGAGGCGCCGGTTCACGGAAGCGGCAAAGCCATTCGCGAAGGCGCTCGCGCTGGACGCCGGCTCACCGGTGGTGCTGTACACCGGCACCTTCGAGGCGTACCAAGGACTGGATCTCTTGTTCCAGGCGGCGGCACTGGTGCGTCGAGAGCGGCCCGACGTGCGCTTTGTTCTTGCCGGTGGAAAGCCCGAACAGGTGGCGCGCGCCAAAGCGCAGGCTGTGTCGATGGGGGCAGAAGGGTTGATCTTCACCGGCGAGCTGCCGGCGGATTCGATTCCGAGCTATCTCGACGCCGCCGATGTGCTCGTGTCGCCGCGCAGCACCGGCACGAACACACCGCTGAAGATTTACCAGTACCTGCGCTCGGGTCGCGCGATTGTCGCCACGCGTCTGTTGACGCACACCCAGGTGCTCTCCGACGAGGTGGCGATTCTGGCCGAGCCGACGCCCGACGGCTTCGCCCGCGGCATCCTTCGAGCCGTCAACGATCCGGCACACGCAAAGAGCGTAGGCAACGCCGCAAAAACGCTCGCCGAGACCCGCTACACCTACGAGGCGTACCTCCAGCGGACCCGCGAAGCGTGCGCAGCGCTGGTGGCGTGATGGAGAAAGGGGTCGGAGGGGTTTCGCGGTACGGGTCGAAAACCCCTCCCGACCCTCGACCACTACAGCTATTCGGCATATGCCGACCCCGCGATGGCGGCAAGCTTCGACGCCAGGCGCTTCGGCGGACCGATTGGCAGAATGCTCCTCGAGGATCAGGAGCGCGTGCTCATGGAGTTCCTCGGCGACGTGTCCGGCAAAACCATCCTCGACATGGCCACGGGCACCGGGCGCGCGGCCCTGGCGCTGGCGCAGCGAGGCGCCCACGTCACCGGCGCCGATGCCTCGAGCGAGATGCTGGGCGTCGCGCGGACACGCGCGTCAGCGCTGGGACTGACCATCGACTTTCGCGAGGGCGACGCGCATGCGCTGACCTTCGCCGACCGGTCGTTCGACGGCGTGGTCTGCCTGCGCATGCTCATGCATGTTCCCGACTGGCGACGGGCGCTTGCGGAACTGTGCCGCGTGAGCCACCATCGGGTCGTGTTCGATTATCCGGCGCTCTGCAGCGTCGCCTCAGTGCAGGCGGTCTGGCGCCGCCTCGCGCAGGCCATGGGAAGCACGGTCGAGGCCTATCGCGTGTTCGGCGCCGGCGATATCGCCCGCGAGCTCGACCGCCACGGGTTTCGCATCGTCGCCACGCACCGGCAGTTCGTGCTGCCGATCGCGTTTCACAAGGCGATCGGATCTCCCGGCTTCACACGCGGCCTCGAAGGGGGCCTCGCGAGCGTTGGCGTGTTGAGGCTTGCCGGTTCGCCCGTCACCGTGGCAGCAGAGCGGTGCGCGTCCTAGTCACCGGCGCGACCGGGTTCACAGGGGGTCATCTTGCGCGAACGCTGGCCCGGCGCGGGTATCACGTTCGCGGTCTGGTGCGTCAGCGCACACAGGCGGGAGAGCTCGAAGCGGCGGGCATCGAACCGGCGATCGGCACGCTCGAAGATCGTGCCGCGCTCGCGCGGGCGGTCAAGCGAATCGAGATCGTCTATCACGTTGCCGCCGTCTATCGGCAGGCAGGGCTTCCAGCGTCGGCGTATCGCGCGGTGAACGCCACGGCGGTCGGCGATGTCATCGAGGCGGCGGCCGAAGCGGGCGCCCGCCGTGTCGTGCACTGCAGCACTGTCGGCGTGCATGGCGACATCGAGCATCCCCCGGCCACCGAAGACGCACCCCTTCGGCCGGGCGACATTTACCAGGAGACGAAAGTCGAAGGGGAGCGCGTGGCGCGAGAGGCGGCCGCCCGTACCGGGCTGGCCGTGACGATTGCGCGTCCGTCGGGCATTTACGGCCCCGGCGATCGCCGCCTGCTCAAGCTCTTCCGGGGCGTGGCGCGGCGGCGTTTTGTCGTGCTCGGGTCCGGAGACATCTTCTATCATCTGACGTACATCGACGACCTCGTCGAGGGATTCCGGTTGTGCGGGGAAGTGCCAGCCGCGGCCAACCGGACGTACATTCTCGCGGGAGGCGAAGTCACGACACTCAACGAACTAATAGGGCTGATCGCTGCCGAGGCGCACGTTCGGCCGCCCGCCCTCAAGCTGCCGGTCTGGCCGTTCTGGTTTGCCGGGGCGGCGTGCGAAGCGGTGTGCGTGCCGCTGGGCCTCGAGCCGCCGATCTATCGCCGGAGAGTGGACTTCTTCACCAAGAGCCGCGCCTTCGACATCAGCCGTGCGCGCGCCGAAATCGGTTACGACCCGCGCGTCGGCCTTCGCGAAGGCATTCGCAGGACGCTCGCGTGGTACCGGGAACGCGGATGGCTGTGAAGCCCATTCCGCGCGTCCAGGACGAGCTCGCACATCCCGGCATGTCCGCCCGCGAGAAGTACGCATCCCTCATCGTCGGTAAGCCCGGCCTGGGTTCGCTCATCAAATACGAGCTCATCGTGACGCTGTCGCAACACGTGCCCGGCGCCCTCGGGCTCGTGCTGCGCAAGACGTTGTATCCGTGGCTGCTTGGCGCCTGCGGACGCAATGTCGTGTTCGGACACAACGTCGTGTTGCGCCATCCGCACAAAATCAGCATCGCGCGACAACGTCGTCATCGACGACAACTGCCTGATCGACGCCAAAGGTGAATCGAACACCGGCATCCGCATCGGCAGCGGTGTGTTCATCGGGCGCAACACGATTCTCTCGTGCAAGAACGGCAATATCGAGCTGGCCGACGGGGTCAACATCGGCTTCAACTGCGAAATTTTTTCGGCGAGCCGCGTGCACGTCGGCCGGAACGTGCTCATCGCCGCCTACAGCTATCTCGTCGGCGGCGATCACGACTTCAGCGATCCGTCGCGCCCGGTCCTGGATCAGCCGCGCACGTCGGCCGGCATCAGCGTGGGCGAAGGGGCCTGGCTGGGGGCCGGGGTCAAAGTCCTCGATGGCGTCATCATCGGGGCGCATGCCGTGATTGGCGCCGGCGCCGTCGTGCGCGAGGCGGTTCCCGATCGAGCGACCGCGGTCGGCGTGCCCGCCCGGATCGTGGGAACGCGCGCATGATTCGCGTGCTCCAGGTCTGCGATCATCTCGGCTGGGAAGGCTCGCGCATGCACGGCGTGAAGCGTCTGTTCGCCTGGATGATTCCCCGGTTCGATCCCACCCGCTTCGACGTCTCGCTCGTCAGCCTGCGCAAGAAGGACCTGTCGGAGGAAACGCTCGACGCCCTCGGCATCGACATCACGTATCTGCACAAAGGCAAGTTCGATCCGTCGACGCTCACGGCACTGCTGAAGATCATCGACCAGAAAAAGATCGACGTCCTTCACCTCCACGGCTACGGCGCGACGACGTTCGGACGACTGGCGGCGGCCATGCGCGGTATCCCCGCGATCCTGCACGAGCACGCGAACCTGACCGACACGCCCTGGTTTCAGAAGATCGCCGATCGCGCTCTCGAGCGCTACACCGATATCGCCATCGCGGTCTCGAAGAGCACCGCCGAATTCGTCGTCCATGCACGGCTCGTCCAGCCGTCCAAGGTGAAAGTCGTGTACCTGGGCGCGCCTCACGATGAGTTCAGCCGCGCGCGCTCGGCCGACGAAATCGCGGCCGCCCGGCAAGACCTTCAGATCCGCCCGGATGACTTCGCCGTCGGGACAGTGACGAGGCTGCACGAGTCCAAGGGAAACTCGTACCTGGTCGAGGCCGCTCACCTGGTCATCAAGCAGCAACCACGCGCCCGTTTCTTCCTCGTCGGCGAGGGCCCTCTGCGAGAAGCGCTCGAAGCGCAGGCGCGCCAGCTGGGCCTGGGCGACCGATTCGTGTTCGTCGGGTTCGCGAAAGATGTGGCCGCCGTTCTCAGCGCGTTCGATTTGAGCGTGTTCCCGTCTCTCTGGGAGGGCACACCGTTGACCGCCTTCGAGGCGCTCGCCTCCGGGAAGCCGATTGTGGCGACCGACGCCGATGGTCTCGCTCGACATTCTGACCGACGCCCGCGACGCGCGCATCGTACCGAAGCGCGATGCGGCAGCGCTGGCCAACGCCATTCTCGATCTGATGAACCGGCCCGACGAGCGTGCGCGCCTGGCGGCCGCGGCTCGTGTGACGGCCGAGCGTTACGACATCGCGGCGTTCGTGCGAAAGATGGAGCAGCTTTACGTGCTGCTCTGCGACGGCTCGCGCGCCAGGAAGGCCGGAAGCCGGAGCGCGCCGCTGCGGGCCGATTTGTCGTTTCTCGCATGAAATCAAGTAGCGGTGGTCACATCGTCGCCGATGTTCGTCGAAGGCGGGCATCTGGTGATGGCGCGCGCGCTCGTTCAGGCGCTGCGCGAAGAAGGCCATGCCGCCGAGCTGGTCGTGACGCCGCAAAATCGCTTCGGCCGCCAGGGTGCGGCGTATCTGGCCGCCTGGCTGACCGACGTCGGGCTGGGGCATAACAACCGTCCGATCGACCAGGTGATCTCGCTCCGCTACCCGAGCTACGCGGTACGGCATCCCAATCACGTCGTGTGGTTGAACCACACCATGCGCGAGTACTACGATCAGTGGGACGCGTTCAGCGCCCCGCTGCGGTGGAAGGGGCGACTCAAGGAACTGACGAGGCGTCAGTTGATTCGCTGGACCGATCGGCGCCTGCTGACCAGACACGTGCGAAAGGTGTTTACGATCTCGCAGACCGTCAGCGGACGCCTCACGCGGTTCGGCGGCATCAGGTCGGAACCGCTGTACCCGCCACCTCCGCAACGCGCCTATCGTTGTGAAGGCTACGAGCGACTATGTTTTTGCGATCTCGCGGCTTGCACCCTTGAAACGGCTGTCACTGCTCATCGAGGCGCTCGCGAATCCCGAAGCGGCCGGCATCAGATGCGTCATCGCCGGCGAGGGCGAAGAGCATCAGGCGCTCGAACACGCGATCGCCACCCGAGGGCCTTTCATCGCGCGTCAAGCTGATTGGGCGGATTGACGATCGCCAGATGCTGGAGCACCTCGCGCGATGCCGCGCGGTGTGCTTTCCTCCATATGACGAGGACTACGGGTTCGTCACCGTCGAAGCGTTCGCATCGCGCAAGGCCGTGATCACCTGCACCGACAGCGGCGGCCCGGCGGAGCTTGTGAGTGATAACGTGAACGGCCGGGTCTCGCGCCCCTCGGCCCGAGACGCTCGCCGTCGCCCTGCGCGAGGTCATGGAAGACACACGGGCGGCCGAGCGAATGGGGCAGGCCGGCTTCGAGAAGGTGTCAGGCATGACATGGCCCAAAGCCGTGCACCGGTTGATGACGCCGTGACGACCAGACCCGGCGTGATCGCCTCGGCGCTGCTGGGCATTCTGCTGCTGGCGTTTGCCCTTTCGGTGAATTTCCCGAAGGCCAACGGTGGTGCATTCAAAGGGGACGAATCGACCTATTACGTGCTTGGCCTCAGCCTCGCGCGCGACTTCGATTTCCAGTTCGAACGAAAGGATCTCGTCAGAGTCTGGGAGGAATACTCGGGCCCGCAGGGCATCTTCCTCAAACGCGGAAAGGACGTCGAGATTCGGGGCTCGAGCTCGTTCCCGTTCGTCCAATGGCAGAAGCGCGAGGATCCCGAGCGCGACACGCGCCTCTACATCTCGAAGTCGTACATTTATCCGCTGGTGGCGGCGCCGTTCGTGTACCTGTTCGGCACGAACGGGTTTCTGGTGTTTCACGCGCTGCTGCTCGCCTTCGATCTGCTGGTCATC
This sequence comes from Vicinamibacterales bacterium, assembly GCA_963821395.1. Classification (GTDB taxonomy): domain Bacteria; phylum Acidobacteriota; class Vicinamibacteria; order Vicinamibacterales; family JAMQPK01; genus JAMQPK01. The sequence continues at coordinate 132,348 of CAWGDY010000003.1, read as the reverse complement.
TATCTGTTCATCCATGGGGCTACCCGGTCCAACTGGGTCGCCTTGCCCTTGCGCTCGCGTTTCTCGGAACGTCGGTCGTTCCCGTGTACTTCGTCTGGCTCGTGCCCGAGCTGTTCAATTTCTCGCTCGTGCTCTACGCCGTCTTCTTCTGGGCGTACAAGGAGGTCGCGCGCGACCAGGCGCGCTCGCTGCTGGCCGGTCGTGCATCCGACTACATCGCGGCCGTGCTCATTGGAGTGGCAACGTTTTCGAAGCCGCCGCACCTGCTCGTCCTCGGGCCGATGCTGTTGCTGGCCGCGAGCCGGCGTCAGTGGAGGCACGCGATCGCCAGCCTCGTCATCTGCGCTGCTGTGACTGGAGTGCTTTTCGGCGCAAATGCCGCCATTACCGGCGAGTTCAACTATCAGGGGGGCGATCGGAAAACGTTCTATTTCCACACCGGATTCCCGTTCGCCAACACGTACGAGACCTTCGACACGATCGGTCCGGTCAGGGGCCGCGAAGACTTGCTGGTTGGCGACGTGCTGGTGAATGCCCATTCGGGTTCCGTGTTTCTTCACAACCTGTGGTACTTCTTCGCCGGAAGGAATGCGGGGCTCGTGCCGTATTTCTTCCCGGGCATCCTCGCGATCGCGCTGTTCCTGTTGTCGAAGGACAAGCAGCTCTGGCAATGGCTGGCGCTCGTCACGATCGCCGGAACCGTGGTGATGCACGTCTTCGTGTGGCCGTTCACCTGGAACGGGGGAGGCGGTCCGGTCGGGAGCCGGTACTTCATGCCGTTCTACGCGCTGTTTCTCGTCCTGATTCCACCCACGGCTGGACTCGGGTCGGCACTGACGGCGTTTGCCGTGGGGTCGCTCTTCACCGCACAGCTCGTCTTCAACCCCCTCTACGTCTCGCTGCGCCCGGGTGAACACACCAAAGCCGGTCCGCTGCGATGGCTGCCGATCGAGCTCACGTTGCTGCACGATCTCCCGGTGGCGCAGGACGGCGACCGCATGCGCAGGGTCGTCGGTCCCCCGAATCCCGCCCCGCACATGTTCGCGTATTTCCCCGATGACAACGCGTTCAACCCGGAAGAGACACCGGCCAAGTCGGATGACTGGTGGTTCTGGGTCAAGGGCAACGCGAAAGCGGAGGTCGTGCTGCGCGGACCTGTCGCCAGCCTCGGCGGTTACAAATGGGTATCGAAAACGATCACGCGATTGAACGTCGAGATTCAGAACGGTGCGGTCGAGAACCGTGTGACGGTCGCGACCGGCAGCGAATCGCAAACGCTCGACATGGCCCCCGACGAAAAGAAGGCCGTCTCGCTCGCACTGCCCGCGGGCGTACCGTTCCGCCGCGACGTACAGCCCACGAGCTACCTCTACAAGATTTCCGTCCGCACGACAGCAGGGTTCGTACCGTTCCTCAGGGTCCCCTGTGACAAGCCACAGGGACCGTGCCCGCAGGACCCGCGCTTTCTTGGCGCGATGATTCACCTCGTCCCGGAGTACACTGACGCAGATATCACGACCGGATGGGTGCCGCCCGGTGGCCGCATCGACCCGTAACCGAGCGAAGCGGCGCGGGGCGTAGGGGCCCCGCAAGCGGAGCGAGGATCCGGGGAGGGGCCCCCGGATGAAGAAGGACGAAAGAGTGGGGTACTCGACGCACCTTGAAGCCAAGGTTGCCAGAAAAGTCACGAAGGCGATCCACGACTTCAACCTGATCGAGGACGGCGACCGCGTCATGGTCGGGCTGTCCGGCGGCAAGGACAGCTGGGCGCTGATTCAGATCCTCGACGTGCTCCGCAAGCGCGCGCCCATCAGCTTTTCGATCATCGGCGTGAACATCGACTCGGGATACGAGGATTTTCAACACGGCACCATCAAAGGGACGTGCGACGCGCACGGATGGGAGTGCCACGTCGAACACACCTCGATCGGCGAAGTGATGGACGACCTGCTCGGCGCCAACAGCACGCCGTGCTCGTTGTGCGCGCGCCTGCGCCGCGGCGCCCTGTACCGGCTCGCCGACAAGATCGGCGCGACCAAGATCGCGCTGGGTCATCACGCCGACGACTTCATCGAAACGCTGCTGCTGAACCTGTTCTTCGAAGGCAGCCTCAAGGCCATGCCGGCGCGCCTGGTGTCGGACGACGGGAATCACGTCGTGATTCGGCCGCTCGTGTACGTCAACGAGGCCGACTGCAGGGATTACACGACGTCGATGAAGCTGCCCGTCATCAGCTGCTGCTGTCCAGCGTGCGGCGATTTGAGCCTGCAGCGCCAGCGCATCAAGCAGCTGTTGATGGATCTCGAGCGCGAGAACGTGGGCGTCAAGAACTCCATGCTCAAGGCGCTTTCGAACGTATCGCCGCGGCATCTGCTCGACACGCGGCTCAATCCGGCGGTGGACATTCTCGAGGAGCAGGATCCCCCCCAGCTGCTCCAGATTCGCTACTGACCCTTGCGTGCGGTCGTTCAGCGCGTGACCTTCGCGCGCGTGCGCGTGGATGGCCGCACCGTCGGCGAGATCGGACGAGGCCTGCTCGTCTTCGCCGGCGTCGAAAAGGGTGATGGTCCCGACGACATCAAGTACGTCGCCGGCAAAGTGAGCGGTCTTCGAATCTTCGAGGATGATGCGGGCAAGATGAACGTGTCGCTCGGCGAGGCGGGAGGCTCCGTGCTCGCCGTGTCGCAGTTCACCCTCTGCGGTGACTGCCGAAAAGGCCGGCGCCCGTCCTTCGACGACGCCGAGGCGCCGGCACGCGCGAGGCCGATCTACGAGGCCCTGGTCCGCGAGCTTCGCGAACTGAACCTGAAAGTGGAAACAGGCGAGTTCCAGGCGCACATGGAGGTGGAGCTGGCCAACGACGGCCCTGTCACGATTCTTCTCGACAGCCGGCGGCGGTGGTGAACCTGGGGGAACGATTCATGCTCATGACAATCCGAAGCTTCATTGTGTTTGCACTCTTTCTGAGCGTCACGACGAGCGGCGCACGCGCAGCAGCGGCCGCTCGTCACCGAAGATCCCGAGACGATCGGCGCCGGCCGCGTACTGCTCGAGGGCGGCGTCTCGTTCGACAAGATCAGCGGAACTTCGCCAACGGGCTCGAAGGAGACATCGAGCACATCGGCACCGTCGGCGTCAGCATCGGCGCCGGCGCCGTGGCCGAGGTGCAGATCGACGGCGGCATCTATCAGAACCTCGACGTGAATGGGCGTTTCAAAGCGCCGCTCGAACACACGACCTTGCTGCTTCCGGGCGACCACGCGTCGGGTCTTGAAGACGTCCTCGTCGCGACCAAGATCCGGATGCTTCCGAGTCGGCATCGCGGCCCGCGCTCGGGTTGCGACTTCGGTACCAGGTTGCCGCTGGCCGAACCCGACAAGGGCATCGGCCTCGGCACGACCGACTTCTTCGCCTCGTTCCTCATCGCCAAGACCGTTCGATCGGTGCGCACCGTGGGCAACGTCGGGCTGATCGTGATGGAAGATCCGGCACGACGCGCCCGACGCGGTGACCGCCATGACCTTCGGCGCCTCGATTGCCCGCGCACTGACCAACGAGTTCGAGATGGTGGGCGAATTCAACGGTCGGCTGCCGCCGTTTGCCGACGTCGTTCCGGCCGGGCTCGAAAGCCGCGCCGTCTTCCGGCTGGCCGGTCGCTACACGTACCGGATGCTGCGCCTCGATGCCGGTATCCTGGCCGGCTTCACCGAACGCGATCCGACATTCGGTTTCACCGCAGGCGCGACCTACGTCATCTCTGGCAGGGCGACGCCGTAGAGGTTCTAACGCTGGGCATCAGCCGCAGCGCCTATGAGTCACGGGCGCTGTCGGCTGCATGCCGTGTTAGCCCGTACCCTCAATTCGGCCGAAAGAGCATCGGCAGCAGCTGCTCCAGAGAGTTGCGCCACACTTTGAATTCGTGATTGCCGCCGGTTCCGTACCATTGATGCTTGACGCCTCGTGCGTCGAGTTCCTTCAGCGTCACCAGGTAGAACGGGTAACGCGGATCTTCTGTGCCACAACTCAAGAACAGAAGCCGCAGCCTCGAATTGATGTCGCCAGCGTTTCTGACGAGCGGCAGAAGGAAACGGTCGATAGGATCGTTGGCGGGGTTGCCCGAGCTGAAGATACCGAGCCAACCGAATTGGTCAAGATGCCCAAAAGCGGAGACCGCGGCCTGGCTGCCTCCCATTGAGAGCCCCGCAATCGCCCGGCTGTCGCGATCAGACAGCGTGCGGAAGCGAGCGTCGACGAGGGGGACGACGTCGTTCCGAAGCTCGCTGTCGAGTTTGTTCCTGCCTTCTGGAGTTCCTCCCCCAGTCGCGCCACTTTCACCGTAGGGCATGACGATGATCATGGGAAGGGCCTTACCCTGAGCGATTAGGTTCTCGAGGATGACCCCAGCCCTCCCCTGAAACGGCCATGACACCTCGTAGTCACCATTGCCGTGGCGAAGATACAGCACCGGGAATCGACGGGAGGGCTCGGAATAGTCCTGAGGCGGTAGATAGACGTAGAGATTGCGACTCGCGTTGTAGGGTGTAGAGCGGTACTGCACTAGTTCAAGGCCACCATGAGCCACGTCCTGGCGCTCCCAGACCATCGGGGGTGTGCCAGGGACCTCAAGAAGGCTCGCAGCAAAATCGCCGGGCTTCATGAAAGGATTCCGCCCGTCCAGGACCGCTGTTCCGTCGACGACGACTGAGTACTCGTAGATCTCCGGGGCCAGGGGTCCGATGGTCACCCGCCACGTTCCGTCGCTGCCCTTGGTCATGGGATGTAGTGCTCCAGCCCTGGCAGCCACATTTGCCATCCGCACGGAAACAGCGCGGGCCTCCGGTGCAAGAATTTCGAACATGACCGTCCGATCCGGATGGACCACTGGTGAGCTACGGGGAATCGGACTCTGGGCCCGGCCACTCTGCGCAGTCGCGAAGATGATGACCATCAGCCCGACAAGCTGGCCGATCAGTGCCTTGCGATTCACCAGAAACCTTTCTGACGCTCGCGCGCGGCCGCTCCATTCGTTTGTTAGCGCCGCGCGGCTCGCCGACGTTCGACAGGCTCTCTCACTTTTTCGGATCCAGAAACGCCTGATACACCGTTGTCGACGTGATAGCGGTCGCACTGGGGCACCCACCCCAGTAGAAGGAATTCCGGCCCTCCGGGTCACCGCGGGACCGGACGATCGCAAAGTCTCAGCCCGAATCCGTGGCCGGGGCCGAAGGTTCGACCTTGACCCCCCCTCGAGCACGTTGGTTCGCATCGTCCACGGTTGACGCCTTTGAGGAACCGCTTGCCGTGGCGTGGCCGCCGTTCAGCATCATCTGTGCAAACCGGAAGTAGTCGTCGGTGGTCGAGAGCAGTCCCCCGCTGCCGGACAGAAACACAGGCTTCGATGAGGGGTCTCGCTGTGGTGGCGCTGCAATGATGCGGTTGTCAGGACCGTAGGTGAACACGTTCGTCACGCGACTGACTTTCGAGGCGTCCACCCAGAAGCCAGTGTCCTTCATTTCGAGCGGCTCGAAGATCTTCGTTTTCAAGAAGGCGTCGAGCTTCTGGCCCGACAGCTTCTCGACGATATACCCCTGAATGTCGACGCTAGGTCCGTAGCGCCAATCGCTGCCCGGCTGGGCGGCGAGCGGAAGCATGGCCAACTTGTCGATCATCGCTTGGAGGTCTGAATCTCTGAGGTTGGCCTTGCATCCCGTTCGTTCACGTCGAAGCCGGCCGTATGGCTCATCAGTTGCCGCATCTCATCGGTCTGGTCTGCGGCAACTCGACGCTCCGTGTGCTTCCTTGGCCGGCAATCGCAGATGTGCTTACCCGGGCGGCGCGTACCACGGTTCGCCGGCCCTGACGACCTCTTCGCGGCCATCCGCGAAACGCAAATGCAGTGACCCTTTGAGCAAGTAGCCCCAATGGGGACACTGACACAGGTCGTCCCTCAAGCCTTTGAGTAAAGGGGTGAAGTCTGTGCCCTTCGCTAACTGTACGTAAGAGACAGCCATCCCACCCCACGGCTCGGATCTCATCATGGCGCCGGGCGCTTGCAGGAGAACAGGCAGGCGTTCTTTTGAGACTTGCATTCTAAAACTCCCCCGTCTGAAGATTCCAAGGTGCCAGCGGCATAACAAGTATTGATTGGATTCCCCAGACTCCAGTCCGATGCGGCCATTTCCGGAATGGTCTGCAGAATCCTGCCAGACGTAACGTGTTGATCGCGCGGATGCTAGCACAAACAACGGGCACTGCCCTGGGCAATTTGTTAGCCGCCAAACGACTGCCGAGGCCCTTCTGTCAGGCGGCCTTGAGAGTCCGGCTAAAGCCGGACACTACGTACTGAGGCAGGGCTGAAGCCCTGCGCTACCGATACTACCGAGACGAGAAACGATCGGGATGCGAGAGTATGGCTATTCACCATTGGCCCTAATCCCGAATCCCTAATCCGCTGTTATTTCTTGGGCTTGAACCCAGGTCCGCGGACAAATCGACCTGGCGTCGCGCCGGTGTGCTCGCCGGCTTTCAGCACCTGCACGCCGTTGACGAACACATGCGCGACGCCGGTGCTGTACTGATGAGGCTTGTCGAACGTCGCGTGGTCCTGAATCGTCTTCGGATCGAACACGACGACGTCGGCGTAGTGGCCGGGCTTGAGCGCGCCGCGCCTGTCGAGTTTCATGTTCGTGGCAGGCAACGATGTCAGGCGCCGGATCCCTTCTTCGAGGGGCATCAGTTTCTCCTCGCGCACGTAGCGCCCGAGCAGACGCGCAAAGTTCCCATAGGCGCGCGGATGGGGGTTCGACTTCAGGAAGACGCCTTCGGGCGCCAGCGATTCCGCGTCGGAGTCCAGGCTGACCCATGGCAGTTTGAGCTGTTTCCGGATGTTGTCTTCCGACATGAGGAAGTACACGGTCCCGACGCGGCTGTCATCCTCGATGACCAGATCCATCGCGGTTTCCTCGGGAGACTTGCCCCGCATCTTCGCGACCTCGGCGAGCGTCTTCCCTGTGAGCGGCTTCAGCGCGTCCTGTTTGAACGCCACGAGCAGCACCCGTTCCGCTGAGCCCGCCGCCAGATACAGGCTCTCCCACGCGTTTGTCGGCGTGCTCATCTCGCGCCTGACGCGCGCGCGGATGGCGGGATCCTTCAGCCGCCGGATCCATTCGCGCAGCCCCCCTTCCTGCACCCACGGCGGCATCGCCGCGTCGAGCCCGGTCGCGCCGGCAGGATAGGTGTACATGTCGGCGGTGATCTGCAGCCCCTGTGCGCGGGCGGCTTCGATGCGGGCGATCACCTGATCCATCTTCGGCCAGTTCTGCTCGCCCGCGGCCTTCAGGTGATAGATCTCGGCGGGCAGCTTCGCCTCGCGCGCGATGCGAATCAACTCGTCCACGGCTTCGAGCAGGGCGTTGCCCTCGCTGCGGATGTGAGAGATGTACATCCCGCCGTATTTCGCCGCCTCTTCACAGAGCGCGATCAATTCGTCCGTCTTTGCGTAAAACGCCGGGGCGTAGATGAGCGACGACCCGACGCCGAGCGCGCCCTCTTCCATGGCCGCGCGAACCAGCGCGCGCATGCGGCCCGAGCTCTTCCGGAGTCGGTGGCCGATCAGCATACCCAAGCTCGTGGATCCGCACCGTCGTCGCTCCGACAAACGAAGCCACGTTCGTCGAGGTGCCTTTCTTTTCGAGAAACGCCAGATACTCTCCAAGCGTCGTCCAGGAGATGGGGTACTTGATATCCGCCTGAAGCTCCGCCGCCATCTTCTTCATCGACGGATTCAGCGGGCCCATCGACTCGCCTTCGCCCATGACCTCGAGCGTCACCCCCTGCCTGATGTCGCTCTGCGACTTCGGGTCGTGGAGGAGCGACTCGGTGGCCCAGCTCAGCATGTTGATGAAGCCGGGTGCCACGGCGAGTCCACGGGCATCGACATCGCTGGCAGCCTTTGCCTGACTGAGATCGCCGATGGTGGCGATCTGATCGCCGCGAACGCCGACGTCGGCGCGAACGGGAGCCGCGCCCGAACCGTCGTACACGTCCCCCCCGCGGATGATGACGTCGTACTCCGGCGCCGTCCCCGGGCCCGTCGTCGTACAGGATGTTGAGACCACCAGGGCAGCGATCACGAAAGCGACGGATGTCGGCTTGTACATGGCACGTCCTGTCAGACAACCTGATAGAAGTTGCGAAGCGCCTCGATCTCGCGTTGCGTTCGATCCTCGGACCATCCGAGAGCCGCGCGCATCCGGCCCGCGACGTCACTCACCGCAGCCTCGCCGGGATGGCCGGCGGACCCCAGGCCGGTTCGTCGGACGACCACGTCGACCAGGGTTTGAGCCATTTCTTCGCGAATCGCGTGCACGATCGGGTCGGAAGCATCGGCATCGTTCAAGCCGGCGCCGGGCAACGGCGTGTCGGCGGTACGGCAGGCAACCGGCGCTCGTCCAAGTTTCTGCAGCAACAGGTCGACGGTGCGTTCGGCAACCAGGCGCGCGGTCGTGTACTTCACGCCGACGATCGAAATCAGCCCCGGCTCGGCTCCTTCGCGCTCGTGATCGATGATCCGCGAGTGGCGAAGCAGGGACAGGCGCTGGCCATCGATCGCGGCAGGGACGATGCCGCGGTGAACGAAGGTGATTTCTCGAACATCCAGTTTGAGGGCAGGGAAGGTCTCGTTGATTTCGCGGACGAAGCCATCGACCTCATCGCGCCGCGCGTCCTGATCGTCGGGCGGGCGTTCGTCGGCCGATTCACTGGTTCCGATGAGTGTCCGTTCCCGCCAGGGGAGCATGACGAGCGCCCGCCCCTCGCGCATCGGCGCCACCAGCGCGGCCTTGCGAGCCGGCCGCGATGTGATCAGGTTCATGGCTTTCAAGAGCGGCCACCGGCAACGCACTCCCGCGCGATCGAGCAGCGTCGCGGCCCAGGGTCCCGCGGCGTTCACAACCACGCGCCCTCGGATATCGAGATCCTTTCCCGCGAGGAGATCGCGCGCCTTCACACCGGCAAGCCGCTGTCCGGCACGGAGCGGCCCGGAGGCCTCCGTGTAGTTGGCCAGCACGGCGCCATGCTTCACCGCGGCCTTGGCAAACGAGAGCGTCAGGCGATCGCCGTCAATGGTCTGATAGTCGTGCCAGACAGCAGCGGAAGCGACGGATCGCAGCGCTCCCTCGAACAACTCGCGGCACTCGTTGCCGGCAATCACGCGGCCCGCTGGAAGGTGCCGTGACTCGTCTACACCGTCGTTCCGATCGGAGCCGACCATGGCCTCGACCGCGAGCGCCGTCTTCATCGCAAGAGGATTGCGCGTGAGAGACGAACCGGTCGGCATGGCAAACGCCAGCGGAGCCACGAACCGCGGGGCCATCCGTCCAAATGCCCGGCGCTCGCGGTTCGATTCGCGCATGCGGCGGATGTCGGCCGACTGGAGGTACCGCAAACCGCCATGGATTGTCTTCAGATGATTGAACGACGTGGCGCCTCCGAAATCGCCGCGTTCGACGAGCGCGACAGACAGCCCGCGTTGCGCGGCGTCGTAGGCAATGGTCAGCCCGTAGATGCCGCCGCCCACCACGAGCACGTCGAACTCGCGTTCGGCAAGCCGCTGGAGATCTCGAATCAAGCGGGAACTATCTTATAGTAGGCGTCCGTGCCCAACCGTTCGGATCGCCCCTCGTCCCAGCGTGACGTGCGCGCGTATTGGAATACGCACATCCACGATCTCGAGATCACCACGCACCCGCCGGGCTCTCCGGGTTTCTTCGCCGACCTCGAGCAGTACCACTTCGAGAAGCTCCACCATCTGCCCCAGCTCGTCCCCTTCGATCGCTATCGCGGTCGCCGGGTGCTCGAGGTCGGATGCGGTGCCGGAACCGATCTGATCCGGTTTGCCCGCCACGGTGCACTCGCCACGGGGATCGACCTTGCGCCGTCCTCCATCGCGCTCGCCGCGCAGAACTTCGCGCTCGAGAAGCTTCCTGTTGCCCTGGCGGTGGCCGACGGCGAAGCGCTGCCGTTTCGTGACGGGTCGTTCGATCTCGTCTACGCCCACGGCGTCGTGCAGTACACCTCGGACGATCGCGCGCTGGTCGGCGAGTGCCGGCGCGTGTTGAAGCCCGGCGGTGTCGCCGTGTTTCAGGTGTACAACCGGATCTCATGGCTGAACGCGTTGTCGCACATCACGAAAGTCGATCTGGAGCATGTCGATGCGCCGATGCTGAAGAAGTATTCCATCGGCGAATTCCGCCATCTCCTGAGAGATTTTTCGCGCGTGCGCATCGTGCCCGAGCGATTTCCGGTGAAGACCAGGCTGCACGGCGGCCTGAAAGGCACGCTCTACAACACGTGCTTCGTCGGGCTGTTCAATGCGCTGCCGCGATCCCTGACGCGGCGCTTCGGATGGCACCTGCTGGCGTTCTGTGAGGTGTAGCTGATGCCGACGCGCATTCCAATCGTGAAGGGACACGCCTATGGCAACGACTTTCTCCTCGCCCCGGAGCCGGCTGTCCGCGGTGTCGATCCCGGTGTGGTGGCCCGCGCGATGTGCAGCCGCCACGAGGGTATCGGTGCCGATGGGTTGATGATCTACACACTCGGCTCGTCATCAATCAGCATGAAGCTGTTCAACGCCGACGGCAGTCCTTCCGAAGTATCCGGCAATGGAATCCGCTGCCTGGCCGCGCTTGCGGTCCGCGAGCGTCCTGGCACGACCCAGGTGACGATCGACACGCCGGCGGGCCCCAAGGTGCTGGAGTTGAGGGGGAGGGATGGCGACACGCTGACGTTCCGCGCGGCCATGGGTGCGCCGCAAGACGTGAGACAAGTCGACCTCCAGGCAGCCGGCGAGCAGGTTCGCGCCGTGACGTTGTCGGTCGGCAACCCGCAGTGCGTATTGCTCGGCGGCCCGCTCCTCGAAACGCGGCTGCACACGCTTGGGCCCGCGCTCGAGCATCATCCACATTTTCCGAATCGCACCAATGTCTCGTTCGCCAGCGTGGAAGCCCCCGGGCGCGTGCGCATCCTGATCTGGGAGCGTGGGGTCGGGCCCACGCAGGCATCGGGCACGGGCGCCTGCGGCGCGGCTGTGGCCGCGGCGTCGTTCGGCGGTGCGTTGCGCGACGTCGAGATTGTTTCGCCGGGTGGCAGCCAGCGCGTCGAGTGGCTCGACGATGGCAACATCTTTCTGACGGGGTGGGCGAGGCTGGTCTTCGAAGGAACCTGGTTCGCGGACTAGCGGCGCCCTTTCGTGGCCGTGTCGATTTCTGCAATCGCTGACTGGAGTTTCTTGGCAGATTCCGCCAGTCGGTCCTGGCTTTCCCGGTAATTGCCTTCCTGGATGTCCGTGCCCGCTTTTTGCAGAGAAGCTTCGGCGTCGCCGATGGCGGTGCGTGCGATGACGAGCGAACGGCGTGGCACTCGCGCGGTTTCAGCCGCCTTGAGCTTTTGCCTGGCCTGATCGAGAAGAGCCGTCACCTGAACGAGACGCCGCTCTGCATCGCTGCGCAGGACGCCCTGCTGGCTGGCCGCTTCCTTCGCCGCGTTCTGCGCACGCTCGCGGCTGTCGAGCGCGTGATTCAGCGCCAGACGATAGTCGCGTTGCTCGACGGCTGTGTGGGCGCTCGCAAGCGCTTGTACAGCGCCCTGATACTGCGCGGTGGCGTAGCGATCGGCGCCTGCGGCTCTGGCGGCATCGATCGCGCCCTGGGCCTGATCCATTTCCCGTGTCGGGGGCGTCGCGCAGGCCACGGTGACAAGAAGGGAACAGAGACATGCGGCAGACAACCCGGACAGATTTCGGCGCGGCATCCGCCTGAGTATAACTTGGCCATGAAAGCGCTGTCGGTAAACGATCGCCCGCGCGAAAAGCTGTTTCGCCTGGGAGCCGCCGGACTGGGCGACAACGAGCTGGTGGCGATCGTCCTCGGGAACGGCTCGCGGCGCGGAAATGCGCTGTCGGTCGCCAATGAAGTACTGGAGATCACGGGCGGGTTGCACGGCATTCCACGGACCAGCGTGGACGAACTTCGCCGGATCGATGGCATGGGCCTGGCCAAGGCCGCTCAGGTGCTGGCGGCGGTCGAGCTCGGGCGCCGCACGCTGCTCCGATGTCCGCAGGCGCGGCTGCAGTTTGTCACGCCGCGCGAGACTGCCGGCTACCTGCTGCCGCAGTTCGGCTCCAGGCCCGTCGAACACTTCGGGCTGATGATGCTCGATACCAGGCACCGGCTCATCCGGACGTCGATCATCTCGGTCGGCACGCTCAACTCGAGTCCCGCACATCCCCGCGAGATCTTCCGCGAAGCGGCATCTGCAGCCGCCGCCGCGATCGTGCTCTTTCACAATCACCCGTCCGGCGATCCGCTCCCGAGCCGCGACGATGTGGACCTGACGCGGAGGCTGGTCCAGGCGGGGGAGATCATGGGGATCGATGTCATCGACCACGTCATCCTGGCCGACACGCGCTATTTCAGCTTCCGCGAAGCAGGTAAACTATGATGCTGGCTGCAGCTGCATCATGTCCCGCATTCTCTATTTCGACTGTTTCAACGGCGCATCGGGCGATATGGTGCTGGGCGCCTTTCTCGACGCCGGCCTGCCGCTCGAAGAGCTGCGACGCGCGCTGGGCAGCCTTGCCATCGACGGAGCCTCGGTCTCGGCCAGGCGCGTGCTTCGCGCCGGCGTCTCTGCCACCAAGTTCATCGTCGATGAAAACGATGCTGCCACACACGCCGGCGGTCATGGCGATCATCACCCACGATCATGAACACGGTCACGATCACGCTCATGCGCACCCGCACACCCACGAGCACGCGCACCGCCTGCGGCGGTCGCCCATCACCATCATCCCCATCGCAGCCTGACGGAGATCTACCGCCTTATCGAGCGCTCGGCGCTTTCGCCGGCGGGCCAGGATCGCGCGAAGGCGCTCTTCCACCGTCTGGGAGAGGCCGAAGCGGCCATCCATCAGATCCCGATCGACCAGATACACCTGCACGAAGTCGGCGCACTCGACTCGATTATCGACATCGTCGGAGCCGTCTTCGCGCTCGAGTGGTGTCAACGCCGATCGCATCGTGAGCTCCGCGCTGAACGTCGGCGGCGGCATGGTGAACTCGGCGCATGGCCATTTTCCGGTGCCTGCGCCCGCTACTGTGAAGCTGCTCGGTAACGCGCCCGTGTACTCCTCTGGCGTGCAGAGCGAGCTGGTGACACCAACTGGCGCCCTGCTCGTGACGGGCTATGCCACGTCATTCGGCCCGGTTCCCGCCATGACGATCGACAGCGTGGGATACGGCGCCGGCGATCGCGACCTGCCGAACACGCCGAACGTGTTGCGGGTGCTCCTCGGCACTGGCACGGACCGGCCGAACACAGAGCGCATCCTCGTGCTCGAGTGCGAGATCGATGACATGAACCCGCAGATCTTCGGCCTCGTGATGGAGCGGCTCTATGCCGCCGGGGCGCTCGAGGTGTACTTCGCCGCGGTCCAGATGAAGAAGAACCGTCCGGGCACGCTGCTCACGATTCTGGCGCGCCCCGAGGATCGCGAGACGTTCACCGGCATCGTCTTTCGCGAGACCACCACGATTGGGGTGCGGTATCACGAGGTGTTGCGAGAGCGCCTCGATCGTGAAATCGTTGTGGTACGCACGCCGCTGGGACCCGTGAAGTTCAAGCTGGCGCGTCTGGGCAAGACCGTCGTCAATGCCGCGCCCGAGTTCGACGATTGCCTGCGAATCGCATCGGAACGCGGTCTGCCGGTGAAGGACGTTCAAGCCGCGGCGATCAAGGCGTACCTGGACAGGGCTGAAGGCTAAGGGCTAGGGATTGGGGCTTAGGGATTAGGGATTAGAGGGATTCGTGTCGCGCTTCTATCTCACGACCGCCATCGATTACGTCAACAGCGCTCCGCATCTGGGCACGGCCTACGAGAAGGTCTGCGGCGATGTCATCGCCCGCTACAAGCGGCTGACCGGCATCGACACGTACTTCGTCATGGGCAACGACGAGCACTCGCAGAACGTCTACAAGAGCGCCCAGGAACAGGGGCTCGATCCGCTCGAGTATTGCGATCGGATGGAGGAGCTGTTCCAGAAGACGTGGCGTTCTCTGGATCTCTCCTACGACTACTTCATCCGCACCACCGAGCCGAACCACAAGGCAGGCGTAAGGGAGCTGGTTCAGCGCGTCTACGCCGCCGGGGACATCTACGAAGGTGTGTACGAAGGCTGGTACTGCGTCGGATGCGAGGCATTCAAACCCGAGAAGGAACTTGTCGACGGACGATGCCCGCTGCATCCGCAGAATGTGCCGCAGTGGATCAAGGAAAAGAACTACTTCTTCAGACTGTCGAAGTACCAGAAGCCGCTGCTCGATCTCTTTACGACCAACCCTGGATTTTCCGAGCCCGAGGCGCGCCGGAACGAACAGCTCCGCTTGCTCGAAAGCGGCCTGGAAGACATCTCGATCAGCCGCGCAGGGCAGTCGTGGGGTATTCCGCTGCCGTGGGATCCATCGAGCGTCGTCTACGTGTGGTTCGACGCCCTCATCAACTACGCCTCGGCGGTGGGACTTGGAACCGACCCTCAACGCCTGGAGAAGTGGTGGCCGGCCGACGTGCACCTGATCGGCAAGGACATCACGCGGTTCCACACGGTCATCTGGCCGGCCATGCTGATGAGTGCGAAGCTCCCGGTGCCGCGCAAGGTCTTCGCGCACGGCTTCATTTCTCTGGCCGGTCAGCGCATGAGCAAATCGAACCCCGGAACGATCGTGAACCCGACGGAGGCCGCGCATCGGCACGGCATCGATCCGCTTCGCCTGTATCTCGTAAAGGAAATCATCTTCGGCGAGGACGGCGATTTTTCCTGGGAGCGCTTCGACGAGAAGTACAACTCGGACCTGGCGAACAATCTCGGGAACCTGGTCAGTCGAGTCACGGCGATGGCCAACCAGTATCGCGGGGGGCTGTTGACGCCAACCGGCGTCGGCACCGATCGGCTGGCTCGCATCGGCGATGACGCCGCGCGCGACTATCAGAGAGCCATGGACGCCCTCGAGATCCATACCGGGGTTGCGGCCGCGTACCGGCTCGTCGATGCCACGAACGAGTACATCGCATCCAATGCGCCGTGGGCGCTTGCGAAAGATCCGTCCAAGGCCGACGCGCTCTCGCAGGTGTTGTACGACTCGGCCGAAGCACTTCGTCTGACGGCCGTCCTCCTCTCGCCGGTCATGCCGGCCTCGTCGAGCGAGATCCTGCGCCGCGTCGGCGCATGGTCGGAAGTGCTCGGCCTCAATCGCGATGGACGCTGGCGCTCCGAGGGAGAGCGCAAGCTCATTCAGGACGTGCCGCTCTGGCCCCGTTTCGATCGCAAGAGTGCGAAGGAGAAAATTGTGTCTGAGACCCAGCCGCCAGCACCAACCGCGCCCGCGTCAGCCACTTCGGCTGCCACGGCAACGCCACCCACCACCGCCACACCACCTGCGCTGGCCACGCCCGCCACCGATGGGCGTATTTCGATCGATCAATTCATGGGCGTCGAGCTGCGTACGGCAAAGGTCATCACGGCCGAGAACGTTCCGAAGTCGAAGAAGCTGTTGAAGCTTCTGGTCGACCTCGGCACCGAACAGCGCACGATTCTCGCCGGCATCGCGGAGGCGTATCAACCCGAGTCGCTCGTCGGTCGGACGATTGTCGTCGTCGCCAATCTCAAACCGGCAAAGCTGATGGGCATCGAATCGAACGGCATGGTGCTGGCCGCAAGTTCAGAAACCGGTCAGCCGGTGCTCGTGAGTGTCGACGCCGAGCCTGGCTGGCGGGTTCGATAGCCGCGCTGTGACGGCGGTAGCGCAGGGCTTTAGCCCTGCCTGCGTTCCGCCAACTTCAACGAATCGTCGTCAGGAGGTGTCTGCATGGGCCGGATCAACCTCGCTCGTGTCCTCGTCGGCGGATTCATCGCGGGCCTCATCATCAACGCCAGCGAGTTCGTGCTCAACGTGATGGTCGTCGAAGAACAGATGAACGCGGCCATGGCCGCGCTCAATCAGCCGCCAATCGCACCATCGATGATCATCTGGTTCGTGCTCTTCAGCTTCGGGTTCGGCTTCATTCTGGTCTGGACGTATGCCGCCGTCAGGCCGCGTTTTGGCGCCGGATTGACGACCGCCATCTGCGCCGCGACCCTGTGCTGGGGCCTGGCGTGCCTCTATCCGAATCTGTTCTTCTACGTGATGAACTTGTTCCCGCGAAACCTGATCGTTCTGACGACGACGTGGCAACTGGTCGAGACCGTTGTCGCCGGAGTCGCCGGAGCATGGGCTTATACTGAAGCCTAACTAGGGATTAGGGATTAGGGATTAGGGAGTGGGATCAATTGCGCGTCGATTGGTGACGCCTGTCGCTGCACTCGCTGTCGCGGTCGGCGCCGCGCTGGTGTCGGCACAAAACAGCAACATCTGGGTCGCGCGCGACCATCCCGCGATTCAATACTCGACACGGTCCGTCCAGGACCCGATCGTCAGGTTGAACGAGCGCATCGAGAAAGGGGAGATTCAACTGGCGTTCGACGCGCCGCCGCGCGGCTATCTGCCGGCGGTGCTGAAGGTGCTCGACGTGCCCGTCTCGTCGCAGACGCTCGTGTTCTCGGAAAACAGCCTGCAGCGCGCGCACATCAGCAAGGCCACGCCGCGCGCCATTTACTTCAACGATACCATCGCCATCGGCTGGGCAAAGGGTGCGGATACCGTCGAGGCGACGGTGTTCGATGCCACCCAGGGTGTTCACTTCTACTCGATGCCGCAGCAGAACCAGGAGAAACCGGCGTTCGTCCGCCGCGACGCCGACTGCCTCCAGTGCCACCTTCTTCCACAGACACACGGCGTTCCCGGCCTTCTCACGATGAGCGTGCTGCCGCTCTCGGACGACCAGAACGAATACGCTCAAGGCTGGCCGATGGACCATCGAACGCCGATCGAAGATCGATGGGGAGGCTGGTACGTGACGGGGAAACAGGTGCCTGTCAGGCACCTCGGCAACGTACCTGTTCTGCATGTGCCGCGCTCGTACGTACGCGCCGACACAGCACCGAAGCTGGCGACCGGCAGCGAGGCATTCGACACCGCCGCCTATCTCACACCGCACAGCGATATCGCTGCGTTGATGGTGCTCAACCATCAGACGCACATGACGAACCTGCTGATTCGGTTGAGTTGGCAGGCGCGAATCGCCGCAGATGGAGGGCCACAGAAGCCCGCTGTGTCGCCGGGAGACGTGCGCGACACGGCGATCGAGCTCGCCGACTACATGTTGTTCGCGGACGAGGCGCCCCTTCCGTCGCCCATCGCCGGCGCATCCGGCTTCGCGAATGATTTTGCCGCCAGAGGCCCACGTGACGCGAAAGGACGGTCGCTGCACGAGCTCGATCTCACGCGGAGGCTCCTGCGCTATCCCTGCAGTTACATGATTTACTCGGAAGCGTTCGATGCGCTGCCGCAACAGGCGAAAGCGCTGGTATACGAACGGTTGTGGGAAGTACTGTCTGGCGCAGCGAAAGACTGGGACTACTCGAATTTGTCGCCGGACGGTCGCCGCGCCATCATCGAAATCCTGCGCGAGACAAAAAAGGGACTACCCGCCAGCTTCACCGCGGAGCTCACTGCCGGTCTGGCAACACAAACACCCTGAGGGTGTCGGTGGCGACGACGGCGACGTACTGTTTGCGGTTCCGGCCAAGGTAGGTGATGGGGTTGGCGTTGCCCCTTCGTTCCAGGGCGAGCGCCCACAGCTCCTTGCCACTTCGCGAATCTAACGCCCGGAAGCGATTGTCGTCCGTTGACGCGATGAACAGCACGCCGCCGGCCGTTGCAATCGGACCGGCCAGGACGGGACGGCCGGTGTGCTGTTTCCCGGCAGGAAGCTGCTCCGTGATGCCGAGCGGAACGCGCCATGCGATATCGCCCGTCGCCGCGTTCACGGCGATCAAGCTGCCCCATGGCGGCTTCTGACAGGGCCAGCTTTGAGCGCCAACAGGCACGTCGAACGTCGCACGCCCCGGCGTCGCCTTTTCGTAGGCAACGGGTGCGCCTTCGCGCGCCTGGCGGACAAAGCCAAGCGCGCCGACGTCCTGCGTCGCCACGAAAACATATCCAGACACAACGTCCAACGCTGTTCCACCCCAGTTCGGTCCACCCAGTCCGCCCGGGAAGACGAGCGAAATCGGCGTCGTCGCTCCCAGCGCCCGATACTTCCACGGCGTAAACGGTCCCGCGTTGAGTACGCCGCCGCTTTTCTCGATCAGTTCCCGGCACGCGGCTGCGTGTTCCGGAGTCGTATCTGCCCCGGTGACGAGATCCTGCGGACCGTACGCCACGCGCGCGAGAGGCGGCGGCTTCACTGGAATTGGTTGCGTGGGGAAGGCCCGCTCGAGAGGAACGTCGCTCTTCGGCATCGGCCGTTCCACGACACCAAAGATCGGCTGGCCCGTCTCGCGATTCAGGATGTACATGTAACCCGACTTGGTCGTGAGTGCCATCGCCGGAATCCGGCGTCCGTCTCTGACGATGTCGATGAGTCCAGGGGGTGCGGGTGGATCCGCATCCCACATGTCATGGTGAATCGTTTGAAAGTGAAACTTGTATGTGCCGGTTTGAACGTCCACCGCCACTACGGAGTTTCCATAGAGGTTGGCCCCGGCGCGATCGCCAGCGTAGCCACCCGGAATCGGCGACGCGAGAGGCAGGTAGAGAAGTCCGCGTTGTTCATCCAGCGTGAAGTAGAACGGCCAGGCGTTGGCGCCGAACCGACCCTGCCAGCTGTTACCGTCCCACGTGTCGTGACCAACGCTGCCAGGCTGCGCCACCGAGCTGAATTCCCAAAGCTTCGTACCGGTGCGGGCGTCAAAGGCACGCGCATTTCCAACCGCGCCTCCAGACCCCGGCGGGTTGTTGGCGCCCACCACGACGACGTTTCTGTAAACGAGCGGCACCGAGTTGTAGGGCACGACGATATCGACCTGACCGTTGGTGCCAAATTCGGCGACGGGCTTACCTGTCTGAGCATCGACGGCGATCAACCGACGGCCGGCCATGAAAAGGATGCGCGCGGCACCGCCGTCTCCCGACCAATGCGCAACTCCGCGGCGAGACGGCACACCGTCGGCGACGACGTATCGCCAGCGTTCCGATCCGGTCTCTGGGTCGAGCGACACAACGGCGTTTGCCGTCGGCAGGTACATCGCGCCGTCGACGACGATGGGCGTCGCCTGAGAATTCGGTCCCGAAGCACCGCCTCGTGCGGGCGGGCCCGAAGCCGGTTCGTCTGACTGAAGCCGATACGTCCATGCCTCGCGCAGGATGGCGACGTTTTTTGTGTTGATTTGTGTGAGCGGGGAGTAGCCGGTGCCGGCATAGTCGTGCCGGTACATTGGCCAGTCGGCCCCCACCTGCGGCGCAGATTGCTGCGTCCGGCCGGCCTGACCGACGAGAAGAACGAGCACCGAACCGCCGACTACTCCAACGATTCGTCTGCCGCGCATGGCCGTAGTATGCCGGATCCTGCCTTTACCGGCGCTATTCAGGCAATATTACGGCATGGCACTGATCATTTCGCGCATGACAATCGTGGTCTCCATTCTGCTGCTTGGAGTGGGTCACTCGTTCGCTCAGGGATCGTCGGCCTGGTCTACCTGGACCGGAGCGGCGTTGGCAGACAGCCTGCAGCTTCAAGCCAAGATGCCATGCGCCTCGCTCGTCGCGCAGACGGGCTACGAATTCTCCATCACGACCGCCACATTCGTGCCGGTGCCTGGAAGCAGCCAGCAGTACTGCCGGGTGCAGGGGATGATTCAGCCAGACATCCAGTTCGAGGTCAGCCTTCCCGCCACCTGGAACGGCCGCCTGTTCATGTTTGGCAACGGGGGATTCGCGGGCGAATCGCTCGAAGCCCCCAATCAAGTCGCGCAGACGCTCGCCGCAGTCTCACGCGGTTTTGCCGTCGCGCAGACCAATACCGGTCACGACAGCGCGGCTGAACCCCTTGCCACCTTCGCCATCAGCCGGCAGAAGTTTCTCGACTATGCCTACCGCGCCGTACACATCACGGCCGTGACGGCCAAGCGCCTGGCACATCTCTATTTCGGATCGCCGGCACGGCGCGCATATTTCAACGGCTGCTCGACTGGTGGGCGGCAAGGGCTGATTTCCGCCCAGCGCTTCCCGGACGACTTCGACGGCATCGTCGTCGGCGCCCCGGTGCTCAGTTTCTCGGGCACGATGTTCGGCTACGCGCACACTCAGCGCGCGCTTGCGGCGGCGCCGCTGTCGGCCGCGAAGCTGAAGCTCCTCGCTGATGCCGTCTATGCAAAGTGTGATGCCGCCGATGGAGTGAAAGACGGCGTGATTGACGATCCTCGGCGTTGCGCCTTCAAGGCATCGGCCGACCTGCCACGCTGTGCAGACGAAGCCGGCGGCGCAGCGTGCTTTTCCCCGGCAGAAATCGCCGCTCTCGAAACGATCTATCGCGGCGTCCGCACGCCGTCGGCACCTTACACTTTCGGCTGGCCGCCGGGCGCCGAGATTGCCGGGGCGACTCAGAACGCCACCGTCAGCGGGTGGGTGCCGTGGCTGGTCGCAGCGCCAGGGGGGCGCCCAATCCAACAGAACTTCGGCGAGACCTTCTTCCGATACATGGCCTTCGGACGGCCGGAGCCCTCGTTCGAATGGATGCGCTTCGATGTGGAGGTTGATTACGAGGACTACGATCGGACGGCGGCAACGCGCGCGGCGCTCGATGCGACCGATCCCGATCTCTCGCGATTCAAGGCCCTCGGAGGAAAGATACTCAGCTACTTCGGGTGGGCCGATCCCGCCCTGAATCCGCTGATGGGGGTCTCGTACTACGAGCGCGTGGTCGAAACGATGGGACCTTCGACGGAGGACTTCTACCGGCTGTTCATGGTGCCCGGGATGTTCCACTGCACGGGCGGCGTCGGCACGAGCGCGTTCGATCCCGTGACGCCGCTCATCCAGTGGGTGGAAAAAGGCGTAGCGCCCGCGAGCATTCCCGCCGCAAGGGTCGTGAACGACAAACCGGGACGAACCCGTCCTCTCTGTCCCTACCCGGAGGTCGCGAAGTACAAGGGGACGGGCAGCATCGACGAAGCGCTGAACTTTGCGTGTGCGAAACCGTGAGGTTGCCTGAGGGAAACACGCGGCGCAATGGCGGAACTAAAGTTCCGCCCTACCAACGCCTCTACGATTCGTCCGTTCCTCGTCCCCCCTAATCCCCAATCCCCAATCCCTAATCCCTGCCCAGATCGTCAGGCGCGCCTGGCCGCGATCCGCGACGCGACCACGGTTACACCAAACAACACCCAGAGAAGGTGGAGCGACCAGCGCGGCGCAATCGCGTACTCTACGTCGATCTGCTGCTGCCGGTGGTCGCGCCGCTGCGACACCACCTGCACGTCACGATCGCCAGACACCAGCGCATTGGCCAGGTAGACGCTCGTCGCCGGATGATGTCGATTCGTGAAACGCACATGGCGCGTCCCGGCGTGCGCCCCGCCGATCGCGCCAGCCACGGTCAACTGAATGGTGCCAACGCCACGGCGCATCTCGGCGGCGGCAGGAACCTCGATGGCCTCCAGCGTGAGATGAACGGGTTGGCCCTCGAAGGACAGATCGAGGTCGCCGACGACCGCCTGGCCGTACGCGCGCGCCTCGAGGGGTTGCACGACCCCGTTACCATCGCTGTCGAGCGCCGCGACGATCTCACCAGCGATGTTGGCACCCGGGGTGAGATCGATCTCGAGCACGATGCGATCGCGCGCGAACGCAATCCGCGCAGCCTGCAGGTACTCGTCCAGCTGATGCGCCGCTATCCGGACCGGCATTGCCGGCACGAGCAGCGCGACGACCAGCAGCATGCGCTTCATCGGCGTGTCACCTTGGCCGCGTAGTCGTTGGTGGGATCCCGGTAAATCGTGTGGATGTGGTCGATGTTGTTGTCGCCGGCTCCTTGCGGTGCATACTCGATGAATACCGTCGGCCCGTGGATCCGGAAGTACGCGCCCTTGCCGTTGGTCGTGGGACCGGCCCAGGCGAAGTACGTCTCGCCAAGTCCGGCTTCGATGTCCTTCATCCTCGCGGCGGCTGCAGCATCGCCGATGATGTCCACCCACTCGCGCGTGAGATCCGTCAACATCTTCCGCTGCGCGGCGTTGAACGCCGACGCGCGCACACCTTCCGGCGCAATCGTTTTACCGTCGGCCCCCGGCCCCAGCACGAGGTTGCGCACCTCGAACCCGAGGATGGCCTGCTTTCGCTGCTCGTCGGTCAGCGCGTTGACGAGCGCGAACGCCTTGTCGTTCTCATCGCCCAGCGGGCGTACCATGCGGCCCTCGAGCTGATACGATGCCGGCTGCGCGCCCGTATGCGTGGGCGCCAGCACGTTCTGGCCGGCCGCCACCGTGACGTTGATCGCGAGATGATGACCGCCGAACTGAATCATCCAGAGATCGGTCGTCGACGGCTTGCCGAGAATTGCCACGTAGTACTCGGCTCGCCCGAATCGAGTCTGCGATCCGGGTTTTCTCGTCGGCGCGCTCCGCTCTTCGAGCAACTGATCGGCATCCACCACCTGCATGGCCTTTTGGTACCCGTCGCGGCTGAGCACTGCGGCCACCAGCGCGAGCGCGGCTTTCTCCTGGGGCGGCGTCATGTCGCCGAGCTTCAGACCGTTGCGCTCGGTCGCACCAACCTGCATCGCGATGCCAGTCGGCAGGTTCGACCAGACCGTCCGGGTTTTCTCGTTGAGATCGAGGTTGGCCTTCGCCCGCTGCGCCGGCGTCAACGTGGAGAAAAACGCGTCAGCCGCGGTCACCGCCCTCCGGGTGGCATCGGCTGAAGGGCCGGACTGTTGCGACGAGGCCGCGGCCGCACCACACACGAAGACGATGGCGACGAAGACCTTCAAGGGTCGAGACGGCATAGCTGACTCCTCTCGAAAACGGATTGCAATCCGCAGTGGATCATCAGATCCGACAGGCGGATCTCGTAAACGCCGAGGCGAACGCCGGGCGTGAAAGACACGTCCAAGGTGCCGCGATTATAGACCCGCAGCAGGCGGCTTGACAGACGACGGTATACTCCGACGAGAGCCGCGGGAGGACGCATGATGGATGCGGAATCGCGGTTCGATTATCTTGAGGGACGGGTGGAAGAGCAGTCTCGAAACTGGGAGCGGCTGTTTGCCGACGTCGGGCGCGTCGACCAGAGGCTCGACGCGCTGTCAGCGCGCATCGACAGGCTCGACGACCGCATTGACGCGGTCGAGCGCAACCTTGATGGGAAAATCCACTCCGTCGATCAGAAGCTCGATCGAAGGTTCGACACTCTTCAACAGGAGCTCTCGAAGCAGTTCCGCTGGACGATTGGCGTGATGGTCACCCTGACAATCGGCGTCATCACGGCTGTGCTGACGCGCTAGGCAGCTACGAACGTTTGCTCGCATCGCCGTCGAACTCACGGCGCGGCGCGGCCTGCACAAGCCCGACGCGCCCGACGACGATTTCCGCGCCCGCATAGCTTTCGGGCTTGATGGGCATGCCCGCCAGTCCGCGCAGCATCGCCAGCTGCCCCACGTGGGTCAGTGCGTCGGCCAGCGGCCCTTGAATCATGCGTTCTTCGGAGCCCTCGAATGGCCGGTCCGCGGCAAGCTCGGCGTCGAGTGCGGCAAGGCCGTCGACGAACCGCTCGACTTCGACGTCCCAATCATCGCTCCCGGCCGCCTTCCAGATCGAATGGCCCTGGGCGAGTGAGAGCGCCCACGTCATCAGATCGGCCATGTGCGCCACGATCTCGACGGGGCGGCGAGTCGCGGGGCCCGCCTGCATCGCACCAAACTCCGGCGGCGCATCTCGCAGGACCTTTGCCGCTCGATAAGCGAGCGTGGCGACGATGCGACGGAGCAGCGGGCGGGGATCGGTCAGCAAAATCGGAGTCGGGTCGGAAGTCATGGTGTCAGGGAGCAGGAAAGTACCATCGTTGGGCGAGGCAGGCAACCCACCCCGAGCTGGCAGGGCTGAAGCCCTGCGTACCAAGGTGCGCCGCCTCCGACTCGCCTGCCTCCCGACTGTTGACTGTAGACTGTCGACTCACATGGTTGACTCCCATTGCCACCTGGCCGACGACGCGTTCGTGCACGATGTCGGCCCGGTCATCACCCGCGCCCAGACCGCCGGCTTGACCCGTGCGCTCTGTATTCTCGCGGCCGAAAACGACATCGAGTCCCAACGCGCCAGACAGCTGACGAGGACGTGGCCGGCGCTTCGGTATGGCATCGGCATCCACCCCCATCAGGCCGGCCGCTTCAGTGGCCGCGAAGCTGACGTCGTACCGCTCGTCCGGAGCGTGGTCGCCGCCAATCCCGAAGCCCGAGCCCTCGGCGAGCTCGGTCTCGACTACCACTACGACTTCTCCCCGAAAGACGTCCAGCAGACCGTGTTCCGCCTCCAGATTCGCCTCGCGCGCGAGCTCAACCTGCCCATCATCATTCACACGCGGGAGGCCGAAGACGACACGATGGCCATCCTTCGGGAGGAAGGCGGCGGCCGGATTCAGGGGGTGATGCACTGCTTTACCGGCACCCAGCGGCTGGCCGACGAGGCCCTCGCGCTGGGCATGCACATCTCATTCGCGGGCATCGTCACGTTCCCGAAAGGCGCGAACGTGCGCGAGATCGTGCCCCAGGTGCCGGCCGATCGGCTCCTTTGCGAGACCGATAGCCCGTATCTGGCGCCGACGCCCAACCGCGGCAAACGGAACGAACCCGCGTGGGTCATGCGGGTGGCCGAAGAGCTTGCGGCCCTGCGGGGCGTGCCGCTCGAAGACCTCCACCAGCAGATGGTGGCCAATTTCGACGCCCTGTTTCGACCGTAAACCCCTGCACCACAACCGTCTATTCGTTGACACCCCATCAAGGAATATGGTGAGATCAACGGGCCTTGAAGAACGCTGACGCCGTCGAGCAGCACCCTTCATATTCCACCCTCGTCCAGATGTTCGAGCCGATCCGGGAAGACCTGGAGCGGGTCGAGGTGGAGTTCTACCGCCACGTCGAATCACAAGTCGAGCTGATTCCGAAGATAGGGCGGTACATCCAGAACGGCGGCGGCAAGCGCATACGGCCCGCCGTGTTGCTGATGGCAGCCCGCCTCGGGGGGTACACCGGCGAACTGGCCGTGCTGTACGCCGCGGTCGTGGAGTTCATTCATACCGCGACGCTGGTGCACGACGACATCATCGACGACTCGCAATGGCGCCGGGGACAGCCCTCCGTGCATTCACGGTGGGGCAGCGACGTGACGGTCCTCCTGGGCGACTACCTTTACATCAAGTCGATGGGGCTGGCCCTGACGCCCGACCGCCTCGACATCGTGCGGCAGTTGTGCGACGTCACCTTGAGGATGATCGAGGGCGAGCTCTATCAGCTGTCCAAAAAGGGTGTCGTGCTGATTAGCGAGGACGAGCATCTCGACATCGTCCGGCGCAAGACGGCGTACCTCTTCGGCGGGTGTGCGCGCATCGGCGGCATTCTGGGAAAAGCATCGCCCGAGCAGGAGCGCGCACTGGAACAGTACGGCATCAGCCTCGGGACGTCGTTCCAGCTCATCGACGATCTCCTGGATTTTGCAGGCGATGAATCCGCCCTCGGCAAGCCGGTCGGCGGCGACCTGCGCGAGGGGAAGGTGACCCTGCCGGTGATTCGCCTGCTCCAGCGCGCCGACACGGAGACGGCGGAGATGATCCACGATGTCGTGCGCGAGCGATCGGTCACGCCCGAACGGTGGCGGCAGATCTGCCGGTTGCTGCACGAGACCGGCTCGGTCGACTACGCGATGGACAAAGCGCAGGAACAGGCCGCGCTCGCCAAGAAGCAGCTCTACCTCTTCCCGAAGTCCGATGCCCGCGACGCCTTGATGGCGCTGCCCGACTACATCCTGGCAAGAGACCGTTAAGGTGGACAACGATTCTAGATTCTCAGTTTTCAGAGTTCCTAGATTCGGATTCAGGCACTTTACACCTTGGACGCCGCCACCCGCATCGAAGAGCTTCGTCAGCAGATCCGTCATTTCGAAGAGCGCTACTACGTCCACCAGGACTCGGCGATCTCCGACGCCGAGTTCGACGCGCTCCTGCACGAGCTGCAGAATCTCGAGCGGGATCATCCCGACCTGGTCACCGCCGATTCGCCGACCCAGCGCGTCGGCGGCCGGCCGGCCGAAGGCTTCGCCTCTGTCCGTCATGCCGAGGCGATGCTCAGTCTCGACAATGCCTACAACGAAGAAGAGCTGAAGGAGTTCGACGAGCGGCTGCGGCGCGGGCTCGACAATTTCGAGGGCCCGGTGCCCTATGTGGCCGAGCTGAAAATCGACGGCCTCAGCATCGCCCTTCAGTATCGCGACGGCCGCCTCGTGCGGGCCGCCACGCGAGGCGACGGAACCACCGGCGAAGACGTCACCGTCAACGTCCGGACGATCAAGGACATTCCTCACACGTTGCTCGGCGGGCCGAAGGGCACGATCGAGATCCGCGGCGAGGTCTATCTGCCGCGACAGGAATTCGAGCGCACCAACGACGAGCGCGAGAAGGCGGGCGCGCCGCGCTTCGCGAATCCACGCAACGCCGCATCGGGCGCGATTCGTCAAATCGATCCCGCTCAGGTGAAGAAGCGCGGACTGCGGGCGTTCTTGTACCAGATGGTCAGCCCGGACGGGACGCCCGACACGCATCACGAGCTGCTCGAAAGCCTGAAGGCCTGGGGGCTTCCCGTCGAGCCGCACTGGAAAGCGCTCGCGGGCATCGACGAGGTGGCGGAGTATTGCCGCGAATGGGGCGAGAAACGCTCGGCCGCCACGCGCGTGCTCGCCTTCGACACCGACGGCGTCGTCATCAAGCTCGACACGATTGCGTTGCGAGGGCGGCTTGGCACGACGTCGAAATTCCCGCGATGGGCCGTCGCGTTCAAGTTTCCACCCGAGCAGGCGGAAACGACACTGCGGAAGATCGACATCAACGTCGGACGCACCGGCGCGGTGACACCGTTTGCCGTGCTCGAGCCGGTCTTCATCGCCGGGACGACCGTGTCGATGGCGACGCTGCACAACGCCAACGAGGTGGCGCGGAAAGACATCCGCGACGGCGATCGCGTCATCGTCGAAAAGGCCGGCGACATCATTCCGCAGGTCGTGCGCGTCGTGAATCCCGATCGTGCGGACCGCGGGCCGCGCTGGCAGATGCCGACACACTGTCCGCGGTGCCAGAGCGAGCTCGTGCGCGGCGAGGACGAGGCCGTCTGGCGCTGCGAAAACACGTCGTGCCCGGCCAAGCTTCAACGCGGCCTCGAACATTTTGCGGCGCGCCATGCCATGAACATCGAAGGGCTGGGCGAGTCGCTCATCGCGCGGCTCATCGCCGACGGCCTCATCGCCAGCTATGCCGACGTCTACCGGCTGACGCAGGAACGTCTCGAACAAGTCGAGCGGATGGGGAAGAAGTCGGCCGCGAATCTCCTTGGAGAGATCGAGCGCAGCAAGACGCGTGATTTCTGGCGGCTGATCTACGGCCTGGGCATCCGTCATGTCGGCGAGCGCGGTGCGCAGGCGCTGGCGGCCGCGTTCGGCACCATGGACGCCCTGCTGGCTGCGTCGCAGGAGCAGCTTCAGGCGGTGCCCGATATCGGGCCCGTGGTGGCCGCCGCCGTGCACGACTACTTTGCTCAGCCACCGAATCGGACGCTGATTGCCGAGCTCAACGCCATCGGCCTCAAGATGGACGCGCCAATCGTGGCCGCGGCCGCGCCCGGGCCATTGAGCGGCAAGACGTTCGTCCTGACCGGTACGCTCGGCACGATGTCGCGCGAAGAGGCGGCCGAAGCGATTCAGGCGCGCGGCGGCAAAGTGACCGGCTCGGTGAGCAAGAAGACCAACCACGTCGTCGCCGGCGCCGAGGCGGGCAGCAAACTCGCAAAGGCCGAAAGCCTGGGCATTTCCGTGCTCGACGAGACCGCGTTCCGGAACCTACTCGGCTTATAATTTGCTCATGTCCCGCTCGTTTGGCGTCGTGCTGCTGGCGTTGACGGCTGTGATGGCCTTCCTGTTGGGCATTACCACCGGCAACGTGCGCACGCCCGCGCCGGCCGCCTCGGCTGCGACCGACATCGAACCCCAGCCGGAACCTCAAGTCGCCACGGCCATCAACGCGCCGGCACAGCCGGCCGTCATGACGCCTGTCGTCAGCGCACCTGGCATGGTGAACTTCGCCGACGTCGCCGAGAGCATCAATCCGGCCGTGGTCAACATCGAGGCCACGAGCCGCAGCCAGAACCGGCGGCGGCGCCCCGTCGAGCCGATGCCCTTTGAAGGTAATCCCCAGGGGCCCTCTTCGCTCCGGCCGCAATCGGGCAGCGGATTCGTCATCGAAGCCGATGGACAGATCCTGACCAACTACCACGTGATCCAGAACGCCGAGCGGATCATGGTGAAGTTCTCGGACGGCCGTAACCTGCAGGCGCACGTGCTCGGGATCGATCCCGACACCGATATCGCGCTCATCAAAGTCGATGCGAAGAACCTGCCTGTGGCGCCGATGGGCGATTCCGAACATCTGCGCGTGGGCGAATGGGTCTGCGCGATCGGCAACCCCCTGGCCTACGAGCACACCGTCACCGTTGGTGTGGTCAGCTTTCTCGGCCGGAAACTCTTCGACAGCAGTCTGGACGATTACATCCAGACCGATGCCGCCATCAATTTCGGGAACAGCGGCGGACCGCTCATCAACGGCCGCGGCGAGGTGGTGGGCATCAACTCGGCGATCAGCCAGAAGGCGAGCAACATCGGCTTTGCCGTGCCCATCAACGAAGCGCGCGCGATTCTCCCGCAACTCAGAACCGAGGGGCGTGTCGCCCGCGGCTTCATGGGCGTGGTGCTGACCGATGTCGATCCGGATCTCCAGCGCTCGCTCCGCCTCACGTCGATCCAGGGCGCGCTGGTACAGGACGTGACGAGCGGGTCGCCAGGTCATCGCGCCGGCTTGCGCGCCTACGATCTCATCACGGCCATCGACGACAAGCGCGTGTCGAACAACACCGAGATCATCCGCGAAGTGGCGCGCCGTGGTCCGGGCACCCTGGCGCGCCTGAAGGTTCTGCGCGATGGCCGGGCCCAGACCGTCACCGTACGACTCGGCGAGCGGCCGAGCCGTCAGCCGGGCCGCGCCGTCGAAGAAGAATGCTCCCTCTGTCCGCCCGTCGAGCAACACCGCCACGCCGCTGGGTCTCAGCGTGCGCGACATCGATCGCGCCACCGCCAATCGGCTGCACCTGCCTGACGGGGTCAGCGGCGTCGTCGTCACTCGTGTCGATCCGCTCAGCGCCGGCTACGACGCCGGCATTCAGCGCGACCACATCGTGATGGAAATCAATCGCCGGCCGGTGAACTCGGCCGACGCCTACAACCGGCTGACGCAGGCCGCGATTGCGGGCGACGTCCTGGCCGTCTACGTCTACATGCCCGCGTCCGATCAGCGCTCCATTCGCGCGGTCCGCGTCGACCCACGGTAATGAAATCACGAATTCTTGTCATCGATGACGAAGCGGGCATCCGCGACTCGATGCGCCGCACGCTCGAATATCAGGGCTACCAGTTCATCGGCGCCTCGTCCGGCCAGGAAGGCATTGCGCTGATCGAGCGCGATCCGCCCGATCTGGTGTTTCTCGACATCAAGATGCCCGGCATGGACGGCCTCGACGTGCTCGATCGCATCAAGGCCGCGCATCCGGAGCTGCCCGTCGTCATGGTGTCGGGGCACGGGACGGCGCAGACCGGCTACGACGCGAGCCGGCGTGGCGCCTCGGGATTCATCGAGAAGCCGTTTTCCGAGCCGGTTCTCCTGGAGCGGATTGAAAAGGAGCTGAACCTCAGCCGGACGCAGGACGAAAATCGCACCTACCGGCGCGAGATCGACGCGAAGTACCAGATGGTGGGCAACAGCGGCGCCCTGCGAAAAGTGGAAGAGGCGATTCGCAAGGCCGCACCGACGCACGCGACGGTCCTGTTGCAGGGAGAAAGCGGCGTCGGCAAAGAGCTGGTGGCGCGCACGATCCATCGCTTCAGCCCGCGCAGCCGCGAGCGCTTCGTGCAGGTGAACTGCGCGGCGATTCCCGAAGACCTTATCGAGTCGGAGCTCTTCGGCCACGAAAAAGGGTCGTTTACCGGCGCGACCGAACGTCAGGTCGGCAAGTTCGAGCAGGCCGATCGCGGCACCATCTTCCTCGACGAAGTCGGCGACATGAGCCTGAAGACGCAGGCCAAGGTGCTGCGCGTGCTGCAGGAAGGCGAGGTCGAGCGCCTGGGATCGGCCAAGACGGTCAACGTCGAAGTCCGCGTGATTGCCGCGACGAACAAGAACCTGGAAGCGGAAATCGAGAAGGGCAACTTCCGCGAAGATCTCTATTTCCGCCTGGCCGTCATCCCGATCTACGTACCGCCGCTGCGCGAGCGCGCCGAAGACATCCCGCTGCTCGTCAAGCACTTCCTGAATCAGCTCGGACGCGAGAACAACAGACGGCCCAAGCAGATGACGCCGCCCGCGATGGACATGATGAAGCGCTACCGGTGGCGCGGCAATATCCGCGAGCTGCGCAATACGATCGAGCGCATGATCATCATGACCGAAGGGGAAGTGATCGACGTCGCCGATCTCCCCGATGTCGTCAAAGCCGACCGCAGTACGCCACGTCCGGCCGCCCCTGGAGCGCCCGCGCCCTCGTCGGGCGCGACCTCGGACGCCGGCACCCTCCGCGAATTCAAAGAGTCGGCCGAGCGCGCCTGGCTCGTCGAGAAATTACGGGAAAACAGCTGGAATATTTCGAAGACGGCCGAGGTCATCGGCACGCCCCGCAGCAACCTCTACAAGAAGCTCGAGCAGTACGCAATCCGTCAAGAAACTGACGGTTAAGGTACAATCAGAGATCGTTCGATACCGTAGTCGACCAGACGATCGCCGCGCCGAAGCTCGTCATGTTCTGGCGAGCGCAGGCGGGGAGGAAAGTCCGAACTCCACAGGGCAGTGCGCCGGGTAACGCCCGGTCGGGGCAACTTGAAGGAAAGTGGCACAGAAAATATACCGCCCGCCTACGCTCGCTTCGCGAGCTTCGGCGCGACAGGCCTGAACAGGGCTTGCTGCGCCGTAGCCCGAAGGGCGAAGGCGAGTAAGGGTGAAAAGGTGCGGTAAGAGCGCACCGCGTCTGCTGTAAAGCAGATGGCAGGCAAAACCCCGCACGGAGCAAGACCAAATAGGGGAGCGTACGCCGTCGCCGTAGCCGCGAAGGCGAGCGAAGGCGGACGAGAGGACGGCCCGTCCGAAGTCTCCGGGTAGGTCGCTTGAGCCCGTCAGTAATGCCGGGCCTAGAGGAATGATCGTCTCGCCGAAGCTCGCGCAAGCGGGCTGAGGCGGACAGAATTCGGCTTACGGCCGACTACGGTACTTTTATCCATGTCCAATTACCTCGTTACAGGCGGAGCCGGCTTCATCGGATCCCATCTCGCAGAAGAGCTCACACGCCGCGGCGAACGCGTGCGTGTCGCCGATAGCCTGATTACGGGACATCGCCGCAATCTTGCGCACGTACCCGGCGTCGACTTCCTCGAAGGCGACCTCGCGGACCTCGCCGTCGCACGGCGGGCGGTGCAGGGCATGGATTACGTCCTTCACCAGGCGGCCATTCCCTCGGTGCCACGGTCGGTCGAAGATCCGATCACCTCGAATCGCGCGAACATCGACGCCACGCTGAACGTGCTGGTCGCGGCGCGCGACGCCAAGGTGAAGCGCGTCGTCTACGCCGGTTCCTCGTCCGCCTACGGCAACACCGAGACGTTGCCGAAGCGCGAGGACATGCCGACGCACCCGCTCTCCCCGTACGCGCTGCAGAAGCTGGTGGGCGAGCAGTACATGCAGTTGTTCACGGCGCTGTACGGCCTCGAGACGGTCACGATCCGGTACTTCAACGTCTTCGGCCCGCGGCAGGATCCATCTTCGCCATACTCCGGCGTGATTTCGGTCTTCGCCAAGGCGCTGCTCGAGAACAAGCACGCCGACCATCCATGGCGACGGCGAGCAGACGCGCGATTTCACCTACATCGGCAACGTCGTCGACGGCGTGCTGCGAGCGGTGACGGCGCCGAAGGCATCGGGCCAGGTGATCAACGTCGCGACCGATTCGCGGATTTCGCTCAATCGGCTATTCACGACGATGCGCGATCTGGTCGGGAGCAGCGTCAACGTCAGTTACGGGCCCACGCGATCGGGCGACGTGCGAGACTCGCAGGCCGACATCACGCGCGCCCGCGAGATTCTCGGCTACAAACCGATTGTGTCGTTCGAAGAGGGTCTGCGGCAGACGCTCGAGTGGTACCGCACGGAGGCCGACGCGGTCGCCAGGCGGTAGCAACCCGCGTAGACAGGTTCGTTCACTCCACTAGTCCTTCCTCCGCGTCCAATGCGGGCGCGCGCGGCGAAGCGACACGCACTCAAGCACATCCAAAGACGACTCGCGATCGCGCCACGCGGCGCGCGGCTTGCCATAGGTCTCGCCGGCCCTGGTCATCCGCGCGCGTGTGACGGTGCCTGACCCCATCGAAATATGCCGGGCTAACCACCAGGGCCTCTTTGTTCACCGTCGTGTGTCGTGCGTATCAACGCCGAGCGGCCGAAGGCCGCGAGGTACAGGTGGCGGGGGTGGGGCCCCGCCACGCATTCAACAAGGAGGAGAGAGTATGAACCGGTCAGCGCTTGCCCTCGTCGCCGCCCTCGTGTGTGTCACCCCGTGGTCCGCGGAAGCCCAGCGCGCCTCCAAGCCGCCGGTCGCCGCGCCGGCGGAGGTCATCAACCTCAATACCGGCACGGCGGCGCAAATCGCCTCGTTGCCGGGCATCGGCCTCAAGACGGCCGAGCTCGTCGTGCAGTACCGCGAGAAGAACGGACCCTACAAGAAAATCGAGGAGATCATGAACGTGAAGGGAGTCGGCGAGAAGAGCTTCCTCCGCATCAAGGATCGGCTCACCGTCGCCCAGCCGAAGAGCGAGAAGTAAGCCGTGAAGAGCGAGGGCTACTCCGTGCTCGAGTTGCTCATGGTGGTCAGCGTCTCGATCGTGATCAGCGGTGCGGCGATACCGCTCGCGAACAACGGCGTCGACCGAACGAGAGCCGCAGGGGCAGTCCGCTACGTGGCCGGGCGCATGGCAAGCGCACGCTTCGAGGCCGTCAGGCGCTCGGCTTACGTCGCCATCCAGTTTGTGCAGCACAGCGATGGGTTCTGGCTTCGCACCTACGTCGACGGCAACCGCAACGGCGTGTTGTCCGGCGACATCACGCGTGGCATCGACACGCCGATCACGCCAGACGAGCGGCTCGACCATCACTTCTCGGGCATCACGTTCGGCATTCTGCCCAACGTCACGGGCCTCGATCCGGGGCAGCCCTTCAATGCGGGCGATCCGGTACAAATCGGGTCTTCGACGCTGCTCAGCTTCAGTCCACTGGGGTCGTCGACGTCGGGCACGCTGTTCATTCGCGGCCAACGGGGCACGCAATTCGCAGTGCGGGTGCTGGGCGCCACCGGCCGTACACGCACATTCGAGTTCCACTTCGGAGAAGCCAGATGGCAACGACGGTAGCCGTCGAGCGCCGCGCGGCGCCGCGAGTGTCGCCGGACGCAGCGAGCGGGAGAGATCGGGCGCGCCTTCGACCCGGACGGTCGGCGCGCATCGTCGATTTGTCGTCCGTGGGCGCGCTCATCGAAACCGACTGGCGTCTCTTGCCCGGCTTGCGCGTCGAGGTGCAGCTTGGCGATCCGGTGCCGCTGTGCAAGGTGGGCGCACGCATTCTCCGGTGTCACGTGGCCCTCTTGAGCCGCGAGCGGATCAGGTATCGGGCAGGTCTGTCATTCGACGAACGTATTCCCTTCGGGGAAGAAACGACCCCTGCCTAGTGCGGGTGTTCAACGGGCGAGCGAGACGGCACGGGTCACAGCAACGTGGGAAGACACTACCCGGAGGTTCAGGATCCTTGGACACACTCACTCCTCATTCCCAGAAAGATTCGATGGCATACGCCTTGTTTCAGCGTCACGCCATGCGACGAGACGGCGCGGCGGCGCTCATCGGCTCGAGCGCCGTCATGCGCAGCGTGCGCGAGCGTATCGAGCGGGTGGCCGCGACCGACTTCACCGTCCTCATCGATGGCGAGAGCGGCGTCGGCAAGGAGCTCGTCGCCCGGCAGATTCACGAGATCAGCGGGCGACGCCGCGGGCCGTTCGTTGCCGTCAACTGCGCGGCCCTGGTCGAGTCGCTGCTCGAGGCCGAGCTGTTCGGCATCGAAGACCGAACGGCCACCGGCGTGCGCGGGCGGCGTGGCAAGTTCGAGTGTGCCGACGGCGGCACGCTCTTTCTCGATGAAGTCGCCGACCTGTCCACGGCGGCGCAGGCCAAGCTGTTGCGGGCGCTTCAGGATCTGGCGATCGAGCGAGTGGGCGGCAACGGCCTCCATCGTGTGAACACGCGCGTCATTGCGGCCACCAACAAGAAGCTGTCGGCCCAGGTGCAAGGGAAGCTGTTCCGGGCCGACTTGTTTTACCGCCTGTCGGGTATCGAGATTCACGTGCCGCCTCTGCGCGAGCGCCGCGAAGACATCCTCGAGCTCGCGTCGTATTTTCTCGAACGGCACGCACAGGATCGCCGGCTTGCCATCTCGCGGGCCGCCGGCGACGCCCTGCTCACCTACGACTGGCCCGGCAACGTTCGCGAGCTCGAGCGGATGATGGAACGCACGTTGACGCTCGCGCGTCATTCGACCATCGACGTCGCGGATCTGCCGATTCGCCTGAGCGACGGGTACGGCGACGTGCTGCTGCCGTCCATGGTCCGCAACGACACGCTGCGCGCGTGGGGAAGCCGGTACGTGCGGCTGGTGCTCGAACGGAGCGGCCGCAACAAGCGCAAAGCGTGTCGCGCGCTCGGAATCAGTTATCACACGCTGCAGGCCTACCTGCGGTACGCGCACAAGCTGCAGGCCAGCGGTGTGCAGGAGTCGCCGCCGGAATATTCGCCGGATAGCTAGTGTCCCCGAAGGACACACACGCCGGACGCACCCGGCGTAACGGATTGGCGGGAGCGGGGCAGGGCGGTATCGCCATGCGAGGTCATGCGCACATCCAGGTCGTCCGCCTTCGCGCGAAGGGCGCGAAAAGCGGACCTGTCCACCGCAGCACGAAGTGCGAAGGCGGATGGGAGGTGCGTATGT
This sequence comes from Vicinamibacterales bacterium, assembly GCA_963821395.1. Classification (GTDB taxonomy): domain Bacteria; phylum Acidobacteriota; class Vicinamibacteria; order Vicinamibacterales; family JAMQPK01; genus JAMQPK01. The sequence goes on along the minus strand of CAWGDY010000003.1, from coordinate 96,984 downwards.
CTCAGATCAGATTGGTGGCAGGTGGCCTCGTTCTCGCATTGACGACTCCAGGCCTTGCCGCCGCGCAGGGGCGGCGCGATGGCGATCCACCGAATCGGCGCGGGTACCAGGAACAGGATCGCCTCACGGCAACCACCTTTACGGCGACGACCGACGCCGGCGGCAATGCCGTGTTCACGGCAAAAGGAGGGGACTTCTCCTTCGAGAAAGTCGTGTCGCCCACTGGCGAGGCCACGCTTCGACTGGCGCAGGAAAAGGATGTCGTCACGATCGCCATCAACCGGTCGGGGCTCGTCGTCGGACGGGGACGGCGCACCGTGCGTATCGATCCTCGAACGGATAAGAGCGAAGACATCGACAACGTTCGCGCGCTCCTCCTGGGTTCCCACGCGGTGCGCTCGTTCAAGCGGCTGGCCGCCGCCCTCGAAAACCGCGACGAAAGCGAAGAGGACGGCGCGCTGGCCATCGTCGCGCTCATCGACGGCGCCATCGTGCAGTTGCTGGACGGCGATGCCGATGCGCCACGGCGCATCGGGCGGCGGGTGACCCGGAAACACCGTGCGGCGCTCCGCCACGTGGCGGCAAAGCGGGCGCCCGACGTGTTTCGCGATTGCGTGGGTCTCTACGAGGTGGCCCTCATGGACGCATCACAGCAGTACGGCGAGTGCTGGATCGAGGCCAATGATGCCGCATGGTGGAGCCGAAATCTCCTCTTCAGGTACTGCGAATGGGAGTGGGCACTCAGGTCGCAGCAGTATGTCTGGCAGTTCATCGGATGTTTCATGTTTCCGTTTTGAGGCGCCATGGTCAAACTTCTTTTCAGCGTCATCCTCGAAGCGATTGTCGGCATCTCGTTGTCCGGCCTCATCCTGGCCGTCGTCGTGCCGCTCGTGCATCGATACAGGCCGCTGTCCGCCGGTGACGGCGACATCGTGCCCACGGCCGTCATCGTGGCGGTCATCCTCTGCGTAACGGCCGCCGTGCTCTTTCGCCCCGGCAGCGCGATCAACCGCTGGATCCGGCGCTGAATTCACACACGCGAAACTGTCCGATCTGACGGGCGGGTCACCCGTCAGATCGCTGCATTACCGTGGTAATATTTTCTATGGCTCTCGCTCATTCGAAGCTCACGGCGCAAGGTCAAATCTCGATTCCGGTCAGGATACGGCAACGCCTCGGCATCGGTCCCGGCTCCGTCATCGAATGGGACGCGGACGGCGAGGCCGTTGTCGTCCGGAAAGCAGGGCGTTACTCATTCCAGGATGTCCACCGGGCCTTGTTCGCGAGGACACCCAAACCGCGGCCCGTTGCCGAGTTGAAGGACGGCCTGCGACGGTATATCAAGAAACGACATGCGGGCCGTTGACACCAACGTGCTGGTCCGGCTCGTCACCAGAGACGATGCACGGCAGCTCGCGGCGGCTGAAGCCTTTGTCGCCAGCGGAGCATGGGTGCCGCACCTGGCGCTCGTGGAGGCGACCTGGGTGCTGAGCTCCGTCTACAATCGCGCTCCACAGGCCATTGCGGCGGCGATCGAGATGCTCCTGAATCACCACCAGTTGACGCTGCAGGATGCCGACGCCGTCAGTGCGGCGGTCGCCCAGTATCGTCGGCGTCCGGCCGTCGGCTTTTCCGACTGTTTGATGGTAGAGGTGACTCGGAAAGCCGGTCACGGGCCACTCGGAACGTTCGACCGGCATCTCGCCAGAATTGACGGCGCTCATCGGCTCTAACGGCCGCTCATTCGATTGCACGGCAGCGTGCTTGCCAAGCTCAGGCGTCAGTTCGTCGCCGGAAGGAGAGTGAGGGCGCGGATCTCTGCCAACCGCCGACGGGCGAGCCTCGCGCTCGGTCTTCTTCACGAGAATGGCGTCGAAGATGATCGCGTCGGCTTCCTCCCCCGTATTTGGCTCGCGCTCTGAAAGGCTTACCGACAGGTAACAATGACGTGACGGTGACAGCTTCCAGCGGCTCGCTGTCAAGCCAGCGTACTCTTTTTACAATTCCTTGATAAAGCCTTCACCGCGCGGTCAAGAGCGCCCCCTAGACTCGCGGATATGCATACTTCCAAGACACGAATCGGTTTAGCGCTGGTTGTCGTGGCCGCCTGCGCGGCTGGCGTAGTTCACCTTCGGGCGGCCGGCGGCCCGGAACGCGGCGCGAAGCTCCTTGCGCTGTTTGGGCTAGCACCAACAAGCTTGACGAATTTCGGGTACACGCAGACCGAACTTGACCTAGCGGCGGGCGACGGGCTCGTCGTCGACGATCAACCCGCCATTGGTTCAGGCCTCATCTCGCTGGGTGGCAACCAGTATCTGGGGATCACCGACCGCGGGCCCAACGTCGACCATTTTCCCTCCACGACTCCGCCGTGCCTCAGTGGCAGCGCAAACGGCAAAACCCACCCGCTGGAGCAGTTCACGCCCGCCATCGTGAGGTTTCGAGCGCACGGCGGGGCGATCGAGCTGCTGAACATCGTGAACCTGGTCACCTCCAGCGGAACGGGCATCACGGGCCTGAGTAATCTGGCAGGCGGCGGCGAGAACGACGATCCGTCGTTCTTCAACCCGTGCACAAGCGCCAGCGGGTTCAACGTGAACGGCATGGACGTGGAGGATTTCGCGCTCCTGCCGAACGGGAAGTTCCTCGGCGTCGAGGAAAACAGGCCGTCGTTGTTCGTTGGAGACCTTGCGACCGGCGTCATCGAGAAGCGCTACATTCCCACCGGCAAGGCGCTGCCTGGCTCTAGCTACCTTGTGAGCTCTAGCCTTCCGGCGGTGCTCGCAAAGCGGAGAGGCAACCGAGGATTCGAGGGTGTGGCGATTTCGCCCGACCAGCAGACCGCGTACACCATGACGCAGAGTCCGCTCGAGGTGGGGTGCTCCCCCAATACCAATCAGTGCAGGAATGGCCGCGTCCTCCGCATTCTCAAGCTGGACGTGAGCAATCCGTACGCCATTGCCGTCACGGGTCAGTACATTTACCGGATGAGTGACCCGGCCGTCTACCCGGCCGTCCCGGCCCCCACCACCGCCGGCAACCTCAAGCTGAGCGCGATGGCCTGGGTGGGACCGACGAAGCTCTTGCTGCTCGAACGAAGTGACGAACCAGGCAAAGGCGGCGTCCAACTGGTTCTGGTTGACCTTGAAGGCGCAACTGATATCAACCTCACGTACGACAACTCGCTCGTTCCAGAACAAACGGCTGGCTCTGGCGCAACGCATGTCTCACGGCAGGTCGTGTTCGAGGAATTCGAGAATCAACCCGCATCCGAACGGATCTTCTGGACCTACAAGCTGGAAGGCCTGAGCATCCGCAACGCCAACATCGTCGACATCATCAACGACAACGACTTCGGCATCGCAGTCCCGACCAACGCACCGACCAACCTCTGGCAGGTCAGGTTAGCGGATCAGCTCCCCCTCGGAAAGTAGTCGTTCGGCCACCTCGGGCAGGCCGCGTCGGACACGATGCGGCCTGCCCGCCATTTGGTTCCCTTCTTCGGAAAGCCGGTCACAGGCCACTCGGAACGTTCGACCGGCATCTCGCCAGACTTGACGGCGCTCATCGGCTGTGACGGTCGATTGCACGGCAGCGTGCTTGCCAGGCTCAGGCGTCAGTTCGTCGCCGGAAGGAGAGTGAGGGCGCACAGCTCCGCTTCTGTGCGGGAGATAATCCAGCCTTCGAGCTGCACCGATCGTCCCTGCTGGAAGTCGCGACGTACCGCACGTTCCAGCGCGGTGATCGCGTTCTGCCTGGTTGAGGCCCGTTTGATGATATCGAGCGCACTCAGCGACGCCTTGCGAATCGACTCTGCGCTCGTATCGAGCCCCAGGTGCCGCACGTAAGCTTCGCCAATCGTCCGGGCGGCGTCGATGCGGACTCCGAAATAGCTGGCGGCGGTCTGCGTGTCCTGCGATCCTCGAGTGACGGCCGTGTCCACCGGCGGTTTCTGGAAGCCTTCGACAGATGTCAAAGGCATAAGGAACGGTGTGCCGCAACCCGTCAGCACCTGTAACAAGAACTCGCGTCTGGGATAGCTCTTCATGCGCTCTTCTTTACCGGGGAGGTGCCCCGCTTCAGCGTATCCGCCAGTCGGTGAGCCAGCGCCACAATCGTCAGGGTCGGATTGGAATCTCCCCCAGTCGTGAAGACCGAGCCACCGGTGATGTAGAGATTTTCTACTTGGTGGGTCCGGGAATCGGCATTGACGACGCTGACGGCCGGGTCGGTTCCCATGCGGGTAGCACCCATGTGGTGCCCGCCGGGATCCTGGCGCCAGACGAATCGCGAGGCATCGCCCGGAATCCACAGGCGCCCAACGCCTGCCGCGCCCACTTCGCGCGCCAGAATCACCATCGCGCGGCGCATCCGGACGTCATCCTCCGGATCGATCCGCCAGTCGAGGGCCACCCTCGGCATTCCCAGCGCATCGAGATCATCTGCCAACGTGATGCGGCTCTCCCGAAACGGCGACTGCTCTGACCTCACGGTCAGCTCGGTCGCACTGACGTCGCCGTCGCCGTGCGTCACCAGGGCCTGCGCAGTGCTCGCGGGGAGAACGGCGCTCTGTGGCTTGGCCGGACCCGCGCGTCCGGCGCCCGTTCCCTGAAACGTCGCCGAGAAGTTCAGGAGCTTCTCCCGGCGCGACATTTCGGCGGCGAGACCAAGCGCTCCGAGCATTTCAACGGTTGTCCCGTCTGCCCGCCTGAGATCCGACGGTCCGCGCCTGTAAAAAGTCAGGTCGACCGTTGACGGATGGACCACCCCGATCGAGCCATAGTAGTGGGGATGCTCCATGAAGTACTTGCCCACCACACCGTGGCCGTTTGCCACGCCGTCGGATTCCTGGGATCGTGAGGCCAGCAGAACGCGGACGTTCTCGATACCTCCCAGCGCGAGCACATACCGGCCGGCGTGAACATTGAACGTGTTGCTTTGCAGGGTGCGACAGGCAAATGATTCAACGCGTCCGCGCCGCTGATCCAGGCGGATATCTCGCACGTTCGCGAATGTGAGCACCCGAACGTCGTCCGCCTGTGCCAACGCATCCGCATAGAAGCGACCGAAACGTGTCGGCGGGCTGAACTGGTAGTAACGCTGGTCGATGGCGTCGCCCAATGGCAACAGCGCTTTTCCCGTCGCCTTCGCTCGGGCGGTCGAGCTCCAATCAAACTCGCCAATCTGAACGGTTTCGCACGCGCGGCGGTAGAACGGAACCAGATCGGAATATTTGATCGGCCAGCCGCTCAGCGGAATGTAGTCTCGCGCTTCGAAATCCTGCGGCGTGAGCGGGCGGCACCAACCAGCCCAGTGTCCCGTTGTGCCGCCGAGCGCGCGAATCCGCATCGTGCGAACATTCCAGGTGTCGATGCCGATCATTCGACCCTCGGAGAGCGACTGCACCGCGGGTTCCTGTTCAGTGCCGCCGCTCTCGAGGAGCAGGACTGACAGCCCGGACGCACGCAGATCCAACGCGATGGTCATCCCTGCCGCGCCGGCGCCGGCAATGCACACATCAGCCTCGAGCGTCGCGCCGTCGGCGAGCGTGCGAGCGTCGATGATCATTTTTTCGGGCATCCTTCCACATCGGCTGTGGCGTGTCAATCGCGATGGCGATGACATCGACGGGCAGTTCGGAACGTTCGACCGGCATCTCGCCAGAATTGACGGCGCTCATCGGCTCTAACGGCCGCTCATTCGATTGCTTGACCGCCGTTCGGGCGCATAGTACCTTGAGTCGTTCTGGCAGACCGCATCTTCGCGCCTCAATGAACCAGCCGTCGACCGAACAGCTCAAGAAAACGCCCCTGAACGCACGCCATCGCGCGCACGGCGCACGCATGGTGCCGTTTGGCGGCTGGGACATGCCGGTCGAGTACTCGGGCATCGTCAACGAGCACATGGCCGTGCGCACCAAAGCCGGCCTGTTCGACGTCAGCCACATGGGGCAGATCGAGGTGGCGGGGAAGGATGCCCTCGCCGCGGTGCAGCGGATCTCCAGCAACGACGCCGCGAAGTTGAGCGTCGGACAGGCGCAGTACTCGGCGCTGACGACGCCGGCCGGCACCTTCATCGACGATTTGATCGTCTATCGTTTAGCGAGCGATCACTTCCTGCTCGTGGTGAACGCCGGCAACATCGAGAAGGCGTACAAGTGGATCGCCGACGAGACTCGCGCGGTTGGCGACGTCGCCGTCGTCAACTCGAGCGCGCGATACGCGCTGCTGGCCGTTCAAGGACCGGCGGCACCCGCGATCGTTCAGCAGCTGACGGCTGCCGATCTCACCGGAGTGAAGTACTACTGGTTCACCCACGGCGAAGTCGCGGGGGTTCGCAGCATCATCGCGCGCACGGGCTACACGGGTGAAGACGGGTTCGAGCTGTTCATCCCGCCCGCAACCGCGGAGCGCGTGTGGAATACGATTCTCGAAACAGGCGCGTCGGCCGGAATCGTGCCCGTCGGCCTCGGCGCGCGCGACACGCTGCGCCTGGAAGCCGGGATGCACCTGTCGGGCCAGGACATGGACGAGACGACGACCGTGCTCGAGGCCGATCTCGGCTGGCTCGTCGGCTGGAAGAAGACCGACTTCATCGGCAAGGCGGCGCTCGAGCAGCAGAAGGCGGCGGGCGTGACCCGCAAGCTCGTCGGATTTGAAATGGCGGCGCCCGGGATTGCGCGCCACGGCTACCCGGCGCACGCCGGCGGCGGCGACGGCATCGTGACGAGCGGCACGCAGACGCCGCTGCTGAAGAAAGCGATCGGCCTGGCGTACCTGCCGACGGCCGCGACCGCGCCGGGCACCGAGTTCGAGATCGATATTCGCGGCCGCCGCACCCCGGCGCGCGTCGTGCCACGGCAGTTCTACAAACGTCCCCGCTGAGAGAAAGAGCTGACACATGTATCCAGCCGACCGTCGCTATACCAAAGATCACGAGTGGATCGTCGTCACCGGCAACCTCGGGCGGGTCGGCATCACCGACTACGCGCAGAAGCAGCTCGGGGACGTCGTGTTCGTCGAGCCGCCGGATGTCGGCCGCGCGGTGACGCAGGGACAGAGCGCCGGTAACATCGAATCGGTGAAGGCGGTGTCAGAGCTCTACAGCCCGGCAACGGGCAAGGTGATTGCGGTGAACGGCGACCTCAGTGCGAAACCGGAGCTGGTGAACACAGACCCTCACGGCACGTGGCTGTTCGAGATCGAGCTCAGCAATCCGGGCGAGGTCGCGAATCTGCTCGATAATCAACAGTACGCGGAACTCGTGAAGTAACCCACGCACGACATGCCCATAGATTCTCCAGACACCTTCGGACAACGGCACATCGGACCAGACGAGAAGCAACAGGCCGCGATGCTGCGCGTCATCGGTGCGCGCTCGCTCGATGCGCTCATCGACGCGGCGCTGCCGGCCGCGATTCGTCTCAAGAAACCGCTGCAGCTGCCGCCCGCCGAAACCGAGCACGAGTATCTCGATCGCCTTCGCGGCGTGGCCGCGAGGAACCAGCGGTTCAAGTCGTTCATCGGCATGGGGTACTACGGCACCATCACGCCCAGCGTGATTCTGCGGTGCCTCTTCGAAAACCCGTCGTGGTACACGCCCTACACGCCCTATCAGGCCGAGATTGCGCAGGGACGTCTGGAATCGCTCCTCAACTTCCAGACGATGGTGCGCGATTTGACGGCGATGGAGGTGGCCACGGCCTCGCTGCTCGACGAGGCGACGGCGGCCGGCGAAGCGATGACGCTGCTGCATCGCGTCCAGGCCCGCCAGGCCACCGGCGCGCGGAACACCTTCTGGGTATCGGAGCGCACGTATCCGCAGGTGCTCGACGTCCTGAAAGGACGCGCGGAGCCGCTCGGCATCAACATCGTGATGGGCGACCCGGCCTCCGCGAGCTTTGGCGACGACGTCTTCGGCGCGTACGTGCAGTCGCCCGACGACTTCGGCGCCCTGCTCGATCTGCGGGCGTTCGTCACGCGTGCCCACGAGCGCAACGTGCTCGTGGCGGTCGCCACCGATCTGCTCGCGCTCACCATCACCGTGCCTCCGGGCGAAATCGGCGCCGACGTGGTCGTCGGCAGCGCGCAGCGCTTTCGGCGTCCCGATGGGCTACGGCGGACCGCATGCCGCATTTCTGGCGACGCGCGAATCGTTCGTCCGGCAGGCGCCGGGCCGCATCATCGGCGTCTCGATCGACGCGCACGGCAACCTGGCCTATCGCATGGCGCTGCAGACGCGCGAACAGCACATCCGGCGCGAGAAGGCGACATCGAACATCTGCACCGCGCAGGCGCTGCTGGCGAACATCGCGGCGATGTACGGCGTGTATCACGGTCCCGATGGCCTGACGGCCATCGCCCGGCGTGTCCATGCCCTCACGGCCACGCTCGAGACGGCAGCCAGGTCGCTGGGCTACGCTCAGAAAAACGAGACCTGCTTCGACACGCTGCGGCTCCAGGTGCCTGAAGGCATTGGCGAGACCACGGTGGCCATCAAGGCGATTGCCGAACGTGCCGGGCTCAACTTCCGGTACGTCGACAGCCGGCACGTCGGCATCGCGCTCGACGAAACGACGACGCTGCGCGACGTGAGGGCCATCGCCGGCGTGCTTGCGGAAGCCGCCAAGAAGCCGGCACCGCAAATCGCCGACGTCGAAGGCGGCTCGCGACATGCCGGCGGCTCTCGCGCGCAAGTCGCCGTTCATGACGCATCCGGTCTTCTCGTCGCATCGCTCCGAAACGAAGATGATGCGCTATCTGAAGTGCCTCGAGCGCAAGGACGTCGGGCTCGATCGCTCGATGATTCCGCTCGGGTCGTGCACGATGAAGCTGAACGCCGCGTCCGAGATGATTCCGGTCACCTGGCCGGAGTTCTCGGCGGTGCATCCGTTTACGCCGGTCGAACAGGTGCAGGGCTACGCGGAGATCATCAGCGAGCTCGAACAGGCGCTCGCCGAAATCACCGGGTTCGCGGCCGTGTCGCTTCAACCCAACTCGGGCGCGCAGGGCGAGCTCGCGGGCCTCATGACCATTCGCGCCTACCACCATTCGCGGGGCGACGCCCGGCGCGACGTGGTGCTGATACCCTCGTCAGCTCATGGTACCAACCCGGCGAGCGCGGTCATGGCGGCACTCAAAGTCGTGGTCGTCGCCACCGACACGAACGGCAACGTCGACGTGCCGGATCTCAAAGCAAAGGCCGAGCAGCACCGCGAGCGTCTCGCGGCGCTCATGATCACGTACCCGTCGACCCACGGTGTGTTCGAGGACTCGATCCAGGAGATCTGCGCCAGTCGTGCATCAGCACGGAGGTCAGGTGTACATGGACGGGGCCAACATGAACGCACAGGTCGGGCTGACGAGCCCCGCGGCGATCGGCGCCGACGTCTGTCACCTGAACCTGCACAAGACGTTCGCCATCCCGCACGGCGGCGGCGGACCCGGCATGGGACCGATTGGCGTCGCCTCGCATCTTGCGCCGTTCCTTCCCGGACACTCCGTCGTCCGCGTTGGCGGACCGGAAGCGATTCGAGCGGTTTCGGCCGCACCATGGGGCTCGGCCAGCATCCTGCTGATCTCGTACGGCTACATCCGCATGCTCGGCGCCGAGGGGATGACCAGCGCGACCAAGCACGCGATCCTGAACGCCAACTACATCAAGAAACGCCTCGAGGCCCACTACGACGTGCTCTACACGAGGCCGAACGGCACCGTCGCACACGAGATGATCTTCGACCTGCGCCGGTTCAAGGCCTCCGGCGTCGAAGAGCTCGACGTGGCCAAGCGGTTGATGGACTACGGCTTTCACGCGCCGACGGTCTCGTTTCCGGTCGCCGGCACGTTGATGATCGAGCCGACCGAAAGCGAGTCGCAGGAAGAGCTCGACCGGTTCTGCGACGCCATGATCGCGATTCGCCACGAGATTCAGGCGGTCGTCGACGGCAAGGCCGATCCCAAGGACAACGTGTTGAAGAACGCGCCGCACACTGCGGCAGCCATCGCCGCCGACAACTGGACCCACCCGTACACCCGCGAGCAGGCGGCGTTTCCGCTGCCGTTCGTCAAAGCAGACAAGTTCTGGCCGCCGGTCGGTCGCATCGACAACGCGCACGGGGACCGGAACCTCATTTGTACCTGCCCCGACGTCGCCGAATACGCAGTTCAGGACTGACACATCCATGCGCGTCCTCAACGCCGCTCAAATGCGGGACGCGGATCGCCAGACCATCGAGGAAATCGGTATTCCGTCGATGGTGCTCATGGAGAACGCCGGCCGTCAGGTCGTGGCCGCGCTCGAAGCGGGGTACGACGACCTCTCGGACCGTCATGTCGCCGTGCTCTGCGGTCCCGGCAACAACGGTGGCGACGGCTTCGTCGTCGCCCGCACGCTGCATCAGCGCGGGGTCGACGTCTCCGTGTTCGTTGTCGCCACCATGGCCGCCATCAAGGGCGACGCCAGGCTGAATCTCGAGATTCTCGGGCGGCTTGGACTGACGGTCGTCGAGATTTCAGACGAACAGGCGTGGGACCTCCATTTCTCCGAGATCTCCCAGTGCGACCTCATCGTCGACGCGATTTTCGGCACGGGCCTCAAGTCTGCGCTCGCCGGCATGATGGAGACGGTGGCCGCAGACGTGAACGCGTCGGGCATCCCCGTGGTCGCCGTCGATCTGCCGACCGGCATGTCGGCCGATCGCCCGGAGCCAATCGGCGAATGTATTCACGCCAGCATGACGGTCACGCTGGCCGCTCCCAAGCTGCCTCTGGTGCTGCCGCCCGGCGAGGGACAGGCCGGCAGCATCGTGGTCGCCGACATCGGGATTCCTCCGGAGGTCATCGAGAATCTGGCCGGCCCGCGCATCGAGCTGCTCACGCGCGAGAGCATGCGCGAGCTTCTTCAGCCGCGGGAGTCCGATTCACACAAAGGTGACTACGGCCACGTGCTCCTGATTGCCGGATCGCTCGGCAAGACCGGCGCCGCACACCTCGCCGCGATCGGCGCGCTGCGGTCCGGCGCCGGACTCGTGAGCGTCGCGACGCCGCGCTCGTCGCAGCCCGTGATTGCGGCCATGGGTCCCGAATACATGACCATGCCGCTCGAAGAAACGTTCGAAGGCAAGGTCGCCGTGGGCGGGCTCGATCAGGTGCTCGATGTCGAACCCGACGTGATTGCCGCCGGGCCGGGACTCGGGACCAGCCCCGAAGTGACGGCGTTCGTCCATGGGCTCGTCACGAGGAGCGAGAGCCCGCTCGTGCTCGATGCTGACGCGCTCAACGCGCTCGCCTCCGAGCCCGATCTGCTGCAGGGAAGTGGCGAAGGATCGCGCCTGATCGTCATCACGCCGCACCCGGGCGAGATGGCGCGTCTCGCCAACACGTCGGTTGACGAAGTGCAGGCGAGCCGGCTCGACGTCGCCCGCGACTTCGCCGTGCAGCATCAAATCTATGTCGTGCTGAAGGGCTATCGCACGCTCATCGCCACACCCGACGGCAAGGTGTTCATCAACCCGCTGGGCAATCCGGGCATGGCCACCGGCGGAACCGGCGACGTGCTCACCGGCGTCATTGCCGCGTGGCTGGCGCAACTCCTCGACGCCGAGGCGGCCTGCAAGCTCGGCGTGTACCTGCACGCGCTCGCCGGCGACCTCACGGAAGCCGACGAAGGCGAAGTGGCCATGACCGCGGGCGACCTGGCGGCACATCTCGGCGACGCCGTGCTCGATGTGACCGCGCGCCGCCGCGTGAAGCCGTCCAATGGCCAGTCCTGAGATCCTCACGACCAGTTCCGAACAGGAAACGTTCGCGATCGGAAGGACGCTGGCGGAAACCCTGGCGCCCGGCACGTTCGTGCTGCTGCACGGCGATCTCGGGGCCGGCAAAACGGCCTTCGTCCGCGGCATGGCCGCCGGTCTGGGCGCCGATCCGGAAGACGTATCCAGCCCGACCTTCGTGATCATCCAGCACTACAAGGGACGCCTGCCGCTGACGCACGTCGACCTCTATCGCCTGGACAGCGGCGCCGCGGTCGACGATCTTGGGCTCGAGGAAATGGCGGGCGGGGGAGTGGTCGCGATCGAATGGGCGGAACGGTCTACCGCGATCGCTCGAAGGCAGTGTTGCGGTCAGAATCGAAGACCTGGGCGGAGACGACCGCCGGATCGCGATTGAAACGGGCGGCGCTGAATTGCGGATTCGCAGACTCGAAGATTCGACTAGAGCATTTCAATCTACCAGTCTGCCAATCTGCGAATCTGCCAATTCAGGCATCTCCTACTCCGACCGGTAGTTCGGCGCTTCCTTCGTGATCGTCACGTCGTGCACGTGGCTCTCGCGGAACCCGGCCTGCGTAATCTTGATGAGGCGCGCTTCCTTCTGCAGCGTCGGAATATTGCCGCAGCCGCAGTAGCCCATACCGGCGCGGAGACCGCCGACGAGCTGATGGATCATCGACGCGACGCTGCCTTTGTGCGCGACGCGCCCCTCGATGCCTTCCGGCACCAGCTTTTCCGGGCCGCCTTTTCCTGAGCCCTCGAGATCGAACTCATCCTGGAAGTACCGATCGCGGCTGCCCCGGCGCATGGCGCCGATCGATCCCATGCCCCGATATTCCTTGAAGCTGCGGCCCTGATACAGGATGAGCTCGCCCGGGCTCTCGTCGGTGCCGGCAAACAGGTTGCCGATCATCACCGAGCTGGCGCCCACGGCGATCGCCTTGCTGATGTCACCCGAGAAGCGGATGCCGCCATCGGCGATCACCGGCACGTTGTGCGCCGCCGCCGCACGCGCGCATTCCATCACCGCCGTAATCATCGGCACGCCGATGCCGGCGATGACGCGGGTCGTGCAGATCGACCCGGCGCCGATCCCGACCTTTACGGCATCGACACCGCGCTCGATCAGCGCCTCGGTGGCTTCCGCCGTCGCGACGTTGCCCGCGATGAGATCGATCTCCGGATGCTCGCGCCGGATTCTCGCGACCATGTCCAGCACGTTCTGCGAGTGCCCGTGTGCCGTGTCGACGACGACGACGTCCGCATGGGCGGCCACCAGGGCAGCGGCCCGCTCGGGTGTGTCGCGCGCGATGCCGACCGCCGCGCCGACCCGCAGGCGGCCCAGGCTGTCCTTGCTCGCGTTCGGATACTTGATCTGCTTCTGGATGTCCTTGACCGTGATCAGGCCCTTGAGCTTGAAATCGCGATCGACGACCAGCAGCTTTTCGACCTTGTGACGGTGCAGAATCTCGCGCGCCGCGTCGAGCGTGGTGCCGACCGGCACGGTGATGAGGTTCTCGCGCGTCATCACCGCCGAGATCGGTCGGTCGACGTTGGTTTCGAAGCGCAGGTCGCGATTGGTCAGAATCCCGACGAGCCGCCCCTCCTTCGCGCCGCCTTCGGTAATCGGCACGCCCGAGATGCGGTATTTCTTCATCAGCTCGAGGGCCTCGTAGATGCGATGCTCGGGCGACAGCGTGATCGGGTTGACGATCATGCCGCTTTCCGATCGCTTCACGCGGTCGACCTCGGAAGCCTGCTCCTCGATCGAGAGGTTCTTGTGGATGACCCCGATCCCGCCGTGCTGCGCCATGGCAATCGCCAGCGCGGACTCGGTGACCGTGTCCATCGCAGCGCTGGAAATCGGGACGTTCAATTGAATGTTTCGTGTGAACCGCGTGGTGACGTCGACCTGGCTGGGAATGACCTTCGACAGCCTCGGAACCAGCAGCACATCGTCGAAGGTGAGTGCGGTCGGGAGGTCCGTGATGAGATCGGCCGCGCCCAACTGAAGGATTGACGTTGCGTTCTTTGTGTCCATGATTCCTTCAACGGCCGACCTGAAGGTCTGCGCTACCTTACGCGGCCGCAGGCGCGCTACCTCACGCGGCGGCGCCGTGGCACTTCTTGTATTTCTTGCCGCTGCCACACGGGCACGGGTCGTTGCGGCCCACCTTCGGCTCGTCGCGGCGTACGGTCTGCACGGGGGCATCGTCGCCGCCCACGCGCGCCGGCGTCGCTGGCCGCGTCGGCAGCCCCAGCGGCGCGGGCGCGGCGGCCCGCGGCGCAGAGGCGAAGGCCCCCACCGGCTCGGCACTCGGCTCGTTCAACGTCATTGGCACCGCCGCGCGGCGCTGTGGCGGACGTTGAGGCGCGTCCTCTCTGAAGACGAAGTGCCCGGTCCACAGCCTGTTCACCATGTCCTCGTCGACACGACGCTTCATGTCCTGGAACAGGTCGAAGCTCTCTCTCTTGTACTCGACGAGCGGATCCTTCTGGCCGTATCCACGCAGCCCGATGCCTTCCTTCAGGTGGTCGAGACTGTAGAGATGGTCCTTCCACTGCCGATCGACGGTCTCGAGCATGACGAATCGCTCGACCTGCCGCATCGCAGTGGCGCCCTCGGCACCGAGCATCTGCTCCTTGGTGTCGTACTTCTTGACGATGCGCTCCCACACGGCCTCGCGAATCTCCTCCGCGGTTTTCCCTGAGAGATCCAGGCCGATGTAGTCTCCTGCGTCGAGACCGAAGACGCGCGACATGTCCATCTTCAGCGCGTCCAGGTCCCATTCTTCGGGATCGGTGTCCTTGCCGGCATACGCCTCGATGGCGTCGTCGACGACGTCCTCGCCGAGCATCATCAGGTATGCGCGGGTGTCGATCTCGTTGACCTCTTCGGCTTCCTCGTCCTCGACGCGAATCTTGCCCTCGAGCAGCTCGCGGCGCAGCGCGTAGATGTTCTCGCGCTGCTTGTTCATGACGTCGTCGTATTCGAGGAGGTGCTTTCTGGTCCCGAAATTCTGTGCTTCCACCTGCTTCTGCGCACGCTCGATCGCCCTGGTGACCATCCCGTGCTCGATGGGAACTCCGTCTTCCATACCAAGCCGCTGCATGAGGCCGGCGATGCGATCGGATCCGAAGATCCGCATCAGGTCGTCTTCGAGCGACAGATAGAAGCGGGAAGAGCCGGGATCGCCTTGCCGGCCCGCGCGGCCGCGCAACTGGTTGTCGATGCGGCGTGCCTCGTGACGCTCGGTGCCAATAATGTGCAGGCCGCCGAGACCGACGACTTCCTCGTGCTCCGCATCGGTCTGCCGCTTGAAGTGTCCGAATACGCGATCCCAATCCGCACGGGCGGCCTTGTAGAACCCGTCGATGTGGTAGTAGTAAACGAACTCGTCGTCGTCGGTAAACCGCTCTTCGCCTTTCGGCAGCCGCTCGGCTTTCTCCTCGCCGAGGAGTTGCTGGCGCGTCATGTACTCGGGATTGCCGCCGAGCAAAATGTCCGTGCCACGGCCGGCCATGTTGGTGGCGATCGTCACGGTTCCCTTTCGTCCAGCCTGCGCCACGTACTCGGCTTCCTGCGCGTGGTACTTCGCGTTCAGCACGACGTGCTTGATGCCCCGGCGCTTGAGCTGCGACGACAGCTTCTCGGACTTCTCAATGGAGACCGTGCCGACCAGGACCGGACGCCCGGCCTCCTGCTTGGTCAGAATGTCGTTGACGATCGCCTCGTTCTTTTCCGTCCCCGTCCGGTAGATCGAGTCGGGCTCTTCAACCCGTCTCAACGTCCGGTTGGGCGGAATGACGATGACATCGAGCTTGTAGATCTTGGCGAACTCTTCCGCCTCGGTTTCGGCGGTCCCGGTCATGCCCGACAGCTTCTTGTACTTGCGGAAGTAGTTCTGGAAGGTGATGGTCGCGAGCGTCTGGTTCTCGCGCTCGATCTTGACCTTTTCCTTGGCCTCGACCGCCTGGTGGAGACCATCGCTCCAGCGGCGGCCCGGCATCAGACGGCCGGTGAACTCGTCGACGATCACGACCTGACCGTCCTTGATCATGTAGTCGACGTCGACCCTGAAGATCGCGTGCGCGCGCAGGGCCTGCTCGACATGGTGCTTGACGTGCGCGTTTTCCATGTCGTAGAGGTGCCCGCCGTTCAGGCGGTTCGCGAGGTGCTTCTCGGCCGCCTGCATGCCGCTCTCGGTCAGCGTGACCGTCTTGTGCTTCTCGTCGACGATGTAATCGCCCGTCAGGTCGAGCGCTTCTCGTTCTTCGGCCTTGACGTCGCCTTTGGTTTTCGCGCCGGGCTTCAAGCGGGGGATGATGCGATCGACTTCGTAATACAGCTCGGTCGAGGCCTCGGCCGGACCGGAGATGATGAGCGGCGTGCGCGCCTCGTCGATGAGGATGCTGTCCACCTCGTCGACGATGGCGAAGTGGTGGCCGCGTTGAACGTACTGCGACAACTCGAACTTCATGTTGTCGCGGAGATAGTCGAAGCCGAACTCGTTGTTGGTGCCGTACGTGATGTCGGACGAGTACGCCTTCTGCCGCTCGGCATCGTTCAGCTCGTGCTGGATGACGCCCACCGTCATGCCGAGGAAGCGGTGAATCTTGCCCATCCATTCCGAGTCGCGGCGGGCCAGGTAGTCGTTCGTCGTGACGACGTGGACGCCCTTGCCTTCCAGGGCGTTCAGGTAGGCCGGCAGCGTCGCCACCAGCGTCTTGCCCTCGCCGGTCTTCATCTCGGCGATGGCGCCGCTGTGAAGAACCGACCCGCCGATGATCTGGACGTCGAAATGCCGCATGTTCAGCACCCGGCGGCCGGCCTCGCGGACGACGGCGAATGCCTCGGGCATGAGATCGTTCAACGTCTCGCCCTTGGCCAGGCGCTCACGGAATTCCGGTGTTTTGGCTCGAATCTGCTCGTCGGTCAGCGCTGTGATCGACGGTTCGAGGGCATTGACCTGCTCGACAAGCGGGCGTAACCGTTTGAGTTCTCGGTCGTTTTGAGTTCCGATGACTTTTGCGAGGAGAGTACCCAGCATGGGGAATATTTCCGAGGGTATTCTGACAATTCTAACACAGGGAAGGACCTAGGCCCGGCCAGGGCGGCCGGTCTCGGGTTTATTCCTGCGGCGATTTGCCCGTCAGCAACCGCAACGGGTTCATCAGCTGGCCGTTGGCGAGCACTTCGTAATGCAGGTGAGGGCCGGTGGCACGGCCAGTCGCGCCGACATACCCGAGGATGTCGCCGCGCTTCACGTCGCGCCCCTGCCAGACCGCGAACTTCGAGAGATGCCCGTAACGGGTCACGATGCCGTAGCCGTGATCGACGACAACCAGGTTGCCGTAGTCGCCGCTCGGCGCAGCCAGTTCCACCCGGCCTGCCGCCGTCGCGCGAACCGCCGTCCCTCGTTCGGCTGAAATATCCAGGCCCGGGTGAAAATCCCTGTCTCCCGTGAACGGATCCGATCGCATGCCGTAGCCCGCCGACAGCCAGCCATGAACGGGCCAGATGGACGGCGTCGCGTTCATCAGGGATTCCCGTTTTTCGACATTGCGCCGGACGATGCTGAGATGGCCTTCGAGGCTGCCAAGCACGTTGCGCAGCATGGTGAACGTCTGATCGAGCGACGAGGTCGACGCCTCGGTGAACGTCGGCGTCAGCATCGCGCTGGCGCCCGCCACCGACGTCCCACCCTCGGCGCGATTCTTCACCGCGGACGGCAGCTTTTCCATCGCCCGGGCCGACATCGGATCCAGCTCGAGACCGGAGACCGAGCTCGCTGATGGCCGACTGGAGAGACTCGATTTGCGTCGTCAGCGCGCCCGTCGCCTCGCGATAGCTGGCGTTTTCCTGCTCGAGCGTGGAGTTCGACACGCGAAGGTGGTTCACTTCGGTCGTGGCGCTGACCCGGAGGCCGACACCCACGAGAACCGGGAAGGCGAGGACGCGAACATCGCCAGGGCGAACGGACGTAACCGTATCGTGACACGGCGAACGGTGCCGGTTTGGCGGTCTGCGAGGACAATCGTGTATCGTTTCGACATCAAATACGTATCCGCTTGGTGTCGGTACAAGTCCGTTCTTTCGATTAGGGGAAGCGCCTGACGAGCTACAAGCTGAAAGGCCTGAGCACTTTAACATAGGTTATCGGAGAAATGGTACCGGAAGTTCAGGGAGGGGGCGAAGATCTGGCGAATACAGTACGTTCTGAACCAGTTTTAGACAAGTCGATACTGAAGCGCTTCGGCCACGTGTAGTGACGAAATCGTGGGGTGGCCTGCCAGATCTGCAATCGTCCGGCTGACGCGCAGCACCCGATCGCAGCCGCGCGCGCTCAGACAGAACTTCTCAATCGCGGTTTCGATCACCCTCGTCCCGCGCGCGTCGAGGCGACAGTGCTGATGCAACTCGCTGCCTTCCAATTGCCTGTTCAACCTGGAGTTTGACTCGCCGAATCTCGCGTGCTGCCGGCGCCGTGCTTCGACGACACGCGCACGAATGGCCGACGACCGCTCGCGCCGGGATCGATCGCCATCGTCGCGAACCGTCGAGCCCACTGCCGGCACATCGACGACAAGATCGATGCGATCCCGAAGCGGCCCTGAGATCCGCCCCGTATAGCGCTGAATCTGCGGATCCGTACAGCGGCAGGCGCGGCGGCGATCGCCGTAAAACCCACAGGGACATGGATTCATCGCCGCGACGAGCATGAAACGCGCAGGGAACGATGCGGTGCGCGCGGCACGGGAGATCGTGACGCGCCCCTCCTCGAGCGGCTGGCGCAGCGCCTCGAGCACCCGGCGCTCGAACTCCGGCAGTTCGTCGAGAAACAGTATTCCGTTGTGAGCGAGGCTGATTTCACCTGGACGCGGGATTGATCCGCCGCCGACCATCGCGACCTCGGAGATGGTGTGGTGCGGAGCCCGGAACGGCCGGTGATGCATCAACGCCGTCCCGGCAGGGAGCGTGCCCGCCACCGAGTGCACCGAGGTGCAATCGAGCGCTTCCTCGAAATCGAGTGCCGGAAGGACGCCCGCCAACCGTCGCGCCATCATCGTCTTGCCGCCGCCCGGCGCTCCAATGAGAAGGATGTTGTGCCCGCCGGCGGCGGCAATCTCCAGCGCTCGCTTGGCCAGACCCTGGCCAGCCACGTCGACGAAGTCGGGCTCGGGATCGGTGCAAGGATGCGCTGCCGCCGTGCCGGCTTTCGCGCAGATGTTGTCCGCGGGGTAAGGACCGTTCAGTGCCTGAACGGCCTCCAGCAGCGAGTCCACCGGCAGCACTCTGAGTCCCTCCACGACACACGCTTCGGGCGCGTTCGCCCGCGGCAGCAGGATCGCCGCTTTCCCTTCACGCTTTGTCGCAACAGCTACCGGCAGCACGCCGCGGATCGGCTGAATGGAACCATCGAGGGACAGTTCGCCGAGCAACACCACACCGTCGAGCAGACGCGGCTCGACGACACCGTTGGCGGCGAGCACGCCAAGGGCGATCGGCAGATCGTATGACGCTCCCGCCTTGCGAATGTCGGCCGGCGCCAGGTTCACAGTAATGCGATGGCCGGGAAACTCGAACCCCGAGTTGCGGATAGCGGTGCGAACCCTGTCGCGGCTCTCGCGCACGCTCGCGTCGGGAAGGCCCACCATCGTGAAGACCGGCAAGCCGAACGACACATCGACCTCGACGATGACCGCGAGGGCTTCGACCCCGAACACGGCGGCACTCCGGAGGCTGGCAAGCACACGGGAACGGCTGCAAGTATTTCTCCTGCGGGTCTACGGCTTAACCCGTGCAATACCGATACTTTAGAGAGCGCGCGCAGACTGCGTTGAAAGAACTGCGCGCATCACGTGGGACGAGCCGCGCAGGAATTACACCGGTGAATCTAAGGAGAGGACATGCTGGACGCATTTGGAATCGGTTCGAGCTCGAAGAAGGCGCAGAAAACGGCTGCCGACGAGCTTCAAGCGCTGATCAATGCCTCGAAGGAGGAACGCAGCGCGTTGAGCGAGATGCTCACGCAGGTCACCGTGCGCGCCTCCAAGCTGACGCAGACGCACAAGACGCTCGAACAGATTGAGAAGACGGCCACCGGCACCCTCGACAAGGTGGACGAGCTCGGCAGGCGCCTGGACAGCCTCGACGAACGCACGACGTCGATGGAGGACATCGACAAGAAAATCAAGGTGCTCGTCGAGACCGTCAAGCAGGCGCAGCAAGCCGCCGAACGCGTCGTCGGCCCGGAAGGCGACCTGCAGAAACATCGCGAGGCGGTGAAGCAACTGTCGTCGCAGACGCTCGAGACGCAGGCCAGCCTCGACACGCTGAAGAAAGAGCGGGCGTCGCTCGAAGATCTCCGCACGCAGCTGAAGCAGACGCAGGGACAGCTCAATCAGTCGCTCGACTCGACCAGCACGTTGAAAACCGAGCTCGAGCAGGTGCGTGCCGCCGCCACCATCCTCGGCCAGGACTACAACCGGATGCGGGAGATGTCGCGCGAGGCGCGCGAAGACAGCGGCGCCGCCATGGAAGCGGTGAAGGACGTCGAAAAGCGGCTCGGACCGCTGGCGCAGCTTTACGAGCTGAGCAAGAACACCGAAGAACGTCTCGCTTCACTCAACGCGCTCGCCGAGCACGTCACCCACAAGGCCAAGGCGCTTGAAAGCCAGAAACACACCATCGACCATGCGGTGGTCGAGGCGAACCGCCTGAACGAAATGGTGTGGTCGATGGACTCGCAGATCGCCAAGCTCAACGAAGGCAACAAGCAGATTGCGCGGACCGAGGAAAACCTCGCGCGGATGGAGAAGCTCGCCGTCGAGACGACGTCTCAACTCGACAGCGCGACGCAAGCCAAGGACGAGCTGTCGCGCGAGATGGCCCGCGTGGAGAAAGACGGTCAAGCGCTGAACGAGGCGATCCGCGGCCACGTCGAACGGCTGACGGTCGAAAAGAAGGAGTTCGAAGCGTTCGATCAGCGCCTCCGCGTGCTGCAGGCGACCGTTGGCGACGCCGAGGGCCGCATGGAGTCGCTGGCCGCCAAAGACAAGAACGTCAATCAGCTCAACCAGCGCGTCGACGTGCTCGCGAAGCG
The DNA here is from genome assembly GCA_963821395.1 of Vicinamibacterales bacterium. Classification (GTDB taxonomy): domain Bacteria; phylum Acidobacteriota; class Vicinamibacteria; order Vicinamibacterales; family JAMQPK01; genus JAMQPK01. Next base: position 76,104 of record CAWGDY010000003.1, on the reverse strand, counting down.
CTACCAGGAGCTCTTTGCCCAGAGCGACGAGCTCGGCAAGAAGCAGGAGGCGCTGGAATCGCTGCACTCGCGCCTCGAACAGGTGGACGAGATCTCGAAGCGCACGAACTCGCAGCTCGTGGCCCTCAATCAGAGCCGCCGCGATCTCGAGGCGCTCCGCAAGGACATCATCGACTTCCACAAGTCGTACGCCGATGCGACGGTCCTGCACGACAAGCTCGCCTCCGATCGCGGCGCGCTCGAAGGCTTCATCGAGCGCGTGGTCGCGCTCAATGCCCGCGCCCCGGAGCTGGAAGCCAAGATGGACGCGATCCAGGCGAAGTTCGGCCTCATCGAGGAAGGCACCCAGCGCGCCACGCGTGTCGGCGAGCTCGCCAGCGAGCTCGACGGGCAGCTCAACCGCGTGTCGGCGAGGCTGCACTTCGTCCAGCAGGTCGAGGCGCGCATCAACGGGCTCAACGGCGTCCTGGCCGACGTCGAGCGCAAGCTCAACGACCAGATGGGGCGGCGGGCCGAAGTCGACACGATCAAGACCCAGATCGACACGCTGGGCTCGCTCATCGCCGACGCGCAGAACAAGCTGGAGGGGGTGAACGCGCTGCAGCAGAAGCTGCTGCCGATGACGGCGCAGCTCTCGATGCTGCGCGCCGAAATCGAAAAGGCCTTCACGCGCCTGAAAGCCGTGCAGCGCGAAGAGGGGGTCATCGCCGAGCAGGAAACCCGCCTCACCGCGCTGCTCGAGTCGACGCGCGAGATCTCGAGCGAGGTGACCGAGCGGCAGCGGCAGATTCAGAGCGTGTCGGAAGAGCTCACCCGATCGGCCGCCGTGAAGGAAGAACTGATTACCGAGATCGCCCGCATCCAGGCCCGTCAGCGCGACACGGTCGCGCACATCGAGGCCTCGGACGATCAGCTCAAGCGCGTCGAGACGATGTTCAACCAGCTCGAGCAGCGGCGGGCGCAGCTCGTGTTCGCGGAGAAGAAGATCGGCGCGTTCGAGGGGCGCATCTCGGAGCTCAAGCAGTTGACCGACCACGTGGACAAGCAGATCGACGGCATCGCCGCCCGTCAGAACGTCGTGTCGGCCGTGAAAGCCGAAGTGGAAAGCGTCCACCAGATTGGCGCGCGCAGCAAGGCCGACCTGCAGTACGTGGCCGAGCATCGCGCCGACGTGGCCGCCATCAAGCTGAGCGTCGACGAAGTGCTGTCGCACATCGGCCAGACCGAGGAGAAGCTCGGCGTCATTTCGTCGCGCAAGAAGATGGTGGACGAGGTCGAGGTCAAGACGCAGATGATCACGAACCTGCTGTCAGACGTGCGCGTCAATCTCGAAACGCTCGGCGAACACAAGTCGCTCGTCGATCACCTGTCGGAAAAGCTGGCGCGCCTGGACTTCATGACGCAGGAAGCCCAGAACACGCTGAGAACGCTGCAGCGCGAGCGCGAGCTCGCCGAGCGCATCGAGCACGGCATCAAGCAGCTGCGCTCGCGCTCGCTGCCGGCCGGGGCGGGTGTACCCGACGGGAACGGCGACGCGAAGACAGCCTGAGCGACTAAAGCGATTTCTCCATGAACGTGTTGAGAGGGGAGGGCCTGTACTCCCCGAAGGGGCCGGTCTCGGAGAACCCGGCCCGTTTGTAGAGGGCAATCGCCTCCGGCTGTCGCGTACCCGTTTCGAGCAGCAGCCGCGCGGCCCCAAGCCGTCTGGCTTCCAGCTCGAGCGCGTCGAGCACCTGCCGCGCGATGCCACGGCCGCGCATGCCCGGTACGACGTACATGCGTTTGATTTCGGCCGTCTGGCTGTCTATCAGCCGGACGGCACCGCATCCAATCGCGTCGCGCTCCGCCCACGCCACCAGAAACGCACCGTGTCCAGGGCGCACCTCATCAGCGTCGAGGCGGAAATAATTGACGCCGTCTTCGGGATATCGCGCCCGCAGCTCGGCGTTCAACGCGGCAATGAGCACGCCGGCCGTCTCTGACGTCAGTTCTTCGCGTCGAATGTCGATTCGCAGGTCGGTCCGGCTCGAGTTGGATGAGCGGGCGGCGAAGACCGTGAGGCGATCGCCGATGTTGATGCGGTTGCCGTGGATGACGCGTGCGTTCCACGACTTCAGCGAGGCCACCGAGGTGTTGTAGCGTCTGGCAATCGACGACAGCGTGTCGCCGCGCTTGACACGGTGCACGATGCGCTGCGACTCGGCTTTTTCGTCCTTCTCGCTCGTGTCATCTGACGAGTCGACGCTGGCCTTCGCGGTGGCCGCCGGCTTGGTGTCGGCCACAACCAACTCTGGCGCCGGTGTCTCCAGCCTGGCATTGAGAAGGGTGGTCGGGGCGCGCGGGATGATGAGCTGCTGTCCGGGCCTCACGCGGGACTTCAGCGTCAGCGAATTGGCTTCGGCCAGATCCGCCTGCCGCACCTTCAGCTTCCGCGAAATCGACAGCAGTGTTTCGCCAGACTTCACCGAGTGCCATTGGAACGCATTCAGGCTTTCGGGCGGCGCTTCCGCCAGGCGCGCCTTGAACGCGTCGCCGGTGCCTACCGGCAGCTTGATCTCGTACTTCGGCGACCGCACGGGCGTCGTCCAGCGCCGCAATTCCGGATTGAGCGTTTCGATGGTGTCGATCGGGGCGTTGGCCCACTCCGCCACCAGGCGAAGGTCGATCGCATCGTTCACCGGCACCTTTTCGTAGGTGAGCGGCATCTCCGGCTCGAGCGTGAACCCGTACTGCGCCGGGTTTTTCGCAATGACCACAGCCGCCAGGATCATCGGCACGTACTCGCGCGTCTCGCGCGGCAGATAGCGCGACGTCGAGGTGAGCGCCCAGAAATCCGACTTGCCCGATCGCTTCATCGCCCGCTGCACACGTCCAGGGCCACCGTTATAGGAAGCCATGGCCAGGTGCCAGTCGCCATCGAACATGTCGCTCAGCGTCTTCAGATACTGCGCCGCGGCTTTCGTCGCCTTCTCCGGATCGGAGCGCTCGTCGACGTACCAGTTCAGCTCCAGCCCGTGATCGCGCGCCGTGTAGCTCATGAACTGCCACATGCCGATCGCTTTCACGCGCGAGCGCGCGGTGTTCTTGAACGCGCTCTCGACGAGCGGAATGTAGGCCAGGTCGAGCGGCAGACCCTGCTCGCGGAACTCGGCCTGGATCATCGGCAGATATTTCACGCCGCGCTGCATCCCCTCGGCGAGGAACTCGCGCATTCGCCCTTTTTGGAAGAGCTCGATGTACGACAGAACCTTGTTGTTGAGCGGGATGTCGATGTCGTGGCTGGTCTGGCTGAGATCGCTCGCCACGGTGTTTTGCGTGGCCGTCGTCGGCGCCGGCGGATCGAAGGTCGAAATCGCCAGCAGCTCGTCGATCGCCGCCGGCTCGGTCTTTTTCTCGACGAAGCCATCGCCCTGCGAAAGGGCCGTGATCTCGTGCGCGCTGATGCGCTCGATCAGGCCGTCGAACTGCTTGCGGATGCGCGGCTCGGAGCGGGCGCCGTATTGCGATTTCAAGAGCACGTCGACCGAGAGATCGAAGGCGACGCGCGCCTGCTCGAGGTGGCCCAGCGCGAGCTCCCGTTCGCCGGCCGCGAAGTGCCGCTGCGATTCCGCGATGAGGTCTTCAACGGGATCTTTGACGGGCGCGGGCGGCGGTGCGACGGCAGCCACCGGCGGAGCCGGAGGCGTCACCGTCACCTTGACGGTTTTCTGGCCCCGGCCACATCCCGCAATCGATATGCTGACGCCGATCGCAGCTGCTATGCGCAGCAATAACCAGAATTTCATCAATTCTACTTACAGCACTACTGCGTTTCGTCCCTGATGCGGTCCAACAACAGAGACAACTGGCAAGCGAGCAGAAACCTGACTTGGGGTAAGCCGAATCGGAGCGTAACACGGCGTTTAGGCCGGGTCAACCAACCAAAAGCGATCAGAGTGAAGCCAATAACAACTTTGTGATCGGGTGGGAACGTGCACTAACGTGCGTCAATGAACACACGCTTTTCTTCGCCGAGATCGCGTGCGGCCGGGGTCACGATGGAGCGGCTGTCGAGCACGATTTTCAGTCCCGCGCGGAGCGCCTGGCGGACATCCTCTTCACACACAAACGCAGCCGGCTTCTGGTCACTGAAACGGTTCCAGATCCGGTTTCAGGCCGCTGCGTACCGGGATCGGATCCCGGATACCGGGGTCAGACCGCGCAATGCCGCGCGAAGCGAGGAACTGGTCGATGCGCGGGCCGAGGACATCCGGGTTCAGGCCAGCACGCACCGGTGGTGAGACCACAACGGACGACGTGCCGGTTGAAGCCGTGGCTTGCGCGACGGATCCCTTTGCTGGTTGTGTCTCGTACGCCAGCCGCTTGATGTTCAACAGATGCTTCGGCGAGATGTTGTCCGAGGTGATGTTGCCGCCCCAACCGCCGCATCCCAGCGTCATGGCGGGATCCAGCCCGGTCGTCATGCCAACCGATCCATGGGTCGTCGGGGTATTGACGACGATGCGAAAGGCCGGCTTCTTGAGCCCGAACTCCAGGATGATCTGGTCGTTCCGGGAGTGGATCGACATGGTATGCCCCATGCCGCCGTATCGCAGGATCTCTTTGCACCGTTCGCAGCCTTCGCGCCAGTCGGCCACGACGTACCAGGACAGCACCGGGCACAATTTCTCGATGGAGAGGGGATAGTCGCGGCCGACGCCCGCCAGCGGCGCGACGAGCACGCGGGTACCCGACGGCACCGTGATGCCGGCCTTCTCGGCAATCAGCGTGGCCGCCCGGCCAACCAGGGCGGGATTCGGCAACCGCTGCGGCGAGACGAGGACGCGCGTGACGGCATCGATTTCAGCCGCGTTCAGGAAATACGCACCCTGACCCACGAATTCACGCTTCAGCTCCTCGCTGATGCCCGCATCCACCACGACCGAATTTGGTGACGAGCACAGCAGCCCGTTGTCGAAGGTTTTGCCGACGATGATGTCTGATGCCGCTTTCCTGATATCCGCCGACCCTTCGACGTAGCACGGAGCGTTGCCGGGGCCGACGCCATAGGCCGGCTTGCCCGAACTGTAGGCGGCGCGCACGAGCCCCATCCCGCCCGTGGCAAGAATGACCGCCACGTCGCGGCTCTTCATCAGCTCCTGGGTGCCCTCGAGCGTCACCGTCGTCATCCAGTTGATGCTGCCTTCCGGCGCGCCCGCGCCGCGCGCGGCCTCGTTCATGATCTCGGCGACGCGCGTGATGCAGCGAACGGCAGACGGATGCGGGCTGATGACGATCGCGCAGCGCGCCTTGAGGGAGATGAGGATCTTGTAGATGGCCGTCGAGGTCGGATTGGTGGAAGGCACGATCGCCGCCACCACGCCGAACGGCTCGGCAATCTCGATGATCTTGCGATCCTCGAGGCGGTTCAGCACGCCGACGGTCTTCATCGGACGAATGAAGCGATACACGCGATCGGCGGAAAACAGATTTTTCTGAACCTTGTCGGCGACGACGCCGTATCCGGTTTCTTCGACCGCCAGCTTCGCGAGCGCCTCGCTTTGCGGGGCAACGGCCGCGGCCATCGCGTCGACGATCGCGTCGATCCGTTCCTGCGAGAGCTCGGCGATCTCCGCTTGAGCCTGCCTGGCGCGCCGCGCGAGCGCGCGCGCTTCGGCCATCGAGGTGAGATCGCGATCGGAGCTTTTGGAAGAGGAAACGGGTTGAGGACTCGCCATGTCCCGCGGGTGTTACGACTTGGGTAGAATTTTTTCGACTTCGACGTGCGGCCGTGGAATGACGTGCACCGACACGAGTTCTCCGACGCGCCGGGCCGCCGCTGCCCCGGCATCGGTGGCCGCTTTGACGGCGCCGACGTCGCCCCGCACCATCACGGTGACGTATCCGGCGCCGATGTACTCCTTGCCGACGAGCACGACGTTGGCCGCTTTCACCATGGCGTCGGCCGCCTCTACCGATCCGATGAGCCCTTTGGTTTCGACCATCCCGAGCGCTTCAAGCGACATGTGAGCGCGACTCTAACAGATTCGCCATGGTGCGGCAACCCGCGTTATAATATTGATTCTTTTCGGGTTTAACCGTCTCAACCATCACGTTTTTGACGATGAGAAAAACTGTCCGGAGCATGGCCTGGGTGGCCGTTATCGGTGTCTGTGTGGCCGCAGCGGCTGGCTGCCGCAAGGAAGAGCCAGAACCGCCTGGTGTCGCCACACCCTCGTTTTCCGTCAAGCAGACGCGCGTGCCACTGGGCAGCCCCGTCGAAGTCACCTACAAGTTCGTCGTCGCGAACGATGCGCCGAAAATCACCGAGGACTTCCGGGTGTTCGTGCACTTCCTCGACGCCGACAACGAACGGCTGTGGGCCGACGATCACGACCCGCCGATTCCGACGACGCAGTGGAAGCCGGGGCAGACCATCGAATACACCAGAACGATGTTCGTGCCGATCGTGCCGCACGAGGGCACGACCAAAGTGCTCATGGGGCTCTACTCGAACGCCTCGGACACGCGCCTTCCGCTGGTTGGCACCGTCCACGATCGGCGTTCCTACATCGTCGGCAATCTCGATCTGCTGAAGCGGACCGAAGGCATTTTCGTCATGTTCAAGGAAGGCTGGCACGCGGCGGAAACACCGCCCGACAACGCCGCCGTCGAATGGCAGTGGACGCGGAAGGAAGCCGTCCTGTCGGTCAGAAATCCGAAAAAGGACGTGATGCTGTATCTGCACCTCGATTCGCCGGGATTGTTTCAGGAACCGCAGCAGGTGACCGTCACGCTCGGCGATCAGACGATCGACTCGTTCGTGCTCGAACCGAAGAAAGAGGTGATTCGCAAGCCCACGATCACCGCCGCCCAGCTCGGAACGGCCGATGTGGTGGATCTGAAGATTTCGGTCGATAAATCGTATGTGCCGGCTGTGATCACCAATGGCGCCAATCGCGACCCGCGCGAGCTTGGCGTGCGCGTATTCCACGCCTACGTGCAACCCATCAGCTGACCATGAAGGTTGTCTTCGCCCTCATCGCCCTGGCCATCGCCACACCCGCTTCGGCAGAGCTGATCTTTTTCTCTGAGTCGCGGTCGATGTCGGTCAAGAGCCACCGCTTCGAGGGCGATCGCATCATCGTCTCGCTGCGCGGCGGGGGAGAGATGACCTTCGATCGATCGGTCGTCCTGAAGATTGCGCCCGACGAGGTGCCGTATCCCGAAGAGACGCAGGCGGCCGCCGTGGACGTGATCGTGCCCGAGGCGACCGGCGTGCTGATCGGGAAGACCGTCTACGATCCCATCATCGAGAGCGCGTCAGATCGCAACGGCGTGCCCGCGCGACTGGTGAAAGCGCTCATCCAGGTGGAATCGGCGTTTCAACCGCGCGCGCGATCGAACAAGGGCGCGATGGGGCTGATGCAGTTGATGCCGGAGACGGCACGCCAGTATCGGGCCCGTAACCCGTACGACCCGGCGGCCAACATCGAAGCCGGGACGAGACATCTCAGGAGCCTCCTCGACCAGTTCGAGCTGCCGCTGGCGCTGGCCGCGTACAACGCCGGCGAGGCGGCGGTTCGCAAGTTCGGGGGGATTCCTCCGTATGGCGAGACGCAGGCGTACGTCTCCAAGATTCTCGGGCTGCTTCGCTAGCGCCGGAAGCCTCGCGTGTCCTCCAGAAAAGACCCGGCCTGCTCGTACTCGCCAGCGAAACCGCGTGCCATTCTGTGCACCCGCGGACAACCGACAACCTGTTATAATTTCAGCCACTTAGCATGGAATTCCGATGCAGGCTGGTGACGGCGGCCGGCGAAATCGTCGAAGGCACCTACGCGGCGGAAAACGAAGCGCGCCTTCGCCATGATTTCGAAGCCCAGGGCCTCCATGTCCTTTCGCTCCGTAAGCGAAGCGTGCTCAGCGGCGGCACCTCGTTTCTGCAGCGCCGGAAAATCTCCCGGCACGAATTCCTCGTATTCAATCAAGAGTTCGCCACGTTGCTGAAGGCCGGAATGCCGCTGGTGCAGTCTATAGATCTACTGCGCCATCAGGTCGTGAACCCGGTGTTCCGCGGTGTGCTCGACGACGTGCACGAGAAGGTGCGGGGCGGAACGGCCCTGTCGGAGGCCTTCACCGAGCACGGCACGCTGTTTCCGCGTGTCTACACGGCGTCGCTGCTGGCGGGCGAGCGCAGCGGCAACCTGGACGCCATTCTGCGGCGGTACGTCGTGTACGAGAAGGTGCTGGACACGATTCGCCGGAAAACCATCTCCGCGCTGATCTATCCGGCCATCCTCGTGCTGCTCGCGGTCGTGCTCGTTGGCATCATCGTGCTGAAGGTCGTGCCGGCGTTCAGCGACTTCTACGCCGGCTTCAACGCCGAATTACCGCTGTCGACGCGAATCATCCTGGGTATCTCCAATTTCGCGCAGCAGCAGTTTCTCCTGCTCATCGGCGCGGTGACGATCGGAAGCCTCGCGTTCGCCGCCTGGATTCGCCAGCCGGGCCAGCGGGCGCAGTTCGACCATGCGCTGCTGACGATTCCGTTCGTGGGGGAGACGGTGCGGAAGTTCATCACGGCGCAGATGGCCCGCACGCTGGGCACGCTTCTGGGCGGCGGCATTCCGCTCGTGAATTCGATGGAGGTGACCGCACGTTCGGTCGGCAACCAGTACATCGGCAAGGAACTGGACATCGTCACCCAGAACGTGCGGGAGGGGCAGGGACTGGCGGCATCGCTCGCCGCGCGCCGGGTCGTGCCGGACGTCGCGCTGAAGATGATCGAAGTCGGGGAGTCCACGGGCTCCCTGCAGGACATGTTGAGCAGTCTGGCCGACTTCTACGACGAGGAAGTGGAAACGGCCGTCAGCCGTTTCGTCACGGTGATCGAACCGGCGCTGCTGGTCGCGATGGGCGTCGTCATCGCGCTGCTGGTGCTGGCGCTGTACATGCCGCTCTTCCAGCTCAGCTCGGTCGTGAACCAGTGAGCAGGTTTGTGTAACGGGGGCCGGGAAGAAACACGACCCGGCCCAGGAACAGCCGATATCTACTCTATATGCCCGACCCCCAGACTAGCCGTCTCCGCCGACGAGCGCCGCGCCGAATACGAGGCCGCGCAGCGCATGGCCAAGCGGTACCGGCTCGATTTCGTGGACATGGAGCAGTTTCCGATCGACCAGGATCTGTTCCGCTCGATTCCCGCCGACCTGATGCTGCGGTATTCGTTCGTTCCGTACCGACGGCAGGGCAAGGCCCTGGTCATCGTCGTGCCCGATCCGACCGACCTGCCGTTGCTCGACGAGCTCTCGCAGCTGCTTGGCACCCCGATCACCGTGACGGTAGGGGCGCGCTCGGCCATCGAGTCGATCCTGAAGAAAAGCGAGAGCTCGCAGCGCGTGCTCGAGGAGGCGACCGAGAGTTTCCAGATCCAGCTGCTCAAGGACGACGACAACCTCGACGAGAACCTCACCGTCGAGCGGCTGACGAGCGACATCAGCCCCGTGATCAAGCTGGTGGATTCGACGATCTTCACCGCCATCCAGCGCCGCGCGAGCGACATCCACATCGAGACGGGCGACGATGCGGTGCACGTCAAGTACCGGATCGACGGCGTGCTGCAGCCCGCCATGCGGGCCATCGCCAAGCAGTTTCACTCGCCGATCATCTCGCGCATCAAGGTCATGGCCGAGCTCGACATCGCCGAGAAGCGCGTGCCGCAGGACGGCCGTTTCAAGCTGAAGGTGCCGGGCAAGACGATCGACTTCCGCGTGTCGATCATGCCGAGCGTGCACGGCGAGGACGCGGTCATCCGCATCCTCGACAAGGAATCCATCAGCGAGCAGTTCCGCGAGCTGCGGCTCGACATTCTGGGGTTTCCCGAAACCGAGCTGAAGCGGTTCCGGAAGTACATCGCCGAGCCGTACGGCATGGTGCTCGTCACGGGCCCGACCGGCAGCGGCAAGACGACCACGCTCTACGCGGCGCTGTCGGAGATCAAATCGGTCGAAGACAAGATCATCACGATCGAGGACCCGGTCGAATACCAGCTGCGGGGCATCACGCAGATTCCGATCAACGAAAAGAAGGGGCTGACGTTCGCGCGTGGACTGCGGTCGATTCTGCGCCACGATCCCGACAAGATCATGGTGGGCGAGATCCGCGACCCGGAAACGGCGCAGATCGCCATCCAGTCGGCGCTGACGGGCCACCTCGTGTTCACCACCGTCCACGCCAACAACGTCATCGACGTGCTGGGACGGTTCCTGAACATGGGCGTCGAGCCCTATCAGTTCGTGTCGGCGCTCAACTGCGTGCTCGCCCAGCGTCTCGTGCGCATCATCTGCTCGCACTGCAAACGGCCGGTGAAAGTCGCGCGCGCGCAGCTCGAGGAATCGGCCATGGATCCCGCGCTCGCCGACACGCACATCTTCTACGAAGGCGGCGGGTGCATCGAGTGCGGCGGAACCGGGTTCAAGGGCCGCATGGCCATCTGCGAACTGCTCGACCTCACGGACTCCATCCGGGAAATGATTCTTGCTCGCCGTGCGTCCTCGGAAATCAAGAAGATGGCGCACGACGAAGGCATGCGGTTCCTGCGCGAGTCGGCGGTGGAAAAAGTGCTGCAGGGCGCCACCACGCTCCGCGAAATCAACAAGGTGACCTTTGTTGAGTAAATCGTTCCTCGCCGCCTCGCCGCCGACCGTCGCCGTGCAGATCGCGCGGAACGTGGTGTCGGCCGCGTCGATCACCGGGAGCGGCAGCAACCTGTCGGTGACGGCGCATGCCATGGAACCCCTCGCGGGCGGTGTCGTCATTCCCGCGCTCAACCACACCAACATCGCCGAGCCGAAGCTGGTGGCCTCTGCGCTGCAACGCGTGTTCGAGCGCATGGGACAGCGGCCCAAGCGTGTCGCGCTGGCCCTGCCCGACTCGGTCGCCAAGGTATCGATTCTCAAGTTCGAGAAAGTGCCCGAGCGCGCGCGCGATCTGGACGAGCTCATCAGGTGGCAGGTACGCAAAGCGGCGCCGTTCCGGATCGAAGACGCGCAGTTGAGCTACGTGCCCGGGCTGAAGGCCGCCGACGGCAGCACCGAGTTCGTCGTGGTGATGGCGCGCCGCGACATCGTGCGCGAATACGAAACCGCCTGCGAGGAAGCGGGCGCGCAGGCGGGGATCGTCGACCTGTCGACCTTCAACGTCATCAACGCCGTGCTGGCCGGTCCCGGGGCACCCTCCGACGACTGGCTGCTCGTGCACGTCACGCACGAAGACGCGACGATGGCGATTCTCCGGGGACGCCACCTGGTCTTCTTCCGGAACCGGACGGCCGAAGGGGAGGGCAGTCTGGCGGACATGGTTCACCAGACGGCCATGTACTACGAAGATCGCCTCAGCGGCGCCGGGTTCAACCGTGTGGTGCTCGCGGGCGGGGGCCTGCCAGCCGACGGCAGCCACGACGCCGAATACCTGCGGCGCGCGCTCGAGCAGCGGCTCAATACCAGGGTCGACACGATCGATCCGCGGGGCGCCGCGAACCTGATGGATCGCATCAACGCCAACCGCGGAGCTGCTCGACGCGCTCGCGCCGCTCGTCGGCCTGCTGGCGCGCGAGCAGGCGGCCTGAACGCCATGCTGCGCACCAACCTTTCCACTCGTCCGTTTTACAACGAGCGCGGCGTCCACGGCGTGCTCGCCGCGACGGCGCTCATCGTCGGCGCCTTCACGGTGTTCAATATCACGCAGCTCGTCATGCTCACCAGGGGCTATTCGGGGGTGAGAAGCCAGGCGGCCGCCGCAGAAGCGCGCACGCAGGAGCTGCGCACGCACGCCGCTCAGACACGGCAGGCCCTCGACGCCAAGCAGCTCGAGCTGATCTCCACGGCGGCGCGCGAGGCGAATACGATCATCAATCAGCGACTGTTCTCGTGGACGGATCTGCTGAACCGGTTCGAGACCACGCTGCCCGACGAGGCGCGCATCACGTCGCTCCGGCCGAGAGTGGAAAAGGACGGCGCCATCACGGTGCAGATCACGGTGGCGGCACGCAGCGTCGACGACATCGAAGAATTCATGGCGAACCTGGAGAAGACGGCCGCGTTCAGCGACGTCTTTCCGGTTCAGGACGAACACACCGAAAGTGGCCTCGTGCTGGCCACGGTCGAGGGGAAATATGCGCCTGCCCCTTAAGCGCATCTTTCACGAAAAGCGTCGGGTCACCATTCCGGTTGCGGCCGGACTGCTCCTGAACGTTGCGGTGTACGCAGGCGTGATCCTGCCGCTCAGCGTCCGCGTGCGCGGCGCTGAAGCGCAGGCGCAGGCCTCCCTCCAGCAACTGCAGGCGGCCCAGCGGGAAGACAACGAGGCGCGCGGCATGGCCCAGGGGCGCGACCGCACCGACGCCGCGCTGAAGGCGTTTTACAAGGACGTGCTGCCTCCCAACTTCGCGCAGGCGCGCGGTGCCTCGTACCTGCGGCTGTCGCAGCTCGCCGAGCAGCACAATCTCGAGTGGTCGGGGCGGCAGGGCGATCGCGAATCCGAGAAAGACGCCTCGCTCGCGCGCATGCGCATGTCGATGTCGCTGCGCGGCGACTACGACGACATCCGCCGTTTCATCTATCAGGTCGAATCAGGTACCGACTTCATCGTGATCGACAGCATCGCGCTTCGTCAGAGCACGGAGCCCGGAGCGTCGCTCACGTTCGACCTGAGCCTGTCGACCTACTACCACGTGGGGCCCGATGGAGCCTAAGCGCCGGCGCGAACTGACGCTTGCGTCGATCGCCCTGGCCGTCCTGGCGATCGCGATGTGGACCGTGCGCGGCGGCAGCGCGCCCATGCCGGCACACGCTCCGGCCGCTTCGACGGCCACGCAGGCGACGCCGGCAGGGACGAATCATCCGTTCGCCGGCGTGAATCTCGACGCACTTCAGGGCGAGCGCCCCGAACCCGAGGCCAGCACGCGCAATCCGTTCAGGTTCAAGCCGGCGCCGCCACCCCCGCCGCCGCAGCCGACTGCATGGACGAAAGTGCCGAACCCTGAGACTGTCGCGAGTGGGCCGCCACCTCCGCCACCACTGCCGCGAATCGCGCTGAAGTACATCGGCGATATGGCCGATCCCAGGAAGCCGGGAGGAAGGATCGCGATTCTCAGCGACGGCCGAAGCGTGTACCACGGCCGTGAAGGCGACGTCGTCGAGGGCCGATATCAGATATTAAGGATAGGCGTAGAATCGGTCGATCTCGCGTATCTGGACGGGCGCGGGCGCCAAACCATCAGACAAACTGGGCAATAACGTCACGAAATGACACGACTCACCAGAGCCTTCGTGCTCTTGTTCGTACTCGCTCTACTTTCCGGCTGCGCGGCCGGCCAGGCCTTCAAACGGGGCGAAGAGCGCGCCAAGGTTGGCGACTGGGATTCTGCCGTCACGTACTACCGGCAGGCGATGCAGGCGAGCCCGGAGATCCCCGAGTACCGCATCGCGCTCGAGCGCGCCATGTTGAACGCCTCGCGCGTGCACTTCGACAGCGCGCGGCAACTGGAGGCCAAGGACCAGCTCGACGCCGCGCTTCAGGAGTACCGCCGAACGGTTGAGTACGACCCGGGCAATACGCAGGCCATCGACAAGACCATCGTGCTCGAGCGGACCATTCGGGATCGCATCGAGGCCGCGCGTCCGAAGCCGCCCATCGTGCAGCTGCGCGACGCGGCACGCCAGACCAGCGTGACGCCGACCCTCAATCCGGCATCGCGAGCGCCGCTCGAATACAGGTTCACGGCGGCCAGCCTGCGCGACATCCTCACGTTCATCAGCAACGCGACGGGCATCAACGTCATCTACGACGCCAGCTTTCAGGATCGCCAGGTGACGACCACCCTCACCGGCTCGATCGAGCAGGTGCTCAACACGCTGCTCTCGTCCAATGGCTTCTTCTTCACCGTGCTCGACGACCGCACGATCGTCGTCGCGCTCGATTCGGCGCCGAACCGCCTGAAGTACGAGCGTCAGGTCGCGCTCACGATTCCGCTCTCGTACGCCGACGCGACCGAGCTGACCACCATGCTGACGGCCATCACGAGAACGACGACGGGCGTCACGATTCCGCCGGTGATCATCCCGAACAAGACGAACAACACGATTACGGTTCGCGCCACCGAACCGGTGGTCGCGGTCATCCGCGAGCTCGTGATCAGCAACGACAAGCCGCGGGCCGAAATCACGCTCGACGTCGAAATCCTCGAGGTCAGCCGCGCGCGTGCGAAAGAGCTGGGCGTGAATCTGTCCCAGAAGCAGATCGGCGGGATCTTCTCGCCGGAGCAGGCGCCGCCGGGCGCGGTCGGCGCGCCGAGCGGAGCGACAGGCACGACCGACGGCCGGCCCTTCAACCTGAACACCGTCTCGCAGGGTGTCAGCACGGCCGACTTCTATCTGACCGTGCCGCAGGCCATCGTCAGATTCCTCGCGTCCGACGTCGACACGCGATTCCTCGCAACGACGCAGTTGCGCGGTTCGGAAGGCGCGCAGCTGACCCTCAAGGTGGGTGCGGACGAACCGTATCTCGCGACGTCGTTTTCGCCCATCGCCGGCGGCGGCCCGAACATCAATCCGGTGTCGTCGTACAACTTCCGCACGGTCGGCATCAGCGTCCAGGCGACGCCGCGCCTCGTCACGGAGGAAGGCGACATCCTGCTCGACCTGATCATGTCGAACGACACGCTCGGACCGACCCGGCTGGTCGGCGGGTCGCCGGCACCGTCGTTTCCAACCCGCAGCGTCACCACGAAACTGCGGCTGCGCGACGGCGAGTCGCATCTGCTCGCGGGCCTGCTCCAGGACGACGAGCGCCGGTCGATGACGGGCGTGCCCGGCGTGATGCAGGTGCCCATCCTGAAATACTTCTTCGGGCAGTCCGACGACATGATCGCGCAAACCGATATCGTGATGCTGCTGACGCCACGCATCATCCGCACGCACGAGTTCAACCAGCGCGACCTCAACCCGATTTACGTCGGCACGAACCAGAATTTCGGTCTGACGGGCCCGCCGCCGCTCATCGCCCCGCCGCCGGAAGAGCCGGCTCCCGGGCCCGCGACCGCGCCCGCACCGCAGGCACAGCCGGTTCCGCCGGGAGGACCGAGCCCGAGCGCGCCGCAGACGGGCGCAGCGGGGCAGTTCACGACACCTCCTGCGACGACACAACCGCCGGCGTTGCAGCCGCCTCAGCCTCAGAGCCAGGCGGCGCCGGGGGCCCAGACGCAAACGACGGCCGCGGCCATGACGACGCTCGCACCGACGGCCGAAGTGTCGATTACGCCGCCGACGGGCGAAATTCGAGTGGGCGCGGGACCGTATCTCGTGCCGATTTACGTCAACAACGTCTCGCGAGCCACCACCGTCACGCTGACGGTGACCTATAACCCGGCGATCCTGCGCATGCGAATGGTGCAGGAGGGAAGCTTCATGCGCCAGAACGGCACCAACGTCGTGTTCACGCCGACGAGCGATGCCGCGACCGGCCGCATCGATATCGCCTTCGTGCGAACGGGCGACAGCGTCGGCGCGTCCGGCTCGGGGCTGCTCGCGGCGTTCCAATTCGACGCGGTGGGCGCGGGCACCGGGCAGTTGACCGTCAGCGGCGTGATGGCCAATCCCAACGGCGGAACCATTCCAGTCCGGTTTGCGCCCGCCTCGATTGTCGTACGATAAAGGGTGTGAAACAGCGGGGCTTCACGTTCATCGAAATGGTGATCGTCACCGCCGTTGTGGCGATCCTCGCATCGGTCGCGCTTCCCCTGGCGCGTGTCACCATGCAGCGCAATCGCGAAATCGAGCTGCGCCGCAGCCTTCGTGAAATCCGCCTCGCCATCGACAAGTATCACGACGCGGTGGAGCAGAACCTGGTCTCGGCGAACGACGTCGACAACGACGCCGAAGGGTATCCGCCCACGCTCGAAATTCTCGTCGCCGGCGTCACGCCCGCCAACGACACGACCGGCCGGAAGCTGCGCTACCTCCGCCGCATTCCGCGGGACCCGATGACGCGCTCGTCTGAATGGGGATTACGGTCCACGCGCGACGAGCCCGATACCAAATCGTGGGGCGGACAAAACGTGTTTGACATCTACACGAAGAGCAGCGGCAAGGCGCTCGACGGGACGAACTATCGTGACTGGTAACAGACGCCCCTTCGCGACGGCGTCCGCCTCCGCCAAGGCTTCGGCGTGGCAGGCGCGCGGCTTCACGCTGATGGAGCTGCTCATCGTCATCACGCTGATCGTCATCCTGGCGGGGATCGCGATCTCCACGCACGCGACGAGCGTGCGGCGCGCCAAGGAAGCCGTGCTCAAGGAAAACCTCTTCCGAATGAACGACGCCCTCGATCAGTACATGGCCGACAAGGGCAAATGGCCGCCCGACCTCTCGGCGCTGGTCACGGAAAACTACCTTCGACAGATTCCGAAAGATCCCATCACGGACTCGGCCGACACCTGGCAGACCCAGATGTCGGAGCCCGATCCATCGAATCCTGACGAAGTCCCTGGAATCTCGGGGGTGAAAAGCGGCGCGGCCGGGACAAGCCTCGAAGGGACGAACTACTCAGACTGGTAAGACGCTTCAACAGAAGATCGGAAGCTCACGAGAACCTCTGAACAGAAGATCAAAAGACCAGAAGAAATTTCTTCTGATCTTCTGATCTTTTGTTTTTTCCTGGCAGCTCGCTCAGGGAACGGTGACGGTGGTGACGCCCTTCGCCGTGACGTTCGTCGACGTCCGGATCGTGACCGTCACTTCCTTGGTGCCTGCCGTCGCGTACAGGTGGCTTGTGACAGCGCCTGTGGTCGTGTCACTCGTGCCGTCTCCGAAGGTCCACGTGTAGCTGGCCACGGTCACGCCAGCAGTGACGTTCGCCGTGAAGTTATAGAGCCTCGGCGTGGTTTGCGGAGATGCGCTGATGCTGACCAGGACGGGCTGGACCACGATGACCGTCGACGCCGTCGCTGTCGCGCCGGACGTGTCGGTCGCCGTCACGCTCGGCGTGAACGTTCCATCATCCCCGTACACATGCTGGACCGAGACGGTACCGTTGACCGCACCGAGATCGTCGGACGATCCGTCGCCGTAGCTCACCACCACGCTCTGCAGCGGTGCGCCTCCGGTCGCCGTGTTCACCGTGACCGATAACGTGGTAATGCCGCCCCTGGTCGGCGTCGTGCCGGATGCAACGGCAATCGAGACCGTCGGCCTGACCGAAACCGAAATCGTGAGCCCCGATGACGTAATGGCTCCGGCTGTCGCCGTCACGGTGGCTTCGCGCGACGTCGTCAGGACGGTCGACGCTCGCCCGTTCAGGTCCGTGTTGACGACTTGCGCGCTCAACGACCCCGCGGTCGTCGAGAACGTCACGGGCACGTTGGCGATCGGGTTGCTCGACGCATCGACGACCACGGCGGTAATCGTGGTCGTGCCGCCGGACGAGGGCACGGATGACGGGTTCGCCGTCAAGCTGACCCGGCCGGTCGCCGCCGCGCCGACCGACAGCTCGAGCGCATCGGAGGCCGCGCTGCCCGAGATGGCCTTGATCGTCGCTTTCCCCGACTGCCCGTTGCCGCGGAACTGCGTCACCGCGACACCGTTCAACGTGCGGGCGTCGTTGGGCGTCATCGCTCCGAGCGTGCTGGTAAAGGTGACCGTCGTCCCGTTCTGGACGGGCGTCCCGCTCTGTTCGAGCACGGTCGCTCGAACCTCCGTCACCCCGTTGGCCTGCACAATAGTGTTTGAGCGTCGACAACGTGATTGTCGACTGCTGTGGCGCAAGGAGGGGAAGCTTGTCGCAGGCGTACGTCGAGAGACCGGCGCCACACGACCAGCGCCCACACCGTGTATTTTCTCAATTGACCGAGTCCTGTTATGATAGATATCACCGTAGGAAAAAGTGTGTAACTACAATTATATCAGGAATTTACCGGCTAAATCAAGTTCGCGGTTCGTCTCCGCGGCGCCTCCGCAGCAGGGCTACGCGATGGCCGCGCTTCTTGTCGCCATGTCGGTGATGGCGATCCTGTTGAGCGTCGCTATTCCAACCTGGTCGCAGATGGTTCGCCGCGACAAAGAGGAAGAACTGATCTTCCGGGGCGAGCAGTACGCCAGGGCCATCAACCAATATCAGCGGAAGTTCGCCAACCAGTCTCCGTCGAGCCTCGACGTGCTCATCGAGCAACGCATGCTGCGAAAGAAGTTCAAGGATCCCCTTTCGCCGAACAAAGACGGCGAATTCCAGATGCTGTACTATGTCGAGTGGAACCGGTCCACAAGGTCCGCAGGGTTCCGGCCCGGAAGGGGTCCTCAGGGCAGTGGACCATCTGAATCCCGGTGGACGCGGTACCGGCCCACAAGGCACGGGTGGCACCGGCGGGCAGGGCAGAGGGGGCAGTCCGACAGGAGGCAGCGGTCCGACCGGCGGTGGGGGCATCGGCCCGTCGCAACGCGGCGGCCCCATCGTCGGGGTCGCCAGCAAGAACACGGGACAGTCGATTCGTCTCTACAAAGGCAAGAACCGCTACAACGAGTGGCAGTTCATCGGGATGGAAATGTCACCACGCGCCGGCGGTCCTGGAGGTGCTGGTGGTGGCGGCGGCATGCCACCTGGTGGAAGAGGTCCTCAACCTGGAGGACGTGGCGGCCGAGGCGGGCAGGACGGATCCGATCGAGGTGGACGCAGCGGCCCCGGAACATTTCGCCCCGGTGCCGATGGACCGAATCCATTCGGGCCCAGAGGCGGACCTACCTCACCGCCGCGATGACGGCATCGTGCAGCGCGGGACGCACGCGCTGGATCGCCGTGTTCTCGCGCGTCGGGTTGACGCGGTTGGTGAGAAACACCACATAGACTCCGCGCTCCGGATCGATCCACAGCGTCGTGCCCGTAAATCCCGTGTGGCCGAATGCCGAGGCCGACATCCTGGTTCCACACGAGGAGGTCGGCAGCATCGTGTCCCACCCGAGCGCGCGCGATCCCGGGACACCGGCGCGCGTCACGAACGTGCGCACGGTCTTCACACTTCCAAGCCTGCCATCGGTGCCATCCAGCGCGCCCAGCATGGCCCGCGCGAAATCTCCCACCGCTCCAGCGGTTCCAAACAGCCCGGCATGCCCGGCGGCTCCGCCAAGCGCCCAGCAGTTCTCGTCGTGGACTTCGCCCACAAGACGTCGGCCGCGCCACGCGTCGTGCTCGGTGGGCGCGATGTTCGGACGCAACTCCGCGGGCGGATTGAAGAGCAGCGGCCCGGCGGTGATGCGGCGGAGCATCTGGTCGACCTGTCGCGCGAACGGATCGTCGCCAACGTCCTCGACGATGAAGCCCAGGAGCATGAACCCCAGATCGCTGTAGATCGACTGGGTGTCGGGCTCGTATTCGAGCGGCAGCGCGCAGATCGCGTGCTGGAAGTCCTGCCGGCCGGTGTAGTCGCGGAAGAAGGGAAGCCACGCGGTGAGGCCCGAGCTGTGGCTCAGCAGCGAACGCAGCAGCACGTGTTCGCGATCGTGTCCGCGCCATTCGGGAATCCGATCGCGAATCGGCAGGTCCAGGGCGAGCGTTCCCCGCTCCACCAGCCGCATGACGAGACTCGTCGTGGCGATGACCTTGGTCAGTGACGCGAGATCGAAGATCGTATCGGCCCGCGTCGCGGGAGCATCGGCGTCGTCGTCGAGCCGTCCGAAGGCCTGCTGCCACAACACGGTGTCGCGCCGGCCGACTTCGACAACCGCGGCGGGAAACGCACGTTCGTTCACGCCACGCTGGACAACTTCAGCGGCACCCGAGAAATCGGTCACCGCGCGAATGCCTCCTTCGCCACGGTCGTCACGTACGACGCGTTCAGGTTGTCGTAGGAAAACAGCACGAACCCTTCGGCGCCCAGTTGCCTCGCCGCACGAATGTTCTCAATCGTGGCGTTCGGGGACAGTTGATACGCGCCGATGCCCGCCCAGACGGGCCGGGTGCCGGCCAGATGCTTCACGTTGGTGATCTGCGCGCGAAACAGCGTCGGATCGGTGGTGTAGGCCATCGGACAAATCGCGTCGAGCAGTCCGGACTCGAGCCAGTGACCCCACTCCTGAAAGCGGTGGTTCGCGGCCTCGGTCGCGTCGGGAAACACGGCGGCCGACAGCATGGCGTTCGGCCGCCGCGCCTTCACCGTGGAACGGATTTTCGTGAGGAGCGCGGTCACCTGCGCCCGGCGAAACTCCTGCCATCGCTGCGGAAACATCTCGGTGTAGAACAGCGGCCGCCCGCGCGCCCGCGACGCGTACTCGCGACGCTCCGCTCCCGAAGCCGTCGCGGTGACAGCCGACCGGAATTCCTCGAGCGCGCGAGCGCTGTAGTCGAACTCGTCGTTCGGAAAGCGTATGTAGTCGAGATGAATGCCGTCGACGTCGTACCGGTCGGCAATGTCGCCGATCACCCGGACGGTGTACTCGACGGCGTCCTTGTGAAGGGGAGAGAGGAACAATCCTTCGAGACGATCGGTACGCGCCTTCGTGTAATCCGAAAGGCGTTTCAGATACGCCGCGCTCTTCGGGTTCATCCGCATGAGGTCGGGCGCCAGTGGCCGGGGCACCATGAGCCATTCGGGATGCACGTACACGACGTGCCGGCGTGCCGCCGGTGGCTCGGCATCTGAAACCAGGTTGACGTTGACCCACGCGTGGACTTTCAACCCCGCGCCGTGCGCGGTGGCCAGCATGACGGCAAGCGGATCGAACGAAGCGGGCTGTCTCGCGAGTACGAACGACCTCGGCTCGTAGCGGCTCTCGTAGAACGCGTCGCCGCGGCCGCGGACCTGAACGATGAGCGTGTTGAAGCCTCCCGCCCTGGCCATCTCGACGGCGGAAAGCGATCATCCTGGGCGAGGCGAGGCTCCCACGCTGCACCCACATCGCTCGAACTTCACCCGATGGCGCCGCGCCGCCGGCCGGACCGGCGTTCTGCGTCAGGCCGAAGCCGGACGCGACGGACACAAGCACGCCGACACAGGCAATCGACAGCGCTGTGTGAAGACCGTTGAGCAACGATTCGAATGTACTACGGATTCGTGTCGGTGGGATCCAGGTGGAGGAGCTCGCGCAGGCGCGGCTCGATATCTTCGCCGATGGCTTCACGCACCGAATCGTGCGCCTTGCGAAGCCGCGCGGTGGCCTGGGTGTAGCCGCCCTTCGTTTTCTGCATGACGATCGCGGCCTTCACGTTCCATTTGGCCTTCTGCAGCAGGGCGTCCGACTGATCGTTGTCGAGTCCCGTCACCATCGAGATGATCCGGCGCGCGCGCTCGCGCGCCTTCTCCGATGTCGTGTGCAGATCGACCATCAGGTTGCCGTACGTCTTGCCGATGCGCACCATCGCCGCGGTCGTCAGCATGTTGAGCACGAGCTTGGTCGCCGTCCCCGCCTTGAGTCGCGTCGAACCCGCGATGACCTCCGGCCCGACGGCCGGCGCGATCGTCAGGTCGACGAACATCTGGAGCTCGGTGCGCGGATCGCACGTCACGAAAATCGTCTTCGATCCGGCCTTGCGCGCGCGCGTCAGTCCGCCGCGTACGTAGGGCGTCATCCCGCTGGCCGACACGCCGATGACGACGTCTTTTTTCGTCGGCTTGAGCCGGGTAATCGCCCGCGCCCCGTCTTCGTAGCTGTCTTCCGCGCCCTCCTTGGTGTGGAGGAACGCGTCCTTGCCGCCTGCCATGACGGCCTGAATCGAGTCGGGATTGGTGCCGAACGTCGTCGGCATCTCCGCCGATTCGACGACGCCGAGCCGGCCGCTCGTGCCCGCGCCGACGAAGATGACACGGCCGTTCTCTGCGCAGCATCTCGACGATGATGTCGACGCCGATGGCGATGCGCGGCTTTTCGCGCTGGACGGCCGCCAGGACTTTGCGGTCGTCGTTCAGCATCAGCTCGATGATGTCGGCCGACGAGGCCTTGTCGATACCGAGCGTCGCGGGGTTGATGGCTTCGGTTGGCAGCTGCTGATATTTCGAACGATGGGACATCGGGTATGAAGAAACCTTAGCGCAACAAAGTGACGGATGCTACTCTCAGGTTTCGACAGTGTCAACCGCCCATGATCTCGTCGACGCCTACCTGACGCACTTACGTGTCGAACGGCGGCTCGCCGATCACACGCTCGAAAGCTACAGCCGCGATCTCCAGCGGCTTGGGGAATTCGCCGCCGGAGAGGACAAATCCCTAAGGGATCTCGGCCGTCACGACCTCGAACGGTTTGTCGACAGCCTCATGAACGAGGGCCTCTCGCCGCGCTCGGTGGCGCGCATGGTGGCCGCCGTCAGAGGGTTTTTCCGCTTCGCGGTGCTCGCGCAGCATCTCAGCGTCAATCCCGCCGACGATCTCCAGCCGCCCCGCGCGTGGCCGGGGCTGCCGAAGTTTCTCGGCCTCGAGGAGGTCGAGCGCCTCATCAGGCAACCCGACGTCACGACGCCGCGCGGGTTGAGAGATCGCGCGCTGATCGAGGTGTTGTATGCGACGGGCCTGCGCGTCACGGAGCTCGTCCGTCTGCGCGCCAGCGACTTGAATCTCGATGCCGGTTACCTCTCGACCACCGGGAAAGGCAACAAACAGCGCATCGTGCCGATTGGCGACGAGGCGTCGGCGTGGCTCGTGAAATACATTCGCGAGGCCCGGCCCATCCTGCTCGGCAAGCGCAGCTCGCCCTGGCTGTTCCTCAATGCGAAACGGGGCAGCAGCCTGACACGCGTCGGGTTCTGGAAAATCCTGAAGGGCTACGGGATGAAAGCCGGTCTGCCGCGAACGCTCAGCCCGCACGTGCTGCGCCACTCGTTCGCCACGCATCTCCTCGAGCATGGCGCCGACCTGCGGTCGATTCAGATGATGCTGGGACACGCCGACCTCTCGACGACGCAGATCTATACGCACGTGCTCGAAGCCCGGCTGCGCGCCGTGTATGACCGGTTTCACCCTCGCGCGTGATAGAATTCTCGGATCTTTCACTAAGGAAGGAGCGCAACGTAATGAGCCGTGACGGCCGCCATTTGTTTACGTCGGAGTCGGTCACCGAAGGACACCCCGACAAGATTGCCGATCAGATTTCCGATTCAGTCCTCGATGCCATCCTCGCGCAGGATGCGAAGAGCCGCGTCGCGTGCGAGACGCTGGTCACGACCGGCCTGGTCGTCATGGCCGGCGAAATTACGACCAACGCGATCGTCGACTTTCAGGAAGTGGCGCGCGCGACCGTCAGAGAGGTCGGCTATACCCGGGCGAAGTATGGCTTCGATGCCGATACGTGCGCGGTGCTCTCGTCGATCCACAAGCAGTCGCCCGACATCAGCATGGGCGTCGACACCGGCGGCGCGGGCGACCAGGGGCTCATGTTCGGCTACGCCTGCAACGAGACCGAAGAGTTGATGCCGCTGCCCATCATGCTGGCGCACAAGCTGGTCAAGGGCCTGTCGTGCGCGCGGCGCGACGGCGTGCTCGATTACCTCCGTCCCGACGGCAAGTCTCAGGTCACGGTCGAGTACGAAGGCCGCAAGCCCGTTCGCGTCGACGCGGTCGTGATTTCCAGCCAGCATCGCGAGGACGTCACCAACGAGCGGATGCGCGCCGACTTCGTCGAGAAGATCATCAATCGCGTCGTGCCCGCCTCGCTGATGGACAAGAACACGAAAATCTACGTGAACCCGACCGGCCGTTTCGTCGTCGGCGGACCGCACGGCGACGCCGGCCTCACGGGCCGCAAGATCATCGTCGACACCTACGGGGGAGCGGCGCCGCATGGCGGGGGAGCCTTCTCCGGAAAAGATCCCACGAAGGTGGACCGATCCGCCTGCTACATGGCGCGCTACATCGCCAAGAACTGCGTGGCGGCCGGCTTCGCGGAGAAGCTGCAGGTGCAGCTCGCCTATGCCATCGGCGTGGCCGATCCGGTCTCGGTGATGGTGGACACGTACGGAACGGGCAAGATTGCCGACGGGAAGATCACCGAGCTCGTTCGCGAGCACTTCAAGCTCACGCCCAAGGGCATCATCGAAGATCTCGATCTGCGGAAGCCGATCTACAAGAAGACCGCGGCGTTCGGACACTTCGGGCGCACCGAGGAAGGCTTCACCTGGGAGAAGACGGACCGCGCCAACGCGCTTCGCAAGGCCGCGGGACTGTAGGAGTTCTCAGTCGTCGACAGTGCGAAAGGTACGTTTCATCTTGATGGCGGCGGCCGTTCTGGCCGCCGCTTTTCTTTTTGTGCTGCTCCCGCTCCCGCCGCGCGCCGCTCGTCTTTGCCGATCCCCCGTCATCGACGGCCATCGGATCCTTTCACGTCCATACGAACCGCTCCGACGGATCCGGAACGCCGGACGAAGTGGCCGCCGCGGCCGCGCGCGCAGGATTGAACTTCATCGTGCTCACCGATCACGGCGATGGCACGCGCGAACCGGAGCCGCCGCAATACCGTTCGGGTGTGCTCGTCATCGACGGCGTCGAGCTGAGCACGCAAACGGGGCACTACATCGCGCTGGGCCTGCCGCGGACGCCGTACCCGCTCCGCGGCGAGGCGCGTGATGTCGTCGAGGACGTGAGACGGCTCGGCGGCTTCGGCGTCGTCGCGCATGCAGACTCTGCCAAGCCCGCATTGCGGTGGCACGACTGGAACGTGCCGTTCGACGCGATGGAATGGCTCAACGCCGACACCGAGTGGCGCGACGAAGGCCGCGGCCACCTTCTGCGCGCACTCGCGCGGTATCCATTCCGGCCGGCCGAGACACTCGCATCGCTGCTCGATCGTCCCGAGATCACCCTCCAGCGATGGGACGCCCTGACGCAGACACGTCCGGTCGTGGCGCTCGCCGGCGCCGACGCGCATGCCAGGGCGGGATGGCTGGACGACGATGCGAACGGATACACGCGCGGATGGTTTCTCCGCATACCTTCGTACGACGCGTCGTTCCACACCTTCGCGATGCGCGTCCCGCTCGAGCGGCCGCTCGGCCCGCTCAGCAATGACGCACGCGGCGACGCAGCGCGAATCATGTCCGCACTTCGGGCCGGCCGCGTCTACACGGCGATCGATGCGATCGCGGGACCGGCGGCGCTCGAGTTCAGCGCAAGCGGGGCAACGCTCGTCGCGCGGACGAACGCGTCGAGCGGAACCATCGTGCTGCGCAAGGACGGACGCGTCGTGTCGCAACATGCGTCGCCCGCGTTGACGTACGACTCGAAAGGGGAGCACGGCACGTATCGCGTCGAAGTACAGCTGTCACATGCGCCCGGCCATCAGCCCGTCCCGTGGATTGTCAGCAACCCGATTTACGTCCGGCCGGACGGGTTGGGGAATACCGGCCGCGGCCGCACCGTACAGTCCAACGATCTCGTTGAGCATTCAGGGCGGTCCCTGGCACACCGAGACCGACGGCACCTCGAGCGCCGAGGTCTCGCAGACAGAGCCGCCAAAAGGTCCCGCGGAATTCACGTATCGTCTCGCAGACGGCGGGCGCACGGACCAGCACGCGGCGCTCGTGATCGGCGTGGGAACGGCACTGAACGAACGCACGCATCTCGCGCTACGCGCGCAGGCGTCGCGTCCGATGCGCATCTCGGTGCAGGCGCGACAGCCGCAATCCGGGGAACGGTGGCAGCGATCGATTTATCTGGACGGCGAGATTCGCGACGTGGTGATTCCGTTCAGCGAGATGTCCGCGGTGGGCGCGAGCCGGGGCCTTCGATCCCGCGAAGACGGACACGCTGCTGTTTGTTGTCGACCTGACGAACTCGAGCCCGGGAACCGCTGGCCAATTCACGATTCACGATCTGCGCATCGAACGATAAAACAGTACGACAAACAGAAGATCAGAAGATCAAGAGAGCAGGATTTATTTGTCTCCTGATCTCCTGATCTCTTGCTTGTTTGTTTGTTTGTTTACGTGCGCACGGTCAGCAGCAGGTACATCGCACAGCAGCCGAAGATGATGTTCGGCGCCCAGGCGGCGAGGGCGGGTGCCATGAGGCCGCCGGCGCCGATGGCCCCGAACACGCTGATGGCCGTCCAGTAGAGAATGGCGAGCACGATGCCGGCGCCCACGCCGTACATCGCGCCATGCTTGCCCGTCGTCACCGCGAACGGCACGGCGATGAGCGCCATGATGAGCGTCACGAACGGGAACGCGAGCTTGCGATGCAACGCCACGACGTAGGGCACGACGTTGAAGCCCCCGGTCTGGAGCGACGACACGTAATCGCGCAACTGCGCGTATGACATGTACTGAGCGTCGGGCCGCTCGCTCGCAAAATAGCCGGGACCTTCCATCTTGAG
The DNA here is from genome assembly GCA_963821395.1 of Vicinamibacterales bacterium. GTDB lineage: Bacteria > Acidobacteriota > Vicinamibacteria > Vicinamibacterales > JAMQPK01 > JAMQPK01. The sequence continues at coordinate 49,785 of CAWGDY010000003.1, read as the reverse complement.
GGGCTGATTGGTGAACGCCGAAAACCGGAGCTTGGGCTGAAATTCGCGCCGCCAGCCCTTCACGCCCTGCCACGTCACCTGACCTTTTTCCTCCCGGTCGCCGGCAAAGCTGGCCGACTCGAAGTACGTGCGTCGCGCGAGCGTCGACGGCTCTTTGCCGAACTCATAAATCGACAAGCCGTTCAACCGGTTCCGGCCGGGCTCGAAATACAGGTACTGGTAGATGCTGCCGTTGGGCGCCGTCACCCACCGCCGGTTCAGTTCCTGGGTCGTCGGCAGGCGCCCTCGAATCTGGTTGTTGATCGCATCGGCGCGCCGGTTGGAGTAGGCGAGCACACCTTCTTCGAGCCCGATCAGGATCGCGCTGCCGAGCATCGCGAGAATCAGCAGCGGCGACGCGGCGCGATACAGGCTGATGCCACAGGCGCGCATGACGATGAGCTCGCTGTTTTTCGTCAGGGCGCCGATGGTCACCAGCGCGCCCATCAGCACGGCCAGCGGAACCAGGTAATAGCCAAACTGCGGCGACGCCCACCAGAGATATCGCAGGATCATCAAGCCCGTCGTCCGGCCCGTGAACAAGTGATTCGACAGATCGATGAAGCTCGCGATGTAGAAGAGCCCGAGCAGCCCGACCGCCGCCAGGGTCGCCACGCGGAGCCCGTGTTTCAGCACATACCAGTCGAGAATGCTGAGACTGGGAAGCGTGATCTGCGGCACCTTGATCACGACGACGACCTTCGTACCTCTCGACCCGGCGGCCGCGCCGGCCTGATTCTCGGCCGCGCGCCGTCGCAGGAACGGCAGGGCAAAGCGCATGGCCGATTCCTCTGGCGCCCGCACCTTCTTGACGACGAGAATCGCGCCCCACAAGAGCACGACGATGTTCGGCACCCACATGGCGATCCACGCGAACCACCACGGGAAGAGTCCGCCTTTGGCGAGGGCTTCGGAAAGATAGAGCAGCAGCCAGTACACGAACACCACGCCGATCCCCACGACGAAGGCCGCCAGTTTGCCGTCACGCCTGTTGCTGACGCCCAGCCCGAGCGCAACCAGCATGAAGGCCAGGCAGGCGGCCGGGATGGAGTACTTCTTCTGCCAGGCCATGATCTGGTTGTGCGGGTGGATGTTCTGCGCGCGAAGCTCGGCCATGTCTTCTTTCAGCTCCGCGATGGTCATCTCCATCAGCCCCTTCATGGGGCCCTGGCGGGGGAACACGGTCTCGGGATTGATGATGAGCGTGGTCTGCTTGAAGGTGCCGGATTCGTATTTCTCGGGCTCGTCGAGCTTGGCGAAGTGATGCGTCCCGTCGCTGAGGACCATCTGCACCGTGCGTTTTTCCTCGTTCAGCAGCAGCCGTCCTGTTTTCGAGAGGTACAGCTTCGGTTCGTTCGGCAGGCTCGTGTCGGTCACGAACACGTTGGACCATCCCACGCCCGGCGTCACTTCACGGACATAAATGACCAGATTCGGAAAATCGGTATAGAAGATGCGCGGTTTTATCTTGGTTTCTCCGCGTGTCATCAGCAGCTTGAAAGTTATTTCGCGGAACGCTTGATTTGCGGCCGGCAGCGCGACGATCATGACGTAGGTCGTTGCGGCGGTCGCGATGACGGCGAAGAGGAGCATCGGCCGAAGCAGCCGCGCGATGCTGACGCCGCAGGCTTCCATGGCCACGATCTCGCGATCGCCCGACAGGCGGCCGAGCGTGAAGAGAATGCCGAAGAGCAGCGCCATGGGAATCGTGATGCCGAGCGCCTGCGGCACGAGCGTGGCCAGCACGCGCACGACGACGTCCCACGACGCGCCCTTCGCTGATGAGCGATTCGCCGTAGTCCAGGATCGGCGGGATCTCGAGCGCGAACGTGAGCAGGAGCAGCGCAAACCCGAAGGGCGCCATGAGCTCCCGCAGCAGATAGCGGTCGAGAATCTTCAACATTCGGGGCATTTCGAAGATATCACAGCGGCGAGCGAGACCACCCATGACTCAGATCGCCATCCTCTGGCACATGCACCAGCCGTACTACGAAGATCTCGCCACCGGCGAGCACGTGCTGCCGTGGGTGCGGATGCACGGCCTGAAGGACTACTACGGCATGGTCGCGTTGATGCGCGAGTTTCCGCAGGTGAAGCTCACCTTCAACCTCGTCCCGTCGCTGCTCGTCCAGCTCGAGGCGTTTGCCGAGGACCGCGCGCGCGACTGGCACCTCGAGCTCGGCTTGAAGCCGGCCGCCGAGCTGACCGAGACCGAGCGCGCCACCATCCTGTCGGAGTTCTTTCACGCGCCTCGAGGCCGGATGATCGATCGCTATCCGCGCTACGCCGACCTCCTGCAGAAGCGCGACAGCCGCGGGGGATACACCGAACAGGATTTTCTGGACCTGCAGGTCTGGCACAAGCTCGCCTGGGTCGATCCGTTCTATCTGGACACCGATAAGCGTATCGGCCGGCTCCTTCAGAAGCAGCACAACTTTTCCGAAGACGACAAGCTCGAGCTGCGCGAGGTCGAGCTGGAAATTCTGCGCCGCGTCATCCCCGAATACCGCGAGGCCGCTGCGCGGGGGCAAGTGGAGCTCTCGACGTCGCCGTTCTACCACCCGATTCTTCCGCTGTTGTGCGACACCGATGTCTACCTGGAAACCCACCCGTCCTCGCCCGTGCCGCGGCCGCCGTTCCGGCATCCTGAGGATGCGTCGGCGCAGCTCGCGCGGGCGCGCGCGTGTCACAAACGGCTGTTCGGCCTCGATCCCGTTGGACTGTGGCCATCGGAAGGCTCGGTGTCGGACGACACAGCCGCGCTGGCGGCCGAGGCGGGGTTCCGATGGATGGCGACCGACGAAGCCATTCTCGGACGGACGATCGGGCGCGAATTCCGCCGTGACGCCGCCGGCCGGCTCGAACAGCCAGAGTTGCTGTACCGCCCGTACGAGGTGCAGGCCGGTGCGTCGACAATCGGCTGCCTCTTCCGCGATCATTCGTTGTCCGATCTCATCGGGTTCGTCTACGCGGGATGGGACGCCGACGGTGCCGCGTCGGACTTCGTCAACCGCCTCACGGAAGCCGGCCGGCGGTTTTCATCGTCAAGCGACGGGGAAGAGGCGACCATCGCCATCATCCTCGACGGCGAGAACGCGTGGGAGCACTTCGAGGGAGGCGGGCGGCCGTTTCTGCGGGCGCTGTACGGCAAGCTGGCCAGCCATCCCGAGCTTCGGCCGGTCACGATGAGCGAGGCCGCCGCGCAGCCCGGGCGCCCGTTGACCAGCATCTTTCCAGGCTCCTGGATCGACGGCAACTTCTTCATCTGGATCGGTCACGCCGACGATATCCGCGGGTGGCGGCAATTGCGCGAGGCGCGTCAGATGTTCGGCCGGGTCTCTCCAGACGCCGATCCGGAGGATCGCGAGAAGGCGTTCAAAGAGCTGCTCATCGCCGAAGGCAGCGACTGGTTCTGGTGGTATGGAGACGATCACTCGTCCAGTCACGATCTGGAATTCGACGAGCTCTTCCGCAGGCACATTCGCAACGTGTACCAGATGATGGGCCAGCAAATCCCGGAGGAGCTGTTCGCGACCAACATCACGACCGGCCAGATTCCGCTGTCGGCCGTGACGCCGGTCGGGCTGCTGAACCCGGTCCTGGACGGGCGCGCCACCAGCTACTTCGAATGGCTCCCCGCGGGCATCGTCGAGACCAACGCGCCGCCTGCCGGCACCATGACCGGAAGCGACCGCCCGGAGCCGGCGGTGAAGCAAATCCTGTTTGGCTTCGATCTCGAGACCCTGTTCCTGCGTTTCGACCTGCCTGGGCAGGCGCGGCAGAAACTGGCGGACGGCATGCGCATCAGCATCAACTTCACCAATCCGGCGGACCGGCGTCTCGTCCTGTCGGCCAGCAGCCGGGGTGCGGTCGCCGAGCTTCAGGAACGGACGCCGGGCGGGCAGTGGGCGCCGGTACGCTCCGCGGCCCCCACAATCGCCGCGCTGGACATCGTCGAGGCAGCCGTCCCGTTCGCGGATTTGGGTCTTCGGCCCAACCATCCCTTTGCCTTCTTCGTCTCGATTCAGAACGGCGGGCACGAGCTGGAACGGTACCCGCCGCACCGGCCGGTCGAAACGGCCGTGCCTGACCCCGCCTTCGAAAAGTACAACTGGAAAGCGTAGGAAGAGTCCGGGAGTCCCAAGAGTCTTGGAGTCTTGGAGTCGCGAGAGTCCTGAGAGTCCCGGGGAGTCCGGAGCGAGTCCGCGAGAGTCCAGGAGTCGCGCGGGATTTCCACAGGGCCCTTTTTGGGCCCATTTGGCCTGAGTCTAATAATGGATGTTATGTTAACTAACGGCTCAGAGTGCCCTTCGGAGCCAGAGGTCGCGCCGATAGCCCATCGCGCCTTCCGTCCATCCCCGCTAAGGACCTCGCCTGACCGCAGCGCTCTTCGGACACGAGCTGCCAAGCCTCAAGCGCGAGCCCAGCGCACAACGACCCAGACGCACGTCGTCGCCCTCGAGCACTCAACGCTCCGACACACTCGGAACGCTGTATCTCTGGACGAGCGATTGTGAAGTTAAACGGAGGCCTCAGATTGCGGATTCAGATTGCAGACGCTCTGCATGCGAAACCCGGGTGATGCCCTCAGCTGAGCCCCTTTCACACAGCCTCTTTCAGGACTCTGGAGCTCTTTTCAGAGCCGGCACAGCCTACCAGTTCTATCGACTCCAAGACTCCGCGGCCTCTCTCGACTCTCAAACTCTCGGCCCTCGAACTCTGAACTCCCGAGACTCTCCGGACTCTCAAGACTCTCGAGACTCTGGGGCTCTGGGACTCTCGGGACTCTCGAGACTCCTGGACTCCTGGACTCTCACAACCTACGCATGCCTCAACTCATCGAGAATCGCCTCGAGCGCCTCGATCACTTCTTCCTTCGGCACCGTGCCTTTGCGAAACCTCAGCTTCAAGTTGAACGCCTTGTTCTGCGGGCGATAGTTGAAGACATAGGCCTTCGGACGGCCCGGCTTGGGCCTGGCCAGGTCCTGCCGAACCTCGGCACGCGTCGCGCCGCCCTGGGCGGCAATCTTCTCGACCAGCGCCGTCATTTTCTGAGGGGTTGGCTGCCTAACTACCTGTAAAAGCAACGATTTAGACGTAATGTCGGCCAGCCGACAAAGATTCTTGATATCCTCGGGTATGGCATTCAGCGCCAGGGACTCGGTGATCGACGTGCGCGACTTCCCCAGCTTCCTGGCAAGCGCCTCGTGCGTGTAGGAGCTGCGCTGGGCGAGGTGCTGCAGCGCCTCCGCCTCTTCAAACGGCGTCAGATCCTTCCGCTGAATGTTTTCGACGAGCGCCAGCTCGATGACTTCGGTATCGTCGACGTCGCGGATGACGACCGGCAGGTCGCGAAGCCCAACCTGAACGGCAGCCTGGTAGCGGCGCTCGCCGGCGATGATCTGGAAGCGGTCGCCGCGTGTCCGGACGATGAGCGGCTCGATCACCCCTTTCTCGGCCACCGAGGCCATGAGCTCGGAGAGATCGCCCATCACCTGCCTGGGCTGGTTCGGATTGGGATCGATCCGGTCGATGGCAATCAGGCGGCCGATCGGCGCGCCGGCGGACGCGGCCAGCGCCTCCACGTAATGCTCGTCGTGGCGCATCCGGACGGTTTCGGGGAGTCCTCGCCTAGGCACGATCAATGACCTCCTCGCAGAGACTGTAGTATTCGCTCGCGCCGGTCGAGTCCGGTGCGTAGGTGAAAATCGATTCCTTGTACGCCGGGCTCTCCTCCAGACGGACGCTCTTGGTGATGACCGTCTTGAAGACCTTCCCGCCGAACACCTTCTTGATTTGCGTGCGGATGTCCTTGGCCAGCGACGTCCGCTTGTCGTGCATGGTGATGACGACGCCCAGAATCTGCAGCGACGGATTGGGGCGCTGCCGCACTTTCTCGATGGTTTCCAACAGATCGTCGGTGCCTTCGAGCGCGAAGTAGGACGACTGAATCGGGATGAGCAGGTGCGTCGCCGCCACCAGCGCGTTGACGGTGAGCAGTCCCAGCGTCGGCGGGCAGTCGATGACGATGTTCGGGTAACTGCGCCGCACCGGCTCGAGCTTGTCCTTCAGCCGGAAGTGCGCGTCGATCTCCCCGATCAGCTTGGCTTCGAGCTTCGCCAGCGCGATTCGCGATGGGGCCACCCACAGGTGCTCCAGCGACGACTTCAGGATGACGTCTGCCATCGGGACGGCCGGATCAGAGATCGCGTCGTACACGCTGCGCTGCACCTGGGTCATGTCGAGAAACGACATCGTGCTGTTCGCCTGCGGATCGAGATCGATGAGAAGCGTCGGCTTTCCGCGCAGCGCCAGGCCTGCGGCAAGATTAATGGCGGTGGTCGTCTTTCCGACCCCACCCTTCTGGTTCGCGATGGCAACAATCATGCGGCGACTCTTTGGACCGAACTGGGGAGCGTCCTGAAGTGGGACGCGGGTTCATTCTAGGGAGGGAAACAGGCGAAAGCAAGAAATAAGCGACGCGGAGGGGCTATAAGCAGCGGCGAAACGAACTTTCTCTACTACATCTTGTACTTCCCAAGCTCGTCCGGGTCGAGGTTCTCGAGCCACTTCTGCAGCCGATCGGTATCGGGTTTCTCGCCGCCGGGGTCGAATGGCTTCGCGTTGTCGATGACCGACTCCTCGACGAAGATCGGCGCCCTCGCCCGAAGCGCCAGCGCGATGGCATCGCTCGGACGCGCGTCGATCGCGACCGTCTCGCCGCTCACATCCAGGTAGATCAGCGCGAAGAACGTGTTGTCCTTGAGATCCGACACGACGATCTTGCGTACGCTGGCCTTGAGATCGCTGATGACGTTCTTCAGCAGATCGTGGGTCATCGGCCGCGGGGTGCTGACGTTCTCGATTTGAAGCGCGATGGCGTTGGCTTCGTAGATGCCGACCCAGATCGGGAGCACTTTCTGGCCCTCGGCGTCGCGCAGCAGGATGATGGGCATGTTGGTGACGGGATCCACCATCAACCCTTTGATCGTCATTTCAATCTGCACTCGCTGCCCCCTGATCAAACGCTAGGCTTCAGTACCGGCCCTGTCAAGATGAATGGCTTCGCCGCCGATGCTGAACGCACCGGCGCGGGTGATGCGCACGGGGACGGTGCGGCCCAGCCACTCTTTCGGCCCCGGAAAGTTCACGACCGTATTGCCCGACGTGCGGCCCGAGAGCTCCCACTCTCGCCGCCGGCTCACCGAATCGACCAGCACGTCGAACGTCTCGCCGATCGCGGCCTGGTGCAACTCGAGTTGAATCTCGCGCTGCAGCGCCTGAAGCGCAACGATGCGCCGCGTCTTCTCTTCCTCGCTCACATCGTCCGGCAGGCGTTTCAGGGCCAGCGTGTTCGGACGCTCGGAGTACTTGAACGAGAACATGCTTTCGTAGCGGACGAGCCGCGTCAGGCTGAGCGTTTCCTCGAACTCAGTATCGGTCTCACCGGGGAAACCCACGATCATGTCGGTCGACAGCGTGATGCCTGGCACCGTCTCGCGCAGCATGGCCACGAGCTCGAGATAGCTCTCGCGCGTATAGCGGCGGCGCATGGCCTCGAGCACCCGCGACGAACCCGACTGCACCGGCAGATGAAAGTGCTTGCACACCTTCGGCAGATCGCGGACGGCCTGAACGAGACGAGCCGGCACATGCCGCGGGTGCGGGCTGGCAAATCTGATCCGCTCGACGCCTGGCACGTCGTGCACCGCCTCGAGCAGCGCGGCGAAATCGCACGAGGGATCGTCCGGCGCCTGATAGTGATTCACGATCTGCCCCAGCAGCTGGATCTCCCGATGCCCCTCCCCTGCGGCCTGAATCACCTCGTTGACGATGTCGCGCTTCGGCCGCATGCGCTCGTGGCCGCGCGTGTAGGGCACGACGCAGAACGCGCAGAACTCGTTGCAGCCTTCGATGATGGTGACGTACGCCTTCACCGGATCGTGCCGCCGCGCCACGCCGAGCGGAAACGACACGTCTTCGTACGCGTCGACGTCGATGCGCGCGACCTCGCTCGCGTCGGCCATCGCCTGGTTGACGAGCACGGGGAGCTGCTTGAGGCTTTGGGTCCCGACGATCACGTCGATCATGTTCGACCGCTTCAAGAGCGCGCCGGCCTCCTGTTGCGCCACACACCCGGCCACCGCCACGACAGGCGCCCGGCCCGATTCTTCGCTCGCCTGACGAATCTCGCCGAGCCGCGTGTACAACTTCTCTTCCGCGCGCTCGCGCACGCTGCAGGTGTTGATGACGACAACATCCGCATCCGCCGCGTCCGGCGCCGCCTCGTAGCCAGCCTGCTCGAGCAACCCCGCCATGCGCTCGGAGTCGTGCACGTTCATCTGGCAGCCGTAAGTTTCAATGAAGTACTTCATGAATCGACTGCTGTCTTCCGACTTCGGGCTCCTGGCCTGGCCAGAAGCCCTGAGCCCGGAGCCGGCGTTTCGCTTTCGCCTTTTGGTTTAGCTTCGCTTTCGCTCAGCAGCTCGCGGGCCGCGGCTCGGGCGGCATCGGTCTGTGACGCTCCCCCGATCATACGCGCCAGCTCCTCCACCCGATCTTCCGCACTCAAACGCACGACGCGCGTCTGCGTACGGCCATTCACCACCGACTTCGAAATCTGGAAATGCACGTGTCCCGCCGCGGCGATCTGCGGCAGGTGCGTAATGCACAGCACCTGGAACTGCTCGCCAAGCCTGCGCAACGTCTTCCCCACCACGTCGGCCACGCGCCCGCCGATGCCGGCATCAATCTCGTCGAAGATCAGCGTCTTGCCGGGCGTATCCGCGGCGGCCAGCGTCCTGATGGCCAGCATCACACGCGAGAGCTCTCCGCCCGAGGCAATCCGGGCCAGCGGCCGGGGTTCCTCGCCAACGTTCGCCGACAGGTAGCATTCCGCGCTGTCGATGCCCGCCTCGGTCCATGCGGCTTCGGGCACATCGGTGTCGAACCGCACTTCGAACTCGGTCCGCCCCATCGCCAAATCGGCAAGGAGACGTCCGACCTGAGCGGCAAACCCCCTGGATGCTTCGCGCCGCTGATGCGAGAGCGCCCTGGCATTCGTCAGAAACTCGCTTCGGCCGGCGTCCGTCTCGGCTTCGAGCCCCGCGCGCCGCTCGTCGGCGTTCTGCAGCGCGTCGAGCTGGCGCGAGAGCGCATTCCGCTTTTCGATGACGTCAGACAGCGCGGGACCGTACTTCCGCTTGAGACGCTCGATAAGCGCGAGCCGGTCTTCGACTTCCTGCAGCCGCGCAGGGGACGCGTCGATGTGCTCGCCGTAACCGCGCAGCGTCGTCGCGAGATCTTCGAGCTGGGGCTTGATCGCATCGCGAGCCTCGACGACGTGGGGCATGAAGACCGGATCGACCTCCGCGAGCTCGGCGACGCGCTTCCATACGTGGCCGAGCTGCACCAGCGCCGCGTCATCGCTGTCGTAGAGGGCCGAGTACGCCTCGTTGCACAGACGCTGCAACTTCTCGGCACTGCCCAGAACGCGTCGGGACGTCTCGAGCTCTTCGTCTTCGCCGGGGCGCACGTTCGCCTTCTCGAGCTCGCCGACCTGGAACTTCAACAGGTCGAGCCGCGCCGCCTTCTCGCGCTCGTCCATCTGAAACGCGTCGAACTCGGACTGCAGTTGCTTCCAGCGTCGAAACGCCGCGGCGGTCCGATCGCGTAACGGCGTCAGGCCGGCGAACTCGTCGAGGATCGACAGGTGGCTTTGCGGATCGAGAAGCGTCTGATGCTCGTGCTGTCCGTGGAGCTCGACGAGCGGCGCCGTTCGATCGTCGAGCGCCGTCGCCGTCACGAGGGCGTCGTCGATGAAGGCGCGGCTGCGCCCCTGTGCGCTGATGTCGCGGCGGACGATAAGTTCGTGGGGTCCAACTTCGAACACCGCCTGCACGCTGGCCTGTGATTCACCCGTGCGGACGAGGTCGGTGGCCGCGCGGCCGCCCATGAGGAGCCCGACCGCCTCGACGAGCATCGACTTGCCGGCGCCCGTTTCGCCGGTCAGGACGTTCAACCCGGGTTCGAAATCAACCTGGACCTCATCGATGACGGCGAGGTGCTCAATGCGAAGGAAGCGAAGCATCAGCTGAAGGCCTGCCTCGCCGTAGTCGCGCCGTAGCTGTGGCGAAGGCGGACGAAGGCGGGGAACTCCAATGTTACCATATGTTTGACAGCCGTTCGGAACGCGTGGTACTCTAAGCACTCCGCCTCGCGAAACGCTTCGATCTCTCCGGTCGAAACCTTGGCGAAGGCGGTCCGCGCTGTCCCAGCGGCGCAACTTTTGCCCGGAGGCTTATTTGCGCACGCTCGGCAACCTGCTCATCGCGATGCAGGCCGATGCGGCCACTGCCCCTTCTGCACACGCGCTGGGTGGCGGCTTCATCGATCTCATCAGACAGTCGACACCGCTCAGCAAGGCCGTTCTCGCGACGCTCGTGATTTTTTCGATCGTGTCGTGGGCGATCATTCTCTACAAGCTGCTGACGTTCAACCGGATTCGATCGCAGACCTCGCGCTTCCTCGAGATCTTCCGCCGGAGTACAAAGTTCTCGGAAGTGCAGGCCGTCTGCCAATCGCTGAACGACAGCCCGCTGGTCGGAATTTTTCTCGCGGGCTACGCCGAGCTGAATCTGCAACTTCGTCAGGCGTCAAGTGCGGCAAATCCTGCGCACAACCCGGCGCCGTCCGCGGCGCGCCCGGTTCTCAAGTCGCTGGTCTCGGTCGACCGCGCGTTGATGCGGGCGTCGAACATCGAGACCAACAAGCTGGAGAAGCACATCACCTTTCTGGCCACAACCGCCGCAGTGACACCGTTCATCGGACTCTTCGGCACGGTGCTCGGCATCATCGCGGCGTTCCAGGGCATCGGCTCGCAAGGCTCGACGAGCCTCGACGTGGTGGCGCCCGGCATCGCCGATGCATTGATTGCAACGGCCGCCGGCCTGGCCGCGGCGATTCCCGCGGTGTATTTCTACAACCTGCTCACGCAGCGCGTGAAGAGACTGGCGTCGGAGATGGATGACTTCTCCCTGGAGTTCCTGAATATCGTCGAGCGGAATTTCACGTAATGCCAAAAGTTCAATCCTTCGATCACGAAAAAGGCGGGCATTCCCGGCGCGGCCGCAGGACCGTCGTCGTCGCTCGCCGAAATCAACGTCGTGCCGCTCGTCGACGTGATGCTGGTGCTGCTCATCATCTTCATGGTGACGGCACCGATGATGCAGCGTGGCGTGGAAATCCAGCTGCCGGTCGCACGGCGCGGAACATCAATCAGCGCGGAACCAGTGTTCGTCACGCTCTCGCTGTCGTATCGTAAGGATCAGCGCGTGTTCATCGGCCCGGAAGGCAAACAGGAAGCAGTGCCGCTCGCCGTACTCGGCGAACGTGCGCGGCAGATGCTGGTCTCGCGTGCCACCAAGCAGGTGTATCTGCGGATGGACGCGGGCGTGAACGCTCAGGAGTTTCTGGCCGTGATGGACACACTCAAAGACGGAGGCGTCGAGGGTGTGGGCGTCGTCGCGCTGGACTCGTCGAAAAAAACGCAGAACTGAATGAGGTAGATGTTGGAACGCCCCACCAAGCAGATAGACGCAACAACCAAAGCCGAGCCGCCCAAGGCGGCGAAGGCACTGGTCGTGGGGAGCCTGCCGCGCCGAAGCGCCACACCGCGAAGGCGGTGGGGCCCCACGACAACTAATTATGGAAGCGGTCGTCAGCGACATCCTGCAGCAGCGCAAGAGCACACCTGACGGTCTCTCGAAGACCGCCAGTATCTCCTTTGCTGCCCATGTGATAGCGCTGGGTGCCCTTGCGCTGGTTCCCGGGCTCATGCCTAAAGCGGCCGAGAAGCCGCGCGTGGTGATGAGCATCAGCCTCGGCGGTGTACCCGGACCGGACAACGGCGGGATGCAGATGATAGGGGGCCGCAACATCGAAGCGGCGGCGATGTCGAACGCACCCACGATCGTTCGAAATCCGCCACCATCGGTCACGCACGCCAAAGATGACGTTGCCCGATCCAAAACAGAAGCCGCGGACGCCCCCCAAGCCGACTGAGACGTCTAAAGATCCCAAGGGCACGTTGCGAGGCCGGGGGTTCGAGACGCAAACGGGCACGGCACGCGTCGAAACGGGCGCCAGGGGTCAGGGGTTCGGCCTGTCGACTGGCGGCGGTGGCGGGGATGGAGGCGTGCGGCTGGGCGTCGAGAATTTCTGCTGCCCTGATTACATCATCGACATGCGGAATCGCATCATCAAGAACTGGAATCAGAGTCAGAAAACAGCCGGTGTCGTGATCATGTTCTTCACGATTCAGCGGACCGGCGAAATCACCGCAATCGAAGTTGAGAGACCGAGCGGGAATCCGGTCCTGGATCTCGCCTCGCAGCGGGCGCTGATGACGACAAAGATGCTGGCGCCGCTTCCAGCAGCGTTTCCGGAACGACAACTACCCGTGCACCTTGAATTCGTGTACGAGCGATAAGAAGGGTCCCATGACGAACACGGTCCGGAATTTCCTGACGACGGCTGCGTGCCTCGCGGCGATGGCCATCCTGGCCGCACAGGCACCACCCGAGAGCCAGCAGCCTCCTCCGCAATCGAGCGCCACGGAAATCAGCGTCTCGATCCGTGGCGAGGCGGGCGCGCCTCCGCACTATGCCGTGCCCGACTTCATTCCGCTGACCAACGACAAGGAAACCGCGGAAGCCGCCAAATTAATCGCACAGGTGCTGTGGGACGATTTGTCGTTCGAGCGCGAATACGACATGATTCCGCGCGACACGTATCGCACCATCGAGCAGACACCAGCGGCCGAGACGATCGCGTTCGACCGCTGGCGCGAGCTCGGCGCCGACGGCGTGATCAAGGGCACGGTCAAAAGGACAGGCAATACGTTTCAGGTCGAGATGCGTCTCTTCAACGTCCGCGCGCGCGCGCAGGCGCTCGGCCGCGTCTACGACAACATCTCGCTGCGCAATCCCAGGGCCGCCGCGCACACGATTTCCGACGAGATCCACCAGACGCAGACCGGTCTGAAGGGAGTGGCACGGACGAAGCTGACGTTCATCTCCGATCGCGACAACGAGCGCGTCGTCGACACCGTGGAGGTCCGCAACGTCAAGGAAGTGTACGTCACCGACTACGACGGCGCGAACCAGGTGCGCGTGACCGCGAACCGCCGCCTCAACGTGACGCCGTCCTGGTCGCCCGACAGCCGCAGCATCGCCTACGCGTCGTACGCGCTGATCCATCCGCAAATCATCGTCTCGAATGTCTACCAGGGGACGCGGCAAACGCTGACCGACGACAAGTCGAGCGCGTTCTTCCCGGTGTATTCACCCGACGGCAACCGCATCGCGTTCATGTCGCAGCGCGACGGGAATCCAGAGATCTACGTCATGAACAAGGACGGCTCGGGCGTGCGCCGCCTCACAAACAACACGGCGGCGGAATCGACGCCTACATGGTCGCCCAACGGCACGCAAATCGCGTTCACGTCCGATCGGTCGGGTTCCCCGCAGATCTGGGTGATGGACACCGAAGGCTTGAACGTGCGACGCATTACCTTCGGCGAATCATGGGCCGATCGCGCAACCTGGTCGCCTGCGCCGTTCAACGAGATCGCGTATTCGGCCCGCTCGGGCCCCGGGTTCGATGTCAGAATCTTCGACGTGGCCAGCGGCACGACGAAAACGATCACCGACGGCGTGGGCACCAACGAGAGCCCGGCGTTCTCGCCCAACGGACGCCACATCGCGTTCTCCTCGTCGCGGTCGGGCAAGGTCAATATTTTCACGATCGCCAGAGACGGCAGAAACCTGCGGCAGGTGACGCGGGCCGGCAACAACACGTTCCCGAACTGGTCGCACTAAACGACAGATGAAGACGACACACTTATGAGACGACGACTATTGATTGGCCTGTCCGTGCTGCTGCTCGCCGGAGCCGCTGCGTGCCACAAGAATCAGCCACCCGTGGCGCGGCCGTTGCCGCCGCCACCACCGCCGACGGCCAGCACCAATGCTCCGCCGGCACCTCCCCCGCCCGTGCGCGAGCCGATGCCGCCCGAGCCGCTGCGGAGCGACGACGTCGCGGCGCGATCGCTCGACGACCTGAACCGCGATTCGCCGCTGCGGCCGGTATTTTTCGAATACGACAGTTCAGACGTCGACGATGCCAGCCGCACGATACTGCAGGCGAACGCCGCGGTGCTGAAGAAGTACGCGACGTGGGTCATTACGATCGAAGGCCACTGCGATGAGCGCGGCACCGCGGAGTACAATCTGGCTCTGGGCGAACGGCGGGCCGTGGCGGCACGCCAGTACCTCATCTCGCTCGGCCTCGAGGCCAACCGCCTGCGCACGGTGAGCTACGGCAGCGAGTTCCCGTTCGACCCGGCGCATCAGGCAACCGCGTGGAGCCGCAACCGGCGGGCGCACTTTGTCATCACCGCGAAGTAACGCCGGGTCTCGAGAACACGACCCGGCCTGCAAACAGATCCGGCCTCCGAGCTGACAGGGAGATATCGGTTATGACGATTCGAATCACCACGACACGCGCGGTACTCTCGCTGTGTCTGGCACTGGCGTACATGGCGCTGACGCCCGCCACTCCCGCGGCCGCCGATCGCGAGCACCAGCAGATCATGGCGGACCTGCGGATGCTGCAGGAGCAGACGCAGCAGCTGCAGGCGCTGATGAACGACCTGGGCGAGGCGCTCAAGGCGGTCAGCTCGCGCATCGAGGATCAGACAGGGCTCGAGCGCAAGGCGTTCGCCGACGGCAAGGTGCAGATGGACACCATGTCGGGCGATTTGCGCGTGGTGCGCGAGAAGGTCGACGAAACCAACGTGCGGCTCGGCTCGATTACGCAGGAGCTCGAATCGATCAAGCAGGCGATTCCCGAGCCGGGCGCGTTTACGAGCGCCCCGCCGAACCCTCTCGCCACCGACCCAACGGGAGCAGCCACGCCAGGGACCTCGCCCGTCGGTTCCGTGCCGCCACCCGCAACCGCGGCCGTGACGCCCCCCTCGGGCATTCAACCTCAGCGGCTGTGGCAGACGTCCTATGGCGACTACATGGCCGGGAACTATTCGCTCGCCGTCCAGGGATTCGAGAGTTATCTCAAGTATTTCCCGAAGAACGCGCAGTCACACGAAGCACAGTTGTACATCGGCGAGGCGCTGTTGCTGAACAAGCAGGATGCGGAGGCGGTGGTCGCCTACGAACGCGTCATCGCCAACTTTCCCGGTTCGGCGTCGGTGCCACGGCCTTACTACAAGCGCGGGCTGGCGCTCGAGAATCTCGGAGACATGGCACGCGCCAAGGAATCGTACGACGCGGTCATCAAGCAGTTCCCCGATACCCAACCTGCCACAATGGCGCGGCAGCGGCTCGAAGCGGTCAGCAGCAAGCCGGCGAAATAGTTTTCAGTTTTCAGTTCGTCAGTTTTCAGTAAGATCACGCTACAACGTGAAAATCTGGGAAACTGACAACTGTGAACTGATAACTGAGAACTAGGAAGAGGCACAAATGGGCAGCGTAAACAAAGTGATTCTGGTCGGTAACCTCGGGCGCGACGCCGAACTGCGTTACACACCGGGCGGCGCGGCGGTGGCGACGCTCAACATGGCGACCACCGAGGTGTTCAAGGATCGCGAAGGCCAGAAAAAAGAAGATACGCAGTGGCACCGCGTGATTCTGTGGGGCAAGACGGCGGAGACGCTGCAGGACTACCTGACGAAGGGCAAGCAGATCTACGTCGAGGGCAAGCTGCAGACGCGCAAGTGGAAAGACAAGGACGGCAACGACAAGTACACGACCGAAATCCGCGGCGATCGCGTCGTGCTCCTGGGCGGCGGCAGCCGGGGCGATAGCGGCGGCGGTCGCGGCAGCAGCACGCCGACCGAGGAGTTCGCGCACGCCGAAGCCGGCGGCGGTGGCGGCTCGGTAGAGCTGACCGACGACGATATTCCCTTCTAACGATTGTCAGGGCAGATGGCATTGCCTCTGACGCTGGTCAGGCAGATGGCAATGACCTCTGACGATTGTTATGGCAGATGGCATTGCACTCTGACGCTAAGCATGGCAGATGGCAGATCTTGATTTTGCCTTTTGCCATCTGCCAATCTGCCATTTGCCATTTGCCATGACGGGCATCACTTAATCCGTCCGTACCTGTCCTCCAACCTCACCACATCGTCCAGCTCGGGCGTCGAGACTTCGAAGATGTCGCTGTCTTCGATCGCCGTCATGCGATGGATGGTGTGCGGGGTAATGTGGACGCTCTCGCCGGGCAGCATCTCGCGCTTGACGAGCGCCTCGCCTTCCTGAATTTCGAACAGCAGCTTCCCCGTCCAGAGGAAGATCGTTTCGTCCTTCACGTTGTGGTACTGCAGGCTCAGCGCATGACCGGCCTTGACGTGCAGTACCTTCCCCACATAGCGCGCGGTCTTCGCCCAGTGGAGCTCGTGACCCCACGGCTTGTCGACTTTAGTGACGCTCAAGAATCCTCCGGCGTGTCAGCGCGTCGGCGAGCAGCTGCTCGATCTCGGGCGCGCTTTCGAGTTTCAAGGCGCGCGCCGCCACCTGGCGCAGCTCGCGCGTGTCCATCTCCTGAATGACCTGACGCGCGACCGGAATCGCGGCCGGCGTCATGCTGAATCGCACGAGCCCCATGCCGACGAGCAGCGCCAGCATGACGGGGTCGGACGCCATCTCGCCGCATACCGACAAGGGCACCTTCCGCTTCGCCGCGGCGCGACGGATGTGCCGGATGAGGCGGAGGATGGCCGGGTGCAGCGGCTCGTAGAGGTGCGAGACGCGCTCGTCGGTGCGATCCACGGCAAGACAGCACTGAATGAGATCGTTCGTGCCGATGGTCAGGAAATCGGATTCCGCCGCGAGCAAGTCGGCCGTGAAGGCCGCCGACGGGACTTCGATCATGACGCCGACCTGCAGCGGGCCGACCTCACCGCCTCTGGCCTGCACTTCCTGCCGCGCTTCGGCCAGCACGCTGCGCGCTTCGCGCAGCTCTTCGACGCCCGACACGAAGGGAAACATCACGCGAAGATCGCCGTGCGTGGCGGCCCGCACCAGCGCGCTCAGCTGCGTCCGCAACAACTCGCGGCGCTTCAAGGTGAGGCGAATCGATCGGAGACCGAACCGGCTGCGCGGCACTTCGTATCCACTCGTCCACATGGCCTCGCCGCGCTGCTCCCCGCTTGTCAGCTGATCTTCGTCGATGTCGAACGTGCGGACGGTGACGGGCGCCGGGCGCACGTCGTCGAGCAACTGGCGGTACATCTCGTACTGCAGGCCTTCGGTGAGCTCTTCCGCGGAACGGCCCGCCAGCAGGAGCTCCGAGCGGAAGAGCCCGATCCCTTCTGCCCCTTGTGCTCTCGCGAACGACGCGTCCGCCAGCAGGTCGACGTTGGCTTCGACGCGCACGTCCACGCCGTCCGCCGTGCGGACCGGACCGGTGTGGGCCGGCACCTCGACGATGTCGGCCTTCTCGCGCGCGCGCGATCGGCGGGTACGGCTCGAGCCCGACGCGGCGGACTGCAGCACATCCGAGGGCGGATCGACCGATACGGTGCCCTCTTCTCCGTCGACCATGATGAAGGTGCCGGGCACGATCTTTTCGGTCGCGTCGTGGAGTCCGACGACCGCGGGGACATGAAGCGAGCGCGCGAGAATCGCGGTGTGATACGTCCGGCTGCCGGCATCGGTGATGAAGGCCTGGAACATGTTCCAGTCGAGCTGGGCGGCGACCGACGGCGGCAGTTCGTCAGCCACCAGGATGCAGGGGGCCTCGCATTCGCCCAGGAGCCCGCGAAAGCCGACGCCGTCCGGCGTCAGGTTCATGCGAACGCGGCCCACGACGTCGGCCAAATCGCCCTTGCGTTCGCGCAGGTAGGGATCCTCGATGCCGTCGAAGATCGCGCCCAGGTGATCGAAGACTTCCTGCAGCGCCCACTCGGCGTTCACGCGCCGCTCGCTGATGATCGTCGCCGCACGCGGCAACAGCATCGGATCGTCCAGCATCAGGCGCTGGGCTTCGAAGAGCGTGCTGAGGTCGCCGCCCCGCAGGCGCTTCTGGATGCGATCGAGCTGTGCCGCCGATCGGCGCCGCGCCTCGTCGAGCCTGCGCAATTTCCCCGTCGATGCGCGGCTCGGGAATCGAGAAGCGGACCACCTGCGCCCGCTGGATGAGCACGACGGCGCGTCCGGCGCCGGTGCCCGGCGACACGCCAATCCCCTTCAAGCGTTGCACGTGTCCTCGCCGAAGCCCGGCTTCGATGAAGCCGCACAGCGCGTCGAGCGCCGCCTGTTCGTCGTGTCCGTCAGCCGAGACGGTCAACATCGTACCGGCGGCGGCCGCCAGCAGCAGTATCCCCATGATGCTCTTGCCATCCATCGTCTGAGAGCCTTTCGTGACTTTGACGTGCGACTGAAAGCGCGAGGCGAGATGCACGAATTTCGCGGCCGCGCGCGCGTGCAGACCAAGGCGATTGGCCACGGCCACTGATCGTGACATCAGCAGCTCACTTCACTTCTGCGTGGAGCAGATCGGAGGCCACCCAGATGGCGTTCCGTCCGACCTCGCGCATCTCGCGCGCCACGCCGAGCAGGTCGGACGAGCTCTGAAGATGGGCCAGCTTGATCAGCATCGGCAGGTTCACGCCGGTGATGATCTCGACGCGGTTGCTCTCCAGGAACGTCAGACCCAGATTCGACGGTGTGCCGCCGAACATGTCCGTGAGAATCAGGACACCGGCGGGGCCCTGCACTCGTCGAATCGCGTCCGAAATGGCTTCGCGCGCCACTTTCGGATCGTCGTGCCAGCCGATCGACACAGCCACGAACTGCGGCAGCTCCCCGACAATCGTCCGCGCCGCGTTCACCAGCTCGTTGGCGAGCTGCCCGTGAGTCACCACGATGACGCCAATCATTAGTCCTCTTCTTCAGTCTTCAGTCTTACCGTTTACTCGTTTACCGTTTACTAGTTTTCCGTTCCGATTCTCAGCAGTCTTTAGACGCTCGCTCGCAGACGGCGGACGGTCCACATTCAGTTCTCGAACCCAACTGGTAAACCGTAGAACTGGTAAACGGTGAACCTGCGTTATTCGTGCGTAATATCCCGATGATGCACCCGTACGCGGGTGCCGGTGGCGCCGCGCAGGGTCTTCCGCAATGCCTCGGCCACCATCACCGACCGATGGCGACCGCCTGTGCAGCCAATGGCAATCGTGAGATAGCTCTTCCCTTCCGCCACGAACTGCGGAACCAGGAATTTCAGCAGCTCGCTCAGGCGGGCGAGCAATTCGCCCGTGGCGCGATGGTCTTCCATGAACTTGACGACCGTACGATCGCGCCCGGTCTTCGGACGCAGCCGCGGCACGAAGTGCGGGTTCGGCAGAAACCGCACGTCGAAGACGAGATCCGCGTCCATCGGGATGCCGTGCTTGAACCCGAAGCTGACGAGCGTGATCGCCATCCGCGACTTGGCGCCCTTGACGTCGCCGGCCGAAAACGCAAACGTCTTGAACGCCTGCCGCAGCTGATGCACCGTCAGATCGGATGTGTCGATGATGTGGTCGGCCATCGATCGGATGCTGTTCATGCGGCGGCGCTCGGCTCTGATGCCTTCCGAGGCCGACGATCCCGGGCGCCATGGGGTGCGGCCGCCGCGTCTCGCTGAACCGGCGCACGAGTATGGCGTGCGTGGCTTCCAGAAAAATCAGCGCGGGATTCAGCCCCTTCATGAGGCGCAGGCGCCGGTAGGTCTTCGAAAACTCCGCCAGAAAGTTCTTCTCGCGCACGTCCACGACGATGGCCACACGCGAGATGCCCTCGCGGCGCACCAGTTCGGCCAGCGTCGGGATGAGGGTGGTCGGAATGTTGTCGACGCAGAAGTAGCCCAGGTCTTCGAGCGCCCGGATGGCCTGCGTCTTTCCCGATCCTGACAGCCCGGTGAGCACGATGAAACGCGCCTCTCGCGAGGCGCGGCGCCCCTGCTTCGTGCGCGGCACTCGAATCCGCCGCGTCGAACGCCGCGGCGGCGAAGTCTCGTCGACAATCACGGCTCTTCCCCTGTATCCGACAGATCGTCAATCTCCGGCTCGTCGAGCTCGTCCACGCCGGCGAGCGTGAGCCGGTGCTCGAGCCGTTCGGCGAGCTTGCGCGCCGCGTGATGGCCGCGCGCCCGGAGCAGCTGATTGCGTGCGGCGATTTCGACGAGGATGGCGAGGTTGCGCCCCGGCGCCACCGGCATGCGGATGAGCGGCAGCGGCAGGTTCAGGATCTGGTACCGCTCGTCGTTCAGGCCCAGGCGGTCGTAGTCGCGACGCTGTTCCCAGCGCTCGAGCTGCACCACCAGCTCGACCCGCTTCGACGTCCGCGTCGCGGCGATGCCGAACAGGTCCTGAATGTTGATGACGCCGAGGCCGCGGATTTCCATGTGATGGCGCGTCAGCGCGGGACAGGTGCCGATGAGAATCGTTTCGGCGCGGCGCCTGATTTCCACGGTATCGTCGGCCACCAGCCGGTGGCCGCGCACGATGAGGTCGAGCGCGCACTCGCTCTTGCCGATGCCGCTCTCGCCGACGATGAGCACGCCGAGACCCAGGATGTCGAGCAGGACGCCGTGGACGAGCTCCCGCGCGACGAAGCTGTCCTCGAGCATCGCGGTCACCTTCGCCATCGCCACGGGCGTCGGCACCAGCGTGCGCAGCACCGGCAGATGCGCGCGCTCGGCTTCGAAGATCATCTCGCCGAACGCCCGCAGGCCCCCGGTGATCAGGATGCACGGCACTTCGTCGTGCTCGCACACCTTGCGCATGGTATCGGTGCGATCGACGGAATTGAGGCTTTCCAGGTAGCGGACCTCGCTGTTGCCGAACACGAGGACGCGTCCTTCGCGGAGGTACTCGTGGAAGCCCGCGAGGGCCAGGCCGGTCTTCTGGACGTAAGGGCTCAGAATCCGGCGATCGAGGCCGCCGGCACCCGCGAGGAGCTCGAGATCCAGCCCCAGCGCTTCAGG
Source organism: Vicinamibacterales bacterium (assembly GCA_963821395.1). GTDB lineage: Bacteria > Acidobacteriota > Vicinamibacteria > Vicinamibacterales > JAMQPK01 > JAMQPK01. The sequence continues at coordinate 28,695 of CAWGDY010000003.1, read as the reverse complement.
GCGGCTTTGGAGGAGCGTGCCGACCGTCACGCCTGTCGTCATCGGCTGTCTTTCACCACAGAGGCAGAAGGGCCTCTATCACGCTCTCCGCCGCGAGCGCGGCGCCCGCCCCGCGGTGGCCGACATCGTGCGCAGCGATGCCGCCGTCCGCTTGCGCTGTTGCCACTTGCCCTTGACGGTTTCGGCCTGCTGCAGCACTTTCTTGACCGCCGCGGTGAGCGACGTGCTCCACGAGGCGGCGGTGCCGACGCCGGTCAGGATGTGATCCTGCCGCGCGTGCGTGACGACTTCGGCGACGAAGCGGTTCTTCTCGCGCGAGAGCACGACCTGCACCGAGACCAGGGCGTCGCTGAAGTGGCGCTGGAGCTTGGCAAGCCTGGCGTCGACGAGCCGTCTGAGCGTAGGAGTGATTTCTACCTGTCGGCCGGTGAGGAGTAGACGCATGCGAATGTTTCAGTACAGCACCTTGCGTTGATTGGACGTCGGAATCTTCAGCTCCTCGCGATACTTCGCGATCGTGCGCCGGGCCAGCACGAGCCCTTCGTGCTGCAGGATGCTGACGATCTTCGAGTCGCTCAGCGGCTTGCGCGGGTCCTCGGCCTCGATGATCTTCCGGATGCGCTGCTTGATGGTGACCGACGAGACGCTCTCGCCGTAGGAGCTGCTGATCCCGGAGTGGAAGAAGTACTTCATTTCGAACACGCCCTGCGGCGTGTGCATGTACTTGTTCGTCACGACGCGGCTCACCGTCGATTCGTGCATGCCGATGTCGCTCGCCACGTCACGCAGGACGAGCGGCTTGAGGTACTCGATGCCATGGTCGAGAAAGTCGCGCTGGAAGTTGATGATGCTGGTCGCGACCTTGTGGATGGTCTTCTGGCGCTGCTCGACCGATTTGATCAGCCACAGCGCCGAGCGGAACTTGTCTTTCACGTACGCCCGCGTCTCGGTCGTATTCTCGGCGCTCTTGTCGAGCAGGCGCCGGTACACCGGGCTGATGCGCAGCTGCGGCAATCCCTCCTCGTTCAGCACCGCCACGTACTGGTCTTCCACCTTGACGACGTAGACGTCGGGGATGACGTAGTGGGACTGCGACGGGTTGTAGCGGCTGCCCGGCTTCGGGTCGAGGTGCCGGATGATCTCGACGTGCTCTTTCAGATCCTCGATCGACATGCCGAGGCGCTTGGCGATCTCCGGGACCTGGTGGTTCTGAAGCAGGCGCAGATGCTCGGTGACGATCTTCTCCGTCGGCGTGCCTTCGAGACCGATGTGGCGGAGCTGCAGGAGGAGGCATTCCTGAAGGTCCCGCGCGGCCACGCCGATGGGATCGAACCCCTGCACGACCTTCAGCGTGCGCTCGACGGCCTCGACCGGCCACGGGCCCATGGCGGCAATTTCCTCGAGCGACGCGACGAGCATGCCGTCGTCGTTGAGGTTGCCGATGATCGCCGAGCCGATCTCGCGATTCTGGTCGTCGTCGGCCAGGAGCGAGAGCTGCCACAGCAGGTGATCGGACAGCGACGACGAGGTGGCAAGGGTGTTCTCGATCGGCGGAAGCTCTTTCACTTCCTGCGGCGTGTGCGGCCGGTAGCCGTCGTCGAGGTAGTCGCCGAAGAAATATTCGTAGTCGCTGTCGTCCCAGGCGTCGCCCTTTTCCTTGGCGGCGGCCTCGGTCTTCTCGGCCTGCGCGGCGGCTTCCGTCGGCTGCAGATCTTCGGTGGGCACCTCTTCGAGCATCGGGTTCTCGACGACTTCCTGATTCAACAGGTCCGCCAGCTCGAGCGTCGACATCGGCAGCAGCTTGATGGCCTGCTGCAGCGACGGCGTCAGAATGAGCTTCTGAACGAGTTTTGTGTGGAGCTTCTGCTGAATCGCCATACCCGTCTCGGTTCGAAACCTGCCCTCCCCAGTATACGTAGGGTCCGGCGTCAGCCGGACTGTCCTCCCATCTTAAGTCATTTTTGTGTTCAGTCGAGACGGAACTCGGTGCCCAGGTACACTCTTCTCACTTCTTCATCCGCCGCCAGCGCATCGGGTGTGCCGCTATGGAAAATTCCGCCATCGTGCACGATATAGGCGCGATCGGTGATACGCAGCGTCTCGCGCACGTTGTGGTCGGTAATCAGCACACCAATGCCGCGGTCTTTCAAGTGAAAAATAATCTTCTGGATGTCGGTGATGGCGATGGGATCGATGCCCGCGAACGGTTCGTCGAGCAGGAGGAATTTGGGCGAGACGACCAGCGCGCGCGTGATTTCCGCGCGCCGCCGCTCGCCGCCCGACAGCGTGTAGGCGGGCGACGACGCCAGCGACGTCAGGTTGAGCTCGGCGAGCAGCTCGCGGCACCGCGCACGGCGCGCGCCCGCGTCGAGATCCAGCGTCTCGAGGATCGCCATGATGTTCTGCTCGACCGTGAGGCCGCGGAAGATCGAGGGCTCCTGCGGAAGGTATCCGATGCCCTTCCGCGCGCGCGCGTACATGGGGAGATCGGTGACGTCCTCGCCGTTGAAAATCACGCGGCCCGAATCGGGCGACGTGAGGCCGACGGTCATGTAGAACGTGGTGGTCTTGCCGGCGCCGTTCGGCCCCAGCAGGCCGACAACCTCGCCCGACTGCACCTCGAGGCTGACGCCGCGCACAACCGTGCGCCCGCCGTACGACTTGGTGAGGTCCTGCGTGCGCAGCGTCGCCATTCAGCGTTTGGGAGGTGGAGGACAGGAACTGTCTGAAGCCGTCTGCGTCCGCGTTTCATCCCGGCCGATGATGCGCAGCTCTTCGGTCACCCGCGCGAAGGTCATGACCTGTCCGTCTGTCCGGCGGCATCCCTCGCTGGTGGTCCGGAACATCCGGACCAGCCGGCCCTTGCCCGTCATCGTGTATTCCTCTTTCGCCGCCGCGTACGCCAGGTGGTCGCCCGTGGTAATCCGATCGACCTCGGTGAACTTCACGTCGCCGGTCGCTTCCAGGTGCTCGATGTCCTGCCCGTTCTCGCCCAGCGTGAGCACGATGGTCTCTCCCGTCAGGTCGCCGTTCGGACCGACGACATGCGCCTTGGTCGTGTAGGTCACTTTGCGGAGGGCGTCCTCGTAGTTCATCCGCTGGCCGGACCCAATCGACGGGCTCGCCTCGCGCGACCTTGGTCGTGGGACTGATCTCCTGCACGATCATCCTCGAAATCACCGAGCCCTGCGCGAGAAGGTTGCCGGTGCTGCCATCGACCGTGATCGAGTCGCCTTTCACGTTGGTCTCCGCCTTGTCGCCCTGCACCAGCGTGGCGTTGCCGGTGAGCACGAGCATCGACATGTCACCGCCCGTGTAGAGCAGCTCGCGGCTGAGACCATTCACGGGCTGATCCTGCTTCATCAGGCCCGGCGTGCGGCGCGTGCTCTTCGATCCGGGCTTGACCGGAAACATGATCGACTGGACGGGCTTCGACGTGCTCGTCGCTTTCAGCTTCGAGCCTTCGATGTTCATCTCGATCTCGTTCGCATCGACCTGCATCTGCTCGTTCACGACCCGCGGAACGGCCTGCCCGGGCTCTCCCTTGAGCGCCACCTGTCCGGTCTGCATGTTGTAGCGCATGTGGGCCGCAGCGGCCTCCGTGTTCGGGTCGTCGAACCGCACCGCACCGACAAACGTCGCTTCGCTGAATCTCGCCGAGCCCGCCGTTCAACGCCGTGTCGAGCGTGCGCGACTTGACCGTGCGCTTGACGGGAGGGGTGCCTCCGGTTTCCGAGTATTCCACCCTGTCGGTGAACGACGCGTCGGTCAGCCCCGCCTTCGGCGTGCCGGTTGCGACCAGCACGTTCGACGAGACCTTCTTGGCCGGCTGATCCTTGACGCCCGGCAGGTCGAGCACGACATGATCCCGGCCGTTCAACGACGTGACCGTCGTGCCGTCGGGCGCCATGCCGATTTCGAGTGTGTCGGCGTGGAGGATGCGATCGGGCGTGTCCTTCTCGCCGGCAATCCGCAGCGCCGAGCCGCCGGCAATACTCACGCTTTCCACCAGATCGCTGTTCTCCTGATAGGTGAGGTTGATGACATCGCCCGACATGGCTCTCAGCTCGCCGGGCGCCGCCGCGGGTGTTTCAATGCGGGCCGCGGTCTGCAGATCCAGACTGCGCAGACGCTCTTCCTTGTCGGTGAGCTCGCCAACGGCGCTCTCGGCATCGATGACCTGCGTGCCGCGCGTGATGTGCACGGCACGCTCGAAGCTGACGAAATTGTCCTTGCGCGCGAGGACCGACGAGCCGGCCGTCACGTTGGTCGCACCTGCCCCGCTCTTGTCGCCCGCCAGCTTGACGTTGCTCTGATCCGAGATGCCGATCAGATCGCGCGCCTCGTCGTAGCTGAAATCGACGCCGCTGCCGCTCATCCGTCCGCGCTTGAACGTGCACGGGACCAGGCGCGCGCACGATGCCCTCACTCTGGCTGTACACGGCGCTGTTGGCCGACACCTCGAGCCCGTCGCTGGCCTTCATCAGGACGTTGCCCTTCATGTCGAGGTTGGTCTGGTTTTCGCCGACTCTCGCTTCGTCGCTGGTCGCCACGAACGTCTTGCCTTCGCGCACGGAGGTGACCTTCACTTTGAGGAGCCGCGTACTGCCGTCGGGATAGGACAACTGCTTTTCGGCCTCAATCCGGACCGTTTCGCGCTCGCCCTTCACCTGAACCATGCGCGCGCCGGAGCTCTCGATGACCGCGGCCGGATCGACACGGGCGATCGGCTCGGGCGGGGGCGGCTCTTCACGCCGGCGGGTGGTGAGAAACACCGCGCCGATGACGACCGCAGCGAGGGCGAGGACCGCCCAGCGCGCGCGCTTCTGCCACGCTAGCATGCGGTTTCGGCCATGGGGTCAGACCCCATGGCCGCCTGCCGCGGCCTTGATGTCGCTGACCGAGAGCTCCAGATAGTCATTGCCCTGGTAGCTATTGTGTTCGAGCGAAAACGCGAGGTCCAGCGACGTGCGGTTGTCCGAGATGAACTGCTCCCGCTCGACGGCGCGCCAGGCAATGGCGCGGAAGATACGCCCGTTCTGTTTCAACGCCATCTTCAAGTGCTTGTCCTTGAGCCGGCGCGGGCCGTCGACGACCTCCACCCCGCGCGCCTCGAAGAGCGGACGCGGATTGCCGGTGCCGAACGGCGCAAGCAGCGCCATCTCGCCGGCGAAATCGCCGTTGATATCGCGGAAACCGAGACAGCCGTCAATCCGCAGGCGCGGCTTGAGATCGTCGGGCCCCAGCAGGTTGTCGGCATAGTCGGCGATCATCTCGCGGAACTTCCCCACATTGGACGCTGGCATCGTCAATCCGGCCGCCTGTTTGTGGCCGCCAAACCGGCTCAGATGCGCGGCGCCATGCTCGAGCGCGGCGAGCACGTTGAAGCCCCGAATGCTGCGGCACGACCCGTGCGCGACCTCACCCTCGACCGCAATGACGATGGCCGGCCGATGGAAGGCATCGACGAGCTTCGACGCGACGATGCCGATGACGCCCCTGTGCCATCCGTCCCCCGCGACGACGAGAATGCTCCGGGCGCCGACGACGGGGTCGTTTTCGACGATCTTCTTCGCGCTGGCGAGGATGGCCGCTTCCTCTTCCTGCCGCTTGAGATTCTCGCCGTCAAGCTGGCGCGCCAGCTCCTGCGCTTCCATCGCCATCGTCTCGTCGGCGGCGAGCAGCAGCCTGGCGGCGATGTCGGGGCTCGCCATGCGTCCCGCGGCATTCATCCGCGGCGCAATCTGAAACGCGACGTGGCCGCTGTCGATGGCCTTTCCCTTCAGGCCGGCGACGTCGAGCAGCGCGCGCAAACCCACCTTGTGCGGTCCCTGCGACAGCATCTCGAGGCCGAGCTTCGCGATGACGCGGTTCTCGCCGACGAGCGGCACGACATCGGCGAGCGTCCCGATGGCGGCAACCTTGACGAACGCCGGCAGCAGCCGCTCGCGGCCGCGCTTCTGACACAACGCCTGCACGAGCTTGAGCGCCACGCCGACACCCGCGAGGTTCTTGTCGGGATACTCGCAATCGTGGCGCCGCGGGTTGATGACCGCCACGGCCACGGGCAGCTCGGCATCCGGTTCGTGGTGGTCCGTGATGATGAGATCGATGCCCAGCTCGCGCGCGCGTTTCGCCGCCTCGATCCCGCGGATGCCGCAGTCCACCGAAATGACCAGGCTTGCGCCCTGCGCCTGCAGCCGATCGAAGGTTTCCGGTTGCAGCCCGTACCCGTCTCGCAGGCGCTCGGGCAGGAAGTGGATGACGTTCGCGCCGAACAGCTCCAGCGCACGCCGAAGAATGACGGTGGAGGTGATGCCGTCGCAATCGTAGTCGCCATGGATGGCGATGCACTCGTGTCTCTCGATCGCCGCGAGAATCCGCTCCACGGCCGCCGCCATGCCCGTCAGCCTGAACGGATCGTGCAGATGGTCGAGCGACGGATGGAGAAATCGCTGCGCGGTCTCCGGCTCGTCGATACCGCGAATGGCCAGCAGCCGTGCAATCGCCGGGCTGATTTTCAACTCGCGCGCAAGGACGTCTGCGGCCTGATCGTTACAGGCGAGGCGTTCCCATAAGTACGGGATTGGCATGTCTAACGTGCTCCGACGCAGAGGCGCAAAGCCGCAGAGAGTCTTTTGGAACTTGGCATATCACGTGGTCTTTCAAGGATTGAGCCGGAATAGGAAGACCTGAAAACTCTGCGTCTCTGCGTCTCTGCGTCGAAACCTCGCAAGTTGTGCATCGTCAGGAGCTCTCTTCGTCTGTAAAATCTGCGCCCAGGCGGCCCATGTCCCTGAACTTCTCGTAGCGCCTGGCCAGGCGGGCCTCGACGTCGGGCGTGCTCGATGCCTCAGCGCCGCATGCAGCGGACCGTCGAGCAGCATCGCGGCTTCGTCCAGGCTGGTGTGCGCGCCGCCGATGGGCTCGCGCACGATCTCATCGATGATGCCCCTGGCGAGCAAATCGGGCGCGGTCAGCTTCAGCGCCGTCGCGGCCTCGATCTTCTTTCCCGAGTCGCGCCAGAGAATCGCGGCACAGCCTTCAGGTGGGATGACGCTGTAGATGGCGTACTCCTGCATCAGGATGCGATCGCCGATCGCGATGCCGAGCGCGCCGCCGCTGCCCCCCTCGCCCGTGACGATGACGACGACCGGGACCTTCAGCACCGACATCTCGCGCAGGTTGAACGCGATCGCCTCGGCGACGCCGCGCTCTTCCGACTCGACACCTGGATACGCGGCCGGGGTATCGACGAAGACCACGATCGGCCGCTGGAATTTCTCGGCCGTGCGCATCAGGCGGATGGCCTTGCGGTAGCCCTCGGGCCGCGCGTAGCCGAAATTGCGGTAGATCTTCTGTTTCGTATCGCCGCCCTTGTGATGGCCGACCACCATCACCGGCTCCCCTTTGTAGCAGGCCGTGCCGGCGACGATCGCGTGGTCGTCGGCAAAGCGGCGGTCGCCGTGCAGTTCGACGAAGTCGGTGAAGAGGCGCTCGACGTAGTCGAGCATGTCGGGCCGGCTCGGGTGGCGCGCGACGAGCACGCGCTGCCAGGGCGTGAGCCGGCTGTAGATTTCGGTACGCGCGACGCGCAGCCGATGGTTGAGCCGCTCGAGCTCCCGCTCGCGCGCCTCGGTCCGGGGCAGCGCCGACAGCGCGTCCACTTCCTTCAGCAATGGCGCGAGCGATTCTTCGAACTCGAGTGTCTCGGTCGGCATTAGAAGGCTCTGTCTCGACGCCGAGGCGCTGAGCCGCAGAGAATTTCTTTCCTGAAGATCAAACCCTCTGCGACTCTGCGTCTCTGCGTCGGGGCCGCGATGATCGTCATCGGAGGACCACCGTTCCGGCGCCGCAGATGCGCTCGACCTCGGTGGCCAGTTGATCGGATGGACGCACGCGCACCTGCGCGGCCAGCGGCACACGGACCCGAACGGGCGGCTGCTGATCGCGTAGCTCCAGCTCGAGCACGACCCGGCGATCGCCGCGATGGCGCGCGAACAGGTCCGCCAGCGCCTCGAACGTGTCGCGGCCGTGCGGCGGCGAGGTGAGCTTGATCGACAGCTCGCGCGACATCTTCTGCCGCATCGCCTCGATCGGCATCACTTCGTTGGCGGTCATCCGCATGGTCTCTTCGTCGACCTCGGCCCTGCCTGTCACGACCACCATGGCGCCGGTTTCGAGCACGGACGCACACTTCCCGTACGCCTCGGGAAAAATCACCACCTCGACGCTTCCATGCGCGTCCTCGAGCATGATGACGGCCATCCGATCGCCCTTGCGCGTCTTGAGCTGGCGAATGGACGCGATGATGCCGCCGATGGCGACATCCACGCCCCTCGACTCCCGCTGCCATCCCCCCGCACCTCTCGCACCCGCCGCACCTGGCGCACCCGTCGCACCTGACGCACCCGCCGCACCTGACGCACCCGCCGCACCTGCCGTTGCCAGCGCAGCCAGTTCGACCGTGGTCCTGGCCCCGAAGCCCTTCAGCTCGGCCGCCACGCGATCGATGGGATGCCCGCTGAAGTACAGACCGAGCGCCTCTTTTTCGTAACCGAGCTGCTGCTGCTCCGTCCAGGGCTCGACGTTCGCGGGCCCTGACTCGGCATCGGGCGAGCCTTCGCCGGCCGCCCCGCACCGCCGAACAACTGCGCCTGGCCCAGCTCGCGGTCGCGCTGGTGCCGCACGCCGTACTCGCAGGCGAGATCGATCGTCGCCATGAGCCGGGCGCGCACCTCTCCCAGAGACGCTTCCCGGCCGGTGGCGAGCGAATCGAAGGCGCCCGCCTTCACCAGGCTTTCGAACACGCGTTTGTTCACGAGGCGCAGGTCGAGGGTCTCGCAAAGCGCATGCAGCGACGTAATCCTGCCGAGCGCGGCACGCGCCCCGAGGATTGAGGCGATCGCCCCCTCGCCGACATTCTTCACCGCGGTCAACCCGAAGCGCACGCCTTCGGGCGTCACGGTGAACGCCAGCTGGCTCTTGTTGATGTCGGGCGGCAGGACGGGAATGCTGCGATCGCGGCACTCCTGCAGATACACCGCGAGCTTGTCGGTGTTCTGCGCCTCGATGGTCAAGCAGCGCTGCCGCGAAGTGCCAGGGATAGTTCGCCTTCAAATAGGCGGTCTGATAGGCGAGCAGCGCGTAGGCCGTCGAATGCGACTTGTTGAAGCCATATCCGGCGAAGTACTCCATCAGCTCGAAAATCTTCGCCGCCTTTTTCTCGCTGATCCCCTTGGCTCTTCGCGCCGTCCATGAACACTTCGCGCTGCTTGGCCATGACCTTGGGGTCCTTCTTCCCCATGGCCTTTCGCAGCATGTCGGCCTGTCCCATCGTGAAGCCGGCAAGCGATTGCGCGATGCGCATCACCTGCTCCTGGTACGCGATGACGCCGTACGTGTCGGCCAGGATGGGCTCGAGCTCCTTCAGCTCGTACGTCACCTTCACCTTGCCGTGCTTCCGCGCGATGAAATCGTCCACCATGCCGCTGCGCAGCGGCCCGGGGCGGTACAACGCGTTCAGCGCGATGAGATCGTCGAGCCGCTGCGGCTTCGCTTTCCGCAGGATGTCGCGCATGCCCGAGCTCTCGAACTGGAAAATCCCGAACGCCGCACCCTCGGCGAAGATCTGATACGTCTTCGCATCGTCGAGCGGGATCGAATCCAGATCGACCACCTGGCCGGTCGTCGCGCGGATTTCTTCGACCGCGTCGTTCAGCAGCGTCAGCGTGCTCAACCCCAGGAAGTCCATCTTCAGGAGGCCGATGCGCTCGATCTCCTTCATGGCCCACTGGGTCGTGATTTCGTCGTTCTTGCCTTTGTAGAGGGGGGCGAAGTCCGAAATGGCCCGCGGGGCAATCACCACGCCGGCCGCATGGACCGACGCGTGCCGCGTCATGCCTTCCAGGCGGCGCGCGACCGCAATCAGCTCCTTGACGCGCTCGTCCTGTTCGTTCAGCTGCTTGAGCTGCGGCACCTCTTCGAGCGCCTTCTCGAGCGTCATGTCGAGCGACGGCGGAATCAGCTTGGCGACCCGATCGACGTCGGCGAACGGGATGTCGAGCGAGCGGCCGACGTCGCGAACGACGGCGCGCGCCTTCATGGTGCCGAACGTGATGATCTGCGCCACGTTCTCGCGCCCGTATTTCTGCGTGACGTACTCGATGACCTCGCCGCGCCGCCGCTCGCAGAAGTCGATGTCGATATCGGGCAGCGACACGCGCTCGGGGTTCAGGAAGCGCTCGAAGATGAGGTCGTAGTCGAGCGGATCCACGTCCGTGATGCGCAGGCAGTAGGCGACCAGGCTGCCGGCCGCCGATCCGCGGCCCGGCCCCACCGGAATGCTCTTCTCGCGCGCGTAGCGGATGAAATCCCAGACGATGAGAAAGTAGCCGGGATATTCCATCCGCTTGATCATCTCGATCTCGTACGAGAGGCGGTTCTCGTACTCCTCGATCGGATGCCGCAGCGCCCCCGATGCCAGCAGCGCCTTCAAGCGCACCAATCGCTGCGTGAACCCTTCGCGCACCACGTGCTCGAAGTAGTCGTTGAGGGTGTACGGCGCGGGGACGGCGAAGTTCGGCAGGTAGTTCTTGTTGCTGGCGATATCGACCTGGCAGCGCTCGGCAATCCGCAGCGTGTTGGCCAGCGCGTCGGGCACCTCCGCGAAGACCTTCTGCATCTCGGCCGCGGTCTTCAAATAAAACTGATCGCCGTGATAACGCAACCGGTCCCGATCGTTCACCGTCTTCCCGGTCCCGATGCAGAGCAGAATGTCGTGCGGACGATGGTCGCCGTGCGTCAGATAGTGGACGTCGTTGGTCGCCACGAGCGGCATGTTCAGCTCGCGCGCGATCGGCGCCAGCCCCTGGTTCACAACCAGCTGTTCCTCTATCCCCTGGTACTGCATCTCGAGGAAGAAATTCCCCGGGCCGAGGATGTCGCGGAAGGTCGCGGCGGCGTCGAGCGCCTTCCGATCGCGCCCGGTCCGGATTTCCGTCGCGACCTCGCCCTTGAGACAGCTGCTCAGACCGATCAGCCCCTTCGCATGCTGCGCGAGGAGATCCTTGTCGATGCGCGGCTTGTAGTAGAACCCTTCGGTGTAGCCGGCCGACACGAGCTTGATCAGGTTGTGGAACCCCTCGTTGGTCTCGGCGAGCAGGACCAGGTGGTTCGCCGTCTCGCCGATGTTGCCGCTCTTGGTCAGGCGGCTCCCCGGCGCCACGTACACCTCGCATCCGAGGATCGGCTTCACGCCACGCTGCTTGGCATGGTCATGAAAGATCACCGACGAAAACATGTTGCCGTGCTCGGTCACCGCCAGCGCGGGCATCTTGAGCCTGGCGGCCTGGTCGAGCAGCTCGTCGATGCGGCACGCCCCATCGAGCAGAGAGAACTCGGTGTGACAATGAAGGTGAACGAAGTTTTGGTCAGCCACTGGATTGGGGATCTGGCCCGCGCGAAGGCCGAAGGCGTTGGTTACACGCTATTATAACGGTGTGCAGTTCCATCGCACCCCAATATGTTGTGTGGCCGCGGTGTTTTTTGCGGCGCTGATGGTCGCGCGTCCGTCGGCGGCTGCCGTCACGTTTCCGCTCGAAGTGAAATGGAGCGCGACGCTCGCCGCCGCTCCGGCGTATGTGCCCGCGTTCGATGCCAATCACGTGTACGTGGCGCTGCGCACGAACCAACTCGCAGCACTGCTCATAAAGGACGGCAGCGCCGTCTGGTCGGTCGAATGCCCGATGACTGCGCCACCCGCAGCGGGCGACTCGCTCGTCTTCGCCGGCAGCGACGGTCTCGTCGAAGCGCGCGCCGACACGGATGGACGCGCGCGATGGCGCCGGCCGGTGACGGGAAAAGTGATCTCGCTGCACTGGGACACCGGCTGGCTGATCGCCGCGACCGAAGCCGGACCGCTGCTCGCCATTCGCGCCGCGGATGGCGAGGTGCTCTGGCAGCGCGATCTGGGATCGCCGCTCAGCGCGCCGGCGGCACTCGCGGGCGATCGGCTTTACGTCGGGCTCAACGATGGCCGCGTGCTCGCGCTCTCGCTCCTGACCGGCGAGGAAATCTGGTCCCAGAAGCTCGCCGGGTCGGCCACGGGCCTGCTGCCGGCCAACGATCGTGTCTTCGTCGGCGCCCGGGACAATCGCTTTCACTCACTCGATGCCAGAGACGGCGACGCGGACTGGCAATGGAAAACCGGCGCCGATCTCGTGGGCCTGCCGGTCCTCGACGAGCGGCGCGCGTACTTCATCGCGCTCGATAACGTGCTGCGCGGCCACAGCCGCAACAGCGGCACGATGATGTGGAAGCGTGTGTTGCCGATGCGCCCCTTCACCGGTCCATTGTTGAGCGGCGACCTGCTCATCGTGGCCGGGATCGCCGCCGAGTTGCACGCGTACCACGCGCAGACCGGCGAGGGCGGAGGCGACTTCGCTGTGAAGGGAGCGGAAAACGAAGAGATGCTGCTGGCCGCGCCTCCGCACCTCACGTCACAGGATCTGCTGATTCTGGTGACCAAGGGCGGACAGGTTCGCGGCGTGGGCAGCAAGCCCGTGCCCGCGGACGCTCCGTCGGCTCCCGCAGCCAGCCCCGCCCAGACACCGCCAGCGACAGAGCCTGACGACGATGACGAGCCGCCGGCCGCGAACGCGAAGCCGGGCGCCGCCAGCACCAGCCCGTGACGAACCTCGCCATCGGCCGCGCGCTTCGTCGCATCTACTTGACGGGACTCGCGTGCGCCGTGGCCGCGGCTCTCGGGGGCATCGCCGTCGAACGGGCGCGATTCGGGCCCACGGACGAAGACGCGATGACGCGCGTCGAGCGATCGGTGCGCGCCGAAATCGATGCCGTCGCCAGCGCGCTGAACGACATCGCGGCGTCAGTGGGGCGCGAGCCGGCGCTCTTCGACACGGCTGCCGCGGATCCCGCTGCCGGCGCCCGTCCGCTTCTGGACCGTGCCGATCAAGCCCTGCAGGCGCGCACGGCAGGTGTCTTTGCCGTGACCGCCTACCGTCCGAGCGGCGCGTGGCCGCTCGCGTGGAGCGGCGTCCCCTCGGAAATCGACATCGACCGCATCGCCGGCGCCGAGGCGTTCTTCGTGGCTCCCGGACCGCTCGGCTTGCGGCTCGTGTACATCAAGCCGATTCTCGACGCGCTCACCGGCCATCGCGTCGGCGTTATCGCCGCCGAGCGAGTGATCTCATCCTCTCGAGGCCTTCTCACCGCCGCCCCCGAAGAGGGCGTGCTCTCGCTGCCGACGCTCGTCCCTGTCACCGTGCGTCCGTACGAGGCCGGCGCGGCCAGCCAGGGCTTCGTCATCCAGTCGCCGCTCGGCCAGCCGCTGCTCGTGGCACGCGTCACCCCGCAGGCGGTTCGCGACACGCGCATCGCCTGGCGGGAAAACATTTCGGCTGTCGTGCTCGCGACGCTCGCGCTGACCCTCGTCGTGTCGCTGCCACCTCTCGTTCGGTGGCGGATGTCCTTCCGGCAACTGACGGCACATCTGAAAGCCAGCGGTGTCGTGCTCGCCGTCCTGTTGCTGGGCCGGCTGCTGTTGTGGTTTGCGCCGACCGCGCGATGGACCGATCAGGTCTTTCAGACGGCAGTCGCCGGCCCCGGCCTCCGGCTGCTGCTGCGCACGCCCATCGACTTCCTGCTCACCATGGCCACCGCGGCCGCCATCGTCGTTCTGGCCTTCGATCTCGTCGAACGGCTCAGGCGCACGATCAAACGCCGTCTGCCACCTCCCGACAGCCATCGAGAGTGGATGATCTTCGCCGCCACGCAAATCGCCGCCGGCGCCATGGTCGCGTTGCTGCTTGTCGGGTACGAAGTCCTGCTCGGCAATGCCATCGGCGCGACGTCGGTCGATGCGCTGCATTTCTCGTTGCACCCGCTGGTTTCGGCACGCCTCGCGTTTGCGGTCGGTTTGATCCTGGCGCAGGCCGTGGTCTTCTGGACCGCCATCCTCATCGTGCTGCTGACCGCCGTCCCGTGGCGATTGCCGCGGAGTGGCATGCTCGGCGCCTTCGTGCTCCAGGCGCTGCCGGTTCTCCTCATCGCGGTCTTTCCGCGAACGATCGGGGCGGCACCGTCGACCGTGCCGGCCATTCCGACGGCCTTCGCCGGGTTGTCGTGCCTGGCTCTGGCCTGGGCCGCGTCCTGGGTGCGTCCGCGGTACCGGCATGCCTCACAGGCGCTGCGCCTCTTCTCGGGCGCGCTCGTCCTTCTCGTCACGGCCTTCGTGCTCTACCCGTCCGTGCATCACTTCGCCGATCGTGGTCTGCGCCGCCTCATCGAGGAGGAATACGCACGGCAGGTCAAGGATCAGCGCGAGGAGCTGAACACGAAGCTCCGGAGCGTCCTGCAACAGATCGATACGCTGGAGATGCCGCACCTGACAGCGGCGCCACGAGCGCAGCTGTCCACGTCCAACGCGGCGTTCGAGCTCTGGGCGCGCACGAATCTGGCGAGCGAGCGTCTTGCGTCATCCCTCGAGCTGTATACGCCGCAGGGCCGGCTGGCCAGCCGGTTCGCTCTGAACCTCCCCGATTACGTCTCGACGACGCAGGAATGGAAGGAGCCGGGCTGCGACTGGGAAACGTACGAAGAGGCGTCGCTCTTCGGATCCGAGGAGCGCCGCCTGCTGCACGCGGGCCGCGGCATCTGCGAGGGCAATTCCGATTTCCCGACGGGCGGCTCGATCGTCGTGAACGTGATGCTCGACTACGAAACACTGCCGTTCATCACGGCGCGAAATCCGTACAACGAGCTCATCCGCGCCGACACGCTTCCGCCAGAGGGCTCGGTCGGCCGGACCGTGCAGTTCGTCGTCTATGGGTGGGGCCGAGGGTCGTTGTACTCATCGGCGCCGCGGGCCTGGCCGCTCGATGACCCGCTGCTGAACCTGATCGCGCAGTCGCGCCGGCCGTTCTGGACCACCATGAGCGACGGCGAGCAGAGCTACTCGACCTACATTCAGAACGACCGCGGCGGCATCTACGTGATCGGGTTTCCCGTCATCACGCGGATGGATCACCTCATCAACCTTGCCGAGCTGTCGACGCTCGTTGGCCTCACCTATATCGCGCTGCTGACGCTGGCCTGGCTGGTCACCGCACTCGGCGGCACGACCGCGGCGTCGGGCCAGGCGCTGTTGCGCGAAGTCCGCGCCAGTTTCTATCGAAAGCTGTTCCTCGCCTTCCTCGCGGCGGCCGTCCTGCCGGTCATGGTCCTCGCCCTGGCGACGCGGACGTTCTTCGAGTTGCAGCTTCAATCGAGCGTGCAGTCCGATGCCGTGCGCGTGGCCGCCGTCGCACAACGCGTCATCGAAGAGTACGTGGCCCTGCAGGCATCGGAAGCCGGCGATCCCAACGACGACATCATGGTGTGGCTCAGCCGGGCTGTCGCACAGGACGTCAACATCTACCGTGGGCCGACGCTCGTGGCGACGAGCGAGCGCGACCTGTTCACGTCGGGCCTCCTTCCCGAACGGACGCCGGGACACGTGTATCGGGCGATCGAGATCGAGCGTCAATCGAGCCACGTCGGGCAGGAGATCATTGGCTCGGCGGCGCACGTCCTGGCGGCCGCGCCTGTTCGGCTCGAGGAAGGCCGGGCCATTCTCACCGTGCCGCTCGCGCTCAGGCAACAGGAGGTGGACCGCCAGATCGATACGCTCGACCGGCGTGTGCTGCTCGCTGCCGTGATGTTTGCGCTGCTCGGCGCCGCCATCGGCTACTACATGGCCGAGCGCATCGGCGACCCGGTGAACCGCCTGACGCGCGCGACGCGTCGAATTGCGCGCGGAGACTTCAGTGCGCGCGTCGCCGAGACGTCTTCGGACGAACTGCGAAAGCTCGTCGCCGACTTCAACCGGATGGCGGCCGATCTCGAACGACAACGTCACGAGCTGCAGCGCACCCACAGACTCGAGGCGTGGGCGGAAATGGCCAGGCAGGTCGCCCACGAGATCAAGAATCCGCTGACGCCCATTCAGTTGTCGTCCGAACACCTCGTGCGGGTGAACAAGGACAAGGGCGAACCGCTGACACCGGTGCTCGAAGAGTGCGTCACCTCGATCCTGTCGCAGGTGAAGCTGCTGCGGCAGATTTCGGCCGAGTTCTCCAGCTTCGCGTCACGGCCGACGCCGCGGCCGGAGCCCACGTCTCTCGCCGCGCTGATTCCCACGGTGGTCGAGCCTTACATCACAGGGCTGGCCGGCCGCGTGGCGGTGAACGTGGACGTGCCCGCGTCGCTCCCCAACGTTGTCGTCGATCGCGTCCTGCTCGCCCGCGCGCTGACCAACATGATTGAAAACGCGCTGCACGCCATGCCCGGCAGCGGCACGCTGACGATCAGGGCGGTTGCCGCGGGTTCGACCATTCGCCTGTCGGTGACAGACACCGGCACCGGCATGGACGCCGAGGCGCTCCTGACGGATCTTCGAGCCCTATTTCTCGACGAAGGCAACCGGTACGGGACTGGGGCTGACGATTGCGAAACGGAATGTGGAGCTGAACGGGGGACGTATTCACGTGGAATCGGCCCAGGGCAAGGGCACGACGGTGGTGATCGAGTTACCCGTCGGGAATCTAGAAACTAAAAACTAAAATCTGATCTTCAAGAAGATTTTAGATTCCAGTTTCTAGATTTTAGTTTCTAGATCCGTATCGCTTTTCCTGATGGTGTACACGTTTGCGGCCCCGCCGCCACCACCGCCTCCGCCTTGGGGTGATGCCACCGGTTCCAGATCATCTCGATGAACGCCGACGACATGTACCCGTACGACAGGGTGACGAGCGCCAGCGCGGGATGCGCCGACACAAACGCGATGAGCAGCGCGAGGACGAGCAGCACCGTGTACGAGCGGCGCGCCTGCAGATCGAACGTCTTGAAGCTTCGGAACCGGATCGTGCTCACCATGAGGAACGCCGGCACGAGCACGAGGGCGAGCACGGGGATGGCACCCACGGGCTCCTGGAATCCCGCCGGATACGCAAAGATGGTCGACGCCGGCACGGTCGCGGCCGCCGGGCTGGGCATCCCGACGAAGTACCGCTTGTCGACCGACCCGGCCTGAATGTTGAAGCGAGCCAGACGCATCGCCGCCGAGGTGACATACACGAAGCCGGCGGCCCATCCCCAGTTGCCGAGCGACGTGAGACCCCACGAGAACGTGAGAATCGCCGGTGCGATCCCGAACGAAATGATGTCGGCGAGCGAATCGAACTGCAGGCCGAACTCGCTCGTCGTCCCGGTCATCCGCGCGATGCGGCCGTCGAGCGTGTCGAGCACCATCGCGATACCGACAAACGGCGCCGCAATGGCGTATTCCCCGCGCATCGCATAGATGACGCAGGCGTACCCGCAGAACAGATTGCCCAGTGTCATGAGACTGGGAATCAGGTACACGCCGCGTCTGAGCCGGCGCTGCTGGAGGTCCGTCTGACGGCGATGGGGGGTGAGCATGCTGCCTAAGGAGTCTATCGCACGATAAGAGCTTAGGGATTAGGGATTGGGGATTAGGGGATGGCTAGGAGGTCAACACGGCCATGACGGTGACGCCCCCACGACCTTGTCCCCGACCGAGACGCGCAGCTCGGCCCCGACGGGCAGGAACACATCCATCCGCGAGCCGAATTTCATGATCCCGAACCGCTCGCCGGCCTCGAGCTCGGCGCCGGGCTTCACGCGGCAGACGACCCGCCTCGCGAGGATGCCGACGATCTGCCGGAAGACGACGGCGAGGCCCTGGTGATCGACCCATACCTCGCTGCGCTCGTTGGTGGCGGCCGCATCGCGGTGGTACGCCGGCAAATACTTCCCCCGCCGGAAATCGACCTTCGTCACCCGCCCTGATACGGGCGAACGGTTGACGTGCACGTCCATCGGCGAAAGGAAGATGCTGATCTGCTGCCACTGCCCCGGCGGCGCCGCGGCCGGATCGGCGGGACCGGCCACGAGCACACGGCCATCAGCCGGCGAGAGCACCAGCGCGGGATCTCGAGGTGACTCGCGATCGGGGTCGCGAAAGAAGTAAAGAAAGAAGCCCGCGAGGATTAGCAGTGGCACGGCGCCGGCGGAGCCGACGGTCAAAGCCGCCGCAATCGCAAGAGCGGCCGTGCCACCGATAAAGGGATAACCCGCGCGATCGATCGCCATGAAAGGGCGCGACCCCTTTTTCCGCGTGGCTGTTGCGAAAAAAGGGGTCAGACCCTTTATCTTAGTTCAATCACTCAATGCGAAATCATCGGCGATGACGCGAAGGGACCGGACGCGGCGCCCCGATGGCGGCGCAATATATCTTCCATCCTGTCTTTGAGCTGAAGCTTGCGTTTCTTGAGGGTTGTCTCTTCGACTTGCTCGGGTTCTGACAGGTATGACTTACCAGAAAGTTCGTGGAGGCGATCGTCGAGTTCGTGATGTTGTGTGGCGAGTTGTCGGAACTCTTCGTCAGTTTTGAGAAGCAGCTCCTTCAACTCCTGGACATTCGCGGTGTGCATGCCCGGCCTCCTTTGTAGGAAGTGTTAGACCCATGAGAGCCGAACCGTAACATAAGGGCATCGGCCTGTTCAAGGACTCATCGCGTGGATTTTGAGGCTCCTCTCCATAGGATAAGCGCATCTTCGGACGGGCTGACGTAATAATTCGGCCGGGTCGCCGCCACTTCGAAGCCGAGACGCTCGTACAGCCGCCTGGCGGGGGCGTTCGACCGGCGAACTTCCAGCGTAGCCCGCTCGGCTCCCCTGCTTGCACCGGCCTGAATCACGTGCTCCAGGAGCGAAGTCCCCACCCCCCGGCCCCGAAAGTCATCTCTGACGGCGAGATTGTTGATGTGAATCTCGTCCAGGACCAGCCAGAAGGAACAAAATGCGACAACTCCCTCCCCCGGCGTCCGGAGGACGTATAAAAACGACACGTCGGGGTTCTGGAGCTCCCGGACGTACATCTCGCGGGTCCAGGGGTTGCTGAACGAGGCTTTTTCGATCGCCACGATCTCGTCGAGGTCCCGATCCGAGAGGGTCCGTTCGATCGTCCACTCGGTGCCGCTCATGCTGGCCTGCCCACCCTGGAGGTCGGCTCCGCACCCGGCGCTTCGGCTTTCCGCTCCCGCGCGAGCTCCGCGTCCGATCGGCGGATGTAGAGAGGCCGAATCTCATCGGGTGACGCCGGTCCTCTCTGTTGAACGTAGGCCTCGGCGAGCGTCGCAATGGCCGGTGCGAGTGGTGGAAGCGGATCGATGATCTGTGCCTGCGGTTCGGCGCGGCGAATCAGCTCGCGATACGCCAGCGCACCATCACCCGCGAACACGCGCGGCAGCCGCCCGTCGCGCCGCCAGCGCGCGAGAATGTCGGCCGGCTTTTCAACGACCGGGCTCTCGGTCGCCACGCCGTTTGCGTAGACGGCCGAAAACACCTGGCCGCGCTGCGCATCCATCCAGGTGCACACTTCGCTGGCAGGGCTACTGGGAGGGCTAAGGGCTGAGGGCTGAGGGCTAAGGGAAGTGACGAGGGCGCTCAGCGCGTCCAGGGCCGAGATGCCGACGAGTGGCTTTCCATTGGCAAGGGCCAGGCCCTGCATCGTCGCGA
Organism: Vicinamibacterales bacterium; assembly: GCA_963821395.1. GTDB lineage: Bacteria > Acidobacteriota > Vicinamibacteria > Vicinamibacterales > JAMQPK01 > JAMQPK01. The sequence continues at coordinate 9,094 of CAWGDY010000003.1, read as the reverse complement.
TGCCGATGCGCAGTCCGGTAAACGAGCCGGGGCCCGATGCCACGGCAAACAGATCGACATCGGCGACACGCAGCGCTTGCGCGGCCAGCACCTTCAGCGCATCACCGGGAAGGCGTTCGCCGTGTGTGGTGCCCGCGTCGCCCGCGTAGACGGCAACGAGCGCACCGTCGCGCGCGAGTGCGACGCTCCCCTGCCGGGTTGTGGTGTCGAGCGCGAGCACCAGCATGTAAAATTCAATTCTACATGGCTACCCCGCCCTTCAACGGCACCGAGCGCGCACCGGGTGCAGATCGCGGGGCACTCCAGGGGTCCGCGTCTCCCGCCGGACCCGCACCGCATGTTACCCCGGCCATGCGGCAGTACCTCGACGCGAAGCAGCAGTATCGCGACGCGATTCTGTTCTTCCGCATGGGAGATTTCTACGAGATGTTCTACGAGGACGCGCTGGTGGCCGCGCGCGCGCTCGATCTCACCCTGACGTCGCGCTCGAAAGACGGTCAGGGCACGTCGATTCCCATGTGTGGCGTGCCGCACCATGCCGCCGACACCTACCTCGCGCGGCTCGTCAAGAAAGGATTCCGGGTCGCGATCTGCGATCAGGTGGAGGACCCGAAAAAGGCGAAAGGCATCGTCAAGCGCGAGATCGTGCGGGTCGTCTCGCCCGGCACCCTCACCGATTCGCAGCACCTCGACGAACGGGCCCCCGCGTTCCTGCTTTCGCTGTGCCTGGGGTCGGGAGGGGTTTTCCCTGTTGCCAGGAAAACCCCTCCCGACCCCTCGTTCGCGGACCCCGTTATCGGGGTCGCCTTGCTCGATCTGACCACGGGCGAATTCTCCTGCGCCGAATATGCCGGTCAGGCCGGCCTGCACGCACTGGCCGACGAAGTGACGGTGTTGCGGCCCCGCGAAATCGTCGCGCCCGTTGGGCTCGACCTGGCTCATGTGCTCGTCGATGGCGCGGGCGACCGCCTGCCGGTCACGCGCGTCGAGCCGTGGACGTTCGAACACGAGTCGGCGCGCCGGACGCTCATCGATCAGTTCCGCACGAACGGCCTCGAAGGATTCGGCCTCGATACCCACGCCTCTGCCGTGTCGGCCGCCGGGGCGCTCTTGCACTATCTGCGCGACACGCAGAAGGCCGACCTCGCCCACGTGCGGAGCGTCGCCTACAAGACCGCGTCCGATTACCTGCTCATCGACGCGGTCACGCTCAAGCACCTCGAAGTGGTCGAATCGCTGGACGGCGGCCGCGACCTGACGGTGCTGAACGAGATCGACCGCACGGTCACCGCCATGGCGGGTCGCCTGCTGCGCGCCTGGCTGTTACGGCCGCTCGTCTCGCTCGATCGCATTCGCGATCGCCTGGACGCCGTCGAGGAGTTCGCGTTCCGCAGCACCGACCGCGGCAAGTTCCGCGAGGTGCTGAAGACCGTTCAGGATCTCGAGCGCCTCGTCGCACGCGCCGCGCTCGGCACGGCGGGACCGCGCGATCTCGTTGGACTGAAGCACTCGATTGCCGTCGTCCCGCGCGTCCGGCTCGTTCTGGAGGCCTGCGACGCCCCGCTGACGCGATCGCTCGTGAGCTCGCTGGACGATCTGACGGACGTCCGCGACGACATCGACCGCTGTCTCATCGACGAGCCGGGCGCGCTGGTGCGCGAGGGGGGCTACATCCGCGACGGGCTCGACTCCGAGATCGACGATCTGCGCCACATCAGCCGGTCTGGTAAACAGGTGATTGCCGAGCTCGAGGAGCGCGAGCGCCAGCGCACCGGCATCAACTCGCTGAAGGTGCGCTACAACCGCGTGTTCGGCTACTACATCGAAGTCTCCAAGTCGAACCTGCACGCGGTGCCGCCCGACTACCACCGCAAGCAGACGATCGCCGGCGGCGAGCGGTTCATCACGCCCGCGCTGAAAGAGTACGAGGAAAAGGTACTCGGAGCCGACGAGCGGATTCTCGAGCGCGAGATCGAGCTCTTCGACGCGCTTCGCTCCCGCGTCGCCACCGAAGCGACCCGCATCCAGGAGACGGCACGCGCGCTTGCGGCGCTCGACGTGCTCGCCGGTCTGGCCGAAACGGCCGCGCTCTCGAACTACATCAAGCCGCACGTGCACGACGGCGACGAGCTGACGATCGCCGACGGCCGCCACCCCGTCGTCGAACGCCATTGCAACGGCGGATTCGTGCCGAACGACACCGCGCTCGACGGCAGCTCGAGCCAGCTCGTGATCCTGACGGGCCCGAACATGGGTGGCAAGTCGACCTATCTCCGGCAGACCGCGCTCATCTGTCTGATGGCGCAGGCTGGTTCGTTCGTGCCGGCCACCCGCGCCAAGATCGGTATCCTCGATCGCATCTACGCGCGCGTCGGCGCGTCCGACAACATCACCCGCGGGCAATCGACGTTCATGGTCGAAATGCAGGAGACGGCGAACATCCTGCACGGCGCTTCGTCGCGGAGCCTCGTCGTGCTCGACGAAATCGGCCGAGGTACGGCGACCTTCGACGGGCTCAGCATCGCGTGGGCGGTCGCCGAATACCTGGCGACCAACGCGCGCGGACGGCCGAAGACGATCTTCGCGACGCACTACCACGAGCTGACCGACCTGGCCGACGCGCTGCCCGGCGTGGTGAACGCGCACGTCGCCGCCCGGGAGTGGCAGGACGACATCGTCTTCCTGCATAAGATCGTGCCGGGGCGATCGGACCGCAGCTACGGCATCCAGGTCGCCCGGCTGGCCGGCATGCCGGCTTCGGTCATCACGCGCGCCCGCGCGATTCTGCAGTCGCTCGAGCACGACGAGCTGACCCGTGGCGGCCGCCCCTCGATCAGCGGCACTCCGTCCGAGCCGCAACAGCAACTCGGCCTCTTCCAGATGGCGTCTACCGATCCGGCCGCCGAGCGGCTGGCGCAGAGACTCCGGGACATCGACACGGACAACCTGACACCACTTCAGGCCCTGTCGCTGCTGGCGGAGCTGAAGAAGGAATTGGAAGGTCGGTTCGTGAAGTTCGTTAGGAGTTCGTCGGGTTCGTCGGTTCGCGGAGGTTCGTCGGTTCGGCTCTCGCCGAACCGAACCCGTCGAACCCCACGAACCCAACGAACCTGACGAACCTGACGAACCTGACGAACTTTACGAACTTTACGAACCTAACGAACCTTTCCCTTGTGCTGATCCTTTCCGTTTCCTGCTCTCAACCCCCAGCCGATCCCGGCGTGATTACGGTTGCCATTCCCGTGTCTCCGAACAGCCTGGATCCGCGGTACGGCACCGACGAGAATTCCGCGCGGGCCCATGAACTGCTTTTCAACGACCTGCTCAGATGGGACGAGCACACCCGCCTCGCACCGGGGCTGGCCGAATCGTGGGACACGACAGACTACAAGACCTATCGCATCAAGCTGCGCCACGGCGTGCCGTTCCACGACGGGCACGAGATGACGTCGGCCGATGTCGTCTACACCTTCAACAGCATGCTCGACCCCGCGATGGCATCGCCCTGGCGAGGTGCGTTTCGCGATCTGCAGTCAGTCGTCGCCGTGGATCGATACACCGTCGATTTCATTCTCAAGCAGCCGTCGGGCTCGTTCCTTCCCAACCTCGTGTTCAAGATCGTTCCGGCCGGGGCCGGCAGAGACCTGCGGAACCATCCGGTCGGTACCGGACCGTACGAGTACGTGTCGTACGCGGTCGACGATCGTCTGCAGGTGCGCGCGTTCCGCGACTATTTCGAAGGGCTCCCGCGCAACACCGGCCTCGTGATGAAGATCGTTCCGGACGACATCATGCGCGGGCTCGAGCTGCGGAAGCACACCACGGATCTGATCGTCAACGACCTCGTTCCCGACATGGTCTACCAGCTGGAAAAGGAAGGGCTGAGCCTGACGAAAGCCCCCGGCATCGACTACCAGTACATCGGGTTCAATTTCCGCGACCCGGTGCTGAAAGACGTCCGCGTGCGGCACGCCATCGGCCACGCGATCGATCGCCAGGCCATCGTCGATTATCTGCGCCGCGGCCTCGCGACAGTCGCCGACACCATGCTGCCGCCCACCAACTGGGCCTATCAGCCCGACGTGGTCGTGCTCGATTACGATCCCGGGCGGGCCAAAGCCCTGCTCGACGAAGCGGGATATCCCGACCCGGACGGAGATGGTCCGCGTCCGCGGCTGTCCCTGTCGTTCAAGACGTCGAGCGTGGAGTTCTACAGGCTGCAGGCCTCGGTCATCCAGCAGAATCTTCGCCAGGTAGGCATCGACATCGACGTCCGTTCCTACGAGTTCGCGACGTTGTACGACGACATCCTCAAGGGCAATTTCCAGGTGTATTCGCTGCAGTGGGTGGGGGCGGCGCTGGCCGATCCCGACATCCTGCGCCGCGTCTTCCACTCGCAGCAGGTTCCGCCCGGCGGCTTCAACCGCGGTTACTTCAGCGATCCGGAAGTGGATCGACTGATCGACGAGGCCTCGCAGGCGACCGACTACGAAACCCGGAAGCGGCTGTACGGAGAGGTGCAGAAGCTCATCGCCGAAGCCGCGCCGTACATCAGCCTCTGGCATCGCACCAATTTCGCGTTGTCCAACTCGAACGTTCACGGCATCCGGCTGACGCCGCAAGGCGACTTCACCTTCCTCAGAAATGTCTCCCGCTAGTCCGCGATAGAATTGTCACGCATGAAAAAGCGCTCCCGCTTCCTGCAGGTGCCGATCGAGCCCTTTACCGTCGACCCCGAGCTGAAAGCCGACGAGCTGCTCGAGAAGATGGAGCGCATCTCGTTTCAAGGCCGCTCGCTCGGGACCGCGCATCGCGTCTGGCAGAAGATGCTGGGCGACGATGTCACGATCTTCATGGGCATGGCCGGGGCGCTCAGCGCCGGCGGGCTGCGCATGGTCGTCGCCTACCTCATCGAGCATCGCTTCGTGGATTGCCTCGTCTCGACCGGCGCGAACCTCTACCACGACCTGCACGAGACGCGCGGGCAGCACCACTATCTCGGCTCCGCGCGCGCGAATGACGCCGCGCTGGCCGAAGACCGGATCGATCGCGTGTACGACACCTATGCGAGCGAAGAGGAGTTCTGCGACAACGACGTGTGGATTGGCGACTTCGTCGCGGACCTCGAGCAACGGCCGTACACGTCGCGGGAATTTCTGAACCGCCTCGGCGGCCATCTGTGGAACGAAACGAAGCAGAACGGCATCCTGACGGCCGCCTATCGCGCCGGCGTGCCGATCTTCTGCCCGGCGATCGCCGATTCGTCGATTGGCATGGGACTGTCGCAGGGGCGTCACAAGAAGCCGGGGTCCGGCTACATCGACATCATCGGCGACATCGTCGAGTCGGCCAATCTCGTGATTCGCAGGCCGCGCACCGCCAGCGTCGTGCTGGGTGGCGGGACGCCGAAGAACTTCATCAACCAGGCCAGCGTGCAGGCCGAGTTCTTCAGCCCGCAAGTTGGCGGACACAAATACGCCCTGCAGATCGTCACCGATGTGCCCCACTTCGGCGGCGCCTCGGGGTCGACGCTCGAAGAAGCCCAGAGCTGGGGCAAGCTCGCCACCGACGCCGCGCAGGTGACGGTGCACGCCGACGCCACCATCGCCTTGCCGATTCTCGCGACGGCGCTCGCGCGCAGTTCCAGTGACCTGGCGAAACACCGTGCCCGTCCGGCAATCGATCCCAGCGCCCGCGAGATGGTGATCGACGGCAAGCCCATTTCGCGTGAGACGTTCGAGGAAACGGAATGAGCGGTTCAGGCTGCCCCATCCAGTACGACCACATTACGCCGCTGGCGTTCGGCGGCACGCTTCCCGAGTCTGCCACGTTCGAGACCGCGAAGGCGGTGATTCTGCCGGTTCCGCTCGAGAGCACCACGTCGTACGTGCCCGGCACACGCAACGGCCCTCGCGAGATTCTGGTCGCCTCCACGCACCTCGAGTTGTGGGATGAAGAAACCGGCACCGACGTCCATCCCATCGGCATCTACACGCTGCCCGAGATGGAGTTGCCCTTCGACGACATGGCCGACATCATGGCCGAGATCCGGCGCGTGGCCTCGGCCATCCTCGAACACGACAAGTTCCCCATCGTGCTGGGCGGCGAACACTCGATTACCTCGCCGATTGTCGCCGCGGTGGCTGCGAAACACCCGGGCGTGTCGGTCCTGCAGATCGACGCGCACGCCGATCTTCGCGACACCTACATGGGCACGCGCTTCAACCACGCCTGCGCGATGCGCCGCGTGCTCGAGCACGCCCCCTGCACGCAGGTGGGCATCCGGAGCCTGTCGACGGAAGAGGCAACAGCAGCGCCGGCGCTGCCGACCAGGATTTTCTACGACATCAACATGCGTCAGGACAGGAACTGGATCGACGCGGTCGTCAAGTCACTCGGCGACAAGGTCTACATCACGATTGACGTCGATGGCATGGATCCCGCGATCATGCCGGCGACGGGCACGCCGGAGCCAGGCGGGTTGAGCTGGCACGAACTGCTCTCGCTCTTGCGCGCCGTCATCTCGGCGCGTACGGTGGTGGGGTGCGATATCGTGGAGCTGTCGCCGCTGCCGGGTGTCGCGGCGCCGAACTTCCTCTGCGCGAAGCTCGTCTACAAGACTCCTGACGTACCAGTTCATGAAGAAATAATCCAGGTCTCAACGCAGAGGCGCCAAGACGCAAAGAGTTCTTTTCTTCCGAAAAGAATTCCCTGCGTCTTTGCGTCTTTGCGTTGGATCTGAGATTGGACTACGTCAGCTCGGCGAGGATCTTCTTCGCTTCGTCGATGTACGGCGAGTCCGGGAAGTCCGCAATCACCTTGTCGAGCGTCTGCTTGGCCTCGGCTTTCTTCCCCGCCGCGGCCTGGACGCGTCCCAGCTCCATCAACACCGCGTCACGCGGCATCGTTTCGTCCGCCGTGTTGTTCACGAGCGCCTGTGCGGCAGTGATGGCCCGGTCGTACTGCTTGGCCTGGGTATTCGAGTCGATGACGCCGAGCTGCGCGACACGGCCGTAAAAGCTGTTGGCGCCGGCCCGATCCACGACCTCCTGGTATCGCGTCGCCGCCTCGCCATGGCGCCCCAGCATCGCCAGCGCACCGGCCGCGTAATAGCGTGCAGCAATGCCGGCCTGGGTCGACGGATACGCGTTGAAGGCCTCGGTAAACTTCGCCAGCCCGGCTTCGGCGCGGGCCTGGATCGTCGGATAGCTGCCGGGCGTCGGTTTTGCGCCGGGCTTGGCTTCCTGTAACGGGGCCTGCACGACGACGATGGCATCGCCGAGCAACATCTGCGCGCGGTTTTCATTGCGGGTCGTCCAGGCCCAGTACCCGCCAGCCAGCACCAGAACGAGGAGAGCGGCGCCCCCGACCAGCGAAAGAGTGCTGCGATTCTCCTGCAGGCGTTCGATGGACCCGCCGAGTGCCTGAGAAAGCTCGTTTTCCTTGAGACGATGCCGTTCTGAACCCTTCATACGCGCCCGATTATATCCCCTTTAGGCAGGATAACTTTCCTGCCCCCAAAAGGTTAGGATTAGAAGAGAGGGATGCGCTTTCGGACCTGGCCGGTCGTCGCGGTGGCGTTGATGGGCCTGCTCGGGCTCATCATCGTGTCGATCCTTGCCGTGCAGCGCAAGACCGACACGGCCTACGCCCATCTGGAGAACCTCAACGGCCAATACCGCGACGTGGAGGTGCGCCTCCGGCGTGTAAGGTCCGGCCTGCATTTGTCGGGCATCCTGGCACGCGACTACCTTCTCGACACGGCCACGCCGGCCAACGAGTACCGCTCGCGCCTGGTCGCCTACCGGACGGAAAGCGATCGGATGCTCGCCGAGCTCGAGCCGCTGATGGGGGCCAGCGACCCGATTCGGTTCGCTCGCCTCAAACACGAGCTGAACCAATACTGGCAGTTGTACGCGCCGCTCTTCGACGAAACGACTCAGGTGGTCGATCGCTATGTCTTCCTCCGCCGCGAGATCGTGCCGCGCCGCGATGCGGTCATGAACATTTCGGCGGAAATCGAGGAGCTGAACGTCCGCAACCTGCACGCGCAACAGCTGGCCGCCGCCGAGCGGCAGCGCGAGCTCCATCAATACCTCACGCGCACGCTGGCCCTGAGCCTGGCACTGGGCCTCATGGTTGCCATTGTGGCGGTGATTCGGATTCGCGTGCTCGAAGGTCGCTCGGAAGAACAGCACAGCCGTACGCAGCAGGCTGAACAGGAGCTGCGCCGGCTGTCGAATCAGCTCGTCAGGACCCAGGAGGAAGAACGGAAGAGCCTCGCACGCGAGCTGCACGACGAGCTGGGGCAGATGCTCACGGCGCTCCGCATGGAGATGGGACGCGGCGAGCGCGCGCAGGCGATCGGTAGTCCTATCTTCACGGCGACGATGGCCGAGAGCAAGGCGCTGGTCGATCGCATGATGCGGATGGTGCGCGATCTCGCCATGGGGCTGCGTCCGAGCATGCTCGACGACCTGGGCCTCGAGCCGGCGCTCGCCTGGCAGGCGCGCGAGTTCTCGCGCCGCTACAACGTGCCGGTCGATCTCGTCGTCGAGGGGGATCTCGAGCGCCTTCCCGATCCGCAGCGCACGTGCGTCTACCGTGTGGTGCAGGAAGCGCTCACCAACTGCGCCAAGCATTCGGCGGCCACGGAGATTCAGGTGCAGGTCGTGCGAGGGCGGACGCGGCTCGACGTGTCGGTGCGCGACAACGGTGTCGGCATGGACACGACGGTCGGCCACAAAGGGCTGGGACTGACCGGCATCAAGGAACGCGTCAAGGACATCAACGGCTCGACATCGATACAAACCAAACCAGGTGGCGGAACCGTCGTGTACATCACGCTGCCGGTGCCAGCTGCGGACAGCAGCAAGGAGAACCTCGTTGCGAATAGTGCTCGGTGACGATCACGGCATCGTACGGCGTGGGCTGAAGGCGTTGCTCGACGCCGAAGACGACATCGAAGTCGTCGGCGAGGCGGGCGACGGCCTGGAAGCGCTGCGCATGTGCGAAACCCACCGCCCCGACGTGGCCATTCTCGACATCGCGATGCCGCGCTTGAACGGCATCGACGTGGCCGAACGGGCGATCA
>CAWGDY010000002.1:0-285583 GCA_963821395.1 Vicinamibacterales bacterium | reverse complement strand
GGATCTAGTAGAATAGAAAGTTCTGCACCACTGATCCTCACGCGGAGAGGTACCGAAGTGGTCGTAACGGGGGCGCCTCGAAAGCGTCTTGTCCCGTAAGGGGCACGGGGGTTCGAATCCCTCCCTCTCCGCCAACCTTCGCTCTCCCTGTATCGTCGAGTCGAGCTTCGGCTCGGCAAGCCAGTCGAAGGCTGTCACGCCCGTTTGAATCAGCCAGTTCTGCAGTCAGGCTTCGTCAGGGCAGTGGAGCGAGCACGAGGATCTTCATCGTGCCCGGCACGACCTGCGTACGCCCGTTCCCGCCAGATGTCGTCGTCGCCACCGGCACGTAGACACGATGGCTCGTCGCATCGAGCCACATCGTCCGGCCCGAGGCCAGTGTCTTCGCGGTTTGCACCACCGTGAACGTGTCCGGCGTGTCCTGGTGGGCGATGGTCAACACACCCGTGCCACTCGAGGCGAACGCCAGTCCGGTGGCGGGATCGAACCCGTTCCCGTCGACGTCGTCCGCGATCGGAAAGCTGGTGACCGCTTTGCCCGTCCGGCTGTTGGTCACTGCCATCTTGCCGTCACACGCGCTCAGGAGCAGATGGTTCTTATCGTCAAACGCCAATCCGGTCGGTCCTTCGCACCCGGTCAGCGGCCACGTGGCCACCAACACGTGCTTGAGCGTGTCAACCACACCGATGGCCCCTTTGTCCTCGATGTTGACGTAGATGCGATGGACGGACGTGTCCTCGACCGCTTCTTCGAGTTGGCCCCCCACACGAATGGTGGCAATGACCTTGGTGGAGATCGGATCGAATGCGGTGATCGAACCGTCCGTGTGATTGAAGGTCCAGACCTCCTTGCGGTCGCGCAGGTAGCGAATGCTGTCGGGATTCGCACCGGTCGCCACAGTGCCCAGCGGCTTCAATGTCTTCAAGTCGACAACCGTCGATGAGTTCGCTCGGCCGTTGCTGGTGAACGCCCGGCCGAGATCGGGGGCGATCGCGATGCCGTGGACTCCGGGTGTGTCGGGGATCTCGCCCACAACCTTTCCAGTATCGACGTCGGCCACAACCACGCGCGTCGCGTGCGGGACATAGAGGCGGTGCGTCGCAGGGTCGAACACCAGGTAGTCCCAGCCTCCTTCACCCCCGATCTCGATCGCCTTCACGACGTGATAGTTCGGGCTCGCAGCCTGCAGGACGCAAGCTGCACAGATGCACACGAGCAGCGCGAGAAGCTTCCGCATACTTGCCGCCTTTCGTTCGGGCGATATCGCCCGCGCGTCTATCTTGACCAATCAACCTGAAAAGTTCCTGAAGCAGGCTTCGCTGGCATCCGCGGAAGATGGAAGTGGAGCGGGTCTCAGAATCGCAGCGTGTACACGACCTTGCTCGCCAGCCGGTTGTCGAGCGTGGCCAGGCGGCGCTCGCCCGGGCTGAGAATCTCTTGCCAGTTGTGGGTGTACACGAAATACGTGTCGTGGCCGGGGCGATGAATCCACCGGAATCGAACCTGCCAGCCCAGCTCGCGGCTCACCGTGTCGTACTGCAGCCGGTTGGCGAGCGATATCCATGGGCTGAACTGCGTGCTCGCATCCACACGGTAGACGTCGGCGGTGAAGCTGCCCTCGGCCAGATCGAGGAAGCTGCGCTCCACCTCGGCCGACAGCGAGACGCCACCCCGCGGACGCACGTCGACGCGCACCGTCAGGTCGGTTCTTTTACCTGAGAAGAACTCGCCCCACGTCACCTCCGGCGACACCGCCACGACGAGATGCTCCGGCGTCTCCACTTCCACTTGATAGCGGGTGAACTCGTAGATGCCGCCGGCGGGAAGCACGACGCCGTCAGAGATCTCGAAGTCTTCCTCGAGCCGTTCGTACTGCGGTGTGACCTTGAACTGAATCTGCGCCCCGGCGTGCGAATTGATCTGCAGGGGCGTGAACTCCAGCTCGCGCGTCAACAGGCTGTTGTGCATGTCGGTCTGGATGTCCGCTTCCATCCCGATGTCGATGCTTCGAATCCAGGGATGGCCGTCGAATCGGGGCGACCATTCGAACTCCGGCTGATACTGACGAATTCCGCGCCGCTCCACGAAACCGATGGCCGGGTCGTACTCGGGTTGCAGCTCCAGCGCCGAGAAGCCGGCCGTCCAGGGGTCGTTCGGGTACCGCAGGGCCATGCCAAAGCTGGACGAGCCCGCCGTTTCCAGCGGGTTGGTGGTCCAGAGGTAGAAGGCGCTCAGATCGATGTTCTGGTTTCCACGAAACCTGGACGTGCTGAACGCCAGGTCCATCCCGGCGGTCTGCCGGGCTTCCCCGTCACGGGGCGCGCGGCGGGTATAGAGCGCTCCCACGTAGGACTGCTCGAACATTCGGCGGCGGACGCGGATAACCGAGAAGTCTTCGCCGATCTGGTCGTCCGTCAACTCCTCTGCCGTGCGCACTTGGAGCACGCCGACGTCGAAGGCCCCGGCGCGCCCGGTGAGCTTGCCACCCACGTCGATGCGCTGCGCCTGGCCTCGCGCATCGCGACCGATGTGCCGCGAGAAGAACGGCGTGACCGCTCGGCCGGGCATGCGTGCGAAATCGAAATAGCTCGACCCTTCGAGGAAGAAGTCGCGCTTCTCTTCGAAGAACAACGGGAATCGCGTCAGGTTCACGCGACGCTCGTCGACCTCGGTTTCCGCGAAATCCGTGTTGATGCTGACGTTCAGCTTCATCGCCGGCGTGACGTTGTAGAACGCGTCGAGACCGATGTCGCCATTGGCAATCGCCGACGTTTGACCGGTTGCCGGCGCAGACGAGACCCGTCCGACCGCATACGGTTTCAAATCGAGCCCGACGCCCTGCGAGAGATCGGTCAACCCCTCGACGCGCCCGGCATTGACGACGCGGGTCAGACCCTGATTGAGCGCATGGGCGGTCCACAGGCTTTCTTCGTTCTTCCGCCGGATCATCCGGCGGAAGTTGATGCCCCAGGTCGAGAGATTGGGATTGAAGTTCAACGTGCGGAAGGGGATCTCAATCTCGGCGCTCCACCCCGAACTGGTGCGGCGCACGCGCGCCAGCCAGATGCCGTCCCAGGAGCGATTGATCGTTCCGCCGCCCCCGCCACCACCTCCGCCGCCGCCACCTCCGCCGCCACCACCACCGCCCCCGCCACCGGACGACATGCTGACGAGACCGTCACCCATCGCCCCCGCCGGATTGATCTCGAAAAAGTAACCCGTGCGACCGTCGAGGAAACTGTCGATGATCCAGGCGAAGCTGTCGTCGGCGTCGAAAGAGCCGTCGCGCTGCATCTGGTTCTGCAGCAGCGCCTGCGGCTCGCTGTCGTGCAGCGTGACGCCGATGACGACGCGGTCTGCGTCGTAGACGATGCGGACGTCGGTAGGCTCGGTGGCCGGGGACCCCGTCGCCGGCTCGCGCTGGAGAAAGCCGCCCGCCGCCGCCGCGCGCCGCCATACAGGGTCGTCGAGCACGCCGTCGATCCGGAGATCTTCGTCCGGCGCGACCCGCACGGCCGTTACCGTGCGGACGTCGGAAGCATCGCCGGCCTCTTGTGCGAGGAGCGTCGAACCAGGGGAAGCGCAGAAAACGATACCGAGGAGAAGCCGGCGCAGGATCATGTGGACTCATGATTGTGACGTGTTCGTCGCGTCGCAGACAATCGCGTTCTGCGATGCCGCGCATGCGTGGCGCACGTCCGTGCACAAATGAGAGAACCTATTCATTTGGATAGTGACGAGAGCGACGAATTTCATCGATACTTCATCCCTTCTTCATCGGAACTTCATGCCGCTTTTGGGTCAAAATTGACACGCTGTACTCCGAGTGCTATATCGCTCTCGGTGGATGAGTCGCTGCACTGAGCAGATCGTCGTCGCAGCCAACGCCGAGCCGCGAAGCGGCGAGGTACAGCTCGTGGGGGTGGGGCCCCACGAGAAACGATCATGAAGACTGGAGAACTCCGATGAGCACGTTTCGCGCTATCGCCCTGGTCGTTGCTTCGTGCGCCGTGATGCTGGCCATCCTCGCGCCGTCGGAATCGACGCGCGCACAACAGCCGGCGCCGTCGGCCACCGAGCCGCGCGCGTTTGCCGACAGGGCCACGGAAGGGGCGGGCGCCACGATTTTCGGCAACGTGTGCGGCGCGTGCCACGGCAAACCCGAGATTGACGAAGCGATGTCTCCCGAGATGCTCAAGCAACTGACGCCGGAAAAGCTCTACGCATCGATGACGACCGGGAGCATGCGAACCCACGCCGATAAGGCGGGGCTCACCGACGAGCAACGAGTGGCGATTGCGGAGTGGGTGAGCGGCAGGAGACTGGGATCGACCGAAAGCGGCGGAGCCAGCACGATGTCGAACATGTGCTCGAGCCATCCTCCGGCGACGAACATGTCTGCGCCGTCGTGGAATGGCTGGAGCCCCGACATGACGAAGAACAATCGGTATCAGTCCGCGAGAGCGGCTGGCGGCCTCGGACCGAAAGAGTCCGGTGCCACTGATGAGTTGCGTCGCCATGGTTTCGCCCCGGCCGCTGTCGCTAGGTTGGAGCTGAAGTGGGCGTTTGGGCTTCCATGGACCTCCTCGGCGTACGGGCAGCCGACCGTCGTGGACGGGCGCGTCTTCATCGGTTCCGATTCCGGATATCTCTATTCGATCGATGCCGACACCGGATGCATCCACTGGTCCTTCCAGGCGCAAGCCGGCTTGCGCAGCACGCCGATGATCGGCGTCGTCAAGCGAGGCTCTCCACAGACGGCGGCGTTCTTCGGCGACATTCGCGGCAACGCCTACGCCGTGGATGCGTCCACGGGCACGCTGCTGTGGAAAGTGAAAGTCGATCCGCATCCGCTTGCACGGATTACGGCAAGCATCACGGTCTATGAAGGCCGCGTCTACGTGCCGGTCGCCTCTCTCGAAGAGCCCGAGTCGGCGAGCTTCAACTATGCCTGCTGCACGATTCGAGGTCTGGTTGCGGTGCTCGATGCATCGACGGGAAAACAGATCTGGAAGACGTACACGCTCCCTGAAGAACCGTCAGAGAGAAAAACCGACGCCGGAATCAAGTTTCTCGGACCGTCCGGCGCGGGCATCTGGGGTCCGGTCACGATCGATCCGAAACGGCAGGCCGTGTACGTCTCGACGGGAAACGCGTTCTCCGCGCCCGATCTCGGCCGATCGAACGCCGTCATGGCGATGGACATCAACACCGGGAAGGTGTTGTGGGTGACCCAGGCGATGCATGGCGACGTGTGGCATACCGGGTGCCCGCAAGGACCATCAGCGGGAGGACATCCGCCGCGAGGTGCGCATCGCCGGCCCGGCCCGCCGCCGCCCGCGCGGGGAGCGGGGCCCGCGCGTCCCGACAATTACTACTGTCCGGATGAAAAGGAGAATCCCGATTGGGATTTCTCCGCCGGTACCATCCTCGTCGACCAGCCTGGCAACAAGTCGCTCGTGCTGGCCGGGCAGAAATCGGGTGGCGTGTGGGCGCTCGATCCGGATAACAAGGGGAAGGTGGTCTGGTACTCGGACATCAGCAGGGGCCAGATTCTCTTCGGCGGCGCCGCCGACGAAGAGCAGGCGTACTTCGCCTTGCGAGGACCCTATGGCGGGTTGGCGGCCATACGAATAAAAGATGGTCTGGAGCGGTGGTACGCGGACATCCCGCCGCAGGAATCGATGGCCCAGCATCCCGGCCTCAGCGCCGCCGTGAGCGTGATTCCCGGGGTCGTATTCAGCGCTGGCCTGGACGGGATGCTTCGCGCGTTCTCGAGTTTCGATGGCCGGCCGATCTGGCAGTACAACACCGCGAAAGAGTTCGACACGGTGAATGGCGTCAAGGCACGCGGCGGATCGATCGGCTCGGCCGGTGCGACCATCGTGAACGGCATGGTGTACGTCACGTCGGGGTATACCGGATTCCAGAATGGCCGGCCGGGAAACGTGCTGCTGGCATTCGCGCCGTCACTCGCGCAATAGGACTGAGGTCAGAGGTGGCTATGCGTCCTGTGCATCTTTTGTTTGCGGCGGTCGCGTCCACGACGATTGGTTTCGCGCAGGCCCCGCCACCGCCGGCCAATCCTCCGGCTCGTATCTCAGCATCGGTGCGCGTGCCGGCGTGGCGACAACTCCGAACGGCGGTCGGATCGCTTCTCGGCTGGCAAGTGGGGGTGTCGCTCGGGAGTTTCCGGCAGGACACGTTCTTTGAAGCCGCCCGCAAAGCCGAGGCGCTGGACCTGGCAGCCGTCGAAGGGGACAGCACGCAGAAGGTGAGCGTCCAGATTCCGAAGAACCTGGACTACAAACTCGCGCCCGGAGAAATCGATGGCGTGCGCGAGCGGATGGCGTCGCTCAGCCTGCGCATGCCTGTGTATGTCACGCCTGCGATCGGCGAGGACGATCAAACGGCTCGAAAAGTGTTCGAGTTCGTGAAGGGTCTCGGCGTTGAAACGCTGGCCGTCGAGCGAGCGCCGCACGGGCTGGCCATGCTCGAGAAGCTTGCGGATGAGTACGGCATCAACGTCGCGTTCCTCGGCAGTCCAAAGACGCTCGTCGAATCGTTACAGGGCCGCAGCCGGCGGCTCGGGGTCTATGCCGATCTCGGCCAATGGATGCAGGAAGGGGTCGCGCCGGCCGATGGCATCGCGCTCGTCAAAGACCGGTTGCTGGTTCTCAGGCTGAGCGATCGAAATGCGCTTGGCAAGAGCGGTCACGCCGTCAGTCTGGGCAGCGGGGTCGCTGGAATCGCCGCGCTCGTGGCCGGCATGTACATGCGAGAGGCGAAGCCCTCGCTGATCACCGTGGACACTACCGGTGGGCCCGATGTGACGGCCGACCTGCTGCGCTCGCTGCAAGGCTTCGAGAAGGCGGTCCAGCCGGTCGTTGCCGGGCGCGTCATGGAGCTCTCGCGCGGGATTCCCATCAAGGGGCCCGACCGGCTCTCGCCCGAAGACCGCGAGAAGGTCGCCGCGGCGACTCCTCGAAAACCCGCCGCGACGCCGAAGGCCTCTCGAAGGCTGCTCGTCTACGACGCGAACATCGGGTATGGCGGTGCGACCGGCGGGCATCGTTCGATCCCTGCGGCGAACATGGCGATCGAGCAGTTCGCGAAAGCCACCGGCGCGTACGAGGCGGTGTTCAGCAACGATCTCGAGAACTTCAAGTACGACCGGATCAAGAAGTTCGACGCGGTCTTCCTCAACAACACGGTCGGGCAGATCTTCGTGGATCCGGAGGTGCGCATGGGTCTCAGCCGCTTCGTCCGTGAAGGCGGCGGCCTGGCGGGCTACCACGGCACCAGCCACGCGTCGATGGACTGGCCGGAGTTCGCCGAGATGCTGGGCGCGGTCGAAGGCGCCCATCGTGAACCGACGGAAATGGCGACCGTCAAGATCGACGATCCGACGAATCCGCTTGTCGCGGCATTCGAGGGGCGGTCGTTCGTTCACCAGGACGAGTTCTATCGCTTCCCCGAGCCGCCGTTGTCGCGCAACACCGTCCGCGTGCTGATGAGCATCGACATGGAAAAGACGGATCTGAATCAGGGCAGGGGTTGCGCTCGCCCGTGCGTGCGCCAGGACGGCGACTACGCGCTCAGCTGGATCCGCAGCTACGGAAAAGGGCGCGTCTTCTTTACGGCGCTCGGTCACACACCGGCGTTTTTCAGTGTGCCGGCTCTCAGCGACTTCTTCTTCAGGGGCATCCAGTTCGTGCTTGGCGATCTCGAGGCCGACACCACGCCGAGCGCGAAAGTGCAGGCGACCGGGCGGCGTTGATACGTGGCGCCTCGTGATGTTCTGACTCTTGTCCTCGCCGTCATCGTCATCATCCCGCTCGTTGTTTTCTATCGCTCTTCCTCGGTGTCGTGCTGGTCAACGGCATTACAGAGGAAGTGATCCACCGGGGCTTTGTCTTTGGACACTTGCGGCGCACGCGATCGTGGTGCTCGCGTCGTTGTACTCGATTCGAAGTATTACTCGCCAGAGAGCGCTTTTCAGAATCGTGTAGCGCGGTGTGGTAGTTGGGTTGGCGTTGTTGCGGCGCGAAGCCGTGCGCCCCTCGACTTCGCTCGGGGCGTCCTGAGCTTGTCGAAGGGCGCAGGCGGCCGACGGGTGACGCCTGACCGCGCGAGAAGCCTGCGGGCATCGAGCGAGGACGAAAGGCGACGTGAGTGTCCTCGCGTCGCGCGGGCCGCCGCGGCATCGCAGCGCGCGTCCGGCCCCGGAGCTTCGGATTCGCGCGGCAACAACGCCAACCCAACTCCGTCCGTCCGGTCCGACCTTACCCGGTCCGGCTAAAGCCGGACACTACGTACTACACGGAAGTGGAAGCTTTAGCGTCCCGAGGCTGCGACGTCGACGACGATGGCGGTCACGGTGTTGGCGCCGGTCCGCAGCGCGGTTTCCGGAATGAGCGTGCCGAACATCTGGACATCACGTTGACGATACGACTCGGTGACGGCGGCCACGACTCCATTCACGACGACGGCGACCGTGAGGGGATCCGATCGGGATGTGCGGAGGACGCCACCCACGTACAGGGGAAGGGGATCGCGGGTGAGATCGACCCCGTCGAACTGCCCTGGATTGCGAATCGTGATTTTCACGTCCGGCATCGCGTGTATCGCCGACGGACTCTGCCCGCGCAAGTGCTGGAGGCCGGGGGCCGCGTACAGCGCCGCGGGATCTCCATGTCCAAATCGACGCTCCTTCCACTCGAGGCTCTCGGCACCGTCTGCTGAAAAATCGCCATCGCCGATGGTCCTGGCTTCGACGTTGGACCGGTTGCGCCAGATGAAGGTCCGGGTTGCGTGCGGAGCCTGACTCTGCATCAGCGACCGCCCGTCGAGTGGAGGGGGCGCTTTTGCGCCGACGACATCGAGAATCGTGGGAAGGATGTCGACGGTTTCGGCAATCCGATTCACCACCTCGCCGCGTCGCTGACCTGGCAGCTTGATGAACAGCGGCACCCGCAGGATGTCGGCGATATTGCGGTGCATTTGCGGCTGCCGCCTGGAACGGCCGTTACGGTAGCTCGCGCCGTGATCGGACGTGATGATGACCAGAGCCTTGTCGTACATCTGTCGCTGGCGTAGTCGTGATATGAGAGTACCGATGAGATGGTCGACGAATCCCACCTGCGCGAGGTGACGCTGATGCGCGGCATCGGCGAACCCCGGGCTCGTTCCCTCGAAGGCCCTTCGGTACGCAACCGGCGTTGTCAGGGTCGGGGTACCGGCGCCCTGACGGAACATAGACAAGCGGCCTGTGGGGCACCATCGCATGCATGAAGTACAGCCGCGCGGGCCCATCGTCGATCGACGACACGAACTGCGCAAAGAGCTCCCTTCGATTGCCGAGACCGCCAGAGTCCGTCTCACGGCGCTGGCCAAATTCCGCCCAATCTTCGGTCACTGGTGGCAGCCCTTCTGCGAGTGACTCCGGCACGATAATGTGTAGCCACACGAGCCCAAGATCTGACAGGAGCGACTCGAGGGTGTCGCCGGATAACGTGGAATTGCTTCGACACGCGCGAGGCGGACAGAGCGGGAATCCCATGGAGGTGAACATGTCGTAGTGACGCGCCAGCGTCGTAAACAGGTTGACCGGAAAGTACTGCAGCGTCGGCGAGTCGTTCACGGCTGTCGGATATCGCCCTGACAGGATGGCAGGTACCGCGTGCGATGTGTTGGACGCGACCGTCGTCGCGTTCCGAAACCAGTACGCCTCGCGAGCCAGCGCGGCGAAATTCGGGTACCTCCCGGCATCGATCTCGCCGCTCCCGTCGAGCAGACTGTTCAATGGCAACTCATCGAACACAACGAACACGATTGGCGGAGTTCGTTCCATCGCCTGCACGGCACCCGCCGGTGGTGACGGCAGAAGCGTCTGTCTGATGCCGGGCTCGAGGAGAAAGAGCGCCGGAACGACGAGGGCGGCTGGCGCAAGCGCCGTGAAAAACTGACGAACCGTGCGGCTTCGAGCGGCGCCGACGGCCAGGAGGGTCCCGATGAGGGCACTTGCCGCGATGTCCCGCGGCGATCCGAGCAGGTTGCCGCGCCGGAACCACGGCATCACGATGACTGCGATGAGAAGCGCCGACACGACGCCATGAAACGCTGTGGCCGCGCTGCGGCTGACCGAGCGAATCGCGCGCTCCATCCCGACGAGCACCAGCGGCACACCGAGACAGATCGCGACGATTGCGAGAAGAGCGGTCGCGGCCCTCGTACCCCTGGCCGCAAAGAACTCTGGACTGTTCGACACCACCTCGAAGATCGGCTGCGCGATCGCCATAGCCACGAGCCCGGCAAACGCCGCGCCTCGCTCGAGCGTCACCTCGTGGCGTTTCCAGAATCCCGTGACGGCGGCAATGCGGCCCTCGTTGCGGTCCACCATCGAGGTCAAGGTTCGAAGGACTGAGGGTACTTTCCCAACCAGCGTCACCGCGATCCGGAGGAGAAGCGGCGTGTAGAGGCCGATGACGCCGAACGCAAACGCGGCGGGCGAAAGCAGAACCTTATAAGAAGAGAGCGTTGGAACGATCAGACAGGCCACCAACGCGAGGAACGCCGTGAGACCCAGGCAATGGCCGATGAGGCGGACCGCTCGTGGCTGTGGCTGCGACCCGGGCACGAGGACGTTCACGAGTGCCAGCAGACAGAGACCGATTGCGATTGGAACGAAACGCGTTCCCGCCGTGTAGGCGCCGGCACCTTTTGGGAGAACCACGAGCGTTGGGCGGTCGCCGACGCGCAGGTGATAGTTGCGAATCTGGAGCGCAGCGAGGACCCAGCCATCGGCATCGCCGGTCAGTTTCAATATTCGCGCACCCTCACCCATTTCCTGCTCGAGTGCAACGATGCGGTCGGGCGGCAGCACGATGCTCCAGTGGAGAAGGCGACCGGGGGGCAACGTGACACGATTGGTCGGGAAGCCATCACGCACGAGCCCGATCTGTCTCTCCACGAGCAGGGCGTTCTGAAGTTGCAGCTCGAGCACGGCCGTCTGGCCACGAAGCCTCGACAAATCAGGAAGGGCGACCGCGATGGTGCGGTCAGACGCGTACAGCTTCGCGGCGATCGCGTCTATGCGAATCGGCGTGAATTCTGAGAAGACGTACGTGTGGTAGACCGCAGCCGGGATGGCGGCCAGCAGGAAAGCGACAACCAGCGGGGTGATTCGTCCGCGGCGCTGTGTCACGGCGGCGCGGAGTATACCGCGCCTGGCGGACCACGACGTCCCGGACGTGAGGGCTCTTGCTTTAGTCCAGACCTGCCGGGCGGCGTTATGATGCTGGCGTATGAAAACAGTCCTTTCGACGGTTGCGATGCTCGTCGCTTCGATGGCTGCTGCCGTTCCGGCCATGGCGCAGGCGGCCGCCACTCCACAGCAGCCGGCCGCGACCGCGCCGGCTCCGCAGGCGCCACCCGCGAGGCCGACGCCGCCGACGCGCGATCCGCACACGCCAGGCTACGTGACCGCCAGGGAACTTCCAGACGGCACGGTTCCGCCTGCCGATGCGTTCGGCAACTTCATCATCGGCCCGACACACACTCCCGCGCCGCAGATGACGGTGAAGCCGGACGTCCCGCAGGGAACGGTGCACAACTTCACCATGAGCTCGGCCGACAGCCAGGACTATCCGGGCATTGCGCGCGATCAGGGCACGTTCGGCACGCCCGATCCAGCGAATCCCGCGAAGCTCAACGTTACGACCAGTCATGCGGCGCCGTATACACGGCGCCTCGCCGTGTACATCCCGCAGCAATACGTTCCGGGCACGGTCGCGCCGTTCATCGTGGGCGCCGACGGTCCGGATCAGCTGCTCTTCACCGCGCTCGACAATCTCATTGCGGAGAAGCGCGTGCCGGTCATGATCGCCATCTCCATCGGCAACGGCGGCGGCGATGCGCAGGGCAGCCAGCGCGGGCTCGAATACGACACGATGTCGGGACGGTATGCCGAGTTCGTCGAGACCGAAGTGCTGCCGCTCGTCGAAAAGCAGTTCAACGTGAAGCTGACGAGGAATCCGGACGCACGCGCGACGATGGGCTGCAGTTCGGGCGCGGCCGCGGCGCTGTCGATGGCGTGGTACCGCAACGATCTTTATCATCGCGTGCTGAGCTACTCGGGCACGTACGTGAACCAGCAGTGGCCGTACAATCCCGAAACGCCGGGCGGCGCGTGGGGCTATCACAAGGACATCATCCCGAAGAGCCCGGTGAAGCCGATCCGCATCTGGATGGACGTCGGCGATCGCGATCTCTACAACCCGAACATCATGCGCGACGACATGCACGACTGGGTCGTCGCCAATCAGAACATGGCGAAGGTGCTGGCGGCCAAGGGCTACAAGTACCAGTTCGTGTTCTCGCGCAACTCCGCTCACTGCGATCGCGCCACGAGGCAGCAGACGCTGCCGCTGGCACTGGAGTGGCTATGGAAGGATTACCGGCCTCGGTAGCACCAGGCGGAACGGTTCGGCCGCCGGATTCGCTGGTCACCTGGACGCAGGTCATCTACGGGCTGCACGCGTTCAGCCTCCTCACCGGCATCCTCGGCGCGGCGACAGTGGTAGGCGCGTTTCTGACGGGCTGGCCGTCGATCATCGCCGTCATCCTGAACTACGTGAAGCGCAGCGAAACGCGCGGCACGTGGCTCGAGTCGCATTTCCGATGGCAGATCCGGACGTTCTGGTTTGGTGTTCTCTGGATCTGCCTCTGCCTTTTGTTCATCGTCATGACGCTCGGTATCGGCATCCTCATCGCGTGGCTGCCAATGGCATTCGTCGGGCTGTGGTTCATTTACCGCGTGATTCGTGGCTGGCTTGCGCTGAGCAGCAACCAGCCGATGTACGCATGACCATGAGACAAACATCACTGATCATTGCAGTCGTGCTCGCCGTTTCGGTGGGCCTGTCGGTTCCGATGGCGCAGAACGCCGGTGCGCCTCAGCCCGGCGCTGCGGCTCAAGCGCCTCCCGCGCGCGCCAACAGGCCGCCCAATCCCATGCGCGATCCGCACACACCCGGCTATGTCGACGCGAGGGAACTCCCAGACGGAGCGGTCCCACCCGCGGACGCGTTTGGCAACTTCATCATCGGGCCGACGCATAACCCCGCGCGCGAGATGACCGTCAAGGAGGGCGTGCCGCGTGGCACGGTTCACGACTTCACGATGGAGTCGACCGCCAGCAAGATCTATCCGGGTATCGCGCGTCAAGCCGGATCGCGCGCGATGATCGACCCGGCCGATCCCGCGAAGCGCATCGTCAACAGCGGTCCGGCGCTATATACGCGCCGCGTGGCGGTGTATGTTCCACAGCAATATGTTCCCGGAACGGTCGTCCCGTTCATCGTCGGCGCGGATGGTCCCGACACCGCGTTGTTCGTGGCGCTCGACACGCTGATAGCCGAGAAGCGCGTGCCGGTCATGGTGGCTATTTCAATCGGCAACGGCAGCGGCGACGCGCAGGGCAGCCAGCGTGGCCTCGAGTACGACACGATGTCGGGGCTCTACGCGGAGTTCGTCGAAACCGAAGTGCTGCCGTTCGTCGAAAAGCAGTACAACGTCACGCTCACGAGAGATCCGAACGCGCGTGCGACGATGGGCTGCAGTTCAGGCGGGTCGGCAGCTCTCGCGATGGCGTGGTACCGCACCGATCTCTACCATCGCGTGCTCACGTATTCGGGCACCTACGTCAATCAGCAGTGGCCCTACAATCGGCAAACGCCGCACGGCGCCTGGGAGTTTCACGAGAACCTGATCCCGAAGAGTCCCGTCAAGCCGGTTCGCATCTGGTTCCACGTGTCGGACCGCGATAACTACAGCGAAAGCGACGGCATGCACGACTGGGTACTCGCGAACGAGCGCATGGCGAAAGAGCTTGCGGCCAGGGACTACAAGTACCAGTTCGTCTTCTCCCGCAACTCCGGCCATTGCGATCGCGGCGTCAAGCAGCAGACGCTTCCGAACGCGCTGGAATGGTTGTGGAAAGACTATCAACCCGCGCGGTAGCTCAGAGTCGATCGATCCGTTCCTGGATATCGTCCGCGCGCTGACTGGCTCTGAACTCGATGACGCGGACGTCGGCGAGCCCGTGCTGGTAGAACGGATCTTCACGAGCGATCGCTTCGATCTCCGCGCGAGTGCCACCAACAGCCAGGATGATCCCCCGTCCCTCGGGATCTTTCGACCAGATACCAGGAAATGGCCGTCGAGGCCGGCTTTATAGATGAGCTCGATGACGAACATGGGTCCTTGTACTGGTGTGCAAAAATTTCATACCATAGGGGAGAAACTCCACTATGTCGTGTCCCGGGGAGTAGACTGCGCCGCCAGTCCGGCGCAATCCGAGGCGTCAAACCATAGCACCAATGGGGTTTATTCGAAATGCCGGCCACGCTGAACGAGGGTGGTCCTGGAGTTGCTCGATTTTGGTACCCCCAGCATAAAAATGAGTTCCGGGTTGAGTTTTCTTGAGGCTTGATTGATGACCATTGCTC
Source organism: Vicinamibacterales bacterium (assembly GCA_963821395.1). Classification (GTDB taxonomy): domain Bacteria; phylum Acidobacteriota; class Vicinamibacteria; order Vicinamibacterales; family JAMQPK01; genus JAMQPK01. The sequence goes on along the minus strand of CAWGDY010000002.1, from coordinate 271,073 downwards.
TGCTGTCTCGTGTGTTGACCGGGGTGTTCCTTTTGGCCGCGGCCGGCTGCGCCGCTCCTGGCCAGTCGACGTCGTCTGAATCCACCGGCGCGGCAGCCCTGCCCGCGTCGCTGGCTGCGGGTAAGCCGGGCACGGACGAACCGTTGCCCGAGGTTGCGTCGCCGTATGACGCGCTTTCCGAGGAGACGCGCGAAATCCTCGACAAGCCCTTCAAGGGCGACTTCGACGCGATGGTGAAACGCCGGCTGATTCGCGCGGGCGTGGTCTTCAACCGCACGCAGTACTTCATCGACAAAGGCGTCCAGCGCGGCATCAGCTACGAGTCGATCAAGCTGTTCGAGGATGAAATCAACAAGCGCCTCAAGACCGGCCTCATCACCGTGCACGTGGCATTCGTGCCGTTGTCACGGGACGAGTTGTTCCCGGCGCTGGAACAGGGGAAGGTCGACTTTGTCGCGGCGGCCCTGACGGTTACTCCCGAGCGGCGGAAGGTTGCGGAGTTCAGCAAGCCGACGCGCAGCGGCGTCTCGGAAATCGTTGTCACCGCCGCCGACGTGCCCCCGATTGCGACGACCGACGATCTCTCCGGCCGTGAAGTGTTCGTACGCCGGAGCAGCAGCTATTACGAAAGCCTCCAGCATCTGAATGAGTCGCTTACGAGCCGCGGCAAACCGCCAGTCGTGATCAAGGAAGCCCCGGAACCCCTCGAAGACGACGACATACTCGAGATGGTGAACGCGGGGCTCGTGGACATTTCGGTCGTGGACGACTTCGTCGCCGAGTTCTGGCGGCAGATCTTCCCGAACGTCAAGCTCAACGAGAAGGTCGCCGTGCGGACGGGCGGAGAGATTGCGGTCGGCGTCCGGAAGGACAACCCGAAGCTGCTGCGCGCAATCAACCTGTGGATCGACAAGTTCGGGCCGCGCACGGCGTTCGGAAACACGGTGGAGAGGCGCTATCTGGAAAGCGCCGATTACGTCAAGAACGCCACGTCGGACGCGGAACGGAAGAGACTGCTGAACATCGTGAAGCTCTTCGAAACCTACGGCAAGCAGTACGATGTCGACTACCTGCTGATGGCGGCACAGGGGTTTCAGGAATCGCGACTCGACCAGGCGGCGAGGAGCCATGTGGGGGCGATCGGCGTGATGCAGGTGATGCCGGCGACCGGCAAGGACCTGAATGTGGGCGACATCACGCGGGTCGATCCGAACGTGCACGCGGGCGTCAAGTACTTCCGGTTCATGATGGACGAGTTCTTCAAAGATGAGCCGATGACGCAGCTGGACAAGGGTCTGATGACGCTGGCGTCCTACAACGCCGGACCGGGACGGATACGCCAGCTCCGGCGTGAGACCGCGCGGCGTGGCCTCAATCCGAACGTCTGGTTCGGCAACGTCGAGCGCGTGGTCTCTGAACGGGTTGGACGGGAAACCGTTCAGTACGTCAGCAACATCCACAAGTACTACATCGCCTACACGCTGGTGCAGGATCGCGCGCGGGCGCGCGACGAGGCGAAGGAGTCGATAAAGAGCGAGCATTGATCGTTCGCGACCACAGCAACCTGCCCGAGTGAGCCCGTCGCCCTTACGAAAACATCGCTCGCACGGCGAACAGCACGTTCGCCGGACGCTCTGCCAGCCGCCGCATGTACCAGGCGAACCACTGGTCGCCGTAGCTGATCAGCACGCGCACGCGATAGCCCTCGCGCGCCAGCCTCTCCTGTTCTCCCCGCTGAATCCCGAAGAGGAGATGGAACTCGAACGCCTCGCGTGAGAGTCCGGCGCGATCCGCCTCGCGTGCGATCGCGTCGAGGATCGTCCGGTCGTGCGTGCCGAACACCGGCCGGGCGCTCGAGGTGTGGCGGGCGGCGTCGAGCATCTGATGCGCAAGCCCAAGGAAATTGGCATCGACATCGCTCTTCTTCGGGTACGCGACCGTCGCGGGCTCCCGGTAGGCGCCTTTCACGAGGCGGATGCCGCCGCCGAGTGGAAGCAGCGACTGGAGATCGTCTTTCGTGCGGTACAGGTAGGCTTGAAGGCACACGCCCACGTTTGGGAAATCGGACAGGAGCCGCCGGTAGATCGTCAGGGTCCTGTCGAGGTAGGCGTGTTGCTCCATGTCAATCCAGATCCGCGTGCCCTGGCGGAACGCACGTTCAACGATCGCGCGCATATTCTCGTGGCAACGGTCGAGATCGACATCGAGACCCAGTTGCGTGGGTTTCACCGAGAGATCGCTGTTCAATCGTTCGCCCTGGATTCTGGCCAGCACCTCGGTGTAGTGACCGCGCACGGCCGCGGCGCCTGCCGCGTCGGTCACGTTTTCGCCGAGCTGCGTGAACACGGTGGCGAGGCCATCGCGCTGCAAGGCGTGTGCGGCCGCAAGAGCCGCGTCGAGCGTATCGCCGGGCATGAAGCGCGTGGCGGCCTTCCGTACGAACCACCAGCGAGGCGCGTGCGTCCTCAACCACGACGACTCGGACAGGCTCAACAGCGCACGTCGAGCGGCGCTCACATGAGGCCCCGTTCTTGCTGCGTAGTACGGGAAGGAGCGAATATGCGATTCAGCATTGTTCTCGCCGCAAAATGATAACCGTTTAGGTCATCTCCAGGCGCCACTGTGGTCGTTACTGCGACAGTGGCGCCGCTGTACGACATTTCTTTCTAAGACAATCAGCGACACTTCTCGACAAATCCGTTCCGCACTTCTCGACAAATACGTCCTGCACGTTGAAGCGTCTTGACTCGCTCTGCATGCGAGCGTAAAAGAAGCGACGAGACGCGAGCACGTCGCGCCGCACACCGGCACTGCAACTCCTCTCCGCGCAATCTGATTCCCGCCCCGCTGGGCGGTCAGGAGGCCGACATGTTGCCAGTCATTCGCTGCAGCGTTCAATCGACGGTCGTCGTGTTGTTCCTGGCGTTGACAGTCTTTCTCGTTCCTCTGCCGGCATCGGCGCAGTTCACGACCGCCAGCCTCAACGGGATCGTGCGCGATCCGAGCGGTGGCGGCGTTCCGGACGCTGCGGTGTCGATCGTGAACCTGCAGACGGGATTCAGCCAGGACACGCGATCGAACGCGACCGGCGCATTCCTGTTTTCGCGGCTCCCGATTGGCACCTACATGCTGAGAGTGGAGAAGCAGGGATTCGGCGCGTACGTACAGGATCAGATCGCCCTTACCGTCAATCAGTCCGTCAATCTCACGATCACGCTGCAGATCGGGCAGCTGAGCGACGAGGTCACGGTGACCGGCGCGACGGAGCTCGTGCCGATGCGCACGGCCACGGGCGGACAGCTGATTGGCGAGCAGCAGATCGCGGAGCTGCCGCTGCAGGGCCGGAGGCCGGAACGCCTCATGTACCTCGCGGCAGGCACGGTCGATCTTGGGCGCAACGCCTGCCGCATCTGCGGTCAGGGCGGCGTCTATCCCGGCGAAGAAACAGCCGGTGTGAACGGCACCGGGCAAGGCCAGGTGCAGTTTCAGCTCGACGCGACGAGCCACAACGACACGTACCTGAACACCAGCCTGCCGTTTCCCAATCCCGATGCGGTCCAGGAATTCAATCTTCAATCCAGCAACTTCACGGCGGAATATGGCAACGCCGGCGGCGGCATCGTCAACGTCGTCGTCAAGTCGGGCACCAACAACATCAACGGCACCGCTTTCCATTTCGTCCGCAACGGGGCGTGGAACGCCCGGCAGTTCTTCGCGACGTCACCAGACACGCTGAAGCGCAATCAGTCGGGCGGCAGCGTCGGCGGGCCGATTCTGAAGAACAAGCTGTTTTACTTCGGCACGTTCCAGGGCACGCGCATTCACAGCACGCCGGAAGGCATCGTGCAGTTCGTGCCCACCGAGGCGCAGCGCCGCGGCGACTTCTCCAGTGTCTCAACGCAGCTCATCGATCCCGTCACGCGTCAGCCGCTCGTGAACAACCAGATACCCGCGAACCGCATCAGCCCGGTCGCGCAGTATTTTCTGAAGTACGTCCCGTTGCCCAACGGTGAAAACGGGCGGCTCAACTTTCCGGGGACGCCCAACGAGCGCATCGACAACCAGGTGATGGGCAAGGTGGATTACAACCTCGGACAGAACCAGATCAACGGGCGTTACTTCTTCACCGACTACGACGAGCCGGTCAACATCCCCACGGACAATCTGCTGGCGGCGAGCAACCAGGCCAAAGCCGTCAGAGTGCAGAACATTTCGCTCAACCACACGTATTCCGGCTCTCCGACGCTGCTGTTCAACACCACGTTCGGCATGGTGCGCCAGCGCGGCGGGTCGCTCTCGACCGCGCCCTTCGGCATGACGGCGGCGGGCGTCAGGATCATCGGCCCGGAGGATCATCCGGAAATCGACTCGCCGCCCGAGCTCATCGTGAGCGTAACCGGCGGCTTCAACATCAACACCAATCACCTCGGCGATTTCGATCGCGGCGATTTCACGTTCCGCCACGTGACCACGAAGATTGCCGGCAACCACGAGCTGCGGATGGGCGGCGAAGCCGTGCGCGTGACCAATCACCTGATCAACACCTTCCAGATGGCGGGCCGCGTGGCCTTCAGCGGGCAACTGTCGGGCAACGGCCTGGCGGATTTCATGTTCGGACGATCGTCCGAGTTCCGTCAGGGCGGCGGCGAGTTCAAGGACCTGAAGGGCACGCGGTGGGGCGTCTTCGTCCAGGACAACTGGACCGCCAATCAGCGGCTGACGTTGAATCTCGGGTTGCGCTGGGATCCATACCTGTCCGCGTACGATCGACAGGGACGCGTCATCTGCTTCGAGCCCGGCCTGCAGTCCACGAGGTATCCCAATGCGCCAAACGGTCTCATCTACGGCGGCGACGATGCCGATGCGGGATGTCCGACTGCCGGCGTCGAACCCGTGTGGTCCAATCTCGGACCCCGGTTCGGGCTCGCGTACCGGCTGACGAAAGACGGCCGGACGAGCCTGCGATTCGGCGCCGGGTATTTCTACACGCCCGAGCGCACCGGCGCCAGCAACGGCCAATCGAACACCGCGCCGTTTGGCGCGACGTTCACGCTGAACGACGTCGATTGGACCGATCCGTACGGCAGCAAGGGCCTGGCCAATCCGTTTCCGGAAAACTTCGGTCCGGAGGTTCCGCCAGCGACGTTCGTCTTTGCGCCCATCAACAACGTCACCTACTGGTCGCCCGATCGGCGTATCCCGCAGATGCTCACCTACAGCCTTCGCGTCGAACGGCAGTTCCTCAAAGACTGGGTGCTCGGCGTGGGCTACGTCGGCAACAAGGGCACTTACATCGGCGGGTCGCGGCAGGAGAATCCTGCCGTCTACATTCCGGGCAGTTCGACCGTCGGCAACACCCAGCAGCGACGGGTCTATCCGAACTACGGCAGCATCTCGAGAGGCGAGTCGGGCAACAACTCGTCGTACCACTCGCTGCAGTTGAATCTCGAAAAGCGCTTCAGCCACGGCTATTCGATCCTCAGCAACTACGTCTGGTCGAAGAACCTCCAGGTGACCTACGGCGCGAACCCGTTCGACCCCACGCGCGAAACGTCGCTCAGCGCCGATGACGTGCCGCACAACCTGAAGTTCTCGAACATCTGGGAAATCCCGCGGACGTCGCTGAGCGGCGTGTCCGGCGCGATTCTCAACGGATGGCAGCTCAACGCGATCGTCATCTGGCAGAGCGGCTTCCCGTTCGGGGTCAGCAGTGGACGCGACAACGGCTTCAGCGGCGGCACCGACCGTGCCGATTACGTGGGCGGCGGCAGCGCGCAGTTGAGCTACGATCGCCCGCACAGCGAGATGATTCAGCAGTTCTTCGACACGTCGAAGTTCACCGTCAACGGGTCGGTACCTACGGCAACACCGGCGACAACATCCTGCGCGGGCCGAGATACTTCAACACCGATTTCGGTCTGCTGAAGACGTTCAACGTGGCGCAGGCGGCTGAAATCCAGTTCCGGGCCGAGGCGTTCAACCTCTTCAACAGCGTGAACTTCAGGTTGCCGAACAACAACGTCTCGTCCGCACAGTTCGGACAGATCACCCAGGTCGTGGAAGACAGTCAGAGGATTGTGCAGCTCGGCCTGAAGGTCATTTTCTGAGGAACGCCATGAAAAACATGCTCGCGATTCCGCTCGTTGCGCTGCTGCTGATGCCGGTGGCCCCGCTGCAGGCGCAGGACGCACGAAACACGATCCTCACCTCGCGCACGCATTACGCGATGCCCTCGTTCGCGAGCCGCGAAGCCTGGATGGACCGCGCCGCCTTTCTACGCAAGCAGATCCTGGCCAGCGCGGGGCTGCTGCCGATGCCCGAGAAGCGTCCTCTCAACGCGCAGATCTTCGGCAAGCTCGAACGCGACGGGTACACGATCGAGAAGGTGCTGCTCGAAACGCTTCCGGGCTTCTATCTCGGCGGAAATCTGTATCGTCCGCTCGGCAAGCAGGGGCCGTTTCCCGGGCGTCGTGTCGCCGCACGGGCACTGGCAATACGGACGGCTGGAAAACACGCAACTGGTTTCGGTGCCCGGGCGGGCCATCACGCTCGCCCGGCAGGGGTATGTCGTCTTCACCTACGACATGATCGGTCAGAACGATACCGACCAGATTCCTCATCACTGGGGCGAGGAGCGCTACGACCTGTGGAGCATCGGTCCTATGGGCATCCAGCTCTGGGACAGCATCCGCGCTACCGACTTCGTCAGCTCGCTGCCCGACGTCGATCCCGCGCGCATCGTGGCGACCGGTGCGTCCGGAGGCGGAACCCAGACCTTCTTCCTGATGGCGGTTGACGATCGGATCAAGGCGGCGGCGCCGGTGAACATGATCTCGGCGACGTCTCAGGGCGGTGTCTGCGAGAACGCTCCCAACCTGCGCGCCGGCTGGACTGATTTCAGCAACATGGTGGTGGGTGCGCTGATGGCGCCGCGGCCGCTCATCCTGGTCTCGAACTCGGGCGACTGGACCGTCGAGACGCCGAAGGAAGTGTTCCCGGCAATCCAGAGCATCTATCGGCTGTTCGGAGCGGAGAACAACGTCGAGAACGTGCACTTCACGCAGTTCATCCACAACTACAACAAGGAAAGCCGCGAGGCGGTGTACCGGTTCTTCAACCAGCACATCCTGAACAACCCCGCGCCAGTGGCGGAGCCGGCGTTCAGGGCGGAGTTCCCGAACGATCTGCTGGCGCTCTTCAACCGGCAGCGGCCGGCCAATGCAGTGAAGGATCTCGAAGAGCTCGCGCAGAGCATGATTCGCGACGCGCGCGCCTACACGTCGCGTCTCGAACCACGCGATGCCGCGACGCTCGCGTCCGCGCGGCAGGCATTCGCCGAGCCGCTTTCGTACTCCCTGCTGGCGTTTCGTCCCAAACCGGGCGACCTGCGCTCCGAAAAGAAGGAGGCGGTGCCGATGGGCGAAAGGCTCGTGATTGGCCGGAACGGAAAAGGCGATCAGGTTCCGGCGGTGTGGCTGTCGCCGTCGAAGGTCAATGCGGAGATGCCGCCGACATTGGTCGTCCATCCGGGCGGGATTGCCGCCGTGACGAAGCTGCCGCTCGTCAAGACGCTTCTCGGCAAGGGCGGCGTCGTGATGAGCATCGACGCGTTCCAGACCGGAAGCGCCGTGACTCCGCGCGACACCAGCAACCGGGCGTACCTGCACTTCAACCAGACCAACGACGCGAACCGAGTCCAGGACATCCTGACCGCGCTCGAATATCTTCGAAGCCGCTCGAAGTCGCAGACCGTCAATCTCGTCGGCCTCGACATGGCGGGTGTCTGGGCGTACTTCGCGCGGACGATGGCCGGAGAGGGCGTGAACCTCGCGGTCGATCTGGCGCAGTTTGCGGCGGACACCGACACCGAATACGTCAGCAAGTTCTTCATCCCTGGAATCCGCAAGGCGGGCGACTTCTTCGCCGCGTCGGTCCTGAATACCGAAGGGCGCGTGCTCGTCTACAACGCGAGCCCCCAATTTCCGTCCGATTGGGCGCGCCAGGCAGCCAAGGCGGCAGGGAGCACGCTCGATCTCCGCACCGGTATGGTGGCCGATGGCGATCTCGTCGCGTGGCTGGCGCCAGCGGAGCGCCGCACGTCGCGGTAAAGGAGGCCCGGCCCGTGGTACAACAACGGGATGAAAATCGCGCTGGTCGGCCTCCCGCAGGTCGGCAAGAAAACCTTGTTCTCCCTGCTTACCGGAGTGGCCTATGACCAGTTGATCAGCCGCTCGAACGATTACGCCGTCGGCATGGCCAGGGTCGCCGACCCGCGTGTCGATCAGCTCTCCGCGCTCTACAAGCCGAAGAAAACGAAGTACGCCGAGATCGAGTGCACGCTCGCCCCCGCGCCTCCCAAGGAGGCGAAGCCGCGCGAGCAATGGCTCGGCAAGCTCAAAGACATGGACGCGTTCTGCCACGTCGTGCGCGCGTTCGAAGACGAGGCGGTGTTTCACGCCGGAGGCGCGGTCGACGCCATCCGCGACATCGAGGTGATGACCCTCGAGCTGGCCATCACCGACCTCACGCTGGTCGATCTTCGGCTCGAGCGCATCGCGCAGGAACAGAAGAAGAAGGCCGATCCCGAGCGGGTCGAAGAGAAAGCGCTGCTCGAAACGCTCAAGCCCTATCTGGAAAGCGGCAAATCGCTGCGCGTCCATCCGATGGAGGAACACGACCTCAAGAAGATTCGCTCGCTGCAGTTCCTGACGCTGAAGAGCATGGTGACGGCGCTCAACTGCGGCGAATCGAATTTCCCGAATCCGTCATTGCTCGAGGCCGCACGTGCCGGATTCGAGGGGCCCGGCCACGAGCTGTGCACTCTGTGCGCGAAACTCGAGGCCGAAGTGGCGCAGATCGGCGATCCGCGCGAGCGCGCCGAGTTTCTCCAGGCGCTCGGCGTCGAGGAGCCGGCGGTGCACCTGCTCACGCGATTGCTCTACAAGGCGCTCGGCTACATCTGCTTCTTCACGGTCGGCGAAGACGAAGTGCGCGCGTGGACGGTTCGGCGCGGCGGCACGGCCGTCGACGCCGCGCACGCGATCCACAGCGATCTCGCCCGTGGATTCATTCGTGCCGAGGTGATGAAGTGCGACGAGCTGCTCGCCGCGGGCGCCGATCGGGGCTCGGGCCACGCAGCCGAGGTGTACTTGAAGGAGACGGCGAAACTGCATCTGAAAGGCAAGGACTACATCGTCGAAGACGGCGACATCGTCCACATCCGCCACAGCGGGTAGGGCATCGGGAATTCGCAGATTCGCAGACTGGGAGATTGCCAGATTCTGTTTTAGAACCGGCAAAAGAGATCGGAATCGCGCGCGGGCAGTGATAGCATCGAGGTCACCACGTTGGCTCCCCGGCCCGGCGGACAGAGGGCACGAATGACGTTCCACATCTTCCGCATGATGGCAGTTGCGATGGCTGCCGCGCTCGCGATCGCCTGCAACGCGCAAAGCACCAGCACCGATCCCAAAGTAGCCGAGCTCGAAAAACGGCTCGCGGATACAGAGAAGCAGCTTTCCGAGGCGCGACAAACCCAGAGTTCTGCACCTATCGCCCCTGCCGCAGAGGCGCAGAACGCTCAGCCGACGACGGCACCACCAGCGACGGCAACGCCGGTCGTCACACCTCCGGTCGCTGACACACCACCACCGGCCGCGCCTGCACCAAAGGCCACGGCCGGCGCGCCCAGACCCGCCGCGGCCGCCAGACCGTCGAAGCCCACGAGCCCTCCCGAAAGCCAGAAGTACATGACGAAGGAACAGGCCGAGCGCGAGAAGGCCGAGCTGCAGCGTGTCATCGACGAGCAGAAGACCATCAACGCGAAGCAGGCCGAGTCGAACACCAGACTGCGGCAGGACGTCGAGCGGTTGAAGCCGCGCGAGTTCACGTTGGCGGAAGGGACCGTCGTTCCCGTGCGCACCACGTCGGAACTGTCGACCGCCAAACTGGCGAACGGATCCACCTTCGACGGGCTTCTCGAATCCGACCTCAAAGTGGGAGAGACCGTCGTGGCGACCAAAGGATCGCGCGTCACCTGTGTGGTGGTCTCGAGCGATCCCGGCGGACGTGTGAAAGGGACGGCCAGCCTTGGCGTGACCGCGCGGTCGATCGTCGGCGTCAAAGGCGGCGTCATCGCGGTGAAGAGCGATACCTATAGCGTGGACGCGGAAAGCACGAAGACGAAAGACGCGGTCCGTACCGGGATCGCGACCGGTGTGGGTGCGATCATCGGTGGGATTGCCGGAGGCGGGTCGGGTGCTGCCAAAGGAGCGGGAGCAGGGGCGGCGGCGGGTGTTGGCGTCGATCTCGCGACACGCGGCGCCGCGGCGAGCATTCCCGCCGAGACGCTGATTCAGTTCCACCTGTTGTCACCGGCGACCGTGGTGTTGCAACCCTAGAACCGCTGAGAGGGATTAGGCCGGTTTGTTTCCTGTGCTCCCGAATCGTGGCGGCGTCGGCGCAACGACCTGAATATTGGCGATCACCTCGTTGCGCCAGCCCGGAACGTCCTTGATGGCGTTCCACAGCCTGACCGCCTGTTCGTGGGTCTGGACCGAGCCCTTGAAGAACAGCCGGCCGTCGCGCTCGCCGATGAAGCCGGTCAGGCCCGAGCTTTTCGCGATGGTAATCGCCTGGTTGTACTTCCGTCGAAGGTCCCGCACTCCTCACCTCACTTGCGGATCTCGCCTGGTCACCGAATCGGCAAAGGCCGATCCGGTGGAGATGGAGTGCGTACTGACCAGAAATGTAGGACAAGCGCGGTCATCTCGCGACCGGTCGTGGGCAGGTGCGCGGCCGGTCGCGGATTCAGCTCGCGCGGCGAATCGAGAGCTTCTGCAGCCGGCTGCGAAGCGTGCTCGGTTTCAGGCCGAGGGCCCGGGCGGCACCACGAGGTCCTTCGATGCGCCACGATGTCGACGCCAGGATTCTCAAGATGTGGTCGCGTTCGACCGCTTGAAGCGTCGTCTCGCCGGAGAAGCCCCCCGGTCCTGCCGCGGTTTCGGACAGGCTCGACAGACACACGTCGTTAATCGACACCACACCCCCCGACGACAGGATGATGGCTCGCTGAATCACGTTCTCGAGCTCGCGAATATTGCCGGGCCAATGATGCTCCTGCAGCGCGCGCATCACTGACTTCGAGAGCGGCTCGACGGGTTTGCGCATCTGGCGGGAGAAACGTTCGAGGAAGTGCTCCGTTAGCAGGGGAATGTCTTCTGCGCGTTCACGGAGGGCGGGCAAGGTAATCGGAAACACGTTCAGCCGATAGTAAAGGTCGCGCCGGAAGCGATCGTTTCTGACATCGCTCATCAGGTCGCGGTTGGTGGCCGCAATCACGCGCACATCGATGGTCGTGGTGTGCGAGCTGCCGAGGCGGTCGAGCTGTCCTTCCTGGAGCACTCGCAGCAGCTTGGGTTGGAGCTCGAGTGGGAGATCAGCTACCTCGTCGAGGAACAGCGAGCCGCGGTGCGCCATCTCGAATCGGCCGGCCTGGCTGACGTGGGCGCCGGTGAACGCGCCGCGCTCGCGGCCGAACAGCTCGCTCTCGATGAGCGTGGCGGGCAGGGCCGAGCAATTCAGGGCGACGAATCGGTTGTGCCGCCGCGTGCTGCGGCGATGAATCGCACTCGCGACGAGCTCTTTGCCTGTGCCGGTTTCTCCGAGCAGCAGAACGGTGGCTTGTGTTTCCGCCACCTGCTCGACCCGGAACATGACGTAGCGCCACGCCGCGCTCTCGCCGACGATGCCATCCGGTCGCCCGTCGAGGGCGGTCGCCGCGCCGCGCGCAAGGCTTGCCGATGGGAGCCGCGGGCGCACGCGTCGCTCGTCGGACACCTCCGATGCGGCCGGGGTTGTGCGTCCCAGCAGAAGAACGCCAACGCGCCTGGCGAACTCGAGCAGCGAGGAGCGATCCCGTGAGACGGCTCCGACATCTTCCCGGCTGCCGCGGAAACACAGGACCGCCGCACCAACGCGTTCCGTCCGCGTTCGCCATGACGTGGCCAGGAGAGCCCGCATCCCGGCATTCCAGAGGTCCGGCGATGGCTGTTCGGCATGCTCGCTCGTCAGGACGACAGGCTCCAGCGCCGCCGCCTTCTCCATGAGCCACGGCTCGACGGCGACGTCGAGCACGTTGGCCTCGTCTGCGGGGCTGGTTGACAGGTACTCGCGGCCGGAAGGGGGTACCACCCTCCATTTCGAAGACCGTCAGGACGGCATCGTCGAGGTTGACGTCGGTGGCGAGCCGTTTCAGGGCGTGGCGTACCTCTTGCTCCACGGCCTCCGGTGCCGCGCTCTCAAGGTGCATCGAGAGCCGAGGCAGGAGAACGGACAAACCATCCGGTTCTCCTCCGGGCAGACGGGCAGTAAGTGACGTAGCCATGCGACCTCCAATAGGGATTTTCCGACGACCGGGACCCACGCCGAGCCCACGACAGGTCAAGGGTAAGGTCCCCGCTCTGCCTAGATCAATCAGCCAAAGGGCCTACGCAGTTCTCCCACGCACCGCCCGGATAGCCGATTCTGAACCGGAGGCGGGCGTGTCGATGACCTACGTCGCCACAATCGTGCTGCAGGTTCGACCGAGCAAACGCCCCGAGGTGATCAGTGCCATCCGCCAGGTCATGCGTGGCCTGCGGACGACGCCGGGCTGCATGGTCTGCCGTTCGCTGACGGAGGCGGACGACGACAACACGCTGATGGTGGTGTCCGAGTGGAGCTCCGAGGAGGCCCTGGAAGAGTTACTGAAATCAGAGGAGTTGCTGGTCCTGCGAGGGATGCGCATGCTGCTCCAGAAGAGCACGCAGCTGGTGGTGGACGAGGTCGCCGCACGCACCGTCATGACTCTCGAGGATTGATGGTCGCCGGCCTGGAAGCGGCGTTGCGACTAGTGGCCCGGCCCGCGCTGGAGCCGATCGACGAACCGGACGAGCTCGGCGACCGATCCCACGGCCAGCTTCGACATGACGCGGCCGCGGTGAATCTTCACGGTCTTTTCCGATGCACCGAGCTGCGAGGCGATCAGTTTGTTGGGCAGCCCGAGCGACACGAGCTCGCACACCTGACGCTCGCGTGGAGTGAGATGGCTGAACAGCCGCGTCAGTCTCGCCTTGTCCACTTTGTTCTGGTACCGCTCGCGGCTGAGCTTCAGCCCGATCTCGACGCTCCGCAGAATTTCCGTATCGTCGAGCGGCTTGGTCAGAAAGTCGACCGCGCCCATTTTCATCGCTTTCACGCTGTCCTGAATGCCACCCCAGCCGGTCATCAGGATCACGCTGAAAGGCGAGCCGAGGTGGTCCAGTGTTTCCACGAGATCGAGTCCAGAAAGTGCGGGCATCCTGAGATCGAGTAGAAGACAGCCGGCGACGTCGGTCCGGCATTCCGCCAGGAAGGCTTCGACCGACGGAAATTCCAGAACGGAGTGGTTCGCAGACTTGAGAAGCCGCGAGAGGGCCCGCCGTACAGACTCCTCATCATCGACGACGTGCACGGTCGGCGACTCCACTGCCGCCCCCACAAGAAAGGATTCCACGGCCTTATTCTAAGGCCCATGATACCGGGATCTGCTGGGTAGCGTACAAATTGCACTAAACCTTCAGATACAACCAAAGTCCTATGGACGTTGCTATGGGCCCTGCGACGGGACGACCGCTCGAATCTGCTGCAAGAGTTTTCAAAGGTTCCTGGAAGGGACCAGTCGCAACCGCGGTGGCCTATGCTATCGGCGCCCAGGTCGGCTTCCACCTGCGGTTTCCTCCCGCGACCACCTCGATTCTCTGGCCCCCCAACGCCATCCTGACGACGGCGCTGCTCGTGGTGGATCCAAAAAAATGGTGGCTTTACCTGCTGGCCACCCTCCCGGCCCATCTGCTCGTCGAGCTCCCGGTCGTCAAGCCGGCTGGCATGGTGCCCTTGCTCTTTCTCACCAACTGCTCGGAGGCCCTGATTGCCGCGGTCATTGTGCGGTCCTTCAGCGACCGGCCGGATCGGTTCGATACCCTCCGGCGGATGGTCGTCTTCATCATCGGCGCTGTCCTTGCAGCACCGGCCCTTTCATCGTTCCTCGATGCGGCGCTGGTGTCGGCCATGACAGGAGAGCGGTACTGGACGATCTGGGCGACGCGCGTGCCGGCCAACGCACTGACGGAACTGACGCTCGTGCCGCCGGCCGTCATCATCATCAGTTCGGGACTGCGCCGGATTCGAGAGGCGCCTCAGGCGCGGCTGGTTGAAGCCATCGTCCTGAGCGTGGCGACGGCTATCACGGGACTGGCAGTGTTCGGCGATCACATTTTCAAGATGTGGCCCATGTCGGGCTTGCCCGCGATCTCGCTCGCGTTTCCCCTGCCGTTCGTGCTGGTGGCCGCGCTTCGCTTCGGGCCGATCGGTGCGAGCATGTCGCTCACGATCATCGCCGGCATTCTCATCTTGACCGGCATGAACCAGCACGGGCCGTTCTCGACGTTGCGGCCGGCCGATGGCGTGCTGGCCGTGCAGAGCTTTCTCATCGTCGAGGCGCTGCCGCTGATGTGCCTTTCCGCGATCGTGGAAGAGCGAAGGAAGACGAACGCCGACCTTCGCGATCGCCTGAAATTCGAGCGGCTGCTCTCGCAGCTGTCGCGCGAGTTCGTGCGAAGCCCGACCTCCGCGCTGTCGCAGCACCTGGAGGCGTGGCTGGGCCGCTGCGCGGAGTACTTCCACGCGGAAGAGGTGCTGTTGCTGCGGGTCGATCCGGGCGCCCGCGCGCTGACCGTCGTGCAGTCGTGGACGCATCGCCAGGGCACGTCGACATCGGACCACGAACACTGGCGCTCGGCCGTGCTGCTCGATCGTTTGTGGGACGGGACGTCCGTGGCGCTATCCGATTCGATGGCCGTCGCGGCGATGGGCTCGGGCGCTCAGATGTTTGGCGGGCTGGCGATCCGGCGCGCCGAGCCCGGACATCTGACGCCCGACGACATCGGCCGCCTCCGGCTCATCGCCGAGGCGTTTGCCAACGTGCTCGCCCGGCAGAAAGGCGAAGACGATCGGGTGCGCGCCGAACTGGAGGCGCAGCGGAGCAGGGCGGAGCTGGCGCACGTCAGCCGGCAGCGCAGCATGGGCGAGCTGACCGCATCGCTGGCGCACGAGTTGAATCAGCCGCTGACCGGCATCCTCGGCAACGCGCAGGCCGCGAGGCGCATGCTGGGCATGCCGTCGCTCGATCTCGATGAACTGAAGGCGACCCTCGACGACATCATCGCCGACGAACGACGCGCGGCCGAGACGATCCTCAGGATCCGGAAGTGGCTGCGCAAGGACGGCGGCGAGACAATCGCGATCGACTTGAACAACGTCATTCTGGAGGTCGCCTCGCTGCTGCGGAACGATGCCGTGCTTCGCAACCTGAGCCTCGATCTGCGACTGTCGCCGCTCCCGTTGATGATTCTCGGCGATCCCGTCGAGCTGCGTCAGCTGATCCTGAATCTGCTCCTGAATGCCATGGATGCGGTGTCGCACGCCGGGCCGGCCAGCAGAACCGTTTCGGTGGAAAGCGAGCTGACGGCGGCGGGCGCAGTACACGTGTCGGTGCAGGATTCGGGAGACGGCGTGGCGAAGGACGCCGCGGCACACATCTTCGAGCCGTTCTATACGACCAAGAGCAACGGGATGGGCATGGGCCTGTCGATTGCCAAGTCGATTGTCGAGTCCCACCACGGATCGATCTGGCTGGCGAAGAGCGCGCACCCCGGCGCACGCTTCGAGTTCGCGCTGCCGTCACACGAGGCGCGGCCGTGACGCCGCGGCCCACGCGCATCGCCCTGGTCGATGACGACGAGTCGGTCAGGCGCGCGTTGGCGAGGCTGTTGCGCTGCGCGGGGTACGACGTGGAGACGTTTGCGACCGGCGAGGCGTTTCTCGGCAGTTCGTCGATCGCGACGCTCGACTGCGCGCTCGTCGACGTGCGGATGCCCGGCGAAACAGGTCTTGGGCTCGTGAGCGCGCTGCGAGGCGCGCGCATCACGCTGCCGGTCGTTCTGATGACCGGCGACGCCGAGGCCGGTCTCGTCGAGAAGGCGCAGCGCCTGGGTGCGTCTGCCGTGCTCGCCAAACCGCTGTCCTATGCCGACGTCGTGGCGACCATCGACGCAGCCGTTGCCGGTGGCGCACCTGTGCCGGCGAATCGCAAGCCAGCGCGTTAGGACGTTGGGAGACGCCTTACAACTGCGGCATGGCGTACTGGGCCAGCACCACCGTGATGTTGTCCGGTCCGCCCGCGTCGACCGCCAGATTGATCAGCGCGCGGCACTGTTCATCGAGCCGTCGCCTGTTGGCCAGCACGTCTGCGATCCGGTAGTCATCGACGAGATCGGTGAGGCCGTTGCTGCAGAGCAGCAGGCAATCGCCGTGCATCAGGCGGAAGTGCTCCACCTGGACGCCGTTGCCGCTGAAGCCGCCGCCGATGGCGTGCGTCAGGATGTGACGCAGGTCGTCGGTGACGTGCTGGGCGCTCGCCGGCCCGGGGCCGGGATAGCCCTCCGCGGCCAGCGTGTGATCGCGGGTGAGCCGTGTCAACTGCCCCTCGCGCAGAGGTAGGCGCGCGTGTGACCGATGTGCGCTACGAAGAGATCGTCGCCGGCGCTGTAGGCGGCCGTCATGGCGGTGGCCATCGTCGACAGGCCGCGCTCGGTCAGGCTGTGGCTCGTCACGGCTTCCTGCACCCGGCTGTAAAACCATTCGATCCGTTCCATGATGTCTTCGGCAATCGACGGATCGACGCGGACGTTCCACTTGCCGAAGTGAAGGGCGAGCTGGGCAACGGTGCTGAGCGCCAGCCGGCTTGCCACGGCGCCGGCCCCAACGCCGCCGATGCCGTCGGCCACCATCATCACGTAGGCCTGCTCGTTGAATGTGCCGGGCAACTCGGCTGCGGACAGACTTGTCGTGACGACCTGTTGATTCCGCCCGACGTGGAGGACGAGGTAGTTGTCCTCGTTGTAGGGCTTGATCTTGCCCGGATGACAATCGGCGGCGACTTCCACCTGCATCGTTGCGGACAGCGGCCGGAAGCTGCCGAGCGGAAGCAGTGGCCACATCGTGCGGTGCCAGGGGACGACCTTGCTGTCTCGCTGATCCATGTGAAGCTCCGCAGCGGCTTTGCAGATTGCGTTCCACGGGCGAGGCGTGGAAACCGGGCCAATCGGGCCGAGACCGTGGGGCTGATCCACGGCGCCTCGGAGCATATCAAGAGAGCCTGTGAGACGGTGTCAGATTCGCTTATGGGCAAATGCCGGAAGCACGGCACTTCGGCAGCCAACTCTCGCATTCTTCCAGGCTGGAATCTCTGCTTAAGTTGTAGAAAAAAATAGTCTTATTTCTTGTCTTGCGGGATCGCTCGAACTGGTACATCATTCGGCCCGAAAAGTGCCGTAAATGCGCAGGGGCCCCTGGATCCTCTCTGTCTGTCTTTCCTTTCTTGCGGTAGCACCCGCCCGCGCCCAGCAAGCTCAAATCGCAGAGTCCGTTCCCGCAGACTGGGAGCAGCGCGCCGACGAATTGCGTGCGTGGATGTCCGAGGATTCGGAGTGGAAGGCGTGGTACGAGAAATTCCGCAACCGGCCCGAGCGGGGCTGGGCGGGCTATGAGGATCGACGGAAGCGTCCCGAGCCCCCGCCGTGGCTCGAAGCCGAGTGCGCGTCGCTCCTCGACGCCGAAGGTCTCCTCGGCACCGCCTGCGATCTCCTGCAAGAGCTGAAGACCGGTATCCCTGCCAAGCCCCCGCCTCAGCCCTATCGGGAAGAGCCGCCAAAAACCATTTGGTGGGAGCACGTTCACCTCGACGCGTTGTGGCCGATGGCTCAGTGGCAATCGAACGTGTACGGCGTGGTCGGCGTGCACGCCACGATCACGGTCAAAGGACGGTTTCAGCTGTTTGTCGCGCCCGGCGCCATTCTGCTCAATCTTCCCAACGGCCGCTCGCGCGACTGGCAGCCGGCGACCGACTGGGGCGTCGCGTTCCGGCTCACCGATTTCCGGTTCCCGGGAACCGGGCAATGGGTGAGCCTGCATTTCAATTTCGCGGAAGCCTGGCTCCTGACCGGCCAGCCTGCGATGTCGAAGTCGAAGATCGAGCTCGCCGGCTTCTCGTTCACGTTCAAGAGAGATCCACGAGAGGTAGGGCCCGGCTTCTAGCCGGGTCGAGTCTAGTCGGACCACGTAACTACTGGTGTACTGTTGTGAAGGCGACGCCGGCCGTCGAGTACGCCGGAATCGTGAAGAAGAAGGTTGCTCCAGCCCCGTCGTTCTGCTCGGCCCACAACTCGCCGCCATGCGCCTCGATGATGGCGCGGCTGACCGACAGCCCCACGCCCGTCCCTCGCGGTTTCGTGGTGTAGGAGAGCGCGAACATTCGCCGCATGTCGACGCCGGCGAGTCCGATACCGGTATCGCTGACGGCGACCTTCAGACAGCCCTTCCGCTTCGAGTGACGCGCAGATCGAGATCTCTTTCGCGCCCGAGTCGATGCTTTCCATCGCGTCGATGCTGTTGGAGATGAGATTCAGCAGCACCTGCTGCAACTCCACGCGGTCGGCATACACCGGGGGCAGCACGCCCGTTGACGAAGTAATGAGCGTCACGCGGTTGGCCTGTAGACGCTGCCGGGTGAGTACCATCGCCTCGCGGACGACCTCGTTGAAATCGAGCGGGACTTTCTGCACGGTGCGATCGTTGAACAGCTTCCGATTGCGGCTGATCACGTCGTCGGCGCGTTGCCCTGCGTCGACGACATCGATGAGCGCCGCCTTTACCTCCGACAGGTCGGGCGTGCCGTTCGCGAGCCATCGCAGGCAGGCCCTTGCGTTGATCATGATGCTCGTCAGCGGCTGGCGCACCTCGTGGGCGATCGACGCGGCGAACTCTCCGAGCGCGGTGAGACGCGACACGCGGGCGAGGTCGGCCTGCGTTTCGCCGAGCGTGTGCTCGGCGCGCTTCCGTTCCGTGATGTCGCGCACCACCGCCAGCACCTGGCTCTCGACGCACGGCACCATGCGCGTTTCGTAGTAGCGGTCGCCGTCCGCCATCGGCAGCGTGTATTCAAGCATGACGGGGCTCTCGCCCGACGCCAGTCTGGCGAAGCAGTCCGCGAACGCGGCCGCGAGACCGGGCGGCAGCACGTCACGCATGTTCCGTCCGAGGAACTGTGAAGGTTCGATCAGCAGGCGGCTCGTGTCGGGAGCGTGGTAGTCGAGATAGACGCCTTCTCTGGTCAGCAGGAACATCAGATCGGGAATGGCGCCGACAATGGCTCTATTGCGCGCCTCGAGTTGTCCGATGGCTTCCTCGGCGCGCTTGCGGTCGGTGATGTCACGGCCGACACCCTGCAGCTCGACGAGCTGACCGCGCTCGTCGAGGATCGCCTGATTCACCCAGTGGTGCCACCCAATCGATCCGTCGGCCAGCGTCACCTGATGCTCGTGCGAATCCATGCCGGTCTGCAGCCGGCCGATGCGCTCGAGCACGGCCTCGCGTGACGGACGCGGAATCAGCTCGACGAACCTGAGTCCGAGCAGCTCGTCGCGGCGCTTGTTCCAGAAGCGGCAGTAGGCATCGTTGACGAACGTCAACGTCGAGTCGGGCAGGAAGCGGCAGACGAGATCGCTCTGTGTATCGACGACGCTCTTGTAGCGCTGTTCGCTGTTGCGTGTTTCCTGTTCGGCGCGGCGCCGCCGCCTCATCTGGACGAGGAGGCTGCCGATGAGTACCAACTGCGCCATGAACACGAGCAGTCCGCCGACCGCCCACTTCGGGTGCATCTCGAGAAACGACTGCGGGCGGAACAGGATGACGCTCCCCTCCGGCAACCGCGATTCGGGGATGTTCCAGCGCTGGAGCTGCCGCCAATCGAAGGTCGGCACGTATCGCGCCTGCTCGATAGGAATGTCCTCGACGCGCGTACCGCGGAGCAGCTTCGCCGCGATCTCGCCCATGCGCACACCGACCGCGCGAATCGCGTACACGTTGCCGCCAGTGACACCGGAGCCGATTACTTCGTCCGTGATCCCGTAAACCGGAACCGGCGACGCGTCGGCCACCAGATGCGCCACCTCTGGTGGCGGCGGAATGTGGCCCGAGGGCTCGGGGGGATGGCGGACGAACAAGATCAGGCTGCGCGGAGGGACCGCCTTGACCGCGGCCACCGTTCGCTCGACGGAGTCCTCGGCAATGAAGCTGAGCGTGACCTTCGACTCGAAATCGCGGAGCTCCGATCGCACGATGTCGCGAAGCGGACTGCCAGGCGACTCTGCGATCACGAAGACCCGCTCGGTCGACGGGTGCAGGCGGAGGGCAAGCGCCAGCGTCTCGCGAAAGCCCGAACTGCACACCACGCCCGTGATGCCCGGCCCCGCGCTGGCGCCGATCGAGCGTGGAACGGCGACGCCGGCAAACACAATGGGCGCATCCGGGAAGAGCGTTCCGCGATGGTCGAGCACGAATTGCAGGGCGGGCATCGAGTGCGCGAGCACGACGTCGATGCGAAGCCCGTCGTACTTGGTGCGCATGTAGTCGCGCAACGCCAGCGCAGCAGCCTCCTGCGGGAAGCGATCGCTCTCGAGGTACTCGGCGAAGTATTCCACCGACAGGCCCGATCGAGACACGCCCTCGCGGATCGCCGCGTCCATGGCAGGGCTGCTGGGGAGGTCTTCCGAGCTCCAGTGCATCATCAGCACGTTCATGGTCGAACGCGGCTGGGCCGAGCTCGCCTGGCTCAGCCCGATGCAGAGGAACAGCGTGAATGCGATCGCCTTGCGCGTCGAAGTCATCCTCTCATTCCAGAATCCGCCGTTGCTGGGGCGGATTATATGTCCGCGGGAACCGGACGCGGGCGAAGACCGTATAACTGACTGCGAGGTGTACATATGGCTGTTCGACGATTGACGCGTTCGCGGACAGATGGACAGATTGCCGGCGTGTGCGCCGGTCTGGCCGAATACTTCGAAATCGACGTGGTGATCGTTCGCGCCGCCTGGGTCGTCCTGTCGATCGTGCCCGGCGCCATCATCGGTGGCGTGCTCGCCTACCTGGCCGCGTGGATGGTCATGCCAGAGGCGACGGGCGCGTCGCCGGTTCCCGCGGGGCGCCGGCTCACACGCTCGAATACGGACAGGAAGGTTGCCGGCGTCTGCGGCGGCATCGCCGAGTATTTCGACGTCGACGCCACCCCCATCCGGCTGCTCTGGGTCATGGTCTCCATCTTCTGCTTCGCGATCGTGGGAGGGGTCATCGCGTATCTGGCGGCCTGGCTCATCATTCCGCGCGCGCCCGATGGGGTGACGTCAACACCGGCTCCCGCGCTGAACAACGGGTGACGGAAAAAATTTCGGCGGCACCTGTCGATTTCGCACGTCCTTCTTCGACGTATTGGTAGCGCAGGGCTTCAGCCCTGCCAATGCGACATCGAAGGAGAAACCGATGCGATTTCTATCTATTTACACCAGCGTGGAAACAGGCCAGCCGCCATCGGCGGAAGAGATGAGCCAGATGGGGGCGCTCATCGAGAAATTCATGAAGACGGGCGAGCTCGTGGCGACCGAAGGGTGTCTGCCGACCGCGCTCGGAGCCCGCGTGCGCAAGGATGGGTCGAAGGTGACCGTGAAAGATGGTCCCTTTGCCGAGTCGAAGGAAGTCGTCGGAGGGTTCGCCATCCTCGAGGCCCGCTCGAAGGCCCACGCGATCGAGCTGGCGAAGGAGTTCCTCGAGGTGGCGGGCGACGGCGAGTGCGAAATCCGCCAAATCTACGAAGCGCCTCGCTAGGCTCATCGCGGTAGCGGTTCATCGGTTCTGGCTTCTGCGGTTCTGGGTTCGGGAACAGGTTCTTCGCTCTGAGTTCGCGCCGAAGCCTGAACCGCAGAGGCGGGACACGCGTCTTAATCTCACAATCTCGCAATCTACCAATCTTCCAATTCGGGTATCTTTTCACTCCCTATGCTCCCTGTGTCCGTGCTCCTGCACAACGTGCGCAGCCTCTACAACGTGGGCGCGTTCTTTCGCACCGCCGATGCCGTGGGTGTGTCCAGCCTGCACCTGTCGGGTTTCACCGGCGCGCCGCCGTCGAGGCAAATTGCCAAGACCGCGCTGGGATCGGAGCAGCACGTCCGCTGGGAGCGTTCGGATCCGATGGCGCTCATCGACGAGCGGCGGGCGGCGGGATGGGAAATTGCCGCCGTCGAGACCGTCGATGGCGCGGCCGATCTGTTCGAGTGGCAGCCGAAATTTCCCGTGCTGGTGATCTTCGGCCACGAAGTGGAGGGACTTCCGCCCGCGATCGTGGGCCGGTGCGATACCGGCGTGCGCATCCCCATGGTCGGGACGAAGGGCTCGCTGAACGTCGCGACGGCAGGCGGCGTGGTGCTCTACGAGCTCTTCCGAAAGTGTCGTTGATATGACATATGCTAGCATACGTCTATGAAGCGGACGACCATCTTCGTGCCCGAATCGCTCGAACGCGATCTGCAACTGTACGCGCGTCGCGAGGGCAAACCGACCGCGGCAGTCGTCCGTGAGGCACTGGCCTCGTACATCGCCGATCGGCAGGCCTCCATCGCGCTGCCGTCGTTTACGGCCGCCTTCGACAGCGGCCATACGGACACCGCCGATCGACACGACGAGCTGCTCTTTCGGTCGCTTCTCCCGTCTCGAGAGGGAAGACGTCGCCGACACGCGCACGACCGAAACGTCGGCGCCGTGCCGAAACGTCGCCGCTGATGCCCCTGTTGTGCGACACGGGCGTGTTCTATGCGCTTGCCGACCGGCGCGATGCGTGGCACGCACGCGTGCGCGCCCACCTCGAAGCCCATCCGGACACGCTTGTCGCACCGGTGACGATTCTGGCGGAAGTGGCGTACCTGCTGAGGGAGCGGATTGGTGCGCCTGCGGAAACCGCGTTCGCGCGCTCGATCGCGGCCGGCGAGATCGGTCTGGAGCGCGTCGAGTCTCGCGACGTGGGGAGAGCCGCCGAACTGATGACGGTCTACGACTGGCTCGGCTTCGTCGATGCCACCGTCGTGGCCGTGGCGGAGCGCCTGAAGGTGCTCTCGATCGCCACGACCGATCGGCGACACTTCGGCGCGGTGCGGCCGGCACACGCGCGACGTTTCACGCTGCTGCCCTGATGCCTATCGCTGACGGCCGCTCGCGATCCATTCGTTGACGTTCGCTTCGAGGATATTCAGCGGCAACGCGCCCGATTGCAGCACGACGTCGTTGAAGTCGCGCAGGTCGAACTTGTCGCCCAGCGTCTGCTCGGCCTTCCGGCGCAGCTCCTTGATCTTCAGCTCGCCCATCTTGTACGCGAGCGCCTGGCCCGGCGACGAGATGTAGCGATCCACCTCGTTGGTGACGTCGTTCTCGGTCTTCGCCGCGTTGTCCATGAAGTACTTGATCGCGCGCGCGCGGTCCCACTCCATCGCGTGGATGCCGGTGTCGATGACCAGGCGCACCGCCCGCCACATTTCATAGGTGAGCTGCCCGAACTTCGAGTACGGATCGTCCTTGTAGAGGCCCATGTCCTCGCCAAGCGACTCCGCATACAGGCCCCAGCCCTCGACGTACGCGGTGAAGAACGAGTGGCGGCGGAAGAGCGGCAGGTCGCCGAGCTCCTGGGCCACCGAAATCTGCAGGCAGTGGCCCGGCATCGCCTCGTGCAGCGTCAGCGCCATCATTTCCCATTTCGGCCGCGTCTCGGGCTTGTCGAGGTTGGCGAAGAAATACGGCGGGCGCGAGCCGTCCGGCGCGCCGCCGTTTGCATACGCCGCCGGCGACATCGGTGCGATCGCGTCGGGAATCGGCACGACGCCGTACGGTACGCGCGGCAGCTTCCGGCTGATCTTGATCAGCTCCGGATCGATCCGCTTCGCCACCGCGCGATAGCCCTCGAGCAGCTCGGCGCTGGTCTTGTAGAAGAACTTCGGGTCGGTCCGCAGGTACGTGAAGAACTGTTCGAGCGTGCCGGTGAACCCGAGCTGCGTCTTGATCGTTTCCATTTCCGCCCGGATGCGCGCGACCTCTTTCAGGCCGAGCGCGTGAATATCCTGCGGCGCCAGCTCCGTGGTCGTGTGGTAGCGCGCGAAGTAGCGATAGCCCGCAAGCCCGCTGCTCGTCCGCCACCACCCGATGCCGTCGTAGCACGCCGGCAGGTACTCGCGATCGAGGAACTCGAGCAGCCGCACGAAGGCGGGCTGCACGCGCGTGCGGATGCGATCGACGGCGGCCTTTCGCCAGGCGCTCGCGCTCGCTGGCGCCAATCCCAGAGGGCATGTTGCGAAACGGCCGGTAGTAGCCGCTGTCGTCCCCGGTCTGTTTCGTCAGCTGCACGACCTGCTCGCGCACGCGATTGACGACGATCTTCGGCAGGAGGACGTTTCCCTTCATGCCCTCCCGCATCAGGGCGATGTTCTGATCCATGTAGGCGGGGAAGGCGTCGAGCCGCGCCAGCCAGTCTTCGAAGTCCTTGACGGTCTGAAAGCGAAGAGAGTCGATGACGAACTCGGTATTCTGCACGCCGTCCAGCGTGGACGTGCGGATGAGATGCTGGCGGTACTGAAAGCCCTCGACTGTCGTCTGGTACTGGTGCCTGAACAGGTCGTAGTTGAGCCGGTCGGCAGTCGAGAGCTGGTCGCGCGGAATCGCGACGAGCTCCTTGAGCACCGCCTGACGATGCGCCTGGCGCGCGGCCAGCGCCTGCGAGCTGATGTCGGGCCACCGGTCGTTCCAGCGGCGGTCGCCGAGGTAGGACGCCCACAGCGGATCCTGACCGAGCTCCCACTCCCACTCACGATCGAACACCGCGTGCAGCGAGGCGCCCGCCCCCGTCGTCGTGGCGGTCTGAGCGAAGACCGTTGTGGCGAGCAACCCGACGATAACGGTGATGCAGAATTTCAGCTTCATGACTTCCTGAGTATAGCAACCCGTTCCGCCAGCTTCGGTGCGTCGATCCTGGCGGCCATCGGCGCAAAATCCTCGCGCGCACCGGTCCACCGCAACTGGTCGACGTTGTCGAAGAGACGCTCGTCCGTGCGCAGGATCGCCAGCGTCTTGAAGAGCAGCGCGCGCTCCCGATTGTCGCGCAGAATTTCAGCGGGAAACTGCTTCGAGATGGCCGTGCTGATTGATCAGTCGCGCCGCGGTCTTCGGTCCGATGCCGGCCACGCCGGGATAGCCGTCGGACGCGTCGCCCACCAGGGCGAGATAGTCGGGGATGAACGCCGGATCGACGCCGAACTTGGCGCGCACGAGCCGGGCGTCGCGCATCTCTCCGCTCCGGCGATCCATCTGCACCACGCGATCGCCCACGACCGACTGTGCGAGATCCTTGTCGGGCGTCCAGATGCAGACCTTCTCGACGCGCGGATCGGCGGCCGCCAGATGCGCCGCCGAGGCCAGCGCGTCGTCTGCCTCGACGTCGATCATCGGCCACGTGACGACGCCCATCGCGACGAGCGCCTCTTCGAGCGGGTGAAACTGCGACCACAGCGCGGGGTCGATGCCGTCGCCCGTTTTGTAGCCGGTCCACAGATCGTTGCGGAACGACTCGATGACGTGATCGGTGGCAACGCCGATGTGCGTGGCGCCGCCTTCGAGCATCTGCACGACCGTCCCGAGCACTCCGGCGACGGCCCCGAACGGCCGGTCGGGCAGATTCGAGCGCTTGAAGCCGTAGAAGTGCCGGAAGAGCTCGTAGGTGCCGTCGAGAAGATGAACGATCATCCGCCGGCGATGGCGCCAACCACGTACACGGGTTCCGCCCCGCTCGAGACCGCGGGAGGCAGGGGCGCATCGGGTGAGTCGTGCGACAGATCCTCTTCGCACGCGAAGAAGCGGATGAAGGCGCGGCGTTTCAGCGTCACGTGGTCGCGGATGGTGCCGCGCAGCGTCGGGTACCGGGCCTCGAGTGCATCGAGGACCGAACGGAGCGTCGCTTCGCCCCGCACCTCGAGCAGCACATCGCCGCTGCCGATTCCCGCAAGCGTTCTCAAATGCGCCGGCAACACGACTCGTATCATCGGGTCACAGCGTCTGCACTTCGACCGAGACGACCGCGGGCAGGTCTCTCACGATCGGCTTCCACGTGTTGCCCGCATCGGGCGACACGTACACCTGTCCGCCCGTCGTGCCGAAATAGATGCCGCACGTGTCGAGCGAGTCCACGGCCATCGCGTCGCGCAGCACGTTCACATAGCAGTCGTGCTGCGGGAGACCGTTGGTCAGCGCTTCCCACTCGTTGCCGCCGGTGCGGCTGCGGTACACGCGCAGCTTTCCATCCGGCGGGTAGTGTTCCGAGTCGCTCTTGATGGGCACGACGTAGATGGTGTCGGGCTCGTGCGCGTGAACGTCGATGACGAATCCGAAGTCGGTCGGGAGGTTGCCGCTCACCTCCGTCCACGAGCCGCCGGCGTTGGTCGTGCGCATCACGTCCCAGTGCTTCTGCATGAACAGCACGTCGGGGCGTGACGGGTGCATGGCAAGACGATGGACGCAATGCCCCACCTCGGCATCGGGGTCGGGGATGTGCTGTGAGCGCAAACCGCGGTTGATCGCCGTCCAGGTCTTCGCGCCGTCATCGGTGCGGAAGGCGCCCGCCGCGGAGATCGCGATGAACATCCGGGCGTGGTTCTTGGGATCGATCAGGATCGTGTGCAGGCACATCCCGCCGGCGCCGGGCGTCCACTTCGAGCCCGAACCATGCTGGCGAAGACCCGAGAGCTCGTGCCACGACTGGCCTCCGTCGGTGGTCCGGAACATCGCCGCGTCCTCGACGCCGGCGTAGACGGTGTCGGGGTCGGAGAGCGACGGCTCCAGATGCCAGACCCGCTTGAATTCCCACGGGTGGGGAGTGCCGTCGTACCACTGATGCGTCCCGGGGACGCCGTCGTACACGAACTTGTTCCCGACCGCTTCCCACGTCTTGCCGCCATCGTTCGAACGCTGGATGACCTGGCCAAACCAGCCGCTCGACTGCGACGCATACAGCCGGTCGGGGTCGACCGGCGAACCCTTCAGGTGATAGATCTCCCAGCCCGCGAAGTGGGGGCCGCTGACGTCCCATTTTTCACGCTTGCCATCCGAAGTCAGAATAAACGCGCCCTTGCGGGTGCCGACGAGTACGCGGACATTGGCCATCGGTAAACCTTAATCTTTTTTTTGCCCTCGTGTCGATTCCATCCTGCCTCGTTCGTCGTGAGAATAGAGGGCAGGAGCATCACTTGAACAAGGAGCAGAGCATATGCGTTTCATGATGATCGTCAAGGCCAGCAAACAGTCGGAGGCAGGGGTCATGCCGAGCGAGAAGGAACTGGCTGAGATGGCCAGGTACAACGAAGAACTGGTGAAAGCCGGCGTCATGCTCGACGGCTCGGGCCTGAAGCCGAGCTCGAAGGGGGCCCGCATCAGGTACACGGGCGACACGCGTACGGTTATCGACGGTCCGTTCGCCGAAACCAAGGAGCTGATTGCCGGGTTCTGGTTCATCCAGGTGAAATCGAAGGACGAGGCCATCGAATGGGCCAAGCGCGTACCGTTCGAGGACGGAGAGGTCGAGCTTCGCCAGTTCTTCGAGCTCGAAGACTTTGCTCCCGGCGACGCCATCGAGCATCATCGCCGCCTCGAGAAGGAGACTGGCGAAGCAGAAATCCTGAGCGGGTCTCTTTTACAGAAGATCAGAAGGTCAGAAGAGGATTGGTTTGGCTTCTGATCTCTTGATCTTCTGTGAACGTGTAGGATCGGAGGCGGATGTCGTCTCCGGACACGCACGCCGCGATCGATGCGGTCTGGCGAATCGAATCGCCGAAAATCATCGCGAGCCTCGCCCGGATCGTCCGGGACGTGGGGCTCGCCGAAGATCTGGCGCACGATGCGCTGGTGGCCGCCCTCGAGCAGTGGCCGGCGTCGGGCATTCCGAAGAATGCCGGTGCCTGGCTGATGGCCACCGCCAAGCACCGCGCGATCGACACCTTCCGCCGTAACCAGCTGATCGATCGAAAGCACGAGCAGCTCGGCTACGAGCTCGAGCAGCGGCAAGACGACGTTCGCCGCGATCTCGAGGCGGCGATGGACGATGACGTCGGCGACGATCTCCTGAGGCTCATCTTCACCGCGTGCCACCCGGTGCTGTCGGCCGAGGCGCGCGCCGCGCTGACCCTTCGGCTCCTGGGCGGGCTCACCACCGACGAGATCGCCCGCGCGTTTCTCGTGCCAGAGCCGACGATCGCGCAGCGAATCGTGCGCGCCAAGCGCACGCTCGCCAGGGAACAGGTGCCGTTCGAAGTGCCTCGTGGTGCCGATCGCGACGTGCGGTTGTCGTCGGTGCTCGAGGTGATCTATCTCATCTTCAACGAAGGCTACTCGGCGACGGCCGGCGACGACTGGATGCGGCCCGCGCTCTGCGAAGACGCGCTGCGGCTCGGCCGCGTGCTCGCCGGGCTCGCGCCGCAGGAGCCCGAGGTCCACGGCCTGGTGTCGTTGATGGAGATTCAGGCGTCGCGCGCGGCGGCGCGCGTGGGTGCGGGTGGAGCGCCCGTTCTGCTGCTCGATCAGGACCGCTCGCGATGGGATCAGCTGCTGATTCGCCGCGGGCTCGCGGCGCTCGATCGCGCCGAACAACTCGGCGGTACGCCCGGACCGTACACGCTTCAGGCCGCCATCGCGGCCTGCCACGCTCGAGCCCGGGCGGCTCATGAGACCGACTGGGCCCTGATTGCGTCGCTCTACCAGGCGCTCGCGCGCGCGGTCCCGTCTCCGGTCGTCGAGCTGAACCGCGCGGTCGCGGTCGGCATGGCGTTTGGCGCCGAGGCCGGTCTCATGATTGTCGACGCGCTCGTTGGAGACCCCTCCCTCAAGACGTATCACCTGCTCCCCAGCGTGCGCGGCGACCTCCTCGCCAGGCTCGGCCGTCGAGACGAGGCGAGGGCCGAGTTCGAACGGGCGGCCGCGTTGACCCGCAACACGCGCGAGCGCGAGCTGCTGCTCGCCCGCGCCCTCGCCGAAGAAAACAAGAGACTAAGAGATTAGGAAACGCGTCAGAAGCCAAACCAATTTTCTTCTGATCTTCTGATCTTCCGTAAAAGGCGACGATAAGAAGAAGGATGCCACGGCTCAGCCAGGTGGGTCCCGGCCAGCTCAAAGTGCGCGAGGGTGGCGGCGTGCTCGCTGTGTTCGGGCTGCCGTTTCTCATCGCCGGCCTCGGCATCATGCTGGCGATCCTCGGAGGCATGCCGCTCCAGGACGCCGACACCGCACCCTGGTTTGCCCGGCCGCTCATGTGGTTGATGGGCCTCGTGTTCGCCTGTGTCGGCGGCGGTCTCGTGTTCGGCCGAACCTGGACCACGTTCGATGCCAACGCCCGCACGATCGTGACGCAGATGGGTCTCCTCGCTCCGATGTCCACGACCACGCACCGGATCGACGACTACACGAACGTCGTGCTCGGTTTTCAGCCCGGCGATTCGGACAGCGCCGACCAGTTCTCGATCGGCTTGAAGGCGCGGAGCGGCAGCGACCTGCGTCTCTTCAGCTCCACTCAGTATGCCGAGGCCCGCGAGCACGCCGCGGCGATTGCCAGCGTCCTGCATCTCGACATCGAAGACCAGTCGACCGATCACACGGTGAAGCTTTCAGCGGCCGAGGCCAGGATGTCGCTCCAGGATCGTCTGCGCCTGGACCATCGGCGTGGAATGCCGGTCGCGCGGCCGGTGAATATGCGAAGCGAGATCACCGCCGGCAATGGCAAGGTCGTCATGGTCATTCCGCCCAAACGGGTGCATCCGGCGCTGTTCCTCGTCTTTCTGATACCCGCGGCCGTTCCGATTTTTTTCGTCGCGCCGTTCTTCCGCTTCTTCCGGCAATCGAATACGCCTGACGTGGTCTCCTGGGTCTTCCTGGGTTTTCTGACCGTGGCGTTCGGCGTATTGCCGGTGTGGAGCGGCCTGAACGCGTTTCTGAAAAGCCGGCGGGGACGGACGATCGTCACTCTTTCGACCTCCGGCATTCGCGTCGAGGAGCGCCGCGTGTGGAGGACACGCCTGCGCGAGTCCCTCGATGCGGCGGACGTGATGGACATCGACTACAGCACGTCCAGTTCGCTGCTGGAGGCGGCGCGGCAGCGGGCGGCCCAGCCGCATTCATCGAAAAACGAGGGCAACCTGTCTCCGGTGGTCGAGGGAGTGCTCGCGACGGTCAACACGCTCGTCGATCGCGGCGCCGTGACCGTGAAGACCCGGAAGGGACTGACCAGCTTCGGCGAAGGTCTCGGAGACGACGAAATTCGTTACCTGCATTCGGTCGTCCGCCACGCGATTCTTTACGGCGGTCTCCCGTAGAGGCAAGCTTCGTTCCCTGACAAATTCTTACCAGCCCTTCACAAATCCGTCGTTACAAAGTTGAAGCGCGCGGCGTTGAACACAGTTAAGTCCTAAAGAAGCTAACCGGCCGGCAACTGGCAGCGAAGTGGCAATGGGCATCCTCCGGGTTTGAGGGAGGAGAAGTAGTCTACATGCCGTTTTCGCGACACGCTTTCGCTGTACCGTTCGCCGGCAATCTGACGCGCGCGGTCGCTCATCGATTGATAGAGCGTCGTGTCGTTCCAGAGCGCCGTGACCGCGTCGAACCACGGCTCGACTTCCTCTTCAGTCGGAAGTCGCGTGCCGCGATCGGTCATCCAGCCGGGAATCGGCAGCACGCGTCCGCCGCCGCCGTCGGCGAAATCGCCGCCGACGACATGGGGCAGGGCGCCGCGATTGCCGACGAGCGGTGGAATGCCGTTGATCATCGCTTCGGCCGCTACTCGCCCGAACGGCTCTTCCCACACCGATGGCACGAGCAGGATGCGCGTGAGCGCGAAGTACTCGGCGGGCACCGCCACGGGCGGCGCCGCCATGATTTGCGGATAGGCGGAGAAATCGACGCCCGGAATGCTGTTCAGCGAGCCGGCCGTCAATCCCGATTGCACGACGAGTATCGGGATGTCGGGCCGGCGCTTGCCGAGCATGTCGGCCAGCCGCGCGAAGAGCAGCAGGCCTTTGTGGCGGGCCGGATGCACGAAGGTGACGAAGGCGCGCGAGTCGCCGGGCGCGACGACCGTGGTCCAGTCGATGGGCGGTTCGAGCGGCGTGCTCTCGAGGCCGATCTTCTTTCGATAAACCTCGGTCAGGAACCGGCTGCACGTGAAGACGTGGTCTACGTCTTTGAAGTAACGCGCGCTGTAGTAGCCAAATCCCCGGACAGCGTACACCGTGGTGATCCCGCGCGCGCGTGCGCGCGCCATCGCTTCGAAGATCATCGGATGCGCATTGCAGGCGATGAGCTGATCGGGGCGGAACGTCTCAAGAAGATCATCGAAGCGCCCGAGATAGGCATTCGTTTCCTTCCGGTTCGGCCGCGCTTCGTCGTTGTGCCGCGTCACGACCAGCGTGACGGGCACTCGTCCCACTTGGTACTGCACCAGCCGATCGCCCGGCGACAACGACACTCCGCGCTGCGCGAGGTGTTCAGAGAGTGTGAACGTCACACGCGCCTCGAATCGGGCGGTCGTGAGGACGCGACACTCGTGTCCCTCGGCGCCGAGCCACTCGACGATTGTGCGCAGGCTCTGCGTGACGCCGGCTGTGGGATCGCTGATGCAGTGGTTATTCGTCAGGAGAACACGCACGAACGGGCTATCGGTTGAAACGGCGGACGTCAACAGAACGACTTCATTTTCCAGGGAGATGCATATGTCGAAGGCAGAACGGCAATCGGAATTACGGGCAAAAACACAGCAGCTTCTGCAGGGACCGCTGAAACACATCCGGGTCGTGGGCCTGGCGGCCGCCCTGTTGCCGGTCGCCGCGGTGCCGGCCGCCGCAGCGCCGGATCAGCATTGTTCGTCCTCCGGAAATCTCTGTGGCTTCGTGTGGGCTGACGATGGCGACGGCATCCAGGAAGCGGGCGAGCCCGGAATCGAGGGCGCGGTCGTCACCGTCGGCGACGTCGTGACCTTCACCGACGCGAGCGGGTTTTACGAGTTTTCCGTCGAGGCGGGTCTCACCTACACCATACAGGTCCAGATTCCAAACGGCGCCGTTCCCACGTTGACCAATGAAGGTGCCGACGACACGGTCGACAGCGACGGCGAGCTCGTCGGTTCGGACAGCGTGGCCACCATCGCATTCCCGGCGAACGCAACCGAGTTTACGAACACCGACTTCGGCTTCACCGCGGCGCCCACCGCTGCCGTTGGCACCGGCACGCCGGGCTACTGGATGAATCATCCCGAGGCGTGGCCAGTGACGTCGATCGTGATTGGCGGCGACACCTACTCTCAGGCCACCGCCATCGCGCTGCTCCAGGCACCGGGCAACAAGGACAAAACCTACACGATGTTCGCGTCGCTGTTATCGGCCAAGCTCAATTTGCTCATGGGGACCAACCCCGTCTGCATCACGGGCGAGGTGGCCTTGGCCGATGCCTGGATGGACACCTACGGGCCCGTCGGTACCAAGGTGGCGGCGTCGAGTTATGCCTGGAAAGTGGGCGAGCCGCATCATCGCGCGATGGACAACTACAACAACGGCATGCTCTGCGCACCGCACCGCGACTAGTGAGTATGCTTATGGGACGTGGCGACCGTAGTCGAGCGACCCAGGTACGACAGATCGATTATTGAAGGACCGCTTCGTCCGGCGGTCTGGAAAATCGCGTGGCCGACGATGCTCACCAATATTGTTGGAGGGCTGCAGGGCATCGTCGACCACGCGCTCGTCGGTCACCTCGTCGGCTTCACCGGCAACGCCGCGATCGGCGTCAGCTGGCAGATCATCCTCGTCGTCATCGTCTTCATCTCGTCGATGTTCGCGGGCATGAGCGTGCTCGTGGCGCGCTTCGCGGGCGCCGGCGAGACCGAGAAGGTCGATCGCACGGTCTACCAGGCGTTCCTCACCGCCACATTCCTTTCATTCGGCGTCATGGCGCCGCTCGGCTACTGGGCGTCTCCCTGGCTCCTCGATCTGGTGAACGCGGCGCCCATGGTGAAGGCGGAGGCGCTGCCGTTCATCCGCATCATGTTCGTGTTCATCGGCGGCATGCTCATGTTCTTCATGCTGAGCGCCGCGCTGCGTTCCGCGGGCGATGCGCGCACGCCGATGAGACTGGGCATCGCGATGACGGTGCTCAACCTCGTGCTCAACGTCATCCTGATCCGGGGGCTCGGCCCGATTCCGTCATTCGGAACAGCCGGATCGGCGATGGGCACGGCCATCGCCTCGGGTCTGGTCGCGATCTACTCGCTGTGGAAGCTCTGGGGCGGCACCTGGGTCGTCAGGTTTCCGCACGGCCATGGATTCGGGCCCGACTGGCGCATCATCCGGTCGCTCTTCCGGTTCGGCCTGCCGACGGGGATCCAGGGGATCGCGATGAACGTCGGCGGCGTGTTCATGCTCTCGTTCATCGGCTCGCTGCCGCAGAGCGCCGCCGCGCAGGCGGCGTTCGCGGTCACCTATACGCAGCTCTTCTCGCTCATCACGTGGACCTCGATTGGCCTGATGGGCGCCGCCGCCGCCGTGGCCGGGCAGAATCTTGGCGCCGGCCGGCCCGATCGAGCCGACGAAGCCGTGCACGTGGCGGCCAGGTTCGGTTTCATGGGCGCGGCGATCATCGGATTGTTCTTTTTCTTCGTGCCGCGTCAGCTGCTCGCGATTTTCGGCATGAGCGATCCGGCCGTCGTCGAGATCGGCGTGGAGCTTCTTCGCGTGCTCAGCTTCTCGGGTCTGCTGATTGCGGTGGCGCTGACCTATACCGGCGGTCTCCAGGGCACCGGCGATACCAAGAGCCCGCTCTACATTTCGATCGTGTCCCAGCTCTTTCTGCCGCTCAGCATCTGTTTTGTGATCCGGCGCACCGGCACGCTGGATCCGATCGACATCTGGATGGCCATCCTCGTCGGCCATGCCACCCGCTGCGCGTTGAGCGTATTGCGGTTCAACCAGGGAAAGTGGCGCCACATCGCGGTCGATCTCGAAGAGGCGTAAGCGGCATTCGCGCGTTTTGACCTGACTGGATTTCGAGCTTACAGTTAGGGCCATGAAAAGACTTGCCTGTGCCGTCCTCGCCGCCGGGATCACGACCGCATCCGCGTTCGCACAGCAGCAACAGGCCCCTCGCCTTGTTTCGCCAGAGGTGATGGCCGACGGCCGCGTGACGTTCCGGTTGAACGCACCGAAGGCCGGGGAGGTGCTGCTCTCCGGCGAGTTCCTCGACGGTACCAGGAAATTCGAGAAGGGCCCCGATGGCATCTGGGCCGTCACGGTGGGTCCCGTCGAGGCCGAGATTTATCACTACAACTTCACCATCGACGGGGTGAGGACGATCGATCCCGCCAATCCCCAGTTGAAGACCGGTTCGACGCCGAGCACGATCTCGAGCGTGCTCGAAATCAAGACGCCGTCGCCGGCGTTCTACGACGCGCAGCCGGTGCCGCATGGCGATATTCGGACGCACTGGTATCAGTCGAAGTCCCTCAACAGCATCCGGCGTCTGACGGTGTACACGCCGCCCGGGTACGACAAGGCGACGTCGCGCTATCCGGTTCTGTATCTCTTCCACGGCGCGAACGCCGACGAGAATGCCTGGTACCGGCTCGGCCGCGCGAACCTGATTCTCGACAACCTCATCGCGGCGGGGAAGATCACGCCGTTTGTCGCCGTCATGCCGTTCGGCTACGGCGTGCAGCCCGGCGGCCAGCAGCAGGGCGAGAACACCGCGAAGTTCGGCAAGGATCTCATCGAAGACGTCATCCCGTTCATCCAGGCGACCTACCGGGTCTTCCCCGACCGCGAGCATCGCGCGATCGTCGGGCTGTCGATGGGCGGCGGACAGTCGCTGACCATCGGCTTGAACAACCTCGATCTCTTCAGCTACGTCGGCGGGTTCAGCGCCGCCATCGGCAACGCGGCGAACTTTTCCGAAGACCTTCGCACCGCTCGTGAACCACGCCGACGCGGCGAACGGCAAGCTCAAGCTGCTGTGGGTGGGCTGCGGCACCGAAGACAGCCTGTTCGGCGCATCGAAGGCGTTTTCGGAGTTCCTGACGGCGAACCACATCAGGCACACGTTCAGGGAGACCGGCGGCGCGCACACGTGGATGGTCTGGCGGCGCTATCTGAACGAGATCTCTCCACTGCTGTTTCGCTAGAAAGGATCCGCTGGGTTGATGAACCCGCTGTCCTTCGACGCCGTGCTCGTGCGCCTGGGCGCTGCCGTGCTGGTGGGCGCGCTCATCGGTCTCGATCGGCAGATCAGGAACAAGCCGGCGGGGCTGCGCACGATCGCTCTCGTGTCGCTGGGCTCCGCGGTCTTCATCATCACGGCGCTTGACGGTGCGACCGCCGATTCCGCCTCGCGCGTCATTCAAGGTATTGTCACGGGCGTCGGATTCCTGGGCGCGGGCAGCATCGTCCACGGACGGACCGACGAGTCGGTTCACGGCCTCACGACCGCGGCGTCCATCTGGCTTGCGTCGGCTCTCGGCGTGGCATGCGGTCTGGCGTACTGGCCGATCGTGGCGGCCGGTTGCGGCTTCGGGGTGGTGATCCTCGGTACTCGAGCCGATCGATCACTGGTTAAAGGGCCGTGTTCCGTAATCTGCGAATCTGCCAATCTCACAATCTGCGAATTCGGATTTCTAGTTCCTCAGCTTCCACTCCTTATCCGTGATCAGCCGCGCTTCTCTCCGCGAGAACAGGTAGTTCCACGCCCAGTTGAAGAGGACGGCGAGCCGGTTTCGAAATCCGATCAGCGAGTACACGTGCACGACGAGCCAGAAGAGCCAGGCGATGCGGCCGGTCAGCGTGACGCGTCCGATTTGCGCCACCGCGCGGCTTTTGCCGATCGTCGCCATGGATCCTTTGTCGTGATAGACAAACGGTTCGCGCGGCTCGCCGGTCAGGTCGCGGAGAATCATGCGGGCGGCGTGCACGCCAGACTGGATGGCGCCCTGTGCCACCCCCGGCAAAAAGGCTCCCGGAGCTAGTTCAAGGGATGCCATGTCGCCGACCACGAAGACGTTCGGGTAGCCGGGAATCGACAGGTCGTTGGTCACCTTGATGCGAGAGGCGCGATCGGTGGCGGGCGCCGGGACGATCGTCAGCCGCTCGGCCTGCACGCCGGCCGCCCAGAACACCGTGCGCGCGGCCAGGCGCCGGGATCCGATCGTCACCCCTTCGCCGTCGATCGCGTCCACCTTGGCGTTGGTACGCACTTCGACGCCAAGCTCCACGAGATCGCGGCGGGCGCGCTCGGACAACTCCTCCGAGAATGTCGTCAGCACGCGGGGCGCCGCTTCCACGAGCACGATGTGCGACTTGGACGGATCGATACGGCGGAAATCGCCGCGCATCGCCGTCCGGCTGATATCGGCGATGGCTCCGGCCAGCTCGACACCGGTTGGACCACCGCCCACGACGACAAAGGTGAGATAGGCGCGCTGCGTGTCAGGGTCGAGCTCGCTTTCCGCGCGCTCGAAGGCGACCAGCATGCGCCGCCGCATTTCGGTCGCCTGTTCGAGCGTCTTGAGACCAGGCGCAAATTCTTCCCACTCGGGGTGGCCGAAATAGCTGTGACGCGATCCGCAAGCCAGGATCAGGTAATCGTACGAAAGCTCGCGGCCTTCGCCGGCGGCCATCCGCCGCGCGAGATCGACGGATTGAATGCGGTCGAGCTGAACCTCGACGTTCGGCGCGTTCCTGAACTGGACGCGGATGGGGACTGCAATGTCGGAAGGATTCAGTCCAGCCGTGGCCACCTGGTAGAGCAAGGGCTGGAACAGATGATGGTTGCGATGGTCGATGAGGAGGACCTGCAGGCCCTCCTTGTTGGCGAGCGCTTGCGCCGCGTTCAGCCCGGCAAATCCGGCGCCCACGACAATGACTGAACTCACCATCCACCAATAGTGGGCTCAGGAAACCCGCTCGATCCTGACGGTCTGGATGACGACATCCTTCAACGGCTTGTTCGCCGGCTCGCCACGTGGACCTGTCGTGGGCACTTTCGAAATCGCCACCACGTTGCTGAGTCCCTCGACAACCTCGCCGAAGATCGAATACTTGCCGTCGAGCGACGGATACGGAGCGACGGTGATGAAGAACTGTCCACCGTTGGTGTTCGGCCCTCGATTGGCCATCGACACGATGCCGGGCTTGTTGTGCCGGTGATTCGGGCTGATCTCGTCATCGAAGGTATATCCGGGCCCGCCGA
Source organism: Vicinamibacterales bacterium (assembly GCA_963821395.1). GTDB lineage: Bacteria > Acidobacteriota > Vicinamibacteria > Vicinamibacterales > JAMQPK01 > JAMQPK01. Next base: position 233,813 of record CAWGDY010000002.1, on the reverse strand, counting down.
GGCCCGTGCCTTCGGGGTCGCCTCCCTGAATCATGAAGTTCGGAATCACGCGGTGAAATATGACGTTGCGGTAGTACGGTCGGCGAATCATCCGGTTCGTGCGAGGGTCGTTCCATTGTTTCTTGCCTTCGGCCAGCCCCACGAAGTTCTCGACCGTCCTGGGCGCATCCTTATCGAAGAACTTCACGATGAAGTTTCCATTCGTGGTCGTGAAATGAGCGTAGATACCGGGGCCGTACTTGGAGGCTGACGGCTTGCTCGGGTCGGCCACCGGGGCGGTGGCGGTGTCCGACGGCTTTTCCGCCGAAGGCGCGGCCGCTTCGGGCGCTGCTGGCTTTTCGGCCGGGGGGGGCGGCGCTTCGGCCGGCGGAGGCGTCGAGGCGGGTGCTGATTCAGAAGGCGGAGGCGCGGGCTCGGGCGCCGACCCACAGCCGGTCAATACGACGAACGCCAAAGCGCAGATCGTCCCAAGAAACCATCTCATCATCGGCTGCTCCTTCAAGCGTGCACGATTCACGCGTCTACCGGCGACGCGGCAAACGGCTAACGTGAAACGGCAAACGCCAATAGAATGATCATCCTAGCATGGGCATTTCCCGGTATCGGTACCTGCACTACGACGTGTTCACGGACCGGCGCTTTGGCGGCAACCAGCTCGCGGTGTTTCCCGAGGCGGCTGGTTTGTCGGCGCAGACAATGCAGCAGATCGCCAGGGAGATCGGCTTCGCGGAGACGACGTTCGTCACGCCGGGCGAACAAGCCGGCACCGACGTGCGCATGCGGATCTTTACGCCCGGCAACGAGATGCCGATGGCGGGCCACCCGGTTGTTGGCAGCACGTTCGCGCTCGCGAGAGATGGACGCATCGCGCGGGGACGCGCGGACTGGTCGTTCGGGTTGAACATCGGTCCGACGCCTGTCTCGCTCGAATGGATGGCCGATCGGTTGAGCTTCGCGTGGATGACGCAGCAGAAGCCCGAGTTCCGAAGGACGCTCGATGACATGGGCCGTATCGCCGCCGCGCTGGGCGTCGCCGATGGCGACATCCGCGCGACGGGGCTGCCCGTGCAAGAGGTCTCGTGCGGCGTGCCGTTTGTCATCGTGCCGATGGTGACGCGCGAGGCCGTCGACGCGGCCGTGCCTGACACGCGCCGGCTGGACTTCGAAGCGTATCTGTTCACGATGGATCGGGGCGACGGGTCCGATTCGGCGACGATCTATTCGAGGATGTTCGCCCCGGCGTTCGGCATCTACGAAGATCCCGCCACCGGCAGCGCCAGCGGCCCGCTCGGGTCGTATCTCGTTCGCCATGGGCTCGTGACGCCGGAGAAGGCGCAGGCGATCCTGAACCTGCAGGGCGCGAAGCTCGGCCGCCCGAGCTGGATTCATATCTCCATCACCTCTGTCAACGGCACGATCTCGCGGGTGCGTGTCGGCGGTCATTCGGTTTTCGTCGCCGAGGGAACCATGGAAGTGGAGGGCTAGGCGTGCTCACCGAATACGATCTGCATCTCTTCAACGAAGGTACGTTGCATCGCGCCTACGAGAAGCTCGGCGCGCATCAGCGCGAGGTCGACGGGAAGCTTGGCGTGCACTTCGCGGTGTGGGCGCCGAATGCCGAGAACGTGAGCGTCATCGGCGACTTCAATGGATGGAATCCGGCGTCGCATGCGATGCGAAGCCTCGGCGTGAGCGGCATCTGGGAGACCTTCGTGCCGGACGTGGGCGACGGCGAGCGCTACAAGTACGAGATCCGCTCGCGCGAAGGCGCCCGCCTGCAGAAGGCCGATCCTTACGGTGTCTTCTTCGAATCAGACGCCAGCGGCGCGGCCATCGTCTGGAACCTCGATCGCTACACGTGGCGCGACAAGGCCTGGCTCGACGAGCGGACGCGCAGCAACGGCTGGCTCGACCGGCCGCTATCGGTCTACGAGTTGCACCTCGGATCGTGGAAGCGTGTCCCCGAGCGAGGCGGTGGGCCGCTGACCTACCGGGAAATGGCCGAGCAGATCGTGCCCTACGTGAAGGACCTCGGCTACACGCACATCGAGCTGATGCCGGTGCTCGAGCACCCGTTCGCCGGGTCGTGGGGCTATCAGGTGACCGGGTTCTTCGCGCCGACGAGCCGTTTCGGTCCGCCGGAAGACTTCAAGGCGTTCGTCGACGAATGCCACGCAAACGGGATCGCCGTCATTCTCGACTGGGTGCCCGGGCACTTTCCGAAAGACGCGCACGGGCTGGCGCGGTTCGACGGCACGGCGCTGTACGAGCATGAGGACCCGCGGCAGGGGGAGCACCGCGACTGGGGCACGCTCATCTTCAATTACGGCCGGCACGAAGTGCGCGCGTTCCTGTTGAGCAGCGCGCTCTTCTGGCTCGAGGAGTACCACATCGACGGGCTGCGCGTCGACGCGGTGGCGTCGATGCTGTACCTCGACTACTCGCGCGAGGACGGGGACTGGCTGCCCAACCAGTACGGCGGCCGCGAGAATCTCGAAGCGATGGAGTTTCTCCGCCAGTTGAACGTGCAGACGCACGCGCACTATCCCGGGACCATCACGGTAGCGGAGGAATCGACGGCGTGGCCGGGCGTGACGCGGCCCGTGCATCTTGGCGGGCTGGGCTTCACCTACAAGTGGAACATGGGGTGGATGCACGACATGCTGCAGTACGCCAGCAAGGATCCGATCTACCGGCGCTGGTCGCACAACGATCTGACGTTTTCGCTGCTCTACGCGTTTACCGAGAACTTCATCCTGCCGTTCTCGCACGACGAGGTCGTGCACGGAAAACGCGCGATGCTCGACAAGATGCCGGGCGACATCTGGCAGAAGCGGGCGACGTTGCGCGCGCTCTACGGCTACATGTACGGGCATCCGGGCAAGAAGCTCATGTTCATGGGATGCGAGTTCGGGCAGTGGCGCGAATGGGGTCACGACGAGAGCCTCGACTGGCACCTGCTGCAGTACGCCGAGCATCGCGGCATCCAGCACTGGGTGCGCGATCTCAACCGCACGCTCAAGGAACAGCCGGCGCTGCACCAGGTGGACTTCGATCACACCGGCTTCGAGTGGATCGACTGCAGCGACTTCGAGGGCAGCGTCGTGGCGTTCATCCGCCGCGCGCACCATTCATCGGACTTCGTGCTCGTCGCCGTCAACTTCACGCCGGTGCCGCGGCACGACTACGTCATCGGCGTGCCCGAAGCCGGGCGGTATGTCGAGCTCCTGAACAGCGACGGTGAGATGTACGGCGGCGGCAATCTCGGCAACAGCGGTGTTATTCAGTCTGAGCCGACGCCCGCGCACGGCCGCCCGCACAGACTCTCGCTGGTGCTTCCGCCGCTGGCCTGCCTGATTCTGAAGCGCGAGTGAAACGGGGTCGGGAGGGGTTTCCGAAAACCCCCGCCGGAAACCCCTCCCGACCCCGTTTCACTCGCACCCGACACGTCTCGCCGCAAAGAACCTGCACACAATTGCACAACTGCACAGGTCATGCATCAGTAGCTTTCCTTACGCTTTCGTCCGGCCGATAACACATGAAAGACAACAGTGGGGACCAACGGTCAGCCGGATTCGGCGACGAACCTGACGTACACGAAGTTCATCTTCGTGCTGCCGCTTCAGGAGGATGCCGCGACGCTGACCAGGATTCGAGCCGCGGGCTCGAACGTGAGCCGCGGGTTTTTCAACGACTACGACGCCGACGGCACGCGCGAAATCCAGCCGCAGGAGACGATTCAGTTCCTCCAGGCCGAGGGTGCCACGCATGGCCGCGAGGGCATCGGCGCGGCCCGATACGTCGTCCACGTGTCGGCCAACTACCGTCCGAGGCTCGTCGAAGTCGTCTGCGATTTGAAGCGGCGTCTTGGCGACGCGGCCCGCCTCATCATTCTCGACGGCGCGGAGCGCATGCCGCGCTACAGCAGCGCGGAGATGAAGAATTTCGCGTACAAGGCGGCGCTCGCGCGTCAATCGGGACGCGTTTCGACCAACGCGATCATCGCGCCGATGAGCAAGACCGCCGAGTGGTGGGAGAAAACGGCGCTCGAGCGTCATACGTATTTCTATCCCCACCACGAAGACTCGAGCGGGTCGCCCGTGAAAGGACACGCGAAGGCGGCCGAAGCGGGCATCCGGAAGATCTTCCGGCGCCTCTATCACAACCCCGACGGGTATCAGCGGCCCGACGAGTTCGACTTCGTCGGCTATTTCGAATGCACCGACGAGAACCTGCCTGTTTTCGATCAGATTTGCCGGGCGCTCCGGAACGAGCGTCACAACCCGGAATGGAAATACGTGATCGAGGGCCCGGAGTGGCGGGGGAAGCGGGTACTTCGCTGGTAAACCCGCTCCGCTGTTGGTTCCAGTTCCTGTTCCCCGTTCCACGTTCGTGGTGGCGCCCCGAGCGCCACGCGCGTCCTTCTATTCAGACGGCGTATCGAATTCATCGCCCTCCTCGAACCCGGAACCGGAACAGGAACCCCGGAACGCGCGCGCCCTGTATTCAGGCGCGCGACATCCGTTCGATTTCGCTCCATTCCGCCGCGGTGACCGGCATCACCGACAGTCGCGGCAGCCGGGTCAGCGGGAAGGTGGTAAAAGCTTTCGACGCTTTGATTTCCGCGAGCGTCACCGGCCGCTTCAGGGGCTGAACCGGCGCCACGTCCACCACAGACAACTTGCCGGACGTATCCTTCGGATCCGGATACGCATCGCTCGTGGCCCGGGCGACGCCGACGACCGCCTTCTCGTTGCCCGTGTGGTAATAGAAGATGCGGTCCCCTTTCTTGACGCCGCGCAGGTGCTTCTGGGCCAGCGGGTTCTTGACCCCCACCCAGGACGTCCCGCCCTCCTTTGAAAGCTGTTCAAAGCTGTAGCTCGATGGTTCTTCTTTGAAGAGCCAATTCATTGCACTAGACTACCCCGTGCAGCTCCCGGTGATCATCGCCTATTTCAGGAGGCCCGTTATGAAGCGTGTGCTCTCGATTGCGTCCGTAGTTTTCGCGTTCGTATTTGCGGTGTCACTGGCCGCGCAAGCTCCGGCAAAGATCGGATCCGAAGCCGACTACGCCGCGACCATGAAAGAGATTGGCCCGCTGGCCGGCGGGCTGACCAAAGCCATCAAGGGCGGCGATGCAGCCGAAGCCGGCAAGGCCGTGCCGCGGCTGGAAGTGCTCTTCAAGAGCGTTCACGCCTATTGGGCCGACAAGAAGGTCGCCGACGCCACCATGGCGGCGGAGACGGCGGTGACGTCGCTCGGCGCCGTCTCGAAGGCGCTCGCCGCGAACGACATGGCCGCGGCCGAAACCGCCCGCGGCAACCTGGCCGCGCAGTGCATGGGCTGCCACAAGGAGCACCGCGAGAAGACGCCCGAGGGCGGCTGGAAGATGAAGTAAGCCTCTCGAATTGCCAGACTGGCAATTGGCGATTGTCCGTTGATGGTCGATCTGAAACGATCGACCATCAATCGGGCAATCACCCTCCCGCCGTTCACTGCTTCGCGAACCTGTCGGATTCTCCTTGCCCTGACGTTCCCGTAACAGTCCAATATCGGAACAGTTCGGCACAGACGATGCAGCGGGTTAGTCACGCCCGGTATTCACGCACGTGCGTTGCCGCTTGCGAGCAGGGGAGATTCGCGATGCAGTTAGCCAAGCCCGTCCAGTCAGTTGCGCCTGTTTCCGGACAGTGGGCGATGAACACGCTCCTGTCGTCTCTCCCGCCGGACGACTACATGCGCGTGTATGCCCAGCTGACATGGCGTCCTCTAAAAGTACGCCAGACCCTGCACAAGCACGGGGAGCCCATCAGCGAAATCTTCTTTCCGAGCCGGTCGGTGTGCTCGATCACGAATGCGATGGAGGACGGCGGCACTGTCGAAGTCGCCACAGTCGGGCGCGAGGGGCTCGTTGGCATTGGCGCGGTGCTCGGCAATTCGATCTCGAGCGGAGACGCCTTCGTGCAGGTCGCCGGCGAACCCGCGGCCGTGATGAGCATCAGTGCCTTCCGGCGCGAGATGGAGAGGCATGGGCCGTTCTACGACGTCGTGACACGCTATTCACAGGCGTTCGTGGCGTTGCTGATGCAGTCGGTGGCCTGCAATGGACTGCACTCCGCGGAACAACGCTGCTGCCGCTGGCTGTTGATGACCCACGATCGCATCGCCCAGGACGAGTTCCCATTGACGCACGAATTCCTCGCGACCATGCTCGGCGTGCGGCGCCCGACCGTGACGCTGGTCATGGCCGAGCTGGCGCGCGCGGGCATCGTGTCGCACGTGCGAGGACACGTGCGCATCGTCGATCGCGCCGGGCTGGAAGGCGCGTCGTGCGAGTGTTACCGGAACGTCAGAGCCGTATTCGACCGGTTGTTGCCGGCAGCAGCCGGCGAGCGTCCCGCCCTCGCGGTCACTCAGTAGACGGCTCGCCGATCTGGCGAGCTCTTTGCTCTCTCCTCATCGCGGCATTCGCCGCGACAAGACTTCACACACGCGCCCGCCACGGGTGCGTCTTCGAAAGGATCCACATGGCCGCAGAAAATCTTCAGGAACTGTTCGTCAACGAACTTCGCGACATCTACGACGCAGAAAAACAGCTCACCAAGGCGTTGCCGAAAATGGCAAAGGCGGCGGACAGCGACGATCTGCGCACCGCATTCGAGGCACATCTCGGGCAGACGCGCGGGCACGTGAGCCGGCTCGAAGAAGTGTTCAAGCTGCTCGGCATCGCCGCGCGCGGTAAGCCCTGCGAAGGCATGAAAGGGCTGATCGCGGAAGGCGAAGAGGTGATGGAAGAGATGGAAGGCTCGACCCTGGATGCGGCGCTCATCGCCTCGGCACAGAAGGTCGAGCACTACGAGATCGCTACCTACGGTACGCTCGCGACCTTTGCCGAAGTGCTCGAGATGGAGGAGGCGAAAAATCTCCTCGGCCAGACGCTCGACGAAGAGAAGGCGGCGGATGAGAAGCTGACGGGCATCGCCAGCCAGATCAACCCCGCATCGGAAACCGAGGAGGACGAAGAAGAAACCCGGATGGCCACCTCTGGCACGCGCGCGAGCCGAAGCGGGTCGACGGCCCGCAAAGCGTCAAACGGGTCCCGGTCGCGAAAACGCTAGAGTCCGGCTAAAGCTGGACACCACGTACTACACTGGGTCCCGATGCGTTCACGGCATCGGGACCATCCATTCCACGAGCGCATCGTCATCGACGCGTTGGCCGGTTGGCTTCGCCGAATGCGCCACGTCCTTCCACTGAAGCCGCCCGTACACGCCGTACGGCAGCAATCGCACGCGATGAGCCGACGGCTCGACGCGCACTTCGATGAAGCTCTGGAAAAACGGCGCCACGTTGTAGTCGAAGATGCCCGACAGCCATTCGGCGGAAAACGGCCAGGCGTTGAACTGTGAGGTCCACCACCAGGCCGGCCATTTCCACCTGGGTGTCCGCGCCACGATCTTGTCGGTCACCGTTTGCTTGTTGGGGTAGTGAGCCCACTCCGCCGTGGCCGCTGGAACTGGCCACTGCAGCGCCGTCCCGAAGCTGAGATACGCCCCGCCCCCGCCGTTGACGAAATGATGGACGACACCGTCTCGCCAGACCTGCCGGTTCGGCGCCGGTTCGGCGTAGTACTCGAGATCGTGCGTGTCGCCGGCCATCACGATCGCGACGCCGTGCTGCATCAGCAGCTGCTTCAAACGCGCGAAGTCGTCGTGGCCGGCCGTCTGATCGAATCCGGCCGCGTAAAACGGATGGCCCAGGATCGCCATCGTCAGCTTGCCCTGCGCGCGCGCGAGTGCGCCTTCGAGCCAGGCCCACTGGAGATCGTCGATGCGCTTGACGATGCCGGTGTCGATGGCAATGAGGGCGAAGCGATCGGTCTGGATTTCGAAGAACGGGCCGCGCTGAAAGCCCGTCGGCACGCGATATTCGGATCCGAGGCGCGCGGCTTCGCCGATGAGTTCGTCGATGCGCGATCTCGTCGTGCTCGTGAGCCTGAGGTCGGCGTCTGCGCGAGCCTCCATGGCCGCGCGTGCGGCATCGGGCACCAGAAAGGTCGCGAGAAACGCTTCGAGTGCGTCGTACCAATCGTGATTGCCAGGGATGGCGTAGACCGGCTTCTCGATGCCCTTGAACGGTAGCCAGAACTTCGCTTCGTAATCGATCATCGAGCCGTTGGGATAGACGACGTCGGACGAGATGACGACGAAGCGGACCGCATCGGTGGCGGCGACCTTCAGAAGCTGATCGCGCAGCACGTTCTGCGACGCATCGCCTTCGCCCGTGTCGCCGATGACGATGAAGCTGAAGTCGCCGTCCGTGCCAGAAGGTGTAAGCGCGAAGGTGGCCGGCGTCACGCCCGCGCTGCCGGCGATCGCGGGAATCATGGCGGCCCGCCACTCGTCGGTGCGCGATTCCGCCCACGAGTTCCAGATGCCCGACGCCCAGTTCTCGGTATCGAAAAACCAGCTCATGCCCCAGACCGGCACGGTGGCGGCGACGATGGCGGCGACCGGTAATCCGGTAACCAGGCTGCGCCGAAGCGCCGCGGGAACCGAATAGCGCGCTTCCCGCAGGCGCACCCCGATCCTCAGCCGGAGCTTCAGCCACCATCGCGCGAGTCTCAGCCGCCATGTTCGTCGATCGGCCGACGCGAGATACCAGCGCCACACGCGCCGTTCGATCCAGCGCGTGCCGCTTCGGAAGCTCGCGATGGCAGGAATCACGATGGCGAGCGTGAGGAGCGTGGCCAGCACCATGTCGCCCATCACCGCGACCGCCGGCGCGACGTAACCGATAAGCGAGCCGTCCGCCTGCATCCGTGCAGCGTGGATCGCGAACAGGATGAAGACGAACGACAGGATCAACCGCCGGTCGGTCGATCCGCGTGCGGCTTCTTCGGCGGCGACTTCGTCGCGAAGGGCATTGGCCTCGGGATGGTCGCCAAGCTCGAGGTCATCGAACACCGTCTCGCTCGCATCGTCTGTCGTGTTGACGCGCGTGACGGCCATCGTCCAGGCGACACCGAGGATGCGGAGGGCCGAGGCGAGCGCCACCGGCCAGGTGGCCCGCTCGTGACGCATGGCGATGAGCAGCGCGACCACGACGAGGTTGCCGAGCGCCGCAAGCCCCGACATCACGCGGGCGCGGGTTGTCGTCGCCCGCCACGCCGCGCCGGCGTATGCCACCGTGTCGATGCCGAACGATCCGGCCAGCAGCAGGAGGATGGCGGCGGCGGCCAGGTAGGGAGCGTTGATGACAAGGAACGCCATCAAGAGGGTGAGCCCGCCGCCCATGAGTCCGCGCCGGAGGTCCGCGGCGTCGGCGCGGCGTACGGCGTGAAGCACCTCGAGGATGCCGGCGAGCGCGAGAAGGGCGCCGACGCGCAACAGCGGTTCCTCGGCGTCCCGCAGCGGAGCGGCGAGCGCGAGAAGACCGATGACGGCGACGATCGCGGGCAGCGCGGCGAAGGCAGGCGATCTGCCGTCCGATCGAAACAGGGCTCGCCAGCGGTCGGGTAACACGCCGGCTGATATTAGCGCAGTGCGGGTGACGACATCAGACGCGCATCACCATGAGGCGTGCATCACGAGCGCGATCCAGCCGGCGCGCGATTTCACGCTCACGCGTCGCATTCCGAGACGGCGATATGCCTGGTCAACGTCCCGCTCGGCTGATGAAGGAATCCCTGAGAGCAGCAGGCGACCATGATGACCGACGCGCCGCACGAGGTCGGGCGCCATCTCGACGAGCGGCGCCGCCAGGATGTTGGCGACGACGAGCGGCCATGTTCCCGCGACCGCTTCCGGCCCGCCGCGAGCCAGCCACAACCGGTCGCCGAGCTCGTTGAGTCGCGCGTTCTCCGCCGCCACGCGCAACGCGTCCTCATCGACATCGATGCCCAGCGCTCGTGGCATCCCCAGACGCAGCGCACCGAGCGCGAGCACTCCCGATCCGGTGCCCACGTCGAGCAGGACGTCGGGCCGATCGATCTCGGCGGCTTCTTCAATCGCCTCCAGACAGAGCGCTGTCGTGGGGTGGAGTCCCGTGCCGAACGCCGAGGCGTCGATCAATCTGAGGGTGTGGCGCCCGACGTGAATGGGGCGCAGGCTGAGGACCCAGACCGATCCGTCATCGCGCGCCTGGGCAGGGGAGACCGCAACCGTGGCGATACCCAGCGCGCTCGCGACCCGTTCCGGCGGCACGCTGTCGGGCATGAGCGCCGCGATCGCGTTGCCGTGCGAGATCTCCACATCCAGCGCATCAAGTTCGACGAGCCGATCGAGTGCATCGGCGCCACCGCCTGGAAGGTCGACCCGGTACGGCATGGCCGTCAGGCGCCGCCTTGCTACGCTTTCAGCGTGACGCCGTTCTTGACGAGCCAGTCGTGCGCGATCTGGGCGGTCTCACGCGGCGTGTAAGGCATCTGGCCGCCCCCGTCGAGCTCGACCATGATCATGCCTTCGAGCTTGCGGCCTTCCATCAGATCGAGGATCGCGGCAAGGTTCACCTTGCCGAGGCCGAGAGGGCAGTAGCCGGCCATCGACGGACCGCCTACCCAATCCTTGAAGTGCAGGTGCTGGACGACCGGCAGGAACGCCTTGACGACCGCGACCGGATCCACACCGCCCTTCTGGAGCTGGCCGATGTCGGGGCCGAACTTCACGGAGCGCGTGTCGACCGCCTCCATCGTCGCGTACGTTTCATCGCGCGTCTCGACAACGGTGCCGGTGTGCTGATGCAGCGCTGCAATCAAACCGATGTCGGTGATGGCCTTGCCCAGTTCGTTCAGCGTTGTGACGATGTTCTGCTTGTGGTCGTTGTAGTTGTAGCTCTCGCCGCCGACACGGCCGTTCGGGCCGATGACGATCGTCTTGCCGCCGTACTTCTTCATGATCTTCCCGACGGAGACGGCCGCGGCAATCGTGCTGGCGCGCTGCGCCGGGTCGGTCAGGTTGATGCTCGTATAGCTCGAAACGAGCGGCAGTTTGTATTTCTCGACGAATCCGCCGAGCAGCCCCTGGCTCTCGAGGCCGTTGATCTGCCAGTCGAACAGTTCGAGCCCGGAGAACCCGAGCTCGGACACGTCCTTGAAGATCGTTTCGTTGAGCGCGGGATCGGGAGGAGGCGGTGGCGCGCCGCCACCACGACGTCCGCCGCCGACGCGACCTGGCCACGTGATGCCCGTGTGCCCGATCACGACGCTTCGTTTCTTTCCCTGCGCCCACGCTGGAAGGACAGGCGCCGCCGTCGCAGCGAGCGACATGGCGAGCAGTTGGCTGAAGGTTCTCCGGTCGATCATTGTGACTCCCACATTATCTGTTGACCTGCGCGGTCGCTATTGCCGCGGCAGGGAATACGCCACCCATCCCATCGGCGAGCCGGCAGGCACCGTCGCCGCGGCAGGTCCGGCTCCACGGGCAGGTGGTGCCGCCGTGCCGGCCGCAGGAACCAGCAAGTACGGCCGGCCCTCGACTTCATACATCGCCGGCGATCCGATGAAGTTGCCGCCAAACCATGACGACCACAACTGCTTGCCGCTTTCGCTGTCCCAGGCGCGGATCTGGTTGTCGCGCCCGGCTCCAAGCACGAGACCCGACTCGGTGACGATGATGCTGTTGCGCATCTGCGTGACGCCGGTGCCCGTGACGCCGCGTCCGACGAGCGACGGATCGTCGCCAAACCCGATGCGCCACTTGATGGCCGGCACGTTCAGGTCGTACTTCACGATCGTCGTGAACGGCGGCTTCATGCGAGAGCCGATCGTCCCGTACTCGTTGATCACGTAGCGCTCGGTCTGAGGGACCCCTTCCGGATACGGCGGCGCGGCGCCTCGGCCGCGTCCACCAGGTGCACCCGGCCGCTCCCACACCGAGCCCGATCCGGCAATCAGTTCCGGCGGCGCGCCCGAAGCCACCGGTGGGCCGCCGCGGCCGCCGCCACCACCTCCGGGCCCGGCGGTCAGATACCGAATCAGAATGTCCACATCGGCGGCGCTGAGATGGGGAAACGGCGGCATCCGGTTTCTGCCGGTCTCGAGAATCGCGCGGATCGCCTCTGCATTGAAACGTGCCGCGCCCGCCGCGATGTTGGCCGCCGGATCGGCGTTCGCGTACACGAGCGGCACACCGTCACCCGTCCCCTGACGATCGGCGCCGTGACACTGCTGGCAGTGCTGCTGGTAGATCAATCCCCCGGCAGGCGTGAAGGCGCCTGGGGTCGGGTTGGGCGTGACCAGCCGGAGCATGCCCGGATTGTCCTGGGTGATCACGTACACAGCGCCGGTCGTCGGCTCGGCCGCGGTGCCGCCGAAGAGCGCGCCGCCATTGCTGCCGGGAATGTGGACGGTGTCGGTAAAGTTGATCGGGGTGAACAGCCCCTTGTTGTTGGCCGCGAGTACTCGCTGTTTGAAGCGCTCGTACTCCGCGGGCTCCAGATACGGATTGATGTCGTCCACGCCGAACGACTGCTTCGCGAAGGGCGGCGGGTTGGTCGGATAGGGCTGCGTCGGCCAGGTCTGTTCGCCCGGCATGTCGGTCTGGGGCACCGGCCGTTCTTCGATCGGCCACATCGGCTCGCCCGTCACGCGGTCGAAGACGTAGAGCCAGCCGGTCTTCCCGGCGACGGCGACGACGTCGCGGTTGCGCCCGTTGTGCCGGATGGTCGTCAGCTGCGGCGCGGCGTTGTTGTCGAAATCCCAGAGATCGTGGTGCACCATCTGGAAATGCCAGAGGCGCTTGCCGGTTCGCGCGTCGAGCGCCACGATCGAGCTGCCGAAGAGGTTGGCGCCGATCCGGTCGGCGCCGTAATAGTCGTAGGTCGGCGAGCCGGTCGGGACGAAGACGATCCCGCGGCCCGTATCGACCGTCATTTCGCCCCAGTTATTGGTGCCGCCGATGTACTTCCAGGCGTCTTTCGGCCACGTGTCGTATCCAAACTCGCCTGGACGCGGCACGGTGTGGAACGTCCAGACCAGCTTGCCGGTGAGGACGTCGTAGGCGCGGATGTCGCCAGGTGGCGACATGTAGCCCTCGCCGGGCGCGCTGCCGACAATCACCAGGTTCTCGAACACCTCGCTGGGTGTTTGTGACTGAATGCTGCCGATGGTCTCCGGGTCGCGTCCGTCGATGCCCACCCTCAGGTCCACGGCGCCGTTGATGCCAAACGACGTGATCGATTTTCCTGTCTTCGCGTCCAGCTGCTGGAGCAGGCTGTTCATCGGAAAGACGAGCCGCTGGTCGCGGCCGTCACGGCTTTCCCAGTACATCATGCCGCGGCTGCTCATGCCGTTCATCTTTTCGCGGACCCACAGCTCCTTTCCGGCCTTCGCGTCGACGGCCACGATCGATCCGTTGCGGCCACGGCCGTAGATCACACCACGGGCGACGATCGGGCTGCTCCCTGTTTCGCCGTGCGGATACGTCCAGGCGACCTGGAGCTGACTCACGTTGGACTTGTTGATCTGGCTCGACGCGAAGTAGCGCGAGTTGTCCGGACCGTTGCCGTACCCATGCCACCACTTGTCGGTGGTGGACTGCGCCATGCTGATCGAGACGAGAGCGAAGGCCACTGCCAGACCCGTCGCCGCGGCGACTCGCCGCCGGAATCGCCATTCAGTCTGAGACATTCCCGAGCTCCTGCTATTTTGTCGCGCGCTTCTGGCCCCAGAAGATGAACGTGCCGCGCACGCTCGACGTCACGATGTCCATCGCGCCGTCTTTGTTGAGATCCGCCGCCGAGAACTGCGAGCCGACGCCCGAACGATTGTGAATCAATTCGGGCACGAACTCGGCGCCGCCCGGCGCTTTGGGATTGCGCACCGTGCGGAACCAGTAGAGCACCGGCGGACCGTAAGGGTCGGCGTCGGTGTAGCCGTCCAGATGTGAAAAAGACCGCTTGCCCGTGACGTAGTCGAGCACGCCGTCGCCGTCGATGTCGGCGGCCAGCGACGCATGCATTTCGGAAATCGCGACGTCGCCGGCGTTCTTCGTCGAGTAGTCATCGATGATCATGTGACGCTCGAACGAGATCCGGCCGTCCTTGTCGCGCTTCTGTTCGAACCAGGCGATGCCGAATCCGTGCGCGTTCAGTCCGGCGACGACATCGTTGAGCTTGTCGCCGTTGACGTCGTACACGACCAGCTCGGCGCCACCGGCGCCCTCCGATCGGCCCCAGCGCCCGAACGCCTCGGGGTGATAGATCCACGTGCCCTGGCTGGCGCCGGCCGGCGGCTGCTCCCACCACCCGGCCGTCTGCAGGATGTCGATACGACCGTCGCCGTTCACGTCGCCGGCGCCGAGACTGTGCGCGAAGGTCAATCCCGGCTCCGAGATCGTGTGCACAACCCACGGCCGCGTGGGATCGGCCGCGTCGGGACGCGCGTACGCCAGCGTTCCCTTCGGCGTACCGGTACCGCTGGCGAACACCATTTCGGGCTTACCGTCGCCGTCGATGTCGCTCATCACCACCAGCTCGCTGTTGCCCTGCGGCACGGCGGGGTACTTCGCCCAGCGCCGGCGCTCGCCTTTCGGGTTCACGTACAAGAAGAGCGGGCGATTCTCGCCGGCCACCACATCGGGCCAGCCGTCGCCGGTAAAGTCGAACACGAAGTCGAAGCCGCTGCGGGGAAACTGATCGGTTGGATTCACCGTTGGCGAGACGTAAATCTCGCGGCGCGACGTGTACTCGGGTCCCAGGTAGTAATACGGCCCGGCCACAACGTCGAGCACGCCGTCGCGGTTGAGGTCGCCGACGCCGGCCCCCCAGGTGTAGAAAAACTCGTCGAGTTGCTGCATCCGGAACCGCGTGGAGGTGTGCTCGGACGGAACGACCCGCAGGTTGAGATCCTTGAACGAGACATCCTTGAAACGCACTTCGCCGCTGCCCACGAAGAGAGCGACGGGGCCGTACGCATTCGCGCTGTCGTCGGTGGCGGCCGCGGGAATGTCGATGCCCTGGTTCAGCGTCGATCGAATGATGTCGGCGTCGAGCGCGACGCTGAGCGTGTTCCACTCGTCCGTGCGCAAGCCCGACGGGGGAGGCGTCAGCGGCGCGAGCGGTACCGGCAAGGCCATGACCGCTCCACCGGTGCCCGCGCCGCCGCGCGCCGGGGCCCCGCGCGCAGGCGCGCCAGGCGCCGGCGCCGAGCGGATGAACGGGCTCACCATGCGGAGCGGCTCGCGCGCGGTCTCGCGGCCGGCCGCATCGAGCGTCAGTCGAAACGCCGACAGCTCACCCGTGTTGAGCGCGACGTACACGCCCGTCATGCCTTCGGCGGTTTTTTCGGCGCGAAAGAGCACGCCGGTCCGGCACTCGCCGATGCAGCGGAAGCGGGTAAAGAAGTGCAGGTCCTGATACGACGCGTCGAGCACGAGCCAGCCGCCGCCAGCCCCTGACGCGGTCCCAATCAGCTCGCCGTTCTGTGCCTTCCATTGCGACGAACCGAGCGTGTGCCAGCCGGCCAGCGTGGATCCGCCGAACGTCGAATCCGGCCGGAAATCATTCGCCGGTCCTTGCGCGCCCAGCCATGCTGTCGCCAGCGCCGCTATCGCGGCGACCCCCGCGAACCGAATGTGCATAACCTACTTCTTCGCGCGCGGCTGGCCGAGAAACGCGAACGCGCCGAGCTCGCCCGACGTCACCAGATCCATCACGCTGTCCTTGTTCAGATCCACGGCGAGCACCTGCGAGCCCGCACCCGATTGGTTGTGCACCAGTTCGGGCACGAACTCGGCGCCGCCGGGCGCCTGCTTGTTGCGAACCGTCCGGTAGACGTAGAGCACCGCGGCGCCGTACGGATCGGGATCGGTGGTGCTCTCGTTGTGCGAGAAGAACCGTTTGCCGATGACGAAGTCGGGCGTGCCGTCGCCAGTCATATCGGCGCAGGCCGAGCCATGCGGTTCGGAGAAAGTGACGCCGCCGGCATTCTTCGAGGCGAAGTCGTCCGAGATCATGTGCCGCACGAACGACACCTTCCCGGCCGCATCGCGCTTCTGCTCGAACCACGCCAGCCCGAACACGTGCGCCTGGATCGACGTCACGACATCGTTGAGTTTGTCGCCGTTGACGTCGTACACGCACATCTCGGCGCCGCCGGGGGCGCCGCGGCCGTTCTGACGGCCGAAGGCCTGAGGATGGTACGGCCACATCCCGGTCGTCGCTTTCTCGGGCTGCTCCCACCAACCGAAGACGTTGAGGATGTCGACGCGGCCGTCGCCGTTGATGTCGCCGGCGCCGATGCCATGCGCCGCGTACGTCCCCTCTTCGCCGACCTGCGTCGAGAGCCACGGTCCGGTCGGGTTGGCTGGATCGGGTTTCGCCCAACGCACTGCGCCGTCGCTCGCATAGACGAGATCGGGCTTGCCGTCGGCATCGATGTCCTTCATGACTGATACTTCCGAGACGTTGCGCGCGGGCGGCACGACACCCAGGACCGAATCCCACCGCCGCGGCTCACCTTTTGGATTCACGTACAGCCGGGTATTCGAGGTGGACGCGAGCAGCACGTCGGGCCAGCCGTCGCCGGTGAAGTCGCCGGCGAACTCGAGCCAGTTGGACGAGAAGCTCGTCGAGGGATTGGTGGAGAGCGCCATGTAGAACTCGCGGGCCTTCGTGAAATCCGGTCCCAGGAAGATGAAGGGACCGGAGACGATGTCCATGTTGCCGTCGCGGTCGAAATCGGCGGCGCCCGACGCGAACGAGTAGTAGAACGGGGTGAGCCGCAGGATGCGGTAGTTGGTCGACAACTGTTCCGGGACCACGCGCTTCAGACTCAGATCGCGATACGAGACGTCGCGGAAGTGCACTTGACCGGAGCCGCCGACATAGATCGCGATGGGACCAAACGCGCCCAGATCGTCGTCGGCCGCGCCGCCACCGCTCCCCGACGTGTTTACCCAGGGCCGGAAGATGTTGGCGTCGATGACGACATCCACGTCGTTCCAATCGTCAGGCTTGAGCGCGGAGGGCTCGACCACGTCGGCCAGCATCGCGCCCGAGGGCAACATACGGCGGTCCTGGTTAAGCCCGGCACCCGCACCACGTCCCGCACCGGCGCCACGTCCTGCACCAGCACCGCGAGCGGCGGCCGCCGCCGCCTGTTCCGCCGCCGATGGTGCGATGCGCATCAGCCCGCCGCCTGGGCGCAGGCGCTCGCGCGTCAGGATCTTGCCGTTGGCGTCGATCGTGACGGCGTAGCCGCCGACCTCGCCGGCATCGAGCGAGAGGAAGATGCCCTTCATCCCAGTCGCGGTCTTCTCGGCGCGCAGCAGCACGCCGGTCTTGCAGCCGCCGACGCACTTGAAGTCGGCGCCGAACCTGGACATCCTGGAACGATTTGTCGAGCACCAGCCAGCCGCCGTCGGCCGACCTGGGTGTGCCCACCAGCTCGCCGTCCACCGCTTTCCAGTCGGCGGCGCCGACGACGTGCCAGCCGGTCAGCGTGCTGCCCTTGAATGTCCAGTCGGGGACGAACATGCTACGCGTGCCAGCCACAGGCACAGTGAGGAGCGCCGCGAGTGTCGCGACCAGGGCGAGAAGTTGACGAGACATGTTCGCCTCCAGGAAGATGTGCGACGACTATAATCGATTATCGATGAGATGCCGCCGGAAACCCGCAAAATGATCTGGAATACGGCGCAGGCCGGCCGCCTCAACGGCTGTCACAAATGGTCACAATCGCCGGGGTAGTCCAAAGAAAGGTGCGGTCGCGAAATGAGGAAGAACGTCACGCTCATCGTCGGTATTGCCGCCCTGCTCAGCGTCCGCGCGACCCAGGCGCAGCTTGCCGACACCTACTCGCTGCCGCGTCCGGCCAACTGCTGCCTGCTGAACACCGCGACCACGCTCGCCGAACAGCTGCAGGACTGGAACCAGCTCGGGCGCTATCACGAGGCCAACCAGGAGCTGATGAAACGGCCCGTCGAGCCTGGACGCGTCGTCTTCATGGGCGATTCGATCACCGACGGATACCGCCTCGAGGAGACATTCCCCGGCAAGCCCTATGTCAACCGCGGCATCAGCGGCCAGACCACGGCGCAGATGCTCGTGCGGTTCTATCCGGATGTCCTCTCGCTCAAGCCTGCGGCCGTAATCGTGCTCGCGGGCACGAATGACATCGCCCGGAACAACGGGCCGCAGACGCTCGAGATGATCCAGCAGAACATCATGGCGATGACCGAGCTGGCGCAAGGGCACGGCGTGAAGGTGATTCTCTGCGCGTTGCTGCCTATCAGCGATCGCACCATTATTCCAGCAGGTGGGCGTGGGGGCGGTCCGACGCCGAGGCCGCGCATCCAGTCTGTCCAGCGTCCGACCGCAGATCTCCTGACGTTCAACGCGTGGCTCAAGAGTTACGCCGCCGAAAAGGGAGCGGTGTACGCGGACTACTACGCCGCGACCGTCGACGCGCAGGGTTTCCTTCGAGAGGGTTACACGGGTGACGGCCTGCATCCGAACGCACAGGGCTACGCGCTGATGACACCGGTCGCGAGCGCGGCGATCGCCGAAGCCCTCAAGAGGTAGGTCCATGTCGACGAAGCAAATCGATCGTCGTACCATCGCATTTTCGTTGGGCGTTGCAGTCGCTCTCTGGGGTCCTGTCATCGGTCAGGTGAGCACCAACGTGCCTGATGTCGTGGCCGGCGCACGCCCGGTGACCGTTGAACGGATAAGGATCCACGGCAAGGCCCTCGAAGGGAATCTCGAAGGCAACGCGGTCGACCGTGAGGCCATCATCGTCCTTCCGCCCGGCTACCAGGCTGAACGAACGCGCCGCTACCCGGTCGTCTACGCGCTGCACGGCTATTCGATCGGCGCCGAACAATGGATCCGCGAGCTTCACGTACCGCAGACGATCGAGGGGGCATTCGCGAAAGGCGCACGGCCGATGATCGTCGTCTTCCCCGATTCGAAGACCGTGCACAACGGGTCGATGTACTCGAATTCCGTCACGACCGGTCACTTCGAGGACTACATCTGGCGTGATGTCGTGAGCTACATCGACGAACACTACCGGACGCTCCCCGATCGCGACAACCGGGGCCTCGTCGGCCATTCCATGGGCGGGTACGGCGCGAGCCGGATCGGGATGAAGCACCCGGACGTGTTCGGCAGCCTCTACATCATGAGCCCGTGCTGCATGTCACCACGCGGCGCCGGCCCGTCGAATCCGGCCAGCGAGGAGGCACTGGCCGCGGTCAAGACGCCGGGTGATTCGGCGAAACTGCCGTTTGGCCTGCGCACGCAACTGGCCGTGGCGGCAGCCTGGTCGCCGAACCCGGAGAACCCGCCGCTCTATTTCGATCTCCCGGTCGGCCCGAACCAGCAGGCGGTGCTGGCAAAATGGGCCGCCAACGCGCCGCTTGCCTTCATCGATCAGTACATCGAGAACCTGCGGCGATACCGGGCCCTCGCAATCGACGTGGGCGACCAGGACAACTTGAAGACCGACACGACCAGGCTGCACGAGATCCTGGATACCTACAAGGTGATGCACGCGTTCGAAATCTACCCGGGCACTCACACGAGCCATGTGGCCTTCCGCTTCCAGGATCACGTCATGCCGTTCTTCAGCACGTCGCTCTCATTTGCCGCGCCGCGCCGCTGAACAGCGTCGCATCCTATCGATTATCGATTCGTGTCGTCCGTGTGTGCTAGGATGCCGGCGCCGAACCATTCTTTATGCGATCCCTCGACCGACGTTCGTTCCTCGCCGGCCTGGGCAGCGCTGGCGCGGGTGTGGCGGCCGCGTCGTGGCTGCAGGCGATCGGCTACGCGCAGAGTCGCGGACCCGCGCGCGCATTCCTTCGCAAAGCCCCCGGCCGTGGCGATTTCGACCGCCGCCTGTTCGGATCGTTCCTCGAGCACCTGGGCCGCGCGGTCTACACCGGCGTGTACGACCCTGGATCGCCGCTGGCCGACGCCAAAGGATTCCGCACCGACGTCGCGCGCGAGATCAAGGAGCTCGGCGTGCCCACCGTCCGGTACCCCGGAGGAAACTTCGTCTCAGGCTACAACTGGCTCGATGGCGTCGGCCCGAAAGCGCAGCGGCCAACGGTGCTCGAGCGCGCCTGGAATTCGCTCGAGTCGAATCAGTTCGGGACCAACGAGTTCATCGACTGGTGCGCCATGGTCGGCACCGAGCCGCTGCTCGGGATGAACTTTGGCACGGGCACCGTCGAGATGGCCGTGGCCTACGTCGAGTACTGCAACCTTGCACGCGGCACACGCTGGAGCGACCTGCGCCGCGCGCACGGATACGAGCGGCCGCACAACGTGCGCTACTGGTGTCTCGGCAACGAAATGGACGGCCCCTGGCAGATCGGGCAGCTGCAGGCACGCGAGTACGGCCGCAAGGCTCGTGACGCGGCGAAGCAGATGCGGGTCATCGATCCGAAACTGCAGCTGATTACCTGCGGATCGAGCGGTACGTTCATGCCGACCTACCTTGTCTGGGACCGCGAAGTGCTCGAAGAGTGCTACGACCAGGTCGACGGCATCTCGCTTCACGCGTACTACGGCAACACGGCGCGGTGGTCGGGCGACAGCACCGCGCGCTACCTGGCGATGAACCTCGACATGGATCGTCACATCCACGAGGTGGCGGCGGTCTGCGACTACGTGCAAGGTCTGCAGCGCTCGCCGAAGCGGCTGTGGCTGTCGTTCGACGAATGGAACGTGTGGTATCGCGCACGGGGCCCGCAGGCGAGCGATGGCCGCGGCACTGCCGCACCCCGGCTGCTCGAAGAGGTCTACAACCTCGAGGACGCGCTCCTTGTCGGCGGCTTCGTCAACACCCTGTTGCGTAATGCCGATCGCGTTCGGATTGGGTGCCTCGCACAACTCGTCAACGTCATCGCCCCGCTCGTGACCAGCGAGAAAGGCGTCCTGCGTCAGAGCATCTACTATCCGTACGCCTGGGCGCTCAAGTACGCACGGGGCCGCGTCCTCGATCTGCGCGTCGAGTCGGAAACCTATCCCATCAGCGGCGCTGGATTGCAGCCCGACTTCGCGCGCAACGGGGACGTGCCCTTCGTCGACCTCGTCGCCACGATCGACGAACCCGCCGGGCAGGCCGCCGTGCTCATGCTCAACCGCGATCTCGATGGCGAGCGCGAGGTCGTGCTCGAGTGGCAGGATATTGAGCCGGCGCGCGTGCTCTCGTGCGACACGATCACCGGGACAGATTTGAAAGCGTTCAATACGTTCGACCAGCCGCGGCGTGTCGCGCCGCAGGCGCTGCCCCCGCCCGCGGCCGGCAGCCGGATGTCGTTCAAGCTGCCGCCACGCTCGTACACCGCCGTGCACCTGAGCCTCAAGGCCTGAAGGCCCGATGGAGCCATGATGATGACGACCCGCCCAGCACTCCTTGCGATTGGGACAACGCTGGTGTTTGTGGCTGGCCTGGTCTCTGCCCAGAGCCATCCCTCGCACCAGATTACCAACGGCGACATCACCGCCACGGTCTATCTGCCCGACGCGAAGAACGGCTTTTACACGACGACGCGATTCGACTGGTCGGGGGCGATCGGGAGCCTCAAGTACAAAGGCCACGACTACTACGGGACCTGGTGGTCGAAGATCACCGACATCTACGACTTCGGCTACGAGGGACCCGGCAAGGACGTCCTTTCCGCGGATTTCACGGCGATGGTGGGGCCCGCCGAGGAGTTCGGCGCGCTTGGCTATGACGAGGTGCCGGCGGGTGGTCTGTTCGTCAAGCCAGGTATAGGCGTCCTGAAGCGCGACGAGATGAACTACAACCACTCGCGTCCCTACGTGATTGCCAACGGCGGGAAGTGGGACGTCAAAACCTCGCGCGATGCAGTGGAGTTCACCCACACGCTGAGCGAGCCGACGATCAATTTCGGGTACGTCTACACGAAGGTCCTCAAGCTCACACCCGGCAAGCCGCAGATGACGATCTCGCATGTCTTGAAGAACACGGGCTCGAAGGCCATCGTGACGAATGTCTACAACCATAATTTCACGACCATCGACAAACAGGCCACAGGGCCCGACATCGAGATCACCGTGCCGTGGTCGATGACGCGGGCGCCCGGGCGCGGTGGTCGAGGTCCGCAGGGCGCGGCTCCGGGCGCACCCGGCCGCCAGGGTCCGCCGCCGGTGAATCCGTACGCGACGCTGGTCGCGGGCGAGCGCATGGGGACGCAGTGCGGGCAGGAGCAGATGCGATCGCTGGCGAGCCCGCAAGGCAACAGGATCGTCTATACGAAGGTGCTCGAAGGATCGGAATGCTACCAGGCCAGCTTCACCGGCTTTGGCGCGGACGTGAAGGACAACGACATCCGCATCGAGAACAGGAAAGTGGGCGCGGGCGTGCACATCACGGGCGATCGGCCGTTGACCCGCCTCGGGTACTGGTCGATCCGGACGGTCGTCGCGCCCGAGCCCTACATCGATCTCAACATCGAGCCGGGCCAGCAGTTCACCTGGACGTACACGTACGACTACTACACAACGAAGTAGGCCGGGTCTTGTTCTCTAGACCCGGCGCAAGGTCGAGACATGAAAACACTTCTACATCGCGCGTGTAGCGCGGTCATGTTCGCATCGGTCGTCGCGACGGCGGCGAGCGCCTTGGCGCAATCGGAGAGCGCGGGCGTCAACCAGTACTTCAACAACTGCGCCTCATGTCATGAGAGCAACGATCCGGGGCATCAGGCGCCGAAGACGGCCGTGCTCAAGCGGATGACGCCTGAGCGGATCCTCGAGGTGATGACGACCGGCTCGATGCGCAGCGCCGCGGCGTCGTTGAGCGATCAGGACAAGCGGCTCATCGCCGAATGGGTCGCCGGCCGGAAGATCGACACGGATCTGGTCGGAGCGGCCGAGAAGATGCCGAACGCCTGTGCCAGTCATCCGGCAGTGCGCGAGTCGAACGCGCCGGCCTGGAACGGCTGGGGCGTCGACTACCGGAACTCGCGATTCCAGACGGCCGCGGCTGCCGGGCTGTCTCCAGGACAGGTGTCGCGCCTGCAATTGAAGTGGGCCTTCGGGTTTCCTGGCGCGACGGCGCTGTATACCCAGACCGTTTACGACGGGCGGCTGTACGTGACGTCGAATGCCGGCTACGTCTACTCGCTCGACGCGGAAACGGGGTGCCTGCACTGGAGCTTCCGCGCGCAGTCTGCGGTCCGGAGCGGGTTCACGATCGGCCGGCTCAGCAAGACGGACCCGCGGCTCGCCATCTTCTTCGGCGACATCCATGGCACGGCGTACGCGTTGTCTGCGAGTACCGGTGAAGAGCTCTGGAAGACGCTCACCGATCCGCATCCGCTCGCGCGCATCACCGGCACGCCGGTGCTCTTCGAAGGCCGTCTGTTCGTGCCGGTCGCGTCGCTCGAAGAGCCGGAATCGGGACAGGCCGACTACAACTGCTGCACCTTCCGCGGCTTCATGTCGGCCCTCGATGCGGCCACCGGCCGCGAGATCTGGAAGACCTACACGATTCCGGACGTCCCGAAGGTGGTCGGAAAGAACTCACGGGGCAAGGACATGCTGGCGCCGGCCGGCGCCGGCGTCTGGGCGACGCCGACGCTCGACATCAAGCGACGCGCGCTGTACATCACGACCGGCAATGCCTTCGCGGGCACGCCCAGGACAGCCAATTCGGTGATGGCGATGAACATCGACACAGGCAAAGTGCTCTGGTCGATGCAGGCGCTGGCGCTCGACACCTGGCACAACGGGTGTGTGCAGAACATTCCAGGGGGAGCGTTTCCCGCTCGCGGTGGCGGCGGACGTGGCGGCCGCGCCGGGGGACCTGCCATTCCGTATCCGCCGGAAAATTGTCCCGCGGTGCTCGGGCCCGACTGGGATTTCGCGGCGCCTGCCGCGCTCGCCACAACCAGCGACGGGCGCGACATCCTCATCGCGCCGCAAAAGCAGGGCCTCGTGTGGGCCATCAACCCGGACAATGGCCAGGTGCTCTGGAAACAGGATGTGGCGCGCGAAATCGCCGGCGGGCGCGGCGAAACGCTCTTCGGTGGCGCCGTCGACAGCGAGAAGGCGTATTTCGGATTGATCAGCAGCGGGCATCTCGCGCTCGATCTCAAGACGGGCGAGGAGGTGTGGTACACGCCGCTGAAATCGCCCGAGGGGCGCGAGAACCAGCGTGGCGTCGTCGGCGCCGTCACGCTGATTCCCGGCGTGCTGCTGTCGGGTGCGCGCGACGGCATGATTCGCGCCGCCTCGTCGAGGACCGGTCAGTTACTGTGGGAGTTCGACAGCGCGCAGGAATTCAAGACGGTCAACGGCGTCGCCGCGCGCGGCGGTTCGGCGGCTTCAGGTGGGCCGGTCGTCGCCAACGGCATGGTGTTCATCGGCTCGGGCTATCCAGGATTCCAGGGCGGACAGCCGGGCAATGTCCTGCTTGCTTTCGCGCCTGCCGTCCGGCTCGACGTGCACGCCGACGAATTGAAGCGGAAGGTGGAGGGTCAGAAATAAACGAACAGCAGTTCCCTGAAGTACGTAGTGTCCGGCTCAGCCGGACGCTGACGCGTTCGGCCCGCACACTTGGGTTGGCGTTGCTGCCGCGCGAATCCGAAGCTCCGGGGCCGGACGCGCGCTGCGACGCCGCCCGCGACCGTCCGACGCGAGCACACTCACTTCGCCATTCGTCCTCGCTCGGCTCCCTCTGGCTTCTCGCGCGGTCAGGCGCCAGGTGTCGGCCCCCTGCGCACGGCTTCGCGCCGCAGCAACACCAACCCAACTGTTGCGACCCACTCCAGAACCCACAACCAAGCAATCCGCCAATCTGCGAATCTACCAATCTGCGAATGCGTGTATCTCTAATCCCGCTCCCCCGAACTCGCAATGTGATCGGGATGCGGCTCGCGGTGCGGGTGGATGAGCTTGGCGACCAGCCCGGTCCACCCGGTCTGGTGCGAGGCGCCGACGCCCCGGCCGTCGTCGCCGTCGAAGCCGCGTCGCTCGCCGTCTGGGCGCTGGAACCGGGCGTGGCGTGGTTGGATGCCGCCAGACGCGAGTCGCGCGCACGCGATCGCGAAGATGGTCACGACCGCGGTGACGGCTAGCCGGCAGCGGACAGTCGTGGGGCCGACCTTCTGGCTTCGCTGTTTGCTGTCGCCTCCTGCGTCCGCCGCTCGATCGTATCGGCAATCCGCTTCGCGTCCCGCGCGACGCCGTGGATCATCGTCGACGAGAACGCATGCAGGAAGTGCAGGCCGACGAAATACAGACCCGGCTCGTCGCTGCTGATGCCGCTCGCGTGCCGGGGCTCGCCGTTGCGATCGAAGATCGGAAGATCGATCCACGACAGGCCGTTCCCGAACCCGGTGCACCAGATCACGTTCGAGACGTCGAGGATTTGCCCATCTTCGAGCACCGGCAATCCCTTCAGCACGCGAACCGTCTTCGAGACCCGCCGGACGCCCGCGGCGGCCAGCTGTTTCGGCTTCACGCGGATGAGCGGTCCCCCCTGTGCGAAGACCTTGCGCCGAAGGTGCCGTCCCATCGGCGTGTCGACGGTCAGGATGCGATGGAACACGACGCGAAACAGGAGCCGCAACAGGAAGAGACGCGATGCGAGCCCATCAACCCGGAACGGCACGTGCCCGGTGTCCCGGCCCGACACCCACGTCTGATGCTCGCGCGCGACTTCCACGGCGATCTCCGCGCCCGAGTTGCCGGCGCCGACGAGCAGCACGCCGCCAGGCTTCAGCTGTCGCGGACTGCGATACTCGATCGAGTGCAACTGCACGATGTCCGATCGGAGCTCTTTCGCGAACGCTGGTACGCGCGGAACTTGATAGCTCGACATGGCCACTACCACGTGCTCCGCTTCGAAGCGATGTGAACCGGCCTCGATCAGGTACCGGCTTCCAGCGCGCGTCAGGCGATCGACGCGCACGCCGCTTCGAACCGGCAACTGAAAGTGGCGCGCGTACGATTCGAGATAGTCGCCCATCTCGTCTTTGGTCGGAAACGAAAACGCGGGGCCTGGAAACTTCATCCCCGCGAGGCTGTCGAAGACGGCCGGCGTAAACAGGTGAAGGGAATCCCAGCGCCGGCGCCATGCGTCGCCGACACGCGGGCTGGCATCGAGAATCACAAACGGGCGTCCCTGTTGGGCGAGGTAGTAGCCCACCGACAGCCCCGCCTGTCCGCCGCCGATGACGATCGTGTGAAAGGTCTCTCGAGACTGTTCCTGCGTCATGGTCACCTCACGAGGCAATCGTAATCAACGGCTCGCTCCGTCCAGTATTACGCCATTCTCCTACAGAGCGAAGGCGCACGTCGGGCGCACCAAGTTGTGGTCGCGGCGGGCGATTTTGTGGCGCGGATGAGGCGCTGGCACCGACTCAGGTGCGCGCGGACATCGTGAAGTGGTGGTGGCGATGAGAACGAGCTGGGAGGGCGCGGCCGTCTAGCGGCCGTCTACTCGTTGGCCGGTTGCGGGACGGGGTCGCGGGGTGTTGCCAGCACTTTCCCTTCCGCGATTTCCTGCTGTGCCGTAATGGTCACCTTCGCCGATTGCGCGACGCGCGGCGTGCACCCACGCGACAACTGTGCGGCACGAAGGCTGGACAACACCGCGAACTCGAACGCATTCATCCCGTCGGGACGTTTGACCATCAATCAACCCCTTAGTCGCGTTGCCGGCAGGCTCGCGATTGTCCACGTTTGCTCACATTTGCGGCAGCGCCACATGGTCCTCACGGTCAGGACCTTTGCGAGCGTGTCGATCGCCTTGCCCTTGCAGAATGGACACTCCGTCGGTCGTGCCACAGTCTCAGGTGAGTCGCTCATGCTGTTTTTGTACACAGACCATGCTGGCAGCTTTCGTGACTCCCCGGTGTTCAAGAGTGAACAGCCATCATCCGTCGCGTAGCCTATCATCGCCGATTCGGGACCGCGATTGCCGCCAACACCTTGTAAATGAACAGACTTGCCATTATCGGCAATCACCTGCCGCGCCACTGCGGCATCGCCACCTTCACGACGCACCTCGCCGATGCACTGGCGACCGCGCTGCCGGGCGTCGATTCGTTCGTGCTCGCGATGAACGATGCCGGCCGGCGGCACAGCTATCCGTCTCGAGTGCGGTTCGAGATCGACGAGGGTGACCTCGGTTCGTATCGGCGCGCGGCAGACTTTCTGAACGTCAATCACGTCGACCTGTTGTCCGTGCAACACGAGTACGGAATCTTTGGCGGCAAGGCGGGCGCTCATATCCTCGCCCTCCTGCGCGAGCTCCGGATGCCGATCGTGACGACGCTTCACACCGTGCTCTCGGCGCCGAATCCAGCCCAGCGCGCGGTGATCGACGAGCTGGCGCGGCTCTCGTCGCGTCTCGTCGTCATGAGCGCGTCGGGCGCAGACCTGCTCAGGCGGGTCCACGGTGTGTCGGACGAACAGATCGATCTCATCCCTCACGGGATTCCGCACGTGCCGGTTGATGACGGGAGCAAGGAACGGCTCGGCGTCGACGGCAAGACCGTGATTCTGACGTTCGGGCTGCTGTCCCGCGACAAAGGTATCGAGCACGTCATCGATGCGCTGCCGGCCATTCTCGCCGTCCACCCCGACATCGTGTACATCATCCTTGGTGCCACGCATCCACACGTCGTCGAACACGAGGGAGAGGCGTATCGTCTGATGCTCGAAGCGCGAGGCGAGCACCTCGGCGTGGCCGAGAGCATGATCTTCCACAATCGATTCGTCAGCCAGGACGAGCTGACGGAATTCCTTTCGGCCACCGACATCTACATCACGCCGTACCTCCAGCCCGAACAAATCACGTCCGGCACGCTGGCGTACGCCGTCGGCGCCGGCAAGGCGGTGATTTCGACGCCCTACATCTATGCGCGCGAGCTCCTCGCCGAAGGGCGCGGCGTGCTCGTCCCATGGAGGGATTCATCTGCCATCGCGCGGGAAGTCATCGCCCTGGTCGGCGACGGCGAGCGGCGGCGCACCATGTGCGCGAGAGCGGCCGCGTATGGTGTCGGGATGACCTGGCCGGCGGTCGCAGACCGCTACGTCGAGAGCTTCGAGCGCGCTCGAACTGAACACACACAGCGCCGGCGGACCGCATTCCACGCGCAGACCCTCGCCGCCCGACCGGCGGGTTTGCCCGACATGACCTTGAAGCACGTGCGGGCGATGACCGACGACACCGGCATGCTTCAGCACGCCGCCTACAACATCCCTCGGTACGAAGATGGCTACTGTCTGGACGACAACGCGCGGGCCCTGCTGCTCATGGCCCTGCTCGAAGACGCAGGCGGCGACGACCCGGCACTCGTCCGGACGTTCAGCTCGCGATATCTCGCTTTTGTCAGTCACGCGTTCGATCGAGCGACCGGGCGCTTCAGGAATTTCATGTCGTACGGGCGGCAATGGCTGGAACCGTGCGGGTCGGAGGACAGCCACGGGCGGGCCGTGTGGGCGCTTGGCGCCATCATCGGACGGACCGGTGATCCCGGCCGCCAGAGTCTGGCGAACGAACTGTTCCACGCCGCGATCCCAGCGGTGACGACCTTCACAAGCCCGCGAGCCTGGGCCTATGCGCTCCTCGGTCTCGACGAGTACTTCAGGGCCTTCCAGGGTGACAGCACGGCCCACGCACGACGTGAAGAGATCGCCGATCGTCTGCTCGGCCTGTTTCAACGCACGAGCCGGCCCGACTGGCCCTGGTTCGAAGACTCCGTGACCTATTGCAACGGCCGTCTCGCGCAGGCGCTGATCGTCTCCGGCGATCGCATGAATCGATCGGACATGATCGAGGCCGGCATGCGCGCGCTCGACTGGCTGATCTCCGTGCAATCGTCTCCCGACAGACAGTTTGCCGCCATCGGATCCAGCGGGTTCTATGCGCGCGGGGCAGTGCCGGCGGCCTTCGATCAGCAGCCGGTCGAGGCGTGCGCGATGGTGTCGGCGTGCCTCGACGCATACCGTGTGCACAGCGACAGGCGGTGGCTGTTCCGCGCGCGGTGGGTATTCAACTGGTTCCTCGGCGAGAACCACCTGCAGCACTGGCTCTTCGATGCTGCGACGGGTGGTTGCCGCGATGGGCTGCACGTCGATCGGCCCAACCAGAACCAGGGTGCCGAGGCGACCCTCTCGTTCCTGCTCGCCCTGCACGAGGTGCGGACGAGTACAGCTCTTGACGCGGCCGGCGTCCCCGCGCTCGCACAGCTGTCTGTATCATGACCATGCCGAGCCGATACGAAACCCTGTTCCATCGACACGATGCGAATCCCATTCTGACGGCGGCTGATTGGCCGTACCCGGTGCACACCGTGTTCAACGCCGGGGCGACTCGACTTCGGGACGGCACGACCCTGCTTCTCTGCCGGGTCGAAGACCGGCGCGGCCATTCGCATCTGTGCGCGGCCCGGTCGCGTAACGGCGTCGATGGCTGGATCATCGACCCGGAGCCAACGCTTCGTCCCGATCCGGAACGGTATCCAGAAGAGCTGTGGGGTATCGAAGACCCCCGCATCACCTTCGTCGAGGAGCTCGACCGGTACGTCGTGGCCTACACCGCGTTCAGTCGAGGAGGACCCGGTGTGGCGCTCGCGCTCACCGACGACTTCCACAGCTTCGAGCGCCTTGGCCTCGTCATGCAACCAGACGACAAAGACGCCGCACTGTTGCCCCGGCGCATCAACGGCAGCTTTGCCCTGCTGCATCGCCCGATCGCGGACTCTGGCGCGCACGTCTGGATCTCCTTTTCTCCGGATCTCCGCAACTGGGGTGGCCACAAGCTCGTGCTCCCGGCCCGGCGCGGGGGGTGGTGGGACGCCAATCGCGTGGGGTTGTCGCCACCGCTCATCGAGACGTCCCGCGGGTGGCTCATGCTGTATCACGGCGTCAAGCGAACAGGTGCCGGATGTCTGTATCGGCTGGGCGTAGCGCTGTTGGATCTCGAGACCGCCGGGCACTGCATCCTGCGCGGTGACTCCTGGATCTTCGGGCCCGAGGCGCCGTACGAACGCGAGGGCGACGTCGGCTACGTTACATTCCCCTGCGGCTACACGCTGGGGCCGGATGGCGATGCGATCAACCTGTACTACGGGGCAGCGGACACAAGCGTGGCGATGGCTACCGGCAGCGTCAGACAACTGCTCGATTGGCTGGATCGGCACGGTTCAACGGAGTAGGACTGCGCCAATAACGTGGCCGCGACGCTGCTCGCGCTCCTCGCGCGCCGATCCGATGATCTTCTGCGAACTCTTCCACGTCACTGCGTAAGAATCCGCAGCGGCACCCCTCTTGCTCCAAATCATATGGAGACACCCGGGGGAAGCCATGATCACCGAAGACCAGACAGCCGTCATCGCCTTCCTCATCGCACCATCGACACACGGCGGTTCGAACGTCGAGCGCATCGACACCCACGCATCGGTCGTCTTTCTCGCGGGGCCCCGCGCCTACAAGCTCAAACGGGCGGTGCGGTTCGACTATCTCGATTTCTCGACGCCCGAGCTCCGTCGCGCCTCGTGTGAAGCGGAGGTTCGCCTCAACCGGCGCACGGCGCCGGCGCTCTATCGCGGAGTGATTGCCGTCACTCGCCGGCACGACGGTTCATATGCGCTCGGGGGCACCGGCACACCGGTGGACTGGCTCGTCGAGATGAACCGCTTCCCGCAAGAGGGGTTGTTCGACCGGCTCGCATCCGCGGGCGACCTTCACCTCGATCTCATGCCGTCGCTGGCCTCGGCCATTGCTCAGTTTCATCTGTCGGCCGCGCATCGCGCCGATCATGGCGGCAGGGCGGGCATGCGGTGGGTCATCGAAGGCAACGCGGCCGGGTTCGCGGAATTCGGGCGAACGTGTCTGGATCCGTCGGTATCATCGCGTGTCACGGCCGACGCCGGTCGAGAGCTCGATCGGCGCGCAGACACGCTCGAACGGCGTCGCGAGTCGGGCTTCGTGCGGCACTGTCACGGCGACCTCCACTTGCGCAACATCGTCTTGCTGGAGGGGCGGCCGACACTCTTCGACGGGGTCGAGTTCAACGACGAGATTGCCTGCACCGACGTCATGTACGATCTCGCGTTCCTCCTGATGGATCTCTGGCGAAGACACCTGCCGCGCCATGCCAATGCCGTATGCAACCGCTACCTGGCCGAGACGGCTGATTTCGACAGCGTGTCTCTGCTGCCGCTGTTTCTCTCCTGCCGTGCGGCTGTTCGCGCCAAAACGACAGCCACGGCGGCGGAGCTTCAGAATGACGCGCAACGCCGCGGTCAGCTTCACGGCCAGGCGCGCGAGTATCTCGCAATGGCCGAACAACTGCTCAGTCCGCCGGGGCCTTCGCTCATCGCCGTGGGAGGTCTGTCGGGTTCGGGCAAATCAACGCTCGCCGCCGCTCTCGCACCGCTCATCGGTGCCGTGCCGGGCGCGATCGTGCTGCGCAGCGACGAAGTGCGCAAGCGTCTGTGTGGCGTGTCACCCCTCGAGCCGCTCGGACGCGAGGGATATTCGTCAGAGATATCCGAACGCGTGTACGCCACCATGGCAGAACACGCCGCCTCGATCGTTCGAGGAGGTCACAGCGTCATCGTCGATGCTGTGTATGCGCGGTCGGCAGCCCGGCAGGCCCTTGAAAAGGTGGCCGCCGCAGCAGCGGTGCCGTTTCTCGGACTCTGGCTCGACGCGCCCGAACAGGAGCTCATGGCAAGGACCGATCGGCGCCGCAACGATCCGTCGGATGCCGACGCGAGCGTCGTTCGCATGCAGCGCGAACAGGACAGGGGAGAGATCGGGTGGCGCCGTATCGACGCGTCTCGACCGGCGGCGTCGGTGCTCTCGTGCGCCTCTGATTGCGTGCGCGAGACTCTGCCCAACGCCCTGAACATCGCGACAACGCCGTGACCTCCACGATGACGGAAGTCTCCTCACGGCGGATCCACCAGCTTCCGCAGGACGCCGCCTTCTCGACGCTGCGGAGCACACCATCCGGCCTGTCACACGCCGACGCGGCCGCGCGATACATCGAGTTCGGGCCCAATCGCATCGAGCGGCTCACCGGAGATTCGCTGCCCAGGCGTTTCGTCGCGCAGTTCACGCATTTCTTCGCCGCGCTCCTGTGGGTGGCTGCCGCGCTGGCCCTCGTCGCCGATCGTCAGATGCCGGGGCAGGGAATGGCCACGCTTGCGGCCGCCATCGTGGGGGTGATTCTCGTCAACGGCGCCTTCTCCTTCTGGCAGGAGTACCGCGCGGAAGAGACGATGGCCGCACTGCAACGCCTGCTGCCGCATCAGGTGAGGGCGCAGCGTGACGGCGCGGTGGCGGTGATTCCGTCCGAGTCCGTCGTTCCTGGAGACGTGATTCTGTTGACGGCCGGCGACAACGTGCCGGCGGACTGCCGCCTGCTCGAAGCATTCGGCGTTCGCGTGAACAACTCGACGGTGACGGGAGAGCCGCGCGCGGTGTCCCGAGACGCCGGCGTCTGCACGGAGGACGACCTGCTGCGAAGCCGGAATGTGCTCCTGGCCGGCACGTCTGTGACGACCGGCGAAGGGAAGGCGCTCGTATTCGCAACCGGCATGCACACCGTTTTCGGCGGCATTGCCCGTCTCACCCAGAGCACGACGGACGCGCCGTCGCCGCTTCAGAAGGAGATCACGGCTCTGAGCCGGATCATCGCCGCCCTGGCGGTCGGCATCGGATGTCTCGTGTTCGTCACCGGCGCCTTCATCGGTCTGCCCACGCGGGTCAGTCTCGTCTTCGCCATCGGCATCATCGTCGCGAATGTCCCTGAGGGATTGCTCCCCACCGTGACGCTCGCGATGGCGATGGCCGCGCGTCGAATGGCGCGGCGGCAGACGCTCGTGCGCCATCTGCCCAGCGTCGAGACCCTCGGCTCGGCGACGGTGATCTGCACCGACAAGACCGGCACGCTGACGCAGAACCGCATGGAGGTGCGAACGATCTATGTGCCGGACCGTTCGGTGACCGTTGCCGAAGCCGCCAGCGCCGGATTCGCCGTCGCGCATCGGCGATTCCTGGAATGCGCCGCTCACTGTCACGACCTCAAGCGTGCCGGCAATGGCGCACAAGCCCGCTGGATTGGCGACCCGATGGAGCTCGCGCTGGTCGAGATCGCAGAAGCGGCCGGCTGCCCTGACGTGCTCGAGCGCGTGGACGAGATCCCGTTCGAGCCCGAGCGCAAGCGTCTCGTCACGGTGCACGCGGACGCGGGAACGCGAGTCCTGTTCGTGAAAGGCGCCCACGAGGAACTGCTGCCGAGGGCACACTGGATCGAACGCGACGGGCATCGAGAGGCGCTCGCGGCCGATTCGCAGGCCGTGCTCCTCCGTGTGGCCACGGAGATGGCCGATCGCGGACTGCGCGTGCTGGCGTTCGCCTATCGTGTGCTGCCCGCCGGGTATGTCCTGGCGGACGCGGATGAGGATCTCGTGCTGACCGCCCTTGTCGGCTTCGAGGATCCACCCCGCCCGGAAGTGCCCGCGGCCGTTCGCCAATGCCAGGACGCCGGCATCAAGATCGTCATGGTGACCGGGGATCATCCGCACACGGCGCTCGCGGTGGCGCGCGAGATCGGACTGGTGCAGGGCAACTCACCGCGTCTCATGACGGGAGACGATCTCGCGCGGCTGTCCGACACGGAACTCCAGCTCGCGCTCGACGCACCGGAAATCGTCTGCGCGCGCGTCACGGCCGATCAGAAGCTGCGCATCGTGAGGGCGTTCCAGCGCAAGCGCCACATCGTCGCCGTGACGGGAGACGGCGTGAACGATGCGCCGGCGCTGCGGGCGGCCGACGTCGGCATCGCGATGGGCATGTCCGGGACGGATGTGGCGCGGGAAGCCGCCGATGTCGTGCTCATGGACGACAACTTCGCGAGCATCGTCAACGGCGTCGAGGAAGGTCGTGCGGTCTTCGAGAACATTCGAAAGTTTCTGACCTACATCCTGACCTCGAACATTCCCGAGCTGGTCCCGTATGTGGCGTTCGCGTTCGCGCGTGTGCCGCTGGCGCTCACGATGATCCAGATTCTCGCCGTGGATCTCGGGACCGATATGGTCCCCGCCCTCGGCCTGGGCACCGAACTGCCGGATCGCGGGGTGATGCGAAAGCCACCGCGAGGCCGGGACGATCGGCTGCTGACCTCTGGCCTGCTCGTGCGGGCGTATCTGTTTCTCGGCGTGAGCCAGGCGATCGCGGCAATGGCGGCCTTCTTCTTCGTGCTCGCCGGCGCCGGATGGCAGTGGGGGCAGACCGTGCCGATAGAAAGCGTGATCTATCGGCAGGCGACGACCGCCTGCCTGACCGCCATCGTGCTCATGCAGGTCGTGAACGTGCACCTGTGTCGAAGCCGGAGAACGTCGATCTTCTCACTGCCGTTTTTCAGCAACAGGCTGATCACGGCCGGGATCGTGACAGAGATCGTCCTCATCCTGCTGATCGACTACACGCGCGCCGGTCAGGCCCTCTTCGGCACGGCGCCTCTCGGGCTGGAGCGCGTGGCTGATGGTCCTGCCGTTCGCGAGCGCCATGCTCGCCCTCGAGGAAATCCGGAAAGCCGTCGTGCGGTCGCTCGCCCCGCGCGGAGGTTAGACGAGCACCGGCCCGTGTTTTCTCGCAGACCTGCGGAGAAATCCCCGCCCCGTTCGCGCAGACAAGCTTTCTGCACAGGATTCCGCACGGGCTGACGCGGCACAAACATTGCCATGGGCCAGGGCAACTTCGGCATGAAAGGGAGCACAAGCATGAAAGTCCAAGATCTGATGACGAGCGATGTCAGGACCTGCCGGCCCGAGACGAATCTGGCCGAGGCGGTCAGAGATATGTGGGAAGGTGACTGCGGAGCACTGCCCGTCGTGAACGATGAAGGCCGTGTCATCGCCATGATCACCGACCGGGACATCTGCATCGCGCTCGCGACGAGAGGCCGGGCCGCCGATCGCATCGCGATCCGCGAAGTGGCCCAGGGTCCCGCCCACATGTGCCTGGCGACCGACGATACGGCGAGCGCGCTGCAAATGATGAAAACGCACAAGGTGCGGCGCCTGCCGGTCGTCGACGCCGACGGTCACATTCGGGGAATCCTGTCGCTCAACGATGTGGTGACGAATCCAGGCGCAGCCTCACCCGCCAAGGTGGTGAGCACGCTCTCGAGCATCTGCGAACACCGACGTCCAATTGCCATCGCCGGCGCGGCCTGACGCGCCGCATCACTTATCCCGCCGCCTGAAAGATCGATCGCGTCTATCGACGCGGTCGGTCTTCCCGCCATCGACCTTACCCGTCCTGTTTCTGCTAATCTCCCGAGGCGCGGGCCGATGCCCGATCACTGGAGCGCACATGACCTCGCGGATTGATGATCTGCTCGAACACATTGCCAGACTGGAACGCGAGCTCGAGGCGGAGGTCGACGAGCGGCGGGCCAGGTGGCGTTACCGGATCGAGGCGGGCCGGATTCGCTTCGAGCGCGAGGTGCGTCTCGCGCATCGGCGATTGAAGCAGAGCGTTCCGCGGTTCCTCCGCGAAAGCAGCATCCCCAATCTGTTGACGGCGCCGGTGATCTACTCGCTGGTCGTGCCGATCGCCCTGCTCGACGCGTGGATGAGCCTCTACCAGACCATCTGCTTCCGCATCTACGGCATCGCGCGCGTCCGCCGGTCCAAGTACATCGTCATCGATCGCCAGCATCTCGCCTATCTGAACGCGATCGAGAAGCTCAACTGCATGTACTGCGGGTACGCCAACGGCGTCTTTGCCTATGTGCGTGAAATCGCGGGACGGACCGAACAATACTGGTGTCCCATCCGGCACGCACGTCGCGTCCGTGCACCGCACGAACACTATCGCGAGTTCGTCGACTACGGCGATGCGGAAGGATACCGGCGGCGGCTCATTCCCTTGCGGAATGAGTTGCGCGACAAACCGCGCGCCGGCGATTGCTAGAAAAAGATGGCGTACTGAATCCGCCGCCAACCGCGAACACGGAACCGGGAACAGGAACCACGAACTACCTGCATCAGAAGGGCATCAAGGCCTGTCGCCCATCCGGACGATCAAGCCTCGATGCGTCTAGTGGCTCGTGCCGTATTCCGCGACCCATCCACCCTGTCGGAGTCGCCGGGCGATCTCCGCGTGGCGCCGGAAGGCGCTGGTGGGTGCCTCGAAATGTTCGACCGTGGCCTCAGAGAGATTCCAGTGCGGGAGAACGCAGACGTCGTAGGAGGACCGGCGGTCACTCGCTTCGACCGCGCAGGTGAGCGTCTCGGAACCGCGGTGAAACACCCAGCGCAGGACACAAGCGGGCTCGGTCATCAGGGATTGGCGACCTGAGTTCATCATCACATTGTTCATGGCCTCTCCTTGAGCAACACGTGTGCCGTCGGCAATGAGGAAGACGGCGCGAATTCGGCCCTGTTTGAATCGATAGTCCGCCGCAGCGTTGATCGCGTGCGGTGATTTTCCGACATTGGGGAATATCCCCCCTTCTCTCTGTCCGAAACTGATACGCTCGTTGCTCTCTCAATTGCGCATGACTCGCACGCTTCGCGCGGCGGTTCTGTTGGCGTTCGTCGTTGTCTCGTCCGTGGTGTGGGTTGTGTATCGCACCGTTGGACAGGCTCGAGGGCTCCAACCGACTGGTCGTCCATACACAAATGGACGCGGCGCGGGCGTGACGTTCGCGCTCGTGGCCGTCGCTGTGGGTCTCCTCGGATGGATTGGCTGGGTTGCGACGCGCGCCGCTCGCCGTCAACGCGAAGACACCGATGCGCTTCGCCACGCGAAGAACGACCTGGCGTCGCAGGTCGATGCCCGCTCCGAGGACCTCCGCGAGTCGAACGAACGGCTGCGATCGATCATCGACTCGGCCGTCGACGGCATCATCGTCATCGACAGGAAGGGCACCCTCGAGGCATTCAACCGCGGAGCCGAGCGGCTCTTCGGCTACCCCCCGTCCGAAGTGATGGGACGCAACGTCAGCATGCTGATGCCGTCACCCGATCACGAGCAACATGACGCCTATCTGGCGCGGTACCTGGAGATGGGAGCGCCCAGGATCATCGGCATCGGGCGCGAGGTGACCGGACGCCGGCGCGACGGAACGACCTTCCCGCTTCACTTGTCGGTGGGCGAGATGTCGATCGGCGGCGAGCGCAAGTTCACCGGCGTGCTGCACGATCTCAGCGATCGGATCCGTCTCGAAGACGAGCTGCGGACGAGCGAGGCGCGCTGGCGGTCGGTCGTTGAATCCGCCGTGGACGGCATCGTGGTCATCGACGCGCACGGCCGCATCGAAGCGTTCAACCCCGCGGCCGAACGGTTGTTCGGACATCAGGAGCGCGATGTCATCGGGCAGAACGTCAACGTCCTGATGCCCTCCCCGTATCACGAAGAGCACGACATGTATCTCGCGCGGCATCTCGCGACGGGTGTCCAGAAGATTATCGGGACCGGCCGCGAGGTCACGGGCCTGCGCCGGGACGGCAGCACGTTTCCGCTGCACCTGTCGGTCGGGAAGATGATGGTCGGCGGCGCGCAGAAATTCACGGGGATTCTCCACGATTTGAGCACACGCGTGCGGATCGAGGAGCAGTTGCGCGAACAGGCGTCGCTCGTCCGGCTCGGCGAGATGGCGGCGGTGGTCGCACACGAAGTCAAGAACCCGCTGGCGGGCGTGCGCGGCGCCATTCAGGTCATCGGGACGCGGCTGCCGAAGGACGGCAAAGACGCCGCGATGGTGAAGGAGATCGTCTCGCGGATCGACACGCTCAACGAGCTGATGAAGGATCTCCTGCTCTTCGCGCGCCCTCCGCAGCCGAAGCCAGCGTTGATCGACGTCGCCACGCTGGTGGCCATGACCGCCGACCTCCTCGGAAGCGATCCAGCGCTGAAGGACGTCAGCGTCACGGTGGATGGAGCCTCGCCACGGATCATGGCGGACGCCGATCTGCTCAAGATCGTGTTCGTCAATCTGCTGGTGAACGGCGCCCACGCGATGCAGGGGCGGGGGACGATTCGCGTGTCTCTCGCCACGAAGGCCGACACCTGCCAGATCGCGTTCGCCGACGACGGGCCGGGCATTTCATCGGACGTCCGGGAAAAAATCTTCACGCCCTTCTTCACCACCAAAGCCCGTGGATCGGGCCTGGGTCTGCCAACGGCGAAGCGCCTCATCGAAGCTCACCGCGGGAATATCACCATCGCGTGCCCCACGACCGGCGGCACCATCGTCACCGTCGAGCTTCCCGGAACCGCTGCCACCGCCGTGATGTAACCCGCCCGTTCTCGATTTTGTAATTGGACTGATTCTTGTAATACCGACGTGGTATCGCCGGTACGGCCCTGTTTTCGACAGGAATGACCTGTCGAGGAAGGGATTTGGCGTGTTTTTCCACAGTATGGCTGAAAATTTCCGCGCGTTACGAGTGCTGGTGGTCGAGGATGAATTGCTCCTCCGATGGTCCATCGCCGAGACACTCGCGTCCGCTGGGCACACTGTCATCGAGGCAGAAGACGGCGCCCAGGCGATCCTCGCGCTCAAAGATGGCGGCAACGCCATCGATGTCGTCCTGCTGGACTACCGGCTCCCCGATTCGAATGATCTGTTGCTGCTGGCTGCCGTCCGGCGGTTGTCGCCCGCGAGCGCTGTCGTGCTGATGACAGCGTTCGGTACACCGGCGCTCGCACAGGGCGCCCTCGATCTCGGCGCCTGTCAAGTCCTGCACAAACCATTCGAGATGCACGATCTTCAGTCTTTGGTACAGGAGGCGTGCAGGATCTCCTGAGCTCTGGCGCGACGAACATATGCGAGCCGAGAGCGATGCGCTCGGCGGGTCATCAGGCATACTAGGTGTCGCGTCTGAAGATGACATCGACCACACCCCGGCAGCCTCGTCGGCTTGGCTCATCCGGTCCTGCCGTCTTTCCTCTTGCGCTCGGGTGCATGGGCATGTCGGGGATGTACGGCCCGGCCGACGAGACGGAGAGCATTGCCACCATTCACGCCGCTCTCGACGCAGGCGTCACGCTGCTGGACACGGGCGACTACTACGGCGCCGGCCATAACGAGATGCTGATTGGCAGAGCGCTTCGCGATCGGCGTGACAAAGCGCTGGTCTCGGTGAAGTTCGGCGCGCTCCGCGGCCCCGACGGAAGCTGGATCGGCATCGATACGAGACCGGCCGCGACGAAGAACTTTGTCGCGTACAGCCTGATGCGGCTCGGCCTGGATCACGTGGATATCTATCGTCCAGGGCGCCTCGATCCCAACGTCCCCATCGAGGACACCATCGGCGCCATCGCCGAGCTCGTCAAGGCCGGCTACGTGCGC
Organism: Vicinamibacterales bacterium; assembly: GCA_963821395.1. Taxonomy (GTDB): domain Bacteria; phylum Acidobacteriota; class Vicinamibacteria; order Vicinamibacterales; family JAMQPK01; genus JAMQPK01. The sequence continues at coordinate 194,503 of CAWGDY010000002.1, read as the reverse complement.
GCGATCGGTCTGTCGGAAGTGGGCCCCGGGACGATTCGGCGGGCGCATGCGGTCCACCCGATCAGCGATCTGCAGATCGAGTACTCCCTGATCAGCCGTGGCCCGGAGAAGACGATCTTTCCCGCGCTGGCGGAACTTGCCATCGGAGTAACGGCCTATGGCGTGCTGTCGCGCGGGCTGCTCAGCGGTTCGCGGCCGACGTCGCCGACCGACCTTCGTGCCCACCTGCCGCGCTTCACCGGAGAGAACCGCGAGCGCAACTCGCAGTTGATCGAAGCGCTCCAGAAGCTGGCCGTCGAGAAGGGCGCCACGACCTCGCAGCTCGCGATTGCGTGGGTGCTGGCGAAAGCCCCGGCGATCGTGCCGCTCATCGGCGCGCGTACGCGCGCCCAGCTGGCCGAGTCGCTGGGCGCTCTCCAGGTGCCGCTCACGCCGGACGACCTAGCGCAGATCGAGTCGGCCGTGCCGGCCGCTGCTGTTGCCGGGACGCGGTACGACGAACACCAGATGCGCGTGCTCGACAGCGAGCGGGCCTAGCGCGGATGGTCCGGCTGAAGCCGGACACTACGTACTGCGGCGAAGTGAAAACCGCTTCTGCGCCACCTCACGCGTTCAACGACGCGATAGCCTCGCGCAGGGCGCCCGCGCTCCGGCGCAGGCCCTCGCGCTCTGTCGCATCGAGGGCCAGGGGAATCGTTGCCAGTACACCCTCTCCACCGACGACGTGCGGCAGCGCCAGCGTCACGCCGTCGCAGTCCGGGACATCGGTGATGCGCGAACAGACCGTCAGGATGGCGCGCTGGTCGTGCAAGAGGACGTCGACGATGCGCGCCACCGCGCTGCCGATGCCGTAGTAGGTCGAGCCCTTGCCGGCGATGATCTGATACGCCGCGCGGCGGACGTTCTCATCGATGTTTCGCCGATCATCTCCCGTCAGCGGCGTACCGCGGACTCTCACGAACTCGTCGAGGCCCATCCCGGCGATCGTCGCCTGCGACCAGACCAGCACTTCCGAATCGCCGTGCTCGCCGATCACGTAGCCATGCACATGCTGCGGATCCACGTCAAAGTGCCGTCCGAGCAGTGCGCGAAATCTCGCGGTGTCCAGCGTCGTGCCCGACCCGAACACCCGCGTGTGCGGCACGCCGAAGTCGGCGGCGAACGCCGCCGCCAGATGCGTCATGACGTCGACGGGATTGGTGACGATGAGGAGCACCGCGGCGGGAGCGGCGCGCAGGACCGATGGAACGATCTGCCGGAACACCGTCGGCGTTTCGTTGCAGCAGCTGCAGGCGCGTCTCGCCCGGCTTTTGCGCCACACCGCCGGCAATGACGACCACGCGCGCCCCGTCGAGGTCGGCATATTCCCCCGCGCGCACGGTCAGCGGGTGCGCGAACGGAACGGCGTGATAGATATCGTTGGCCTCGGCCTCGGCGCGCGCACGGTTCACGTCCACCAGCACAATCTCCCGTCCCACGCCGCTCATGACCAGCGCGAACGCCGAGGTCGAGCCGACCATGCCGCAGCCGACGACACCAATCTTCATGTGGAACGTTTGTAACATCGTGGGATGAAGGCATGCAAGCTGGGCATCACCCGGGTCATGACGCGATCCGTTCTGGCGCCAACCTCTCACGCGGACCGGACCTGAGCGCTGTGTAAAGTGCGTCCCTGAGCGCGACGTCGCGCGGATCGCCAGTGAAGACGGTGCCCATCCGGCTGGTCACGTACCCGTATCCGATGCCGGCGTCCGGATCGGCAAAGCCCAGCGCGCCGCCCGTGCCAGGCGAGCCAAACGAGCGCGCGCCGCCGAAGCGCCAGTTCGCGCACGGCTTCATGAAGCCAAGGGAGAACTGCACCTCACCCTTCAGGCATTCGTCGTAGAACCCGAGCGCGGGTGGAATCGCCGGCGCGGCCAGCAGGTCCAGCGTATCTTTTCGCAGTCCCAGCTCGCGTCCTCCGGTCGCGAAGACGCCGTACGCGTGTGCCATCGCGCGCGCGGTGCCCACACCGCCGCCCGCCGGCACCTCCAGATTGCGCGTGTACACGCGCGACGCATCGAGGTAGACCGACGTACCAGGGTTCACAGTGAGCGCGCGGGAAATATTCGAACGGGGATTCAGCCCCTCGACAAGGAGGCGCGCGGGGCGGAACCCAATCAGCATCTTCATCATGCCCGGAGGTGAAAGGGTGGCGAGACGGGCGTTCGGGATCCCTTCGGGCAACCGGATGTAGAAATCCTCTCCGAGAGGCGTCGCAATCTCGTCCTGAAAGAACTGTCCCAGGGTGCGATGCCGGGGATCCACGCGTCGCAGCAGCTCGCCTTCGTAGAACCCGAGGGTCAGCCCGTGATAGGCCTGTCGCGTGCCGGGCTCCCACGCCGGCCTGTGACGGGCCATCACCGCCGCCAACTGGTCCGGGTTCGCGACCACGCGGCGATCGACGGGTTCGTCGAAGGCGAACAGACCGGCCTGGTGCGCGAGCAGCTGGCGCACGGTGATCGTCGCCTTCCCGTTCTGCGCGAACTCGGGCCAGTACGTGGCGACCCGCTGCTCGTAGTCCAGCCAACCGCGCGAGTGGGCGATCGCGAGCGTCATCGCCGCCAGCCCCTTGGTGGCCGAGTGAACGACGACCATCGTGTCGCGCTCCCAGGGCTCGCCGGTTACCTTGTTCCGGACACCGCCCCAGAGATCGACGACCTTCTCGCCGCGGTAGAAGGCGCAGCAGGCGCCGCCCAACTCGCCGCGCCGGGCGAAGTTTTCCTCGAACGCGACGCGCACGGCCTCGAAGCCGCGACTGACGTGTCCTTCAATCACGTGTGATGTGACGGCGTACATGGTGCCTCCAGCGGCAACTTTCAGACGCATGAAGCTTGCCGAGCCTGAGGGCCTCGAAGCGTGGTGTCGCGGCGAACTTCCGCCGGGACCAGTGGGGGAAATTTCCGAATGTGCGCGAATTTTCAGCGTTCCGCGGCGGTGTTCGACCCCGATTCAACACCGTGCGGCCGAATATGCGTGGCGCCGACGCTGGCACCTGGTCTGCTCGCTCTCCAGTGGACGTGAGGTCCGACCGAAATGCCGCTGCCGTTCACGAGAGAGCAGTTCTTCGATCTGTTCGCCGCCTACAACGAAGCCCTGTGGCCGGCTGCGGCCGCTCTATGGATTGCCTCAGCGGTAGTCGTTGGTCTGCGACTCTCAGCGCGCCGCCCTCATGATCGCTGGATCAGTGCGCTCCTGGCCGGGCACTGGGCGTGGTCCGCACTGGCCTATCACGCGGCGTACTTCACGCGCATCAACCCGGCCGCGTGGCTCTTCGCGGCGCTCTTCCTCGGCCAGGCCGTCCTCTTCTTCCGCGTGGGCTGTCGTGCAGCGGCGTTTGTCGTTCGCGCCGTGGGGCAACGCGTGGGCTCCGCCGGCGTGGGGCCTGATCGCGTACTCGCTGGCCTATCCCGCCATCAACGCGATTGACTATCTCAGCCTGTCGAGAATCCCGACGTTCGGCGTGCCGTGCCCGACGACGATCTTCACGGCTGGCGTGTTGATGCTGGCGACGCCGCGGTCCTGGCGCCTCTCGACTGTTCCAGTGATCTGGTCGGCAATAGGCGGATCCGCGGCGTTTCTGCTGGGGGTATACGCCGACGTGGCGCTGCCGATGGCAGGAATGGCACTCGCGATCTTTTCGGTGCGGAGAACCACGCCGGAGCAGTTGCGAGCCGGCGAAGGGAGCGGTAGGGCGATGAAGACAACAACTCTCGAAACCAAAGTCCACGACTTTCTGGCTCAAAAGCGCATCGCGGTGGCGGGCGTGTCGCGCAACAACAGCCACCACCCCGTGGGCAATTTGATCTATGAACGATTGAAGAAGACCGGTCACGATGTCTTCCCGGTCAATCCGCACATGCAGACCTTCGAAGGCGATCGCTGTTATCCCGACCTGCAGTCAATCCCCGGCGGTGTCGACGGCGTGGTGATCATCACGCGACCTGAAACCACGGAACGGATCGTGCGCGACTGCAGCGATGCCGGGGTTCATCGCGTGTGGATGCACCAGTCTTTAGGAAAGGGATCGAGTGTCTCGCCGGTGGCAGTCGAGTACTGCGGTCAACACGACATCAGCGTCATCGCTGGCGCCTGCCCGATGATGTACGGCGAGGGCGCCGACTTCGGACACACGTGCATGCGGTGGATGCTGAGACTCACTGGCGGGCTACCCACATAGGCGCTTGGCGGGTGACCCGGGCGCGCTGGAACGACATCGCCAGAAAGGAAAGAGGCCTGCGCGCTTCGCGCGCAGGCCGGGAGAGCCGGCTCCTTTATCTGTCAGTCGTGGTCGTGGTCGTGGTCGCGGTCGTCGTCATGATCGATCTGCCTGCGGATCTCGCCGCCCGGCGATTGCACGGTGTGGACGTTCACGTACGTGTTGCCTGTCCGAATCGCGTAGATCAACCGGCCGAAATCCCCGGCCAGGACGCCCTGATTAACAGGCCCGACCACGTCGTTCGCCGCGAGCACGCCCTCGACTTCACCTTCGCGCAGCGGGCAGGGAGGCGGGAGATCCGCCGGGGCCGCCGGAGGGTTAATCGGCGGGGTATTCACGCACAGAAACACGGAGACGCCGCCATTGATCCCCGGCTGGCCGATGTGAATATGTGCCTGGGTTGCGTTCGATTCGAGCCCGGAATATCGCAGCTTGTAGGCGATCTCCGTGCCGTCCTCGTTGATGTGGGCCGTGAACAACCCTCGACCGTTGGTCAACACGAGAGGCAGTTCCTCGTGGCCGGTCAGGACCTCCCTGATGCGCCTGCTGAAGTTGTTGTCGGTCACGACGACGGTCGTGCCGGCGATCACCACGAGCGCAACCGTGGTGAGCATGGCGTTCCTTCTCATGATCTACCTTCCCTCTTTGCGAGACGCGTGTCGACGGCAGGTCGGCTGGGGGCCTCGCGCGGGCGGGCCGATGGCAAGGAGCGTGCCGCGTGGACGGCGGTTAAGTCGTTGAGTTTGTGAAGAAGGATGCCGCGGCGTTTACGCGGTTCGTGCGATGTTACGCGCGCGGTAAACGTCGTGACGAAGATGTGCGGGCTCAGCGACTGAGAACTGACGACTGGGAACTGACGACTGAGAACTGCTCTAACGCACCCAGGCGTAGTTGTAGCCGACCGCGACGGAGTTAAAGTCGGCGCCGATCGTGGTGTAGGCGCCGCGGCTCACGGAGAGCCGAATCGCCTGGCGTGGACTGAGTGCCCGCGAAAACGTCGCGCCGACCCGTGAATTGCGCTGCAGGTCGAGGTTCTGCCGGCCCCCGATCGTCGTCTGGCCGCCCGTGTAGTAGTTGGCGTCCGCCGCCAGCCACATGCCGCGCGTGAACCGATAGGTCAGGTGGAACTGCGCCTGCGCGATGGGATCCTGGGTCCGCGTGCTGCCGCCGGCGAAGTTGTCGTTGTCGGTGAAGATCCAGACGCCGGCCATCATTTCCACGACCCACTGGCCACGCGTGTGCGACACGCCGATGTCGGGCTTGAACGACCAGCGATTGGTGCCAAGGTTGACGAGCTTCGCCGGATCGTACTGGCCCAGCGGCGGCGCCGCCGTGATGCTGACCCCGACCAGCGTCCGCTGGCGGTACGACGACGCATACTCCTTCGGCGTCATCGCCGGCGCCCCGAACAGGTTGACGCCCAGGCGCAATCTCGGATCGCCAAGCCCGAACCGCCCGGTCTCCGCCGGCTGCCCCAGATACAAGCCTTCCAGGTGGCCGCCGACGACCGGCACGATTACCGTCGCGTTGGCCGACCGGCCACCCAGGCTGAACGCCCGCGTGAACGTAAAGGCCGTGGTGTTGATCGTGGCCCTCGCCTCGTCGATCGGCGCCGCGGGGTCGAACGCCACGTCGCCCCAGTTGATGTTGTTGACCACCGTGACGATGTTCAAACCCGTGGGGATGGGCCAGTAGGCGCCGGGCTCCAGTTCCTGCGCCGATCCTGTCGTCGGAATCAGGAAGAGGGCGAACGCAGCGGCTACGCTGAGTAACCGGGCCGCTACGCTCATGGAAGCGCGTCCTCGCACGACTGCTAGCCCGAAGGGCATCGCTGCCAGGCTTCGAGAGATTCGAAGTATTGCGCTGACTCGGGCGCGGAGTTCGCCGCAATGTACGCGAGCAGCAGCTTCTTGTGCCCGCAAAGCCGCTTCTCGACGTACCAACTGAGCGGAAACTGCACGTCCTCTTTTCGAACAAGACCCGAGCGTACCGCCGCTTGCAGCTGACTCACCAGAAAAAAGAAACGGTCGTAACGGTCTCCGATGAATCGCTGCGCGTCCGTGCGCTGGGACCCGTGCGTCGTCAAGGCGGCCTCGAGCGCGGGTGCGACGTCGGACGGGAGAATCCGCACCTTCGAGCCCGGCGCAATCTCGTAGGTGCGGCCTTCCTCCCAGTCGAGCATCGACATCGCATCCCAGCCCTCGTCGTTCAGCATGCCGTTGACGATCGTTCGCGCCATCTCGGCCTGCTTCCACTCGAGCTCCCTGACGCTTTGCGACACACCCCGCCGGAACTGACCGATGCCGACGATCGCCGCGGCGAGCGCGCTGACGACCGCCACGTACTTCGCGAACGTCTCAAGCCTGTTGGCGTCGGGCACGGCGCGTCTCTCCCGAAGTTCGAGGCTCCTCGAGCACGTCTATCTCACTTCCAGCGTAACCTTGTTGATCTTGCCGGTGAATCGAGTTTCCGCGCCGATGCCGATTCCCAGGGCCACCGGTGTCTGATTGTCGATGCCGACGTCCGCTGTCTCATCCGCCGAGAAGATATTCGGCTGTGTTTTTTCGACGCGCCCTTCGGCGACGGGTTTGCCGTTTACCAGCAGCGTTGCCTTGCCACCCTTGCCGACGCCGCCGCCGTCGTAGGCGAAGTCGAGGATGACGGTCGCCGGGCCAGGCGGTAGCGCTTGCGGCGCGGTGACGGTATAGCGCGACAGCCCGAGGAAGTTGTACGTGTACGCCGGCTTGCCGTCCTTCATGTACATCGACCAGCCGCCGAAGCGCCCGCCCTGCGACAGGATGGCGCCGTTGGCGCGGCCGGCCGGGATCACGAGCTCCGCGGTGATCTTGCTCGAACGGTTCTTGATGTTCATGAAGGTGTTTTCCAGCATCCCCTGCATGCCTTCGTACAGAGTCAGCGACGTGCGGCTGCCGAGCACATCGGGCCGGCCGGCGAGGGCCGGGTTCGTACGCTCGATCGTCCGGTCATCGATGGGCAGCACGTGGTATTTCTCGCCCTCCGTCATGAACAGGGCCTGCAGCTCCTTCAGTTTCGCGGGCTGCTCGGCGGCCAGGTTCTTCGTCAGGCTGAAATCGTTCCTTACGTCGTAGAGGTCCCAGACGTCCGAGGCCAGCGGCTGCATTCCGCTCGTCTGCCAGGGTGCGCGGTGGATGGTCCGCGCCAGCCAGCCGTCGTTGTAGATCGCGCGGTTGCCGAACATCTCGAAGTACTGCGTCTTGTGCCGTTCCGGCGCCTTCGCATCATTGAATGCGTAGACGAGGCTCGTGCCCTCGATCGGCGTCTGCACCGTGCCGTTGACCGACTTGGGCTCGGGAAGCGTGGCGGCCTCGAGAATGGTGGGAGCGATGTCGATGACGTGCGAGAACTGGCTGCGCACGCCGCCCTTGTCCTTGATGCCCTGCGGCCAGTGAATGACCATGCCATTGCGGGTGCCGCCGAAGTCCGACGCCACCTGCTTGGTCCACGAGAACGGCGTGTCGAACGCCACCGCCCAGGCCGCCGCCATGTGCGGGAAGGTTTCCGGTCCGCCCCATTTGTCGACGAGCGGGATCAAGTCCTCGACCTTCTCGGCGACACCGTTGAAATAGGTCATCTCGTTGTACATGCCGACGAAGCCGCCCTCGGCGCTCGTGCCGTTGTCGCCGGCGATGTAGATGAACAGGGTATTGTCCATCTCGCCGATGTCCTCCAGCGCCGTCACAAACCGCCCGATTTCGGCATCGGTCTGCTCCAGGAATCCCGAGAACACTTCGGCCTGACGGGCGTAGAGCCGCTTCTCGGCGGCGGGCAGCGTGTCCCACGCCTTGAGGTCCTTCGGCCGCTCGCCCAGTTGCGTGTTGGCGGGAACCACGCCGAGCTTCTTCTGGCGCTCGAGCGTTTCCACGCGCACCTGATCCCAGCCCTTGTCGTACTGGCCCTTGTACTTGTCCGCCCATTCCTTCGGCACGTGGTGCGGCGCATGCGTCGCGCCGGTGGCGAAGTAGACGAAGAACGGTTTGTCGGGCGTCATCGACTGCTGCGCCTTCACCCAGTTGATGGCCTGGTTGGTCATGTCCACGGTGAAGTGGTAGTTCTCCATCTTCGGCGGTTCGACCTTGATCAGGCCATCATAGACGAGCGGATACCACTGATCGGTCTCGCCGCCGATGAAGCCGTAGAACTTGTCGAACCCCTGGTGCGTCGGCCAGCGGTCGAACGGGCCCGACACGCTGGTCTCCCACGCGGCGGTCTCGTGCCACTTGCCGAACGCGCCGGTGCTGTAGCCGTTGAGCCGCAGCATTTCGGCCAGTGGAGCGACGCTGTTCGGATTCTGGCCGGTGTTGCCGGGAAACGCCGTCGCCGTCTCCATGATGGAGCCGGTGTTGACGGTGTGATGATTCCGCCCGGTCTTGAGCGCGTTGCGCGTCGGCGAGCACAGCGCCGTCGTGTGGAAGTTGTTGAAGCGCAGGCCCGACTGGCCAAGCCGGTCCAGCGTCGGTGTGCGGATCGGTCCGCCGAACGTGCTCGGCCCGCCGAAGCCGACGTCGTCGATCAGCACGATGACGACATTGGGCGCGCGGGCAGGTGCCTTGACCTCGAATCGTGCCGGCGGTTTCGCGTTGCGCGCATCGAGCTCCTTGTATGTCGGAGGTTTCGGTTCCGCGATGGGCAGCACGGTCCGATCGAGCTCGGTGGAACCTGGCGCAGGCGCCGCGGCCTGTTGCGTTTGCTGCGGTTCCGGAGCACTGCAGCCGGTCACGCCCCCGAGCGTGACCGCCAGGCCGGCGGCAAGAAGAAATTGTGACACTCGCTTCATGATCACACTCCCAATGGCGTCAGATTGTAGCAACGGGCCAGATCGTTGATGCTTTCCCGCAACACGGCCCAAAAGCGTTCCGCCTGCGTACCGTACTTGCCGCGCACCATGACCTGATTGATCTTGCGCGCGTCGTCGAGGACGTTCTCCACCTGCGGCCGGGTCTCCATCCACTTGTCGGTGGGGTCGAATTTCCGCCGCAGCCGGTTCGTCGAGCGGTTCAGATCGCCGAGCGCGTCATCCAGTTCGTCCTTCTTCTCGCGCGCGACGGCCTTCTGCGACTCGGTTGCCGTACGGCCTCGAGTGCGGCCAGACGCTTTCGCGGCTTGTCCGGCGGATTGTCCCTGCTCCGCTCTGTTCTCCGCCCACTTGCGAAATTCGTCGACGCCGTCTTCCACTTTGCGGATGCGGTCGGCGACCTGAACCTTCGTAAAAGCGAGTTGCGCGAACGTAAGTCCGCCCATGGTCAGGTACGCGAGGATCGCCGCGGCCAGGATGTTCTTCTTCATTTTGGGCTCCTTGCGGTCATTTCATGCGCTCGACGAAACCGCCACTCATTGTAGTTTCACACTGGGAACAGGGAAGGTCGCCGTGACGACCAGCGTCTGCCCCTGTGTTTTCAGCCGCGCACCCGATTCCCAGAGATAGCGGATGTTGACGAGGGAGAAGAGCTTCGACTTCGTCGCGACCGGCAGCGTCACGTCGGGCCCGAACGCGAACACCCTGTGCTTCGGGATATCCAGGTTAATCGTGCCTCCACCTGGCAGCACGAACTGGGCGAACCGATCTTCGGTGAGCTTCCACTGCGCGTAGTACGCCGCGCCGACGACGAGCCCGCCGCCGAGGAATGATTTACCCAGTACCGCCCTGGAGCGTGAGCAGTTGACCCACTTTCGTGTCGGTGTCCTTCTTCTCCCCGTGGAACTCCCAGAAAGCCGTAGTCGCGAAACTGGTGGTTCGCTTCTCGTCGAAGAACACGGTCGTGCCGATGAATGGTTCGTACGCCCACATGCCTTTCCCGAGGTTCTCGCTGCCGCCGCGCTCGTACTCGCCCGTCGGCATGTAGATCTGAAACCCGGTAGTGACGTCTGCACGCTTGGCGTGCCAGCCGAGATCGATCGGGCGAACCAGCATGTCGGCCAGGCTCGTGTCGATCGTCTGGCCGACCGTGAACGCGGGCGCTTCGAGCGCGCCGTTGGCCCAGGGAAGCACGAGCATCGCGCCGTAGTTCGCGCCCAGGACTTTGGCTTTGCTCACATACCAGAGAATCGGCGCGACGGCCGTGAGTCCGATGCTGCCCGGAGTATTGGGCGCGGGGCGGACGATGTCTCCGTCCTTGTCCTTAATGGTGTCGGTGTCATAGCGATAGTAGAAGAGCGCGGCGTAGAAGCCGGGCGCAGGCTGGGATCCGGACTGCACGCCGAAATCGCCCAGGCTATGGCTGCCATTCAGTTGCGCGTGCGCGGGCACGGCCGACACGAGCGTCAGCGCACATGCCGTGACAAGCAACATCAATCGATTCATCGTGACCTCTCCATCTGGCAACTTCACCCTTTCGCTCATGTCGATTCAGGCATCACTTGCGCTTTTCGATCTCCGCCTTCGCCGCTTCACGCCGAGTCTGCTGATCGCTGACCAGGCGGTAGGTGATGTAGTACTTGTAAATGTTGCTGACGTAGGTGACCGTTTCGCGACCGATCCGCTCCGAGGCGATGCGTTCGACGTTGTTGAACCAGAGATTGGGATCGAGCCCTCGCTTCTCTGTTTCACGCCGGAGCTGTCGCACCCGTCCCGGTCCCGCGTTGTAGGCGGCGAATGTCATCAGCATCTTGTTCAGGTCGTCCATGGGCTCGTCCTTGAAGTACTGGTCCATCATGAAGCGCATGTACTTCACGCCGGCGTGGATGTTCGGCTCGACCTCGGAGATGTTGCCGACGTTCAGTTCCTTTCCGGTTGGCGGCATGACCTGCATCACGCCGATCGCGCCCACCGGACTCTTGACGTTCTGGTCCAGCGTCGATTCCTGGTAGCCCTGCGCCGCCATCAGCAGGTAGTCGACCTTGTACTCGGCCCCGTACTTCTTGAAGATCTCGCCCACCGTCGCGAGCTTCTGCCGCTCGGCGTCCGCCGCGGCGTTTTTCACGTACTTGACGCTCTGGAGATAGCGGCGCTCGATAGTGTTCCGGAAGGCGTCACCTTTCTGGTGCTTGCGGATCCAGTCGTTGACGGCCTCGCGGAGCCTGGGAGTGTCCTTGCGGAAGGCGACGGCCAGGCGACCGCCGGTGCGCACGGCCACGTCTTTGTGAACCGTGATGCCGGTGAACACCTGAGTCCAGAACTCGGCCAGATAATCGTCCACGATCGTGATCGGAGCGAGGCCCGCGTTGACCATCTCGAGGATGTCATCGTCTTCGAATACGTCGGGCGCCTCGTCGATCACCACGGCCGGCTTGCCGCGCGCTTTCAGCTGCTCGTTCAGCTTGGTGAGGGTGTCGTAATACGCGCTCGCTTTGCGGACGAACACCGCCTGGCCTGCCAGGTCGTCTACGCTGGCGATCGGCGGCGCTCCCGGTCCGGTGACCACCACCTGGCTCACGTTGGTGCGCGTGGGCTCGGAGAACGCGGCGACGGCCTCCAGTTCGGGCCGGACGGTGACCATCGCCGCGACCATGTCGACCTTGCCGCTCAAGAGAGCGGACTGCAGTTGATCGCGCGACATCGGCACGATCACCACGTGCACTTTGAGATTGCCCGTCTTCAGATCCGTGTTCAGGTCGCTCTCGAACGCCTTGAGCGCTTCATAGGTCAACCCGCGCTCCTGCCCCTTGTCGATGAAGTAGTGCGTGCGGTTGAACGTGACGCCCGCGCGAATCGCGCGGCGCTTGAGCATCTCGTCAAAGTCCCCGGTGAACGGCTTCTCCATCACGAGCCGCACGGCTTCCGGGAGGGCGTCGAGCGGTGAGGCCGTGTCCGGGATGGGCGCGTCGGTCGCGGAGGAGGACGCTGCCGTCGCCGCCGGCGTCGTCTCCTCCTGTCGACCGGTACAAGCCGAGGCGGCTGTCAGGGCCACGAGTGCGCCCACGCCGAGGTAAACGCCAGATCGCGGGCACAGGTTTCTCATCGTTGTCATGGTCGGATTCTCACCTTTTTCATCACGGACAATTCCGCATCTCCGGTACGTCGGACCGGGCACGAAATACCGTGGGTTCTGGCTTCGATTGGGGGCGATTCTCCAGCGTGAATTGGCAGAACGGCTGGCGGCGCCACGATGATCGGGCACAAACCGTGCCGATAGCGCGGTTCTTGTCATTCTGACCGCCAGGTCCCGTCCGTCGCCTCGGACGAACCATCGGAGGCATTCTTGCCGCGGTGTCGTCGTAAGTGGGAGAGGAGAACTACGCGAAGGGGACACCCGAAAAACTACTGGCCGGATATCTACGACACGTAGTCTTTCGGGTCTCTCCTCTGCTCGTTGGCCTCGGCGGTGTATCGCTTCGCCCGCACCGTATTCACGCCGCAGATCTCTTCGAGGCGGCCATAATCCGAAAGAACCCCAGAGGCCCCAGCAAGCGAGCTGTCGTGGCGACGCCACCCATCATCGCGCCCATGATCCCGAGCGAGGCCACATCGGAGCCCGTCAGGTAGAGGTTTCGCACCGGCGTCGCCACGCTCAGGTACGGCAGCCGGAAGCGCTCCGGCGTCGCGGGGATGCCATACACCGATCCGCGCCGATGCCCGGTGAAGTGTTCAACACTCAGCGGTGTCGACACCTCGCAGTAGTCGACGAGGGCTTTGAAACCCGGATAGTGCCGGTCGACGAAATCCAGCAGGCCCTCGGCGACACGATGCTTCAATCGGTCGTACTCGTCGCCCCGCTTGTGCCATGGCTGACTCTTCCATGCTTCAACCGATGCGTAGTCGAGGAACGCGATGATTTCGGCGGTGTGCGCCGTCGCCTCCGGGTCCTTGAGCGACTGAAAGGACAGGTAACACCCCCTGGGTCGTCCTTCGAGGACGGCGCCATGCTGCTTGAACAGCGCATCGTGATCGTATCCGTCGTAAATCCAGTGGTTCTCTCCCTTGAAGCCCAGCTTCGCCGGACTCTCTTTGAACGCGAGATACAGCGTCACGAAGCTGTGACCCTCAGCCACGCGTTCGAGATCGGACCTGAACGGAATCGGCACACTTTGCGGTAACAGATTGCAGAAGGTCGTAAACGCCCCGGCGTCCGAGACGACCCGGCGTGCGCTGAACCGCAGGTCCGCACCGTGCCGCCCGTCTGACTCGATCCTGACACCGACCGCCGCGCCATCCGAGACGATAATTTCAGCCACTCTGTGATTGACGAGGCACTGGCCGCCGTTTGCGGCGACGATATCGGCGACGCTCGTGGCGATGGTCCCGGCGCCACCAATCGGATAGTACCCGCCGCCCAGGTAGCTGCCCGCGACGAGCGCATGAATCGCAAATGCGCTCTCCGACGGGGGCAGCCCGTAATCTCCCCACTGCGAGGCGAGCACCGCTTTGAGCTGCGGGTCACGCACATGCTCGTCGAGATACGCCGCCGTCGTGGAGAGCGCGAGCGCCTGTCGCGGGCGGCTCGCCATCCGAACGAGCGCGGCCATCATGCGGGGGACAGCCTGAGCGACAATCTGCGCGCCAAACCAGCCGGCTGCGGCGTGGAGGTCCCTGAAGTACGTTTCGATCGCCGCACGCTCCTGCGGGTATCGCGCGACGAGTGCCTGCCGATAGCTCGTTTCATCGTCCGGCACATCGAAGGTGAAGTCCGGATACACGAACTTCTCGAAGGGCGAGGGCATCTTCTGCCACCGCACGCCGCGCCGGGTCACGAGGTCGAACAACTGGCGACCGGTCTCGCCGGCGCCCATTCCGCCCACGTAATGCAGCCCAACGTCCCACGCGCGGTGGCCGGGCCGCGTGAAGCTGTGCGTGAACCCGCCGAGCCTGAAATGGCGCTCCAGCACCAGCACCCGCTGACGTGTGAGTTGAGCCATGAGGCTTGCGACAGTCAGCCCACCCATACCGGAGCCGATGACGATGAGGTCAAAGTTCCGATCGTCAGGTCGCATACGTGCCTATCCCCTCAGCAGGGCAAGAGCTGCGCCAGCCTGGAAGACATGCGCCGACACAGAATTTCTGTGTTTTCGAGGGCTTGCCATGGCCAGGAGCAGCCGCTGGCCTTGCTTTGGTGACAAAGCGCCCCTTGGCCTTATCGCCGGACGGTGAAGTCAATCGCGAACTGACGCGAAGGGCCAGGACGTCCGCCAAAGGCCGTGGGTGCCGTCCCGAACGTCGCCGTGATGTAGTCCGTGTTCGTGAGGTTTCGTGCGTACGCGGCAACAGCCCATCGACGATGGCTGGGACCGTATTCGATGCGGGCGCCGAGAAGGCCATATGGACTCTGCCGCTGGATGATGTCGTTGAACGGTGTGAAGAACACCGTCGACTGCGCCGTCGAGTCGGCCGCGATCGACAGCCGGCTCGATCGGCCGATGTCGCCCGTCCACTCGATCCAGAGGCGCCCCGCCCACTCCGGAGCGTTGTTCAGCCGGTTCCCAGCCACGTCTCCGGCGACATTGAGGTTGTTGACGGCGATGTATTGATCGTAGGTGGCATCGAGCCATGCCAGATGCCCCCCGGCCTCGATGCCGTGGCCCAAGCGTGACGTGTTCTCTACTTCGACGCCGCGTATTGTGGCGGCTGCGGCATTACGGATGTCGAAGACCCCGATCGCGATCGGCGTCTGCACCTGCAGGTTCGTGTAGTCCATGACGAAGGCAGACACGGCGAACCTGGAGCGACCGTTCATGAGCGTGCCTTTCCATCCGCCTTCGTAGCTCCAGGCCCATTCAGGAGCGTAGCCGCGGCCCGGGGCCGTGGACGACGGATTGAAGCCGCCGCTCTTGAACCCTCGTGTCGCCGACACATAGGCGAGCGCGTCGTGCGGCAGCTTTATCTCGATGCCGACTTTGGGCGTCCAGGCGTCGTGCGCGATGGAATCGGAATAGCCGTAGACCGACCCGGGAACCGGCGCATACGGCGCATCGAGGCCGTAGCGTCCGCCGGCGTTGTCGATGTCCTTCCCCTCGTGTGTGTAGCGAACCCCGGCGGTGGCCGACAGCCGCGGCGTCAATCCGACGGTCGACTGTCCGAAGACCGCGCGGCTGGCCGCGTCGACCCGAGGGTCGAGCCGAACCTGGATTTGCGCGGCAGATTGATCGACCCAGTACGACTGGTGATCGGCTTCCTTGAAGAGGAATACCCCTCCGACCCAATTCAGCCGGGGCTGCTGGTGTGAAACCGTGAGTTCCTCCGACAGCTGGTGCTGCCGGTCGTGCTGGTGTGTCGTCAACAGGTTGAGCTCGGTGATGTCGGCGTCGACGAAGTATTCGAAATCCAGGCTTCGATACGCCGTCAGGCTGACCAGGGTGGTCGACGAGGAAAGCGCCAGCGTCAGCCGCGCGCTCGCGCCGTATTGCCGCGTGCGATTCCAGGCGAGCGCCGATGCACGAACGTCGTGGAGATCAGGCGGGTTGTCGAATTGAAATCCCGGTTTCGACACCAGCACCTTGCTGAAGGTCAGCGGCGTCCCATCCTGTGCGTCGACGTCGGTGGACAGCAGCAGACTCGTGCGGCGGTCGAACACCATGCGCAACTGCCCCCGCGCGGCGGTGACATCATCACCACCAAGCGGACGGTCCGGGTGCTCGAGGTCGCGGACGTATCCGTCGCGAACGCCACGCGTGAAGGCAACAGCCCCCATCACCCGGTCGCGTTTGAGCGGCCCGCTCATCCGCGCGTTGGCGCGAAGTTCGCCGAACTTCCCCGCGGTGAATCCGGCCGACGCCTGCACGTCATTCGTCGGCGGCCTCGAGATCAAGTTGATCGCTCCGCCGACGGCGTTGCGTCCATACAATGTGCCCTGGGGACCGCGCAGTACCTCGACGCGATCGAGATCGAGAAACTGCACGAACTCCATCGCCGGACGACCGAGGTAGACGCCGTCGAGATACATGGCCGAACTCGGATCCGATCCGGCGTTGACGACGTTCGCGCCAATCCCGCGGATCGTGAGCTGACCGAAACCGGTGTTCTGAGAAAGCGTGACCGCTGGGGCGAGCGCAGCCGCTTGATCCAGCGTCGACGTACCCAGTCGCTCGAGCTCGGCGCTCGAGACGGCACTGATCGCGATCGGGGTCGCTTGCACGTCGCTCGCGCCCACCTTCGCCGCTGTGACGATCGTGTCTTCCCGGATGGCGACGCGCAGGGTGAGGGACACGATGGTCCGTTCGCCGATCTGTACGCGCACGCCGCGATGCGCCCGCTCGAATCCGATCAGTTCCGCCGAGATCTCATAGTCGCCTTCCGGAAGGCCCGGAAATGTGAACTCGCCCCCGGGGCCGGTTTCCGCCGCGCGGTCGACGACACCCTGAATCGTCACGTTGACGCCGGACAGCCGCGCACCAGTCTGGTCGGAAATCGAACCGGACACGTCTCCCGTGGGCTGTGCGGCTGCGGGAGCAGGCCCGCATACCAGCGCCAGGACTGCGGCGACCAGCCGATTCCTGATTCGCATGCGAGGATGTATATCATTGCCCCATGTCGTGGGTCTCTAACGGATGGCGCGGCGCCGCGCTGGCGGGCGTGCTGGCTAGCGGTGTGGCGTCCGGCCAGCCTGCGCCCGTGGTCCGGCAGGTGCTTGTGCTGCAATCGTTCGACCGCGGCAATCTGATTATCGACTCGTTTACCGGCCACTTCCGTGTAGAACTGGACCAGCGCGCCGGGACACCGGTGAACGTCGTTCAGGTCGTCGTCGGCCCGATAGGGTCTGTCAGCGCGCCGGAGCGAGAGGTTGTCGACTACATCCAGGCCATCTTCGCCGGTCGGACCAGGCCGGACCTCATCATGACGGTTGGCGGCCCTGCGACGGTGTTCGCGCGCGCCCATCGACAGCAGCTTTTTCCCGACAGGCCGCTCCTGTTTGCGGCTGTCGATGAGCGATTTCTGCGGGACGCGCCGCTGGGCGAGAACGAAACCGCTGTCGCGGTCGTCAACGATTACCCTCGGCTGGTCGAGGAAATCCTGCAACTGCTGCCGCAGACCAGGCAGGTCTTCGTGGTGGCGGGGTCCGGGCTGCTCAGCAGATTCTGGCGTCGAGAGCTCGAGGAAGAGTTCAAGCGATTTCAGGACCGGCTGACGTTCGTCTGGTCCGAGGAACTGTCCCTGCCGGAGATCGTGCGCTACTGTGCGAGCCTTCCACGCGATTCGGCGATCTTCTATCTGACGTTCGGCACCGACGCGCAGGGCGGGGCGTATGCGGACGAGCGAGTGCTCGCCGAGCTTCACGCCACAACGAATGTTCCCCTGTTTGGGATGCAGAGCGTCTACTTCGGCTCCGGGGTGGTGGGCGGAACGATGATGCCCATTGACAGCCTCGCTCGCAGCACCGCCGAGGTGGCCATTCGACTCTTGAACGGTGAGCCGCCGGGCCGCATCAACGTCGCGTCGCAACGGCCAGGTCAACCGGTATTCGACTGGCGCGAGCTGCAGCGGTGGGGCATCGCCGAGAGCCGGTTGCCGCCAGGGAGCGTCGTGCGCTATCGCAGTCCGAGCCTGTGGAGCGCATACAAGGGCACGGTGCTGAGCGCCGTCGGCGTGCTGGTCGTCCAATCGCTCCTCATCGTCGGACTCCTGTACCACCGCCGCGCACGGCAGCGGGCTGAGATGGACAGCCGCCGGAACCTGGCACTCGCCGCCGACGCCAGTCGTCGCCAGACGATGTCGGCGCTGACCAGCTCGATTGGACATGAGCTGGGTCAACCACTCGGTTCGATCGTGCACAACGCCCAGGCGCTGCAGATGATGATTGCCGCGAATCGTGCGACGTCCGACACGATCGGAGAGATCCTGTCCGACATTCAGACCCAGGGCGTCCGCGCCACACAGATCATCGATCGCCATCGGACGATGCTCAAAAGCCATCAGCTCGACAGGACACCGCTCGATCTGCACGCCGTCATCGAAGAGACCCTTGCCCTTGTCGCGCACGACATGAGCGCGCGGCAGGTCGAGGCGACCGTCGATCTGTCTTCGCATCGGTGCGTCATCAACGGCGATCAGGTGCTCTTGCAGCAGGCTTTCGTGAACCTCGTGATGAACGCGATGGACGCGATGGCCGACACGCCGACGGCACGGCGTCGTGTCACGATCGGCAGCGAGGTCAGGGCCACCGATGTCGACGTCTGCGTGCGCGACACGGGACCGGGCGTGCCGGCCGAGATCCTCGGCACGCTGTTCACCCCCTTCGTCACGACGAAAGCGAACGGCCTCGGGATAGGCCTGACGATCGTACGGACGATCGTCGAGGCACATGGCGGCACCATCGTCGCCCGCAACAATCCGGAAGGCGGCGCGACGTTCACGATCACGCTGCGACTCAGCGAATCCGCGGCGTTCGTTGCGCAGCGGTTACACTAGTGGATCAATGGACATGCGACCCCGCGTGCTGCTTGCGGACGACTACCCTGACATGCTGAAAGCCGTCAGCCGGCTGCTGGCGCCGGACTGCGAGATCGTGGGAAGCGTCGCGGACGGCAGCGGCGCTGCTGGAGACGGCGCAACGACTCCAGCCCGACGTGATTGTGCTCGATGTGAACCTCCCGAACGTCCGCTCACTGGATGCGTGTCGCGAGATCACGCGCATGAACCCCGGGATGAAGGTGATCATGTTCACGGCGATGGACGATCCGAACGCCAGCCAGGCGTTCTTCGAGGCCGGAGCATCGGCCTTCGTCTCGAAACTCTCGTCCGTCGACCTGCTGTCGGCCATCAAGCGCCTCTGCGTCGACCGAAGCTGATGCCTGGAAAGCGAAGCTCTCGGGACTCGATGGTGCGTGGCACATCGGAAACAAGGAATGCTGACGCCGGGATGGCGAGGCGTATTGGTGGCGGTGCTCTTGCTCACGGCAACGGCCTCATCGGCGTCCGCCCAGAACTACAGCTTCGACGCCAGACGCATCGCGCTCGGGGGCGCCGGAGGCACCCCGAACCTGGCATCGAAGCTGGTCGAACGGCAGCGCCGGTACCGATCGATCGTGATCCCGGTGGGGCTGGTGAAGATGTTGAGCGACATCCGCGTTTTTTTCCCGACTCGCGACGATTTCGACTTCTCTCGCGCCGTCGAGTACGCCTACAGCCCGCTTCACCAGGTCTTCGGCCGGCGCGAAGACACGACCGCCAGGTCGTTCTTCAGGGATATCGTCCGAGCCCAGCTGGAACCAGACCTCAATGCGTATAGCGGATTCAGCATCGATCCTTCGATCACGGCAGAAGGTCTTGTCCTGGAGAACTGGGGCAAGACGTTCATGCTGCGCTCGGACGACCGGAGCTTTCAGGGGATTTACGCCGGTGCGGGTCCGTATCTCGCCTCACGCGCGTTTGCGGAGTTCGATAGCCAGCTCGTGGCTCTCCTGAACGGCCAGGGCGATACGTACGTTCCGGACGCCAGCCTTGACATCGGCGGAGGGGAGACAGACCAGCTGGCCCTTGCGATTACCGGAGGGTATCGGGCACGCTTTCCGTTGTTCACGCAGGAGGGGACTGCTGCCGGTCGCAATGGCATGTACGTCGCCGCGAATTTCCACTACCTTCAGGGTTTCCGCCTCGACGCCTTCAACGCGAACCTTCAACTCGACACCGACTCGTTCGGCCTCGTTCTGCCCAATCCGCCGTCGGCGCCCTTCGGGCTCGACTGGCACACGTCGTCGAGTGGCCGCGGCATGGCCCTCGATGTCGGCGTCGCGTTCGTCGTCAATCGCTGGGATTTCGGTTTTGGTGTGGGCGGCATCGCGAACCGGATCAACTGGACCGACATCGAGCGGCACCACGTCAGCCTGCTGAGCTTCTTCGGCAACACCGAGTTCGTCCATGTCAGGCTGCCAGCCACGCGAGAGACGCGTCGAATCGAGCTGCCGGTCACGTATACAGGCGATGTCGCCTACCACAGGGAAAAGTGGTCGGTTCTCACAGAGGTCTCGCACGGTTACATGGCCAACCAGTTCCGCGCGGGCCTGGAGTACAGGTTTGGCGCGGTAGAAGTGCGAGGGGCGGGCCGCTACTACGACGGCAGCTGGTACCCTTCAGCCGGGGCTGGCTTCAACCTGACACGCAACTTTGGCGTCGACGCAGCCCTTTTCGGCACCAAGACGTTCCTCGAGCGAAGCCCGCACCTTGGGCTGGCCATTTCATTTCGCATCGACAAGAGGTAGTCGAGGGTTTGACACCGCCTCTCCAGTCGAGCATCCTAGACAGGTGCTGAGGTTCGTCCAGCGCTTGTCGGCTGTCGCGCTCACTCTGGCATTGATGGCCGGAAATGCCGCGCTCTGCGCAGGGTGGCTGCCGAGCCCTGAAGCCCGGATGGCGTGCTGTGCCGAGGACGGCGAATGCCCGATGCACAAGGGCGATTCCCACGGCTCCGGGTCAGGACACGTTCACACGCAAGCCCAGGCCAACAGTTGCTGCGCGTCATCAGAGCGCGAGAATTCCCATCAGTCCAACCCCCCGCTTGCCAGCGCCATTACCGCGGCGGTGCTCGGCGCAGGGGTTGTCCAGCCCGCCGGCGTCCCCGCTCTCGTGCTGAGCGACGTCTGGCGTACGTCGGCGCCGATTCCCCGTGCGCCAGTGCCCAGGCACGTTCTCCTCTCGGTCTTTCTCGTTTAGCTGCTCACAGTCGTTGTGTGTCCCGCCTTCGCCGCGTGAGCTCCATGCGGCTACGGCGGGCAGGCTTGTGATCGACATGTGGGCTCGACGAGGCAGGCATGATCAATCGACTCATTGACGTTGCGCTGAAGAACCGTTTCATCGTCGTCGTCGTGTATCTCGGCCTCGCAGGCTGGGGATGGTGGGCGCTGACGTCCACGCCGATCGACGCGATTCCAGATCTCTCCGACAACCAGGTCATTGTCTTCACGGACTGGCCGGGGCACAGCCCGCAGGAGGTCGAAGACCAGGTGACCTACCCGCTCACCACGAATCTCCAGGGACTCGCAGGTGTACGGGTGGTCCGGTCGCAGTCCGCGTTCGGCTTCTCGATGGTTTACGTCGTCTTCGAGGACAACGTCGAGCTGTACTTCGCCCGCACCCGCGTCCTCGAACGCATGAGCCTCGTCACGAAAAGCCTGCCCACGGGCGTGACGCCGACGCTCGGACCAGACGCGACCGGTGTCGGCCATGTGTTCTGGTACACGGTCGAGAGCCCGACGCATTCGCTCCGCGATCTCCGTACCCTGCAGGACTGGTTCATCCGCTACCAGCTCAATGCCGTGCCGGGCGTCGCGGAGGTGGCCTCTGTCGGCGGCCATGTCCAGCAGTACCAGGTGGATGTCGATCCGAATCGCCTCAGGAGCTACAACCTGCCCTTGAGCTCTGTCGTGTCGGCCGTCCGCGACAGCAACCTGAATGTTGGCGGCAACGTGCTCGAGTCGAATGGCGCCTGGCTGATCGTGCGAGGCATCGGATTGATCGCGTCGGTCGACGACGTCAAACGGATCGTCGTCGGCGGCGCCAACGGGGTTCCGATCTACGTCGAGCAGGTGGCCAATGTTCAGATCGGCAACGCGTTCCGGGTCGCCTCGCTCGTGAAAGGGACGCAGGAAGCCGTGGGCGGTGTCATCGTCGCGCGAACCGGCGTCAACACGAAGGACGTCATCGACGCAGTGAAGGCGCGCATCGCCCAGATTGCGCCAGGCCTTCCGCAGGGCGTCACGATCGTGCCGTTCTACGACCGCTCGGAGTTGATCGAGCAGACGGTCGGCACGTTGCGGACGGCTCTCATCGAGGAGATCGCGCTCGTGACGCTGGCGCACGTCATCTTCCTGATGCACTTCCGATCGATTCTGATCGTCACGCTGCCGCTGCCCCTCGCCGTCCTGATGTCGTTCCTGGGCATGTACTACGCGGGGATCTCCTCCAACATCATGAGCCTCGCCGGCATTGCGATCGCGATTGGCGTGCTCGTCGATGCCGGGATCGTGGTCACGGAGAATGCGTTCCGCTTTCTTGAGCAGCGAGGAATCGATGCCGGCGACCGCCGGCGAGTCTGGGAGACGGTCCGCGACTCCACGCGACTGGTCGGGCGGCCCGTGTTCTTCTCGATGGCCATCATCCTGCTCGCCTTCATCCCGGTCTTCGCCTTGACCGGTCAGGAAGGCAAGCTCTTTCACCCCCTGGCCTTCACCAAGACGTTCGCCGTGCTCGCGGCCACGGTGATTTCCGTCACGCTCGTGCCAGTGCTCTGCACGTTGCTGCTCGGGGGGAGGTTCCATCCGGAAGAGGCCAATCCCGTCATGCGTGTGCTTCGTGCGATCTATCGGCCGGTGCTGCGGAGCGCGCTTGCGCACCGGGCGCTCACCATCACGGCCGCGGCAGTGCTCTTTGCCGGCGCGCTGATCCTGGCGCGTGGGATCGGCAGCGAGTTCATGCCGCCGCTCAACGAGGGCGACCTGATGTTCATGCCGATCGCCGATCCCAGCATCTCGCTCGAGGAGAACACCAGGATTGCGGCCCGCCAGAACGCCGCCTTGATGAGGTTTCCGGAAGTGGCGCACGTCGTCGCCAAGGTCGCACGAGCCGACACCTCGACCGATCCGGCACCGCTCAACATGACCGAGACCCTCGTGCACCTGAAACCGAAGGACGAATGGCGGCCGGGAATGACGCTCGACCGCCTGCGCGCGGAGATGGGGCAAGCCGTGCAACTTCCCGGTGTCTCCAACATCTGGACGATGCCCATCATCAATCGCATCGACATGCTGACGACGGGGATCCGCTCGGAAGTGGGTGTGAAGATCTTCGGCACCGATCTGACCGTGCTCGAGGAACTGGCGCGAAAGGTCGCTGACAGCGTGCGCCGAGTCCCGGGTGCGAGCAACGTTTACCCCGAACAAGTCACCAGTGGTCAGTATCTCAACATCGAGGTCGACCGTGCCGCGGCCGCGCGTTTCGGGATCGGCGTCGGCGACATCCTGCAGGTGATTGAGACGGCAGTGGGCGAAACCACGCTGACGACGACCATCGAGGGTCGCCAGCGTTTTCCCGTCCGGGTTCGGTACGCCCCCGAGTACCGGACGGATCCTCAGGCGCTCGGTCAGGTTCTCGTGGCTGCGTCCAATGGCGCGCAGATCCCGCTCGGTCAGGTCGCTCGCATCGAGCACGCCCGTGGTCCCGCGATGATTTCTTCAGAGAACGGCCTGCTGCTCGCGACCGTGCTCCTGAACGTGCAGGGCCGTGACGTCGGCGGCTTCGTTCAAGAAGCCCGCGCGACCGTCGCACGGGACGTCTCGTTGCCGGCGGGGTACTACATGGGCTGGAGCGGCCGGTGGGAGAACCAGGAACGAGCGCGAGCCAGGTTGCAGCTCGTCCTGCCGATCGTGTTGCTGGTGATCTTCGTGCTGCTGTACTTCACGTATCACTCGGCGCTCGAAGCCGCGCATGTACTTCTCGCCGTGCCCTTCGCCTTGACGGGCGGCGTCTATCTCCTCTGGCTGCTGGGCTACAACTTCTCGGTTGCGGTGTGGGTCGGCTTCATCGCCTTGTTCGGCACTGCCGTGCAGACCGGTGTCGTCATGGTGATCTATCTCGAGGAAGCGGTCGAGCGGAAGCGACATGAGCTCGGCGGAACGCTGACGCGGGCCGGCCTCATGGAGGCCGTGATGGAGGGCGCATTGCTTCGTCTACGGCCGAAAGTGATGACCGTCTCCACTGTCGTCGCCGGACTCCTCCCGATCATGTGGAGCACGCGCGCCGGTGCGGAGGTGATGAAGCCGCTCGCGACGCCGGTACTCGGCGGCATGGTGTCGTCGCTGGTCCATGTGCTGGTTGTCACGCCGGTGATCTTCTTCTGGATCAGCGAGCGACGCCTGGGGCTTCGGGCCGAGCCACAGCCGCGAGTCCGGCAGGTGCGCGGCAGTCCGCGGCGCGCGGCAATGGCCGCGGGAGCCCTTGTCCTTGTTGCCGTGACCTGGTTCGTGGTGTGGCGAATGCGACCAGGCGGCAGCGAGCCAACGGCTCAGAGTGCCGGTGCGGTCGTGCAAACGGTTCGGGCAGGCGATCTCGATATCGCGTTGCTGTCGCCAACCGGCACCCTGCGGCAGGGACGGAATCGTTTCTCGTTCGAGTTCAGGCGCACGGGCACGACCACGTTAGTCGACGTCGGCAGCGTGCGTGCGAGCGCCAACATGCAGATGCCCGGGATGGTCATGTCGGGTGGTCTGCAGGTCACGCCGACCGGCGTGCCCGGCCGGTACGCCGTGACCGCCGAATTCGGCATGGCCGGCGCGTGGCCGATGGCGATCGAGTGGAATGGGCCGGCGGGACAAGGCTCGGTGAATTTCCAGGGAGGCGTGCAATGACCGCGCGAATCGTGTTGAGCGTCCTCATTGCGACGCTGCTGACCAGTGTATCCACCTCGGCGCAATCACCAGGCGGCCAGGCGCCGCTTGCCAGTCGATTTGTCGATCCCGCGAACGGCCTGTCGTTGGAACAGGCCATCGCGCGCGCGCTCGAACAAGAGCCGTCGCTTCGGGCCACGCGCAGTGAGGTCGATGTCGCGCAAGGCATGAGGCAGCAGGCATCGGTCAGGGCCAACCCATCCGTCTCGTTCGAATGGCGCGACGAACCCGGCGGCACGGACCACCTGGCCACGGTCGGGATCGCATGGCCGCTGGAGCTCTCCCGGCGAGGTGAGCGTATCGCCGTGGCCGATCGCGAGCTGACGACCGCGCAGCTGGCGGTTGCGGATCGCGAACGGGTGCTGGCTGCCGATGTACGCATGCGGTATGGCGACGTCCTGGTGGCCATCCGGAATCTGGAACTCTTCGACGATCTCCTCTCGGCGACACAGAAGCAATACGAGCTGCTTCGATCGCGCGTCGAGGAGGGGGCGTCGCCACCGCTCGAGCGCGATTTGGTGGATGTCGAGCTTCGGCGCGTCCAGGCGGAGCGCCTGCTCCAGGCGGGACGCACCGAAACCGCCGTGTTCGAGTTGAAACGCGTGCTCGGCATGAAGGCAGATGCCACAGTAACCGTTCGTGACACCTTCGAGGATCTCGTCCAGCGCGAGTCTGCTCTCGCGCCGCAGGTGCCGAACCCGTCGATGAGCGTCGAACTGCGGGCTGACGTTCGAGAAGCGGCGGCGCGCATCGAAACGGCGGCGGCGAAGATCGACCGGGCGGAGTCGGAAGGCAGCTTCGATGTCAGCCTCTTCGGCAATTACATGCGCATGGACGCCGGTTTCCCGCAGCGTGGGTTCGCCCCCGACGGCCGGCTGGAACGCGTGCGCGGGCAGTTCAACTACTGGTCTGCCGGCGCGATGCTCACGATTCCCGTCCTGAACAGAAATCAGGGAGAAGTGGCGGTGGCGCACGCAGAGCGCACGGGCGCGGCCGCCGCCTACGATGCCGCGCGGCTCGCCGCGGAAACCGAGCTGGCGTCTGCTCGCGCACGTGACGAGCGCGCCAGAGAGGCGCTGAAGCTCTATGCCACAGGTGCCCGGACGCTCGCGCGGCAAAACCTCGCCATAGTCGGTCAGAGTTACGAGCTCGGACGGGTGACCGTGTTCGAGGTCCTGGCCGAACGACGGCGATACCTGGATGTGGAACGCGCCTATACCGAGGCCTTGGGTGCGGCGTACGAGGCACGAACAGCGCTCAATCGGGCGCTTGGAGAGAAACAATGACCAGCGACACACGCGTAACGATGCACAAGGGCTCTGCGGCGCTGGTGGCCTTCGCTCTGCTGGCGGCCGGGGCCGGCGCCACGTACATGTTGATGCGACGCGATCCCGCGCGGGTCGGAGGCATGTCGCCACCGGCGGCGGCGCGGCCGCCGGCCGCCGTATCCGCTACCACGGGCAACGCGCCACTGGCTGACGTCGTCGTTCCGCTCAGTCGGGATGCGGTGGAACGAGCGGGGATCGTCGTGACGCCGGTCGCGAGTGGAACGTCAACGACGGAGATTCGGCTGCCCGGCGTCGTCGAGCCGAACGCCTATCGCCAGGTGGTGGTGACGCCGCTGGTCGCCGGGCGTGTGACGAAGATTGGGCCGGCGCTCGGCGACCGCGTTCGTCGCGGCCAGACCATGGCCGAGATCTACACCCCGGCGCTCGCCGAAGCGCAGACTCGCTACGTGTCGGCACAGGCCATGCTCGACGCTCATGATCGCGAGTTACAACGGACCCAGAGGCTCGTCGAGATCGGGGCCGCGAGCCGCCAGGAGCTGGAGAGGATTCACGCCGAGCACGCCGCGCAGACAGCGGCCGTCCAGAGTGCGCGGTCGCAACTCGAACTGCTCGGCGTCTCCGGCTCGGCGCTCGACAACATGGCTTCTGCCCGCAGTGTGAGCGCCACGACCAGCATCCCCGCCCCGATTGACGGCATCGTGACGGAGCGCGGAGCCAATGTCGGTCTCAACGTGGATCCCGCAACCAGGCTTTTCACCGTCGTCGATCTCTCAACGGTCTGGGTCGTGGCGGATCTGTACGAAAAGGATTTTTCCCGGGTTCGCGTTGGCAATGAGGCCGTGATTACAACGTCAGCCCGGCCAGACGTCACGCGAGCGCGGCCGCGTCAGCTACATCGATCCGCTGGTCAATGCCGGCACCCGTACGGCGAAGGTGCGGATCGAGGTGCCGAACCCCGGTGGCGAGCTGCGGCTCGGGATGTACGCGGACGTCGTGATGGAGGGAGCCGGGGGCACGCCGGCTCCGAGACTTCCGCGCAAGGCCGTACAGAACGTTGGCGACCGCACGGTTGTCTATCTCGCGAATCCAAAGGAACCCGGGACGTTTATTGAACGAGAGGTCCGGCTCGGTTCCTCCTCCGGAGATCTGGTCGAGGTCCTCTCAGGCGTTCAGGCAGGCGACCTCGTCGTGACCGAAGGCAGCTTCTTCGTCAGGGCCGAGCGCGAGCGTCTTGGTCTCAGGCCGGCGGCAAGTACGGCGAATGCGGCCGCAACGCCGGCATCGTCAGGCGACGGACGCAGCAACGAGGCTGCCCAGACTGCGAAAGTGGTCGTCAGCGAACAGGGCTATGAGCCTGCAAAGGTGACGTTCCGCGCCGGCACACGGGCGCGCATCACGTTCGTGCGCACAACCGACAAGACGTGCGGCACGGAAGTGGTGTTTCCGTCGTTGAACATCAAGCGAGCGCTCCCCCTGAATGAGCCCGTCGTGATCGAGTTCACACCGGACAAATCGGGAGACGTCGCGTTCGCCTGCGGGATAAACATGTTGCACGGCACGGTCGTCGTTCGATAGCCAGGGAGTCTTCCGTTGACGGCTATTCCGCGCTGCTGTTTGCCGGGGGCGTGATGAACTTGATGGTCATCGCGGCGCTGACCGCCTTCGTCGCATTTGAAAAACTGGCGCCGCTCGGAGTGCGCGGCGCGCGGATCAGCGGCGTGCTCCTGATGGCGGCTGGACTCTTGATGCTCGTGCGCTAAACCACCGACGCACGCTTCCTCAGATTGCGCGCGCGACGATGACCGTTTCCGGCGTCGGCAACGGATGCGACGAAACGTCGGCGAAGCCGGCTTTCTCGAGCTGATCCCGCAGCTCGTCGAGCGTGTAGGCGTCTCCCGCGGGCGTCCCTCCCAGCATCGTAAGGCTGAACCGGGCTGCGACGACGGGCGTCACCCGATCCGGATTGGGGACCATCTCCAGAATGACCACGCGCCCGCCCGTCTTGAGTGCCCGACGCACTTTCGCGAGGAACGAGATGCACGTTGCGTGATCGAAGTGGTGCAGGAAGTTGGTGATGAGTGCCACGTCGTAACCCGCACCGAACTCCACTTCGAACGCGTCGCCGGGCTTCATGTGGATGCGCTCGCTGACACCGTGCCCGGCTGCGTTCTCTTTGGCAACCTCGAGCACTGACGCCCAGTCCACGGCCGTCACCTCTACCTTCGGGTTCCGCAGGGCAAGCGTGATGCCGAAGATGCCGTGTGACGCGGCGATGTCGAGGACGCGAGCGGGCCCGGCCGACTCGATGCGGAGGGCGTCGGCAATGCCGTGCGCCGCTGGCACCATCATCGGCACCATCGCGCGTGCAAATTCGATCCAGATGGGGTTCTCCGTGGCGACGGTGTTGCCCGCGGAGGCCACGCCGCCGCGCTGCACGGCACCAGTGAGATCGTCGAAGTTGTCCTTGACCCCAGGCAGCAGCAGAAACCGCGCCGTGGATCCCATATACATCGGTGAGCGCTGACTCAGGAACGCCGCGGAGGTTGGCGGCAATTGATACGTGCTTCCGGATTTCTCGAGCAGGTCGAGGGTCGTCAGGTAGTCGCACAAGATACGGATGCCGCGCTCGGACGCTCCGCAGCGGGTGGCCGCGGAGGCCGCGGTGTTCGCGCCATCGTCGATGGCGGAGAACAGGTCGAGATCGAGCGCCGCCTTCAGGGCAGCGGAGCGCTGGTAGGCGAAGAGCGTATCGAAGACGACGTCCGCAGAAGGGGGTTGAGCTGTGGTCATCGGCGGAACTTACACTGTTGAGCTGGTGCGTGCAACGGCTATTCCGCGCGCAGCGCCGCCCACGCGTCGATCCTGGACGCGCGGCGCGCGGGCAGCCAGGCCGCCATCAGTCCCACCGCCAGCAGCAGCGGAATCAGGCGGTCACGGAACGATGGCCGTTCTTGTCGGCCGCTCGTCGATGACGATCTCGAAGCGGAGGGTTTCGGATCCTAACCGAACGGTGGTGCCGTCGGTCAGCGCCGCCGTGCCGCGAATACGTTCGCCTGCCACCCACGTGCCGTTCTTGCTGCCGAGATCTTCGATCGAGACCTCGTGTCCGTCCACGTTCAGTCGAGCGTGGTGGCGCGAGACCGAATCCGCATCGATTTGAACCGCGCATCCGCGGTCGCGACCGATCACCGATTCGCCTGCTGGCACATCAATTGACTTCCCGTGCCAGATCAACCGGCACACGGGCCCGCCGACAGCGGGCGTGTGGCCGGCGACGATCGCGTCTCCGATGAACGCGTAGCCGACGCGGTGCAGCGTGCGAATCACGCGATCGCCGAGTGCTTTGCGAAGCTGCGTCACGAGTGCGGCGAGGCTCGTCTCGGAGACATGAACGCCGGGCCACAGTGCGGCGTGCAGTTGCGCGTGCGGCACGGCATTCGGCTGGTTCTTGACGAGAATCAGCAGCAGGTCGAACGCTTTCGGCGGGAGTTGGACCTCGATCCCCTCCCGCCGTACCAGGCGCGCGCCGACGTCAACGACAATCGGACTCACGTTCGACAAGCCTGGCGGATTATACGAGACGGTCTTGTGCAGGTCGCCTCTTTCTCTGGCGATACTCGGCGGATGACGAGTATCATGCCGATCCGATGCAGTGTCCTGCCTGCCGGCGCGATGTTCCCGAATCGAGCCGCTTCTGCCTGGCGTGCGGTGCCCGCGTTGACACCTCTCAAGCGCCGACGCTGACCGCGGCGACGGGTTCACCGCCTTCGTCGGACGCTCTCGACGGCGCGCAGTTCATCCCCGGCACGATGCTGGCCGGCCGCTACCGCATCGTTGGCCTGCTGGGGCGCGGCGGCATGGGCGAAGTCTATCGAGCGGAAGACTTGAAGCTCGGACAACCGGTCGCGTTGAAATTCCTGTCGAAGGAGGTCACGGATCGCGCCGACCGGCTCGCGCGCTTCCATCAGGAAGTTCGGCTGGCGCGGCAGGTCTCTCATCCGAACGTGTGCCGCGTGCACGACATCGCCGAAACCGGCGGCCAGCACTTCCTCTCGATGGAGTACATCGACGGCGAGGATCTCGCCTCGTTGTTGCGCCGCATCGGCCGGTTGCCATCGGACAAGGCGCTCGAGCTTGCACGGCAGCTCTGCGCCGGCCTCGCCGCGGCACACGACTGCAAGGTCCTGCATCGCGATCTGAAACCCGCGAACGTGCTGATCGACGGACGTGGCCGGGCGCACCTCGCGGACTTTGGTCTCGCGAATCTCACCGATCAGCGGCGCGACACGCGCGAAATTGCCGGCACACCCGGCTACATGGCGCCGGAGCAGCAGGAAGGGCGCGAGGTGACGACGCGGACCGATGTGTACGCGCTGGGTCTCGTGTTGTACGAAATGTTCACGGGCCAGCGTGCGCTGACCGTCGACGGCGCGCCTCCGGCCAGCCCGTCGACCCACATTCCTGATCTGGATCCGGCCATCGAACGCGTCATCGTGCGCTGTCTCGAACGTGATCCGGCCCGGCGTCCGGCCTCGGCGTTTGCCGTCGCGGCTGCATTGCCCGGAGGGAACCCGCTCGCGGCAATGCTGGCCGCGGGCGAAACACCATCACCCGACCTGGTTGCGGCGGCCGGTGAAGCCGGCACGCTCTCGCCCGCGGTCGGCGCCCTCTGCTTCGCGCGGCGTGCTGTTGGGGCTGATCCTTCTCGCCCCGCTCACGCGCGACATCAGCCTGATCGGGATGACCAAGATTGAGCTGAGCTCGCAGGCGCTCACCGAGCGAGCCCATACCGTGCTGCGGAACCTGGGCTACGCGGACACGCCAGCCGACGAAGCGATCGGATACGCGACCGATATCGACTACCTGCGATACATCGACGAGCACGACCGATCGCCCGCGCGATGGCGCGCGCTCGCCACATCTCAACCGCCCGCGTTGCTCTTCTGGCACCGGCACAGTCCCCGGCGGTCTGGTGCCAATTGGCGGCACCAATATCGTGACGCCGCTGAATCCGCCCCCCACGCGTTCCGGGATGGCGTCGCTGACGCTCGATCAAAGAGGTCGGCTGGTCAGCCTGCTGGCCGTCCCCGCGCAGATCGAGGCGTCGCAGGGAGCCCCGGCCGCGTCCACTCCTGCATCGCCGGCTGATTGGACAGCGCTGTTCGCGGAGGCTGGCCTGCCGATCGCACGGTTCTCGCCCGTCGAGCCCCGATGGATCCCGCCGATCTTCGCGGACGCGCGGGCAGCCTGGGAAGGCGCATATCCCGACCGCCCTGATGTGCCCATTCGGATCGAGGCTGCGGCCGTGCGGGGAAGGCCCGCGTACTTCGAGATCGTCGCGCCGTGGACGCGGCCCAGGAACGAAGGCGCCATACAAGGCAACACGTCGGGAGAGCGCGTCGGTCTCTACATGCGCACCGCCGTGGCACCGCTGGCCATCGTCACCGCCCTGGTGCTGGCGCTGCGCAATCTGCGTCTGGGCCGCGGCGATCGCCGCGGCGCCTTGCGGTTGAGCATGTGCATTCTCGCCGCGGGCGCGGTGAGCAACGCGCTCGCAACCGGCGATCTGTCGGTGCTCACCAGAGGGCCCGGGCTTCGTATTCTTCGTCCCGGCATTCGCGTGGCTGCTGTATATCGCGCTCGAACCGCACATGCGCCGCGTCTGGCCTGAAACCATGATCGGATGGAGCCGGTTGCTGGCAGGCAGCGTTCGCGATCCGCTCGTGGGACGCGATGTGCTCGTCGGCGTGCTCGTCGCGATTGGCAATGCACTGATACTCGGACTGCATACGCTGGTGCGGCGCTGGTCGGGCCGGCCGCCGCAATTTCCGGTTGGTGCCTCCAGCAACCCCTTTGACGGAATGGAGGTGTCGAGCGACCTGCTCCTCGGCGGGCGCTATGTGCTCTCGCGGATCATCGGCTCGGTGATGAACATTCCCGTGTGGAGCGGCATCATGCTGACGTTCCTGCTCCTGTTCGTGCTCGTCGTGCTCCTCCGGCGGCGCTCGTTCGCGATGGCGGCGATGATTCTGGGCCTGACCGCGAACTACGTCGTCAACCACGGGGGCTGGCTGCTTGCCAACGCCCCGGCCGATCACTTCGCTCCATCGTTCGCCGATATCGCGTTGTTCGCGGCGGTCCAGACGGCGGTCATCGTGGTGGCTGTCCGGTTCGGTCTGCTCACGATGCTGGTCGCGTCGTTTGTGAGCGTGCTGCTGACACCGATGCCGATCGCCTCGACTCCTCAGTGCCGTACGCCTCGTCGTCTCGCCTCATTGTGGCGACCGTGATCGCGCTGGCCGCGTATGGCTGGCATACCGCGCTGGCGGGCCGCCCGATGCTTGGCGCGCTCCTGCCGAAGACACGAACCCGCCCGCCGCGCCTGATCAGGGAAACCTCAAGGTTTCCTCAAGCCCGAATCGCCTCGAGCGGCGTTATCGTGGCGTCCAGGAGGCGGTCATGAATAACAGAAATCCTGAAGACGTGGTGTTCGAAACGATCGCGAGCTGCACGATGGTGATCGCCGCACATCGCGATGACGGCGCTGCTGTATCAACTGATCACCGTGGCCGTGCCTGTTCTGGAATCGATGGTGTTTCCACGGCTCGCGGCCCAGGGCGCATCCAGGACGCTGGTCGCGGTGTTCGCTCATGCCGACGACGAGGGAGCGGCGGCTCCGATTCTCGCGCGCTACGCCCGCGAAGGCGCCGAGGTCTACCTGATCATCGCCACGGACGGCGCTCAGGGCGGGGCTCATACATCGATCCCGCGTGGCCCGGAACTCGCCCGCGTGCGTAGCGAAGAGGCTCGCTGCGCGACGGACGCGCTCGGGATCCATCCACCGATCCTGCTCGGGTTTCCAGACGCGCAGCTCGGCAGCTACATGGAGGATCGGGCGCGTCTCTTCCAGCTGACCGCGCGGATGCAGGAAGAACTGCAGCGGATTCGCCCCGACGCCGTCATCACGTGGGGACCGGACGGGGCGACGGGTCATCCCGATCATCGCCTTGTGAGCAGCGTGGTGACGCAGCTCGTTCGGGCCGGCGCTCCCGGCGTGCCGGAGCGTCTGTTCTACGTGTCCCTGCCAGTCGAGGGATTTCGTGCGATGAATCCGGCCCGCGGAGAGCCGTCCTTCCTGACCCCGCTGGCGAAGTATTTCAGCGCTCGCGTTCCGTTCTCCACTGCAGACTTCGAAGCGACCCGCCGATCGATGGCGTGTCACAGAACGCAGTTCTCGGACGAAATCGTGGAAAAAGTGTCTGAGGCGACCAGAGGCGCATTGAAAGGGGAGCTGCCGCTGGTTCCGTTGTTCCCGGCGGCTGTCACGAACGATCTATTCCGATGAGTGTTTCAGCCGGGAGGCGGGCTGCGTCTCGGACACCAATCCAATCCTGGTTGGGATCGAGGCCCCTTCTTGTTCGTCTCGGCCCGGCGTTGTCGGACGCTTGGCTACCGATCGACCATGAAGCGCATGTATGTCACGCCGACTGTTACCGTCTTCGATCGGCAACGACCCGGACGCACCAGATCGCCATGGCTCCGTGAACGGCGACGGCCGCCCACTGCAGCGGGCCGAGCTGGAAACACGTCGACGGCCGAGCCGAACAGCAGCCTGATGAACACTGCCGGTGCCACGAGGAGCGTGAGGCCGGCCCCCAACTCGATCGCCGCGGTGACGATGAACAACGGCGTGACGCTCAAGCGAGGCCCAATTCGCCGCTGCTCATTCGCTCCTTCGGCTTTCTCATCTCGCGGGCTTCGTCACACCTTATAGCACACGCGGCTCGACAACTTGCCGACGCCCGGATGATGTCAGGGCGTCGATTGATGCTGCCGATCGCCATCGCCGACGACCTCAGTCACGGTCACGACACAGTTTGTTTTGCGCGGATCGCCGGCTGCCGGGAAACTGTTGATTCCCTTCAAGTCGGTTGCCCCGAGCGAATGAAGCGAGTCGAACGGCGAGATGGCCGAGTGGTTGTCCTCCTCCGCGGCTTCCACCTCCGCGCTTCGCGCTGCGGCGGACAAGTCGCCGCTTCGGCGGGACATCTCGCCGTAGCTCGCGATGAACTCACGAGCGAGCGGAGGCGGATGAAGGCGCACGCTTGGAAATTGCTCTGGCCGTCTGCGACGGCGTGCTACGGATTTCGATTACCGTTGCGAAGCTAACCACTTAACGGCGATTGCTTCACGTCGGTCGATCGCCGTAAACCTCGATAGATCTCGCGGAATCGACAGGGTCACGTCACGGTTACGTCACAGTCGGCTTGCGCGACCCATTCCTTATCTCAGGGCGTCCACGATTGAACCCGCGACGCCGGTCGCGAGAAGGCCGCCCAGAAGCGCCAAGACCGCCAGCATCACGCCCGCGATCCACTTCGTCGCGGCATGCAAACCGCGGCGCGAGGAGACATCGTAGACGGCGAGGGTGACCAGTGCTAGCGGCACGACGATCGCCGGCGGGACTGGACTCCCGTACGCGAGTTCGAACCGCACAAGCACCGGGCCGTAGATCGAGAAGGACGCGGCAATCATGAGCCGCTTGTGCACATCGGGTCTCCGCCGGAAGCGCACCGCCGCGGTAACGAACCCACTGAACAACAGCAGGCTGAGAAGATCGCCAACGACCGCAAGCTGCACGAGAGACGGGTTGAGCCGCGGCGCAGCCTGAACCACGACATACGCGCTGAGCGGAACGATCAACGCCGCGACGACAACTGCCACAGTGCCCAGCCGTCGGTGGAGGTGTGGGCGTCGCGTGGCTACCAGGCAGGCTTGCGCGACGAGCAGGACGTACCACGTCGTCAACAAGGCGCCGTGGGCCTGCAGGTAGCCGGGGAGCGACGACGCCGTAAACACGCTGCGAAGGAAGAAGGTTGGGGCAAAGCCGACAAGAAGTCCGACAAGCAACACGCTCGACACCACGGGAAAAAACCAGCGTAATCGGTCCCGCCCCGATGTGCTCGCAGCGGTGTACTCGCGTCCAGTGTCGAGTCTTTCCAGTGTCACCGGGGTCATCGGGCCTCCCTGTTCAGCAGCGGCTCTCGAAGGATACCTTCACTTGCTTTCCACGAGAATCGCTCGATTCGACGACAGGGGCGTCACGCGAACGATTGCACCGTGAACCGCCGGTCAGATCATCCCGGCGATTCGACGTAAAGCCGCAAGGGACGATTCCAGCTTCGGCTGAGACCCTCGTCAGGCGGTCTTCGTCCGAACGACCAGGTCAACGTCACAGTTGAGCACTTGCAGCAGGGCGAACACCTGATCGACAGACTTGCGGTAGTTCGTCTGATCGAGCAGTCGATACAGCTGCGCCGCCGATGTCCCCAGCCGGCGCACGATCTCGCGCTTCGAGAGCGGGCTCGCTGCGACTCGCTTCTGTGCTTCGAGCGTCAGTCGGTACAACAGGAGATCGCGGAGGTACGTCGGATCCTGGTTGTACTCGAGCACCTGCTCAACGTGCACCGTGCCGGTGCGGCCGGAGTGGAGGACGTAGGTAAACGCTTCCCGGTCAGTCTCCGGGTCAACGGAGAGCTCCGTGACCGGGTCCTCGGCCGTGGGCGTCGGCTCCGTCTTCGAGAACGGGAACACGAGCTTCTTCGTCGAGGTGCCGACCTCGAACACCTTCTTCCGATTGTTGTGCCTGACAGAGCGGATCTTCACAGCAGCCCCTCAGCCTCCAGCTCGCTGATCAGTTCCAGAATGCGCCGCGTCGCCGCGCCTTTCATCGCTTTCTGATTGTCCAAATCCCACTTCACGATCAGCTTGCCGTCGCGATAAACGTGCACATGCCGCGGCGGGTGATCGCCTTTCCACGTGATGAAGACGTATCCGCCTCGCCGATACTTGCCCACCAATTGAAGATGTTACCATGTAAGGTAACAGTTCAGATGGGCGGCATATGAGCCGTCTGTAAAAAGCTTGAGGCGCTAACATCCAGAGACGTCCCCACGTCACCGTTTGGTTTTGCGCGGATCGCCGCCTGCCGGTAAACTGTTGATTCCACTTGCACGGAGAGATGTCCGAGTGGTTGAAGGAGCACGCTTGGAAAACGAAGCGGGCCAGCGACACCGAGCCACTCCGATACGCGTCAACGCGCAGGCGATCAGAGACTTAACCTCCCAAAACGATCACTCGGTGTGCATCGGTAAACCTCGATGTTCGTCGAGGTTTTGAGCCCGACGTATCACAGTCCTATCACAATCGGGTCGCTCACTTATCGCGTGTTGCTCCATGCGTTTTTGTACTCGTTCAAACGCGTAACCGCGTTCTCTTGACCATGTCGGATGGGACGGGCGTGTCTGTTCGGGGCGAGCCTGATCCCTATACAACTTCGTGTGACGTCTCCGGTTCAGCGGTCGGGATGATATCGACGCGCGCCTCGCGCAAGTCTTCGATCTTTTTGCAGAGGAAAGTTGGCGTCGTATTTATGCGGGTGAACTCGAAGTGCGCCCACCAGGCGCGCCCACCACCGGGCCGAATACAGGGGAGCGCAGCCGTCGGTAAACCCTTGGCGACTAGGCACAGCGATGGCACTGGAGGGACAATCCATCGACAGTGACCGACCGTGCGAGCCTGGCGGACCGCGTTGGTTTCTGGGCGGCGATTCTGACCGCCCTCCTGGCCGCCGTTTCTTTCGGCGTGGCCGCCACGACCCCCCCACGGTCTGGTCCCTTCGCCGCACCCGGCAGTGCTATTCCCTATCCCTATGCCACGGCGGTGCAATTCGTGCCGCACGACTTCGTGTGGATGCACCTCGCGCTTCTGATGATGCTGGCGTTCCTCTTGCTGGTCGCATGCGTCCGCGAGCGAGCGCTGGACGATCGCAAGGTCTTCGGCACGATCGGCCTGTGCTTGTCGGCGGTCTCCTTCACCGTCATCGCGATGGATTACTTTATCCAGCTGCGCACCGTGCAGCCAGCGCTTCTGCGAGACGAGTTGGACGGGCTCGCTATCCTCTCCCAGTACAACCCTCACGGCGTCTTCATTGCTCTTGAGGAGCTCGGTTTCCTGGTGATGGGCCTGTCGTTTGCGTTTCTTGCTCTCTCTCTCGGCTCTTCGCGTCTTGAGCGGACCACGCAGTTGGTGTATCTGGTCTCCTCCACGCTAATGGTCGCAGCTTTCGTGGGAATGTCGTGGTACTTCGGCTTCGGTCTCGAGTATCGGTTCGAAGTCACAGCCATCGCCATAGGGTGGCTCACCTTGATGATCTCGGGATTGCTGCTGGCATTCGTCTTTCGTCGCTCGGCGCACCGGCGTTAACGCTCGGTTCAGACGGGGGGCAAACGTGGCTCGAATCAACTGTGAGATCGTGATCGACCGACCGCTCGAGTTGTACATGACATTGGGTCGTTCTGGAGCATCGCCTTTTGGGCTCTGGGCTGTGTTCGACGCGTTTGCGATGACGCGGCGCCTGGCGAGACCACGAGGCGCCGCGGTAAAGCGCGGTCGTTGGGCGGAGCAAGAAAGGGGACCTCTCTCGTGACTGACGCCAAAGTGCGGCGCTGGACGGGAACGTTTGGCGTCGCCGGCTTCGTCGTGTTCCTGGCGGCGCTCCCGCTCTACTATCTGGCCGGACCCGAACCACGTATCGAGGACACGGCAGCGACCAGCGCGTTCGTCACCAGGGCCAGCACGTTCATCCTCGCACGCGCGACGCTCGCCGATCCGCTCATCATGATCGGCTTCCTGGTGTTTCTTGCCGGCTTCCGCCACACCATCAGGGTGGCGCGGACGGACCACGAGTGGGTTTCGACGCTCGTTTTCGGTGCCGGCCTGGTCGTGATCACATTGGAGCTGGTTGGTGATGCGCTCCAAGCCGCCGCGGCCCTGGACACGGTCGTGAAAGCCGAACCCGCCGTCGTCAGAGGCCTCGTGGAGGCCAGCTTTCCGTTTTTCGGTGCGGTCGGACTTTTGATGTCTGCGCTCTTCTTGTGCTCGGCTGGCTACGCCACTCTTGCCACCGGGGCGCTCCCTAAGTGGACGGGCTGGGTCGCGTACCGGCGCGGCGGTTGCCAATCTCGCGGCCGCTCCATCGATCTTAGTGGGACCTGACTACAGGGCTTTCTACACCGCTACCGGCTACGTGACGATGATTGGCCAGGGACTGCTGGTGATCTGGTTCGCGGTCGCCAGTGTCTCGATGATGGTCGTGAAGCCGGCAACCGGGGCGTCGAATCCAGCCACTGGAGTCTGAAGACCACGCCCGCCCAACGCAAATGGAGCCGACGCGCCTGGCCGTCCGTGCGATCATGACGCTTGGGCGCGCGGCTCATTTGCAAGGGCCGTTAGACCGAGCCGAGTACACAAACAAGTCATGGACGAGACGAGGTCGGAGCGCTGGGGCGCGGGGAGCGGGTTGGCTGCGCTTGTCGTCGGTGCCGTGGGTGGCGCGCTCGAGCGCGGATGGCCAACCGCGAGCGATCCCTCGGCGGTGGCGACCTTCATCGCGATTCACAGGACGGCCATCCTGGCGCAGAGCATGGCATTCGTCCTGAGCGCCGGATTTTATCTCTGGTTCTTCGGCAGCTTACGCAGCTTCCTCATCCGGCGTGAGGGAGGAACTGGCAGGCTGTCCACCGTGGCATTTGGCGCGGGCTTCGTGTGGGCGGGTCTTCAGATGGCGGCGCAGGCCTTCCAAGTCGGCGTGGCGATCGCCCCGGCTGAAGGGCTGGAGCCGACGTTGCTCTGGACGATGGCCGCGATGTTCTCTATCGCGAACATGCCCTTGGCTGTGGTGTTGTTCGCCACCGCAGTGGTCACGTTCCGGACTCACGCCTTTCCGGTGTGGTTGGGATGCCTTTCGGTCGTGGCTGCGTTGGCCCAGATGCTGCTGTTTGCGGGGACCGTCGTGCGCAGTGGCCCCCTCGCGCCCAATGGGTGGCTGACGTATGCGCTTTACCCAGTGATCGCGGTGTGGCTGTTGCCCACGACGCTCGTGATGATCAAGCAGGCGGGCAAGCTCTCCAACTCAAAGGAAGCCACATGAACAAGCAATTCTTGAAGGACGCGGTCGGCTGGGGCTTCGTCCTTTGGCTCATCGGCTATGCGCTCGGCGTGATGCTCTTCGCTTTCGTGGCAGCGTACCTCATTGGCTGGATCATTATGCCCTTCGGAGCGGCTATCACTCTTTGGGTCGCGTTCAAGAGGGTGAACGGCAACACGCTTCAGTACTTCTGTCTTATGGCGCTCGTTTGGACGTTCATCGCCGTCGTCGGTGACTATCTATTCATCGTCAAAGCCTTCAAGCCCGCGGACGGATATTACAAACTGGACGTCTATCTCTACTACGCGCTGACCCTCGCCATTCCGCTCTTTGCAGGATGGAGACGAACTTCGCTTCCCTTGCGGAGCGCGTGACGACGCTGGGGCGACGCCCGGCTACCTGAGAACGTTGCGTGAGAGCTGACCAGCGGTTGGTGGGACTGCGCCCGCTCGCCGGCGCTTCGTTATGATTTTGCCCGCAGCTTGCGATCGACGTCAACGCGCCCGCCTCGTGCAAATCCTCGAACTTCTTGAAGCACGTTCTTTCTCCGGGTTTCGACAATTCGATCGGAAGGGTGGTCAGGTGGCGTCTTCGTCATTCCGCCGAGCGAGCCGAGATGGCGCGGCTATACTGGAAAGGCCCGTAAGTGATCGCGGCACATTGGAGGACTTATCACAATCAGCGAAATTCCCATCGCCGCGCGACCGTAAGTTGTTGATTCTAAACGGAGAGATGTCCGAGTGGTTGAAGGAGCACGCTTGGAAAGCGTGTGTAGGGGAAACTCTACCGAGGGTTCGAATCCCTCTCTCTCCGCCAACCTTCGCTCAAGATTGACGCGAAGGTTGCCCGCCGTAGCCTTGGCGAAGGCGGGCTGTCGATCAGTTCGAACGAGCTACGGTGGCAAGCCAGCCTTCGCTCACCATGGATTTCAATCTCCTCTTCGAGATCGCCGACCGGGCCCGATCGCGTGAAAAGCTCACGCGCGCAGATGCCGCGTTTGTGCGGAAGGTCGTACCGGAAGCACTCGGCGACGTGTCGCGGCACACCTGGCCGGCGCGCGTTCGGCATCCCGGCGGCTTCACCGTCACTGGCGCGCCGGTCGGCACGTTTGCGCGGTCGGCGCTGCTGCTCGCGGGCGGGCGCGTGCTCGGGCAGCGATACGGCGAATCCGTGTTCTACACCGGCGTCGAGCGCGATCTCGCGTTCGGCATCATGCGTTCGCATTTTCACAACGGCTATCCCAAAGGGACCTTCTGTTGTGCGCAGTGCACGCTGGCCGTCCTCCCCGTCCTCGACGCGAACGCGATTCGGTACTTCGACTGCAAGAAGATGGCGAAAGCTGTGAGGCAGGTGATCGCCGGCCGGCAGTGGCGGTTCGCGACGCGGCCGTCGCAGGCGATGTTGGAGTGGTCGCTGAGGTCCGGCTGAAGCCGGACACTACTCTCGCCCCGGCTAAAGCCGGGCACTACCTATTAGGGGCTCGGAAGGCCTCATCGCGTTCGCACAGCGCGAAGGGATCACGCACGCGATCTTCGGTGCAGTGCGCGCGATCGAAATGTGAAGCCTAACCTCCGTCTGCCATGAAGCCGTTCGGGTGGTGTCGCGGTCATTACCGTATGTTGTAACCCCGCTTTCAGTCGGCGAGAAGCGCCGCTCGCGGCCGTGGCGATCCGGTGTGGGGGGAACCAGTGTCTTCAGCATTTTGCCGTCACCTTCGATTCGCGCCGGGTGGCTCGCCTATTGCGTTGGGCCCGTATGCCGCGTTCAAGCTCGTTGAGGAGGTGTGATGAAGAACACGATCGGACTATCACTCGTCGTCGCCGGCCTGCTTTTCATGTTGGCCCCGCTGGCTTTACTCGATGCTAAGGCCCAGGAGAAGCCAGTCATCCAGATACCCAAGTCCGGCGTACCGCAAATCATGACCATGGAGGGCAAGTTCGTCCGAGCCTCGTACAACAATGAGGGCTACGTCATCCTCGGATACCAGCCCGCCAACCGGTCGCTCGGTGAGGAATGGCTGCTCCTCGAGATCGGCGTCACGTTGCGCGACAGGGTGCCGGATTTCAAAATGACCCGCGCCGCGCTGTCACTCGAGACACCTGACGGCAAGACGCTTCCCCTGCCGTCGGTCACCGAGTTTCGGGCGGGGAACACCGCCGCGCTGCAAGCTCGGGCGAAGGCCCAGCGCGACTCGATCAACTACTTTCCACCCGGCGCCAGCAGGGCGTGCCGCCTCGGCTTCTTCTCCGATCTGGACGATCGCGCGATGGCGTGGGACGAGGTCGAAGTGAGCGCTGACCGCGCCTGCCTCGGTCGGGTCTATTTCCACGTCCCGGGCGGCATCAAATACGGCCAGCATTGGCTCAACGTGAAGTTCCCGAAGACGCTCGTGCGCGTGCCATTCCGAATCCTGACCGAGGACGAAGAGCGGACGCTGTCACGGAACTACGGCGACATCGAGCAGCAGGTCAAAGACGCGTTCAGTCCGAAGAAGAAATAGTTACAGGAGAAGGGTTGCCATGATGCGCTACCTGATCGCGCTTGGGATGTTGTCGATCACCCTATCGGGTTGTCGGGGGAGCGCACCGGAAGGCCAGGCTGCACCCGAACCGCCACCGCCGCTCATCGAGCAGGAACTCGCGCCTGAGTCGCGCCTCGTCGATCCCCGCGCCGACGCGCTCGTGAGGCAGATGAGCGATCGGCTCGCCCGCGTTGACGCCGTTGCCCTCGAGGCCGAGGAGGTGTACGACGAAGTGCCCGAACAGAGTCCCAGGCGGCAACTCACGAACGTGCGTCGCGTGGCGATGCGACGACCCGACCGCCTTGTCGGTGATGCCGCGGGCGACGTGCTGAATCGATCGTTCTGGTACGACGGCAAGATGTTCGCGGCCCTCGACAGGGAGCAGCAGGTCTGGGCCGGCGGCGCCGTACCGGCGACGGTGGACGAGGCCCTGGACTGGATCTTTGAAAAGACCGGCACCGTTGTCCCACTCGCGGACTTCCTCTACGCCGACAGCTACACGCGATTGATGGCGGACGTGCAGCGTGGTGTCTACCTGGGCATCCACGACGCGGCCGGCGTGCCGTCCCACCACTTGTCGTTCGAGCAGGCGACCATCGACTGGCAGCTGTGGATCGACGCCGGGGCCGAGCCGCTGCCCCGGAAACTGGTCATCACCTACAAGACCGAAGACGAAGTCCCGCAGTACTCGGTGACCATCCGCAAGTGGAACATCCGGGCGAAACTGCCAGACGAGCTCTTCCGTTTCACCCCGCCCGATGGGGCAACACGGGTGGACGTCACCGCGTTGGCATCATCTGGAAATCCCACAGGAGAGCGGCGATGAGACGACAACTGACGGCGATCATCACAGCGACGATGCTCGTGGTGGCCTCGACCGAGGGGCTGGTTGCCCAGCGCCGGACCGCCAACCGGGGATCGGTCTCCGCCGCCTCCAGCGCAAGCCGTACCCGCACCAAACAGGGCGGGACCACCACGGTACAAGGTGAGCACGCCAGCGGGTCTCGCACGGTGACGCAGACCGACGACGGCTACAACGTCAACAAGCAGGTCCAGACGGAGAGCGGTGCCTCGAAAAGCGTCAGTAAGGACGTCAATGTCGAGGACCGCGAGATCGACAAGACGTCCACCACCACGAACAAGTGGGGCCAATCTGCGACGCGTGAGCGCGAGATCGAAGGGCAGGGCGGCTACGCGACCATCGAGGGCAGCACGAAGACCAGCTCTGGGCGCGAAGTCGAGAGCGACCTCGTGGCCGACCGCAACAGGTATGGTCAGCCCGCCGTGGCCGGCAGCGTGAACACGAAGTACAGCGGCAGCTACAACGTTGCTGCCGGGCGCAACGCCTACGGTGGATGGAACACGGCCGTCGGAGGCCCATATGGTGGGAAGGTGACGAGGACTCTGCCCTCCGGGTACCGCACCACGACCTATCATGGCCGGCCGTACTACTCAGTACGGTGGTGCGTACTACCGGCCGTACATGCACCGCGGTGTGCCCTATTACTACCCCGTCCCGGTGCCCTACTACGCCTACTACGACAGCCCGCCGGTGGGCGCGATCATGGTGGTGGTCGTGGGCACGGCGTACTTGATGTCAAAGGACGGTAGCTACAGCAAGAAGACCACCAGCAGCGACGGCAAGGAGGTGTACCAATCCGTGCCCGCGCCTCAGGGTGCGACGATCAAAACGCTCCCCGCGGAGCGGGTGCTCGTGACCGTCTCGGGAACCACTTATTTCGTGAACGCGAACGCCTTCTATCGCCGCGTGATGAACGGGACGCAGGAAACCTTCGTGGTCGTGACGCCGCCCGCTGGTGTCGTGTTCGTGCAGGCCCTCCCTGCCGACTTCGAGGTGATCCAGTTGAACACCATGTACTTCTCCGCGAAAGGGCAGTACTACGTGCCGTATCTGTCCACCGACGGTAAGGAGTTATACGTGATGGTGGATCGGCCACCGACTCCAACGCCGGCGGCGACCACGGGATCTGCGGCGACTACCACCGCTGGGGTGCCAAAGGCCAGTGCGCCACCGACCGTTCCGGCTGCCGCACCTGTTCAAGTGGTCGCGGAGCGCTTCGTCGTTCCGGCGGGGACGCTCGTCGTGGTGCGACTGGCGGCAGAGGTGAGCTCGGCCACAGCCCATGTAGAGGATCGCGTCCAGGGATTCCTCGATCAGGATCTCGCGGCCGACGGGCGGCTGGTCGCGCCTCGTGGCGCGCGCGTTTACGGCATCGTCAGTGCGGTCGATTCGGGCAGCAAGATGAAAGGCCAGTCATCAGTTGCCGTGACGCTCACCGACATGAAGGTCGGCGACAGGATCATGTCGATCAAGACCAAGCCGGTGAC
The DNA here is from genome assembly GCA_963821395.1 of Vicinamibacterales bacterium. GTDB lineage: Bacteria > Acidobacteriota > Vicinamibacteria > Vicinamibacterales > JAMQPK01 > JAMQPK01. The sequence continues at coordinate 150,815 of CAWGDY010000002.1, read as the reverse complement.
GGCGGCCGGTGGCAAGGGAACCGGGGCGAAGAAAGTGGTCGGTGGCGCCGTGATCGGCGCTACGATCGGCGCGATCGCGGGCGGGGGCGAAGGCGCGGCGATTGGTGCCGCGGCAGGGGCGGGGGCGGGTGGTGTCGCCACCGCAGCGAGCTCGGTCGCACCAGCCGTCATCGCCGCGCAGTCGCCGCAGGCCTTCACGCTGACAGCACCACTCCAAGTCGAGATCATGACAAACGTGGCTGTACGTTAATGAAAGGGATGACCATGAAGACAATCACTATCGGAATCGCGCTGGTCGCGGTCGCGCTCCTCGCGATGCCACCGGTCCGCGCGCAGGATCTCAAGGAGAAGCTCGCAGCCGCCAAGCAGGCCGCCGCACAGAATCAGAAGGCGCTTCGGTCGTACTCGTGGCTGGAGAAGACCGAATTGAGCTTGAAGGGTGAAGTCAAGAACACGAAGGTTGACATGTGCAGGTACGGACCGGACGGCAAGGTGCAGAAGTCCCCAGTCGTGGAACCTGAGCCTCCGCAGCAAAAACGCGGGCTCAGGGGCAAGATCGTCGCGAAGAAGACCGGTGAGATGAAGGAAGAGCTCGAGGCCGCCGTCGCACTCGTCCAGCAGTACGTGCCGCCCTCACCAGACCTGATGCAGCTAGTGATGAACGCCGGCACAGCCTCGCTCTCACAGGCGGGTCCCGGGTTCGCGGCGCTGAAGTTCCCTGGATACGTCAAAAAAGGTGACGCACTGACGCTGACCTTCGAGTCGGCGGTGAAGACGCTGCACCAGATCGAGGTCAATACGTGGCTGGACGAGCCGGAGAACGCAGTGAATCTGAAAGTGACGATGCAGGCGATGCCGGGTGGGGTTAGTTATCCAGGTAGCATCGTGTTCGCCCTGCCGAAGCGACAGATTGAGGTGAAGATCACCAAGTCGAACTATCAGAAGATCGCGCAGTAACGCGACGTCCCTTGCGAGCATTGCATTCAGAAACGGAACGACCAGCCAGCCTGCAGGTAAACCGTGACAGAAACGTCTTTGCTGATGATGAAACAAAAAAGGAAGGGTGCCATAGCCATGAGGCAACTGATCGTCGTTGCGACGGCATTGCTCGCCGCTGCCTGCGGAGGGTCACAGTCTCCCTCGAGCACGCCTGCCGCGGAATCGTCGCCGGCCGTGCAACTTGGCGGTCCGCCGTCCGGCGCCGGCACGGTGACCGCCGACTCGGGCGAGATGCAGCCGGCCGATCCGTCCAAGTTCCACAAGGAGCCCGGCTACTCGCCGTACGCCGGCCGTCGCTATCCCGAGCGCCCGTACTTTGGTGACGAGCACGTCCACACCGCCTGGTCGGTTGATGCCGGCGGCAGCGGCGCGACGCTCGGTCCCGAGGAGGCGACCCGGTTCGCGCGGGGAGAGGAAGTCGTCGCGACCAGCGGTCAGCCGGTGAAGTTGGGACAGCCGCTCGACTGGGTCGCCATCACGGATCACTCCGACATGATGGGCATGATCACCGAGATCAAGGGCGGCAATCCCGAGATGATGGCCGACCCGACGCTCAAGCGGTGGCGCGACATGTTCAACGGCGGTCCGGTGGAGGCCAAGAAGGGCGTGATGGAACTGGTCGCCGCGCAGGCAGGCAGGAAGCTGCCGCCGGCGGCGACGGATCCGAAGTTTGCCAAGAGCGTCTGGGCCAAGACCACCACGATCGCGGAGAAGTACAACGAACCAGGCCGCTTCACGGCGTTCATCGCGTACGAGTGGACGTCGAACGCCGGCGGCGGCGACAACCTGCACCGGAACATCATCTACCGCGACAACAAGGACAAGGCCGACCAGGTGCTGCCGTACACCACGTTCCAGAGCGAGAACCCCGAGGACCTCTGGAAGTGGATGACCGAATGGGAGAAGACCACCGGCGGCAAGATGCTCGCGATCCCGCACAACGGCAATCTCTCGAACGGCCGGATGTTCGCGCTGACGACCTTCAGCGGCGACCCGCTGACCAAGGCGTGGGCCGACGCGCGACAGCGGTGGGAGCCGCTGTTCGAAGCGATTCAGATGAAGGGACAGAGCGAGTCGCACCCGTCGCTCTCGCCGACCGACGACTTCGCCGCCTACGAGCTCTGGGACCGCGGCAACCTGACCCAGACGCCGAAGAAGCCCGGCATGATTCGCCAGCGAATACGTCGCGCGAAGCGCTCAAGAACGGCCTGAAGGTGGAACAGGACCTCGGCACCAACCCGTTCAAGTTCGGGATGGCGGGCGGCACCGACACCCACAACGGCCTCGTGGCGGCCGAAGAGGACAACTTCTTCGCCAAATTCCCGAGTGCCGAGCCCCGGCCGGATCGGTGGGACGAGGACGCGATGAACTTCGGCCCCAACCGCATCGTGAAAGGCTGGGAGATGACGGCGGCGGGCTACACCGGTGTGTGGGCGACCGGCAACACGCGTGCGGAGCTGTGGGACGCGATGATGCGCCGTGAGACCTACGCGACGAGCGGTCCCCGCATGATCGTCCGGTTTTTCGGCGGCTACGACTTCACTCAGGCTGACGCCACGCGCACGCCGGCGGTGGCCGGCTACGCGAAAGGTGTGCCGATGGGCGGCGATCTTCCCGCTGCGCCGGCCGGCAAGGCGCCGACGTTCCTCGTCGCCGCGCTCAAGGACAGGTTCGGCGGCAACCTCGATCGCATCCAGATCATCAAGGGATGGCTGGGCAAGGACGGCAAGCCGCAGGAGAAGATCTACGACGTGGTCTGGGGCGACAAGGACCGGCGCAGGATCGTCAATGGCAAACTCACCCCTGTGGGGAACACGGTGGACGTCGCCACGGCCACCTTTACCAACACGATCGGCGATCCGGAGCTCGTCACCCTGTGGACGGACCCGGACTTCGACCCGTCGGCCCGCGCGGTCTACTACGCGCGCGTCCTCGAGATCCCGACGCCGCGGTGGACCGCGTACGACGCGGCGTACTTCAAGATCAAGATCTCTGATCCGAAAGTACCGATGACGACGCAGGAGCGGGCGTTCACGTCGCCGATCTGGTATTCGCCGAGGTAACGGGCCATGCGCATTCGAACGCTTCTCGGCGAGCCGATGCTGCACTTCCTGCTGATCGGCATCGCGCTCTTCGCCGCCTATCAATGGAGGGCGCCCGGCGATTCCGGCGGGCGCCGCATCGTCATCACCCGGGGGGTGGTAGACGACCTCGTGACACAGCACGTGGCGGCGAGAGGTCGCGAACCGTCCACCACCGAGTTGAACCACTTGATCGAGTCGTACGTACGCGATGAGATCCTGTACCGGGAAGGTGTGAAACTCGAGCTCGAGCGTGACGACATCGTCGTCAAGCGTCGCGTCCGCCAGAAGATCGAGATGATCGCGGAGGAGGACGCCTCGACACAGACGCCGACCGACGCCGATCTATCGGCGTACCTGGCGGCGAACCCGGCGTCCTTCGCTCAGCCGGCCATCCTCACCTTCGAGCAGGTGTTCCTCGGAGAATCCACGTCCGGCCCGGGAGTGGTGCCCGTGGCGGTCACACGTGAGGCCCTGCGGAACGGGACGGCCCCCGAGGCCCTTGGCAAGCCGACGCTGCTGCAGGCTCGAATGACCGAGACGCCTGCCGATCTGGTGGCGCGCGATTTCGGCGACTCTTTTGCCGCGGCTCTCGAGCAGGCGCCGGTCGGCGAATGGGTGGGGCCGATCGCGTCGAGCTTCGGGGCGCACTACGTGCGCGTCTCGGACCGCACGCCGGCGGTGGCGCCGCCGCTCGACCGCGGTGCGCGACCAGGTCGTGCGCGAATGGGAGAACGAACGCCGCCAGCGCGCGCGCAACGACGCCTACACGAAGATGCGCGGCGAATATCAGGTCAGCATCGAGACGAAGCTGGCGACGGCACCGCGATGAGAACTGTCCCTCTCCCGCTCGTCGTCGTGGCATTGCTCCTCACCGCGATCGTTCCAGGTCGCGCGGACGAGTTCAAGCCGGCCTACCTGCAGCTCACGCAGCTGGACCAGGACACCTACGACGTTCTCTGGAAGATCCCCGCGATCGACGAAGCCACCACGCTCAAGGTGAAGCCGCAGTTCCCCGACGGAACCGAGGCGCTGACACCGGTGCGCAGCACCTTCTCGCGCGGGATCACGGTGCAGCGATGGCGCATCCGTGTACCCCACGGGCTCGACGGCCAGGCCGTCTTCTTCTCGCAGCTCTCGGAGACCCGAATCGACGTGCTGGCGCGGCTCGTGCGCCTGGACGGCAGCGTGCAGCTCGAACGCATCCTGCCCGTGAGCCCGCAGTTCGTCGCGAAGCCAAGCCCCGGCTCACTGGAAGTGGTCAAGACGTACACTGTTCTCGGCATCGAGCACATCCTGACCGGGTTCGACCACCTGCTGTACGTCCTCGGGATGCTGATCCTCGTCGGTGGCTGGCGCCGAATCGTCGTAACCATGTCGGCGTTTACCGCGACGCACAGCCTGACGCTGACGGCGGCAGCCCTCGGCTGGGTCCACGTCCCGCAGCCACCGGTCGAGGCATGCATCGCGCTGAGCATTCTCTTTGTCGCGCGCGAGATCGTCCAGGTCCACCGTGGCCGGCCCGGGATCACGGCACGCTGGCCGTGGGTCGTGTCTTTCACGTTCGGGCTGATGCACGGATTCGGTTTCGCCGGTGCGCTCGCGGAGGTCGGCTTGCCGCAGTCGTCGATCCCGATTGCATTGCTGTTCTTCAATGTCGGCGTAGAGATTGGCCAGTTGATGTTCGTCGGGGCCGTGCTGACAGTCATCGCAGTTGGCTGGCGCGCGGCGCAACGGCTTCGATTGTCGCAAACCGCCTGGCTCTGGCGCATCGCGCCGTATGCCATTGGCGGCCTCGCGAGCTTCTGGCTCGTCGAACGAGTCACCGCGTTCTGACCACAGGTGCGCGCCCGTTCGCGTCGACGAGCGGGCGAAGAAGGACAGATCCACATGAGCCTCAGCGATTGGCGGTCCAGCTAATGGTCGCTCGACAGCTGCTGATCGTGACTGCGTTGGTCGAGACGGCGACCGGCTTGATCCTGCTGGTGTCACCGACGCTTGTCGTCGCGTTCTTGCTCGGCGCATCGCTCGACGCGCCGGTGGCGCTCGTCGTGGCCCGCGTCGCCGGCGCGGCCTTGTTCTCATTGGGCTGCGCCTGCTGGCTGGCGCGCAATGACCCGCAGAGAGGTGCCGCGAGAGCGTTGGTGGCCGCGATGCTGCTCTACAACGTGGGCGCGGTGGTCATCCTCGGGGACGCGGGGATCCGGTTGCTGCCTGTCGGCGTTGCGTTGTGGCCGACGGTCGTGCTCCACGCGGCCATGACCGGCTGGTGCGCGCTGAATCTTTTCAGAACGCCGACATAGCACGGAACTCGTGAAGAGTCTCATCGCACACGTGATGCGCCTCGTCACTAGCGTCCTCTGGCTCTTGTTCGGCGCGACGTCCGCTGTCGCGCAGGATCTCGATCCCAGGGCCTACGCCAAAGTTCCCGTCGGCTTCACCATCGCCACCGCGGGCGTCAGCGGCTCGAGCGGTGGGGTGCTGACCGACCCGACCATTCCTGTTGAAAACGCTCACGCCAAGGTGTGGACGCCGTCGGTCGGCATCGCTCAGAGCTTCGGCCTGTTCGGAGCTAGCGAGCTCTCCGAGGAAGCCCATCGTTGGCGCGAGCCTGACGGTGGCCGCACCGACTGGTCAGTACTCTCCCAATCGCCTGATCAACCTTGGGACCAATCGGTGGGCGTTCAAGCCCGAAGTCGCGCTCTCGGAAACCGTAGCAGTTCAAAAGACTGTCGTCAGCTGCAGGGATACACGTCGTAATGGAGCCGCGATGAACGTCGCTCCCGCACCGGTGGTCGCGTATCGGCGATTCGTCAGATTCTGTGCGACCAGCGCCAGCGTGAGTCGAGGACCGGCGAGTTCGTACGATGTCGACGCATCGACGCGTGTGTAGTGCGGCAGCGCGATCAGGTTGTCACGGGCGGTGTACTGAGATCCAACCGAGACCACGCCACCTGCGAGCATCAGACCGCTCAGGCGACCTTGCGTCATGCGATACCGGGCCCAGATTTGGGCCTTGTGCCGCGGGGCATTCGGCAGCTCGCGCCCGACGAAGTCGCTCGTGTCGCGGGTGATTTCAGTGCTCGTCCACGAATAGCCTCCTCGCATGGTGAGCCCGGGTGCAATGCTCCCGACCGCCTCGACCTCGAGCCCGTGACTTGCCGCCTCGCCGATTTGTCGATAGAAGCCTCGCGCGTCCGCCTCCGCCACGTTCGTCCGACGAATGCGGAAACCCGCTGCAGTCACGCTGAACCGCTGGCCATTCAGGTCGGCCTTGACGCCTCCTTCGAGCATGTCGTTCTCGGATGGCGCCAGGCCACGGCCATCCTCGAGGTATTGACCAGGAGCCGGAGGTGCAAAGCCCTGAGCGTATGTCGTGTACATCGACAGCCACGGACGCGGAAGGACAATCAGACCGAGGCTGGGTGACACGACGCTCTGGGAAGAACGCGGCTCGCCAGCGTTGGCCACGCGGTTCTCGATGTCCACATCGCTCAAGCGGAGACCGGGTACAACAATGACTCGATTGCTCAACCGGACCTGGTCCATGCCGTACACGCCCAGCCGCGTGACGCCGTAGCGCGTGGGTTGGGACGCCGGCTCCGGCGCGGGAGGGTACACGGGGTTGAGAATATCCAGAGGTGCGGCCTGACCAATGCCGATGTGGCTATCAGCCGTACTGAGGCCGGCTTCAACACCGCCAACGATCCGATGCTCGATCCGGCCTGTGCGAGTGGTGGTTGCCACAAAACTGTCCGTTTGGAACTCGTGCCACGTGCTGAGCTCGTGATACTGAAAGCGAGCGGCAGTACGCCCGTCCGCATCGAGCGCCGCCAGCCCCTGCCCATTGATATCGCCGTCGATCTTCGTGTAGCGCCCGGCCACGTGCACCGAGCTCCGACTGCCCAGCTCGAAGTCGAGGCGCACGCCCGGCGAGACATTGCTCCCCGTCCATCCGAAGGGCGATTCAGGAGAGTTGACGTTAAGACTCCAGGGGTAGCCCGTGAAATCACCGGCCTGTGCGTCGGCCGTCGCAGGTACAACGTGTTGGTAGCTGCGGCCGCGCTGATGATAGAACTCGGTGTCGAAAATCAGTGTCCCTCGAGTGCCCACATCGACGGCAATGGTCGGGAGCAATGTCATCCGACGCTCGTTGTTGTCGAACCCGTTTTGAAGCCATTCAGTCGCGGCCACGACTCGATAGCGGACACGCCGATTGACAGTGAGCGGTCCCGTGAGATCCGCAGTGAACCTGCGGAACCCCTGGTTTCCCGCGCTCAGGCCCACTTCATAACGCGGCGTCGGCAGAGGTTTCTTGAGCACCATGTTGACGAGCGCACCCGGGCTGCCGTCCCCATACAGCACGCCGTCAGGGCCGCGTAAATACTGGATCCGGTCGAGGGCCACAGGTTCGCGCACGCTCCACGTATTCGTACGCAGGCCGTCGCGTCGCAAATCGTAGAAGCCAACTGGAAAACCGCGAGCGAAGCCTCGTCCCGTTTCGTCGAGCGGCGTGAGACCCACAGCGTAGTCGTGCGCCTGGGTGATGTTGATGACGCCGAGGTCGTCCAGCGTCCGGCCGTCGATGGTCGAGATACTCCGCGGGGTCTCGATGAGGGGCGTCTCAATCTTCGTCCCGACAGACGACTCACGGACAGGTTCGTCGGGATTGCCCGTGACCTCCACCGTTTCGCCGCAGATCAACAAGCGGCCACCGACCTCTTGAATACAAGGGGGTTCGGCTATAGCCGGCGGCGGCGGCGCAGGTCTCGGAGCCTGGGCGTGGACCGGTGGCGGAAACAACGCCGCCAGTGTATTGAAGAGGCTCACGCAGAGAACACCCGAAACACGGCGCACAACCCTAGTTGTCATGATCGTGGCCCGCGGCGGGTCCGCAACATATTAAGCTATTACGGCAGAGGCGGAGTCGCGACGCTGCGCCGGACCGAGGCCCAGCTCAACGACTGGTCCCAACAGGCTGTCATGCGCAAGCGTCCAGGCTCACACTCGGCGGAAGCCCTTGCCGCGCTGTTGGTCGCTTGTGCAATCGTGGCTGTGCTTCACACGCCTGCGGCCACCCAAAGTCCCCAGAAAGCCGTGTTGGTGCTCATTCCCTTGCAAAGGGGTTCGTCGGTGTCGATGGACATTGACGGCACCGTTCGAACAATTCTCAACGACGGCTTGGCCGGACGACTCGACTACTACACTGAATACCTGGATGTCGCGCGATTTCCTGAGTCGGACTACGAACCAGCCGTCCGCGACTTTTTCCGGCGGAAGTACATCAGTCAGACCTTCGACGTGGTCGTTGCGCCCACCAACGCCATGGTCGATTTTGTGATCAAGTATCGAGACGAGTTGTTTCCGGGTGCAACGGTCGTGTTCGGTGCGGGGAGTCCGCGATCTGGACCAAAAACGACGGGCGTGGTGTTCCCGTTGAACATGAAAAGCTCGATCGACATTGCGATCCAGCTGCACCCGGATCTCCGGCACGTGTTCGTGGTGAGCGGGGTTTCGGATTCCGATCGCTTTTACCAGGATCTGGCGCGGGAGCAATTCCGGACGTACGACGGCCGGCTTGACTTCACCTACTCGTCCGGACTGGCGATGCCTGACCTGCTCCGACGGCTGGCCGAGCTGCCTCAACATACTATTGTGTACTTCCTGTCGTTCTTCGACGACGGACACGGCAGCAAGTTCGACGATCTCACGGCCCTCGACCGAGTTGTGGCCGTCGCGAACGTGCCCACCTATGTGTGGATCGACACGAGCGAGGGTCATGGCGGCGTCGGTGGGAGTGTGCTTAGCGTGGAACGCGCGGCAGGTGCCATAGCGGACGTGGCGCTGCGGGTGCTCAAAGGTGAATCGCCCGAAACCATCCCCGTGCGCGAGATCGACCCCAACATCGCCCAATTCGACTGGCGGCAGCTCCAGCGCTGGGGCATCAGCGAGAGTCGACTCCCGGCGGGTAGCCTCGTCAGGTTTCGACAGCCGTCTCTGTGGGATCGGTACAAGCTTTACGTAATCGGGGCGACGAGCGTCGTTGTGCTGCAGACGGCCCTGATTGCCGGTCTGATTGTCCAGCGCGCCAGGCGACGCCGGGCGGAGGTGGCGGTCCGCGAAAGTGCGTCGGCGCTTCGTCAGTCGTACGAGCAAAATCGGGATCTCGCCGGCCGGTTGATCAATGCGCAGGAAGAGGAGCGCACGCGTATCGCGCGAGATCTGCATGATGACCTGAGTCAACAGCTCGCGAGCGTCTCCATCATGTTGAGCGGGCTCAAGCGAAAGGTCGGCAAGCCGGATTCGGCGTTGGAGGTTGAGCAGACGATTAGTGCGCTACAGGATCGCGCCGCAACGGCCGCCGAAGCCGTGAGAACCCTGTCGCACGAGCTGCATCCCAGCGTGCTGGAGCATGCAGGCCTGGTCTCGGCCCTGCGGCGTCACTGCGCCGAAGTCGAGGCGCACCACCACGTCAACGTGTCGTTCAGCGGGGAAGCGGAAGATCTCGAGACCCTCAAGCCTGACGTCGCGCTCTGCCTGTTCCGAGTGACACAAGAAGCGCTGACCAACGCGGTCCGCCACGCGCGTGCCAGCGCGATCCGCGTCGAAGTGACGTGGACACCTGAGGCCACCGATCTCAGAATCATTGACGACGGCATCGGCTTCGTACCCGGCGAGCAGGCCGGAAGCGGACTGGGACTGCGCAGCATCGACGAACGCGTGCGGCTGAGTCGGGGTGCAGTCACGGTGGAATCGCAGATCGGACAAGGAACAACACTAAGGGTACGAATTCCGAATCAGGTTCCCTGCCTCGAATAATCCGCCGAGGAACTCGAATCAGAAGTACAGGTTCAGCACCGTTCCGATGGCAGACACCTGCCGGTTGTGGTCGCCACCGGTGTCGTGCTGGTAGTCGAAGTACCCTTCGAGTTCGACGCGCCGGTTGAGGGGAAACGCCGCTCCCCCGATCCACTCCGTCCGGCTCCAGGCATCGAACCGACTGTCATAGAACACCTCGCCCCGGACGTAAGGATTCATCCTTACTGGGCCGATCGAAAACTCCTTCTCGACGGAAAGCCGGCTGCGGAACCGCCACGAGTACTCGCCGTCGATGAACCGGGCATCGACGCGGCCTCGGTTTGAGACGAGCACGCCACCCTTTAGCGGATAGCGCGGCGTGGCCTCGAGCACGACGCGATGTTCGTCGGGATCGCCGCTGAACGAATTAAGGTACCGATAGCCGACCCTGAGCAGCAGGGGTCGGTTCTTGGATTCATCCAGGCGGAACCCGGCAAGGCGCTTGCGTCCCCTGAACGGCCGAAGGTAGAAGTCGAAATTCGGACCGAACTCGCCTTCTGTGGACTCTCGGCTCTCTTTCACCGTCGTCGCCAGGAAGTAGAAGCGCATCCTGTCGTTCAGCCTGGTGAACGCGCTGATCTCGGGCCAGACCTGGATGGTCTGCGCGTGGGCAGAGATCCCGCACGACACGACGACCAGCGTGGCCAGGACGATCCGGCGCATGTCTACCTCACCGCGGGGCGTTCTCGAGCCGTCGCCGAGTTGCTCGGCCGCTAAGAACGATCTGGAACAATTCGCCGGCGTCACGTCCGCAAGACTTGGGCCACGCATTCTTCTTCAACCGTGATCAGAAGGCGGAGTTTCGAGGCCTTTTCACGCAGCCCAGGCGAATGCGGCTGCGCGATTACCGCATGCTGTAAGCGACGTTTCGGAGGGCCGGAGGCGCCGCGCACACGACGCGCATTCCCCGCAGATCATGCAGCGGCTGACGCGTTTCGATCGGGTCCCGGTCTTGCAGTCCCGTTTAATCACAATCTGCAAGACGGCAATCGTAAGCGAAAAGGAGACGCGCATGAAGACTCTCAAGACAATGGCTCTGGCTGGTTTGGTGCTGGTGTGGGCGGCCGGCGCGGTCAGCGCCCAGACAAAGACGATCCCGGGGGGGACCATCACTGTGACCGTAACCAACATCGACCCCAAGGCAACGTCCGTCACGGTCAAAGGGCCGAACGGCTACACCTACAGTCGCAGGGTTGCCGACAAGAAAGCGTTCGCGCTCCTGAAGGTCGGAGACCAGCTCGACATGACCTGGACCGAGGCCCTGCTGATCTCAGTCGAGTCCGCGAAGTAATGACGCCAACGAGAGAGCACAATCATGATGCGCTTCCGTTTCCTGCTGCAATCAGTCGCCATCGGTCTCTCGGCGCTCGTCGTGCCGTCGCCCGCCTTCGCCCAATACATGGGCAGCAACTTTCACGGCGATTTCGGGGTGAACTCCGGTAGTCAGGCCGGGCCCGGTCTGTACTTCGTCATTCCGTTTGTCCAGTGGAACGTCGACGAGATTAAGAACGCCGCCGGCACCCGCCTCCTCGCCCCTGAGTTTCAGGGCTTCGATGTGCGGGCGATTCCGACAATGGTCGTCGCGGTGACTCCCAAGAAAATTCTCGGGGCCAACTACGGATTCATGCTGGCGCTGCCCTTCTCGACCATTCGGCCCGAGCGCCCTGGTGCGCAGATCAACGAACCTGGCTGGGGACTCAACGACATGTACATGGTGCCGCTGTATCTCGGGTGGCATACACCGCGGGCAGACTTCGTCGCCGGGTACGGCTTTTACGCGCCAACCGGGCGGTACGAGGCCGGCGCCGACGACAACGTCGGACTCGGCATGTGGTCGCACGAGATTCAAGGCGGCACGACTCTCTACCTCGATCCCGGCGAAGAAATTCAGCGCGGCGACCACGGCGTTCCTCGAAATGCATTCGAACAAGAAGGACCAGGATCTGAAGGTCGGTAACCTGCTGACGCTCGAAGGCGGCGTGGCCTTCAACGTGCCGAAGATCGGCGGCGCGTTCGGCATGGGTTACTACCTGCAGAACAAACTTTCGGACGACAGCGGCACGGATGTGCCGTTGGTGTCACTCCGTGCGCTCAATCTGTATGGAAAGAACCGGCTGTTCGGTATCGGCCCTGACGTGACGATGGCCGTCTTCCAGCACGGCGGCACGATCGGACTCATGACCGCCCGCTATCTCTGGGAATCAGGTGGGAAGAGCTCGTTCCAGGGCAGCACTTTCCTGATTGGGTTCACTATCGCCAGGCCCAAGGTGAAGTAAGTGGAGTGCTGGATCGGCGTTGTTCAAGAGACCGATCGACGCGTCGTGCGGCTGGCTGGCAGCCTGAGTGTCGCGCATGTCCCGGAACTGCTCGGAGCCTGCGCAGATGTCCTTCCCCTTGAGCTCGATTTGACAGACCTCGTGTCCGCGGACGTGGCGGGCATCGAAGCGATTCAGCGACTGCGACACAAAGGCGCGACCCTGATTGGGGCGCCCGGGTATCTTCAGCTGAAGATCGACTCGCCGCCTCAGCGGCTGGCCCTCGCATTACTTCCGAAGAAGGGCCGGCCAAAGAGATAGTAGCGGCGCGATCAGACCGACGTAGCAGGCGCCGGCCGAAGGTGTCGTGGTTTGTAATTGGGACACACCAGACCGAGCTTCTTCATGCGGAATCGCAGTGTGTTCGGATGGATGCCCAGGCGCTCTGCGGCGGCTCCCGGCCCGTTGATCCGCCAGCCGCATTGCTGGAGGACGGCCCCGATGTGCGCGCGCTGAACGGCGTCGAGATTGTCCGACGCTTCCGCTTGCGCCCTGCATCGCGGGCTGAACGCAAGGGGGGCGTCGAGTTGCAGGGTGTCCCCACTGGAGGCGATCATGGCGCGCTCGACCACGTTCTCCAATTCGCGAACGTTGCCAGGCCACGCGTAATTCTGCAAGGTGTCCATCACCGCCTGCGGAACTTTCGTGATGTGTCGCTCGAGCTCGCGCTGGTGGCGGTGGATGAAAAACCACACGAGCCGCGGAATGTCGTCCGAGCGATCCCGCAGGGATGGCAGATGAATGGGATAGACGCTCAAACGGTAATACAGGTCGGCCCGGAATCGCCCCTCTGCGACTGCCGCCTCAAGATTATGATGGGTCGCGGCAATCACGCGAACATCCACGCGCTTCGGACGTGACGATCCCACGCGCTCGAATTCCCCTTCCTGCAGAACGCGGAGCAACTTCACCTGAATCTCCTGCGGCAGGTCACCGATCTCGTCGAGGAAAATCGTGCCACCATCGGCCAGTTCGAAGCGTCCCTGCCGCATCCCCACGGCGCCGGTGAATGCGCCTTTCTCATGACCGAAGAGCTCGCTTTCCACGAGCGTCGGAGGAAGGGCGGCGCAGTTGACCCTCACCAGCGGCCGGGTATGCCGCCGGCTCCTTTCATGCACTGCCCGGGCGAACAGTTCCTTGCCGGTTCCAGTCGGCCCCAGCAGTAACACGCTCGAGTTCGTCGGAGCGACTTGAGCCAGACGCGCGAGTGCGACTCGAAGGGTCGCACTTTCGCCAACGATGTCGTCGAAATCGTGAAAGCTCTTGATCTCCTCTTTCAAATAGACGTTATCCGCTTCGAGGCGAGCGTTCAGCCGTTGAATGTCTACGACATTGGATCGAAGAGCGTTCGCATAGCGCAGACGGTGCAGCCCGGCGCCCAGAATCTCAGAAATGAGTTGCAGGCGTTCGACCAGCGCTGGCGGCCATCGCCGCGTTAGTCGAGGGCTATCGATGACAAGTGCGCCGACTACTGTCCCGGCGACCGATGCCGGCACTCCCAATATGGAACAGACCCCCGTGCGATACCCCTGCTCCCGCGCAGCGATCGCCTCCCGGGGCAGTTCTTCCGGTCGCGAGATGGCCACCAACTCGCCGCGCACGAGCCGCTCGATGAGCCATCCCTCCGAGACCGGCCGCTGTTGCTGTCCCTCCGACGCCGCGCTTGTGGGACCGTGTACATGCGCCACTGAACCCGACTCTGTAAGCTCGACAAGCCGGCAGGCATCGACGCCTGTCGCCGCGGCGATTTGGTTGAGGGCCTCGGCAATCGCCGGGGCGATTTCCTCGAGGTGAACGCGTGTCAACCGTCTCGAGAATCTCATGGCGAGCTGCGCGAGCTCGTCAAGGTCTGCTTCAGGCACGACCCGCGACGACGACATGCTAAGGACGGGCATAGAAATCTCTCATGGCTTTCTGGATCTGAAACGCATGTAACTGAGTGCCTCGCTGACGTGACGTCCGCCGCAGAGGACCGCATGGACGGCTGCGACCAATTCGTCGCCCGCCACGCACTTCAACACGTATCCCAGCGCGCCGATCGACAGCCCACGCTCTACCAGGCCAGGGTCGTCATGCGCCGTCACAAAGATGATCCGAGCCGCTGGGTTCTTGCGAAGTATCACAGTGGCGGCCGTGATCCCGTCGAGGCCCGGCATCGAGATGTCGCTGAGGATCACGTCCGGTGACAACCGCTCGGCGGCGCTGACGAGCGCGAGGCCGTCCTGCACGACCGCGATCACGTCGAACTCGGGCTCGAGCAGACTTCGCAGTAATTCAGAAGTCTCCTTGTGGTCGTCGCCGAGCAGCAGGCGCGGGTGATCCATCGTTTCCCAGTGCAACGCCGCTATGGTATGGACGTTTAGCCGCGCGGGGGAGAGAAGACGTACGGAGGCGGCGCTGGAAGAACTACTGGTGCTGGTCCGAAAAACTACTGAGAGCCAAAGACCCGGCGGCGCGAGCCGGTTTCACTCCACGATCAGCCGATGCGCGACGGCATATCTGACCAGCTCTGCCGTGGAGTGCACGCCCAGGACCTCCATCATCTCGTACTTGTGCGTTTCGACCGTTCGCGTGGACAGTTGGAGGGTCGCCGCGATCTCCTTCATGCGCCGTCCTTCCAGGATGAGGCGCAACACATCACGCTGTCGCGCCGTCAGTTGCGGCTCAGACTGGCCTGGGGAGGCCGCCATCCGCTCCATAACAGCTCTCGTCATCATCGCTGTCAGGTAGACCCGACCTTGCAAAACTTGGTGGATCGCGTTCAGCAGTTCCTCGCCGGCCGACTCTTTCAGCAGGAAACCGCTCGCTCCCGCGCGCATTGCTCGTGTGGCCAGCTCCGCATCCTTGTGCATCGTCAGCACGATGACCTTGCTATCGATGTGCTCGGCTTTCAGCTGGGCCAGCACGTCGAGGCCACTCAGCCCCGGCATCGCCAAGTCCGTGATGATCACGTCCGGTCGAAGCCGTTTGGCTGTGTCGAGGAGCTCGTGGCCGTCGCCAACAGCGCCGACCACATCGAAGTCGTGCTCTTTCAGCAGATTGAC
This sequence comes from Vicinamibacterales bacterium, assembly GCA_963821395.1. Lineage (GTDB taxonomy): Bacteria > Acidobacteriota > Vicinamibacteria > Vicinamibacterales > JAMQPK01 > JAMQPK01. The sequence continues at coordinate 135,518 of CAWGDY010000002.1, read as the reverse complement.
GATGCCTTCCTTGACGATTGCATGGTCGTCGGCGACGAGCACGGTGTTTTTGCGCATTGACATCTCGAAAGGCGCGCGCTGCCAGGTGAAGCTGGCGTTTTTCGCCAGTTTACCCCACCGTGTCGGTCGGCCGGCGACACAGCCACAACCAGAGCGAGATCGTGTCCGAGAAACCGAGCGACGAGGTCGTGCTGATGAAGGACCGCCGTCCCAAAAATGTCTCCACGACTCTGATGGAATTCAGAGCCGTTCTCCGCAAGTGATCGAAGGCTGAAGGTATGCTTTCCTCGCGCAGGCGATGCTGGCGGGTCGCTCCGGTCCGGCTGAAGCCGGACACTACTCTGGCCCGGCTAAAGCCGGGCACTACCTGTTACGGCAAAAATCGCACGCGGCCGGTCTCGAGCTCGTAGACGGCGCCAACCAGTTTCAGGATGCCTTCGGCGGCACGCGCCTTCGCCTCGGGTGTCTCCAGAATCTGGCGCATCGACCATCGCACGTTGGCCTCGACGGCGGCGCGGCGTTCGTCTTCGCGCGCCAGACCCGGCGGCAGATTGTGAAGGCCCGGCAGGATCGTCTCGAGGAGCCGTGAGATGCGGTCTGGCATCGCCGCATCGTGATTCTTCACCGCGAGCGCGGCGTCGATGGCGCCGCAGCCTTCGTGGCCGAGCACGACGAAGAGCGGCGTCTTGAGGTGCATGGCGGCATACTGAAACGTCCCAATCACTTCCGCGGAGATCACGTTGCCGGCGACCCGCACGATGAACAGCTCGCCGAACCCGGCGTCGAAGATCAGTTCGGGCGGGACGCGCGAATCACTGCAGCCGAGGATGGTCGCGTACGGACTCTGGCCAGCGGCGAGACCGGCCAGGATTTCCTTCTGGACGGTGGGGAAGCGCGCCTCGCCGCGTACGAATCGCTCGTTGCCCGCGACCAGACGCGCCAGGGCCTGGTCTGCCGTGTAGGAAGGCTTCTCGACGACGCTCATCCCTTCAGCTCCATCTGCTCGAAATGCGTCACCGCGCTCTGCAGGTTGAAGAACATGCGCGGGCGTCCGAGTCTCTCGCCGAGCGGCGATTGCTGCACGACCTTCAGGACTTCGGGATTGAGCGACGCCAGCCACAACGTAACCCCCTGAGCCCGCATCTTCTCTTCCCCTTCGATGAGCATCTTCAGCGCAGTGTATTCGATGTCGATCAGCGCGCGTCCGTCGAGCACCACGACGGCCGGCTTCGCCGCCGCGATGAGGTCCGTCATCTTGTCTCCGATCCGCTGCGCGTTGAGAAAGAACGCGCGCCCCTCGACGCGCACAATCAGCAGGCCCGGCCACGACTCGTCGTCGGGGTGTTCCCCCGAGCGGGCTCGGAAGACATCGGTGCCTCGTTTACGGCCGACCACATACACCGGCGGATCGTAGGTCTGTTGCGCGAGCCCCAGGAGCGAGGCGATCACCGCGACCAGGATCCCCTGCAACGTGCCGAGCAAGACGACCCCGACGCAGGCAATCACGGCCCAGCGGAATTCGATGCGCCGAACGTGACGAATGGTGGCGAACTCGTCCGGCCGGATCAAGTCGATCGAGTAGGCCACGACGACCGCGGCGAGCGCCGCCTGCGGCATCAGCCCGATGAGCGGGGCGAGCACGAGGAGCGTGGCCAGCGAGGCGCCCGCGGTCACGAGCGATGCGAGCTGCGACTGGGCGCCGGCCTTCCGGTTGACCGCCGTCTGGGACGTCCCGCCGCCGGCAGGCATCGCGCCGAACAATCCGCCGACGAGGTTGGCGGCGCCGATCGCGACGAGCTCGCGGTTGGGCGAGGGCAGCGGCTCTCCCGGCGCGACGAACGCGCGTCCCGCGGCAATGCTCTCGGTGAAGCTCATGAGGGCAATGCCGGTTGCCGCCGGCCACATGACCGATGCGAGCTCGATCTGTGGACGAACCAGTGACGGAAGGCCGCCGGCCACCGCTCCAATCACCGCCACGCCCGACTGATCGAGGTCCAGCAGGCCCGACGCGGCAATCGCCAGCCCGATCGCGATGAGCGGCGCAGGCGCGCGGGGTGCGAAGTGCTCGAACGCGAAGATCAACGCCAGCACGAGGAGAGCGACGAGGAGCGTCGCCATGTGGATGGCGGGAAGCTCATGGACGATCGACAGCAGGTCTCTGAAGAATCCCGCCTTCGTGATGTGAAGGCCCAGCAGCTTCGGGATCTGGTCCACCACGATGACGAGGCCAATCCCTGATTTGAATCCCGTGAGCACCGGTTCGGAGATGAAGTTGGCGACAAACCCGAGACGGACCGCCGCTGCCAGCATGAGCAGCGCCCCGACCATCACGGCCAGGGTTGCTGCCGCCGGTATCAGCTCGGCGGCCGTTCCGTTCGGTGCCACATGACCCAACTCGGCCGCGCTCAGAATCGCGATGGTCGTGGTGGTGCTGACGCTCAACGGCCGCGACGTCCCGAGCGCCGCGTAGACGGCCATCGGCACAATGGCCGTATACAAACCAATCTGGACCGGGAGTCCCGCAATGGTGGCGTACGCCATGGCCTTGGGCGCCACCACGGCCGCCGCGGTCAGACCCGCCAGAACATCTCTGCGCACCGTGCTCTTCATACCACACAACATTGCCTGAAGGCGCGGGCAATACGGTGCAGCAGCCGCCGCCAGACACGGGCTATCCTTGACGCATGGACTTTGCTCTCACCGAGCATCAGCAGCAGGTCCTCGACAAGGCGCGCGCGTTCGTTGCATCGACGCTCGATCCGGTGGCGGCCGACCTCGATCGCAAGGGAGTCATCCCACCGGAAATCGTCCGCGGCGTGGCAGATCTCGGCCTGCTTGGCTGCGAGCACGATTTCGTCGCGTACGTGGGGGCGCTGATCGAGATTTCGAAAGCGTGGGCGTCGCTGGCCGCGGTCATCTCGGTCCACAACTCGCTCGTCTGCCACCCCATTTCGCGATTCGGAAATCAGGATCAGAAGACGCGCTACCTCCCGATGATCACCGAGCGGAAGCAGCTCGGATGTTACGGTTTTGCCGAGCCGCTGGCGGGATCCGACGCCGGGGCGATCCGGACGACGGCCGTGGCCGACGGCGACCATTTCGTGTTGAACGGGCACAAACGCTTCGTGACGAGCGGACGGCAGGCACGCCTCGCCATCATCTACGCGCTCACCGAGCCCTCGAAGGGCCGCGACGGCTTGTCGGCCTTCATCGTCGATACCTACACGCCCGGATTTTCGGTGGGGGACACCAACGAGATGCTCGGGCTTCGCGCGAGCGAAGCGGTTGACGTGATCCTCGCCGACTGCCGCGTGCCGGCCGGCAACCTGCTCGGTGGCCTGAACCAGGGTTTCGCGATCGCGCGCGCCGTGGTCGAAGGGGGCCGTATCGACATCGCCGCGCAGGCCGTGGGGATCGGACAGGCGTGCCTGGAGCACAGCATCAAAAAGGCGAAAGATCGCCGCCAGTTCGGGCGGCCCATCGCCGAGTTCGAAGCGATTCAGTGGATGGTGGCCGATATGTCGACCGAAATCGACGCCGCGCGTCTGCTCACGCTTCGCGCCGCGGCGATCCGGGCGAAGAATCCCGACGACAGCGGCCTGACGAAGGCGGCGGCGATGGCGAAGCTGTTCGCCTCGGAAGCCGCCAACCGCGCCGCCTACAACGCGCTGCAGATTTTCGGCGGCCACGGCTACCTGACCGAGTTTCCCGTCGAGCGGTACTACCGCGACGCGCGCGCGATGACGTTGTACGAGGAGACGTCGGAGATCGAACGGTTGGTTATCGAGAGAGAACTGGCGAAATAGTGACTATGCAGACGTACGACGCAGAGACGCAAAGACGCAGAGGTTGTTTTTCCGAAAACAATGCTCTGCGCCTCTGCGCCTCTGCGCCAAAGACGGGCCACGCATGAATCTGCAACTCTCCGACGATCAGCAGATTCTCAAGCAGGCGATGCGCGAATTCGCCGACGGCGAAATCGCTCCCGGCGCGGCCGAGCGCGACGAGCACGCGCGGTTTCCCTCGGAGCTCATCCCGAAGCTCGCCGAGCAGGGGCTGCTCGGCATCATGGCGCCCGAAGCGCTGGGCGGCGCCGGCTACGACGCGCTCAGCATGGCGATCATCCTCGAAGAGATCGCCCGGGTCGACGCGGCGGTGGCCCTGCTCGTGGGATCGCACAACTCGCTCTGCTCGGGGCATATCCTCCTCGCCGGGACCGACGAGCAGAAGCGCAAGTACATCCCGGCGCTCGCGCGAGGCGAAAAGCTCGGGGCCTGGGCGCTCACCGAGCCCGGCTCGGGCTCCGATGCCGGCGCGATGCGCACGCGCGCGGTGCTCGAAGGCGACGCGTGGGTGATTCGCGGCGATAAGCAGTTCATTACACAGGGCTCCACGGCCGGCACCTACGTCATCATGGCGTCCACCAACCCGCCGCAGGGCACCAAGGGCATCTCGGCGTTCATCGTCGAGCGCGAGACGCCCGGGCTGGTGGTCGGCAAGCTCGAGAAGAAGCTGGGCGTGCGCGCCTCGGACACCGCCGCGCTCCACTTCGACGACATGCGCGTGCCGAAGGACAATCTGCTCGGGAAGATGAACGAAGGGTTCAAGGACGTCCTGGCCGTTTTGACGGGCGCGCGCATCGGCATGGCGGCGCTGGCGGTCGGCATCGCGCAGGGCGCGCTCGACGAGGCGCTGAACTACGCGAAGCGCCGGCGGCAGTTCGGCAAGCCGATTCTGGAGTACGAAGCGATTCAGTGGATGCTGGCGGATATGGCCACCGAAAGCGAGGCCGCCCGGCTGATGGCGTGGCACGCCGCGACGCTCCGCGACGAAGGCAAGCCGTATTTGCGCATCGCCTCGCAGGCGAAGTTGTACTCGTCTGAGGTTGCGGTGCGGTCGACGTCAAAGGCCATCCAGATTCACGGCGGCTACGGTTATCTGAAGGATTCGCCCGTCGAGCGGTTCTACCGTGACGCGAAGCTGTGCGAAATTGGCGAAGGAACCTCCGAGGTGCAGCGGATGGTGATTGCGCGAGAATTGTTCAGGTGAAGCGGACGATTATCGCCAACTGCGGCGGGTTCTGGGGCGACGATCCCACCGCGCCACGCCGTCAGGTCGAAGGCGGGCCGATCGACTATCTGGTCATGGACTATCTGGCCGAAGTCACCATGGCCATCCTGCAGAAACAGCGCGCACGGAAGCCTGAAGCGGGCTATCCGGCCGACTTCCTCGTTCACCTCCGCGACGTGCTCCAGTCGTGCGTACAACGCGGCATCAAGATCATCACCAACGCGGGCGGCGTCAACCCGCTCGGCTGCCGTGCCGCCGTCGAGGCGCTGGCGAAGGAACTCGGTGTCGCCGATCGCGTGAAGGTTGCCATCGTGTCGGGCGACGATCTCTTTCCGAGGCTGGACGAGCTGCTCGCGTCGGGCGAGCCGCTTACTAATATGGATACGGGGCAGGCGCTGTCCGAGGTTCGCCCGCGTGTGCTCTCGGCGAACGCGTACCTCGGCGCCGCCGGCATCGTACGGGCCCTCGAACACGGCGCGAACGTCATCATTACCGGACGAGTGGCCGACGCGGCCGTCACGCTCGCGCCCATGATGTTCGAGTTTGGTTGGTCGGCGTCCGACTGGGATCGGGTGGCGGCTGGTATTGTGGCCGGGCACATCATCGAGTGCGGCACGCAGTGTACCGGCGGCAACTTCACCGACTGGCCGCTCGTGAAAAGCTTCAAGCGCATGGGATTCCCGATCGTCGAGGCCGAAGAAGACGGCAGCTTCGTGGTGACGAAGCACCCGAACACAGGCGGCCTTGTCAGCGTGCACACCGTCGCCGAGCAGATCGTCTACGAGATCGGTCCGCCCGCCTACATGACACCCGATGTCGTGGCGCGATTCGACTCGGTGCACCTCGAACAGGAGGGGCCGGATCGCGTGCGGGTGACCGGCGCGCGCGGAGAGCCGGCGCCCGAGAAGCTGAAGGTGTCGCTCAGCTATCATGCGGGGTGGCGCGCGTTCGGCCGGCTGGCGGTGGCGGGGCCGGACGCGCTGGCAAAGGCGAACATGGTCGCCGAGGCATTCTGGGATGCTGCCGGCGGACGAAACGCCTACGACGAAGCGATGCATCAGTTCGTCGGATGGAACGCCTGTCACCCGCCGCTGGCGACGTGCGAGCCCGGCGAAGTGCTCGTGCAGTTCGCCGTGCGCGACCAGGACGAGCGCAAGATCAACTCGCGGTTCGCGCCGCACATCGTGCCGCGCGTGCTCGGCACGGTGCCCGGCATCACCTACATTGCCGATCAAGGACGAACGCGAGCCTCCGAAGTCGTGGCGTTCTGGCCGGCGCTGGTGTCGCGCGGGGCCGTGACGCAACGGCTCGTTCTGGGAGATCACGAGATTGCCGTCTGACCCGACCGTTCGCGTGCCGCTCGTGCGCCTGTGCCTGGCGAGATCCGGCGACAAAGGCGACACCGCCAACATCGGCGTCATCGCGCGATCGGACGCGATCTACGCGTGGATGCTCGAGCATTTGACGCCCGCGTTCGTGAAGCGGCACTTCGATGACGTATGCCGGGGCGAGGTGGAGCGGTTCGAGCTGCCGAACCTGCTCGCCGTGAACTTTCTCCTCCACCGCAGCCTCGGCGGCGGCGGGACGCTGTCGCTGTTGCTCGACGCGCAGGGCAAGACGTACGCGCAGTACCTGCTCGCCGCCGAAGTCGAGGTTCCCGAGAGTCTGCTGCATGCACAAGATCGAGTCGCTCGTCAGCAAGAGCAGCCCCGCGTTTAAGGCCAACCACGATCGCATGCGCCAGCTCGTGACCGAGCTGCGCACGCGGCTGGCCGAGGCTCGCGAGGGTGGTGGCGCGAAATACGTGCAGCGCCATCGCGAACAGGGCAAGCTGCCCGTGCGCGAACGGATTGCCCGCCTGCTCGATCCCGGCGAGCCGTTTCTCGAGCTCTCGCCGCTTGCCGGCTACCACGTGTACGAGGACGACACGCCCGGCGCGGGCATCGTCACCGGCATCGGACGCGTGTCCGGGCGCGACGTCATCATCATCGCCAACGACGCGACGGTGAAAGGCGGCACCTACTATCCGGTGACCGTCAAGAAGCACCTGCGCGCCCAGCAGATCGCGCTCGAGAACCGCCTGCCGTGCCTCTATCTCGTCGATTCGGGAGGCGCGTTCCTGCCGCTGCAGGCCGAGGTGTTCCCCGATCGCGAGCACTTCGGCCGCATCTTCTTCAATCAGGCGCGGCTGTCGGCCGAGCGCATCGCGCAGATCGCCGCGGTGATGGGATCGTGCACGGCTGGCGGCGCGTACGTGCCGGCGATGTCGGACGAAACGATCATCGTCAAGGGGACGGGAACCATTTTTCTCGGCGGGCCTCCGCTCGTGAAAGCGGCGACCGGCGAGGAAGTGAACGCGCAGGAACTGGGGGGCGCCGAGGTGCACACCCAGGTGTCGGGCGTTGCCGACTATCTTGCCGACAACGACGACCACGCGATTCAGCAGCTTCGGACGATCGTGTCCACGCTGAACGTCAGCAAGAGCCTGCCCGCGGATCGGGTTGCGGCGGAACCTCCGGCGTACGATCCGGCGGAGCTGTACGGGATTGTCAGCGCGGACGTGCGCCGGCCCTACGACGTGCGCGAGGTGATCGCGCGCATCGTGGACGGTTCGAGGTTCGACGAGTTCAAGGGACGCTACGGCACGACGCTCGTGACCGGCTTCGCGCGCCTCGACGGGTTCCTGGTGGGCATCGTCGCGAACAACGGCGTGCTGTTCTCCGAGTCTGCTCTCAAAGCGACGCACTTCATCGAGCTCTGCAACTTCCGGAGCATCCCGCTCATCTTCTTGCAGAACGTGACGGGCTTCATGGTGGGCCGCCAGGTCGAACGTGGCGGCATTGCGAAGGACGGCGCCAAGATGGTGAACGCCGTGGCGAACTCGGTGGTGCCGAAGTTCACGGTCGTCACCGGCGGATCGTTCGGCGCGGGCAACTACGCCATGAGCGGACGCGCGTACGACCCGCGGATGCTGTGGATGTGGCCGAACTCACGGATTTCGGTGATGGGCGCCGAGACGGCGGCCTCGGTCTTGAGCACCGTCAAGCGCGATCAGATGGCGCGCGAAGGAAAGGCGCTCGACGCCGCCGGCGAGCACGCCATCAAGCAGCCGATCATCGACAAGTACGAGTCGGAGGGGTCTCCGTATTACTCGACGGCCAGGCTCTGGGACGACGGCATTCTCGATCCGGTCGAGACCCGATCGACGCTGGCCCACGCGCTGTCGATTGTCTTCAACGCGCCGATGCCGCCGCCGAAGTTCGGCATCTTCAGGATGTAAATGAGTGTCATGAGCGCACCCTTTCCGTTGACGATTCAAGTGTCGCGGCTCGTCAACGTCGAGTACGTGACTCTTTTCCGGCCGGAGGTACGCAACGCCTTCAACGAGCATCTCATCGCCGAGATGACGAGCTGGGCCGAACGCGCCGCGAAGGATCGCGAGCTGCGCGCGGTGGTCATCAGCGGTGCCGGTCCGTCTTTCTGCGCCGGGGCCGACCTGGCGTGGATGGCGAAGATGGCCGGCTACAGCCGCGAGGAAAACCTGCGCGACGCCAGGGCCGCGGCCGGGATGTTTGCCGCCATCAACACGCTGCCCGTCCCCGTGATTGCGCAGATTCACGGCGCCGCGCTCGGCGGCGGCGCCGGGCTCGCCGCGGTCGCCGACATCGCGGTGGCGTCGGAGGACGCGATGTTCGGCTTCACCGAGGTGAAGCTCGGATTGATCCCCGCGGTGATCGCGCCGTACGTCGTGGCCAAGATCGGCCAGTCCGCCGCGCGCGAGCTGTTCATCACGGGCTGGCGCTTCGATGCCTCGCATGCGAAGGAGATCGGCCTCGTGCACGCGGTCGTCCAGCCGGGAGACCTGGTGCAAACCGTGAACAAGTACCTGCAGGAACTGGCGAGGAACGGCCCCGAGGCGATGGCCGCCGCCAAGGCGCTGCTCCGGCAAATCGCCAACCGCACGATCGACGACGTGGTGCCCGTGACGGCCGAAGCAATCGCCGACCGACGCGTCTCTGCGGAAGCGCAGAAGCTGATGAAGATGTTTTTGGAGAAGAAATGATCGACAAGTCAGCAGTCAGTAGTCGACGGTCGGCAGTCTCAGTCGGCAGTCCAAGTCAGGAGTCCAAGTCAGGAGTCCAAGTCAGGAGTCCAAGTCAGGAGTCCAAGTCAGCAGTCTCTGCGGCTGTGTCAGCCGCGATTTTTGCGGTCGCTGGCGCGAAGGTACTTGATCAGGCCGGTCAACATCCTTGCAATTTCTTCGTACTTGGCTGAAAGATCTTTTACTTCTGAATCCGCGAGATAGCGCCTGCCCCGCGCCACGGCGAGGTGCGCGCAGAGTTCCTTCGACGAGCCTCGTGCAAAATAGAGATGACCTGGCAAACTGGCGATCGGTCTGCTGTCCGAATCCTTCCGCGATATTCGCTGGTATTGACCCTGCGGCAGAGTTGAGCTGCTGACGTAGTTCGAAGTCTTTGCACAGGTTCGAGCGCTCGGCCAGCGCAGAAACTTCATCACACGCGGCCAGGGCCTTTTGATACACGAGCAATTCCTCAACACTTTTTGCAACCATGCCTCCACGACGGGCACATCGCATGCCAAGGCTGCCGACTGCCGACTACGCCACGTCAGCTATACTTTCTCCGTGCAAGGTATTGCAGTCCTCGACGCCGGCGGTCAGTATTGTCATCTTCTCGCGCGGCGCGTGCGCGAGGTGGGCGTTCAAAGTCATGTCCTTCCGATAGACACCTCCGCCGGCCAGCTCGCCGGCATCAGCGGCATCATCATTTCGGGCGGCCCGCGCAGCGTGACCGAAGCGGGATCGCCGCGCATACATCTGTCGATTCTCTCGATGGGTGTGCCAATCCTCGGCATCTGCTACGGCCACCAGCTTCTCGCCGCGACGATGCCGGGTGGAGCGGTGAAGCCGAGCTATTCGCGCGAGTACGGACTAGCCACGCTGCAGCTCAATGCGCCAGGGCTAAAGCCCTGGGCCACCGAAGCAGTGGCGGTAGCGCAGGGCACATCGGCGGCGCGGGGCACATCGGTAGCGCAGGGCTTTAGCCCTGCCCAGGAAGAATCGGTGGCGCAGGGCTTCAGCCCTGCCGACCTCTTCGATGGCATCCCCACCGAAAGCCGCGTCTGGGTCAGCCACGGCGACTCGGTTGAAAAACTCCCCGATGGTTTCGAGGTGCTCGGCTCCACGACCGATTGCTCCGTGGCGGCAATGAGGCACGCGGGTCTACGGATCTATGGCGTGCAGTTCCATCCCGAGGTGACGCACAGCGAGTTCGGGCAGCGCATCCTCGAGAATTTCGTGCGGCGTGTCTGCCGCTGCACGTCGAACTGGAAGCCCTCGTCCGCGGAGACGATCGAGGCGATCGAAGCCGACATCCGCGCCAGGGTGGGCCCGACCAGAAACGTGTTGTTCTTCGTCAGCGGCGGCGTCGACTCGTCGGTCGCCTACAAACTGTGCGCCGATGCCCTCGGCCAGGAGCGCGTGCACGGCGTGTATGTCGACACCGGCTTCATGCGGAAGAACGAATCCGCCGATGTGATGACGGCCTACGAAAATGCCGGATTCAGGAACGTGCGGCTGCGCGATGCGTCGGTGGAATTTCTCGCGGCGGTGGGCAGCGAAACCAATCCGGAGACCAAGCGCAAGCGAATCGGCGTGGCCTTTCTCGCGGTCGAGAACGACGTGCTCGAGCATCTGCCGGCCGGCGAGTGGCTGCTCGGTCAGGGCACGATCTATCCCGACACGATCGAATCGGGCGGCACGCGCGAGTCGGCGCTCATCAAGACCCACCACAACCGTGTGCCCGAGCTCCTGCGCCGGATCGAGGCGGGCGAGATCGTCGAGCCGCTCGTCCAGTTCTATAAGGATGAGGTGCGCGAGATCGGGCATGCGCTCGGCTTGCCGGCGCGGCTCATCGAAAAGCAGCCGTTTCCGGGTCCGGGCCTCGCGGTGCGGTTTCTCTGCACCGACGCGGCGGCGGCATGGTCGGAGAATGCGAAGCTCAGCGAGGTGGCCTCGGGCTTCAACCTGCAGGCGCGCGTCCTGCCCGTGCGCGGCGTCGGCGTGCAGGGCGACGAGCGCACCTACGCGCACACCGCGCTCCTGACCGGCGAGTACGACGAGCGCCGCGTGGCCGAGGTGTCGCCGACGATTACCAACTCGCTGCGCGACGTCAATCGCGTCGTGTTCTGGGCGGGCGCGAAGGGATCGATCGACGAGTTCCACGTCGAACCCACGACGACGACGCGCGAAGGGCTCGACGTGCTGCGCGAGGCCGATGCGCGCGTGCGCGACATTCTTGCCGAGTACGACACGCAGAAGCGCATCTGGCAATGTCCGGTCGTGATGCTGCCGCTGAAGCGGCACGGCGAGTCGACCATCGCGATCCGGCCCGTCGAGTCCCACGATGGCATGACCGCGCAGTACTCGCGCCTGCCGTGGCCGGTCATCGAGCGCATTACCAGCGCCGTCCTGCAGGTGCCCGGCGTCGGGGCGCTTCTGTACGACGTGACCAACAAGCCACCAGCCACGATTGAATGGGAATAGCCTAACTTCACAGTTCGTTACGTCGACTCTCGCCGGTGCACGCTCGGCGTGCCCGCTCCCTGGACTGCCTATTCAAGCCCTCAGGCCCACCTTCCGATACCTAAGGGGATGACTTGGTCATTTGCGAAAGGCAAAGAGCGGATGTCGTGCGAGGCGCGCGAGGCGATGCTGTGGTACGAACTGATCGTCACGACGCCCGATGGCACCTCGCGAGTGGAGCGCTACACCGAGCGGGCGGGGATGCTGCGGCGCCAGACCGAATTGTTCTGTGCGTGGAAGGCGCAGGGCTGGCGCGAGCTGGAATCGGAGCCGGCGCCCGTGCGACGGTCCGGCTGAAGCCGGACACTGCGCGCGGTCCGGCTAAAGCCGGACACTACGTACTACGGGCTACGCGCCCTCGAGCGCGTGACGATCGAGCGCGGCGCGGACGCGCCTCAGCAGGTCGGCCGACGTAAACGGCTTTTCCAGCAGATCGAGTCCGGGCTCCATGTTCTCGATGTAGCCGGACATGTAGAGCACCCTCACCTCGGGCTGCACGTCACGATCGATCCGCTTCACCATTTCCTTCCCGTTCATCCCCGGCATCGTGATATCCGTGAGAACCAACCGAACGGGCTCGGGCACCTGGTGCAGCGTCTTGAGCGCTTCGACGGGCCCCGCGGCTTCGAGCACCCGGTACCCGAAGCGCCGTAGCACCGTGCAGCAGAACGAGCGAACCGACGCCTCGTCCTCGACGACGAGCACGACGTCGCCTGAAGGCACGGAAGCGGACGCCTCTGGCATACCGTAGTTATCGGCTCGAGCCTTTATCGCACCATCGGCCGGTGTCCGACAGGTCATACCTCGATGTATTCTCTGTGACGTGAGCAACCGGACCCTGCGATCGCGCGCGCGCCTTCTGACAGAGCCGTGCTGAACCTGGCCGCCATCCTCGAGCAGCACACCCGGCGCAGGCCGGACGCCGAGGCCATCGTGTGCGGCGACACGCGCCTCACCTACGCGCAACTGAACGGGTGGGCGAATCAGGTGGCTTGCGCGCTGGCCACATCAGGTATCGGACGGGGCGATCATGTGGCCCTCCTGTGCCCGAACGTGCCGTTCTTCCCGGCGATCTATTTCGGCATTCTGAAAACGGGTGCCACGGTGGTGCCGCTCAACGTGCTGCTGAAGCCGCGCGAGATCGCCTATCACCTGCGCGACAGCGACGCCAAGGCGTTGTTCTGCTTTCAGGGCACGCCAGAACTGCCGATGGCCGACGCGGCGAAAGCCGCGGTCGCGGTCGTGCCGGCGTGCCGGCAGCTGATTGTGCTTCCCAGCCCGCTGTTGCCTGCCGACACCGATCCGGACGTCATCCAGTTTCAGCAGTACATCTCCGGCCAGCCTCCGACCTTCGAAACCCGCGAGACAAAGGCCGACGACACGGCCATCATTCTTTATACGTCGGGCACAACGGGGCAGCCCAAGGGCGCCGAGCTGACGCACCTGAACATGGTCGTCAACGGCATGGTATCGGCCGAGTTGTGCGCGGCATCGTCGGACGAGACCGGCCGGCATGCGACGGCGGTCACCTTGCCGCTCTTTCACGCAACGGCCCAGACGGCGCAGATGCTCGCATACCTGCATCTGGGCGGCACGCTCGTCCTGCTGCCGCGCTTCGATCCGGCGGCCCTGCTCAACACGATGGCCGCCGAGCGCGTGACGCACTGGGTGGGTGTGCCGACGATGTACTGGACGCTGTTGAAGCACGCGCGGGAGCAGAAGCTCGACGTCTCGCGTGTCGCCGCCACGCTGCGGCTGGCCGTTTCGGGCGGCGCCCCAATGCCGGTCGAGCTGATGGCCGATTTCGAGAAGACGTTCGGCGTGCGCATCATCGAAGGCTACGGCCTGTCCGAGACGGCGCCGGTCGCGAGCTTCAACCATCTCGATCGTCCCTCGAAGCCGGGCACCGTCGGGCAACCGCTCTTTGCCGTCGAGATCATGGTGGTCGACGACAAGGACGAGCCCGTCGAAACCGGCAAACCGGGTGAGGTGATCATCCGGGGGCACAACGTCATGAAGGGGTATTACAAGCGCCCGGAGGACACGGCCGAAGCGATGCGCAACGGCTGGTTCCACACCGGCGACATCGGCACGATGGATGCCGACGGCTACCTCAGCATCGTCGATCGTAAGAAGGACATGATTCTGCGCGGCGGATTCAGCGTGTATCCGCGCGAGCTCGAAGAAGTGATGCTGACCCATCCTTCGGTCTCGATGGTGGCCGTCGTCGGTGTCGCCGACGAGCGGCTGGGTGAAGAAGTAAAGGCGTTTGTGGTGAAGAAGCCGGGAGCCGACATCACCGAAGACGCGTTGATCGCGTGGTGCAAGGAGCAGTTTGCCGCCTACAAATATCCGCGCGTCATCGAGTTCCGGACGGAGCTGCCGACCAGCGCGACGGGAAAGATCCTCAAGCGGGAGTTGCGCGTCCAATAGGATGTGGAAACCCTCGACAACGAACTTCTCGACGCCTATTCCCAGGCCGTCACCCGGGCCGTAGACCTCGTCGGACCGTCGGTCGTGACCATCGAAATCGGCCGCGAAGCCTCGCGCCGCGGCCTGGGCGGGCAGGGCTCCGGTTTCGTGGTGGCGCCCGATGGTTTGATTCTGACCAACAGCCATGTCGTGCACAAGGCGCGCATCATTCATGTGTCGCTGTCCGACGGCCGCAGGTTGCCCGCCGAGCTGATTGGCGAAGATCCCGATACCGACCTGGCGGTGATCAGAGCCAGCGAGTCGGGCCTTCGGTCGCTGAAGCTCGGCGATTCGCGGGCCATCAAGGTGGGGCAGCTGGTCATCGCGATCGGCAACCCGCTCGGATTTTCCGCCACCGTCACCGCCGGCGTCGTCAGCGCGCTCGGACGGTCGCTCCGTTCGCGCTCCGGGAGGTTGATGGACGACATCATCCAGACCGACGCCGCGCTCAATCCGGGAAACTCCGGCGGGCCGCTCGTCAACGCGCGCGGCGAAGTGATTGGCGTCAACACGGCCGTCATCTCGGGCGCGCAGGGATTGTGCTTTGCCATCGCCGCGAACACGGCGCAGTTCGTCGTGGGGCGTCTGATTCGCGACGGCCGAATCCGGCGGTCTTACGTGGGAGTCGCGGGGCAGAACACGCCCATCGCGCGCCAGATCGTCCGCTTCTACAATCTGCCGGCCTCGAGCGGAATCCTGGTAGTGACGATCGAGCCCGACAGCCCGGCGGCCAGGAGCACGCTGCGCGAAGGCGACATCATCGTCGCGCTCGACGGTCACGACGTGAGCGGCATCGATCAACTCCATCGGCTGTTGACCGAGGAGCGCATCGGCAACACAACGAAGCTGACGGTGATCCGGCAAACCGAAAAGCTCGAGATAGACGTGACACCGGCGGAGTCGCCCCGCCATTAGAGAAACCGCTGGATAATAGTGGGCTGTGACTGAAGAGCAGCCCCGACGTCTCGGCCTCGTCGCCGATGATGTCACCGGTGCGGGCGACGCATCCGTACAGTTTGCGAGGTACGGCTGGGATGTGTTCTTGAGTTTGAGCCAGGAGGTCCGGCTAAAGCCGGACACTACTTCGGAAGCTCCAGAAGACGCCCAGAGCGTCATCGCCGTCACCACCGATTGCCGCGCGCTCGACGACGACACGGCTCATGCCCGAACGCGGGACGCACTCAATCAATTGATCGAGGCCGGCGTCGATCGTGTCTTTCTGAAAATCGATTCGACGATGCGCGGTTCGGTGCGCGGACAGATCGCCGGGGCGCTCGAGGCCTGGCGAACGCGTTACGCCGATGCGCGGGCGATCGTCTGCCCGGCGTATCCGCGCATGGGGCGAACCGTTCAGGCCAATCAACTGCTCGTCCACGGCGAGCCGGTGGAGCTGACGGCCATCGGCCGCGACCCGGTGACGCCGGTGAAGACGAGCATCATGAGCGCGCTGATTCCCGTCACTCCGTCGATCGCACTGGCTGATGCGGCGACCGATGATGATCTGGTCGCGCTGGCAGACACCATCGATGCGGCCGGCCCCTCAGCCATCGCCGTGGGCTCCGGCGGATTGGCCGAAGCACTTGCGACAGTGTGGTCCGCACGTAGTGTCCGGCTTCCGCCTTCGCGCCGAAGGCGCTTCGGCGAGACGCGCCGTAGCCTTGGCGGAGGCGGTCAGCCGGACCCTGCATTCAGCAGATCGGACCTTTCGATAACGGCGCGCGCCGCGGATTCAAATCCGCGTATGCTTCTGCTCGTCACCTCGCTGAATCCTGTCTCGCGTCTCCAGGTAGCGGAGCTCCGCGAGGCGTGTCCCGATGTCGTCCTCGTGTTGCCGCCCGACGATCGTGGGGAAAGCTCGGTTGTCGCTGCTACGATGGCCGGCGAATTTTCTACGCTGGTCGAGCGCGAACGTTGGGACATCGTCGGTCTGGTTGGCGGCGATGGTGCTCGAGCGGCGCTGAACCGTCTGGGTGCGTCGGGCATTCGCATCGCGGGCAGCCTGCTCGAGGGGATTCCGGCAGGAGTCATCGTCGGTGGCGCCGCCGATGGCCTGGCGGTCTTTACGAAGGCCGGTGGATTCGGCGCGAAGGATGCGCTGGTGCGAGTCGTCCAGGGCATTAGAAACGGTTCCGGGATCCGTTTTCAGATCCGCAACAATAAAGGATTGTGACGTTGAAGAAACCCCTGCTCGCGGTCACGCTCGGCGACGTGGCCGGCATCGGACCCGAAATCACCGCCAAGACACTGCTGCGTCATGCCGAGCTGCGCAGCGAATGCACGCCGGTTGTCGTCGGTGACGCCGGCGCAATGCGCCGTGGCGTCGAAGCGATCGGCGGACGGCCGGACGTGGTTCAGACCATCGACGATCCGAGCCAGGCGACAAACGATCCGGGCCGCATCGACCTCATTCAGGTGGGCCCCGCGCTGGCACACGTGCGGCCGGGCGAGCAGAGCGGGATTGCAGGAGACGCCGCTTATCGATTTGTCGTCGAAGCCTGCGCGCTGGCGAAAGCGGACAAGGTGCACGGCATCGTCACCGCGCCGCTGAACAAGGCGGCGATGCACGAGGGGGGCCATAAGTGGCCGGGCCATACCGAATTGCTCGCGCACCAGTTCGGCGTGAAGAACTTCTCGCTCGTGCTCTCGGCGGGCGATCTGTATTTCTTTCACCTCACGACGCACGTGTCGCTGAAGAACGCGGTTGAGAACATTACGCCCGAGCGCGCCGATGCGACGCTCGATCTTGCCGGCGCCTTCGCCCGCGCGCTGGGATGGACGAACGAGCCGATCGGGCTCGCGGGTCTGAACCCCCACGCCGGTGAAGGTGGACTCTTCGGCACGGAAGACGCCGAGGTGCTGGCGCCGGCGACGGTGCGCGCCCGCGCCCGCGGTCTCAACGTCGTCGGGCCGATCCCGGCCGATGCGCTGATCCCTGCGGCGGTGCGAGGCAAGTGGCGGCTGGTAGTGGTGTGTTATCACGATCAAGGGCACGCCCCGTTCAAGGCCGTGTACGGGGACAATGGTGTCAACATCACCGTCGGCCTGCCGGTCGTGCGCGTGTCGGTCGATCACGGTACGGCGTTCGACATTGCGGGCAAGGGCATCGCGCGCGAGGACAGTCTGGTGCTGTCCTGTCGCCGCGCGGCGCAACTTGCGCCACGCTGGCGCTTGATTGCCGGTGAGCGCACGGACTAGACTGATGAACTCGGGTGTCTCAGTGGCCCGGAACCTGTGCAATCTCAGTCTATGAACCGCGTCAGGGCCGGAAGGCAGCAGCGCTAAGTAGTCCCTGAGCTGTGCCGCAGGCCCTCCGGGCCTCTCAGGCACCTGAGGGTTCCAGTTCCGGTTCCAGTTCCGGTTCGGGTTCCAATGTTCCGTTCCAGGTTCCGGGTTCGGTTCCCGGACAAGAACGCGCACCGAACCAATCGAACCAGAACTGAACTGGAACAGAACCGGAATCTGAACAGAACCAGAACCAGAACCGGAACAGGAACTCGGAACCGGAACCACGGGATGTCCTACCAAGTCCTCGCCCGCAAGTGGCGCCCGCAGCAATTCGACGATGTCATCGGCCAGCCGGCCGTGACGCGTACGCTCGGCAACGCCATCAAGACGGGCCGCATCGCGCAATCGTTCGTGTTTGCGGGGCCTCGCGGCGTGGGCAAGACGACGACCGCGCGCATTCTGGCGCGCGCGCTGAGCTGCGAGAAGGGGCCCACGGCGAATCCCTGCGGCGCCTGCGACGCGTGCCGTGAGATTGCGGAAGGCCGCGACATCGACGTCCTCGAAATCGACGCCGCCACGCACACGCAGGTCGACAACGTGCGCGAGGTGATCATCGCCGGCCTGTCGATCATGCCGGTGCGCAACCGCTACAAGGTCTTCATCATCGACGAAGTCCACCAGCTCTCGAACCACTCGTTCAACGCGCTCCTGAAATCGATCGAAGAGCCGCCTCCGCACGTCATCTTCATGATGGCGACGACCGAAATCTCGAAGATCCCTGAGACGGTGCTCTCGCGCTCGCAGGTGTTCGAGTTCAAGACGATCTCGAGCCGTCAGATATCCGATCAGCTGCGGAAGATTGCGGACGCCGAAAAAATCGCCGTCGACGATTCATCGCTGCTCCTGGTGGCGCGGGCCGCGGAAGGCAGCATGCGTGATGCGCAGAGCGCGTTCGATCAGGTCATCGCGTTTGCCGGGCAGAAGGTGACGGCCGAGGACGTGACGACGGTACTGGGGCTGGTGGGGCGCGATCTGGTGCTCGATATCGTCGCCGCGGTGGCCGACGAAACCGCGTCCGCCGCGTTCGAACTGTCCGGGCGCGCGGTGGAACTCGGGTACGATCTCAGGTCTGTCATCCGCGAGCTCTCGCGGGTCGTGCGCGATCTGCTCGTGCTCTCTGTCGACCCGTCGCGCATCGACGATCCCGAGATTGCATCGGAGTCGGAGCGCGATCGCCTGAAGGCGCTCGTCGCGCGGTTTTCGCGCGAGGACCTGTTGCGCGCGTTCGACGTGCTCGCGAAGGCCGACGCCGAGATTCGCGGCGCGGCCCAGCCTCGCTATCACCTGGAGATGGCGTTGCTGCGCTGGATTCATCTGCGCAAGCTCGTGCCGCTGCAGGAGCTGCTCGCCGGCGGGGCGATCTCACGTAGGCCGGGTCCTGCGGACCCGGCAGCACCGACGCCGCGTGCCGTGGACCCTGCGCAACCGCGATCCGCCGCGCCGATGACTCCGCCCGTCGAGCGCCGATCGGCGGTGGCCAGGCCGCCTGCCGCGCAACCAGACGCTGGAGCCGCCGCTGCGCAGGCGCCGCTATCGGGCGATGCCGCGCGACAGAACTTTCTGATGGAGATCCGCAAGGCAAAGGTGATGTTCTACAACACCGTCGTGGCGCAGGCGCAGAAGATCGACTTCGGAAGCGATCGCGTCACGTTCGCGTTCCTGCCGGCGCATCGCATTCTCGGCGAACAGGTGGAGCAGAACCGTCCCTGGCTCGAGCAGATTGCCGGAGCGGTCGCGGGCAGGAAGATGACGGTCGGCGCCGCCCAGTCGGAAGCGGCGGTCGACGCGCTGCCGCCGCCGGGATCTCCGGTCGCCGCGTCGAAGCCGGCCGACTTGAAGACCACGGCGATGACCGACAGCGCCGTGCAGGCGATGCTCGACGTGTTCCCGGCCGAAATCGAAAACGTCGAAGAGATCGAATAGCGCCCATGAACATCAATCAGATGATGAAGCAGGCGCAGCAGATGCAGGAGCGCCTGCAGAAACAGATGTCCGACATGCGCGTCGAGGCGACCGCCGGCGGCGGGATGGTGACGGTGGTCGTCAACGGCCACAAGCAGATCCAGAGCCTGACGATCGATCCCGAAGTCGTGTCGAAAGAGGATGTCGAGATGCTCCAGGACCTCATCCTTGCCGCCATCAACGACGCCAACCGCAAGGCCGAAGAGCAGATGAGCAAGCAGATGAGCGGGATGATGGGCGGGATGAAGATACCTGGACTCTGACGGATTGCCATATTTTCGATTGACGATTGCCACATTGATTGCCCTGCCATTGCATGAGTTACCCAGAGCCCCTCACGCGACTCGTTGATCAATTGAAACGGCTTCCCGGCATCGGCGCCAAGAGCGCGCAGCGGCTGGCGTTTCATATCCTTCGTACGCCCCGTGACGAAGCCGATCGGCTGATCGATGCGATTCGCGAAGTCAAGGATCGCGTCACCTACTGTTCGGTGTGCAGCAACACGACCGATATCGACCCGTGCATGTACTGCAGGTCGGACGCGCGCAACCGCCACGTCATCTGCGTGGTCGAAGAGCCGCAGAACGTGAGCGCCATCGAGAAGACGCGCGACTTCAAGGGCGTCTGTACCACGTGTTGATGGGCGCGTTGTCGCCGCTTCAGGGCATCGGCCCCGACGAATTGAGGATCAAGGGCCTGCTCGCGCGAGTGGGAGAGGGACACATCGAAGAAATCATTCTCGCCACCAACCCGAACGTCGAGGGCGAAGCGACGGCGCTGTATCTGGCGCGCCTGCTGAAGCCGCTGGGCGTGCGGGTGACGCGCATCGCGATGGGGGTGCCCGTCGGCAGCGACCTGGAATATGCCGACGAGGTGACGATGCACAAGGCGCTCGAGGGACGCCGCGAAGTATAGTGTGCCCACGACTTTGATACCGACGTCATACCAGTTTCCCGTTCTTATCCTTGTCGTCGTGGGCGGTGCTATTGCATGGGCCGCCGGGTACCGGTTGTTCCGCTTCGTCCTCACGCTGTTCGGGTTTTACATCGGGGCGCTCGCCGCGTCGGCCGTGCTGGCGCCCGGCGATCGCACGTTGATGATTTTCGCCGCACTGGGCGGCGGCGCCGTGGGCGCGCTGATCATGTTCTTCGGGTACTTCGTCGGTGTCGCGCTCGTCGGCGCGGGCATCGGCGCGCTGGCCGTGCACATGATCTGGAGCCGGATCGGCGGCGATCCGCATGCGTTTGTCGTGATTCTCGCGTCGGTGGCCGGTGCGGCGTCGGCCATGGCGCTGCAGCGCTACGTCATCGTCGTGGCGACGGCGTTCACCGGTGGATGGACGCTCTTCTGGGGCCTGATGCAGCTGAACGACTGGCAGCGCACCTCGGCCGCGCGGCCGTCGGTGTGGATGGTCTATCCGTTCGATGCCTCGCAGGGATCCTGGAGCATCGTTGTGTGGCTCGCGATTTCGCTCGCGGGCGTCTTCATTCAGCTTCATTACACCGGCCGCGTGCAGACCATCGTCCGCGCCAAACCCAAAAAGTAAGGCCCGGCTTCAGCCGGGCAAAGAG
This sequence comes from Vicinamibacterales bacterium, assembly GCA_963821395.1. Lineage (GTDB taxonomy): Bacteria > Acidobacteriota > Vicinamibacteria > Vicinamibacterales > JAMQPK01 > JAMQPK01. Next base: position 114,554 of record CAWGDY010000002.1, on the reverse strand, counting down.
TACGTAGCGTCCGGCTTCAGCCGGACCGTCATTCAGGAGGCAAACATGGCAACGTTCGAACGCAGCGTCACGACGGACTGGGAAGGCGGACTCATGGATGGCAAGGGGGTCGCGAAGGCAGGCACGGGCGCCTTCTCGCTGCCGGTCACGTTTCCCGTCCGCATCGGCGAGCCCGCCGGCAAGACGAGCCCCGAAGAGCTGATGGCGGCCGCGCACGCCGCGTGTTTTGCGATGGCGATGAACGCCGCGCTCGGCAAGCGCGGCGGCAAGGCGGCGAAGACGCACGTCACGGCCACCGTGACCGCGGACAAGAGCGACGCGGGCATCAAGATCGTGTCGTCGAAACTGAAGGTCACCGTCGAAGGGTTGGAGGGCATGAGCCCGTCGGATTTCCCGGCGTTCCTGAAGGACGCGGACAAGGGCTGCCCGGTATCGAACGCATATCGCGGCACGATGCAGATCGACGTTGAAGGGACAGCGAAATAGTCAGTCGCAAGGCGAAAGTCGGCAGTCGGTAGTCGCAAGGCGAGTCGGAAGTCGTTCGGTAGGGCGCGACTTCAGTCGCGCCGTATCGAGTTGCAGGTCGAAAATGGGCGCGCGGTGCGGGCAGGACGCACGCGCGCCTTTTCTTTAAACGTACTCCCCGCTTCAGCCGAAAAGAGGGGTATGAGAAAACATCTTCCTGCGATGCTCGTGCTTGCGGCGGCTCTTGGTTGCGGCGCTCCCGGCCAACAACCGCCCGCGCAGTCTGCCACCACTCCTGCTCCTGAAACACCCGCGGCCGGTGCGAGCGCGCCGGCGGCCACCACCCCGGCGACGCCAGGTACCGATGCGCAATCTCAGGCCGCTCCGGGCGGATCTGCGCCCGCGGCCGCGGCGCCGGCGACGCCGCCCGCGCCCGTGATGAAGGAAATGGATGTTCCGTCAGGAACCGAGCTGGTTCTGAAGCTCGAAACCGGCGTGTCTTCCGCGACCGCGAAGCCGGAGCAGACGGTCCGCGCGACCGTGGTGAAGCCGATCCTGGTCGATGGCATGGTCGCCATTCCCGAAGGCGCGGCGGTGACGGGCACGGTGATCTCGGCCGAGCAGTCTGGGCGCGTCAAGGGACGCGCGTCGATTGCGTTGCGCTTCCACGAAGTGACGGTGTCGAAGACCGCGTACAAGATCAACACATCACGCATTGCGCGCGAGGCCGAGGCCACCAAAGGTGAGGACGCCACGAAGATCGGTGTCGGCGCGGGCGTCGGCACGGCGATCGGCGCGATCGCCGGCGGCAAGAAAGGTGCGGCGATCGGCGCCGCGGTGGGCGGCGGCGCGGGCACGGGCGTGGTGCTTGCGACCAAGGGCAAGGAAGTGAGCATCCCCGCGGGCGCGACGCTTCGCACCAAGATTCAGGAGACGGTAAAAATCACGACGGTCATGTAGGTTCGTAGAGTTCGTAGAGTTCGTAGAGTTCGTAGAGTTCGTAGGTTCGTAGAGTTCGTAGAGTTCGTGGGTTCGTCAGGTTCGTCAGGTTCGTCGGTTCGTGGGGTTCGTGGGGTTCATAATGGGGTCATGACGACTCCCGCGATTCCGCTCAAAGAGTTCGACATCGAGATGGCATCCACGCGCAAGCTGCTCGAGCGCGTGCCGGGCGACAAGGGCGCGTGGAAGCCGCATCAGAAATCGTTTTCGCTCGGTCACCTCGCGCAGCTCGTGGCCTGGATTCCCGGATGGATCGCCATGTCGCTGCGCGAGCCCCGCATCGATCTCGCCAAGGCCGGCGGCTACTCGCTCGAATCCACCGACACGCTCGTCAGCATGTTCGACACGAACGTGCGCGAGGCGCGCGCCGCGCTGGAGTCGGTCGGCGGTGCGGCGCTCGATGAGGCGTGGTCGCTCACGCGCGGCGATCAGGTGTTGATGACGCTGCCGCGCGGGGAAGTCGTGCGGCAGCACTTGAGCCACCTCGTGCATCACCGCGGTCAGTTGACGGTGTATCTGCGGCTCGTCGATGTGCCGCTGCCGCCGGTGTACGGACCGACGGCGGACGAGCGGTGGTAACGGGTTCGTTGGTTCGTCAGGTTCGTTGAGTTCGTGCGGTTCGTGCGGTTCGTAGGGTTCGTAAGGTTCGTCCCGGCCTGACGTTGACCGTGGTGCGTCGGTCAACCTAGAATTGATGGTTCCTGCGGCGGTCCCGCGCCGCGTTGTCGCCCCGTGTTCCTCAGTAGCTCAACGGCAGAGCATCCGGCTGTTAACCGGAGGGTTGCTGGTTCGAATCCAGCCTGAGGAGCCAATCTCCAGTTCGTCTTCGCAAACACGTCGAACGGCTTAACGTAGGTGGGAGAAAGACTTCCGCGATCGAACGTGGAGTTCGATACCAGCGTTTTGATCAAACGCGCCTGTTCGTGAGGATTTTTCGCAACATACGAGGAATAGGCGGTTTGCGCGAGTTCTAGAATTTGGAGTCCCGCCGTCTCGTACGCCTGACTGGCCACCTCGTGGCGCTCCATCTCGGTTCGGACTTGGCGAAGCTCGTCCTGCAGCGCCGCTGATTTTGAGTTCCAGGGTTCCTCGGGAATCGCATCGCTGAGGCGATCCTCATACACACGATCGAGTTTGGAGCGCGGCAGCACCTGTTGCTGCTGCAGGCGCAGCATGAAAGTCCGGACGAACTTCTCCTTGTCAGACTGGCTTTCCCGAAGCACGGTCGCGAGCTTGCCGGCGAGTTCGGTTGGGATCCGGATCTGCTTCAAGAGCTCGCCAAACTGACGAATCAGCTCCTCTTCGCGAACGTACGTGTTGCCGCACGGACCGCGGTGCCCGGTGCAGTGGTAGTAGACGTACTGGCCCTTCTTGATCTCTGCGATGACTGAAGCGTCGTCGGTCGACAGAACCAGTAGGATGTGCGAGGAGTTCGACATGCCAGACCTGCCAATCGTCTGCACGCTGACGCCGGACGCGCTCCGCGCACGTCGAGAAGGTCTTCTGGCCGCACTGCTGCGCCAGTCGACCGGCCACGAGCTCCTTCACTCCGGCTCTCTCCTCCGCCCGTTACTCACCGCGGTGTCGAAGGGAACTGGAAGCGTGACACGTAATCCGTAGGGGCTGTGTTCCATGCTTTGCCTCAGCGTTTCGTCATCTCCGGCTCCAAGCGACGCTACGTCACGCGGAAGTTCCGCATCATCCCCATGTCTTCGTGCTCGAGGATATGACAGTGGTAGAGGTACAGGCCCGGATGATGTGTGAATGTGACCTGCACTCGAACGGTTTCTCCGGGGAGCACAAGGACGGTATCCCTCCACCCGTCGTCAACGATGCCGGGACGCAACGTGTTCGTGGCGCGTCCACCCGTTCGATCGATCACACGAAACTGGCGGCCGTGCATGTGAATGGGATGGGCGGCCTCCATGCCCATCGGGTTCGCCAGATTCTCGAACTCCCAGAGCTGCGTCGAGCCCGCGGCAACGGTTTCTTCGGGGGCGACATCGCCCATTGCGAAGGTGCGGCCATCGAGTGACCATTCCATCCCCATGAACGTCAGCGGTACGCGCCGGATCGGTGCGTCGGCCCTCAGGGACCATTCCGCGCCAAACGAGGACAGCCGCTCGGGCATGCGGAAGGCCGCGCCTTGCCTCGCGCGCGTGCGCAGGGTCATCACGCGCAGCGGCGTTCCATTGGGCACGCTCGAATTGCCACCCATCATGCCCCCCATACCGCGACCCATCATGCCCCTCATGCCGCGGCCCCCCATGCCCATCATTCCGACGAGGCCGGCGTCGGCTTCGGCAAATGCCTGGCTCTCGAGATGCACGTCCGTGCCGACCGCCAGACCTGTGAGATCCAGCACGAGGTCCGCGCGTTGGCCAGGCGCGAGCGTGAGTGCCTGCTGGTGCAGCGGCGTTTCCAAGAGCCCACCATCTCCGCCAATTACGGCCATCTGCACATCGCGGCTCCAGGCCAGCTTGTAGATGCGCGCGTTCGACGCGTTCACCAGGCGCACCCGGTGCCACGCGGCGTCCACCTCGGTTGTCGGCTGCGGCTGGCCGTTCACGAGCACGCGCTCGCCGAGAAGGCCGTTCATCATTTCCATCATGACGCCGCCGTGGAAGACCAGTTGGTTGCGTTCGTCGAACTGACGATCCTGGATGACGCAGAGAAGCTCGGTTCCGCCGGAGGGCAGCGCCAGCCTGTCTTCTTCGTCGTCCTGCACCAGGAGCACACCAGCCAGGCCCTGATACACCTGCGCGCCCGTGCGCATGTGCGGGTGCGGGTGATACCAGTACGTCCCCGCGCGGTTGGTCACTTCGAACTCGTACACGTACTCGCGACCGTGGCCGACGGCCAGACGGGGGTGGCCGTCGGCGCTCTCGGGCACGTCCAGGCCGTGCCAGTGGACGATCGAGTCTTCGGCGAGCTTGTTTGCGAAACGCACACGCACCTTCTGCCCACGACGAAGGCGGATCACGGGGCCAAGGTAGGAGCCAGGAAGCGTCTGGAGCGTGTCGGCCGGGCCCTTGAGCAGGCGGCCCGAGAAACGCCACACGCGCGTCGGCGCGCCGGGAAGTACCGCCACTTCGTCAGGAGCGGCAGTCAACAGCAACTCGACGTCGGGCACGAACCCGGCGCCGGATGTGGTCTCCGGCGAGAATGTGGCCGGACGCGCGCTGGCGGATGGCCCTTTGCACGCGACGGTGCCGGCGAGGGTAGACAGGCTCAAGAGACGAAGCAGCTCGCGACGATCCATCGGCCTCTTTCCCCTTGACTCCTCGGGTCGGCAAGACAGCGGGCACTACTGTCGATCAACGCCGCTGGGAACCACTCAGGCTTCTCGCTGGTTCTTCAGGATCACCTTGAGCGCACCCTCTTTCGCCGCATTCCCGAACGTGTCGTACGCCTTCATCACATCATCGAGGGCGAAGCGGTGCGTCACGAGCTTGCTTGGTTGCAACTTGCCCGAGCCGACCACCTTCAGCAGCATCGGCGTCGTCACGGTATCGACGAGTCTTGTGGTCAGCGTGATGTTGCGATCCCAGAGCTTCTCGACATGCAGCTCCACCGGTTTGCCGTGGACGCCCACATTGGCAAGGTGTCCGCCGGGCGCGAGGATGGACTGGCAGATGTCAAACGTCGCGGGCATGCCCACCGCTTCGACCGCCACGTCCACGCCCTCGCCTCCGGTCAACTCCAGCACGCGCTCGACCGCCTTGCCGTCGGCGCTATTGATGAGGGTCGTCGCGCCGAAGTCTTTCGCCACGCGAAGCCGATTGTCGTCCAGATCGATCATCAACACGGCAGCTGGCGAATAGAACTGCGCCGTCAGCAGGACGGCGAGGCCGATCGGACCGGCGCCCACGATGGCGACGGTGTCCCCGGGCTTCACCTGACCGTTCAGCACGCCGCACTCGAAGCCGGTCGGCAGGATGTCGCTCAGCATGACCAGCGCCTCTTCGTCGCCGCCGGCAGGAAAGTGGTAGAGACTCATGTCGGCATGCGGGATGCGCACGAGCTCCGCCTGCGTGCCGTCGATGGTGTTGCCGAGGATCCAGCCCCCGTCGCGGCAGTGCGAGTACATGCCTTTCCGACAGTAGTCGCACTTCCCGCAGGCCGTGACACAGGAGATGATCACCCGATCGCCTGGATGAACGGCCGTGACCGCCGTACCCACCTCCGTCACGACGCCGATGCCCTCGTGCCCGAGAATCCGGCCCGGCGTCACACTCGGCAGGTCGCCCTTCAGAATGTGCAGGTCGGTACCGCAGATGGTCGAGGTGGTGATCCGGACGATGGCGTCGGTCGCGTTCTGGATCGCCGGGCGGGGCGTCTCTTCCCAGGCGCGCTTGCCCGGACCGTGATAGACCAGCGCCTTCATCCGACCTGTCGCGGTGCTCTTGGTTTGCGGAGACTCGGGTTCGGTGGCTACAGTCATGACAGCACTCCTTGAAGCAGGTCGCCTGACTTATCCGGGGTCATTGGCACACCTGCGCACACAACGACGGATTCAGGTTAGCGGTTCGACGGGGAACTGGCTGGTCAATACTGAACACCCTGAGGGATCGGTTTCGATGGGAGTTCCGATGAGCTACGACGCTGACGCTGCCCCGACGCGCTCGCCCGACCGTCGCCTCGCTCGCCGTATCCTGATTGTCGGCGGTGTGGCAGGAGGCGCGTCGTGTGCGGCGCGACTGCGGCGCCTGGACGAGTCGGTGGAGATCGCCATCTTCGATCGCGGGCCCTACGTGGCCTTCGCGAACTGTGGACTGCCGTACTACGTCGGCGACGTCATTGCCGACGAGCGCGCGTTGCTGGTCGCGTCGCCCGAGATGTTCCGCGACCGGTTCAATATCGAGGTGCACACGAACACCGACGTCATTGGCATCGATCGGGCGGCGCGTACGATCGTCGTGCGCGATCTCCGCACCGGCAACAGCCGCACTGAGCGGTACGACGCGTTGGTCCTGTCACCGGGCGCGGCGCCGATCCGGCCACAGCTGCCGGGAGTCGACCTGCCTGGGGTCTTCGCGGTGCGCAACATTCCGGACTCGCGCCGCATTCGTTCCTGGATTGCCGACCGTCGCGCCAGCACCGCGGTCGTTGTCGGCGGCGGATTTATCGGATTGGAGATGGTCGAAAACCTGATCCATCGCGGACTCTCCGTGACCGTACTGGAAAAGCTGCCGCAGGTCATGCCCCCGCTCGATCCGGAGGTCGCGGTCCCTCTCACGGAACACCTGATCGCGAAGGGCGTGCAGCTCCATCTCGGTGATGGGCTGGCCCGCATCGAAGAGGGGGCTGACGGTCGCTTGATCGTGGTCGCGGAGAGCGGCGCCAGCTTTCCAGCCGATCTCGTCATCCTCGCCATCGGCGTGCGTCCCGAGACCGAGCTGGCCAAGGCGGCCGGCCTCCAGATCGGCTCGCGCGGTGGCATCGTCGTCGACGCGCAGATGCGCACGTCCGATCCACGGATCTGGGCTGTCGGCGACGTGGTCGAAGTGCCGGACGTGGTGACGGGGCAGGACACCGTGCTGCCGCTCGCGGGGCCGGCGAATCGGCAGGGCCGAGTGGCGGCCGAGTCCATTGCCGGACGCACGACGCAGTTTCGCGGGATACAGGCCACGGCGGTTGTGGGCGTGCTCGGCCTGACCGTGGCGTCCACCGGCGCGAGCGAAAAGGGACTGCGGCGCGCCGGCGTGACGAGCTTCGAGAAGGTGTACCTCCATCCAGGCCACCACGCCGGCTACTATCCGGGCGCCCGCCCGATTCATCTCAAGCTCCTGTTCTCGGTGCCTGACGGCCGGATCCTGGGTGCGCAGGCGATCGGCCTGGAAGGGGTGGAGAAGCGCATCGATGTCATCGCGACCGCGATTCAGTTTCGCGGCACCGTGCACGATCTGGCCGAGGCCGAGCTGTGCTATGCCCCGCAGTTCGGCGCGGCGAAAGACCCCGTCAACCTCGCGGGGATGCTGGCCGAGAACGTGCTGAACGGCGACATGCCAGTGGCCGACTGGCTGGAGATCGATCGCACCGATGCGTTGCTGGTCGACGTGCGCGAGCCCGACGAGTTCGCCAGCGGGCACATTCCGAATGCGATCAATCTGCCGCTCTCGCAGATGCGGAGGCGATACGCTGAACTGCCGACGAATCGGGAGATCTGGACCTGCTGCGGTGTGGGCCAGCGAGCGTACTTTGCGAGCCGGTTCCTGATGCAGCACGGATATCGATCGCGGAATCTGTCGGGAGGGTACACGACGTATCAGGCATTCAGAGCGGTCGGCCGGAACCCGTGAAGGTGTGACTCCAGCCAGCCAGTCGTCAAGGTGCTCATTATGGAACAGCCGTCCCTAATCCATTCCGCTATCGTCGGATGATGAAAATGATCCCGATGGCCACCCTCGCAATCACCGCCGGTCTCTTCCTCGCTCCCGCGTCGGCGCAGCAGGCAACGCCGAAGGCCCCTGAACACAGCATGCCGATGCCACCGTCTGGCGGCATGATGAACCACGACAAGATGATGTCCGACATGAAGGCAGCGGATGCGCGGCTTGAAGCCCTGGTTCAGACGATGAAATCCGCGAGCGGTGACGACAAGGTCCGCGCCATGCAAGAGCTGGTGACCGAGCTCGTCCAGAATCAGATCGACATGCATCGTCACATGGCGATGATGCACGAGCACATGATGTCTCAGATGCCGCACAAGTGAATATCGGCGACCTCACAACGTCGCCCCAAGACCAGACTCAGCGGCGATTTCCATCCGGCGAGTCGCGAGATTAAGCAGGAACGTAGGCCAACCGAATCACATCCTCGCCAATCCGATCATGAGCCATCAGGCGGAGCGGCGGCCGGGGCCCGGCGAAATATGGCTTGCCGTGACCGAGCACGACGGGGTGCAGGTAGATTCGATACTCATCGATCAGGCCAAGTTCGGTCAGGCTGTGCGCCAGGTCCGGGCCAGCCACTTCGATCTCCCCGTCGCGCCCGGCCTTCAGCTCGCGGATCGCGCCCTCAAGATCATCCTTAACAAGCCGGGCGTTGGGGCCGACCGACTTCAACGAGCGCGAGACGACCCATTTCGGCTGGTTCCGCCACGCCCCCGCGAACGCGTGTTCCGCTGCATCCCATTCAGGATGATCGTCGTCCCAGTAACGCATGACCTCATACATGTGGCGACCGTAGACACTGCCCGCCTGCCCCCGAGCCTCCTCGATGAAGTGGCGGAAGAGCGTGGGGCCTGGCGCAAACGCCAGATGGTCGACGTAGCCGTCCAGGGACTGGTTCATGCCGAACACGAGCCTGGCCATTACCACTTCCTTTCCTCACGCGGCCCATCCGCGCGGTTCTGATTGTGCGGCGCCTTGAGGAATGTCTGACGATTCATCATCACGATCCCCGGCGCGATCACAACCCACACCAGCGCCATCCCTATCATGAATGGTGTGTCGTTTATCACGCTGAGAAACACCAGATTCGTGATGTTGATGAACAGGTGAAACAGCGCCGCGATCCAGATGTTGAACGAGATCGGCTCCACCAGCGCATACAGCACCACCGCATACGAGGTGATCAGCAGCACCAGGAATCCCATATACAGCGGGCCATTCTGATACAACCCGATATGCCACAGTGCCCAGGGAATTCCGACGATCAGCGACGACACCAGCCCATTGAGGCGTCGATTCAGCCGCCGATGCAGGAATCCGCGCCAGCCGGTTTCCTCACCCACCGCCCCGATGATCATCCCCATCAACGACACAGGCGATGCGCTCATATCAACACCACCGAAGCGCATCACGCGGGTGATCAGGGTGGCAATCAGCAGCACGATCAGCGCCGCCCCCAGCGGGAGCAGCACTGCTCCCATCACCGATTTCAGGGTGATCCCCTCTACGGAGAAATTCAGCCCCGGCGCATTCTTACGGAAGATCAGGGCCAGAATCACGCCCGCCAGGCCGGGCGCAAGCTGCGCCAGGATCACCTGACCCGCCAGGAGACCTGTCGCTTCCTGACCGCCCGCCAGGATCACGGTCAGGATCAGAGTCAGGACAAAGAACAGGACGACCTGTTGAACCATATCTCTTGCCTGCTGCCGATGCCCGACGTCCACAGCATCTGAAGAACCTGCCTGGCACAGTCTCCTCCGCCCTTGCTACCTTCCGTCGATTTCGCCGCGGGTGTACCCCTTGAACGTCAGGACAATCCCGCACAGTAGGAGAATGCCCTCCAAGGCCATGAACACCGATGTCGGGGTGCTCGCCGCACCCTGCTGGTACGTGCCGGCCGCGAACATTCGGAACAAGCCGAGGCCCCCCGCAAACCACCCCGCCAACGTGATGAGCACCGTCCAATCCCAGGTCCAGCGATTGTGGACGCGCACGATCGCCAGGCCTGCCACAAACATCAGAACGCCCGACAGGTAGACGACCGGCGGAATCTGGGTGTCGTACAGGTGCGGCTGCACCAAAGGGAATTCCGAAATGACCACGGAACCCACGGTCATGCAGAGCGCGTACCCCCCGGTGTTGCATCGCCCGACACGCGCATTGTCAGGTCGATACCGGCCCGATTTGTGCTCCGGGGAATGTCATGGCCCTCAATTGCCTCGTGTGAAGGGCAGCAGGGAACCGACTGCGAAAAAGTCCACTGGCCGTGGCGGATTTCCCGCAGTCTGAAGTCAAAGCGCGACGCACCGAAGGGGAGGTTGATATGGCGACAGAGCTGAGGAGCGTTCCAGTCAACGCGACCAACGGGCCGCTTGATCGCAGGGCCCACGACATGGGCTGGGGGCTCCCCATCATTGGCGCGAGCCTCGTGGCCAAGCCCCTTCTGACGAAGACCACGTGACCGCCGGAACCAGAGGTCGCCCATGAAGGTCCTGACGGTCTTTGCCCATCCCGCTTCGCGATCGTTCTGCCACGCCGTCCTCGAGCGATTCGACGCCGGTCTCCGTGACGCGGGGCACACGAACGAGATCGTGGACCTCTACGCGATCGGCTTCGATCCGATCCTGCGCTCACGCGACACCCCGAGCTGGCTGACGGAAACCATCCCGGATGACATGCTCGACCGCATGCGGTTGCGCGAGAACCTCCTCGGCCAGGCTGGTGGGCCTCTGAAACGCTACGCGCTGAAACGCCTCATTGGCGATCGGGATGCACGGGGCATCATCCGGCTGCTGCGCGAGCGCTATCAGCCGAAGGACGTTCTCGTGCAGCAGCAGAAGGTCGCGCGGGCTGAGGCGTTGGCGTTCGTCGCGCCCGTGCACTTCCTGAGCTTTCCGGCGATCTTGAAAGGGTGGCTCGATCGCGTCTGGACGCCAGGGTTTGCGTACGATCTCACGCCGGAGGCGTGGCGTGGCGACATCAACGGCCGTCAGCCGAGGCTCACGCACAAGAAGGCGCTGATCATCCAGACGACGATCTTCGACAAGCGCGCGTATGACGCGGGTCTCCGCGAGGCCATGCGCACGGTGATTGACGAGTTCACCCTGACGTATCCGGGAATCAAGAACGTCGAGCGCGAGTACTTCTACGCCGTGCACGGCGCGGACGACGTCACGAGGCGCGGCTACCTGGAAAGGGCGTATGCCCTGGGTCTCCAGTTCTGAGGTCGCGTCGAAGATAGGGGGCTGCAGTGGGCAACACGAGTTCGACGAAGACGGCTCCGGTGCCCCGGCCGACGATTCCTCTGATCCTCGTGGGTGACTTGACGAGGGTCTCGACGCGCACGCTCCGTCGCCGGAGCGTGTCGAACCTGCTGAGGATGGGTCACTGCGCGCCCACGGTCATGCAGACCCTGCTGGACGCCTCAGACACAGAGGCGGAGTGGCTCGTGAAGCTCACCGCTGGATTGCCCGGCGGCATCGGTAACACCGGCGCCGAGTGCGGTGGCGTCACCGCGCCCCTGGTCCTTATCGGCCTTCGGCATGCTCGTGACCCGATGCACGACGCCGCGTCACCCTTCATTGGCGGCACCGTCTTGAGAGGCATGACCTGCAGCGCGTTGACGGCTGGCGTGATGGCACTCGGCGTAGCTCTCGGTGAGATCGAACGCAGTCGCTTGCGTGTGCTGCGAATGATCGGCAAGATGGCAGCCGGTGGTGACGCGTTTGCTGACGACGTGAACAAGTTCAACCGGACTATGAACCTCGGCCACCAGTTGGCGAAGTGGTTCACCGACGCATTCGGGAGCACGCAATGCCGCGCCATAACGGGGTGTGACTTCTCAACGAGCGTCGGAGTGAACCAGTACATCGACACCGAGGGCGTCGCTCGATGTCGGGTGATTGCGCAGCAGGTCGCAGCCAGAGTGGAGCGCATGATCGACTCCGAGGCCACGCCGATTCACGAAGCGATGCAGCTCGAACGCGATCTCGCGCTTCGCGAGCTTGCGACACACGGGAAGCGCACCGTGCTCGAACCGTGGCATGTCGACAGTCTCGCCTCCGATCTTGTTGGCGCGTGAGGCCTGCGATGGATCGCGCTACCGCTCCGCCAGCCACCGCCGCCACGACCACCATGCCCAAGCGACTGAATGTCTTTGAACGCTACCTGAGTCTCTGGGTCGTACTCTGCATGGGTGTCGGCGTGGTTCTCGGGCTCACCGCATCCGGACTGATGCAGGGACTGCGAACCCTTGAGTTCGGTGCGGGCAGTCAGATCAGCGTGCCAATGGCGATCCTCATCTGGCTGATGATCACGCCGATGATGATGAAGGTCGACTTCGGATCGATCCGCAACGTCGGCCGCCGGCCGCGAGGTCTGTTCGTGACGCTGTTCGTGAACTGGCTCGTGAAGCCGTTTTCGATGGCCGTGATCGCCTGGTTGTTCTTCCGGTACGTCTTCAGTCCTTGGATCTCGCCGGCCGATGCCGACCAATACATCGCGGGCAGCATCATCCTCGCCGCGGCGCCCTGCACCGCAATGGTGTTCGTCTGGAGTTACCTGACCGACGGCGATCCTGGGTACACGCTGGTGCAGGTCTCGGTCAACGATCTTCTCATGCTGGTGCTGTTCGCGCCGATCGTGACGTTCTTGGTGGGCGGCGCTTCTTCGCTCCATGTCCCGTTCCAGGTGCTGCTCTACTCAGTGCTGGTCTTCATCGTCGTCCCTCTGGGTGCCGGCGTGCTGCTCCGGCAGTGGTTCATGCGGACGAAGGGCCGCGCGTGGTTCGAGAACGTACTCCTGCCGCGGTTCGCGCCGGTCGGCATGGCGGCCCTGCTCGCCACGCTCGTGCTGATCTTCGCGTTCCAGGCGGAGAACATCACGACCAAGACGCTGCACGTGGCGCTCATCGCGGTGCCCATCCTGATCCAGGTCTACTTCAATGCGTCGCTCACCTATGGCCTGATGCGCCTGTTCCGCGTCGAGCATGCCATCGCGGCGCCGGGCGCGCTCATTGGCGCCAGCAACTTCTTCGAGCTCGCGGTTGCCACGGCCATCGCGCTCTTCGGTCCGGAGTCCGGGGCTGCGCTCGCCACCGTGGTCGGCGTGCTCATCGAAGTGCCGGTGATGTTGTCAGTCTGTTCGGTCTGCAATCGAACACGGCACTGGTTCCCCGCGCCGGTTGGCGCGCAGTGATCGGAGGAAGCACGGACGTGAAAGGCGTCATCGTTCGCGCGAAGTGATAAGCAGGTAGACGCGAGGGGGTCGGCATGCAGCAGTTTCCGCATCACTATTCGGTCGTCGCGACGGCGGACGCGCAAGGTGACGTCGCCCTACAGGGCGAGCGGCTTCAGCCGATTCCGTCTGCGCCGCCAACAGAGTTCGGCGGGCCTGGCGACCGATGGTCTCCAGAGACCTTGTTCGTGGCCGCCGTCGCAGACTGCTTCGTGCTGACTTTCCGCGGCATCGCCGGTGTGTCGCGGTTTTCGTGGACCTCGTTGGCGTGCAGCGTGACGGGAACCGTAGACCGCGTCGATCGCGTCACACAATTCACAAAACTCGAGGTCCGTGCGCATCTCAGGGTGCCATCGGGCGCGAACGAGGAACAGGCTCGGCGGCTGCTGACGAAAGCGGAAGAAACCTGCCTGGTCACCAACTCTCTCAAGGTTCGGCCGCACCTGGACTCCGTCGTGGAAGTCGAGGAGTCGTGACGACCGTCATCTTCGCCTGTGTTCACAATGCGGGTCGTTCACAGATGGCGGCTGCCTTTTTCAACAAGCTGGCCGATCCTGCCAAGGCGCGAGCCCTATCCGCAGGAACAACTCCCGGCGATCGTGTTTACCCAGAGGTTATCGCGGTGATGCAGGAAGAGGCGATTGACCTCAGTGATGCTCGCCCGAAGAAGCTCACCCCTGAACTCGCCGCCGAGGCGCAGCTTGTGATCACGATGGGTTGCGGCGACGAGTGTCCGTACGTGCCTGGTGTGCGCCGCGATGACTGGCCATTGGACGACCCAAAGGGTCAGCCCGTCGAACGGGTTCGGGCTATCCGCGACGACATTCGCGCTCGCGTGGAAGCCCTGGTCGCTCAAGAAGCGGCGAAATAGGGGACAGTTGTCGCTTAGGCTCGCTGCACGCTCGTGGTTATAGCGGTCAATGAAGGCATCAAAGCCGGCCTGCTGTTGGAGCACATTGACCAGACTTCAGCGGCGACTTCCATCCGGCGAGTCATCCGCGCGGTTCTGATTGCGTTATGCAATCGGTTGCAGGCTAGATCGACTGATTTCATATCGCAATTGGTTTTTTGGAGTGCGCATGGCAACCCGCGTGATGTGGGTGTGTCAGGTCGTTGCCCGGTGACCGCCTGTCGCCGCACGGAGTTATTGCAGAGCGCAGGTTGTGGCTTAGACTGTCCGCGGTCCTGGAATGCGTCTTCTGCGCCATCACAACAACTCGGAGGAACGATGAAGCGAACCGGACTACTGGCTGTCATTGCGGTCACGTTCATGGCCGCCATGCTGGCGCAGTCCAGGCAGCCCGCCGGCACCTCTCACAACGGCAAGGCGTTCCGTTTCAACAAAGTGAAAGACGGCATCTACCATGCCGTCGGCACCGGCTCGCTCGCCGTCGTCGGCAACTCCTCCTTCATCGTCAACGAGGACGACGTGATCGTCGTCGACGATCACGTGTCGGCAGCCGCCGCCTGGGTCCTCCTCGAGGAAATCAAGGAGGTCACGAACAAGCCCGTGACCACGGTGATCAATACGCACTTCCACTTCGACCACGCCCACGGCAACCAGATCTTCGAGCCGACCGTGCAGATCATCGGTCACGAGTTCACGCGCCGCATGCTGCTGAACAACTCGATTGGAATGCCGCTGTACCGGAACTACCTGACAGCGATGCCAGGGCAAATCGAGAACCTGAGAAAACGCATCGCCGCCGAGGCCGACTCCGCGGCCAAAGCGAAGCTCCAGACACAGCTGCAGGTTGCCGAGAACAACCTCGCCTCGCAGAAGGAACTCCGACCGACGCCGCCGAACCTGACGCTGACGACCCGGATGACGCTCTATCGCGGCAAGCGCGAGATTCAGATTCGCTTTCTCGGCCGCGGCCACACCGCCGGCGACGTCGTCGTGTTCCTGCCGAACGAGAAGGTCGTCATGACCGGCGACTTCCTTACGTCCGGACTGTCGAACATGAGCGACTCCTATCCAGAGGAGTGGGTGGCGTCACTCGACGAGTTGAAGCAGCTCGATTTCGACACCGTGCTCCCCGGCCATGGGGAAGCGTTCACCGACAAGTCAAAGATCGACTACTTCCAGGCGTATCTGCGCGATGTGTGGAGCGAGGTCAGCCGCCTGAAGAAGCAGGGTGTGTCGGCAGAGGAAGCCGCAAAACTGGCGGACCTGACGAAACACAAGGACCATCTGCCGATTCAGGGTCCTGGTGTCCCACCGATCGCCGCAACGCGCATTTACGAGCTGCTGAACGGATCAGCGAAATAGAGCCTCGTATCAACCGCGGCTCAATTGGCCGTGAAGCAGTAGATCAGTCCTGCTCCGCCGGTCGCGACCAGATTTTCTTGCGAGCAGCCTTTGGATGGGTGGGCGTTCTCGCGAAACACATGTTTTCGGATCGACGGCGTTGATCAAGCAGCATACAGAAGGCTCGACGCCAGTTCTTGGATTCGGCCACAGCGGAGACTCAAACGTACTGAGTGCCGCGGGCGGGCTGGGCCGGCAATTAAAGGGCTGGCACACAGACACCAAAAAGCCCAGGCGCGATGGCACCGAGCAACCATCCGCAGACGACGCGGCTTGCTATGGTTCGCCCGAGCCGACTCGCGGTGAGCGGCACAGAGAGGAGAGCGTCATGAGTGCTTCGACAGCCGCGTCCGTTTCCGTCGTGCTCGTCCACGGTGGGTTCACACAGCGTCCCTCCAGACATCCTGCTCAGCGCTTCGCGAGAAGCCGGAGGACGTATTGAACGTTCACGTCCACCAGGGCCACAGCCTCGCTCGTGAACCACTTGCCGGAGAGAGCTGCGACTTCTGTGCGCAGCGCACCCAGGATGTTCCCAGACGCGTCCACTTGACTCCGTGCGATCGCCGTGCGCGCCGCCTGGAGCTTGTCAGTCACGTTGCGCGTCATCGCGTCGTTCGAGATCCACCGCAGCGTGCGTGCCTGGGCCACTTGGCTGGCGAGGTTCGCAAGCAAGGCATCGGGCGTCATTGCCTTTAGAGCTGAAGGCGCCAGCGTGAGGCCCTTCACGCTTTGTGATTCAACGTACTGGTCGAACTCCTGCTCGAATCGCTCTGCTTCCAAGGCATCGGGCTGCGGAGGGTCGACTGGCGCGAGTTGAGGATCGATGTAGGGAGCGACGGTGAATCGCCTGAGCGACGGCGGTCCATGACTCGCGAGAGAAAAGCCGGCGAGCCTGTGCTTGGGGGAGATGAGAGCTGCATCGTTGACCGCGATCCAACGGGCTGTCGCATCCCTGCCCACCGTTGTCCTCCATCCCGGCTGTGGCGCCGACAAGCCGACGGCAATAGCTTCGCCTGTCGTCAGGGTTCTTCCTTGCGCGGACAACTCGGCGACGAAATAGCCCGGTCCGTGCGCGAGCCCGAAAGCCGACGGCTTGGAAGCGCCCGCCGCCAGCGAAATGTCGATCGTCATTCTCTGGATGGCAGCAGTACTCGCGGCGCCATTTTCAAGAGTGTACCGGTAGATGAAGACGTCGCGGGGATCGATCTCGACCGACACCTGAAGGCGTGGAGCCGACAGCGACGGAGATTGGGTCCGCCCGAGGACCGGGCCGATCGGCAGGGTGACGGCCATCAACATGATCGCGATTGTCGCAAGTCGCCTCATTCTTATCTCCTCATCGCCGTTTCACCAAGCTGCAGTACCTGTTCAGGTATTAACTAGGCTCCGCTCATGCAGGAACGTAGGCCAACCTGATCACATCCTCGCCAATCCGATCGTGAGCCATAAGACGGAGCGGCGGCCGGGGCCCGGCGAAATATGGCTTGCCGCGACCAAGCACGACGGGGTGCAGGTAGATTCGATACTCATCGATCGGGCCAAGTGCGGTCAGGCTGTGCACCAGGTCCGGGCCAGCCACTTCGATCTCCCCGTCGCGCTCGGCCTTCAGCTTGCGGATCGCGCCCTCCAGATCATCCGCAACAAGCCTGGCGTTGGGGCCGACCGACTTCAACGAGCGCGAGACGACCCATTTCGGCTGCTTCCGCCACGCCGCCGCGAAGGTGCGTTCCTCTGCATCCCATTCAGGATGATCGTGGTCCCAGTAACGCATGACCTCATACATGTGGCGGCCGTAGACACTGCCCGCCTGCCCCCGAGCCTCCTCGATGAAGTGGCGGAAGAGCGTGGGGCCTGGCGCAAACGCCAGATGGTCGACGTAGCCGTCCAGGGACTGGTTCATGCCGAACACGAGCCTGGCCATTACCACTTCCTTTCCTCACGCGGTACATCCGCGCGGTTCTGATTGCGTTATGCAATCGGTTGCAAGCTGGGTCGACAGATTTCAGATCGCAATTGGTTTTTGATCAATCTGACTCTCGCGGCGCCTTGAGGAATGTCTGACGATTCATCATCACGATCCCCGGCGCGATCACAACCCACACCAGCGCCATCCCCATCATGAATGGTGTGTCGTTTATCACGCTGCGGGTGATCAGGGTGGCAATCAGCAGCACGATCAGCGCCGCCCCCAGCGGGAGCAGCACTGCTCCCATCACCGATTTCAGGGTGATCCCCTCTACGGAGAAATTCAGCCCCGGCGCATTCTTACGGAAGATCAGGGCCAGAATCACGCCCGCCAGGCCGGGCGCAAGCGGCGCCAGGATCACCTGCCCCGCCAGGAGACCTGTCGCTTCCTGACCGCCCGCCAGGATCACGGTCAGGACCAGAGTCAGGACAAAGAACAGGACGATCTGTTGAACCATATCTCTTGCCTGCTGCCGATGCCCGACGTCCACAGCATCTGAAGAACCGGCCTCATCTTGAAGCGGACGAACATATTCGACCGCCCCATGATTCATCCACGTGGACGGCTGGCGTCGCCCAAGGGGAGCGGTGCGGCGCCCGGGGCATTCAAAAGCGGGCATTTTGCCCAGGGAGTGGTCCCAGACGCCCTCACGAAAGGAACCCTTGCCGGAGAGCGGTAACTCTGGCAAAGTAAAGCCCCAAACCTAGGAGTACATATGGCAGATAAGAAACTCGTAGGGGAGAACTATTCGACGCCGGAGCTGCGCGCAAAAGTGACAGGCCGCGCGAAGTACGCGGAAGACTATCGCGCCGAAGGGATGCTGTTTGCGCGGCTGGTGTTGAGCCCGTACGCGCACGCCCGGATCAAGAGCATCGACGCCAGCGCCGCGCTGGCCATGCCCGGCGTGAAGGCCATTCTGACGCCGGACGATGTGCCCGGGCCCAAAGATCAGATCAACGACAACGGCACGATCATCAGGGCCAATCCTCGCAGCGAAACGGCGCTCGCCAGCGAAGCGATGTATCAGGGTCAGCCCGTGCTCGCCGTGTGCGCCGTCAGTGAGTTCGTCGCTGCCGAGGCGATCGAACGCATCAAGATTCGGTGGGAGCCGCTGCCGTTCAACGTCGATCCCGTGGCGTCGCTGGTGCCGGGCGCGCAGAATCCGCGCGTTGAAGGCAACGTCTGGAAACGCCCCGGGCCGCCCGCTCAGGGGCAACCGCCTGGCATTCCCGAGCCGATCGACGTGAAGTGGAACGAGGCTGAGGTCGAGGAATTCAGGCAAGGCCGGTTGCCGATGACCACGTTCACCGATCCCGAATGGAAGCTCGGCGACGTCGAAGAAGGTTTCAAGAAGGCGGCGCTGATCCTCGACGAAACATTCGTGAGCGCGAACGTCAGCCATCAGTGCCTCGAGTCGCGGACGGCGATGGCGTACTGGCAGAACGGCAAGCTGCATATCCACACCTCCACGCAGGGCGTGGCGCAGGCGGTCTTTTCGTTCGTGCGCTGGCTCGAGCTGAAGCCGGAAGACATAGTCCTGGTGAACGACTACACGGGCGGCGGCTATGGCTCGAAGGGCGGCGGATCGATCACCGACATCATTCCCGCGCTGCTGTCCAAGAAACTCGGCGGCGCGCCGGTGATGATGCGCATCAGCCGTGAAGAGGAGCATGCGATCGGCCGCGCGCGCCCGGCGATGCACAGCCGCGTGAAGGTGGGTTTCACGAAGGAAGGCCGCGTGACCGCGGTGGATATGTTTACCGTGACCGAAGGCGGGCCGTTCGGTCCCGGCGGCGACGGCAATACGGCGAGCGTGTACGCGTCTTTGATGGTTCAGCCGGAAACGTTCCGTTACCGCGGCATCACCGCGATCACGAACACGCCGCCGCGCGGCGCGCTCACCCAGCCGGGCGGCTTTCAAGGCTGCCAGATTATCGATGAGATCGTCAACAAAGCGGCGCGCAAGCTGGGCATCGATCAGGTGGCGATCCGCAAGCTGAACGCGCCGGAAGGAAAGGCGAAGTTCGGGCCGGCCGACGCGAAAGGCCAACGCGGCTACGTGACGAGCTGTTTCATCAAGGAAGCGCTGGACAAGGGTGCGGCGCGGTTCAACTGGAACGAACGTGTTGCGCGTGGCCCGCAACGCAACGGGTCGAAGGTGCGCGGCATCGGCGTCGGCATCAGCTCCTATAGCGGCGGCTCGGTAGGTTTCGACGGCCTCTTCATCATCACGCCAGACGGCGGGATGCGCGTCCATACTGGCATCGGCAATCTCGGCACCGAATCGTTCTCCGACTGCCAGCGCGTGGCGGCGGAGATGGTCGGCATACCGTGGGAGAAAGTCGAGATCGTCTGGGGTGATACGGCGAAGCACCTGGCGTGGAGCTGCAACTCGGGCGGCAGCCAGACGATACACGCGCATACGCGCACGTCGCATGCCGCCGCGACGGACGCGATCACGAAGCTGCAGCAGATCGCCGCCAAGGATCTCGGCGGGAGACCCGAGGACTACGTCGTGGGCGGCGAGCGCGTCTACCGCAAGGGCGGCGGTCGCGGGATGACGCTGGCGCAGGCGGCCAAGCGCGCCATCGAGCTCGGAGGCATGTACGACGGCCACGAGTTGCCCAAAGACATCAACGCGATGACCACGCGCTCCGCGACGGCTCTGGCCGGGCAGGGTCTCATGGGCGTGGCGAAGGACAACTACAAGCGCGACGGAACGACTCGGTCGTTCTCCGCCGCGTTTGCCGAGGTCGAAGTCGACGTCGAAACCGGGAAATACACGGTCACGGAGTTTCTCTCCGTGGGCGACGTCGGCACCGTGATTCACCCGGCCGCGCTCGGCGGCCAGATTCTGGGCCGTTCGATACTCGGCATCGCTCACGCGATCGGTCACCGGTGGATCTATGACCAGCGCTACGGCGTGGGGCTCGCGAGGCGGTTCTACAACAACAGCCCGCCGACGATTCTCGACGTGCCGCGAGAACATGACGTGGGACGCCGTCGGCCTGCCCGATCCGGAAACGCCGGTCGGCGCGCGAGGCATCGGCGAACCCCCGGTTGCAGCCGCCTGCGATGCGGTGCTGAACGCGATTTCAGACGCGCTCGGCGACGAGGTGTTCGTCCGCGCGCCGGTTCTGCTGGATCACATCGTCAAGGCGCTCGACACCAAGAAGCCGGGGCAGTTCCCGCTCACGGCAAACGTGTAGGAAGCTCCGCCGTCAGGTCAGTGAGACAAGGGATGAGGTATGAGGTTGGAAGACTTCTCCTCATCCCTCTGCTCGCTGCTGCTCCTTCCCTCGTGTTCGCAGCCACCACCCAAACCAGCTCAACAGACGATAATCTGGGAGCACGCCGGGTCCTGGTCCGGCCGCGGAGATGTGGAAACCAACTCGTTCCCTGCCTCGAGCGGATACCTCCGATTTACCTGGGAGACGAGCAACGAGACGAAGCCGGGTGAAGGCAGGTTCAAGCTCATCCTGGGAAGCTCGATCAGCGGCCGCGTGATCCAGGTGGTGGTGGACAGCAAAGGCGCGAGTCGCGACGTCGCGTACGTCAGCGAGGAGGCGCGTACGTTTTACCTCAAGGTGGAGTCGGCAAACGAAGACTGGAAGGTCACCGTGGACGAAGGTTTTTCGGCCACAATCGAACCCAAGGCACTAAGCGCCACGCACTAGGCGGCCGGCCGGCGAGATCCCTCTTCATGGCATTCGACGGTGGATGCCAACGCGATCGGAATCGCCTTGGCCGATGCCTGAGTTCTCCACCGAACGACGCGTGGTGCCGTTGCGCTCGACGCGAGATGCCCTTATCCTCCCTCCATGGCGAACCCGACAGACCAGCGTTCACGGCGCCAATGGGCATGGCTGGGACTTGGCCTCCTCGTGATCGCCTCCCTCCTCGTTGGCTTCTTCTTCCTTCGCCCGTCCTCGACTCCCGACTCGGCGGCCACCGCACCAGCCGCGGCGGACGCTGTGGCAGCTGGCGGCTCAGGCTTCGTGAACGTTCGGCTCCGCCACGAGATCGAGGCGCAGGGGCTGACCGTCGATCGCGCGCGCCAGCTCTTCGTGGTGGAAGTCGCTCCGTTGCCCGGTGTCGCGCCTCCGGCCGGCGACATCCGGCCGACGTTTTCCGGAACATACGCACTCATGCAGCTGATGGCTGTCCGCAATGAACTCACGCCCGACCAGCGCGCACGGCTCGACGAATTACTTGATCCGAACCGATCGGTATTGCCGTCTCCGTTGCCTCCGCTTCCGGCGGCGCGTCCGAGGGCACCCTTCGCGCTGATGGCAATGTATCCACCGTCGATGGGGGCTCGGCTCATGCTCGCCGGCCTGGCTCCGCCTCCAGACGACGAGCAGTACCGCGCGTACTTCAGAGAGCTGTACAGCTGGGCCAACACCGCCGTCAGCACGCTGACGGGCAAACCGAAGATTCCCGCATTCCTCCTCGCATTCGAGGAGTTCACGGCCGACAACGAGAAGAAGGCGTGGGCGCTGACTACAACGTGGCACAACGAACAACGCTATGTGGCGGACGTGGGCGGCACGTCGCAGCGTGCCTGCCTGAGCAGGGTCGACATTCGGAAGTTCCTCGGCTGGCCGGTCGATGTGCACCTGTCGGTAGTCGTCCACGAAGTGGTCCACTGCTATCAACAGATCGACTCGGACACCTCCAACGACGTGTTCATGACCCATGGCTGGCTCACCGACGGTGAGGCGACGTGGGCCCAGATGATGATCGTGCCCTACGCGGTGTTTACGACCTTGCAGGCGCACTGGCGAGAGTACCTCTCCACGCCGCGTTGGCCGCTCTTCGAGCGGAACTACGACGCGGCCGGATTCTTCGGACACGTCGGCGACGTGGCAGGAGCTGATCTCGTCGCCCGGCGATTGATCGACGTGTACCACGCCGGCAAGCAGCACAACGACGAATCCGCTTACGACATGCTGGTCGCGGGCCGGTCGGAGGAGGTGCTCAATACCTGGGCGCCCAGCTATTTCCGCACGCACGAGCTTCAGTTCCTCTGGGACGCCAAAGGGCCCGGCGCCGGTAACATGCCCGCCGAGAAGGTTCAGCCACACCAACTCAGCGTCGGACCACACGACACGGTGACGCTCACCCATGCGGATCCCTGGGAACTCAGCCTGGTCACCCTCGACTCTTCCGCCGACGTCGTGACGATCGTCAGCTCGCAAGGCCACGTGGCGCTGATTGACCGCAGCGAACAAGTGAAAGAGACACTCCGTCCGTTCGAACCCATCGCGCTTTGCCTCAAGGGCGACTGCAAATGCCCGGCCGGCACGGCAGGCGACGTGCCGCCAACCGTTGCCGCACTGGCAAAGATCGACATCGGGCTGACTGGCGGCAAGACCGGCGCAGACGCCTATGCGCACGGGGAGAGCCTCGAGGAATACTGCCAACGTAAGGAGCAGCCCTCGCGACCGACCGGACCTGAGATCCCGCGGGGTGGCAAGATGGTGCCCGAGGAGGAGCCACATCACGGCGCCGTGCGCTCCGACCCGCATATCGCGACGATCGACGGCCGCTGGTACGACCTGCAGGCGATTGGCGAATTCGTCATGGCCCGATCGACTGTGGATGACTTTGCTGTCCACGCCCGCCTCGGGCGACTCGGCGCGATTGAGACGATGAGCGTCGTGACCTCGATGGGCACCCGCGTGGGCCGTGACCGCGTCACGGTGACGCTCGATCGCGCAACGTCGACACCTGTGCTGCGAATCAACGGCGGGCGCGCGACCAAGGACTTCGTCGTGCTGGATGGCGGCAGCGTCAGCGCTGTCTTCAACGCATCCGGCGCGGGCTACATCGTGGAATTCGACGACGGCACGCGGGCTGGGGTCACGCCATTCGCGCGCAATGGCCTGAATCTGTGGCTGGTGCCGTCCGCCGGGCGGCGCGGCAAGCTGACCGGCCTTCTCGGTGACGGCGACGGTCAGATGGACAACGACCCGACGATCCGTCAGACGTCCACTGTGTTATCGAACACGCCGGAATACGACGAGCTCTACAGGACGTTTGGCAATAGTTGGCGCGTGACCGACGCCGAGTCGCTGCTCGACTATGGCCCCGGCGAGTCCACCGCGACGTATACGGACAAGACCTTCCCTGCGCGCGACGTCGAACCGCTCGACACGAACGCCGCTCGTGCGGCCGAGACGACGTGCCGTACGGCCGGAATCACGGAGGAGCATCTGCTCCAGAACTGCACGTTCGATATCGCCACGACAGGCGACCGTCGGTACCTGTGGTCATACGTGCCATTGCAACAGCGTCACACGTTTACCAGTATCACCGCCGAAGTCCGACGCCCACCGACCGGCACGGGTACGGTCACATCGACGGCCCCCTCGATGCGCACGCGTACGGTCACGCTCGAGGGACGAGTGGCGGACGCGAGCGC
Organism: Vicinamibacterales bacterium; assembly: GCA_963821395.1. Taxonomy (GTDB): domain Bacteria; phylum Acidobacteriota; class Vicinamibacteria; order Vicinamibacterales; family JAMQPK01; genus JAMQPK01. The sequence continues at coordinate 90,756 of CAWGDY010000002.1, read as the reverse complement.
CGATGCCTTTGCACCGTTTCAAGCCTACAAAGGCGACATTCTGTATCTCGATCCGGACGCCTGCCTGAAGCCGCGATTCGCGCAACTGCAGGGCCCGGATGCCAAGGCCATCGGCGGCGCGGGCATCAGCTGCGGGTATCGGCTGAAGGTCCCGGTCGATGGTACCTATCATTTCGCCCTCAACCCGTTCCACGACTTCGCCGGAACGTACAAAATGACGCTCGTGGCCGTTCGCCCTGACCGCATCACCTCGTTCCAACCCGGCGACACGCTACGGGGCGCGCTCAACATGCGCGCCGAGCAGGATGTGTTTCTGTTGAAGGTGACCTCGCCAGGATCGCTCACGATCGGGGGCGCGGATTGCTCTGCCAACTTCGACATCACGATGTACTTCGGTGACGACGAACTGATTGGAGCGGGACCGGCGTGTCGCATGGGCACGGTGACCCTGCCCAAAGCCGGGACGTATCGGGTGGTGATGAATCCGTATAACGCCGCCACGGGGGCATATCAGATTCCGACGAGGTAGGACGATCGCAGGAGGTGCCATCGGTCGTCGACCCGGCGCCGTCGCCGCAATATGAGATTTGAGTGAGATGCCGCGAAAGCCCCTTATTGGATCTGATTCATCCAGCGTACCGCCCCGTCCTGCGTGGCGGCGGTCAGGCGCGTGTAGTCGACGGGTTCGTGCAGCGTGAGCTTGTCTGAGGCGACGTACAGGTTGTAGACCTGTCTCGCGCGGGCGACAGCCTCTCGGACGTTCGCAGGCGTCGTGGCGCGATCCATCGTCGGCTCGACCACCAGGACGGGCCGCGGGGCGATCGCCGCGATCAGTTCGTCGAAGTCATACGGCAGCCGGCTCTCGTTGCCGACGAAGAAGCCGAGACGCGGCAGCAGCGCGCGTTCCTCGCTGTACCGAACCAGGCCGCCTGTGCCGCGGCCTGCGGTGTCGGTGCGCATCGGCGTAAAACCGCTGATCGAGACGACGCTCGTGATCCGCGGGTCGAGCGCAGCGGCGTAGAGACCGACCGTGCCGCCAATCGTGTAACCGAAGACCGAGATCCGCGTGGGATCGATCGCCGCATCGGCAGAGAGCGCGTCCACCGCCCGCGTGGTGTCTTCGACCATCCGTCCCATCAGCGACCAATGCGGATGCCGTTTGTAGAACGGCGCGAACTCTCCCATGCGGCTGCCGAATCCGGCCTGATCGAAGGCCAGGACGGCGTAGCCGGCGTTGACCAGCGCGAGAATCGGATGCGGATCCGATCGATACACCCACATGTAGCCGAGCGGATAGCTGTACCCGTGCAGCCAGATCACCGCGGGCAGCCGCGTACCGGCCGGCGTGTTGTTGGGAAAGTAGAGATGTCCCGTGACGCCATAGCCGAAATTCATCGGACGCATGGCCGCCAGACTGCGTCCTGGCTCAACCCAGCCGAAGGCGGTACCGCCGCGCTGGATGACCCAGGCCGGCACGTCGGGACGTAGTTGTCCCGGGTTGGGGCCGGGAGCAACCCCTCGTCCAGCAGCCGGCGGCGCCGCGGGGCCGCGCCCGCCGCGTCCACCGGGAGGCGCAACGTACAACCCCGGATTCTCGCCGAGCATCCCGTTGATTGCGGCTCGAATGCCGGCAGCCGCCTTCTCCCAATCTGCGGTGCTCGCGATCGTCGCCCCGCTTTTCGAAAGCAGGTCGGTTGCGGTGTGGGCCGGATAGCGATTCGGATCGATGTGCTCTCCGGAGTCCTTGAGCCACTGCGCGCGGCTCCACTCGAACATCAGCGTGTTGTCCCACACTGCCGTGGAGCGCCCGAACTGGATGTCCAGCCAGTCGAGCGAGGCCTCGACGTCGTTGGAACCATGGAACCCTGGCACGCGGAGCAGACCGATGCGGTTGGGCTGACGCAGAAGGCTGAACACCCGGCGCGCGGAGTAGTAAGCCTGCTCGTGGCTCCAGGTGTTGGTCACCTCGTCGTTGAGCCCATATTGAATAAGGATGGCGCGCGGTGCGAGCATCGCGACAATCAAATTGCCGTCCACCGGCAGGCGGTCCTCCTTTCCGGAGAAGAACCGCAGACGCGGATGGAACCAGATCGGGAAACTGCGGGTCGTCGACTCGACGCCTTCCCCCATGCCGTACTCACCACTGAGACGCCATGGCGTGACGCCGCCCACGCCAGTACTGCCGGCGACCACGGCCGCGATCCGCTCATCAAGCGCCGCCGCGATCAGCGCCATCTTCCCGGCGCGCGAGTAACCGGTCATCGCGATGCGGGCCTTGTCCACCTGCGGCACGGTCAGCAGGTGATCGACAACCGTCTGCAGCGTGAAGGCGACCTGGCCCATCGAGGCAAAGTCGTACTCGGGATACAGGGCCGCGATCGCGCCGGGTGCGTCGACCGTGCCCGTGTAGCTGCACGCGATGTAGCCGCGGCGGATGAGCGACGCCGCCGCGCCACCGATCATCACAGGGAACGGGCCGGGGCCCTGCGGAACTGTGAGCGTCACGGTCACAGTCGTCGTCTTGTCCGGATGTGGACCGTAGTCGATGGCCACGACGCGTGTGACATAGCCGTTGCCGGGCGTCTCGCTCTGCACCGTCGTCTTGAAGGTTGTCGCCCTGGGCGGCACCGTACCGACCTGCCACTTCTCGAGGAGCTGGCGGATCTCGGCGCGTCGCGCGGACCAGTCCGAGGCGTTCCGAACGGCCCGTCCGTTCATGAACGTGAGCGGGTCGGGCAGGAAGTTGTTACGCGGAAACGCCTCGAAATCGGGCGGCAGCTCGCCGGTGCGCTGCTGCCATTGTTGGAACTGGGGCGCGCTCGGCAACGATTTCAGCATCCAGTCGAGATAGGCGGCGCGATCCTGCTGGGCCATGGCCCGGAGCGGATAGGCGAGTGCCGCGAGCACGAGGACAACGCCGAGAAGGCGGAACAGCCGTGTCGTCATTGCTGGCGCGCAAATCATAGCGAATTGCTAAGCCGAGCACTATGAGCATCAGGACCTGTGTGGTTAGTTCAGATGCGGAGCGTGTGGCCGCGGTTTGCGAAGGCGCAGGAGTTGCACGATCGTCACGATCATGGCGGTAGCCACCAGTGCCATCGATATGGGCCCCGCCGTTTCCATTGGCAGCACCAGCCCCGCCATCGCGAGCCCAAGACCGCAGAGCGCCCACGTCCAACCGGCAAGCCGCTGAAACGCCTGGATTCGGGCGCCGTCGCACTGCATCGAAGACACCGGCGGCAGCATCCTGGGCATGGCGTTGCCGGTCATGGCCAGGTACGCACCGATCATGATCATGGTCGTACGTTGCACCCCGCTGGCCGGATCGTCCACGACGCCATACGTATGCGCGAGTGTCAGCGCCAGCGGAACGATCATCATCAATGCGCCGAACACGACGGCGCTGGCAACCGAGTCGGCGCTCCGAACCAACGCGGCATCGCCCGGCGATCGGGTCAAGGCGAGCTCCCAGAAGCGCTGCACTGCGACCATGACGACGGACATCACGATGACTGCCGCCCACGCCCACGCCGCGGCGGGTTTGGCGTTCCAGTTCGCGAGCGCCAGCCCGATAGCAATGACGGGCAAAGCCCACCCGATCCGGGAAGAGATCCAGTTGAGTGCCATGTCAGGCTTCTCCTTTGACGGTCCGCTTCGCCACCTTGTGGTGCTGGACGCGAGTTGTCCGCTTCGATTCCAGGCCCCACCCAAGGGTCTGGGCAAAGCCGAGCAGCGCCTCCTCAAGGACCGACATCACCAACCGGTAGATAATCGTCCGTCCGGACTTTTCCGATTCGATGAGCCCCGCCTCCTGCAGCACCGCGAAATGGGCCGACATGGTGGGCTTCGACACGGGGAAGTGATCGGACAGGTCTCCCGCTGACATCGGCCGCTCCCGGAGCAATTGCAGGACGCGACGGCGCGTCGGATCCGACAGCGCTTTGAACACCTTGTTCATCAATTTATATTTAGCTAATAATCGAAATATTGTCAAGCCGGAGTTGTTTACGACCGGTCCGGTGTCACTCGCCGGAACAGCGACGGATAGTCCATCACGATCCCGTCTTCGTCGACGGGAGGTAGGTCTGCGGTTGCGGCGGAGGGAGTGCGCGCAGTGGTCGTCTCCAGCAGCGGCGCCGCGGTCTTTGCCGAAAGACCGGGACCTGCTACAGTGCCAACCTTCCCTTGACACGTTCCAAACTGAGGGCTGTCCAATGATCCAGTCCGTGTCGCGACGTCAATGGTTCAGGAACATCACCGCCGGGATGACCGGCCTGCTGGCGAGCGAGCGGCGCGTCCGCGGAGCGCAGGCCCCCACGCCTGCGTCCGGCGCCCTCGTCGATCCACGGTCGGCGATCACGATCACCAGGATCGAGATCATCCCGGTCAACACGTTGCGCACGATCTTCGTCAAGATGCACACCGACGCCGGCGTCGTCGGCATCGGTGAAGGGACGGTCGAGGGCCGCATCGCGACGGTCGTCGCCGCGATCAAGGAGCTCGAGCCGTACCTGATCGGCAAAGACCCGCGGCAACCCGCCCACCACTGGCAGGCCATCTACCGCCAGGCCTTCTACCGCGGTGACATCGTCCTGACGAGCGCGCTCTCGGCTGTGGACATCGCGATGTGGGACATCAAAGGCAAGGCGCTCGGCGTGCCCGTCTATGAGCTGCTCGGCGGCCCGACGCGCGACCGCATCCGCGTCTACGGACAGGCGGAGAACGCCGAAGCGGCGCGCGGGGTCATGGCCGAGGGCTACACCTCGATGAAGACCAGCGTGAACAACAGCCGCGGCCGGCCCTCGCGCTACTCCGAGAATCCCGATTTCATCGACGGCTTCGTCGAAAAGGTCGCGGCGATCCGCGAGGTCGTCGGGCCGACGTTCGACCTCGGCATCGAGATGCACGCCGACCACCCGCCGCAGGTGGCGATGGTGATCATCAAGGCGCTCGAGAAGTTCCAGCCCTGGTTCTTCGAGGAACCGATCCAGCACCAGAATCTGCCGCTGATGGCGGAGATGGCCAAGAAGACGCACATCCCGTTCGCGACCGGCGAGCGGTTGGTGACGAAGTGGCAGTTCCGCGACCTGCTCAACCTGGGAGCGGCGCAGTTCCTGCAGCCCGACATCACGCACTGCGGCGGGATCACCGAATTGAAGGCGATCGCGACGCTGGCAGAGGCCTACTACGCCGCGATGCTGCCGCATTCCCGCGAGGGCATCGTCGGCACGGTGGCGTCGATGCACGTGTGCGCGACCATCCCGAACTTCCTCGCGCACGAACTGCCGAGCCTCCAGGCCGCACCGAAGGACGGCGTGGCCCGCAGTTATCTCGGCCGGAGCTACATCAAGAAGCCGCTGACGATGACCGCCGGCCACGTCGTCATCAAGGGCAACTTCGACGGGCCGGGCCTCGGCATCGAGCTCGACGACAACCTGATCGAGAACGAACGAAACGCACCCGAGTGGGAGTTCCCGACGCGGTCGGACAGCTTCGACGGCGCGGTGCTGGATCACTAATGCGAACCCTGACTCTCGCCCTCCTGTTTTTTGCGCAAGCGCAGACGTATCCGCCGCCCTATCCGCGCGCCGGCACCACGAAAATAATGGAGAACGACCGTCTGGTGGTCTGGGATGTCTCGTGGCTGAAGCAAGCCTATCCCGTGCATCGGCACGTCTACGATTACGCGGGCGTGTACTACACCAGCGGGGATCGCATCATCGTGTCGGAGCAGGGCACGCGATCGCCAACGACGTCCGTCGCGTGGGATACTTTTGTCCTGCCGCGAGGGATCACGCACAGCGAGGAAGGCGCGAGCGACCAGCCGCTCCGCGGTGTGTTCCTGGAGTTCAAGGAGCCTCAACCCCTCGGCGCCACCGACGCGCGCACCGGCACGCCGACATTTCCCGGACCCTCAGGCAAGCAGCTCCGCGACAGCGACCGCGTGACGATATGGGAGCTCACGCCTGCGCAAGGCTCCTCCGGGCCGCACCTCCACCCGCGCGACGCCGTGATTGTCGCCTTCACGACACTGAAACCGCACGTGACGTTTGTCGAGCGCGGAACCGTCCATAACGATGAGCAGACCAGCGTTGCCGAACGCGTCTTTGCGTTCGAGGTGAGTAGCTGCTGACTAGAACGATTGAGGATGTCTCGCTTCTGCCGTTCCGACAGGAGCGGCGCGTCGTGGATGACGCTGATCGCACGCGCGATCGTATCGGGCCAGAACAGTTGCAGACGATGCCAGAAGCGTTCGAGTGGGCATGGAAGGGCTACAAGCCAAGCGCTCGCTGAACTGCTGATTCGGTCTCGCGACGTCAATGGTTCGGCAACGTCTGATCATGCAAAAAACGGGATCCCCGGCGTCGCGATCTTGCGCAGCCCGTCCTCGTTCAGATCAACCCCGATGCCAGGTTTGTCGGACAATTTCAGAAAACCCTTTTCAATGACAGGAGGGTTGGTCACGACGCCTTCGAATTGGGTCCCCTGATTGCTTTCGAGCATGAGGAAATTCGGAACAGAAGCGCAGAGATGAGCTGATGCCATCATCCCGAGCGGCGAGCTGACCATGTGGGGCGCAAACGGCACATAGTGAAGATGTGCCAGGTTCGCAATGCGCTGACCTTCGCCAATCCCGCCGCACTTCTGAATGTCGGGCATGACGATGTCGGCGGCCTTCTTGTCGAGAAGTGTCTGGAACTGGTGCGCCAGGAACAGGTTTTCGCCGACGCAAATAGGAATGTTCGATGACTGTGTCACTTCTCTAAGCGCATCCATGTTCTCGGCGGGCACCGGCTCTTCCACCCACAGCGGTTTGAACGGTTCGAATTCCCGAATCAACCGTATGCTCGTCGGCAGGTCGAATCGCGTGTGCATCTCCACCATGATCTCCATGTAATCGCCGACGGCATTTCTCACGGCCGCCACGGTATTTACAATCCTCTCAATCTCTTTCTTGTTGGCCGTGTTGTTGTACACGTCCTGCTTGTTGGGATCGGACGGCTGGTCGACCCAGAACTTGATGGCATCGAACCCTCTGTTTCTCGCCTCCAGGCACGAAGCCGCAATCTGGTCGATCGGACCGTTGTTCACCCGAGGGTGCGTGTACATGTGCACCGCGTCGCGAAACCTGCCACCCAACAGCCTGTACAGCGGTAAACCAAGCGCTTTGCCTGCAAGGTCCCACAATGCAATGTCGATGGCGGATAACACCGCGATGAACGTACCACTCTGGGCGCCGGAGAAGACGGCGTCCCCGTTGATACGTCGCAAGTCCTCGAAGAGCCGGTGGACATCGAGCGGACTCTTGCCAATCAACTGCTCGCCGAAAAAAGAGGAAAGGTAGTAGCCGCCAACCACCGCATCCGTGCCTTCGCCGTATCCGGTGATGCCCTGATTGGTTTCGACCTTCACGAACATTCGTCGCTGCGAGCGCGTGGCAAATGCCGTCGAAAACTTTGTGATTTTCAGGTCGTTGGGCGCCGAGGCGAGTGATTGCGCTGCAACGGCCCGTTGAATACCAGTCCCAAAAGTGGCTAGCATCCCCGCCGCACCGCCAATACCAGCCTGCTTGAGAAACAAGCGTCGTGAACGTTCAGTGCTCATTTGATGTCTCCTTCACAATCGTGCCCCGTACCGGCTGCTGGATAAGGCGGTGACCCGCGCAGAAGTCTATTCTCTTTATCACAATGTGCGGCGCGAAGACGGTGCGATCGTGGGCGAGTCCACGGTTGAGCATCCCACCATATGGAACGTCAACGGCGCCAACACCGGCACCGCCTGGCTGATTCTCAACGGAAAGTTGAAAAATTTCGAATTCAAGACGAAGTGAAGCTGGAAGGCAAAGGGACGAACTCTGGCATCTTTTTTCGCGCGACTCGACTGGGCGCCCTCCCGGACGATGTGTATCAGGAACAACTGAAGAAGCGTATCCCTGAGGGCGGACCCACGCTCGTGTCGGTCGTGGGAACTAGGTACTGATAAGCGTCTTTATCACGTCGGGACTTGCGGCGATCTCTGGAAAGCGCTGCGGAGTGTCGGCGAGGTCGAAGCGGTGGGTAATCCACGGCATCAGGTTGATGCGCCCCGATTCGACGAGCCTGATGATTTCACGGAAGTCATCGGGCAACGCATTTCGGCTGGCGAGCAACGTCAATTCACGGCGGTGGAAGTTCGGGTCGTTGAAATCGATATCACCTTGGAACAGACCGACGAACACAATACGGCCTCCCTGCGCCGGCAGATCAAAGGTACCTGCCATGGACGCAGCGCTGCCGGTGGCGTCCATCACGACCGTCGGCAGCTCACCGCCGCCGATGCTGCGAAGCTCTTCGACCGTATCGGCGCCGGGCGCCAGCGTGTGCGCAGCGTCGAACTGGCGCCGGCAGAAAGCAAGCCGCGATTCCCGTACGTCCATCACCGCGAGCGTGGCGCCCCGCACCTGGACGAATTGGCTGACACTCAGGCCGATGGGTCCGGCGCCGATGACCAGGACAAAATCATCAGGCCCGATGGCCGCGCGATCGACGGCGTGGGCACCGATCGCGAGCGTTTCGACGAGCGCGAGCTGATCGTAGGTGAGCGTGCGCGACCGGTGGAGCTTTCGTGCGGGGACGGCGATCTCCGGGCGCATGCCGCCATCGATGTGTACTCCGAGGCACTTGAGCTCGGCGCAGCAGTTGGACCGGCCCGCCCGGCATGCGATGCAGCGCCCACAGTTGAGATAGGGCTCGACCGAGCAGCGATCGCCGGCCTCGAGCCCGTGTGGATCGCTGCCCGGGTCGATGACTTCGACACCGAGCTCGTGGCCGAGGATCCGTGGATAGCTGAAAAAAGGCTGCCGCCCGGCGAAGGCGTGTAGGTCCGTTCCGCAGATTCCAATGCGATGGACGCGCACCAGCGCATCGCCCGGGGCGGGCGCCGGTGGTGGGCCGTCGACGGCGATGAACTGCCCTGGTTTTTCGAGCGCGATCCCGATCATGTTTGAGGGACGTCCTATTTACCAGTGCGTGAGCGATCCGTCGAGTCGCCGATGGGTCACGCCGGGGAAGCCTTCGGTCATCTCTTCGACGAAGGTGAGCGCCTTCTCATCGACGGTGACGCCGAGGCCTGGCCGGTCGTTCGGCCACACTTTGCCGTTTCTGCACTCGAGGAACTCCGGCATGTATGGCACGGGACGCTCGCCCTGGTTGTATTCCATGAGCACCTGACCGGGAAATGCCATCATCGTGTGCATGTGGCCAGTTGTGGCGATGGGGCCCGTGAAATGCGGCACGATACCGACCTTGTGCGTATCGCACAGCGCCATGATCTTCAGCATCTCGGTGATGCCGCCGGTGTTCGGCAGCGACACGCGCGCGAAATCGATATCTCGCTGCTCGACCAGCGGGCTGAAGTCTGCCCTGATGCTCCACTCCTCACCGGGTGCAAGAGGTACGGTGGTGAGCAATCTGAGCTTCGGGATTTGCGTCCTGAACTGCTCTTCGCGCAGCGGGTCCTCGACACAATAGGGCCGCAGCGGCTCCATGAGCCTGCAGAGCTCCACCGACTCGTGGAAATCGAACTTCTGATGCACGTCGATCATCCAGTCGCCGTCGGCGCCGACACCGTCGCGGATCTGCTCGAGCGCTTTGATGATTTGGGGGATTCGCGCCCGTGAATTGAAGACGGACCCGCCCCGCCCGCCCGGGCCGCCGGCTCGGGCGCCCGCAGCGCCTGGACCCGCTCCAGGGCCCGCGCCCGGCTCACCGGTTCGAGCGCCACCCGTGCTAGGCAGAATGCCACCATCCACGCGGTAGACGCGATAACCGGCACCCATCGTCGCAGCCGCGCGCTCCTTCAAGCCCATCCGCTGGGCCTCTTCGGGCGGTACGACCCCTTGCGGGAGGCCGCTCGTCGCGTACAGCTCGACGTGTTCACGCGCTTTGCCGCCGAAGAGTTGGTAGAGCGGTACTTGAAGCGCCTTGCCCTTGATATCCCACAACGCCAGGTCGATCGCGCCGAGCGCGTGCAGTCGTTCCTTGCCTGGTGAGTAAAAGCCGTCCATGAAGGCCGCCTGCCAGATCATCTCGGTGTCGAACGCGTTTTTGCCGATGACGCTCCGCGACACGTTGCGGACTGTGTCCGGCGAGCCGCCTTGCCCGACGCCGGTGATGCCGGCTTCGGTATCGACCAGCACGACCATGTTGCTCTGCGGGAACGCCTGCGGACCGTTGCGGTCCCAGTTGGGCGGGAAGAAGACACGGATCTTCGTGACCTTTGTTGGTGACAGCCTGCTGGCAGCCTGCGCGAGCGCGACTGGCATACGACTCCAAGCGGGCCTGTTTCGCAGGACCCATGAACCGGCGACAAGCGATCCCGCCGCACCCACAAGCGACTTCGCGAAGGTTCTGCGATCGATGTTCATCACTGTGCTCCTGATTCCTTTGAGGCGGCGACAGCACACCGCCGGATGGCACATCAAAACTTCACGCCCCAGACGAAGACGAATGACCCGGTGTGGTCACCACGCCTAAAATTGGTGCTGGTCGGGCTCGTGTTCGCGTTCTGCCAGTGCCGCCGGCTGAGTACGCTCTGCGGATCGACGCGCAACTGAACCGGGCTCATGTGAAGGAAGCTCAACGCCGCGTCTCCTGGGCGACGGCTGACGTCGCGGCCGTGGAGCGGACGCTCGCGCGCGGCGGTGTGACCGCGAGCGTCGGCGCCGGAAATTTCTTTTCTTCGGTCAGCGCCCTTGTTCAGTCAACAGTACGTGAGCGGGTTCTGCAGTTGGCTGCGATCCGTGGACTTGGCGCCCTCGCCTTCCTCGTGAAAGCATTCGAGGATCTCGTAACCCTGGCGCCGATAGTATTTCTCGCAGCCACGTCAGAATGTCAGCCGAAGCGCCAGCTGAATCTGGCGGTTGGCCCGGGCCGTACTGGTGATCGTTGCTATATTCCCGGAACCCACAGCCGCAGCGGGGAGAGCGAACTGGGGAGTGTTGAACGCATTGAACACTTCCGTGCGGAATGTAAGTACCCGCTGTTCCCCCAGCCGAAAACGCTTGGCCAGGGTCAAGTCGACGTTCGTCCTTGCAGGTCCGCGGAGCATGTTCCGCGATGAGTTGCCCCAATTGAACGCGGTTGGCGTGCTGAACGCCGCGGGATTGAACCATTGCGAGATCGTCTGATTCTCTGGATACAAGGGTTGTCCGGATACGACATCCGCCCGGCCTCCCCTGCCCGTGTTGGTCGGTGAGCCGGGAGCAGTGACCGTGAACGGCAGGCCCGTCTGGAACACCATGATTCCGGAAAAGTCCCAGCCGCCGAGAACAGAGGACGCGATGTTTTCCTCGTGAAGCCACTTGCGTCCGATCCCGAATGGCAGTTCCCAGGTGCCCGCCACATTCACTCGATGGCGCATGTCGCCGTTGGAAGGCCCCCAGTCCGCATCGCGATTCAATGGGTCCTGCGGTACAGGGCCACCGGCTCCTCCGTCGCCCCCGGCATTGTCGAAACCCTTGGACCACGTCCAGTTCGAGAGCAGGTAAAATCCCCGGTCAAACCGCCGTTCAAGCGACACCTGCATCGAGTTATATTCCGACGTACCGGACGACTCCAGCCAGTTGATATTTGCAACGCCGGGCAGGTAGTTGATGTACGGCCGCCGCGGATCGAGAGCGCCCGGTCCCGGATCAGGCGCATTCAGCGGACGCGCCCACGCAAGATAACGGCCGAGCGAGCCCACATACCCGAGCGTCGCCACCGTGCGGCGGTCCAGTTCGCGTTGCACCGCAAGGTTGAACTGCATCATCTGCGCGTTCCGGTAATTGGGATCGACTCCAGTCAGGGTGTAAATCGGCGGCCCCTGCGTCAAGTTCGGCGTGGTGACGACGGTCGGGAAACCATCCGTCAGGCGGTTGACGGGAACACCGTTGGTGTTGATGGGAACATTCACCTGAAAGCCGAATGGCGGCTGGCGGAACTGGCGTATGTTCGTGCCGGCGTTACCCTGCGGCGCGTAGAAGATTCCGAAGCCGCCGCGGATCACCGACTTGCTCTCGGGCGTGTATGCGAACCCAACGCGCGGCCCGATCGCGAGGTAGTCCGTCTTGATGTTGCCGGTTCGCGAAACGCCGTTCAGGCCCGCAAGCAGTTGTGTTCCCGTCGCGGGGTCGAAGTTGGCCCAGACGTCGTCGTCTTCCACGAACGGCGTGTTGATCTCATAGTGCAATCCGATATTCAGGGTCAGATTGCGCTTCGCGCGCCATTCATCGCGAATGTAGAAATTGTTCTCCGCGGCTCGCAGAACGGCGGTGCCGGGCGTGAAAACATCCCGTACGATGGCATCGGGAAACCCAAGCAGCATCGCCGCCATCGTGTCACCGGTCCCTCCCGTTGATAATGGGTTCCGCGTCCATGCCGGACTGAAATTCCACCGGCCAAATGCGCTCTGACCCGGAGGACTTGCCGTTTCCGACGTGCGCCGCCAGCGAATGTCCGCGCCGAACAGAATGTTATGCGACCCCCGCTGCCAGTTCATGTTGGCGATGACCTCATGCATGTGCTGGTTACGAATCAGCGGGGTGGACCGGGCATTGCCCAGACCTACGCGATCCGACGGGTCGATGATCGGCGCTGAGGGTTGATACGGGTCGCTGTTGTTGCGGCCTGCGATGGTTTGCCACACCGGGTTGGTCAGCTGGGTTGGTATCAGGGCCATGTCGTACTGCGTGTAGCCATACCGGACTTCCAATACCTGGTTCGACGACAGCAGGCGCGTCCAGGAACCAACCATGTTCTGTCCCTTCACGTCATTGTCTCCGGCGAAGCTTGCCGGGCTGCCGCCGATATCCGTATTGAACGTATCCGGGATCGTGAGGAACGCACGATCGATTGAGTAGCGGCCGAATAGCGTGTCTCCCCCTGTCAGCTGGTGGTCAATGCGTCCATCCGCCCGATGCAGGCTGCTCACCTTCTGTGGATTCGCGACATAGTTGTTGAACACTGCCGAGTTCTGTGGCGCCGGATACAGATTGATCAGGGTCGCTCCGATTCTGTCCCAGCGTTCCGGCGGAATGATGTCATTCGGGAACCGGTCACGAATCACGCCGGAACCGTTCGGGTTCGGCCGCGTGGTCATCGGATCATAGATGCCGTTTGCCGTAACACCCTGGAAGTTTCCCTGCCGCATGGCCATCGTGGGAACCGTCACCAACTGGGTGTCTCCGAAGACCTCCCGGTAGCCTTCGTAGTTCGCGAAGAAGAATGTGCGGTTCTTCACGATGGGCCCGCCGAGACTCCCGCCGTACTGGTTCAGGCGGAAGGGAGGCTTGTCAAAATCCGGATTTGCGAAGTAATTACTGGCGTCCAGTGCGCTGTTCCGGAAGAACTCGAACACAGACCCATGAAAGGTGTTGCCGCCCGCCTTCGTCGTGATCACCACCACTGCGCCCGCCGAGCGGCCGTACTCCGCTCCGGCATTGTTCGTAATCACCTTGAACTCCTGGATGCCCTCCACCGACGGCCGGACCACGAAGGTTTGCGAGATCATCTCGGTGTTGTCGATCCCATCGATCAGCACCTGATTGCTCCAGCTGCTTGCGCCGTTCGCCTGAAGCGTGGTGCCTCCGGGCCGCAGCTCGTCGGGCCTTCGTCCGGAGTTGATCGTGTTTTGCTGGGCGTAGTCGAGCCCGGTCACGCCAGGGGCGAGGATCGCCAGTTGGACGAAATTCCTGCCGTTCAGTGGCAGCGCATTCACGGCTTCGGAACTGATCACCTGACCGATCGACGCATTCTCCGTTTGCAGCAGCGGCGCCACCGCAGTCACGTCAATTGCCTGCTCCAGACCGCCTACGGCGAGTGTAATGTCGAGGCGCGCTCTCTGGGATACCTGCAGCACGTAGTTGCGAAAAGTCTTCGGCTGAAATCCCTGCAGGGAAGCGCCCACGGTATAGCTGCCCGGAATCAAATTCACCGCCGAGTACGAGCCGGCGCTGTCAGTCACCAATCGGGTCGTGGTGTTGGTGGCTTCATTGGTGACCTCCACCTGGACACCGGGCATCGCTCCTCCGGACGTGTCCGTTACAGTGCCGACAATCGACGCCCGCTCAACCTGGCCATACAGCGGCACGACCAGAACAACGCAAACCATCGCAAGCCCGGGAAGAACGTTAGCCAGAAGCGCCGGCCGCAATCCCGTTCGTTTCTTCATACTTGCCCCTCCTGAGTGTTGCGTTGTGCCGAGGAGGAAAATTACTTTCAGTTTTGAATGAGACCGGGACTGTAGCAGATAGTGGAACGAAGTTTTGAGACAGATTGAGACGACAGTTCACGGCTTTCGGCCAGCCCGGATTGATGCTCGTTACTGCCTGGCCGCGGGGGCTTGGCGCGCCGAGCAGCAGAAGGTTTGCTTTCTTGCCGGGCTCGAATCCGATTTCCCCGACGCATTCGATAGCATTCGCCGAAACCGGAGGGACTACGTAATTGACGGCTTCCGCGGCCGGATGATATAAGCCACCGGTCAACCGGCACCGGTGCCAATCCGTTGCGATTCGCCGGCAGGTTTGAAGGAGTGCCGGAAGCTGACTCCCGGCACCACTCCGCTCACAGCAAACAAGTAACACGTTAATCTTGTTTACCGATAGAGTGACGGCCATCAAGATGAACGTAAAAGGCGCAGACAATTGGTGACGCCAATGATCCGGTCCGCGTCGCGACGTCAATGGTTCAGGAACATCACCGCCGGGATGACCGGCCTGCTGGCGAGCGAGCGGCGCGTCCGCGGAGCGCAGGCCCCCACGCCTGCGTCCGGCGCCCTCGTCGATCCGCGGTCGGCGATCACGATCACCAGGCTCGAGATCATCCCGGTCAACACGTTGCGCACGATCTTCGTCAAGATGCACACCGACGCCGGCGTCGTCGGCATCGGTGAAGGGACGGTCGAGGGCCGCATCGCGACGGTCGTCGCCGCGATCAAGGAGCTCGAGCCGTACCTGATCGGCAAAGACCCGCGGCAACCCGCCCACCACTGGCAGGCCATCTACCGCCAGGCCTTCTACCGCGGTGACATCGTCTTGACGAGCGCGCTCTCGGCTGTGGACATCGCGATGTGGGACATCAAAGGCAAGGCGCTCGGCGTGCCCGTCTATGAGCTGCTCGGCGGCCCGACGCGCGACCGCATCCGCGTCTACGGACAGGCGGAGAACGCCGAAGCGGCGCGCGGGGTCATGGCCGAGGGCTACACCTCGATGAAGACCAGCGTGAACAACAGCCGCGGCCGGCCCTCGCGCTACTCCGAGAATCCCGATTTCATCGACGGCTTCGTCGAAAAGGTCGCGGCGATCCGCGAGGTCGTCGGGCCGACGTTCGACCTCGGCATCGAGATGCACGCCGACCACCCGCCGCAGGTGGCGATGGTGATCATCAAGGCGCTCGAGAAGTTCCAGCCCTGGTTCTTCGAGGAACCGATCCAGCACCAGAATCTGCCGCTGATGGCGGAGATGGCCAAGAAGACGCACATCCCGTTCGCGACCGGCGAGCGGCTGGTGACGAAGTGGCAGTTCCGCGACCTGCTCAACCTGGGAGCGGCCCAGTTCCTGCAGCCCGACATCACGCACTGCGGCGGGATCACCGAATTGAAGGCGATCGCGACGCTGGCAGAGGCCTACTACGCCGCGATGCTGCCGCATTCCCGCGAGGGCATCGTCGGCACGGTGGCGTCGATGCACGTGTGCGCGACCATCCCGAACTTCCTCGCGCACGAACTGCCGAGCCTCCAGGCCGCACCGAAGGACGGCGTGGCCCGCAGTTATCTCGGCCGGAGCTACATCAAGAAGCCGCTGACGATGACCGCCGGCCACGTCGTCATCAAGGGCAACTTCGACGGGCCGGGCCTCGGCATCGAGCTCGACGACAACCTGATCGAGAACGAACGAAACGCACCCGAGTGGGAATTCCCGACGCGGTCGGACAGCTTCGACGGCGCGGTGCTGGATCACTAATGCGAACCCTGACTCTCGCCCTCCTGTTTTTTGCGCAAGCGCAGACGTATCCGCCGCCCTATCCGCGCGCCGGCACCACGAAAATAATGGAGAACGACCGTCTGGTGGTCTGGGATGTCTCGTGGCTGAAACAGGCCTATCCCGTGCATCGGCACGTCTACGATTACGCGGGCGTGTACTACACCAGCGGGGATCGCATCATCGTGTCGGAGCAGGGCACGCGATCGCCAACGACGTCCGTCGCGTGGGATACTTTTGTCCTGCCGCGAGGGATCACGCACAGCGAGGAAGGCGCGAGCGACCAGCCGCTCCGCGGTGTGTTCTTGGAATTCAAGGAGCCTCAGCCCCTCGGCACCGTTGACGCGCGCACCGGCCCGCCGACATTTCCCGGACCCTCAGGCAGGCAGCTCCGCGACAACGACCGCGTGACGATATGGGAGCTCGCGCCGGTGCCAGGTCCCCGGCCGCCGCACCTCCACGCGCGCGACGCCGTGATTGTCACCTTTACGAAACAGAAGCCGCATGTGACGCTTCGTGGAGCGCGGAACCGTCCACAATGATGACCAGACCAGCGGCGCCGATCGCATCTTCGCGTTCGAGGTGAAGTAGCCTCTGATAGGAGTGTAGTGATGCCGAACCTGTTGCGTCCCCTTCATCGCATCCTCGTTGTTGCCGTGTGCCTGATGTTCGCGGGTGCACTTGCCGTTCCGCTCGCCGCTGATGGCGACCGCGCCCAGGGCCGTTCCGGCCAGCCTCAATTCGTCTGTAACCAGGTGACGGCGATGACCCTGACGCGCGAGTGGTACCAGGCTGGGTTCGAGCAGGCACCGGGCATCGCTGACGATCGGTGGCAGCTGAAAGCGCGGCAGAGCGGGTACATCACGGAGTGGTCGAACCCCAACAGTGATTTCTGGAATCAGCAGCCGCAATCCCCGTGTGCGAATGGCTCCGCCTCTCCGGATCACGTCGTGTTGACGGTGTTGAGCTGGACGCCGCCCTGCTGCACCACACAGGCAGAGTGGGAGACGCAGGTTGGCAAGGCGGTGGCGACGTTGCAGTCGAAGTATGCGGGCCTGAAGCGCATCGACCTGATGACCGTCGTCCGCGGTCCGCGTAACCAGGGTTGTCCGGCCCCCGCGGCGGCCGGCGAATACATCGCGATGCCGCAGGAGTTCGACGCGGCGCTCGCCGGCGTCGCCGCCAGGTTCCCCGGCCTGGTGTTTGTCGGCCCCAAAATCGAGGCGCCTAGTTGTGCCGCGTTCGTCGGGGGCGGACCCCACTTGACGAAAGACGGCAACGCTGAAGTCGCCAAAGCGATCGCCGCCTACTTCGTGAAGCACCAGTAGGGTCCGTGCGAACCCCACTTGCGACCATCGTGTCCGCGGCGGTCGCGATCGTGTCTCTCGCGGCGCAAACCGACACCCGTCCCAACGTCGTCGTCATGCTCGTGGATGATATGGGCTGGTCGGACACCGCGCCGTTCGGGGGTGAGATTGCGACTCCGAACCTGGACGGGCTCGCGGCGCGCGGCGTGCGCTTCGCGCAGTTCTACGCGACGCCCCGCTGCTCGCCGACGCGCGCCAGCCTGCTGACCGGCTTGTATTCGCACCAGGCGGGCATGGGCCATCTCGACAACGTGATCCGAAGCGGATCGATCGGCACCACCGGACGCCTCAACGACCAGTCCGTCACGATGGCCGAAGTGCTTCGCGATGCCGGCTATCTCACGGCGATGTCCGGCAAGTGGCACCTCGGTCAGGACAACGGCACGCCCCCGTGGCAACGCGGCTTCGATCGCACGCTGAGTCTGCGCGCCGGCGGCATGTACTTTCCGAACCAGAACTACACGGGCGGCGACAACGCCCTCACGAGCCGCGCGCAGGAGCCGTTGTTTCTGAACGGCACCGCGACGCCGCGCGACGCCGACGTGTTCGGCAAGAACTGGTACGCGACCTACCTCTGGCCGGAGTTCGGACTGAAGTTCATCGACGAGGCGCGCCAGGCGAACAAACCGTTCTTTCTCTACCTGCCGTTCAACGCACCGCACTTCCCGCTGATGGCGCCAGCTGACCTGATCGCCAAGTACCGCGGCAAATACAAGGCCGGCTGGGATCGGATGCGGCAGGAGCGCTACCAGCGGCAAGTGCGCATGGGGCTGATCGATGCGAAGTGGCCGTTGAGTCCGCGGGAAGCGGATACGCCGGCGTGGGATTCGCTCTCTGATCAAATGAAAGACCGTTTCGACCACCAGATGGCGGTGTACGCCGCGATGGTGGAGGCGATCGACACCGGAGTCGGCACGCTCGTGAAGGGCCTCCAGGCGCGCGGCGCGCTCGACAATACGCTCATCGTCTTCATGTCGGACAACGGCGCCAACGCCGAGTCCGGGCCGGCCGGCCGCTTTAATGGCGACCCGCCGGGCGGTCCGAACTCGGACCTGTACCTCGGCATGAACTGGGCGGCCGTCGGGAGCACGCCCTTCCGCCGGTTCAAGCACTTCACCCATGAAGGCGGGATCTCGTCACCGCTCATCGTGCACTGGCCCAGAGCGATCGCGGCGAACCGGCGCGGCGCGATCGAGCAGCAGCCCGCGCATCTCATCGACCTCATGGCGACGGTGACCGCGGCGACTGGCGCGAAGTATCCGAGCGAGTACAAGGGCCACGCGATTCATCCGATGGAAGGTGTCAATCTGCGGCCGGCGCTGGACGGCCGTCCGCTCAACCGCCCGCGACCGCTTTTCTGGGAGCACGAAGGCAACCGCGCGGTGCGTTCCGGCAACTGGAAGATCGTGTCCATGTTTCCCAACGACTGGGAGCTCTACGACATCGCCGCCGATCGCGTCGAGCGCAACAACGTCGCCACCCAGCATCCCGATGTCGTCAAGTCACTCGCGGCCGAGTGGGACACGTGGGCCAGGCGGACGAACGTCGATCCATGGACAGGGCCGACGCGCCTGCCGTGGGGCGACAACGCACCGGGCCGTGGCGGTGCGGGACAGCAGGGCGGGCGGGGAGGGCAGTAGCGCGGAACGCGCCGGGGCGTCGAGGGTTCTGAGCCGCGCGACTCGGGAAGTGAGCAGACTCAGCCCGAGTTACTCCGCCCACGATATCGAACAGACTTGAGAGTCTCATCATCAAGGCCAACGAGAGCCCTCCACCGCGACTCGGGCTTCACGAAAAAGGACGCGCCAAAGCAGACCACCGCCCCCAGGATGAAGCAGACGCCAATCAGCACCCCCGGATTACGGAAGCCCATCCGCTCATTCCAGGTCAGAAGCGCAATGAACCACGCGAAGAGGCCTCCCAAGGCCCATACCAAGGCCGCCGTGCGCGCCTTGATCGGCAGTTCGGCCGCCATCCGCGCCCGATCGAACGCTTCGCGCTCGCGGGCCGATTCCGTCTCTGCCTCGGCGTCGCCGCGCTTCTCCTCAAGGAGCGCGCGAAATCGTCCCGCCATGCGCCCGAACTCAGGATCGCTTCCAAAGAACTCCTCAACGAGGGCGCGCGTGTCGGCAGTCACTTCGTTCGCGAAGTACGCCGGCAATAAATCGTAAATGACATCGCGTGTAATCTTCACCGCTGCTCCTCCTGTCGAGCGACGACCAACGGCCCCGCCAGCGCCTCGCGGGCGCGTCGGATGCGTGACTTGGTGGCGCCGACACTAATGCCCAGCGTGGCGGAGACCTCCGCATAGGACATTTCCTTGAAGACGTACAACATCAAGGCCCGACGATCCGCCCTCGCCACCCGGCGCAGTCGTGCACGGATCTCCTGCAGGGTGGACCGATGTTCGATCTGCACCTCGACACCTGGTGCGCGATCTTCGATGGTGTCCTCGAGTTCAACAAACCGGCGGCTCGCCCTGAACTGGTCTCGGTGCAAATTGCGTGTGATGGTCAGCAAGTACGCTTTTACCGTTTCCTGGCGGATGTGGTCGCGAGCCATCCAGGCGCGGACGAACGTGTCAGCCGCCAGATCGCCCGCTCGCACCCGGTCACCGGTCAGGAAGAGCGCGAACCGCAAGACGTCCTGGTAATAGCGTTCGTAGATCAACCGGAAGGCATCCATCGGGCGTCGGTCACTATACGCGCAACTGCCAGAGAGGTTACGAAGCCGCTTGTTAGACCATGACCTCCGCAAGCAGGCGTGCGTAGTCGTCACCCGTCACTGGGCGCGGATTGGTGGCGTGGCTGTGGTCCTCGAGCGCTCGCTCGATCACCCATGACAGCTTGTCGGGGGGGACGCCGAGCGTTCTGAGCCCCTTCGGAATATTCAGCCTGTGGTTGAGCGCTTCGATCTCCGCGGCGAGGTCGGCGCCCGCCGGAAGGTCCATGGCGGCGCTGAGGCGCTTCATCTTGTCGCCGACGTGACCCGCGTTGAAGCGCAGGACCGGCGGAAGGAGGATCGCGTTGAGCGTGCCGTGATGAAGACTCGGCTGCTCTGAGTCCTCCGAGCGCGTGACTGAGCGCGTGCACGGCGCCGAGGCCTTTCTGGAATGTCAGCCCGCCTTCCAGCGCGCCCATCAGCATTTCCGTCCTGGCCGGCACGTCGCCCCCATTCGCGTACGCCGCGTCGATGTTCCGCCAGATGCGGCCCGCTCCATCGAGCGCGATCGCTTCGGCCGGGGGGTTGAAGCGAGGCGAGAGAAACGTTTCGAGGCAATGCGACAGCGCATCCAGCCCTGTCGCGGCGGTCAGGAATGGCGGAAGGCCGATGGTGAGCTCCGGATCGCACACCGCGCGTCGAGGAATGAGGTGCGGGCTGATGAACCCGAGCTTGCGGCCATCGTCGAGAGTGATGAGGGCCGCGCGGCCGACTTCCGAGCCCGTTCCTGCTGTCGTGGGTATCGCGATGACAGGGGCAATGGAGCCGGTGATTCTGGAGATGCCCCCGTAGATCGCGGCGTAGGATTCGAGCGGTCCCGGATGGTCTGCCAGCAGCGCCACACATTTGGCGAGATCGATCGGCGAGCCGCCTCCCACCGCGCAGAGGCCATCGCACCGGTGAGCCTGGTACACCGCCAGGGCCGCGCGCGATGCCGCTTCGGTCGGGTTGGCGGGCACGTCGAGAAACACCGGCGAGCCCGGCGGACAAAGCCCCTGGATTCGCTGTACGAGCCCCGTTGCCGCAAGCCCGCGATCGCTCACGATCAACGGGCGCGCGACGCCGATGGCCGCCAGCTGCTCCGGCAACGTCGACACTGTTCCCGCACCGAACTCGACCGTCGTCAGATATGTAATCGGTGCCACAGGTCGACCCGTGTGGTGTCGAGGCTGCCGCTGTTCACTTCGCCATCAGCGCTCCGGCCTTCGCGCACTCGCCGACGATCGTCATGTACCGCTGAACGGATTCCTTGCCCACGATGAGCGGGTTCGGGTCGCCCGGCTTGCGGGCCGCGAGCTTCGGCAGTGCTTCCTTGGTGCCGTCGAACGCGGTGTGGTTCGACATGTAGATGTCCGCGCCCGCGTCTGCGGCGATCTTCTTGAAGCGCGCCGCGCTCTCCGCGTACTGGGTGAACCAGTAGCTCTCGGGCTTGCCCACGTACTCGCCCGTTGCGCGGCCGGTGGCGTTGATCCAGTTGAACATCGTCCCGCCCCAGTACGCCACCAGGTGCGTCTGCCCCCGGTCCTTCACGGTGAAGATCGACGACACGGTGCCCTGCGTATGGCCCGGTGTGTTGTAGGTCGTCACCGTCGTGTCGCCGAGCGTCACCTTCATACCGTCGGTGCTCGCAATATCCTTCTTCGGCTTGTACGACGGGTTCTGCTTTTCAATGTTGTCCCAGTCGGCGGGCCCCATGATGATCTGGGTACCGAGCTCCTGAAGCGCCTTGGCCCCGCCGGCGTGGTCGCCGTGCCAGTGCCCGAGAATGGCGTATTTGATGGTGGCAGGGTTGAGGCCGACCTTCAACAATCCGTCGATCACCTCATCTTTGATGTTGTAGTCGAAGATCGCATCCATGAGGATGATGCCCTGGGACGTGGTGATCGCCCACGCGGAGTGCTCCTTGGTACCGAGCCAGTAGACGTTGTCGAACACCTTCACCGGTTCCATGTGATACGAATCGCGCGGCGGCGGGCCCGGTGGCTGCGCGCCGCGGCCGCGTCCCGCTCCCGGCGCCGCGGAATTGCCGATGCGTCCGAGCGACTGGACGCACAGCGTGTCGAACATGCCGGCCCACTGCGTGCCAGCCGCATCCTTCGCCGCCGCAATGTGCTTCTCCGGTGTGTCGCCGCCCTGCCCGACGACTGCCGCCCGCCCGAATCCCACGCCCAGTGCCAGCGCCACCATCCACGCCGCGACATATCGTTTCATGCGTCCTCCACGTTGCGGGACGGATCGTAGCCGAGATTGCGTGCGTGACCCAAAGCGCAATTGGGACTGCGGTTTGGGTCAAACTACCGGCACGCTTCCCTTGGAGGTACAGTCGATGAAGATTGCGCGCCCCCTCGACATCTTTGTGAATGTGCCGAAGCTCGACGCGCAGGATCGCAAGACGGTGCAACGGGTCTACAAGGCGGAGGATTTCGATTTCCGATTGAAACCCGGATCGGCCGCGGTGGATCGAGGCACGCCACCTGGGCCCGCTTGAACTGGGACAAGCGTTGCCACACTACGGTCCCAGATAAGTCATGCACGTCCGCCGCCGAGAGTTCTCATGATGGCCTATCGCTTCAGCAGCTTGAATGCGTGCGTCCAGCTGTTACTCCGGAATCCGGGAATGCACCAGAGGATGCAGAGCGGCTCGATTGCGCGCGCGCCTTCGACCGTTCCCATATCCGCCACGTCAAACCCGAATTGATCGAGGATGGCCTTCACGTCCATCTTCGCACCGTCATGGTTGCCGCAGATGAACATCGTGGGCTTGACGCCGTTGAAGTCTGGGTTGACCATGAACGCGTTGCCAATGCAACTGAACGCCTTCACGAAATGAGCTTCGGCAGCCAGTGCCTGTAGCCTCTCCATGAGCGATTCGTTTTGCGAGGTGAAGTACTGCAGGACTCCGTTCACTGGAGCCGCATCGGCGATTGGGTTTGTGGTGTCGATGACGGTCTTGCCGTTGAGGTTAGCAATGCCCGCGGCCTGCACAGCAGCCTCGGCCGCTGTCCCCTTGGTCGCCACGACGACGATCTCACCGAACTTCGCTGCGTCCTCAAACGAGCCGATCTTCACCTTCCCATTCGTCTTGGACCTCAACTCCTCGCGCTTGCTTGCCGTGTTGGTCCCGATCGTGACGTTGTAGCCGTGCTTGACGAAGCCGTTGGCGAGCGTTTGCCCGACGATACCTGAGCCGACGATGCCGATTCTGGTGCTCATGAAGAACTCCCGTGGACGGTTGCGAACAAGTATTGCCTCCGCCGAAGCGCGATCGTGCGTTCGCAATCCCCGCCCCTTCGAGTGTATTGACAAAGTCGCCTTGACGTCAATACACTTGAACCATGCCCAGTGCCGCCAGGCGAAAGCGTGTGCCTCGTCGGGAGGCACGAGTGTCCCGTACCTATCGGCTGCCGCTGTCAAAGTTACGAGCCGCCAAGCGCGCGCTAGGCGCAGCGACGGCGACGGAAACGATTGAGCGGGCGCTCGATCTGGCCGTCTTTCAGTGCGCACTTGTCGACGGAACGCGGGCGATGCTCGGGATCGAAATCACGGCTCCAGATGCCGAACGGTGACTCGCACCTCGCGCAGGTACGTTCTCGATACGCAACTCTTCATCAATGCCTTTCGCGATCCGGTCGTGAACGAGGAACTCCAGCGGTTCCATCGCGCCTTTTCGCCTTTTGAACACTTCAGCGTGATCGTCGCCCAGGAGCTGCGGGCTGGCGTGCAGCGATCCCAAGACAGGAAGGCGTTGGAACGGAACGTCCTCAAGGTCTTTCAGCGAGCGAATCGAATCATCACGCCGTCGGCCGATGCCTGGCATAGATCCGGAGATGTGCTCGCAGAGATGGCGAGACAGGAACGACTGGAAATTCCCCGCGCATCGAAATCGTTCGCCCATGACGTGCTGCTCGCACTCTCGTGCCGAGAAGCCGGCTGCGTGCTCATCACCGACAACGAACGGGACTTTCAACGGATTCGACGCGTCGTTCCGTTCGACTACATGAAGCCGTGGCCCGGCGGTCGATTCACTCGATAATCGAGCATGCGCGTTGTCGTCATTGGGGGCACGGGGCACATCGGTTCGTACCTGGTGCCCAGGCTCGTCGGTCGCGGGTACGAGACCGTCTGCGTCTCGCGGCGTCAGAGGCAGCCGTATGTTGCCGACGAGCGCTGGGCGATGGTCGACCATGCCGTCATCGATCGGGCCGTGGAAGAACAGCGCGGGCAATTCGGCGAACGGATCGCCGCGCTCCGCCCGAACGTCGTGATCGACCTGACGTGCTATACGCTCGACAGCGCCGTGCAGCTATCGAATGCGCTTGCCGGTCGCGTCGATCACCTGATTCATTGCGGCACAATCTGGGTGCACGGTCCGAGCGTGGAAGTGCCCACGACCGAGGACGCCCCACGGCGGCCGTTCGGTGACTACGGCTGCCGCAAGGCCATCATCGAACGGTACCTGCTCGATCAGGCGGCCTCTGGGCGACTGCCGGCGACCGTGCTCCACCCTGGTCACTTAGTCGGCTCCGGCTGGTCGCCGATTAATCCCGCTGGGAATTTCAATCCGCGTGTGTTCGACGATCTCTCCCACGAACGGCCTGTTCGCCTCCCGAACTTCGGTTTGGAGACGCTGCATCATGTGCACGCCGACGATGTCGCGCAGGCGTTTGAGCGAGCGGTGGAACAACCGGACGCGGCCATCGGCGAAAGCTTTCACGTCGTGTCGCCCGCGGCGTTGACTCTTCGCGGGTATGCCGAAGGCATGACCGCCTGGTACGGGGTCGAGGCGCACCTCGAGTTTCTTCCCTATGACGAATGGCGCGGCGGCGTCTCCGACCGCGACGCCGCCGTGACGCTGGATCACCTACGCCACTCGCCAAACTGCAGCATTGCGAAGGCGCGCAGCCGGTTGAACTATGCGCCACGCTATAGTTCGCTCGCCGCGGTTCAGGACGCGCTGAGAGCCTTGAGGTAACGAGGAGCCTATGCCGAAACTGCATCATGCACTGTTCACGCTGGCACTGGCCGGCGTCACTTCGATGCTCGCCGCACTGGTCACGGCGCAGCAGGCGCGGCCGCAAGGTCCGTGCGACATCTATGCGGCAGAGGGAACCCCTTGCGTCACCGCACACTCGACGGTGCGATCCTTGTCGTCGCGCTATGGCGGCCCGCTCTATCAGGTGAAGCGCGCCGATGGACGGCTGCTGGATATCGGCGTCATCGCCGGCGGCTTTGCCGATGCGGCGGCGCAGGATCGTTTCTGCGAGGGCGCGCTGTGTTACATCAACCTCATCTATGACCAGTCGGGCAAGGGCAATGATTTGATGCAGGCGCCGCCTGGCCCGTTCTATCCCGGCCCGGACAAGGGCGCCTTCGATACCCAGCCCATCGCCGACATGGCGCCCATCACCATCGGCGGCGGCCACAAGGCCTATGGCGTCTACATCATGCCGGGCATGGGGTTCCGCAACAACAATGCTCGTGACCTGCCGATCGACGACGAGCCCGCCGGTATCCATGTGGTGGTGGAGGGCGAGCATTATTCCAACGGCTGCTGCTTCAACTACGGCAATGCCTCGACCAACGGACTGGCGGTGGGCACCGGCACGATGGAGAGCGTCTATTTCGGCACCTCCACCGTCTGGGGCAGCGGTTCGGGCACCGGCCCCTGGATCATGTCCGACATGGAGGCGGGGCTCTTCTCCGGCTACAACGCCCGCGTCAACAAAGCCGACCCCACGATCAC
Source organism: Vicinamibacterales bacterium (assembly GCA_963821395.1). Classification (GTDB taxonomy): domain Bacteria; phylum Acidobacteriota; class Vicinamibacteria; order Vicinamibacterales; family JAMQPK01; genus JAMQPK01. Next base: position 64,928 of record CAWGDY010000002.1, on the reverse strand, counting down.
CTGGCGTTTCGTCACCGGCGTGTTCGGCGGCGGCGGGCGCAATTTCTGGGAGCTGAAAGGCGGCAACGCGCAGCAAGGCGGTCTGCAGACCTTCTATGCGGGGGTGCGTCCCGGTTCCAAGGAGAACAGCGCCTATTACCCGATGCACAAGAAGGGCGCCATCCAGATGGGCAATGGCGGCGACAACGGCAATGGCTCGGCCGGCACCTTCTATGAAGGGGTGATGACGGCGGGCCATCCCGGCGAGGGCGTCGCCGACAACGTGCAGGCGAATATCGTGTCGGCGAAATACGATGTCGCGCGCCTGACGCAGACGCGGCTCACCAGCTTCACGCCGAACGCGGTCAAGGAAGTCACCGCGAGTTTCGCCAACACGAACGCGGCGGCGATGGAGAATGTGCGCCTCACCGTCTCCCTGCCGACCGGCTGGACGGCGCGGGCTTCCGGCCCTGCCACTTTTGCCTCGGTGGTGCCGGGCGCATCCGTGCGCGCCACTTTTCAGGTCACCGCCCCGGCCCAAGCCAACATGGGCTTTCTGACGCTGCGCGCGGCCTGGAATGGCGGCGCCGATGTGAGTCAGCAGCGGGTGCGGAGCGTTGAGCCGGTCAAGATCAATGAAGTGCGCTTCGCCTCGGGCGGCAACGCCACCGACCAGTTCATCGAGCTTTACAACGCGGGCGGCAGTCCGGTGGACATTTCGGGCTGGCGGTTAATCAATACCCGCACCTGGTCGGCGCCGGTGATGCTGGCATTCATTCCTGCCGGCACGATGATCGCGCCGCGTTCGCATTACCTGCTGGGTCTTGCGAATTCCGGCCTGGCGGCGCCGGCTGTGGCCGGAGCGACCACCGTCAATCTGCGCAGCACCGCCGACCTTTCGCCTGGTGCAGAGATCGTCGTCGGCGGCGAGAGCCGCACGGTGAAAAGCGCCGGAACGGCCGCCACGGCGCCGACCAAGGTCTTCATCAACGTCTCGACGGGGCCGTGGCTGGATTTCCCCGCTGGCACGACGAATCTACCCGTGCACAACGCCGAGGGTTTCACCGTAGGCGACAAGATCAGCATCGATCTGGGCGGCAATACCGAGATCGCCACCGTGACGTCGGTCGGCAAGGCCGCGACACAGACGACGCTGGCGGCCTCCACCATCGTGGGCGCGACCAACATCAAGCTGACGGCGCTGGCCGATGTCAGCGCCGGCGACACGCTGACCATCGGCACCGGGCAGCGCATGGAGCGCGCGGTGGTCGCCTCGGTCGGCATTGCGGGATCGGAGGGCAGCGGCGTCACTCTGAACGCGCCGCTCAAGCTGCCGCATACCGCGGGCGTCGATGTCTGGGGCCGGGGCACCGGCATTTCCTTCACCCCTGCCACGCGCGTTGCCCATCGCAGTGGCGATGCGGTGCAGGCGCTGGGTAGCGGCGTGTCGCTCGACCGTCCGCTCGCCCGTGCCCATGCGTACGGCGCGCCGGTGCGCTATCGCGGCGCGGCCAGTGAGGGCTACCAGGGTCCGGCGCCGCAAGCCTGGTTCGGCAGCACGCTCTTCATCACCGGCGGCGCGATCGCGTTGACCGACGCGTCCGGCGCGGTGGTGATGGACGCCATCGTCTACGGCTCGCAGCAGAGCAATTCCAGCGCGAACGGCTATATCACCAGGCCGGACCTGGCGACGCTGGAAGGAGTGCAGCACCAGGGAGGCTGCATGGCCATCGTGCCCGGCGCCGGCTCGGGCCCCGCCACCGCCAACATCGCTGCCGCTGCCGCCGCACCCGGGGCGCCCAATCGCAGCATCGGCCGCTTCCCCGACGGTCATGACGCCGACAGTCTCTGCACCGACTTTGTGGTGCAGCCCGCCACCACCCTGCCGGAAGGCGCCGCCGCCGGGGCCACCAATATAAAAGTGGCCGGCGTGGCGGAGTTCGCGCCCGGCCAGACGGTGATGATCGGCAGCGGCCCGGCCAGCGAAACCGCCGTCATCGGGTCCGTCGGCACGGCGGGCAGCACCCGCGCGGGCGCGGCGACGCAGGTGGGAGACACAGTCATCCCTGTCGCGGCCACCGCCGGATTCGTGGTGGGCCAATCGATCGCCATCGACAGCGGCGCCAACCAGGAAACGGCCACCATCGCGCTGGTGCAGGGAGGCCGCGGCGGCGCCCGCATCACCGTGACGGCGCCGCTCAAGATTGCCCATCCATTAGGCACGCTGCTGGCCGGGAGCGGCATCACGCTCACGACGCCGCTCGCGAGCGCCCATCCCCGTGGCACGGTGGTGACGACGGATCTGCCGACGCCCGGCGCGGCGAACAAATACTCCAACCCGCGCGCGGCCCGTTGATAATAGCGAGGAGAAATCTTGATGAGAGCCCTTGGAATCATCATCGCAGCTGTGTTGCTCGCGGTGCAGGCGACGGGAGCACAGACACCAGAGCCGACACGAGGGCAGGGCCCACAGCGGGCCGGAGGCGCCGGACCTCAGCGGGGTGGAGGCGGCGGCCAGCAAGTCGACCCGCGTACGGTGCTGGCGGGTGAGCTGCTGATCGAGCCGCCCACCCTCATCAACCTTGGATTCGAGTGGTTTGTCGACGGCGACGACAACCGGAACGCGGCGGTGACGGTGTCGTACCGCAAGGCGGGAGAGACTGCATGGAGGGAGGGCTTGCCGCTCCTTCGCCTCAACGGCGAGCGTGTCTACAGTGAGTATCGAATCGACGTGGTGTCACCGAATATGTTCGCGGGGAGCGTGCTCGACCTCGTACCCGACACTGCATACGAGGTCCGATTGACGTTGACCGATCCGGACGGCGTACGCGGGCAGGGCCAGCGAACGGTGACTGTGCGGACCCGGCCCGAGCCGATGCCCTACGCCGGCGGCCGCGTGTTCCACGTTTATCCCCCCGGCTTCGCCGGTAAGAAGATGGAGCCGTCCTTCGAGGGGCTGATGTGCGCCTACAACTTCTGGTGCGCCGGGACCGATTGGGCCACGTCCGGCCGTCCGCGGGTGAGGGCGGGCGACACCATTCTGGTACATGCTGGCGTGTACAAGTACAACCGCTACGAATACACGAACGACGCGACCGTCAACAGAACGACGCCGCTCGACGGCACGTATTTCCTGACCGCAGACGGGACGCCCGAGATGCCGATCGCCATCAAGGCGGCCGGCGACGGCGAAGTGATCTTCGACGGCGCGGGCAACTACGCGCTGTTCGACGTGCGGGCCGCCGACTACAACTATTTCGAAGGCATCACGTTCCGGAATGCGGAATACGGCATTCTGGCGGGCACGCAGTTCCTGCTCGGATCGAAGGGGCTGACGGTGAAGCGGAGCCGGTTCGAGGATGTCGGCTCAGGGGTCTTCACCAACTTCGCCGGCTCCAGCAATTTCTACATCGCCGACAATTCGTTCCATGGACGCAACGATCCGAAACATCTGATCGGTTGGGCGAATCCGCAGTTCTGGGGCAAGTTCAACGGGGTGGACGGGCAGATCCACCCGCCGGCCATGAAGTCGTATGTGGCCGTCAAGCTCTACGGCCCGGGCCATGTCGTCGCCTACAACCACATCACCGATTTCCACGACGGCATCAACGTGGAGACCTACGGGAATCCGGACGGCTCGGCAGCCTCCGGACCCGGGATAGTGGGTGGTCCGAAGTATCCGCCTCGCGAGTACTGGGATCGCCGGCCGATCGCGATCGATATCTACAACAACTACATTACGAGCTCACACGACAATCCAATCGAGACCGACGGCAGCATGCACAACATCCGCGTCATGCGGAACATGTTGATCAATCACGCGTCGCACGCCTTCTGCAATCAGCCGGCGCTCGGCGGACCGGTCTACTGGATCCGCAACATCGCCTACAACCTGCCCGGCGGCTCGACTCGTCTCACGGGCGGGTCCACCGGCGTGATCTTCTACAACAACACGATTCTGTCCGAGACGTCGGGAACTCCGCAGAACACGCACTGGCGGAACAACCTGATCATGGGCCAGAACTCCGGTCCGACCATCTTCAGCGTGACGACCAACACCAACTACACATCGTCGGACTACAACGGCTTCCGGCCAAATCCGGGGGCCAAGGTCTCGTTTCGGTGGACTTCACCGAAGTTCGAGATCCCGATGATCCTCTTCGGGGCCGGCGGCGAAGATTCCCGGCTCGAGACCCGGGAATTCGCGTCGCTGGCAGAGTACAGCAAGGCGACTGGCCAGGACGGCCACAGCGTCCTCCTGGATTACGACGTGTTCATGAACGTGAAGCTTCTCGATGCGCAGGATGTCGCGACGGTGCAGAACATCTATCTGGCGAAGGACTTCGACTTCCGTCTGAAGCCCGGGTCCGCGGCCGTCGACCGGGGGCTGAAGCTGCCGAACGTGACCGACGGGTTCGCTGGCGCCGCGCCGGATCTTGGCGCGCTCGAGGTCGGGGCGGCGCTCCCGCACTATGGCCCCAGGCACTGAAAGGCTTTACACGAACCGGGAACCCGGAACTGGAACATGAAACCCACCGGTCACTGACCGCCTCGTCCTCCTCTCCCGCCAGGTGCCGGTGGAGGTTCGGGGAATCCAGACTGAGATGTCGGCATGCTGATCAGGAAATATCCGATCTTGCCGGTGCCAGGGTCGACGAAGTGCAACTGGTTGCGTGGAATCCAGACGATGTCGCCTGGAGCGATGGTGTACTCGCTGGCATCGAGGTAACCAGTGCCGCGGATCTGGCCCGGCGTCGTCACGACCGGGTTCACCAGCCGGCCGTCATAGGCGGCCTTTGCCGTTCCGTGCCGCACGAAATAGATCTGGTCGACGTCTTCGTGCGATTCGTAGGGGCCGATGGCGCCATTGTAGATGATCATGGCGACATCGGCGCCGCCTGGAAACCGTAGCTGCGTCGTTCGGGGCTCATCGGCGAACGTCTTGTCGATTTGCGCTTTGCGGGCGAAATAGGTGGTCGGTTCCGGCAACGGCGCGCCAGCGTCGCGTCCCGTGCCGCCGCCGCGCGCGGCGCGCGGGGTGAATATCCGCACCGCCACGTATTCGAATCGGCTCTTGCCGGGGTCGATCTCATACGGAACGTTTCGTGGCACATAGACGACATCGCCGGCGCCGACATCCTGTGGAGAACTGGTAGCCGGCGTGCCGGTTTGCAGAACGACCCTCGCTGTGCCTTTGCGCACGAACCAGTACTCATCGGCTTCCAGGTGGTCGGTCGCCGGCAGTCTCTTGGTGCTGACGCGGAAGGTGACGGCGTGGTTTGTCTTCGTATAGACGTCCCAAGAGTCCTGGATTTTCGAGAAATGGGCGTCGACCTCTGCGCTCTTCATCACGTGCGAAAACAAGTTCTTGATCAGTCTGGCCTGCGCCTGCACCGGGCTCGGGGCCATCCCAATCACCAGTGCGCACGCGGCCAACGCGACGATCCCGACAGACCGTAGCGAGTTCATATTCAAATCCTTTCGATCACCGTTGCGGCCGGAGGAGGACTCCTCAGTACGCACCAGTGCCATTTGGCACGACCGCCTTCGGCAGCGACTGTTCCGTCGTCATGCCATTCAGACTTATCAGGAAATACCCGACCTTGCCTGTCGTCGGTGTCGGGACGATGTAGTGCAAAGTATTCCGGAAGACGAACAGCAGGTCGCCCGGGTTCATCGTGTACTCCGTCGATCCCTGGGGAGGAGGGAGCCCCATCACGCCACGGCGATCCCAGTGTCCGTTGGGGATGAACCCGTCCATATAGGCCTTGCCGGTGCCATAGGTCGCAATGTAAAGATGCTCGTCCCTTTCGTGGTTTTCGACGGGACCGCCATCGAAAGGACCCCATTTCACGCCGTCGGGACCGCCGTTGTAGAGATTCGCGGTGATCCCGGCATAGACAGGCACACTCGCCGTGGCCGTTCGCGTAGATCTTGTCGATCTGCGCTTTGGTCACGATGGTCGGCGGAGTGCCCGGGAACGGGGGCGGCGTGCCACCGCCTCGGCCGGCACCTGTGGGTGGGACCAGGAACTTTCGGACCGCGACATACTCAAAGCGACCGGCCGGCATGACTTGATAGGCCATGTGGCGCGGAACATTCACGATGTCGCCTTCGGCTGCGTCATAGGTATTGCCCGGCGGAGTTACTCCCAACTGCAATGAGAAGGGCGCGAGAGTGACCTTCGCCGATCCCCTGTAAACGAACCACAATTCGTCGGCCTCTGTGTGGAGCTTCCAAGGCAGCCTCGTCGTGTTGCCTGCCGCGCGCAGAGTGATGGCGAAGTTGGTTTTCACCACAAGGTCCTGCGAGTCCTTCACCTGCGCCAGGGCCGAGAGAACCTCGGCCTTTGTCATGAGGTGCGGAAACAAGTTTGTTTTCGGACCGGGCGAAACGGTTATCGACTTGGGGAACTCCGCGGCCGGCGGCGCCTGGGCGCTGGGTCGATTTGAACGGAGGCCCAATGCTCCGACCAGAACGAAGAACCCGGCGAGAAGCATCCGAACACGCTCTGAGCGAATCATAAAGATCCCCTTCCCGATGCCACTCTCCCAGAACCCGACCAGCATTCAGAACAATCGTCACCGATCCGATCATCGCGTCTGTCCCGCGCGAGTGCCCATCCCCGTGGCACGGTGGTGACGACGGATCTGCCGACGCCCGGCGCGGCGAACAAATACTCCAACCCGCGCGGTCTATCCCCAACGCGGCTGTTCGTCAGGATTGATGCCGAGCGCCATCTTGCCGATCAGCTCGTGCGCGAGCGACGAATTCGCCGGATGGAAGCGGCCGCAGCGCGCGTCCCGGAACAGGCGCTCCATCTCGCTCTTCTTGAACATCCCAAAGCCGCCCGACACCTCGAGCGCTGTGTCGGCAATCCGCCAGGCCCCCTCCACCGCCCGGTATTTCATCGCGATCAGCTTGATCGGCCAGGCACCGCCGTGATCGACCCCGTTCGCCCAGTCGCTGGTCACCGATTCGATCTGCGCGCCCATGGCTTCGAGCTCCATCACGATGTCCGCGACACCGCGCTGCACGTCGGGGTGATACGCCTTCGATCGCGTCAGCTCCAGCGACGTCTGGCCTTTGACCTGGGTGGTGGCGAGCTCCAGCATCCGCTGCGCCAGCCCGTAGTACACGTTCGAGAAACCGCCCAGCGCCCACGCGAAGATCGCGAGCACGAAGAAATCGGCGCCAGCCATGCCCGGCGGGCAGACCCGCACCACGTGCGAATCGGGCACGAACACGTGGTCGAGGATCGTGTCGTCGCTGCGCGTCGCGCGCATGCCCATCACGTCCCACGTGTCTTTCGTCGATATGCCTTTCGTGGAGCGTTCCACGAACCCATGGATGATTCTGGGGTTTGCGGGGTCGCTGGTGTCCATCCCGTGGATGCCGAGGCGGGTCCACACCGGCGTCAGGCTGCCAAACGATTTGCGTCCGGTCATCGTGTAACCGCCGTCCACGCGCTCGGCCTTGGTGGTCGACGAGAACAGCGACGTTTCGTTGCCGCTCTCGGCGTGCCCGGCCGCGAAGACTTCGCCGGCCGCCGCGTCCCGGAGCATCCACTCCACCGACTTGTCGCCGGTGCGCCACGTGTCCGCTGCCGTGCCGACCCAGTACTGGTGCATGTTGATGCAGAGGGCGGTGGCTGGCGCGTAGGTGGCCAGCCGGCGCGTTTCGCGGCCCGCTTCGGCCAGCGTCAAGCCGGACCCGCCGAATTCCTTCGGCAAGGCCATCTTCAGGTAGCCGGCGGCCTTCAGTTCGTCGAAGTCTTCCTGACAGAATCGGTTGTCACGGTCGTAGCCGGCGGCACGTCCCCGGCAGCCTTCCAGCAGGAGGTCAGCGAGGAGTGATGTAGAAACGGGAGGCATCGGGTTCCATCCTTTTGGCAAGCCGGATCAAGATGGCGTGATGTGGGCATCCGGCGCAACCCTCGCGCATTGTACACAGCGGGAGGCCCAGCCGCGGAATGCGGCGAACCGCGCCTCTCGAGGCGGGCCTGAGGAGCCAGTCTTCTTCACCCACAATCAATACGACGGGATTTTCGTCCTGAACCTTTTCGTCCGGCTGGCGAGCATCGTCAACCATTTGCTCTCCAGGTCAGCGCCCGTACGGAACAGGTTGATCCACGCTGGCGGGAGCGTCGAGAAGTCGATCTTGTGCCTTCCCCAATCGGGACGGCGCCCATCGTAATCGGACAACCCGTAGTCGCGTCCGAGCTCCCAGGAGCCGAAGAGCATTCCAGTGCGGGTCCGTATCATTGGGTCCGCCGCGATCGCGGCGATCGCGCGTCCGACGAACAGCGGTGATTCCGACTGCAGGAAGTTCGGATCTTTCCTGCCGGCTTCTCGCCAGTTGTCTTCCGTCACGCCGAAATGCTGCAGCATGGACTCCGATCGCAGGAAACCAGGGGTCACGGCCAGGACGGTGATGCCATGCGGTGCGAGCTCAGCTGCCCAGAGCAGCGGGAGCACTTTCTGCGCCATCTTGACGGCCTGCGACATCGGATTGCCGCCGCCACCGATCATGTCGTTCTCGGTCACCTCCACGATGAGGCCACGCTTCGCAGGCATCATGGCCAGTGCGGCATGCTTCGCCGTGATGATCCGCGATGTCAGGCCCTGCCGAAAGATCGCACCTGCCGGCTCGAGATCGGCCTGCCAGAGGAAGCCGTACGTGCCCATCAGAGGATCCTCGCCCGCCACGCTGTCGACGACGACATCGATGCGCTTGTGGGCGCGCCGGATGCGTCGGAACAGCGCTTTCACTTCCACCTCGCTCGTGTGATCGACGCGAACAGCGATCGCCTTGCCGCCGGCGGCCGTGATCATCGCCGCGGTTTCGTCGATCGTCTCGGGCCGGCGGTACGGCGACGGCTTCCCCTTCACACTGCGACCGGTGCAATAGACCGTCGCTCCGGCTTCGCCGAGCGCCCGTGCGACGCCGCGGCCAGCTCCCCGCGTCGCGCCAGCGACGAGCGCAACGCGTCCAGCCAGCGGCTTCAGGGATGATCTGATCTTCTTCATGCCGTCACTCAATCACTTCGATCCGCGCCCGGTGACCGGGCGCCTTGGCGAGCGGCGTGTCGCACGTGACGATCGGCGCATCGAGCGCCTCGGCCAGCGCGACGTACATCGCGTCGTACGCCGTGATGTTCTCGCGCAGCTTCCATGCGCGAGTCAGGAGATCGAGATGGGGGTGACGGTGGAGATCGAGGTCGGCGAGGTCTGCGATCGCCTCGGCCGCGCGGTCAGCAGACACTTCGCCTGCCCGTACGAGCCGGCGGAGGCCCTGGGTCACTTCAACGTCCACCAGGTGGGGCGAATGGAACTCGTCCTCGTTCCGAAAGAGGCGCGCCTCGACCCGCGCGCCAATCGGCGTTTGCAGGAGGAGCTCCAGCAGGGCCGATGCATCGACGACGATCACGCGGACTCGCGTTCCTCTCGGATGACGACAGCCGCCGGCGTTTTCAAGGTCACGCGCTTTCGACTATGGATTCTGGCCAGCATTTCCTCGCGCGTGGGCCGCGCGGCCAGGCGTACCAGTTCCGCCAGGAGGTAATCAGAGAGCGTCTGTCCCGAGCCGGCGGCGCGCACCTTGAGCTTGCGGTGCAGCGCGTCCGGCACGTTCCGGATCTGGACCATCTGGACATGCGACTAGCATGCGTGCATGCTAATCACATGTCAAGGCTCAGGCCGCATCTCGGACTCTCGGCCGACTACTTTCCCCGGTCGAGCGTCAAAATCGCATAGGCCCCGCCCGATTGAGAGGCACAATAGCCCTATGACGCTGCGCACCCGTATTCGCCTGCTGCTGCCGATCCTGGCCCTGACGTCGGTCGTCAGCTTTGCCGGCGCCCAGCAGCCGGCCGCCACCATCAACCTCAAGAACGCGCCGCTCGATCAGACCATTCCGGTCGATCCGCTGATTACGGTGGGCACGCTGCCGAACGGCCTGCGCTACTACGTGCGCGAGAATCGACTGCCGCAGGCGCGCGCCGAGCTCCGGCTCGTGGTGAAGGCCGGTTCGGTGCTCGAAGAGGAAGACCAGCGGGGGCTGGCGCATTTCGTCGAGCACATGGCGTTCAACGGCACCGAGCATTTTCCGAAGCAGGAAATCACGAGCTTCATGCAGTCGCTCGGCATGCGGTTCGGCGCGCACGTGAACGCGCACACCAGCTTCGACGAGACGGAGTACGACCTGCAGATCCCGACCGGCAACCCGGCGGTCCTCGATCGGTCGCTCACCATCCTCGAAGACTTCGCGCACAACGTCTCGTTCGACGCGGACGAGATCGACAAAGAGCGGGGCGTGATCCTCGAGGAGTGGCGGCTGGGGCTCGGCGCCGGCGAGCGGATACAGAACGCGCAGATGCCCGTGCTGCTGAAAGGCTCGCGCTACGCCGAACGTTCTCCCATCGGAAGGCCGGAGATTATCCGCAACGCGAACTACGATCGGCTGAAGCAGTTCTACGCCGACTGGTACCGCCCCGACATGATGGCTGTCGTCGCCGTTGGCGATTTCGACAGAGCCGTGGTCGAAGCGCAAATACGATCGCGCTTCGGCGCGATTCCGGCCGCGGCGTCCAGGAAGCCGAGGCCCGACTATGCCGTTCCGGACCAGCCCGGAACGATCTATTCGATCATCACCGACCCCGAAGTGACGCAAACGTCCATCAGTGTCTTCACCAAGATGCCCGCCCGGGACCAGTCCACGGTCGGCGCGTACCGCAGGCAGATGGCCGAGCGGTTGTTCAGCGGCATGGTATCCGACCGTCTCGACGAGATCGCGCAACAGCCGAACGCGCCGTTTCTTGCGGCCCAGACCAGCCGCGGCATTTTCGTGCGGACCGCGGAGGTGACGTCGCTGGGTGCGCTCGTCGCGCCGGGCGGCGTCGAGCGCGCGCTCACGGCGCTGTTCACCGAGATCGATCGCGTGGCGCGGTTCGGTCTCACCGCAACCGAGCTCGATCGGCAGGCGCGCGGTCTGCAGCGGGTACTGGAGAACGCAACGGTCGAGAAGAACAAGAGCCCGTCCGGCCCGCTGGCCGACGAGTTCATCCGGAACTTTCTGCAGGGCGAACCGATTCCGGGCATCGTCTACGAGTACGCGTTGAACCAGCGTTTCCTGCCCGAGATCTCGCTCGCCGAAATCAATGCGCTCGCGAAGGAATGGGCGCCCGATCGCAACCGCGTCGTGGCGATCATCGCGCCGGAAAAAGACAAAGCGACCTTGCCGGACGCGGCGAAAATGACGGCTGCCATTGCTGCTGCGAGCGGCAGACCGCTGGACGCGTACGTCGATAACGTCAATACGCAGCCGCTGCTGGAGCCGCTCCCGTCGCCGGGGAGCATCGCCACCACGTCGACCAACGAGCGGCTTGGCATTACGGAGTGGCGTCTCTCCAACGGCGTCCGCGTCGTGTTGAAACCGACGACGTTCAAGGAAGACGAAATTCTGTTTCGCGCCATCAGCCCCGGCGGCACGTCGCTCGCGGCCGACCGGGACTTCATCGTGGCGGAAACGGCCGACGCGGTGGTTGCGCAAGGCGGGCTTGGTCAGCTCCGCAGCCTCGACCTCGGCAAGGCTCTCGCCGGCCGGACGGTGTCGGTGAGGGCCGACATCGGTGAGACGGAAGAGGGACTCGGAGGCGTCTCCTCGCGCAAAGAGCTCGAGACGATGTTCCAGCTCATCTATCTCACCTTCACGGCGCCGCGCCCGGATCCCGTGGCATTCGGCGTCTTCAAGGAACAGTTGAAAGTGGCGCTGGCGAACGAGGACGCGCTGCCGGGCACGGCATTCGAAGAGGCGCTCGGCGCGGCGCTGACGCAGAATCATCTGCGAGCGCGGCCATTGAAGGCAGCCGACGTCGACCAGATGAACCTCGATCGATCGATGGCGTTCTACAAAGAGCGCTTTGCCGATGCGAGCGACTTCACCTTCGTGTTCGTCGGGAGCTTCGACCCGGCGGCCATGAGGCCGCTCGTGGAGCGCTATCTGGCCAGCCTTCCCGCTCTCCATCGGAACGAATCGGCGAAGGACGTGGGGATTCGTCCTCCCGCGGGCATCGTCGAGCGCGAGGTGAGAAAGGGCATCGAGCCAAAGAGCCAGGTGAGCATCGTGTTCACCGGATCGTTTCAGAACGACGAGATGCACCGGCTCACACTGCGGGCCATGGCCGAGATGCTGAGCGGCAACCTGCAGAGGACGCTGCGCGAAGAACTGGGCGGCACCTACGGCGTCAGCGTCGAGCCGCGCTTCACTCAGCGTCCGACCGAGACGTACCGCATCGCCATCTCGTTCGCCTGCGATCCCGCCCGCACCGAGAGCCTCACCAGGACGGCGTTCGAGCTGATCGAGGCGTTCAGACGGGACGGCCCGAGCGACGGCCAGGTGGCCGACACGCGCGCGGCGCTGATGCGCGATTTCGAAACGAACAGCCAGGAGAACCGCTACCTGCTGAGCCGCCTCGCGTACAGCTATCAGTACGGCGAAGCCGTCGAAGCGGTGTTCAACATCGGGCCCTCGGTCGACCGGCTGACCGCTTCCGTGATTCAGGAGGCCGCGCGGACCTATCTCGACACGCGCCGGTATGTGGAAGTGACGCTGCTGCCAGAGGTGCGCACGCCATAGCGCTCCCATTCGCTGCAGTGGCGTTTGTACGTAGTGTCCGGCTTCAGCCGGACTTTCACGCAGTCCGCCTGACCACCTCTTCTTGTCCCCAATTGTCTGTCCACAGTTTCGGAATCGAACCGTCACCGGAATGGGACTGCTTGCCCGCCAATTAAGCGGCAGTTGCCCGAAAATTGCTGGCATGGTCAATGCAACCGTCAGCAGACGTGCGCACTCGGCGAGTTTCCGTTAGTGGGTGCCGAATCGTTGTCTTCGCCACCACGTGTGCCGCGTCATTGGTCGCCTGCGGCTGCGTAACGCAGCAACCCGCCACGGACGTGGCGCAATCGATCACAGGCCCTACGCCAGTCAGCACTCCTGCCGCCGGTTCCACAACCGCGACGCCAGCGTCCACGCCAGGTACGACGCCTGTGTCCATCGTCACCGTGGCGTACGTGCAGGATCTGCAACCGATCTTTCAGTCCGACTGCGTGCCCTGCCACTCCGGATCCCGGCCTGATGGCAACTATTCCATGTCCAACTACGCGCAGGTAATGCGAGCCGTGGCGGCGGGCAACGCGCGAAGCGCACTGGTCGTGGTCACCCAGCGAAACGCGAGCATGTACCGCTACTGGAGTGGCAACGCCAGCACCAGGGCCACCAAGGCCGGACTCGTCCGCAAATGGGTTGTCGAAAACGGAGCGGCGCAAACGCGATGAGGGATTCGATGGCACCACAGTGGCGCCTCTGCGCCGCGGCGGTTCTTGTGGCGGTGCTCAGCACGATTGGTATCGCCGCGAGCGGCGACGGCAGACCCGCGCCCTCCGTCTCGTTGCCGGACCGCAGCGGGACGGTCATCACACTCCAGTCCCTCCATGGGCGCGTTGTGCTGCTGGATATCTGGGCGAGTTGGTGCCCGCCTTGTCGCACGGCGTTTCCCGCCTACGACGCGCTGTATCGCGAGTATCGCGAAAAGGGCTTCGACGTGCTGGCCGTCAACGTGGACGAGAAGCGCAGCGCCGCCGAGGAGTTTCTCAAAGGCCGCGACTTCCAGATGCGGGTGCTCTTCGATCCGAAGGGCACCGCACCAGCGGGCTTCAGGCTTCGCGGGATGCCCACGTCCTACCTCGTGGACAAGCGTGGGGCGATCCGTTTTTCTCATGAAGGCTTTACCGACACGCTCGTGCCGCAGTACCGACGTGAGATCGAGCAGTTGTTAGCCGAGGCGCCGTAACGCCGCGCGCAGGAGACCTGGGTATGACGCCGACCATTCGTGTGATGTTGATGCTGGTCCTGCTGGCGGCAGGATCCAGCCTGACCGCATGCGCCACCGTGCAGCCGTGGCAGCGCAGCCGCCTGGCCAAGAGCTGCATGCAGTTCAATCCCGACCCGGCGCTCACCTCCTTTGCGGGCCACTGGCAGGAGTCGCGCGAAGGCGCGGCGGGCGGGCTCGGATTGCAGGGTGGCGGGTGTGGCTGCAAGTAACAGATGGACCATCCTCGTGGGTGGCGTGGCGGCGACGTGGATCGTCGCGGGGCTCCTGGTCGTCCTCGAGGGCGCGCGGTCGAAGGCGCAGGAGCCGCAGGCGCAGTCGCTCGGCGTCGAGTTTCATACGTTCGTGGATTCGCGGGGCGTCACCGTGTTGAGCCCAACAGTCGATCTCGGTACGGACTTCACCAATCGCACCGGCCTGCGCGTGGGATTCGGTGTGGACGCCATTACCGCGGCGTCGGACTCGTGCGCGCGGTGCCATGCGGAAGGTGCGAGGAATGCCCGGCAGTTCGTGAACGCATCGATCATCAAGACCTACGGCGACACGAAAGTCAGCGTGGGTGGCGAGTTCAGCCACGAGGATTTCTATCAGGCCAGCACCGTTTCGACGTCCATTTCCCGGACGCTGAACCAGGCCAATACCACGGTCGCCGGCGGTTACTCGTTCTCGTGGAACCGGCCGCAGCTCCATCCGGACGAGATCGTGGAGAACCAGGTAGGGCAGTCGGCATACGCGACGCTCACGCAGACGCTGTCCAAGTACACGGTCATGCAGTTCGGCTACGAATTGGGGAGCATCCTGGGCTACCAGTCGAACCCATACCTGCGCACCTCGGTGGACGGGGTGAAGATGGTGGGCGTGCATCCGGACGAGCGGATGCGACACGCGTTTACGGCGCGGCTCCGTCAGGCGATGCCCGCCGACATATATCTCGAAGCCGACTTCCGCCGGTATTTCGATGACTGGGATGTCAAGGCCAACACGTGGTCCGTGGGTCTGTCGCACGAGTTCACCCCGCGCGTGACCGCAACGGGCATCTACCGGCGTCATGCACAGCAGGGGGCGTCCTTCTACCAACCCTCCTACACGGGATCGCCGGAGTTCTACACCGCCGACTTCCGTCTGTTCCCGTTCGACTCCAATCTCTACACGGGCCGCCTGATGATCACGCCGCAGCACGGTCTGCTGATGCTTCCGACCGGCACGTCGCTCACCGCGCAGTACGAGTTCTACAGGAGCACCACCAACTTCGAAGCCGGTATCTTCACGTTGGGCGTGCGCATGCCGCTCAAGCATCCATGACACAGAGGCCAGTCCATCTCGCGGCTGCGTTCGTGACGGCGTTGTGCACGGTGATCGCCCACCACGCCGTCATCTCGGCTGACACGCCGCTCTCCACGAGCGTGCACCGCTACCTGATGGGCACGTCGATGACCATCGAGGTGTACGGCGGCGATCCCGCTTCGCGGTCCGAAGCGATCGACGAAGCGTTTGCGTCGATGGTAGAGATCGACCGCCTCATGAGCAACTACCGTCCGGACAGCGAACTGGCCCGGATTAACGCGCAGGCTGCGCTGCATCCGGTACAGGTGAGCGCACCCATGTGGGGCGTGTTGTCGGCGGCACAGTTAATCAGCCAGCGGAGCGCCGGCACGTTCGACATCACGGTCGGGCCGCTCGTACGGCTCTGGGGGTTCCACGACAAGAAACCGCACATCCCTACTCATGACGAGCTGCAGCAGGTCCGCTCCCTGATCGGCTACCAGCGCGTGGTCCTCGATGAGGGTGCGCAGACCGTGTCGTTTACGCGCAACGGGGTGGAGCTCGATCTCGGCGGCATCGCAAAAGGCTTCGCGGTCGAACTCGCCGGCGGCGTGCTGCGGCGACGCGGATTTTCGGGTCTCATCGACGCCGGGGGCAATCAGTACCTGGTCGGCCACCCTGCGGGCAAGTCGTCCTGGCAGGTGGGCATCGAGGATCCGGACAAGCCGGGCGGCCTCCTCGGCGTGCTCGACGTCGACGGCGGCGCGATATCGACGTCGGGCGGCTACCACAATTTCTTTGTTGCCAACGGCAGGACGTACGGTCATCTGCTCGATCCGAGATCGCTCCGGCCGAGC
This sequence comes from Vicinamibacterales bacterium, assembly GCA_963821395.1. Classification (GTDB taxonomy): domain Bacteria; phylum Acidobacteriota; class Vicinamibacteria; order Vicinamibacterales; family JAMQPK01; genus JAMQPK01. The sequence goes on along the minus strand of CAWGDY010000002.1, from coordinate 48,941 downwards.
GACTCCGCACTCAGCGTCACCATCCTCTCGCCTGATGCCACATTGGCCGACGCGTTGAGCAAGCCCGCGTTCATCCTCGGACCTGTCGCGGGGCTGAAGCTGGTCGAGTCATTTCCGGGGACGCTCGCGATCATCGCCACGCGACGCGCCGGTGGGGGCGTGGATTTGACGATGTCCGCGCCGCTCCGAGCGCGCTTTCGGTCCACCACGACCTGAGCGTCTAAGGCCGCTCGCGCTCAACTCACCCGAAAGAATGTTCAGGTGCGTTTCAAGGACATCGAGCCCTAATTTCTGGAATCCAAGTAGAGTTGAAGGCCAGCATGACGATACATGTGCGCCCTTTGCGTGAGAATGAACGATGCGGATTCTCGTCTTAGGGGCCGGGGCGATTGGTGGCTACTTTGGTGGCCGGCTCGCCGAAAGTGGCGCCGACGTCACGTTTCTCGTCCGTCCGGCCCGCCGCGCCCAGCTTGAACGCGACGGTCTCTGCATCGAGAGCGCGCTCGGCAACATCTCGCGGCCGGTACGGACCGCGCTGGCCGATTCGGTGACGCCCGACTACGACGTCGTGCTGCTGACCTGCAAGGCGTACGACCTGCAGTCGTCCATCGAGACGATTGCACCAGCCGCGGGGCCACAGACCGCGGTCATCCCACTGCTGAACGGCCTCGCGCATTTCGCGGCTCTTGATGCCCGCTTCGGCGCCTCCCGGGTGATGGGAGGCACCTGCATGATCGATGCGACCCTTGGACGCGACGGACTCGTGCATCACGCCGGCACACTGCAGCGTCTGGTGTTCGGCGAGCGCGACGGCCGGCGTTCGCCGCGGGCCGAGGCCGTCGCCGCCGTTCTGGCTGCCACGACCATCGACTGGTCACTGTCCGATGACATCGAGCAGGTCATGTGGGACAAGCTGGTGTTTCTCGCCGCGCTTGCCTCGATGACATGTCTGTTCCGCGCCAACGTGCGCGAAATCATCAGCGCGCCCGGCGGTCGCGAGGCCATGGAGCGGGCGCTTGCCGCCAACGCCGAGATTGCGGCGCGCGAAGGGCATCCGCCGAGCGCGTCCGGACTGGAGTTCGCCAGAACCCGGCTGACCGATCCGCTCGGCCCGTGGAGCGCCTCCATGCTGCGCGATCTCGAGAGCGGCGGACGCGTCGAGGTCGATCACATCGTCGGTTGGATGCGAGACCTGGCCCGGCGGCACGGTGTGGACGATACGCTGCTCTCGCTCGCGTTCACGCATCTCAAGGCGTTCGAAGCGCGCCGGGACGCCAACCGTCTACCAGGCCGCTACGCTGGAAGTGACGCTGCTGCTCGAGGGGGCACGCCGTAGCGCTCCTGTTCGCTGTAGTGGCGTTTGTCAGTCACCAGTGGTCGTGCAGTGAAGACGCCGGCGCAACATCTTATGTGTCACCGAGCTCTCGGGACTGCAGCCATTCGAGTAACGGCGCTCGAATGTCCTGCGGAATGGCATCGACGGCCCGCTGGCGAATACCATCGTCTCTTGGAGGTGCGAGCAGTACCCGATCCCGGAGCATCTGCCAGCGTTCATCGGGCTCCTTCGCGTGAAACCCCGCGGTGGTTGCGGCTTCACGATAGTACACGCTCAGCCAGCCATAGCCGATGAACGGATTCCCGCCGCCAGGTCGATCTTGATGCTGTTTCACGCTAACCTACGAGTAGAGGAGTTCATCCGCGTCGCGGATCGCAGTCGCGTCGGCGGTGCTTCCGCTGAATCACCATGCCTATTGCCAACGCTGCGGATCCATCGTGGTACAAAGACGCCGTCTTCTACCAGCTCCATGTGAAGTCCTTCGCCGATGGAAACGGCGACGGTATCGGTGATTTCCTGGGACTCACCTCGAAGCTCGACTACCTCGAGTCGTTGGGCGTCAACTGTCTGTGGATTCAGCCGATGTATCCATCACCATTCCGTGACGATGGGTATGACATTTCGGATTATACAAACATCCACCCGAGTTACGGCACGCTGGAGGAGTTCTGCACGTTCCTCAGCGCGGCGCATCGGCGCGGTCTGCGAGTGGTCGTCGAGCTCGTCCTGAACCACACCTCCGATCAGCACCCGTGGTTTCTCGAAGCGCGCAGCTCCCGGGACAATGCCCGCCGCGATTGGTACGTATGGAGCGATACCGACGAGCAGTATCGAGGGGTTCGGATTATCTTTCTCGACACGGAGCAGTCGAACTGGGCCTGGGATACCGTCTCGAAGGCCTATTACTGGCACCGCTTTTTCAGCCATCAGCCGGATCTGAACTACGACAATCCCGCCGTCCGTGAAGAAATCTGGAAGGTCATGAAGTTCTGGCTCGACCTCGGCGTGGACGGGTTCCGGGTGGATGCCGTGCCGTACCTCATCGAGCGCGAGGGGACATCCTGCGAAAATCTGCCGGAAACGCACGCCGTCCTCAAAGAGCTGCGTGCCCGCGTTGACGCGCACTACACCGGCAAAGTGCTGTTGGCCGAGGCCAACATGTGGCCCGAAGACGTCCGCCCCTATTTCGGTTCTGGCGACGAATTCCACATGTCGTTTCACTTTCCCGTCATGCCGCGCATGTTCATGGCGCTCAGGCTGGAAGATCGCAAACCGCTCGTCGACATCATCGAGCGCACGCCGCCGATTCCCGACGCCTGCCAGTGGGGTACGTTCCTTCGCAACCATGACGAGCTGACGCTGGAGATGGTGACGGACGTCGAGCGCGAGTACATGTGGGATGAATACGCGCGAGATCCCCAGGCACGGATCAACCTCGGCATCCGCCGACGGCTTGCCCCGCTCATGGAAGGTGACCGGCGCCGCATCGAGCTGATGTGCGGGTTGCTCATGGCGTTGCCGGGCAGCCCGATCTTGTATTACGGCGACGAGATCGGCATGGGTGACAACGTCTCCCTCGGCGATCGGAACAGCGTGCGCACGCCGATGCAGTGGAGCGGGGGCATCAACGCCGGCTTTTCGACGATCGAGCCCGACCGCCTGTGGCTGCCGATCATTTCCGACCCCGTGTACGGATATCAGGCGGTCAATGTCGAATCGCAGCAGCGGAACCCGGCCTCGCTGCTGAACTGGACGCGGCGTCTGATCGAGATTCGGCGCTCCACACAGGTGTTCGGCCGCGGTTCGATTCAGGTCCTCGAGCCCGCGAACCACCGCCTGCTGGCGTTCACTCGGACGCTCGGACGCGAGACGGCGCTGGTCGTCAATAATCTTGCCGGGACGGCGCAGGTTGTCGAACTGGACCTGTCCGGCCTGGCAGGTGCGATTCCGATCGAAATGTTCGGTGGAAGTATCTTTCCGCGCATAGGACGCGAGCCGTACGTCATGATGATGGGCCCGTATGACTTCTACTGGTTTCGGCTGCGCTGGATTTAACGGGAGTCTGGCGGAGCCGCTCGTCCGCTCGCGCGCCGCGGCCGGTTGACGTGGATCACCAAAGTTCGCTTTCCGACGCGTTGCTCCGCCAGTTGATTGCCGTGGGGCAAGTCGACATCCTCGTAGGACTGCCGACGCTCAACAACGCCGCGACGGTCATCGACGTCGTACGCGCCGTGCACGTGTCCTTCGCGCGGGATTTTCCGCGGTTACGCACCGTCATGATCAATTCCGATGGCGGTTCGACCGACGGCACTCCCGAACTGATCCGTTCCGCATCGCTGAGCGAGGCCGACACTCTGTTGACGTCGCACTCACTTCGGACGCTGCATCGCGTACTGGCGCCGTATCACGGGCTTCCGGGGAAGCTCACCGCGCTTCGCACCGTGTTTGCCGCCGTCGAGCTGACGCAGGCCAAAGTGCTCGTCGTCCTCGATCCGGCTGGTCCGGCGACGAGCGCCAGACGTGTCACCGAGCTCATCTCGCCGGTTGCGCGCTCGGAGGTCGAGTTTCTCGCGCCGTGCCATCGCAGGCATCCGCGTGACGGCGTGCTGGTCACACAACTGGTACGCCCGCTGGTGCGTGCTCTTTACGGGGTTGCGCTCGACGAGCCGCTCGGTTCCGAGTTTTCGTGCTCGGGACGTTTCGCCTCTCACTGTCTTGAACGAGATCTCTGGGAGCCTGAGGTGGCCAGGTTTGCCATCGACCTGCGGCTGCGCACGGAGGCCATTGCCATGGGGATCGCCATCGGTCAGATATGGCAGCCTCCACCGACGGTTGCCGGCGCCCGCACAACACTTCGCGAGGCGGTGCAGCAGGTGGTCCTGGCCCTCATCGAGAGTCTTCGCGCACACGCCTCGTTCTGGACGGCGACCAATGGCATTGCGCCGCTGTCCACGTGGGGAACTGAGCCGGAGGAGATCGCCGATGCGCACACGTGGGATTACGAGGCCGTCGCCGGACAGGCGCGTCACGACATCGGCGAAATCCATCCCTTGCTCGCAGAAGTGCTGGACAGCAGTCTGCTTGCGCGCATCATCGGGGAAGTCTCGGCGCCGGAATTGCGCTCCGACGATGAGCTGTGGGTGAAAACCGTATATGCCGTCGTGGCGGCCGCGCGACAGGGCCGGATCGGCCCCGAGCATCTGGCCGGCCTGTTCGTTCCGCTGTACCTGTGGCGTGCTGCCGCATTCATGGCACGCGCCGCACACCAGACGGACGCGGCGGTGCATCAAGGACTCGAATCGCTGAGTGAGACGTTTCTGCGGTTGAAACCGCTGCTCGTCGACAGCTGGTCAGCCGAAGTGTGAGGTCGCGATGATTCAAGAGATTGCTGAAGCCCTCGCCCAATCGTGGAGCAACTTTACCGGCGCGTTCGTGCTGTTCGTGCCGCGCCTCGTCGCAGCCGCCATTATCTTCGCGGGAGGGTTCATCGTAGCCGTGCTCGCTCGACGGATCGTCCGGAGCACACTGGTATCGCTGCACTTCGACCGGCTGGCCGCCCGAACCGGCGCGAGCGACATGCTGCGCATGGCCGATATGCCAGGCGCCGACCTGCTGGTGGCGAAGATCGTCTTCTGGATTGTCTGGGCCGGGTTCGTGGTCTCGGCGGTCGACGCGCTGCAGTTCGAACCGCTTCGGGGGCTGGTCCAGCAGTTCTTTCTGTTCGTGCCACGCGTCCTTCTGGCTCTGCTGGTGCTGGCCCTGGGATTTCTCGTCGGCAACTTCGTCTGGCGTGCCACGTTGCTGGCATCGGTCAACGCCGGCCTCCCGGGCGCCCGTTTGCTTAGCGGAACGCTCCGCCTCCTGGTTATCGCGATCGCGGTGGTCATGGCGCTCGAACAGCTGGGCCTGGCGACAGCCGTCGTGTTGACCGCATTCGCGATCGCATTTGGCGCGTTGATGCTCGGGCTGGCGATAGCGTTCGGCCTCGGTGGGCGAGACGCCGCCAAGCAGCTGCTCGAACAACATCTGAGGGCCCAGCAGGAGCGCGAACCGGACGCGACCCCGCATCTCTGAAGGCACGCAGTGCACACGCGTCAAGATGTGCCTATACTGCGAAAATGGCGTTTTCCCGTTCGAGCGGAGTGCTCCTGCATCCGACCTCGCTGCCTGGACGATTCGGGATTGGCGATCTGGGTCCGACCACGTTCGAGTTCATCGAGTGGCTCGCCGCGGCCGGACAGCGTCTCTGGCAGGTGCTGCCCCTGGGTCCTACCGGCTACGGTAATTCTCCTTACCAGAGTTTTTCGGCGTTTGCCGGTAATCCCCTCCTCATCAGCCTTGACGGGCTGATCGAAGACGGACTGCTTACGGCGCGGGAGTGCAACGGCGAGGCGTTTACTGAGGGCGACGTCGATTTTTCTGCCGTGGTCGCACACCGCCGCGAGCTGTGGCCGCTCGTACTGGATCGCTTCGACCAGGCGGCGCCCGCTGCCGTGCGCGATCGTTTCGAGCGGTTCTGCCTGAGGAACACAGGCTGGCTGAACGACTACGCGCTCTTCATGGCCGTCAAGGGAGCGCACGATGATACCGGCTGGACAACGTGGGAGCCCGACATCGCGCAGCGTGAGCCGTCGGCGGTCGGACGATGGACGGCCCGCTGTCTACGCGAGATCCGGCTGCACCAGTTGATGCAGTTCATTTTTTTCGAGCAGTGGCAGCGCGTACGCGACGCCTGTCGCTCGAGGCGCATCGCCATCATGGGCGATTTGCCCATTTTCGTCGCCCACGACAGCGCCGATGTCTGGGCCCGACGGGAGCTGTTCCGGCTCGATCCCGACGGCACTCCAACGGTGGTCGCCGGCGTTCCGCCCGATTACTTCAGCGCCACCGGACAACTCTGGGGAAATCCGCACTACCGATGGGACCTGATCGAGCGGAGCGGCTATGCCTGGTGGATTGAGCGCTGCCGTTCTCTTCTCGATCAGGTCGATCGCGTGCGCATCGATCACTTCCGCGGGTTCGAGGCGTCATGGGAAATCCCCCGCGACGCCACCACGGCAGTGCTCGGAGAGTGGGTGAAGGGGCCAGGCGCGCAGCTGTTCGAGGTGATGCAATGCGCGCTCGGTGTTGACCACTTGCCGTTCGTCGCCGAGAACCTCGGGGTCATCACGCCGGAAGTCGAGGCTTTGCGCGAACACTTCGGCCTTCCTGGGATGGCGATCCTCCAGTTTGCGTTCGGCACCGACCCGCAGGCGCCCGGCTTCAAGCCCCACAACTACCCGAGGAACCGCGTGGTCTACACCGGGACGCACGACAACGACACGACGGCGGGGTGGTGGACGGGTGACGCCGGACACAGCACGCGCTCGGAGAGGGACATCGAGAACGAACGCGAGCACGCCCGCCGGTATCTCGGTCTCAACGGCCAGGACGTGCATTGGGCGTTCATCCGCGCAGTGCTCGCGTCGGTGGCGGACACGGCGATTGTTCCGGTTCAGGACCTGCTGGGTCTGGGAAGCGAGGCGCGCATGAATCGGCCCGGTACACTGACCGGCAACTGGCGGTGGCGGCTCCGGCCCGGGCAATTGACGGCGGACGTCGCGCAGAGGCTGGCGGCGATGGCCGCAACATACGATCGGACATGAAGAGGACGTCCGAGTGCATGCGACATACCCGCCTCCGCTGTCGTGCTCTTCAGATCGAGGCCGATGAGGTATCCCACCGCGGGCGGTTGAAGCTCCTCGAAACGCGCTAGAAGGAGCCGCCGGCCAGGTTCGATCGGCGCAGGCGCTGCCGCACTCGCGATTTGCCGAACGCGTTGACCGCAAACGAGAGCGCAATCAGCTGACAGTCGAGCAGCAGGTTCGCGCGAGCGATGTAGATTCGATCCAGAGCCAGCGTCTGCTGCGTTGATTCGGCGCCCACGAGTTGTGCGAGGCCGGTCAACCCCGGCTTCTGCTCCCACCGGAAGTCGAACTCGACACCGGTCCACCCGAGACGCCGCACGTCGTCTTCAGTGAGCGGCCGTGGGCCCACAGCGCTCATCTCACCCGACAGAATGTTCAGGAATTGCGTAACCTCGTCGAGGCCTGTGGCTCGTAGCACTTTCCCGACCCGTGTCACGCGCCCATCACGCATCGTGCGGATCTTGATGATGAAAAACGGCCGTCGCCGATAACCGAGACGCGCCTGCCGGAAGATCACCGGCCAGCCATCGTCGAGAAGAACGGCGACGAAGGCAATCGCCATCACCGGCGCGAACACCAGCAGCCCGGCGCAGGCGCCGACGATGTCGAACGCACGTTTGAAGGACATCGAACCTCAATTTACAGTACAAAGTGATGGTGATGATGCGACGTGTTGGACGCAAGGTGGCGAGCCTCGCGCGCCGGCCACGCGCGTCCGTGATCGCGGTCTTTCAAAAAATTGGCAGGGCTGAAGCCCTGCGCTACCGATGAAGCCCTGCGCCACCGATACCGCCCGTGCTAAGCTTTCGCGTTTTTTGATTGGAACATTCGGGGACTCTCGACTGGAGGATCCTGTGAGGCCGATATCAGCGCGCACTGCGTCGTCGTTCGCAATCGTCGGCGTACTCGCGGTGGCCGCCATCGGCGCTCAAACCGCCAATCAGGCGAGGGACTACGACGCGGAAATTCGAGCGGCAGTCGCATCGGCGAAGCAGGCTGCCGGGTTCGAATGGCAGGGCGCCCTGGTTCGAACGTGTCTGCAGCCGCCGCAAATCGGCGCGGAGAATACCAGCGATACGGTTCCGGGATACGTTTCCAAGCCCGCGAGCGCTCCGGCCCGCGGCACCTGGTACGCCGAGCCTGCCAAAGTCTTCGATGATTTCTATTTTGTCGGAGGCAAGATTCATTCGGCCTGGGCTCTCACGACGAGTGAAGGGATCATCCTGATCGATACGATCTTCCCGTACAACTCGGACGAGCTGATTGTCGGCGGTCTGAAGAAGCTCGGGCTCGACCCCACGACCATCAAGTACGTCATCGTCACGCACGGGCATGGCGACCACATCGGCGGCGCCGAAATGCTGCAGAAGGAGTTCGGCGCGAAGGTGGTCATGGGTGGACCCGACTGGGACGACGTCGAGAAGTATCCAAACAGATTCAAGACGATGGCCCCGAAGCGCGAGATCGTCGCCACCGACGGGATGAAAATCACGCTTGGTGGAAAGACCGTCACCCTCTGGCTGACGCCAGGTCATACCCGCGGCACCATCTCGTTCACGACGACCGTTCAGGATCGCGGCAAGCCTGTGAACATTGTCTCCTCGGCTGGGGTCGCCACCAGTTTCATCAACAACCGTCCGGATCCGGGCATCAAGAATTTCCAGATCTACATCGACTCGCAGAAGAAGATCGCGGCAAAGGCGGCCGAAACCAGGGCCACGGTTCTCATCTCCAACCACTCGGAATTTGATGATGCGGTCGATAAGAATCGGATGCTGGCCGGACGCGGAAACGGCCCGCATCCGTATGAGGTAGGCGCCGAAAGCGTACAGAACTTCTTCAAGGTCGCCCAGGGCTGCGCAAGAGCGGCGCAGATTGCGTTGGAAAAACAGGCTGCCACGGGGAGCAAGTAGGATACTGCGCGAAGGCCGGTATTCCACTTTCAGCCGTCAGTACCTGATAGACTCCGAGGCGGAGGCAGATCGTGACCACCCCGCAATACCACGCCGTTCAGTTCTATAACGACGAACAATCTCTGGCACGAACGGTGGCGCGGTTCCTTGCCGAAGGGCTCGACGCACGGCAGCCAGGGCTGGTGATTGCCACACCCGCTCACACCAGCACGATCGTCGAACAGCTGGCCGAACGGGGCCTGGACGTCAACGAGCTGCGCCGGACGGGAGAGCTGCAGTTTGTCGACGCTCAAAAAATGCTCGACTCGTTCATGGTGGACGGCAGTGCCGATCATGCGCGGTTCAAACAGACAGTTGGGGATCTGATCGAAGGGCTATGCGCGGGTCTGGGGCCTCGTCCCGTTCGAGCGTATGGCGAGCTCGTCGATCTCTTATGGCAGGATGGAAACGCCGACGCAGCCATCAAGTTGGAGATGCTCTGGAACCAGCTGGCTGAAGCGTATGATTTTTCGCTGCTCTGCGGTTACGCCTTTGGGCATTTCTACAAGGAAACCCGCGATCCCAGATATCAGGACGTCCGCAGTCAGCACTCACACGTGCTCGAGACAGCCTCTGTGGGAACCGGACTGAGCGTATAGGAAACAAGAAGAAAGTAGAAAGTGGAAAGTGGAAAGTAGAAAGTAGAAGGCATGCCCACCGGACAATCCCAGGACTCGTTGTCGCCGCGCAAGGTCAAGGATACATGCGTCGCGCACCTCTGCCCGAAGTGCGAAACCAGCCATCACGTCAGCGTCGAACAGGTGCTTCGTGGTGAAACGACCGTCACATGGTGTCACTGCCGCGCGTGCGGCCACTCGTGGCATCCCGTCGTTCAGGACGCGCACGCTTCATAGATTGGCGCGTTCTGCGGGAATGTCAGACCTGAAGGGAGCAATCCGACATGGCCACAATCACGGTTGGCAAAGAGAACTCCACCCCGATCGACCTCTATTACGAAGATCACGGATCCGGATCGCCGGTCGTGCTGATTCACGGGTGGCCGTTGAGCGGCGCGTCGTGGGAGAAGCAGACCGCCGCGCTGCTCGACGGCCGGGCATCGCGTCATTACGTATGATCGCCGTGGCTTCGGGCGTTCGAGCAAACCCGCGGTCGGCTACAACTACGACACGTTCGCCGCCGATCTCGACAAGCTGCTCAGAAAGCTCAATCTCAAGAAAGTCGCGCTGGTCGGGTTCTCGATGGGGTCGGGCGAGGTGACCAGATACATCGGGAAATACGGGACCGCGCGCGTCCGCAAGGCCGTGCTGATCGGGACGCTTGGACCGTATCTCGTCAAGACGTCGGACAACCCGGAAGGCGTGGATGCCAAGGTCTTCGAGGGCATCAAAGCCGCGATTCGCGCCGATCGCCCTGCCTTCCTCATGGAGTTTCTGAAGAACTTCTACAACTACGACGTCACGGGCGGAAAGCTCGTGAGCGACCGCGTGCTCGAAGACAACTGGAACGTTGCCGCCGGCGCCTCCGCGGTTGGAACGCTGGCGTGCGTCGACTGCTGGATCGAAGACTTCCGCAAGAACATTCCGAAGAACACCGTGCCCACGCTGATTCTGCACGGCGATGCCGATCGCATCCTGCCGCCAGATGCCACCTCCAGGCGACAGGCCAAGATGATCAAGAACGTCAAGTTCGTGGAGCTGCCCGGCGGGCCGCACGGCGTACTGTGGACACACGCCGACCGGATCAACTCGGAACTCGTGAAGTTCCTTGCCTGAAAGAAACGTCCGGCGTCATCAGGCATGAATCGGAATTAATCGTCCTTGTCAGTTCTCAGTCATCGGTTCTCAGTAGTCAGATCTCAGTCGCGAGCCCCTGAAAACTGATGACTGACAACTGACAACTCACCACTGATGAAGCCACTGGCGGCAGCGGACTTACGAGGCCTTGTCGCTCAGCATATAGCCGACGCCGCGGATGGTGTGAATCAGCGGAGTCGGGGCGCCCCGATCGATCTTGTTTCTGAGGGAGTTGATGTGGACTTCGACGACATTGCTGATGCTGTCGAAGTGGATGTCCCACACGTGTTCGATGATGTGCGATCGCGTCACCGGCCGATCCCGGTTGTGCACCAGGAACTCGAGCAGCGCGTACTCCTTGGGCTTCAGGTCGATGGGTTGTCCGGCCCGCGTGACACGGCGACGGACCGTGTCGACCTCGAGGTCGCCGGCGCGCAGTTTCGTGTCCCGCGGTTTCCCTCGCCGGAGCAGCGCGCGAATGCGCGCCGAGACCTCGGCGAGGATGAACGGCTTGTCCATGTAATCGTCGGCGCCGCCGTCGAGGCCGGCGACCCGGGCTTCCGGCGACGCCTGGGCGCTGAGGATCAGAACAGGCAGGTCGGCTTTTCGGGAGCGAATGTCGCGCAGGACCTGGAACCCCGATCGTCCGGGCAGCAGCAGGTCGAGCACGACGCAGTCGTAGTCGACGATCTGGGCCTGCGCGCCGGCATCCTCACCGTCGTTGAGGACATCGACGGCCAGCCCCTCTTGCTCGAGGCCCTTCTGGATGAAGCTGGCGACTTTCGTGTCGTCTTCCACGACCAGCACGCGCGTAACATTCATGGCCTGAGCTCTACAACCATTTGACGCCAGTCACCTGAGCGCCGCCTGAACCTCGGATTAAATGATGTTAAGGGCGGCCTTGATGGCCGCCCTCGGAGGGAACGCCTCGATGTCAGTAGGCCGATGCCCGACCTGTTGGCGCCGATGGAGCGGGAACAGGCGCGCTCATCTCGCCGATCGCAAGCGGCTGCAGGGTCGCCTTCATCTTGAACGTCGAATCCGGCCTGACGTACACGTCCTCGGTCAGGGTTCGGAATCCGTCCAGACGGACGGTAATCGCATGACCGCCAGGCACGACGTGCAGCGCCTGGAACGCTCCATCGAAGTCGGTGGCGCGTCCGGCGAAGTAGCCGTCGACGTACACCTCGGCGTTCTTCGGCGTGATTTCGGTCCTGATGTCAGCCGCCGCACGGTGGTACGGATACCCGTAGCCGTACGGATAGCCGTAGGCGTACGGAGACCACGGCCCCCAGTAGTGGTCGTACACCAGCGGACGGTAACCACGGTAAGCCTCGATGCGCGGCACCACGACGATGCGCCGTGGCAGGGCGCTGACGGGCACGGCCCCGACAAGGATCAGACCGACGATGAAAAGAACGATGCGTTTTGTAGCGGTACTCATAAAGACTCCTCCGGTTTCACCGATTCGTCTCTCTACCAATTAGGACGCCCGCCACGGGACGTGTAGCGTGATGGCGACATTAACTTTGCCAAATCGACGGAAACGGGAGTGCTGAACCGATATAGAGTGTCAACGAACGAATGCCTCTAGCTCACCGGCTGATTCACGATGTTCGCTTCGCGGTGCGGATGCTGCGCCGGCAGCCGGAGTTCACGGTCCGGCTAAAGCCGGACACTACGTACTCCGGGCGGCGAAAACTGACGACTCTTTCGGTTACACTGTAAAAACCCCACCGGTTGATGTTCCTGGTTTCAGGAATCCCAGATTGCACAGTCGAAAGGACACGTCCAGGTCATGACCAAGACATTCAGAATCGCGCTCGGGCTGTTGGCGTCGTTGTGCGTTGCGGTCCCTGCGTTTGCTCAAGGGCGAGGTGCCAACGATCCCGATGCCAAAGAGCTGGCCGCGTACCAGTTGACGATGCCGGCGCTCAACAAAGTCCTGCAGGCCGCGAAGAACCTGGCCGACGCTGCCAAAAATGATCCGCGATTCAAGAAGCAGGCGGCGCTCAAAGCCGAACTGAAGAAGCTCGAAGCGAAGGAAGAGCCGACCGAGGCTGACGAGGCCCGGATAGAGAAGCTGCGCGCCGACATCCAGACCATGGGCAACAGCATCTTCCCCGACGCCGATACGCAAACGCTGTCGCAGATGGCCGCAGCCATGGAGAAAGAGCCGTTGTTCGCCAAGGCGGTCGCCAGCGCCGGCCTGACCGCGCGCGAATACGCCAAATTCGTGTTGGCGTACATGAGCGCGGGCATGGTAGCGGGCATGATGGAGCAGGGAGTCATCAAAGACGTGCCGAAGGAACTCGCCACATCTATCCACCCCGACAACATCAAGTTCTTTCAGGCCCACAAAGCGGAGATGCAGGCCTTCCAGAAAGCGATGGAGTCGCTGGAGCAGCCGTAGCGTTGCCATTCAACCGGACGTCCCCGCCTGGTCTCATCGACGCCTGACGCGTTGGCCCTGTACTTGAATCGAACGTCGATCGCGTCGGGGAGAGCCTCACATGCACACACCAGCCGCGACAGATCTCGATGAGCTATGTATCAACACGATTCGAATGTTGTCGATCGATGCCGTTCAGCGGGCGAATTCGGGGCACCCCGGCCTGCCGATGGGGGCGGCCACGCTCGCCTACGTGTTGTGGACACGGCATCTCCGGCACAACCCGGCCAATCCTGCCTGGCCCGATCGTGATCGCTTCGTGCTGTCTGCCGGACACGGCAGCATGCTGCTCTACAGCCTGCTGTTCCTGACCGGGTACGACCTGTCGCTTCACGACCTCGAGCAGTTCCGCCAGTGGGGCAGCCGCACACCCGGCCACCCCGAGCGCGAGTGCACACCCGGCGTCGAAGTGACGACCGGACCGCTTGGGCAGGGGTTCGGCAACAGCGTCGGTCTCGCGATTGCGGAACGATGGCTGGCCGCGACATTCAACCGTCAAGGCGAGCCGCCCATCGTCGATCACTACACCTACGTGCTGGCGAGCGACGGCGATGTCATGGAGGGAGTGATGGCCGAGGCCGCCTCGCTCGCGGGCACGTTGCGGCTGGGACGGCTCATCGTGCTGTACGACGACAATCGTGTGACGCTGTCCGCCAGCACCGATTTGACGTTTACCGAAGATGTTGGCGCGCGCTTCGAGGCGTATGGCTGGCACGTGCAGCGGATTGACGGTCAGAACCAGGCGGCTGTGGATGCCGCGTTGTCGGCCGCGCGCGCAGTCGACGACAGGCCGTCGCTGATTGTCTCGCGCACGCACATCGGTTACGGCAGCCCCCACAAACAGGACACCTTCCAGGCGCACGGCGAACCGCTCGGTGCGGACGAAGTGCGGTTGACCAAACGCCGCCTGGGCTGGCCGGAAGACCGATCGTTCTACGTTCCTGATGAAGCCGTGCGCGAGTTTCGCCGGGCCCAGGAGCGCGGGGCGCAAGAGGAAGCCGAATGGCGCCGCCGTGTCGAGGCACACAAACATGCGAACCCCGCGCTCGGCGATCAATTCGCGCGAGCGCTCGCGGGCGAGCTTCCGGCTGATGTCGACCAACACCTGCCGACGTTTACGCCTGAACACAAGGAGATGGCGACACGGGATGCCGGCGGCGAAGTGATGAACGCGCTGGCCGGAATCGTGCCGAATCTCGTTGGCGGCTCTGCCGATCTGGATCCGTCGACGCGCACCATGTTGAAGAACTGCGGCGACTTTCAGCGCGCGCCCGCACCTCAATCCGTGGGCGGCGTGCGCACGCAGGGAACCGCCGGCGGCGTCTGGGGCTATGCGGGCCGCAACATCCACTTCGGCGTGCGCGAGCATGCCATGGCGGCGATCATGACCGGCATGGCGCACCACGGCGGGCTGCTGCCGTTCGGCGCCACGTTTCTCACTTTCTCGGATTACATGCGTCCGAGCATCCGGCTCGCGGCGCTGAGCCGCGCGCACGTCATTTATATATGGACGCACGACAGCGTTGCGCTTGGTGAGGACGGCCCGACACACCAGCCCGTCGAGCACCTCGCCTCGCTGCGCGCGATTCCCAATATGCTGCTGCTGCGGCCGGCCGATGCCACCGAAACCGTCGAGGCGTGGCGCCTGGCGCTGATGCACAAGGACGGACCAGTCGGCCTCGTGCTGACGCGTCAGAAGCTTCCTGTGATCGACAGGTCGGCATATGCGCCGGCGTCCGGGCTCAGCCGGGGCGCCTACGTGCTTGCCGATTCCGGCGGGGCGACTCCCGACGTGATCTTGATCGCAACCGGGTCGGAAGTGTCGATTGCGCTCGACGCGCACACGCTTCTCAACAAGGAAGGCATTCTCAGCCGGGTTGTGTCGATGCCGTGCTGCGAACTGTTCGAGCAGCAGTCCCAGGACTACCGAGACGCCGTGCTGCCTCCGTCGATTCGCGCTCGCGTCAGCGTCGAGGCCGCATCGCCGCTCGGGTGGGATCGCTTCGTCGGGCCTGGCGGCTCGATCGTCGGCGTCAGTCACTTCGGCGCGTCGGCGCCAGGATCTACCGTGATGCGCGAGTTCGGCTTCACCGCCGACCACGTTGCCGAGGTGGCGCGGGGGATCGTGAACGTCACGAAGTGCGGCGTGTGAGGCGCGACAATCCGTTGTAGAGTGTCACTGTCTTCCAGGGATCACCTGTCGTGTCGTTTCGAGAAGGAGTGACATATGTGCGATCAGGACCAGTTTGAAAAAGATCGGCTGGAGTACGAGGCTCGCGGACTGGTGACACGGCGTGAGTTCGGTGCCCTGCTTGGCGCTGGAATGGCCATGCTGCTGCCGCAGACGCTGAACGCCGTGTCCGTCACCGAATCGGACGTCAGCGTGGCGACACCCGACGGCACCGCCGACTGCTACTTCGTCCACCCGGCGAGCGGCGCGGCGGCGGGCGTGCTCATGTGGCCCGACATCTTCGGCCTGCGGCCGGCGTTCCGCCAGATGGCCAAGCGGCTCGCCGAATCGGGCTATTCGGTCCTGGTGGTGAACCCGTTCTATCGCGCCCAGAAAGCGCCGACCGCGCCGGCCGGCGCCAAGACGCCGATCGCCGACGTGCGGCCGCTCGCGCAACAGTTGAACGAGACCACGCACATGACCGATGCGAAGGCGTTCATCGCCTGGTTGGACAAGCAGCCATCCGTGGCGAAGAACCGGAAGATCGGCACGCAGGGCTATTGCATGGGCGGTCCGATGGCGTTCCGCACTTCGGCGGCCGTGCCCGAACGCGTTGGCGCGGTGGCCTCGTTCCACGGCGGCGGGCTCGTGACCGACCAGCCGAACAGCCCGCATCTGCAGGCCTCGAAGACCAAGGCGCACTTCCTCGTCGAAATCGCCGAGAACGACGACAAGCGGGCGCCCAATGAAAAGGACGTGCTGAAAGAGACGTTCGCCAAGGTCAACCTGCCGGCGGAAATCGAGGTGTACCCGGCGGCCCACGGCTGGTGCCCTCCGGATTCCCAGGTCTACAGCGAGCCTCAGGCCGAAAAGGCCTGGAGCCGCCTGCTTGCGCTCTACGGGAAAGCGCTGGCCTGAAAGGTGGTCGCGGCTATAATCGGCGCACCCGAAACCAACAATTCACGGAGGACTCGAATGAGGACGAAACCCATTGTGCTGGCCGGCGTGGCTGCGGCGATGCTGACCGCGATGTCGGTCAAAGCCCAGACGCCGGTGCCGCCCCCGAATGCGGCGATTCCGGAAATGCCAACAAAGACCACGCGCACCGGTAAGCATGTGAACCGCGTCATCGACATGTGGCTCAAGAACCAGCCCGTCTATTACGCGCAGATCAGTGGCGGCGGCTACGAAGAAGGCAAGAAGATGGCCGCGACCAAGGCCGACTACATCACCTACGAAATGGAGCACGGGCCGCTCGACTTCAAGGAACTGCGCGATTTCATGCGCGGCCTGGTTGACGGCGGTCCGACCCGCACCGGTCACAAGACGCCGGCGGTCGTCGTCACTCTGCCGATTTCCGGCACGACCGACGCCGTCCGCGCCAACGCCTGGATGATCCAGCAGACGCTGGCCACCGGCGTGCACGGGATTCTCTTGTGCAACGCCGAAAGCCCCGAAGCCGCCCGCCTGATGATCGAAGCCGCGCGCTACCCGTTTGCACCGCGTGTTGATGGTCTCGCGCAGGGCTTCCGCGGCAATGGCTCGCAGGGCTTCGCGTCAACAATCTGGGGCGTCAGCGCTCAGGAATACATGCGCATCGCCGACCCCTGGCCGTTGAACCCTGACGGCGAATTCATCTTCGGCCTGAAGATCGAGAATCCGCGCGCGGACGCGAACGTCGAAACCTCGGTGCGCGTGCCGGGGATCGCCTTCGCGGAATGGGGTCCGGGCGATCACGGGTTCTTCATCATGGGCCGCCCCGGCACCTATCAGGGTGGCGGAGAACAGGCGGAGAACATGGCAGCGGTGCGGCGCCGTGTTCTCAATGCCACCAAGGCGGCGGGCGTCAAGTTCCTCAACGCCTGCAACGAGAAGACCGTCATCGATCAGTTGAAGGAAGGCGTGATGATCTGCACCGGCGGCGACTCGCCGGCCGCGGACATCGGCCGCAAGTTCACCAACCGCACCGATCCGTTCTAGGGTGAAATGGGGTCAGACATGGCGTCTGACCCCATTTCTTACGAGCAAGAACGTTCTTAACAGGAGACTAGGAGATTAGGAGAATTCTTCTTTCAAGAAAAAGGAAGAAAAAGTATCTCTTAGTCTCCTACTCTCTTGTTTTACGTGATCTGTTTTCTCCCGGCGTCGGCTGGTGCACTGCCCACCAGTTCCGCGCCCTCACCTCGGTCCAGGTGTTGCCAACATCGATAGCCGCGAGCCGGTTCGATAACTCGCGCGCTGTCTGCGGCCGCTCGGCTGGATTCTTCGCCAGACACGCCATCACGATGCGGTCGAGCGCTTCCGGAATCGGCAGCTCTGTCCTCGCTGACGGGGGCACCGGCACGGTATGCGCGTGGTGCATCAGGAGGCCAATCGTCGTCTCCGCGGTGAACACGAGCTCGCCGGTCAACAGCCAGTAGGCCACACAACCCACCGCGTAAATGTCCGCGCGTCCATCGATGGCGGATCCGCCCAGAGCCTGCTCCGGAGCAATGAAGGCCGGCGTGCCGCGGACGACATTCTCCACGGTCAGCGCGACCTCAGTAGCGGCAGAGTCCTCGGTCGACTTCACGATTCCGAAATCCAGAACCTTCACGAAGTCGAAATCCTCGCCGTAGCGGCACAGGAAGATGTTGGCCGGCTTGATGTCGCGGTGGACGAGGCCGTGCGACTCGGCTTCGGACAGCGAGTGGCACACCTGCCGAAGCACGTGTACGACGCGCTCGGCGGGCATGGGCCCGGTTCGCCGCACGAGCGCATCGGTATCGAGTCCCTCGAGCAGCTCCATCACGTAGTAGAACGTGCCATCGTCCGCCATTCCGAAGTCGAACAGATTGACGGTGTGTGGCGATCGAAGGCTGGCGATGACCTGCGCTTCTCGCTCGAATCGGCGCTGCGCGTCTTCGGACACGCCGCCTTGCGCGTCTCCATCGATCGACGACCGGATGAGCTTGACGGCGGCCGGACGCGCCAGCAGACGATGGCTGGCGCGCCACACCTCGCCCATTCCGCCTTTTCCCAGCCGTTCGACCAGTTGATAGCTTCCAAGCTCGCGCGCGCGTGTCACCTCGGTTCCGAGCGCATAGACTACTCGCGCGCCCACGTACGCCATCACGACGACGAGCAAATACGGAAAGACCAGCCCGAAGAAAAATTGCGGAGGGGTGGGCCTGTAAGCCTCGGGGTTGGTGGCCATCACGAACGCAACGACAGCGGGCACCGAACTGACCGATGCCAGCGCCGCCATCACCGCCCGGCGCGGCCTGGTTGGAATGACGACGGTGAAGAGCAGCGTCCAGACAGCCACCCACGACAGTCCCCAAAACCCGCTCGCCGGATCGAGGTTGGTGTGCTCGAGAAACTCCGCAGCGGCGATACCGTAGCTGCTGACCACCTGGAACACGAGGCCGATCTTCATGGCAGCGTCCAGCGACACGCGCGGGCTGCCCACGATGAGGGCAACGGCCAGGGCTACGGCAATGCCGATGATGGCGGGCCCCCACATCCCGAAGCTCCCCAGGAACATCGCCCGATCGTGCGGAAACAACAGCGCGGGGAAGACCCCAGCCATGAAGAACACGAAGGCGTAGAGCAGTGCGAGAACGCGAAGCCGCGCCGCGGACTGGCTGACGACGTCGTGTGGCAGGCCGACGGTGCTTAAACGGGTCGTGCCCCGGCGTGCGCGGGGTATGACGAGAGTCGGGCTACTGGAATCCGATGGCAATGCGGGTGTTTTGTGCACGGGTTACGGAGCGACCCTGACGTACTTCCTCAAGTTGTTGAACCCCACGTCTGCCGCGTAGATGTTTCCGCGATCGTCGACCGCGATGCCGGAGGCGGACGTGCCGGTATCGGTCATCTTGCTGAGATCGCCCGGATCGGGAATCAGGTACTTCAGCGCGCCCGTGATGGCGTGGCCGATCACGATCGCGCGATCGTTCGGTCCCGTCGAGGCTCGATTCACCGGCCCTCGCGACGGATCCTGATACGTGGCGCCGACGTAGATATTGTCGTTCTTGTCGACATACACCGAGCTCGGCTGGCCGAACTGCTTCCAGCCGGCGATCAAGGCGCCTTGCTGATCGAAGACCTGGATCCGATTGTTCTGCCGGTCGGCGACATACACGTAGCCTTTCGAACCCCCGACGTACAGGTCGTGCGGATCGCGGAAGTTGCCCGGTTCCGGTCCCATCCGGCCCCACGTCGCGATGAACTTCCCGTCGCGCGAATATTTCACGACGCGCGCGCTCCTGGACTGGTTGCCGGAGTGACCGTCGGTAACGAAGATGTCGCCGTTGGGCGCAATGGATACGCCCGTCGGCTGGTCGAACCTATCGGGTCCCGTTCCGCGAACACCCGGCGAGCCGATCGTCATCAAGACTTTCCCCGCCGGGCTGATCTTGAGCACCTGCTGGCCCATCGCCATGCCCTGCGCGTTCTTCGCGGGCATGCCGAGGATCGTCTCTTCATCGTTGGTGTCGGTCGTCCAGAGATTGCCGTCCGAGTCGACGGTGAATCCATGCGGATGCGCGAAGAGTCCGACACCCAGGCTCTTCACGAGTTTCCCCGACGGATCGAACTCCAGAATCGGCGGGTTGGCATCGCCGCGATTGAGGCACGTCGCGTCGCCGTTGGGCTGGTCGTTGAAACAGCGATGAAACACCCAGATGTGGCCGTTCGGCGCCGCGTGCACCCGGATAACCTCGCCCCATTTGTGTCCCTTCGGCCCTTTCATCGTCGCGGGGAGCGTGGGCCACGCGGGGTCGAGACGATACGGATTCGGCAAACTTGGTTTCGGGGCCGGTGTGTCCGGAGGTGCCTGTGCACCCGTCGTCACGACAAATGACAGAGCGACAAATGACAGGGCTAAGGCGGTTTTCATGCTGGCCTCCCGAAATCGTACAGCTCGTTATAATCTCAGTTGTCTACCGCACCAAGGAGGAAGTCATGACAGTGTCCCGGTCCGCGAAGTGGATATGTTGCGCCCTTCTGGCCGTGCTCGTCGGCGGCTTCGGCAATCGCGCGCTCGGTCAGGGCGGAGGCGGTGACAAACCGCCGATTCTCGATGCCAAGCGGCTGCGGATGCAGCCGGAAGACGCGGTGCCTCCCCTCAAGATCTTCGGCGATTCGTCGAAAGAAGGCTTCTACATCTACCGCAACCGGTTCGGCCCGAAACAGACCAGCCGGCCCCATTACCACGACAAGGATCGCTGGGGCATGGTGATCAAGGGCACGTGGTACACAGGTGAAGGCGATGTCTTCAGGCCCGACAAGATGGTGGCTGTGAAAGCGGGCGGCATCATGTTCCACCCGGCGGGCCTGCATCACTACGACGGCTCGATGGACGATCAGGAAGTCGTCGTGCAGCTCATGGGATACGGGCCGGTGACGAGCGTGCAGACCGAAGTCGACGAAAAAGGCAATCCGATCGGCAGCAACCCGAAGAATCCCAATAAGAAATAGGAAACTAGAAGCTGAAAACTAGAAACTAGAATCTAAAAACCGCGTGACAGTCCGGCTAGCGCGCTTTTCAGAATGGTGTGGCGGGTCGCGGCAGCCACGCCAACCCAAGTGCGTCCGGGCCGAACCGGTGATCGGTCCGGCCGGCTAAAGCCGGACACTACGTACTGCCTCCTACTCGGACGTCGACGAACGGGCGCGGCCGCGCGGCGGGCGGTCGCGCTCGAGTTCGCGCAGCAGGGACTGCACGCCCACGAGCCGCCGGTTCAGGATCTGCTTTGCAATCTGCAGCAGGTCTTTGAGCATCGGGTCGGTCACCGAATAGCGCGTCGCCGTCCCGCTCTTTTTCGCCGCCACAATCCCGCTCGCTCTGAGCCGCGCCAGCTGCTGCGACACGATCGGCTGATCGATGCCGAGCGTACGCTGCAGATCCTGCACGCTGCGCTCGGGCGCGAGCACCAGCACTTCGAGCAGTCGAATGCGCATCGGGTGTGCGAGCGCCCTGAAAAACTCGGCCTTGAGTGTTTGAAGTTGCCGTGAGGGTGCGTTCATGAGCTTCCCCGGATGGCGCGCGCGCGGGCGAGCGCTCGGTGACGTTGTCGCAGATGTTCTCGTCGCCGATGTGGCGATGGAAATCGGCACGCGCGATGAGCTGTGCGGGCTGATGGCGCGCGCCGCACAACAGGAGGTGGCGGCCCGATCGCTCGAGCGCCAGCGCGAGCTCCTCGAGGGCGCGCAGGCCCGTCGCATCCAGCGCGGTCATGTTGCGAAGGCGCAGGACGACGATGGGCGGAAGCGTGGGAATGGCGTCGACGACCGGCCGCAGTTTGTCCGTGGCGCCGAACAGAAAGGGGCCATGGATGCGGAAGATCCGCACATAGGGTGGAATCGTTTGATTCTGCAGCGCGTGGACGTGGCCCTCCTGCACGTATTCATCGGTCACGGCCGTCACCGTGGTCGTATCGGCCACGCGCTTGATGAACAGCAAGGCGGCGCACACCATGCCGACGCCGACGGCCTGCGTGAGATCCGCGAATACGGTCAGCGCAAACGTCACTATCCAGACCATCACGTCGGTTTTCGTCAGGCGCAGCAATTCGGGAATTTCCGCCCAGTCCCCATGTTGTAGGCCACGACCATCAGAATCGCCGACAGCACGGCAAGCGGTACGAAGCGCGCCAGCGGCGCCGCGGCCAGAAGGATCAGCGCCAGGGTCAGCGCATGCACGATGCCGGAGACGGGCGTCTGCGCTCCCGCGCGGATGTTGGTGGCGGTGCGGGCGATCGCTCCCGTGGCCGGCAACCCTCCGAAGAGCGGCGAGGCGATGTTTGCGATGCCCTGGGCCACGAGCTCCACGTTGGAATCGTGGCGGTCGCCGGTCATGCGGTCGGCGACCATCGCCGACATCAGCGACTCGATCGCGCCCAGCATGGCGACGGTCATGGCCGGCACGACGAGTGTGCCAAGCAGTGCGAAATGGAACCTGGGCACGTGAATCGATGGCAGGCCGGACGGAATGCCGCCAAACCGTGTGCCGATCGTTTCGACGGGTAACCCGAAAAAGACGACGATCGACGTGCCGAGGCAGAGTGCGGCAATCGGACCCGGGATGCGTGTCGAGATGCGGTTCGCGGCAAGGATGATGACGAGTGCGCCGAGGGCGAGGCTCGTGGCGAGGGGCGACCAGGTCGAGAACTGCGACGCCAGGAGCTGCATCCTCGGCAGGAAGTCACCCGGCATCGTGTCGATGCGCAGGCCGAAGAAATCGCGGATCTGCGTGCTGGCAATGAGGACCGCGATGCCGTTGGTGAAACCGACGACAACCGGACGAGGAATGAAGCGCACGGCCGATCCCAGGCCGGTCGCGCCCAGCACGACGAGCATCACGCCGGCCATCAACGTGCAGACGAACAGCCCCTCGACGCCGTGGCGCGCGACGATGCCGGCGACGATGACGACGAAGGCGCCCGTCGGACCGCCGATCTGCAGACGCGAGCCGCCCAGGAGCGAGATGATGCCGCCGGCCACGACGGCCGTATAGACGCCGGCCTGCGGGGTCAGTCCCGACGCGATGGAGAAGGCCAGCGCCAGGGGCAGCGCGACGAGGCCCACCGTCACGCCGGCCGTGACGTCGGCGACGGCCTTGGTGCGGTCGTAGTCCTGGAGCGCCGCCAGGATTTTGGGGCGGCCGGCGATGCCGCTTAACAGACTCATATTCTTATTATAGCAATATTGCTATATATATAGGTTTGTGTGCTGGCCCGAACCCCACGAACCCCACGAACCCCACGAACCCCACGAACCCCACGAACCCTACGAACCCTACGAACCCTACGAACTCTACGAACCCAAACGAACCACCAACAAGGTGCGATAGGATCCGGTGATGACATCGACGACCCGGGCGATCCTCGCCGCTGGCGCGACCGCTTCCGTGTGGGCCCTCTCGGCGTTCGTGTCGGCACAGCAGCCGCCGCCGCCGCGCGCCGGCGGTGTGTATGCGCTGCAGCCCACCGAATACGGCATGGAGCTGCGCACGCCGGACGGCCGCCCCGTCCTGGAGTATCTGACGAAGAAGCCCGCCACGAGCGGCCTCACCTCGGCGAGCGCGGCGTGCTTCCATCCCGTGCGCACGCCGACCGGCGAAATCGTCACCGCGCTCGCTCCCGACGATCATCCGCACCATCGCGGCATCTTCTTCGGCTGGCACGATTCCGAGTTCAGGACGCCCGTCAACCTCGACAACTACGGTCCGCACAAGCCGCTCCGCGCGCTCAACATCACGAAGGCCGATTTCTGGGGCTGGGGCGCGTTTGCGACGCGCGACGGCCGCGTGGTCGAGAATCGCGAGGTGAAGCTCGTCCGCAGCGACGCCCGCCAGGCGTCGCTCGAGATTCGCAACAACTGGAACGTGGGCACGCGCACGATGGCCGAAGAGGTCAACCTCGCGAGCGTCGCGGAACGCGACGGCGTGTTCGTGCTCGACCTGGAGTACCGCATCACCCCGTCGGCCGACTACGTGCTGAACCGCGCGTCGTTCGGCGGGTTCGACGTACAGGGGAGGAAAGACGGCGAGTCGTACTTCGCCGACGCGTCGGGCAAGCTCGACCGCGCCGACGCCCACTACTCCCTGCCCGATCTCAACTGGCCGCCGGCGCCGTGGTACGACTACAGCATCCAGCTCAAGGGCAGCGGCAAGACCGTGGGCTTCGCCGTCATCGATCACGCCGACAACCCGTACACCACGTGGCACAACTCGAGCAAACTGTGGATGCTCAATCCCGTGATTACGGCCAGCGGTCCCATCACGATCTTCCGCGGCCAGACGATGACGCTTCGCTATCGTGTGGTCGTGCACGACGGCGACACCCCGACGGCCCTCATCGAGCGGCTCGCGGCCGAGTGGCGAACGACGAAGTGAGGGCCTGTCCGGGATTGTCTCATGCTGTTGTTTTCCGCCAACCTCTCGATGCTGTTTACGGAAGCCGGCTTCCTCGAACGCTTCGCGAGAGCGTCGAAGGCAGGATTCCGCGCGGTCGAGTGTCAGTTCCCTTATCCATATGATGCGGGCGCGATTGCGGAAGAGCTGCAGCGTCACGCGCTGAAGCTCGTCCTTCACAATCTGCCGGCGGGCAACTGGGCCGGTGGCGAACGGGGCATCGCGTGCCTGCCCGATCGTGTGGGCGAATTCCAGGATGGCGTGGGTCGAGCCATCGACTATGCCGCCGCGCTCGGTTGTCCGCAGGTGAATTGCCTGGCCGGCCTCGTTCCCGCCGGCGCCGATCGCGCCACGCTGCACCAGACCTTCGTCGATAACCTCCGGTTTGCCGCACGCGAGCTGAAGCGCCACGGCCTGACGCTCGTCGTCGAGCCGCTGAACACGCGCGACGTTCCCGGGTTCTTCCTCCAGACATCCCGCCAGGCCGTGGCGATCATCGAAGAGGTCGGTGCCGACAACCTCGCGCTTCAGTTCGATGTCTACCACGCGCACATCATGGAAGGCGATCCCGTCCGGTCGATCGAGCGACATCTGCCGTACATCGCCCACGTACAGGTGGCCGACGATCCGGGACGCCACGAGCCGGGGACCGGCAGCATCGATTTTGCATCGGTCTTCGGAACGCTCTCGCGCGCCAACTACCGCAACTGGATCGGGTGCGAGTACGTGCCGTCGAGCACGACGGAAGAAGGTCTCGGGTGGTTAAAAGCCGTTGACGCCTAGAAAGGTCTCGATTTCGTCCCACTGGATCGCCTACGCGATCGCGATTGCGGGTGCGGGTCTGCTCGTCTACTGGTGCCGCCTGGCGCGGCCGTTGTGGGTGGACGAGGAAATGATCGCCCTCAACGCACGCTGGCGATCGTTTGCCGATCTCGGCGGACCGCTGTGGCTCGACCAATCGGCGCCGCTCGGATGGCTCGCGCTCGAGCGTGCCGTCCTCGTGGCCTTCGGCACGGGCGAACCGGCGGCACGCGCGCTTCCGGTTCTCTTCGGCATCGGCACGCTCGCCGTGGCGGCGTGGATCGGACGGCGCTGGATGACGGCGCTCGGCGCGGCGATTCTCGTGGGACTCTGTGCGATCGGTCCGTGGATCGTCTTCTTCACCCTCGAGTTGAAACGGTACTCCTCGGATGCCTGCTGGGCGCTCCTCGTGCCCGCGCTGGCCGCGTGGGCGCTGGAAGCCGACGGCCGCGATCGTGTGGTGCGGCGAATCACCGTGTGGTGGACGGTTGCCGCCGTGGGTTCATGGTTGTCGAACGGCGCCACGTTCGTCGCACCCGCGTGTGCCGTCATCCTCGTGTGCCGCACGTGGCAGCAGTACGGCGTCCGTGACGGCGTCAGGGCGGCGGTTTCTGGAATCGTCTGGCTCGTCTCCTTTGGCACGCACTACGCGCTCGCGCTGCGCCACGCCATGGACAACGAGTACCTCAAGAACTACTGGGGCTTTGCCTATCCCCCTGTTTCCGAAGGCGTCTTCGAGACGCTGCAATGGGTGGGGCGCTGGGTACAGTCGTTTGCCGTGAAGCCGGTGGGAACGGAGCATTGGGCGATGTTCTGGACGGCGACCCTTGCGGGCTTCGTTTATGCCAGCGCGAAGCACGGGGCGTTCGGCCTGCTGTTCGCGTCGGTGCCGCTGTCCGCGCTCGCCCTGGGCATGCTTCACATCGTTCCGCCGTTCGAGCGCCTCGGGCTGTGGTGCGTGCCCGCGCTGTATGTCGGGCTTGCGCTGTGTGCCGACGCGGCATCCTGGATTGCGTATCACAGCCGATGGCGGCCGCCGACTCTCCGCACGGCCGCGATCGTGGCCGCGGCGTTCGCGGTGACGGTCGTGTCGCTCGACATCGTGACGCGTGGCAGAAACGAGCTGGACGCCAAACGCCCCGACAACAACTACGGCCTCGACGACCGGCGTTCCATCCGGTTCGTGCTGAGGGAGCGCCAGCCGGGCGATCCCGTGCTGACGACGCATTTCGGTCTGGCCGGGCTGTGGTGGTACGGCGGCGTCGACATCTCGGATCCGAGCCGTGCCGGGCTTCTCGATGACAGTCCGATTTTCGAGATCGCGCACGAGGCCGACGAGGAGCGTTGCCATCGCCATCGCGACGACATCGATGCGTTGGCCGCGCGAACCGGCCGCGCCATCGTGTATCTCGGCTTCAGGATGAACGTCGAGCCGGAAGGGTTCGACAGGCTCGTGCTCGACGAGCTCGGCAAGCGGGGCGCGATCGTCGAGTATCGCCGCTACGCGGACCTGAGCCACCTGGTCGAGTTCGATTTCCGGCAACCCCCAACCCGCGCCGAAGCTCGGGTTTTTGCGCATCCGAACACGCCGCCCATCCGGCCACTTTCGGGCTGTGTGGCCGTGCGTCCCGCACGACGCTGGTAGCCGTACGCTAGAATGAGCGCCCAGCCATGGTTCGACAAACATTCCCCACTCGCTCATACGTGGTTCTGCTCGCCGCCTTGCTCCTGGTGTCGGCGAGCGCAGCTCGGGCGCAACAGAGTCCCGTTGCGGCGATGTTCAACGACGATCAGAAACGGGACAAGAACCTGGCCGCGAGCTTTCTCGTCGTCGAAGTTCCGGCCCCGAAAACCGCGGGATCGCCCTTGCAGGTGTATCTCAGCGCTGGCGATCTCCAGCGGGCATTCGATCGGACCGAGTTCCGGCCTGACGGCGGCGTCGTGCCGACCAACGTCGAATTGCAGGTCGACGCGCCCTCTCCGGCTACGCAACGCGTGCTGATGGACCGCGTCCGGAAGGCGCCCGACGTCATGCGGGATCTCCAGGATCAAATCGCGGCGCGCAAGGGCACGTTGAACATCGGCGTCGACACGGTTCTCGTTGAGTTGCCACGCAACGCGAAACAGAGCGGCGGCGCGTTTCCGAGATTGGTCTGCCTGATACCGACGGATTTCGCGAAGGGCGGCGCGATCGATCGCCGCGAGTACTTCACGCAGGATCGCGTGCGCAAGGGCATCGCTGGATGCCTGACGGCGCTCGATGCCGCGGGCGTCCGATCGGTCATCATGCCGCTGATGGGGGCGGCGAGCTCGGGCACACAGGCGAAAGACACGAGGTTCGAGGGACAGCGCCTGCTCAAAGAGTGCCGCCTGCTGAACTCGGTGGCCGGCATCGCGCTCGGCTTTCACGACTTCGCCGCCAACCGGCGCAACATCCGCGAAATCGGCATGGTCCAATGGGACCAGGAAATCTCGGACATGTTCAGCGTCCCTCCCGGAAGCCCCGCGGCCGCGAGCGCCCGGCGTGCGTACCAGACCTTCGCGGATCAGGTGAAAATGGCGTTCCGCAAGGGACTGGCCGGAGAACACACGCTGGCGAGCGACGTGGACGGCTACTGCGGCGCAACCTTCAACGCCAAGTAACGAGCGCGATCGGTGAGACTCATCGAGAGCCTGCTTCAGGATCTTCGATACGGCGCCCGGAATCTCCGCAGGGCGCCCGGGCTGGTCGCCGTCAGCGTGCTGTCGCTCGGTTTGGGAATCGGCCTCAACCTGACGCTCTACGCCGGCGTCATGACCATCTTCCGCCATCAGCCGACGATGTCCAATCCACAGGAAGTGGTGGGCATCGAACCTGGAAACGGCCGTCAGATTTCCTATCAGAATTTCCGGGACCTGCGCGACGCCGGCACGTTCGCCGATATCGTCGGGTTCAGGGTCTCGGCCATGAACCGCCGCGTGGGCGATCGGATCGAGCGGCTCAGCGTCGTGGTCGTGACGGGTAACTTCTTCGAAAGCCTCGGCATCAGACCGCGGCTTGGCCGCACGTTCACTGCCGACGAAGCGGCGCCCGAACGCGCACCACGAACGATCGTGCTCGACCATCCATACTGGCACGCCCGCTTTGGCGCAGATCCGAACGCGATCGGCCAGACCATGGTCCTCGACGGCGAGGTCTTCACGATTGCAGGCGTGCTGCCCGAGGACTACCGATCGGTCACCGGCTTCATGACGCCGAGCGCGTACGTGCCGGTGAGCGCGCTGACGCTGCCGACCCTGAACGATCGCGGCAGCCAGACGTTGAGTGTGCTGGCGCGGTTGGCGCCAGGGCAGACGCGCGAGCGCGGGCAGGCGGCCGTGACGGCGATCGGCGCGGACCTCGAACGCCGGTTTCCGGAAATGAACGAACGGATGTCGCGGCCGGCGCAGCTGTTTCCCGCTGATGCGATGCAATTCCGCGGCACGCCTGTCGGGTTCCGCCTGTTTCCCATCCTGCTGCTCGTGCTGTTCGGTCTCGTGCTGTTGATCGGCTCGGTCAACGTGGCCGGATTGCTGCTCGCGCGCGCGGTATCGCGTCAGCACGAGCTGACCGTACGCTCGGCGCTCGGCGCCAGCCGTTGGCAGGTCGTCCAGACGCTCCTGTCTGAAAGCTTTCTGTTGTCGCTGCTTGGTGCGGCGGCCGGCGTCGGGTTGACCTACGTCCTGAGCCGGAGCGATCTCTTTGGCCCGATGCGCGCCATGCAGCGCGTGTTCGCACCAGACACCCGACTGCTCGCGCCGGGGCTGGGGCTCGTCGTGCTGACCACGCTTTTGTGCGGCGTCATGCCCGCTCTGCGATCGACGCGGATGAATCTCCTCGCCGGACTGCGGAGAGGCAAGACGGGCGGACCAGGCGCCATTCCCCCTCGCAGCGCGTTCATCGTCGGGCAGGTGGCGCTCTCGCTGACGCTCCTCGTCGTGTCGTCGCTGTGCCTGCGCAGCCAGATGCGCATCGTCGGCCTCGATCTCGGCTTCGATCTCGATCACGGCATCGTGACGCGCTTCAACGTCGAGCCGGTGCGCGGACCACTGGAGGCGCGCCTCGCGTTTGCGGATCGCGTCGTGGAGCGGATCGAGCAGATTCCGCAGGTGCAATCGGCGGCTGTCACCGGGCTCGTGCCGCTCGGCGGCGATGCGCTCGTGGCCGCCTTCCATCCAGCCGGCCGCAGCGATATTCCGGGCACGCGTGCGTCGACGCTGAGCGTCGGCCCTCGCTATTTCGCGACGCTGGCCATTCCGGTGCTGGAGGGGCGGGAGTTCGAAGCGGCGGATCGCGATGGCACACCGGCGGTGGCGATCGTGAACCAGACGTTCGCACGCACCTACTTTCCCGGCCGGCGAGCGCTCGGCCAGCGTGTGGAGATTGGCGGCGAATCGGACGCCGAAATCGTGGGCATCGCCGGCGACAGCAAGGTCGACACGATCGGCGAGGCGCCGAAGTCGGTGGTCTACTATCCGTTCGCGCAGCGCCCGAGACGGCTCACAATCATCGCGCGGACGGCAGGAGATCCGGCCGCGCTGGTGCCGGCGGTCCATGCGGCCATCGGCGAGGTTGACGCGACGGCGAGCCTCACGATCGCAACATTGAGAGAGGCCGCAAGCACCGAACTGTCGATGCGGCGCATGGGCACGCAGATGGTCGGGGCGATTGGCGTCGTTGGGCTGCTGCTGACCGCTATCGGGCTTTATGGCGTGGTGTCGTACCTGGTCGTTTCGAGGACCGGCGACATGGCGATTCGGATCGCGCTTGGCGCCACGCCGGCACAGATACACCGCGAGGTGCTCGCCTACGCGGGACGTCTGGTTGGAGGAGGGATCGCGATCGGCGCGATTGCGTCGCTGCTGTTTACGCCGGCGCTGCGCACGTTTCTCGCCGGGCTCAGCCCGGCCGACCCGATCGCGTTCGTCGCGGCCGCGGCCGTGTTGCTCGTCGTATCGCTCGCCGCGAGCTATCTGCCGGCGCGTCGCGCGTCACGCGTCAACCCGATTGCCGTGCTTCGGGACTGATTGCGCGCGCCGGACGAGCTCACTTCAATTTTCCATCGATCGCGTCGTAGACGCGCTGGATCGCGACCTGCGCGTTCCGATCCGCGGCGGTCCAGGCCGCATAAGGCCCCCAGTTGGCCTGCCTGGTCGCGGCTTCGACGGTGGCGCCGGCCGTCTTCAGGCGCGTGGCTTCGGCCACGATGTGCTCGAGCGCCTGGTCGAACTCGGCGAGCGATTTCTTCATCGCCGGCCCGTCTTCGATGAACCCGTGTCCGGGAATCACGGTGCTCGCGTCGAGCTGCCTCAGATTCTTGACCGTCTGAATCCATTCCGCGGGCACGGCCGCACGCATGTTCGGGAAGATGTGGTGCGAGAAGGCTTCGCTCGTAAAGAGAATCTTCTCCTTCGGCAGGTACACTTCGAGGTCGGTGCCCGTGTGCGCGCGGCCGCGGTCGAGCACCTGGATCTCGGTCGTCCCGAGCTTCACGATCTTTGTCTTGCCCTCGGCCAGCGGGCTCTTGATCAGCGTGACGCCGGCGGGAAACGACGCGTTGCCGCCGGTGTGATCGCCGTGTTCCGATCCCATCACCACGACCTTGATGGGCTGAGGCGTCATCGTTGCGATGCCATCGAGCATTTTCTTGGTTGTCGCCGCGTCTTTCTGGCCGTCGGCCACGAGCACGCCATCGGACGTGATGACGATGAGGTCGTTGGTCGTGTACAGGCCGGACGGGTGGACGTCGCTCCAGACGTAGACGTTGTCGGCGAGCTTCTTGTGCTGCGGGTAATCAGCCGGATTCAGGCCGGGCGCGGGCCGGGCGGCCTGCATCATGAGGGCAAACGCAAGCAGTACCTTCATGTGGCTCTCCAGAAACGGTTCCGGGATCCGTTTTCCTATTTCGCGCCGCCAGCGGGAGGTGCACCCGTCGGCGTCATATTCCTGATCGCGGCGATGCGCCACGTGCCCGCCTCGCGCCTGAAGACCATCGTCGTCCAGCGTTTTTGCGCGCTGCCGGCGATGTTGTACCAGCCATCGGCAATCGCCACGTCCGGCGAAACGAAACGCAGGGCTTTGACGTCAATGCTCCGGTCGCCGGGATTTTGCTTGGTGGATTCCGCGGTGCCGGTGACGACTGCCGGTCGTCCGCGCCGCCACTCGCCGGCCGTCGTGTACTGGTCGGCGTCGGTGGTGAAGAGCGCCTCGATGGCCTTTTCATCGCGCGCGTCACGCGCGTTCACGTAGCGGTCGATGAGCGCCCGCACGGCGGCTTCATCTGTTTTCGATGCCGGGGTCTGCGCCCACAGCGCGGGCGCCGTGATCAAAGTGAGAGCGATGATGATGCGCCACATGCGCCTCAGTATAGCCACATTTTTCAACCGCGGAGCAGGGTATCGGTCAAGGTTTGGTGTTCGTCAGGAGCGAGCGCGCCCGCTCCAGATTCGCCCGCGCGTCCGGGTTGCCCGGATCGATCGCGAGCGCCAGCTCGAACGCTTTCGAAGCCTCGCCGGGTTGCGCGCGCGCGAGCAACAGCTTGCCGGCCATGACATACGCCATCGGGTCGATGGGGCGAAGTCCGGCGGCCGCCTCGAACTCGCGGAATGCGCCCTGCGCGTCGCCGACGTCGGCCAGCGCCAGCGCGAAGTTGACCCGGATGTCGGCATTGTCCGGCCATCCGCCCACGGCGGTCCGGTAGTGCGCGATGGCTTCCTGCGGCTGTTGCTTGAGGGCCATCACCATGCCCATGCCGTAGTGCGCGGCCGGCGACTGCGGCGATTCTTTCAGCGCCTTGTCGAAAAACACCTCCGCTTGATCCCGTCCCTCCGGATCGCGGAGCAGGAAGTTGCCGATGTTGACGTAATGCGCGACGCGGTCCATGCGGGTTTGTTCGAGAGGCAGATACGCCACGATTCCCGCGACAACGAGCGCGGCCACCGCCCACCGACGCGCCGGTCGCGCCGAAACCTCGCGCCATGACGCGAGGCCGCCCGCGGCCAGCAGGAGCAGCACCGGGACGAGCGGAAAACGATACCGCGCGAAGACGTAGAAGATCACGACGCTCGCGGTGTAGGTGAGAGCGATCGCGTACAGAAACCACAGCCGCTGCCAGGCGCCCGCCGTGACGCACGCACCGAACGCGGCCAGTGAAAAAATGACACCGAAACCAAACGGTGCGAGCCATCGGAGGAGTGACGACCACTCGGCATACACCTCCTGCGATTCGGTGTCGGCGAGCTCGACGGCGTTGAAGGTCAGCGCGAGCTTGCGCGCCATCAGAGCGGCCCATGCCGCCGGCTGTGTGCGGATGAACTCGAATGCACGAGTGGTCCAGAAGGCCGACACTTCATCGGCCCTCAACGGCCGGCCGGCCGCCTGCTCGGCCAGGCGCGTCGCGTCGGCTTGTTCGGCCTTCGGATTGCCGCGGCCCGGGACGAGCGGATCGTACAGGCCCCGCGCGCCGGCGTGGTTGCCGATATAAAAGTTCGGCCCGAACTGCGATGTCGTGATGTGGAATTCCCCGCCGACCGCGTAGTTGCGCGCGGCGACGGGCACGAGCACGAGCGCCAGGCCCGCGAGCGCCGCGATCGCCGGCAGCCTGGACTTCTGTCGCGTCAGAATCCATGCCCCGACGGGCAGCGCGAGCAGAAGCGCGTTCTCGCGCGTCAGCGACAGAAGACCCAGCGTGACGCCCGTGAGAAATTCGCGAAATCGGAACTGGCCGGTCGACAGGAGATACAGGAGTGCGGCGGTCAGGAAGCTGACGAGCGCCGATTTCTCCAGCAGCCCGTCGAGAAAAATCGCCGGCGGATAGAGGGCGAGCAGCACGCCCCCCACGGCGCCCCATGCGCCGAAGAGCGCCATCCCCGCGGCCGAGACGAGCACGCACGAGCCGGCGCCGATCGCCGCCTGGATGACGCGAACCAGCGCGACGCCGCTGCCGAACACTTTGTAGATGATCGCAAGCAGGTACGGATAGAGCGGAGCCTGGTAGAAGACTTCGTCGCCGATCCAGTCGCCGCCGCCGGCGATTCGAAGTGCCCACTCATGGTAGGCCTCGGCATCGCCGATCCGGAGGTGGAAAAACGGCGCGTGTGAAATCTGCCAGAGGTAGAACAGGCGCACGAGGAAGGCAAACAACCACACCGCCAGGAGCGTGTTCCGGCGGCGCGACTCCAGGTGCCCCACACGCGTCAGCGTCAAGTCAGAGCTTCCTCGACGCCAGGCAGCGTCAGCCCGACTCTTTTCACGTCCGCGAACGCATCAGCCATGCTCCACGCTCCGACCGCGCACATCTTAAGGCAGTTTTCAGTCAACGGTCGTCGCTCTTGCTCGACAAAAGCCGTGCGACTTCATTAGAGTTGCCCCACATCTGCAAGCAAGGAGTGACCATGAATCTGAAATCCGTTGCCATCGCCGGCGTGCTGTTGGCTGTCGTCATCACCCAGTCGAGCCATGCCCAGGCGCCGAAGCCCGACCCGAAGACGTTGGCCGCGACCGGCATTCTCGACCGCCTCGCCGAGCGTTCCGGCGTGTATGGCGTGGCGCCGGGCGCGAAGGTGCCGGGCTTCATCGCCGATGCCGGCTGGCCGCAGAAGCTGCCGAACAACTGGATTCTCGGGCAGATTGGCGGCCTGTATGTCGCACCTGACGATCACATCTGGGTCTACCAGCGTCCGCGCAGCCTGACCAACGACGAAGCGGCGCTCACGGGCGCGACGCACAAGGCGCCGGATGGCAAGCCGGTCGACGCGATGGGCAATCCTCGTCCGTATGGCGTGCTCGGCGACTGTTGTCTGCCGGCGCCGTCGGTGATGGAGTTCGATGCGAACGGCAAGCTGCTGCAGGCGTGGGGCGGCCCGGCCGATCCGGGCAAGTGCAGAGTGGAGGATGGCTGCATCTGGCCGGCCAGCGAGCACGCCATTTTCGTCGATCACAACGGCTTCGTGTATATCGCCGGCAACGGCGGCAACGGCAAGCCCAACGGGTCGGCATGGGCATCGACCAACGGCGCCGACGGCCTGATCCTGAAGTTCACCAAGGAAGGCAAGTTCCTGATGATGATCGGCGGCCCGACCAAGGGCGCCGACAGCAACAACAAGGACGGCGGCAAGAACGGCACCCCGCTGTTCTTCCTGGTGGCCGACATGACGATCGATCCGACCACGAACCGTATGTACGTGTCGGACGGCTACGGCAATCGCCGCGTGGTGATCGTGGACGCGGCCTCCGGCAAATACCTCGGTCATTTCGGCGCCTACGGCAGCAATCCGGTCGACGACAAGGCCGCGGCGGCCGCCGGGCCCTGGATGAACGACTTCACGAAAGGCAACATGAAGCCGGCGTTCTTCCGCACGCCGGTGCACTGCGTGAAGATCAGCAAGGAAGGCTTGATCTACGTCTGCGATCGCGGCAACAACCGCATCCAGGTCTTCAACGGGCGCGACGCCAATCTTGGCAAGGAGTGCGCGAATCCAACCGGCGACGCCGGCAAGTGCGGTTTCGTGAAGGAACAGCAGGTGGCGGTGAAAACCAACGGTCTGCCCGGGTCGGCTGTCTCGATGAACTTCTCGACCGATCCCAAGCAGACGTGCCTCTATGTCGGCGACAACTCCAACATGACGATCTATGTGCTGCGACGGGACTCGCTCGAAGAGCTCGGGCGGCTCGGGAAGAGCGGACGCGCGGCCGGCGACTTCCACTGGCTGCACCAGGTGAGCGTCGATTCGCGCGGCAACATCTACACGGCCGAAGTGGACACCGGCAAGCGCATCCAGAAATTCATCCGCTTCGGCGAAGCGGGATGCAGCGGCACCGGCCGATCGACGGTTGGCGGCGTGCTGCAGTAGTTCTTGTGCGTTCCCGGTTCGCGGTTTACGGAAAACAGAAGATCAGGAGATCAGAAGAAAACGTTTCTTCTGATCTTTTGATCTTCTGTTTGAATTTTCCACGAACCCGGACATTCCGAATCCTGACGCTCGCTGTGGCGTGCGCCGGTGTGCTTGCGGTGACGCTGACGGCGTGGCAGGAAACGCCCCGCCCGAATCCGGAGGCCGCCGGGCTCTCGCCCGCGCGCCTCCGTGAGGCGACCGATCTGCTCGCGCGCTACGTCGCGGAGAGGAAGATTGCGGGAGCCGTGGCGGCCGTCGCCAGGCGCGGACGGCTCGGATACTTCGAGGCCGTCGGCGTGCAGGATCTCGACACGCGCGTGCCGATGCAGGCACGGTCGCTCTTTCGCATCTACTCGATGACGCGGCCCATCACCGCCGTCGCGGTGATGATGCTCCACGAGGAAGGCAAGTTCGACCTCGACGATCCCGTCGCCCGGTTCATCCCCGAATTCAAGAACGCTGTCGTCGCCGGGCCCGCGGGCTCGGCTCCGCGGGCCCCCGCGAGAGCGATGACCGTGCGCGACCTGCTGCTGCACACCTCGGGCCTGCAGCCGCGAACGTCGGAGATATACCAGCGCGAGCAGGTGCGCTCGCGAACGATCACCATGTCGCAGTTCGTGGCGAACCTGGTGCGGGTGCCGTTGATGGAAGATCCCGGCACGCGGTATCGGTACTCCGAAGGCACGAATGTGCTGGGACGGCTGGTCGAGATCTGGTCGGGCAAGCCCTTCGAAGTGTTCCTCAGCGAGCGTCTCTTTCGTCCGCTGCGCATGACCGACACGATGTTCTGGGCGGCGACGCCCGACGAGCGCGCGCGGCTCGCCACGGTGTACGGTCCCGCGCAGGGTGGAGGGCTCACACGCGTTGAAACGGAGACGCTTCCGTTTACGGAGCGTCCGACGCTCGTCGAGGGCGCGGTCGGACTGCTGTCAACAGTTCCCGACTATCTGCGCTTCAGTCAGATGCTGCTCAACAACGGTGAGCTCGACGGCGCGCGCATCCTGAGCCCGAAGACGGTGGAGATGATGACGCAGAACGGGTTATCGAACTCCGTGCAGATGACGCGCGGCGGATCGACCGGCTGGGGCCTTGCGAACGTGCAGGTTGTGCTCGACGGGAACAACGCCGACTCCGGATCTAAAGGGGAATACGGATGGGACGGGACGGCCGGTACCATCTTCTGGGTCGATCCCGTCAGGCAGATGGTCACCGTGTTGATGACGCAGAGCGCTCCCTCCAATCCCGATCAGATCCGGCAGCGCTTCAAGGCCATCGTCCAGCAGGCCGGCATCGATTGAATCGAGTGAGCGGTCGTTCGTTTCGCTCCGCGAAACGGCGGCCAGCGGTCTGAAATCGCGACAGACGTCGATTTACAGCCATTTTTCATCGGATTCACCCCTGCCGCGCTGCAAGGGCGTGAACACCGTGTTATTGTCTGCTCAACAATTCCCTCCCCCCGATGACGGCCCGAACGGACGACCCGTACATCGTAAAGTCGCTGGTCCACGCCTCGAAAATCCTCGAGGCGTTCGACCCGCCTGGTGATGTCCTGCGCCTGCGCGACATCGTCGAGCGCACGGGATACGGCAAGGGGATGTGCTTCCGGCTGTTGCACACCCTCCACCAGTGCGGCTTCATCGACAAGATCGACGAACGGCACTATCGCCTGGTGATCCAGATTCGACCTCACAGGCGCTTCCGGATCGGGTATGCGTCTCAAGGACAGGACAGTTCGTTTCCCCGCGAGGTTCATGCGGGGCTGCTGATGGCGGCGGAGCGCGAACGGCTCGAGGTTATCGTCGTCGACAACCGCTATCAGCCCAAGGTCGCGCTGCGCAACGCCGAGCTGCTCATCAAGGAAAAGGTCGATCTCGTCATCGAGTTTCAGACCGACGAGTCGGTCGCTCCGGCCATCGCATCGAAGTACCTCGAGGCGGGTGTGCCGTTTATCGCCATCGACATCCCGCATCCGGGTGCGACGTACTTCGGCGCCAACAACTATCAGGCCGGGCTGCTCGCGGGCCGCTACCTCGGCAGGTGGGCGCAGACCTGCTGGTCGTCGGAGGTCGACGAGGTGCTGCTGCTCGAGCTCGCGCGTGCGGGTGGCCTCGTGCGTGCGCGCGGCAAAGGCATCGTGGCCGGCGTGAAGGAGACGTTGAATCTGGCGGACACGGTGCCGATCGTCATGCTGGACGGCGACGGTCAGTTCAAGACGTCTCTCGAAAAGGTGCGACGGCACCTTCGTCTCTCGAAGGCTCGTCGTACGCTCGTGGGAGCGGCCAACGATCCGAGTGCCCTGGGCGCCGTGCGGGCGTTTCAGGAAGCGGGTCGCGAGCTGACGTGCGCCATCGTCGGCCAGAACGCCGAGCCCGACGCGCGCGTGGAACTGCGCTCGCGGCATTCGCCGCTCGTCGCATCCGTCGGGTTTTTTCCCGAACGGTACGGACCCGGCCTGGTACGTCTGGCGCTCGACATCCTGTCGCATCGCCCCGTGCCGCCGGCGATGTTCATGCGGCACCAGGTGATCACGGCCGAGAACGTCGATCACTTCTACCCGAACGACTCCGTCCTCGGCGTGTCGGGCGCCGCGGCCGTGTGACAGGAGACCCACGATGACCTTCGTGTTCGCCGACCATTTCATCCAGGAGCACAATGCCAGCCGGATGGCGGCGCTGGCTGAGGATTTCGACCACCTCGCGGTGCAGCTCGATCGCCGCGGTATCGATATCGAGCGGCTCGTCGAGGCGGCGACGATGTTTCGCGTCGCGGTGCCGTCGTGGGGCGTCGGCACCGGCGGCACGCGCTTCGCGCGCTTTCCAGGCGGCGGCGAGCCGCGGAACATTTTCGAGAAGCTCGAGGACTGCGAAGTGGTGTTCAAGTCCACGCGCGTGACGCCCGGCATCTCGCTGCATATTCCCTGGGACAGGCCCGCGAACGCCGCGGAGCTGCGATCGTTTGCCGTGTCGCGCGGGCTGTTCTTCGACTCGATGAACTCGAACACCTTTCAGGATCAGCCGGACCAGACGCACTCGTACAAGTACGGCAGCCTGACGCATACCGACGCGGCCGTGCGACGGCAGGCGGTCGAGCACAACCTCGAATGCCTGTCGATTGGCCAGCAGCTTGGCGCCCGGGCGCACACGGTCTGGATCGGCGATGGCGGCAACTTTCCCGGTCAGGTGCATTTTCGCAAGAGCCTCGATCGATACCTCGACAGCCTCAAGGCGATTTACGCGGCGCTGCCGGAGGCGTGGCGGCTGTTCATCGAACACAAGGTGTACGAGCCGGCGTTCTATTCGACCGTCCTCAACGACTGGGGCACGAGCTACTACTGCGTCAACGAACTGGGGCCGCGCGCGTTCTCGCTCGTCGATCTCGGGCATCACGCGCCGAATGTGAACGTCGAGATGATCGTGGCCAGGCTCGTCCAGTTCGGCAAGCTCGGCGGGTTCCACTTCAACGACAGCCAGTACGGAGACGACGACCTCGATGCGGGCTCGATCAAGCCGTTTCAGCTGTTCCTGATCTTCAACGAGCTGGTTGATGCCGAGCTCGACGCTGTGCCCGGCTTCGATCCGGCCTACATGCTCGACCAGTCCCACAACGTGACCGACCCCATCGAATCGCTGATGACGAGCGCGGTCGAGCTGGTGCGCGCCTGCGTGCAGGCGCATCTGGTCGATCGCGACGCGCTCGGAGAGTACCAGCAGGCCAACGATCCGTTGATGGCGCTGCAGACGTTGAAGCAGGCGTTCACGACCGACGTCGGGCCGATTCTCGCGATGGCCCGGCGCCGCGCCGGCGGCGCGATCGATCCGGTCGGCGCGTATCGGTCGAGCGGCTACCGGCAGAAAAAATCCGTCGAACGGCCGGCGTCGGCGGCGCGGCTGGGAGCGGGGATCGTCTGATGATTCGCAAAGCCTTCCGCATGTCGGTCAACGCCGGGCAGTCGGACGAGTACGAGCGCCGTCACAATCCCATCTGGCAGGAGCTCACCGATACGCTCAAGGCGCACGGCGTGTTGAGCTACTCGATCTTCATCGATCCCGCGACGCGCGATCTCTTCGCCTATGCGGAGATCGAGAGCGAGGAACGGTGGGCGGCCATCGCGACGACCGATGTCTGCCGCCGGTGGTGGGCGCACATGCGCGAGATTATGCCCTCGAACCCCGACAACAGTCCGGTCTCGCGGCCCCTTCCCGAGGTGTTTCACCTCGGCGGCCGTTAGCGCCGCGAACGCGAACAGGGAGATGACCATGAGAACCATGATGTTGATCGTGTTGTTGGCCGCGGCGGGCGCGACGATCTCGTCGGCGCAGGCGCCGGCGCAGGCGCCCGATCGAGGAGGTCGTGGCCGCGGCGGCCAGGGACCGCGGGTCGATCCGCTCGTCATGGACGACCGCACCGGCTTCGAGCCGATCTTCGACGGCACGACGCTGAAGGGGTGGGATGGCGACAAGGCGTTCTGGCGCGCGGAAAACGGCGCGATCGTCGGCCAGAGCTCGCCGGACAACGCCGTCAAACAGAACACGTTTCTCATCTGGCGCGGCGGCGAGCCACGCAACTTCGAGCTGAAGGTCCAGTTCCGGATGGACTCGACCAACAGCGGGATTCAGATTCGCAGCGCACACCTGCCCGTGGGCGCCGAGGCCGGCGGCAGCAAGGTCGAGCACAACTGGGTATTGAAGGGCTACCAGGCCGATATCGATTTCGCCAATCAGTACACCGGTCAGATCTACGAAGAGCGCGGCCGCGGCTTCCTCGCCATGCGGGGACAGGCCGTGCACGTCGCCGATGGCGGCCGTCCGAGAGTGATCGGCAACCTGCAGAACGGCGACGAGTTGAAATCGATCATCAAGGTCAACGACTGGAACCAGGTTCATCTCATCGCGCGCGGCAACACGATCGTGCAGGTGCTGAACGGCTCGGTCACCAGCATCGTGGTGGATGACGACACGAAGAACCGCATGCTCAGCGGGCTGATCGGCTTCCAGATGCACGTCGGCCCGCCGATGAAGGTCGAGTTCCGTAATGTTTGGTTGAAGAAACTTGACTAGAACATCGACGCAGAGCCGCAGAGACGCAAAGAAAGGCAACAAGAGATCAGAAGATCAAGAGAAACCAAAATTTCTTCTGATCTTCTGACCTTCTGTTTCGGGGCAGGCTAGTTCGGTAATCCGAACACCCTCACGGTGGACCCTGCCACGACCGCGATGTATTGCTTGCCGTCGAGGGCAAACGTCATCGGGCTCGACTTCCAGACCTGCTGCGTGTCGAACTGCCAGAGACGTTGTCCGGTCCTCGCGTCCACGGCAATCACCGCGCCTGCGGTGTTGTCGCCGTAGAACACGAGTCCGCCGGCGGTGCTCATGACGCCCGATGCGCTGATGCCGCCCGTGACGTTCGGCACTTCCCACACCAGCTTGCCCGACTGAATGTCGAGCGCTTTCAGGGATTTTCCACCGCCTTCGATCGTCGCGTTCTTCGTCGTGCCGCCGTAGAACGACTTGCCGAGCTCGAACCAGTCTGAATTCCTGCGGTACACCGAGCAGGCCTCCGACGTCATCACGTAGAAGAGGCCCGTGGCGGGGCTGAACGACGAGGACGGCCAGTTGGCGGCGCCCGACACCGAGGGACACGTCTGGGTGCCTTCGGTCGAGTTTTCGTAGCCGGGCAGCAACTTTGGCCGGCCGTCGGCGCCGACACCGGACGCCCAGGTGATGTTCTTGACGAACGGCTCGGCCAGCAGCATCTGCCCGGTCAGCCGATCGAGCACGTAGAAGAATCCATTGCGATTCGCGACGACCAGCAGCTTGCGCGGGCGCCCGCGAAAGTCGGCATCAACGAGCACCGGCGGTTGATTGGCATCCCAGTCGTGAAGGTCGTGCGGCGTGAACTGGAAATGCCAGCGGAGTTTCCCCGACGCGGGATCGAGCGCGACGACAGACGACGAGTACAGGTTGTCTCCCTTGCGTTCCTCGCCGTTGTAGTCGGGACACGGATTCCCGGTCGGCCAATAGAGGAGTCGCGCCTCGGGATCGTACGACCCGGTCAGCCACGTCGTCGCGCAGCCGTGCTCGAGCGCTTTTCCGATCCACGTGTCCGATCCGGGTTCGCCTCGTCCGGGAACCGTCCAGAAGCGCCACACGCGCTCGCCTGTCGAGGCGCGATACGCATCGAGAAAGCCCCGCACGCCTTCGT
The DNA here is from genome assembly GCA_963821395.1 of Vicinamibacterales bacterium. Lineage (GTDB taxonomy): Bacteria > Acidobacteriota > Vicinamibacteria > Vicinamibacterales > JAMQPK01 > JAMQPK01. Next base: position 7,777 of record CAWGDY010000002.1, on the reverse strand, counting down.
CGCCCGCCGAGATGCCGGCGATGACCAGGTCGTTGACGACGAGCAGCGCGCCGGTCGCGCCGTAATTCTGGCGGTAGTCCGCCATTTCCACGTCCCAGAGCACCTGGCCGTTCTGTCGATCCAGCGCCACGAGGTGCGCGTGATCGGTTTGCAGGAACAGACGCTGGCCGAGCACCGCCACCGCGCGGTTGATGCCAGACGCCGGGTCGCCGGTAGGAACGAGCCCGGGTGTCTGGGGACGCACGAACTGCCAGATTTGCTTCCCGGTTCGCGCATCCAGCGCGCGCACCTCGTTGACGGCCGGGGCGTACATCACGCCATCGACGACGAGCGGCGTTCCCTGAAGCGCGCGCTGACCGCCCATCTCGTGCGTCCACTTCGGCTCGAGCGTCGACACGTTGCGGGTGTTGATCTCGTCGAGCGTGCTGTAGCGGTTCGCGCTCAGCTGGCCGTTGTAGCTCGGCCACTCACCGGGTTTCGGCTGCGCGATCTCCTCAAACGAGATCTCACGCGGCGATTGAGCCTGCGGGCTGACGGCGAGGATGAAGGCTGACAGAACAAACGCGGTCGCTCGTGACATGACTAGAAACCGCTGGGCCGAATCCAGAAGCTCTCCTGCCAGACACCGCCGGGAGGAATGCTTTGCAGGTCCTTGTACACGCCCTTGTGCGCGAGATTCAGGCCGTTGATGATCGCCGTCACCGGCTCGATGCAGATGAAGTTGCGGGCCGCGGGGTCCTGGCCCGGCTCTGGCTTCGGCGCATAAATCACGACCGCGCGATAGTTCGCGCCGAACACCACGTCGAGCCGCTGTGCTTTGCCTTTCAGCGACATCGTCGCCTGGCTTCGTGCGTCTCGTACGAGATCGCTGAACACGTCGTCCAGTTCGAGGGGCGCCAGCTGAACGGCTGCCGGTGTGCTGAAGAATTTTTCGATCGGCTGCGGCACGCCGCTCGGCATTTTCGATTCGCCCACCGGCCAGTGCGTCCGGGCAGCGACCGAGAGCGTCCAGTCGTCGCGCGGCGAATCGGTCAGCTGGAAGAACGGATGGAATCCGATCGCGACAGGCATCGGGTCGACGCTCAGGTTGTCGATCTTCGTCGCGACTTCCAGGACGCCGTCGCGAAGACGATGCGTCATCTCGATGGTGTGCGCGAACGGAAACTGCTTCATCCACTGGGGCTGCCTGAAGAACTCCAGCCGGCTGGTGACCCAGGCCGACTGCCCGTCGGCGCGGACCTCGACGACGTTCCAGTCGGGGACATTCATCAGAAAGCCGTGAATCGGATTCGTCCCGCGCACGTTGCCCAGCGTCATGTCGAACGCGTAACGCTTGCCGTTGGCGTAGAACGCCTGCTCGTCGAGCCGATCGGCCCACGGCGCCAGGAATGGAATGCCTATCGATCCGGTGCCGCCCTTGTACTCGGCAGCGGTCTGGAAGGGGAAGCGAAGGACGTTGTGGCCCTTCACTTTCATTTCGACGGCGATATTGCCGAGCGAGGGAAGAATCGAAACGGAAGTCTGGCTCGCGGCATCGTTCAGCTCGACAACCGTGCCGAGCTGCCGCGCCGAGTAGGACGCGGGCCGGCCTGTCTGCCGCACGGCGGCCGGGCGTACACCCGTGACGACAATGCCCAGGAGCAGCAAGGTGATGAGAACGCGCCCTGACATCCGGGCCGTATCTTAGCCGAGTCCCGGCGAAACAGGAATCAAGAGATTAGAGAACGCGCTAGACCCAGATAACAGAAGGTCAAAAGACCAGAAGCAAGAAAGTCTTCTAAGAAGACATCTCTTCTGATCTTCTGATCTTCTGTTCAAGGATTTCTCCTGATCTCTTAATCTCCTGTTGATCGTCTCCTGGTCCCCGGCTCAATTTCGCTATCATGGGCACCATGCACACGCTCATTCGCGACATGTTGACCGTTTTCGCCGCAGCCTTGCTGATACCGGTCGCGCTCGGCGGCCAGGCAGCCGATCCCCGTCCGGAAGTGGAGCAGGTTCTTCGGAAGGTGGACTTCACGCCCGCGGATCTCACGATGCTTCAGGGCGGCATGGTCGTCGCACACGCGAACGCCGAAAAAAACGGCGAGATCGTGACGCAGGCCGCCGTCAGGATTCTGGCGCCGCATGCGCAGGTGGTGAGCTACTACGGCCAGATGATCTCGTACGTTGACGGCCAGGTGATACAGGGTTTCGGTCAGTTCAGCACTCCCGCATCGCTCTCGGACGTCGCCAGGCTGGCCTTCGACCGCAACGACATCGATGAGTTGAAAAACTGCCGCGTCGGGAGCTGCGGTGTTCGCATCGGCGGCGCGGGGCTCTCCGCGATTCAGGCCGCCATCGACTGGAAGGCGCCGGACTATCCCGACCGGGTCAACGAGTTCGCACGCAAGACCGTCGTGGACTATGTCACCGCTTATCGGGCGCGGGGAGACGAAGCCCTCGTGACCTACAACGACAGCAGCAAGGCCGTGAGCCTCAAGTCGGAATGGTCGAGCCTGCTCACCCGCGCACGCAACGTTCACGCCTTTGTTCCCGAGCTGGCGCGTTATCTGTCCGGATTTCCGAACGATTCGCTCGCGGGTGCGCGCGACATCATCTACTGGATCAAGGAAGACTACGGGCAGAAACCGATCGTCAGCGTGGTCCATGCGGTGATGTACACGCCGAAGGCGGGAGAGGACCGGACGGTCGTCGCGCAGAAATACATCTACACCAGCCACTACTACGACGCGTCGCTCGCCGTGGCGTGGATCGCCAGCGGTACCGAGAATGGCTCGCCCGTCACCTACATCCTCTACAGCAATCGATCGCGAGGCGACTTGCTGCGCGGCGGTTTTGGCGGGATCGCGCGAAGCGTGGCGGAGAAGATGGCCCGCGAGGGAGCCGAACAGACGCTCTCGACGATCAAGCTGGTGCTCGAGGGCCGGAAGTAGGCCGAAGGTGGGCAGGCCGCTAATCGTGGCGGCGGCGTTCGCGCTGGCGTTCCCGATATGGGCCGCCGGCGCAGTTCGGCTCGTACCGGTCATCTGTGTCGCCGAACGTGAAGTACGACGACAAGTGGGTCTTTACGCGGCTGCGGTATCACCCCAGCTCGAGCTGGAACCACGACTATCCGCGCGCCGATCGGCATCTCGCCTACATCGTGGCCGACATTTCCAAAGTCCGCGCGCACACCGACGGCAGCAACGTGCTCGATCTGGGGGATCCGGAGATCTTCCGCCACCCGCTCGTCTACATGTCGGAGCCGGGATTCTGGGACATGACGGATGCCGAGGCGCGAAACCTCCGGCAGTACCTGCTGAAGGGCGGCCTGATTCTCTTCGACGACTTCGAGACCACGCAGTGGGACAACATGGCCGCGCAGATGCGCCGGGTGATGCCGGAACTGCGGTGGATCGAGATCGACGTGACGCACCCGGTCTTCCACACGTTCTTCGACTTGAAGAAGATCGACTACCCGCATCCGATGTTCCCCGGCATGATCCCCGACTACCAGGCGCTGTTCGAAGACAACAACCCGGACGGCCGCCTGATCGCCCTGGCGAACCACAACAACGATCTCGCCGAATACTGGGAATGGTCCGACAGGGGATTCTTCGCGATCGATCCCACCAACGAGGCCTACCGGATCGGCGTCAACTACGTTCTCTACTCGCTGACGCACTGAGGCAGGGCTAAAGCCCTGCGCCACCGGAGTGAGGCGCGGCGCACTGAGGCAGGGCTAAAGCCCTGCGCTACCGGAACGAAAGCCCGTGCTGCCACTGGCAGCGAGGCGGGTGCTATCTGCCACTGCGCCATCGCGAAGCATTGCCCTGGCCGTGGCGGCGGTCAGTCCCTCGCCCCAGCCTAATCCACCTACCACCTATCCCTAGCTTACTGCAGCACTCCGCCGACAGTCGTCCGTCCCGTGCCGCTGCAGCCATCGGGGCCGTAACGCACGAACTTCTGGATGCGTTTGCCGGTGTCGACTTCGGCCGTGTAGATGTTGCCGTGCGTATCGACGCTCACCTGGTGCAGCCAGTGGAACTCGCCGGTTTCACGGCCGCTCCTGCCGAGACGGCCAATCTCCTGCAAGTTGTCCCGGTTCAGGATGTAGATCGTCATGTTGGAGTTGTCGCCGATGTAGAGGCACGTCTGCTTGGCGTCGGTCGAGAAGTTCATCGACACCGCGGAACCCGGAAGCCCGTTGGTCTTGATGGCGACCTGCTGCTCTTTCACGAACCCGCACTTGCCCGCCTCACCGGACGGGTTCGCGCACTCTTTGCCGAGATTCGGATCCTTGCTGTTGAAGACCTGGATGCGGTTGTTGCCGCGGTCGCAGACGTAAATCAGCCCTTCCTTGCTCACCTTCACGCAATGCACGGGATTGCGGAAGAACGCGGGCTTCATGTTGCCTTTCGTGAAGTCGTTCATCCACGGGCCGGCCGCGGCGGCGGCCTTGTCATCCACCGGGTTGTTGCCGTACGCGCCGAAGTGGCCGATGTATTTGCCGGTCGCGGCATCGACCATCACCACGCGGCGATTGCCGTACCCGTCGGACACATACAGCCGGTTGGTCGTTGGTTCGACCATGAGGTCGGCCGGCAGGAAGAAGAACGGCGTGGCGTTCTTGCCGCCGTCCTTGTTGTTGCTGTCGGCGCCCTTGGTGGGGCCGCCGATCATCATCACGAACTTCCCCTGCTTGGTGAACTTCAGGACCATGCCGTCGGCGCCGGCGGTCGAGGCCCAGGCCGACCCGTTCGGCTTGCCGTTGCCGCCGTTGCCGCCGATGTACACGAAGCCGTTGTGATCGACGAAGATGCCGTGCTCCCTGGCGGGCCAGATGCAGCCGTCCTCGACCTTGCACTTGCCGGGATCGGCCGGGCCGCCCCACGCCTGCAGCAGTTTGCCGTTCGCGTCGAACTCCATGACCGCCGGCGCCGGCAGACAGCAGTCGCCGAGCACACCGTACGGACGTGGATAGCCGAGCGCGTCCACGGGCTTGCCGTCCGGCGCCTTGTGCGTGGCCGGCGTCAGCGCCGCTTCGTCGTTGGTCAGGCTGCGCGGACGCTGGTACACCCAGATGTGATCGTCGGGCGCGACGTACAGGCCGCCCACCTCGCCGATGATCCAGTTGTTGGGCAGCTTCTGCGGCCAGCCGGCATCGGCGATGAACCCGGGAACCTTCGCGGTCGGTGGAACGCCGTAGACGCCGCTTCGCTCGGCGAGCCGCTCCAGAATGCCGGTTTTGGCCAGCGCAGCCGGGTCGGGCTTCGGTGCCTGCGCGTGCCCCGGTATCGACACGAAGGCCGCAAAGAGCGCCGCGATCATGGCAGGACGTTTCAAACTCATGCTCATACTCATCTCCTCGGATCAGGTTCGCGCCGGGTTGGCGCCCCAGGGTTCCAGCAGCTTCAGATTCTTCTTCTTCAACTCCCGATAACAATCCGGCAGGTCGAAGCTCGCCAGCACACCCGCGGGCAACGCCGACAACGGCCAGTTGTAATCCTTTGCCTCGGCGATCTCGGCATACGAGCTCAACGCGTGCTTCAGCGTCACCTGGAGCACGTGCGATGAGAGCAGCGCGGCGAAGGTCGCTGGCAGCGCGCCGTAGCCTTTGGCCGCGAGGTGAATCTGCCCGTAGCCCCACGCGTTCAGCCAGTCGAGCACTCGGAGCACGTCGAACGTGCGCTGGCCGAGGTACGGATAGTCCAGCATGAGCGCGTGCGACGCATAGAAATAATCAGTGCTGTATTCGCCTCGATCGGTCACGTTCGTCGTCTGCGGTTCGGAGTCGCCCACACCCCGCACGTCGCACGTGTAGAAGGCGGCGTCGGGATCCGACGCGATGAGATCGCGGATCAGCCGCTCGCTTCGCAGCTCTTCGTCCGAGGAGGTGTGCGAAATGTACAGGATCGCCTTGCTGGTGTCGCGCGGCGGGCGCGACAGCAGCGGCTCTTGCGTGAGCCGGTACACGATCGCGTGCACGCCCGGATCGGTTTCGACCATGTAGGGGAGCGCGTGCTTCATCGGATACCGGCGATCGGGCAGCGGCCTCAAGATGCGGAATTCCGGAACACCGGTGCGTTCGGGAAGACGCAGCACTTCAGCAACCGTTCGGGGCAGTGCGGCGCCGTCCAGATCCAGCCGTCTGGCGCTGAGGGCCCTGGACTTTTCCTGAGTGAAGCCGTAGATCGTCTTCGATTTCAGTTCGGCGACCTGGCCGTGCGGCGTGGCCCAGAGCGGCTCGTCTTTTTCGAGAACGAGTTTCGGTTCCGTCTTTGCGTCCGAAATCGCCGGTGCAGCGGTTGAACCAGCGGTACATCGCTTCGCGGTTCTCCTGCGAGTAGCCGTGATAGGTCGGTCCGACGAAGTACGCGACGTTCTCGTCGGCGCCGAGCAGGCGATACAGCTGCTTCAGCCGGTGGTAGGCCGCTTCGTTGCCGCGCGCGTCGAAGTAGTCCTTCTCCTTGGCCAGGATGATGACCGGCTTCGGCGCCATCGCCGCCAGGAAGTCTTCGTGGTCGAGGCCGAGCGCCAGCGCCCGCGGCGGGCACTGCTCCATGTCCGCGCCGAGCTCGTTTTCCATGTTCCGCCTGAACTCGGTCACGAAACAGCTCGGGGCCGCCATCGTCCAGCGGTCTTCGACGCCGCAGAGCCACGTCGTCATCGTGCCGCCGCCCGAGTTGCCCGTGATGCCGAGATGGCGCACGATCCACTTCCTTGCGCGACATCAGGTAATCGAGGGCGCGGATGCCGTCCCACGCCCGCCACATCCAGAAGCGCTCGTCGACGAGAACCTGCTGGATGCCGGCGTAGTTGTGTTCCGCCGTACCCGTTCCGCGCACGGGCTTCCAGCTGGCGTCGACGTACTGCATGCGCTCGCCCTGGCCGATCGGATCGAAGATCAACACGACGTACCCGAGACGTGCCAGTCCCTGACAGAAGGATTGATAGGTCTCGATCGCCTTGCCGTTGTCCGAGTGCCCGCAGACGCGACGACGCCCGGAAGCGGGAACGTCCGGCCCTTGGGGATGTACAGATTCGCGGACACGAGAAATCCGGGACGGCTCTCGAACAGCACGTTCTCGATCTTGTAGGTGTCGCGCTCGACGGTCTTCGTCACCCGGGCATTGAGCGGTGTTTTTTCGGGATACGGTCCAAAGGCCTGCCGTATCTGTCCGCGGACGGATTCGACATAGGCCTGGGCGTCGGCCTTCGTCTTCAGCGCCGCAAGCCTCTTCAGCCGTTGCTGATAGATCTCGTTCTCGCGCGCCACGAAGAATTCCTGCACCATGCGTGGAAAGCGGTTCAGCGGCGCAAGCGCGGGTGCTTCGCGTGTGGCCGGCGCCTGCCTCGCGTAGGCCGGCGCGGGCCCGGTGAGCGAGACACCTGCGCCGCTCAACGACAGCGTCTGAAGCAACCGGCGGCGCGAGATGCGCGCCGCGAGAGGATTGATGGGAGTCATCATCTAATTCTCGACCTTTCGAGCCGGCCGCTCCGGCCACAGGGATCGCGGCGGTGGCCGTTTGACCTGCCGGGGCGTCGTGTCGATCTCCGCGACGAGGAGGTCGTCGTTCAGCTCCCGCGCAGTGTGCATCACCATCCCTTTCGGGTCCACGATGCCCGACGACCCGTACGACACAGATCGCCGGCGCGACCGGCCACATCCGCGCGAACGACCCACATGCCGTTCTCGACGGCCCTGGCAATGTCGGCGCTTCGTGACTGCGCGACGACCTCGGCAGCGTGTTCCGGCGGCAGGCCGTTGTTGGTAGGTACGAAGAGCACCGTC
>CAWGDY010000001.1:0-71191 GCA_963821395.1 Vicinamibacterales bacterium | reverse complement strand
GCCTGATCGCGCATGATCGATTCGTAAATCTGCACCTGGCCCGGCTCGCCGATCTCGGTGTAGTGCGGCTCGACGCGCAGCGCGTCCGCGTCGTGGTCGTTGCCGGTGATGGCGCCGTTCGCGGCAACCGCACCCGACTCGAAGATGACGGCGCCGGCGCGATCGCGAACCGTCACGTGCAGCCAGACCCGGCGTGAGGGATAACCTGTCGGCAGCTTGTGCCCGGTCGCGTTCTCGACCGCGATGTCCGCGACGATGCGGCCATCGCGAACGCCGCGCGTTCTCGATCGACAGCGTCGCGGTGCGCGAGCGGAGGTTCGCGATGGTCGCATCCGCGGCGGCATTCATTTCATCGGCGGGCGCCACCACGCCGAGCTCGTCCCGAAAGCGATTCAGCATGCGCTGCATGAAGAAGTTGCCGCCAACGAAGGTGTGGCGGGCAAATCCTTTGCGCGGCGCGCCGAGCACCGACGCGATGGGCGTCTCTGCCTCGACGACCGGCATGTGGCAGGACTGGCAGCTGCGCTCTTCTGGCGCGAAGGCGCTGTGCTTCCACTCGAGATAGGGCACCTGCTCGGGCAGCTCCCCGATGATCTCTCCGTTCGGACCACGCGCCTTGGTCACCAGCGTGTGGCACGTCGCGCACAGCTCCGACTGGCGCACGTGCAGCGACTCGGTGGGCTCGAACCCCGTGGACGACCTCATGATCGTCGAAATCCCGCGTTCGATGCGGAACGGCCCGAACACCGGCCGGGGCGCCCGGGCATTCGCCGGAGCGACGACGTATCCTCCCGTGAAGCTCGACGGCGTTCCGAGGTTCTGATCGGTGATCTGATGGCAGAGCGAACAGGCGACGCCATCGTGCGCGAGCTGGTCGGCGCGATCGCCTTGCCGGCTGACGGGCAGATGCGCGAAGACCTCCCCCTCGGCGCCCCGCATGCGCGCTTCGGTGCGCGCCATGGGCATATGGCACGTCGCGCACTCATCCTGGATGGCGCCGGCGAGCGACGGGTGGTCGAGCACTTCCCTTCGTACGCCAGCCTGCCAGTACGGATCGCGGGCGGCATTGGCCATCATCGAGGTCCGCCAGCTGGCCCCGATCGAGACGTCTTCTCCGGATGGCGTCCGCAAGCCGTTATGGCACGCCAGGCACTGATCGGATGTCTTGAAGGACTCCGGGCTATGCGGATCCCGTTGGGCGGTCATCGCGACCGCCGCGAGCACGACGACGCCACCGAGACCGGAAAGGAACGGCCGCATCACCATCCCGAGAAAAATCCCCCGTCGAACCAGTCCCACAGCAGGTACACCGACACGCTCGCCGGTCGCTCCGCCTGCTGCGTCAACGGCAGGCGCACGCCGAGGTTGACGAGCACGTGCTGTCGCGTGCTCAGGCTCACCTGCATCTGCGGCACCGCGTCCCATTCGACGGCCGCGCCCGATACCATCTCGCGCGCGGCCAGCAGTTCGACGATCGGCGACCACGCGCGGCCCCAGCGACGCACCATGAAACTCTTGCCGATCGCCGTGCGCCAGAACACTTCGTTGGGCGCGTCCTTCTCGGTCGGCATCTCGATGCCGGTGTGCGCATGCAGAAAGCCGTCGGCGACATACGGCAGCGCCTGGCTGAACGCGCCGAATGCCTCGAACACGGCGCCGCTGTCGTTGAACTTGACCTCGCCGCCGCCCGAGAAGATCGATCCCCGGCGGTGACTGTCGAAGAGCACGTGCTTGTACGCGCCGCCGATCTCATCCGCGTCCTGCGCGAAGATTTCGTACTGGCCGCGGCGTCCCACGCGATGTTCGTACAGAAACTCGTTGCTCACCCTGGGCTCGTCGCCACGCCCGAATGTCGTCGTCAGGACGGCTTCGTTCTCGGGAAAGGCTTTCTCGGTAAAGAGCGCGCGCGGCATGTTGAGATCGCCGTGGGGCCACCTCGGCTCCGCGCAGAATCCACGAAGGTGCCCGATGAGCTTTGCGATCTCGTCGTCCGACAGTTCGTCGCCGAACGCGGGCATCATGCGATCGAAGGCGCGTGCCGGCCCGCCCTGGTGGATCACGGAGGACCAATCGAGATCGGCTTCAGGCGTCGTGAGGTGGCAATCGGTGAAGTCCGGCGGCTCCAGATCGAACCCGCGGACGGCGATCGGTTGTCCGCGCCCATCGTTCCCGTGACAGGCGGCGCACGCGGCGCCATACAACTGCTCGCCGCTGAGACCGGCGCGATCGACCGGCTGCGCATCGGCGGCCTGTGGACGCACGATGAGCAGCACGAGCGCGCTGATCGACACAAGGACCGCCATCGCGCGGCGACGCTATCACGGCGGTCGGCTCGCATTGAAACTTGAGAATTGTTCTGAGAATTGATCTCAGAACCGCGCGAGCCAGGCATGCGCCCGCTCGATGTCGTCGTGCACGAGCTGGTGCCCGGCCTGGTGCCAGTGGACGGACACCTGGGCGCCGGCCGACCGCAGCAGCGCCGCGAGCCGATCGGTTTCGGCCACCGGGACGAGCGGATCGACGCGGCCGTTGGAGATGAGGACCGGGGTCGCGGGAAGCGCGGGAAGCGGATCGGGAACGATGGGCACCATGGCGCGCAACAGCACGGCACCGGCGAGCACCTTCGGCGCCAGCAACAGCGTCGCTCCGGCGACGTTTGCGCCGTTCGAAAACCCAACGGCGATCACCCGCGATGCATCGAACTTGTAATACAGGCTCGCCTCACCGATGAAGTCGGCGAGCTCCAGGGTGCGCTGACGCAGATCGTCCAGGTCGAAGACGCCTTCGGCGAGACGGCGAAAAAAACGCGGCATCCCACGCTCGAGTACCTTGCCGCGCGGACTCAACACACCGGCGCCCGGCATCAGTTCCGCCGCGAGCGGGACGAGCTCGTGCTCGTTGCCCCCGGTGCCGTGCAGCATGAGCAGCGTCGGCGCCCCCGGCGCCCGAGGCGGATGATATAGATGGGTGAAGGACAGCATGAAGTTCCAAGTTCCGGTTCCAGTTCCGGTTCGGGTTCCGGTTCGGTTCGGGTTCCGGTTCGGTTCTAGATTCTAGTTTCTAGATTCTAGTTTTTAGATTCCAGATTCCAGCTTCCAGTTTCCAGCGTCAGCTTTGGCAGCGTCTCTTCGATGGCCGCGCGGTGGGCTTCGAGCCATGGCGGCAGCACGAGGCTTTCGCCGAGATGCGCGGCATCCTCATCGACCGCAAAGCCCGGCCCGTCGGTCGCGAGCTCGAAGAGCACTCCGCCCGGCTCCTTGAAGTACACCGACTTGAACCAGAACCGGTCGATCACGGTGGTCGGGTGGGCGCCCGCGCCCTCGACCCGCGTGCGCACGTCGAGCTGATGCTCGTCATCGTCTACACGCCAGGCCAGGTGGTGAACCGCGCCGACGCCCCATGCACCACGACGGGCTTCGGGTGCATCGCGCACGTCGATGACGCCGCGCCCGCCGGGACATCCATATCGCGTCCATCCGTGCTCGGTGGCCATCTGCTGGAACCCGAGGATGGACGTCAGAAACCGCGTCGTAACCGCTGCTTCGTGCTCCCAGACCTGCGCGCCGTACAGCCCGCGGACCTGGCGCTCGACCGGCACCGGGCTCTCGCTCCACGGTGTGAACCGACGCGGGCGGCCGGCCTCGACGAGCGCCACGTTCAGGCCATGCGGATCGGTGAAGGCCAGAACGCTCTCGCCAAAGCGTGTCTCAGGCGGGCCGATCGTGATGCCGTAACGCCGCAGCCGATCGGCCCAGTAGCCGAGGCTCCCCTGCGGCACCTCCAGACCGACCTCCATGGCGAGGCCATAGCCCGCTCGCGGCGGCGCCGCGTGAGACCACGGAAAGAAGGTGAGATCGGAACCCGGACTCCCCTCGGCGTCTGCGTAAAACAAGTGGTATGTCCCCGGATCGTCCTGGTTGACGCTGCGCTTGACGAGCCGCATGCCGAGCACGCCGGCGTAGAAGTCGAGGTTCTCCTGTGCGGGCCCCGCGATCGCGGTGATGTGGTGCAGTCCGTTGACTCCTCGCATTTCCGCATTATCCGCCCAAACGCGAGCCACAAGTTTGTCGAGGTTGTCGTCAGACGCACAACATTGTAGGATGCGCATCGCTTGGATGGCCCCCGAAGGAAAGCCACATTCTTGTTCGAAATGATCTTGATTATGTCGCCCATCATCGACATTCTTGTCCATCAAATTACACATGAAAGGTACGAGATGAATCAAGCTGACACTGCATGGATGCTGGTTTCGACGGCTCTGGTGCTGCTGATGACGCCGGCGCTGGCCTTCTTCTACGGGGGGCTGGTGCGCTCGAAGAACGCGCTCAACACGATGATGATGAGCTTCATCTCGCTGGGGTTCGTCGGCGTGCTGTGGGCGGTCATCGGCTATTCGCTGGCGTTTTCGGCCGGCGGCAATTACCTCGGCGATCTGTCGCGGCTGTTCCTGCGCGGGGTGGGGCTCGAGGCGCAGGGCACGATCCCGCACTACCTGTTCATGGCCTACCAGGGGACGTTCTGCATCATCACGGCGGCGCTCATCTCGGGCGCGATCGTCGAGCGGATGCGCTTCTCGGCCTACCTGACCTTCATCATCCTGTGGGCGCTGGTGGTCTACTCGCCGGTGGCGCACTGGGTGTGGGGCGGCGGCTGGCTGGCGAAGCTGGGGGCGCTGGACTTCGCGGGCGGCACGGTCGTGCACGTCAACGCGGGCGTGGCGGCGCTGGTGGCGGCGATCGTCGTGGGCAAGCGCCGCGACTATCCGAGCTCGTCGCTCCTGCCGCACAACGTGCCGTTCACGCTGCTGGGCGCCGGCCTGCTGTGGTTCGGCTGGTTCGGGTTCAACGCCGGCAGCGCGCTGGCGGCGAGCCCGATTGCCGGCGCTGGCGTTTACGACGACCTTCCTGGCGCCGATGGGGACGCTGGTGGTGTGGACGCTGCTCGACTATGCCCGCTCGGGCAAACCGACGGCGGTGGGCTGCGCCACGGCGATCGTGGTCGGGCTGGTGGCGGTCACGCCGGCGGCGGGGTTTGTCGGGCCGATGAGCGCGATTGCGCTGGGCGCGATCGCGGCGGTGCCGAGCTACTTCGGGCTGATCTGGCGGGCGCAGACGTCGCTGGATGATTCGCTCGACGTGGTGGCGGCGCACGGCGTGGGCGGCACGGTCGGCGCGCTCCTGACGGGCGTGTTTGCCCAGAAGGCGCTCAACGGCGTGGCCGACGGCGTGCTGTTCGGCAACCCGGCGCAACTCGGGATTCAGGCCGCCGCGGTGGCGGCGACGATTGTCTACAGCGGCGTCGTCAGCTTCATTCTGCTCAAGCTGATCGGCATGGTGATTCCGCTGCGCGCCTCGGCCGATGATGAATCGGTCGGGCTGGACATCAGCAACCACGGCGAAGAGGCCTACGTGCACGGCGAGGCCAGCGCCACTCTCGGCTCTCACATCGGCGCGCCGAAGACCTCGCCGGCCCTTCGATCGGAGCTTGCATGAAACTCATCAAAGCGATCATTCGCCCGAACAAGGTAGACGACCTCAAGGAAGCGTTCGCCAGGATTCAGATTGCCGGCATGACGGTGACCGAGGTGCGCGGGCACGGCCGGCAGAAGGGGCACACGGCGGTCTATCGGGGACGCGAGTACGAAGTGACGCTGCTGCCGAAGATGCAGATCGAAACGGTCGTCCCGGATGAACTCGTGGAACCGGCGCTGCAGGCGATTCGCGAAGCGGCGCGCACCGGAGAAATCGGCGACGGCCGCGTGTTCATCTGCCCGGTGGAACAGGCCTACAACATCAGGACTGGGGAGAGAGAAACGGGAATCTAGAAACTAAAATCTAGAAACTAGAATCTGGAAACTAGAATCTAGAATCTTCCCGGTGAGATCTCGCCGCAGATTCTAGATTTTAGATTCTAGATTTTAGATTCCAGATCTCAGGACTTCCCGCAAGCCCCCCACGCCCATAGCGCAACCGACCACTGCTGTTTCTGATTGCGATGGACGACGGTACGGGCGGTATCGCGGCGGCCGCGGCGGTCGACGGAGAGGCACATCCGGAAGTTGTCTCCCTTCGACGCCTGGCGTTCTGCGGTCAGCACATTGCGGAGGATGATGGCCGAATTGCTGCGGTTCTTCTTGTTCTGATCGGCCAGCGCGAAGTTGAGCGCCGTCCGCACTTCGCGGTCGTCGGTCGCAACCGGGCGATAGGTATTCGGGCGTACCGCGACCGGGCGCGGCGAAGACTGCCCCGCAGCTTCGAAAAGAATCGTGGCGGCTACCAGAAAAACCACGCCACCGACGATCCATCGGCCGGTACGCAGGGTACTGGCTTCCATCAGGGAGGGAGCATCATATCACCGCACCCCTGATGGGGTCGAAGCGCTCCACTTTCGTCAAATTATCGCCACGCCGTCTCGACGCTGTAGTCCTTCCCGTTCACATCTTTGCCCTTCACCTCGATGGACCGTGGCTTCACGACTCGCAGGTTGAACGGGGTGCCGTCGCGCCCGATAAACTCTCCCAGCATCAGGTTACGTGACTGGGCGTTCTCGATGCGGCCGACGAACTTGCCGTAAATCGTCGTTCGCCCCACGGGAACGATGCCGACCGTCACGTCGTTCAACGCGAGGCCGGACTCGTTGCGTACGGTCACATACATTTGGGAGATCTCGATCTTGATCGGCGCGTTGGCGTCCTGGCTCGCGACGCCCTGATCCGAACAACCGGCCAGCAGCACGGAGAGCCCGATGAGCAAGTACAACCGCATGCCATCCTCCTTGATGAAACCTCGAGGCCGCACGGGATATGGTGGGATTGCGGCGACTCTACCGCCGCCCGCGATTCCAGTCAAGGAACGGCGTCGCAATGTTATAATTCCCCGGTAATTCACAGGCTGCCCGTTGCGCCGCGCGCACGGCGCGCCGCGCCCGATTCTCTCTCTCTTACACACAATTCATCGAGGAGCGCTGATGCGGTGTCCCATCAGGCCGGGTAAGGTTACGTGTGCGGGTCTCGTCGCGATTCTGATGGTGCTGCCCAACAGCATCTGGAAGGGAGCCGACGCGAACGTGGCGCGACCGTCGACGCCGAAAGTCGAGGCGCGCCGCCAGACAGGCGCCAGGACGTCCCACTCACTTCGTGTGCACGTGAAACTCCGGGAAGTGCCGCGCTGAGCACTCGGGGCACAGCGCGTGGCTCAGCTGCAGTTCAGGCGTCTCGGCCAGATATGTTTCCACGCTCTTCCACTCGGCGTTCGTGTCGCCCACCCTCACGCGCCGGCAATCGGGACAAATCGGCAGCATGTCGCTGAGCGTCCGGATGCGCGCGTTCGCGGTCTGAAGCTCCTCGACGAGCCGTCTCTGGGCCTGGTCGGTGCGATTTCTCGCCGCCGCGATCCAGTTAGTCAGCAGCGCCACGGCCGCGAACACGACCAGCCGGAAGATATCGCTGGAATTGACGTCCAGAGAAAACTGCGGCGTCATGAAGAAGTACGCCGTCGAGGCCGCCGACAGGAAGGTCGCGATCTGACCTGCCGCAATACCTCCGTAGAGCGAAGAAAACATCACCGCCACGAAGAACAGTGGCGAGGCCGACGGGGCGATGTACGGCCAGAGCTGCCAGGTAATCAGCGTGGCGGCCGCACAGCTCGCCATCGGAAGCGCAACGACGCGCATCCACCGGGGCTGTTTGTGCATTACTCGATCGGCCGCACGACGACGTACCCGTCCACGTAGGAATACGACGTCATCCCCGCCGCCTTGTTCAGTCCTTCTGTCAGCCTGATCGTGACACCCCACGGGTCGGTCACCGTCGCCGACATCAAGCCGAGCTCGGGATCGCGTCCGTAGGGCACGTCAAAGGTCGCGCCGTTGGCCTTGATTTTCTCGACGTACGCTTTCAGGTCGCGCACGTCGAACCCGATGCTGTCCATCAGCCGGCCCCTGGTCGGCACGCCCGGGACTTTCTGCCTGCCGAGCGGCGCCAGCGTGAGGTTCATGCCCGGCACGTCACCGGAGTCGTACGGACCGCGCATGGTGGGCTTCAACAGCAGCTTCTGCACGTACCACTTCTTCACGTCCGCCGGGTGCTCCAGCCAGTAGTGCAGGTGATGGCTGACGACCGGCGCCGGCAGCGTGCTGTCTTCGACGAGCTCCATGCGGAACGTGTCGGGGCCGTTCACATAGGTCTGCGGCGTGTTCTCGCGGCCGATACGCGGCGGGTCGTACTTCAAACCGGCCTTGTCGAATCGCGCTGTGAAGTCCGAGAGCTTGTTCAGCTTCAGCCCCATGTGATTGATGGTCGTGCCTTCGCTCGGTCCGGTGCGCGGCTGCGCCCTGAAGAGCACCACGACGCCCGGGATAGTGATGCCTTCGAGCGTCCCGACCTTGATGGGCTTCGCATCGAACTGGCTGGTCCAGAAATCACGATGTGGCGCCACGTCGCTGACGTTCAGGAGGACGTGCCCCATCGTCATCATCTCATCGCCGGCCGGGAACAGCTGCGCGTGAGTGGAGCTGACGAGACCAAGGCCGATGACGCCGACGACGAGCGCCGCGAATGACACGTGCTTCATAAGGCCTCCCCGCAATCAATGAAGGGCGCCAGTATACCGCTTGCCGATTTATGAGATACTTATATACCGAATTGCCGCCGACGGCGTATCAGGCCGACAGCTTCTGCGCGAGCATGCGCTTGAGGTGGGCGCCCGAGACGACCGAGGTCACATCCAGGCGGCTTTCGTCCAACGCATCCAGCAGAGCACGGATGACTTCGGCCCGCGTCAGGTTCGCGCCGGTCTTGCTGCGGATCGTCGTCGTCAGTCGATCGAGCTCCAGCACCTGGCGCTCGAACATGACGACCGACACCTTCGTCCAGGCCTCGCGATGCAGGCGTGGACGGCCGCGCCGGGCGCGTGGACGATTCGGGGTGCGGCGTGCGGTGCGCGTCGCCATTAGAGAGATCTATTCTAACGAAAGTTGTTGCTAGCACAAACGTCAAATCCCTATGGTGAACCCCGCGAAGCGCGCACGCCGCGCAGTGAGAGTCGGCCGCCCGCCTGCCGGCGACGGTGGCGCGCGTGTCAAGGACTATCCGCAGGTCAGCTTCCGTCTGCCGGCGGAAGCGCGCGACAAGCTCGCCGCGCTCAGCAAAGTGCGCCAGCAGCCGCAATGGCGGCTGGTCGTCGAGTCTGTCGAGTGCTATCTGCGCGATCTTCCGCGCCACGAGCGGGCGCACATCGCGCGTTTGGTGTCGACCAAACGGCCACGCCGTATCTGAACCAGGCCGGCCCGGAGCCCCTGGAGCGCCTTCACAACAACCTGGCCGGCGGGTCACGCGTGGGGATGAACCCGCTACTGTGACGAGTACCGGGCGCGAAGCTCGCGAATGAGGGCCTGCCTGACGTCGCCGAACTCCTGCACGTCGTGGACGGCAGGGTTGGTCCTCGTGAGAAATCCGAGATTGGTCTCGCCGCCGCTCAGGAGAAAATCGGTCGCGGCCACCACGTAACGCGCCGCAGGGTCGATGGGCCTTCCCTTCACGAGCCACCGGCCGCCCTCGCGGACGACGCCTCGCAGGTGCAGGTAGCCCCCCGCCCCCTGGTTCTTCATGCCGATATCGAGCACCGACAGCAGCAGCGCTCCGTCGAAGGAGGCGCGCGTCACGCGTCCGCCAAACGGCAGAATGCGGATGATGTCGTACTCGGTCACCGGGCCCGGCTGGATGATGTCGTTGACGCGAATCGATCCGCCGTTCACGATGGCGAGGTCAACCGGTCCGGCTTCGCGATCGAAGCCGGCCGCCACCAGGTCGGTGAGTCGTCCGGGCTGGTTCCGCACGATGGCGTCGCGGCCGTCGAGCGGCTCGTCGATGACGGCCACCGTGCGCTCGGGCTCGAACCCGTTCTTCCGGAACGCATCGAACGCGGCGGCCGTCCACTTCCGGACGACCCCGTCCACTTTGGGATCCTGCCGGATGCTGTCGTCGATGGTCTGCAGCCGGGCCGAAATCGACGGGCGCGATCCGGGCTTCCCGAACGCGAGCGTCACCACCGACGCCGAGCGCAGGTTGGAATCGGCTTTGATGATCGGCGTAAAGTCGCGCCCGCGACGCACCTGAAAATTCTCGTGTTCGTGGCCGCCGAGCACGAGATCGATCTCCGGCACCTGGACAACGAGCTCCTGATCGTCCGCGAGCGGAAGGTGTGTCAGCGCGATCACCGCGTCGACCTTGCCCTTCAGCTGCGTCATCTGCTCGCGGGCCGACTCGACCGGCGGTGCGTAGCGCACGTATGCACGGCGGTTGAGGTCGGTGGTGAGCCCGATGAGTCCCAGCCGGATCGTGCGGCCGCGAACGTCGACCGGCACGACGGCCGAGCGCACGGTGCCGGGAAAGGGCTGGCCGCTCACATCGGTCACATTGCTCGACACGATGTGAAAGCGGGTCTCCGCCAGGCGTACGCGAAACGCCTTTTCCGGAAGGTCGAACTCGTGGTTGCCGAACACGGCCCAGTCGAGACCAAGGGTGTTGAGCGCGTCCACCATCTCGCGACCGGCCAGCGGCTCGCCATCGACGACGGCGGTGCCGACCGCGGACGGCGACAGATAGTCGCCGCCCAGCGTCAGCAGGACCGGCGCGTGCGTGCGCTTGAGCTGCTGCAGGAGCGTGGAGACGCGGCCAAGCCCGCCCCTTCGTCCGCCATCGATCGGGTCGATCGCGTGAATGTCATTGAAATGCAGGATCGTGATCGTCGCGGATGCCGGTACCTGCGCCCAGTCGCGCGCGCCGGCACCGGCGATCGCACACAGCAGAAACAGCGCGAGAAACCGCGGCCGCATCTCGTTCATTGTACGGCAGATCGGCGAGGCAGCCGGACGTCAGAAGGTCACGACGGCCGCGACATGAAGACGCCGCGGCGGCGCGAAGCCGTTGCCCGTGCCGAAAAACGGATTGGGCTGCTGATACGGGGCAAAGTACGGCGGGTTCGGCAGCGTCTGAAGATCGAGGTACTGCTGCGCATCGGTGGAGAGGCGCGTCTGATTGTTCAGGACGTTCAGCAGCCGTGCCTCGAGCGAGACGTTCGCGGAGGTATCCAGCGGCAGACGGTAGGCCGCCATCACGTCGAGATTGGTCCACGTTGGATTGCGATGACTGCCGGCGGGCTCGAGGTAGTTCAACGCCGGGCCCGCCCAGTCGCGGCCGCGCGCGGCCCAGGGCGTGCCACTCTGCACGCGCAGATAGCCCGCGGCACTCAACCGGCTGGTCAGATCGTAGGACATGAACAGTTTGAGCACGTGCGGGCGGTCTTCGAAGAGCGGACCGAAACGATTGGGATCTTCGACGTTGGTACCTGGGGCGTCCTGGATGAAGGACGACATGTTGAAGACCGCGACGTTCGAGTAGTCGAGGTCGAAGTTCCCCTCGAACTGGCTCCACGTGTAGTTGATGTCGGTCATCCAGCCATCGGCCAGGCGCCTCCGCAGGTCAATCGTCACGGCGCGATAACTGCGCTCGGCATCGGCAAGCTGGCAGGAGGCAAACCGGGCGCACGGCAGGTTGGCGGCGACAAACGGTCCGCTGTCGGGCGCGGTCCCGTTCATGCGCGACGGCACGTCTTCGATGAAGTTGTTCGTGTTTCTCGAGACGAAAAAGACATCGAGGCTGTAGCCGCCGACGAGCGGCGTGGCATACCCCACGAGGGTTTCGTCCGTGTAGATCGGCTCGATGTCGGGGTCGATCAACTTCCCGGTCGTGGACGCCAGCGGACCGGTCGACAGCATGTTGCCGGACAGGTCGAAGACCGTCTGGGTCTGATAGATGCGCCGCGGCGCGAGGCTGCGCGCGCTCGATTTCTGGTCCAGGTTGTGGTACCGGCCCCAGTGCGCGTACGCCTTGTCGCCCTTGTTGTCGCGAAGCTCATAGCTGACGCCGACCCGGGGCTGGAGCTCCTGCTTGAACCCGAACCGCAGGAACGCACAGGTGTCGCGGTTCGACTCGTACACCGCCGAACCTCCGGTCAGTGAAACCTGGGGACATCCACCGCTGTTCTCCACCTCCTGCGACATCTCGTCCCGGTTCATCAGCAGTCCGAGGTTGAGCGACGCACGCGTCCCCAGCGCCACATCGTCCTGGACGAAGAACCCGTAGGTATGCGTCTGTCCGCGCTGCGGCGGCTGAGGCGTGTAGTACCGGGCCCGAAGAGCAGGAACGCCGCTCTGCGTGATGTTGACGATCGAGCCCCACCCGTTGGCGATGCGATTGAAGTACTCCTCGGCAAATTCGTAGCCGGCGCCGGCCTTCAGCGTGTGGCTGGTACGTCCCATATCGAAGATGTGGGTAAAGGTGCCGCGCAGCTCGTGCCGCTGGTAGTTCTGAAGGTTCGTGAACTGGTAGCCGCCGACGTTGAGGTTGGCCTGCAACGGATCCACGTACTGCCCCATCGCCGTCAGATTCCGCGGATCGAACGCGGGCAGATATCCCAAATCCGTGACGGGCACGTCCTCGTTGTTCTCCCGCATGTGGAGGTAACGGACGTTCAGCGACTGCCGCGCGGCCAGGAAGTTCGACCACTCAGCAGTCGCGATCCGGCTGCCGTTGTCTGCGCGGGTCGCCACGCTCGGCGCGAAATCCGAGGTGAGAGCGGCATTGTCCACGTGATTCGGCCGGTGACGATAACTGGCCGTGATGTGATGCTGGCTGGACGGCACGAGGCTGAGCTTGCCGAACAGCTCGGGACCCGTTCGCTCTTCGTCGGGAAGGGGCGTCCCGACCTTGTTGAACCGATCCCATTTCGTTTCGCTCGAGTAGCGCGCGGATGCGTAGAAGAACGCCCGGTCGCGGAG
This sequence comes from Vicinamibacterales bacterium, assembly GCA_963821395.1. Taxonomy (GTDB): domain Bacteria; phylum Acidobacteriota; class Vicinamibacteria; order Vicinamibacterales; family JAMQPK01; genus JAMQPK01. Next base: position 58,354 of record CAWGDY010000001.1, on the reverse strand, counting down.
GATCGGACCGCCGAGCCCGATCGCCGGCATGATTTGCGTGGTCAGCAGCGCGTCGCGAAAGGTCCCCGGCGGCACACCAGCGTTGACCAGATCGGATGGCAGTTTGTAGTCCCCGACCAGTTCGTGCGAGAGCCAGTCGATACGCCCGACGCTGGAAAAACGGTTCGTCCCGCTGCGGCTGACGGCGTTGACGACGCTGCCGCTCGTCCGGCCGAACTCGGCGCTGATGCCCCCGCGCTTGATGTTGACCTCCGCGATGTCGAGCTCGTTGATCTCCGTCGAAAGGTAACCGAACGCAGGACTGGTGATGTTGGCCCCGTCGATGAGATACAGGTTCTCCTGTCTGGTGCCGCCCGCGGCCGGTCCGACGGAGCTTCGATTGTCGGCGACGCCGGGAATCAACTGAAAGAGACCGCGGTAGGTGCGTTCGAGCGGAAGGCTGTTGAGGACGTCTTCCCGGAAGTTGAAGCCGACCTCGGCCGACCGGATGTCGACGACCGGCCGTGCCGCGCTCACCGTCACTTCTTCCTGGACGGTCAGGCCGAGGACGAAATCGACCTGCGTATCCTTGCCGACTTCGACGACCGCCGCACGTCTCGCACGGCCAATGCCGACTTTGTCGATCTCGACGAGGTATTCACCTGGCGTCAGGTATTGAAACTGGAAGAGGCCGTTGTCGCCGGTCTGAACCGTCCTGCCAGTCGGGAGCAGGTCGCCCGAGATCTTGACGGTGGCGTCGGCGACAGGTGTGCCGGTCTGGTCAAATGCGGCTCCGGAAATCGTTCCGGTGTCTGCGGAAAACGCCGATGTCGAGACCGCTGTCAGGAACGCGAACGCGATAAGGAGCGGCCGTAGGACCGCGCACATGGGATTCTGCCTCCAGCCGGGAATGCCGTTGGCAGAATCCTAACACGCAGGTACGGCCGATTCACTGTTCCCCGATCCGTTCGAATGCCGCATAATAGAGAGCAAAGAAGCGCAGGAGCTGATCGCCGGTTCCCATCGCTTCGACTGCCCTCGCTTTGAACAGATAGTCCAGCAACGCGCGCGGCTGGCGCGCTGAATCGGATGACCCACTCGACAACATCGCAAACAGGACCGGACGGGAGGTCGGTTTCATCTCTCTGAAGTAAACGCGACATATGAATCGCAACCCCGCAATGACCCCGCCTTCGGCCTACGTCGGCGCCTCCCCCCACGCCGCACGCTTCGTCCCGGGCTATGTCCTCGCCGGCCGGTACCGGATGATCACCCGGCTGGGAAGCGGGGGCATGGGTGAAGTCTGGCGGGCCGACGACCTCATCCTCGAAACCCCGGTCGCCTTGAAGTTGATCTATACGGACGACCCCGAGGGCCGGAGGCACATCCTTAATGAGGTGCGACTCGCCCGGAAGATCACGCATCCTGCGATCTGCCGCGTGTTCGACGTCGGTGAAGGCGAAGGAGAAGTCTTCTACTCCATGGAACTGGTCGATGGCGAAGACCTCGCCACGCTGGTTCGCCGCATCGGGCGGTTGCCTTCTGAAAAAGTGATCGATATCGGCCAGCAGCTCTGCGACGGTCTTTCGGCCGCCCACGCCCAGGGCATCCTCCATCGCGACCTGAAGCCGGCGAACGTGCTCATCGACCGCGACGGCCTCGTGCGGATCACCGATTTTGGCATTGCGGTGACCCGCAGCCCCGGCGGGCAGCACACCATCATCGGGACGCCGGCCTACATGGCGCCGGAACAACTCGTTCCGGGTGCCGAACTGTCTGAGAAGACCGATCTCTACGCGCTGGGTTTGATTCTGTACGAGCTGGTCGCCGGAGAGCCCGGCGTTCGACGGGCGACTGGATCTGCGCCGGCAGCCTCCCAAACCCTCGACGCTCGCGGAAGATGTCGACCTTCCACTCGAGCGCGCCATCTGGAAGGCGATCGCAAACGACCCGCGCCATCGGCCGGCATCGGCCCGGGACCTGTCAGATCTGTTGAGCTCTCCCGCGAAGCGATGGCCGCAGGTGCCGGCGTGGCTCGCAGGCACGATTGCGGCCGCAGTCATCGCAGCCGCCTCCTTCGTGTTCCTGCCGCATGCGGGCGAAAAGCTGACCGAGCAGGACACGATCATCCTGGCGGACTTCCAGAACACGACGGGCGAGCCCGTGTTCGACGGCACGCTCAAGGTCGCCCTCGCCGTTGCCCTGGAGCAGTCGCCGTTTCTGAAAGTGTTTCCGGATAATCGCGTTCGCGAGACGTTGCGCCTCATGCAACGCCCGGCCGACGAGCGTCTCACGAGGGCGGTTGCGCTCGAAGTCGCGAGGCGCGAGCAGGTGAAGGCGCTGGTCTCGGGCTCGATCGCCAGCCTTGGCAGCCACTACGTCCTGGCGCTCGAGGCTGTGAGCGCGGCCAGCGGCGAGGTGCTCGCACGCGAGCAGGTGGAGGTGCCCACCAGGGAGCAGGTGCTGGCATCGCTTGGCGGCATCACGTCGAACCTCCGCAAGACGCTGGGCGAATCGTTGGCTGTGATCGAAAAATTCGACGTGCCGCTGGCGGAAGCCACAACAGGATCGCTCGACGCGCTGCACGCGTACTCGCTGGCGCTCGATCAGGGACGGATGGTCCCTCGTCTCTCAGCCGTGCCTCACCTTCTGCGGGCGATCGAGCTCGATCCGAATTTCGCGATGGCGCAGGCGCTGTTGTCGGGTGTCTATGCCAACAACGGCCGCTCGGCCGACGCACCGGCGTTCTCGCGGAGAGCGTTCGAGCTGCGCGACCGCGTCAGCGAGCGCGAGCGGTTTTTCATCTCCTGGCGCTACTACCTCGACGCCGAACAGGCATGGGATAAGGCGCTGGAACTGAGCCGGTCGTGGACGAGGACGTACCCGCGCGAAGCGTTTGCCTTCAACAGCCTCGGCGTGGCGTCGGGTGCGTTCGGGCAGCACGAGCAGGCCGTCGCGGCATTCCGCGAGGCGATCCGGCTGGATCCGCAGTTCGTGCCTGCTCAAGCCAATCTCACCGGATCGCTCATCGCGCTCAACCGATTCGATGAGGCCGCGGCGCACATCAGGGACATCGCGGCCCGCGGTATGGCGGGTTCGGGCCGGCCGCGCACTGCATACATACTCGCCTTCCTCGCGAACGACCAGGCGGCGCAAGCGCGCGAACTGGAAGCGGTACGGCGCAGCGACCAGGCGATCTGGGCCCCGAGCCTGGAAGCGCGCACGGCGGCATTTTCGGGACAGACGCAGACCGCGCACGAGCTGTATCAGCGCGCGGTCGGGAGCGCCGTCGGCGAGCGATTCACCGAGCTTGGCGCGCAGTGGGCCATGGAGGACGCGGAACTGCATGCGATCGAGGGCGAGTGCGAGGTAGCCCGACGCGAGATTGCCGCGGGGCTCGAGCTCAATCGCGACAACTTCTCGCTGGAGCGTGCCGCCCGTGCCAGCGCGTTGTGCGGGAGCGCCGACGCCTCGCGTCTCTCGAACGAGCTGCGGACGCGCTTCGCGAACGCGACGCTCACGTCGCAGCTCCAATTGCGCGTCGTCGAAGCGGCCCTTGCGATCCACGGGCGTGCCTTCACGCGGGCCATCGACCTGCTCGACACGGTGAAGCCGTACGATCACGCGCCCGCGGCCGAGTTCTGGCCTGCGTACCTCCGGGGAACCGCATATCTCGGACTGAAGGACGGCAAGGCGGCCGCGCTGCAGTTTCAGAGCATCGTGGACCATCGTGGTGAAGCGCCCGCATCGCCGCTCTACGCGCTGGCGCACCTCGGCGCGGCTCGCGCCGCCGCGCTTTCGGGCGACCGCGACAAGGCCCGCGCTTCGTACGAAGCATTCTTTGCGCTGCGCCGCGGAGAAAGTCGATTGACGGATGAAAGCCGGCGCGAGTACGCGCGCCTCCAGTAGTACACTCCCGTCTGCGTCATGGCCGGGTCATCTCAACACGCCAAGGAGCTGTTTCTTTCCGCGCTCGATCTCCCCAATAGCGCGCGGGCGGCTTTTCTGGACCAGGCCTGCGGCGACGATGCCGCGCTTCGGAAGGAAGTCGAGTCGCTGCTCGAGTTCCACGAAGTGAATGCGTCGGCATCGACCGCCGAGCCACCAGGCGATCCGCAAGTCGTGTTCCGGCCGGGTGAGGTATTCGCGGGCCGCTACAGGATGATCGATCGGCTCGGCACCGGCGGCATGGGTGATGTCTGGCGCGCAGAGGATCTCGTGCTCGACACCGAGGTCGCGCTGAAAGTCATCCAGTCCGCGAGTCCCGCCGCGCGCGAAGGGATCTTCCGCGAGGTCCGGCTCGCTCGCCAGATCACCCACCCCGCCGTGTGCCGCGTGTTCGACATCGGCGAAGCCGACGGTGTGATCTTCTTCTCGATGGAGCTCGTCAAGGGCGAAGACCTCGCGGCGCTGCTGCGCCGCGTCGGCCGGGTGCCGGCGCAGAAGGTCGTCGAGATCGGGCTCCAGCTGTGTGCCGGTCTCGCGGCCGCACACGCCCAGGGGGTGCTGCATCGCGACCTGAAACCCGCCAACATCCTCATCGACGACGCGGGACTCGTACGGATCAGCGATTTCGGCATTGCGATCCCGCGAACCGAGGCCAATCGTCACTCGTTCACGGGCACGCCGGCCTATATGGCGCCCGAACAGCGCACGCCGGGTATGGCGGTGTCGGAACGGACCGACGTGTACGCGCTTGGCCTCGTGTTGTACGACCTGCTCGTGGGCCCCCACGTCCGGCATCAGGTGAAGCAAGGCGCGCCGGTGCCCCACCCCGCGACGCTCGTCACCAACATCGACCCGCAGCTCGATCGACTCGTGATGGCGGCCCTGTCGGTCGATCCAGAAGACCGGCCCGCGTCGGTCCTCGAGATGGCCTCCACGCTCTCGCTCGTCGGGAACCGGGATCGCACTGGCGTTCATCGGAGCCCGCGGCCGCAGGCGCAATGGAAGACGTCACCCCTGACGGTCGGTCTCACGCTCGCAACCGTCATCGTCGTTCTGGTCATCGGCTCGTCGTACCTCGTGTCTCCGAGCGCGGTCACGTTGAACGAGCGCGACACGATTGTCCTGGCCGACTTCGAGAACGCCACGGGCGAGCCGGTGTTCGACGGCACGTTGAAAGTCGCGATGGCCGTCGGCCTCGAGCAGTCGCCGTTCTTGAGAGTATTTCCCGACGAGCGGGCGCGCGAAACGCTTCGCCTCATGGAGCGCGCGCCGGGCGAGGCCATCACGCGCGCGGTGGCACGCGAGATCGCGCAGCGCGAGCAGCTCAAGGCATTTCTGGTCGGCTCCATCGCGCGCATCGGCGAGAACTACGTGATCGGACTCGAAGCCAGCAACGCGCAGACCGGCGACGTCATGGCGCGCGAGCAGGCCGAAGCGGCCACGAAAGAACAGGTACTCACCTCGCTCGGAGTCGCGATCACCAGGCTCCGTCAGAGACTCGGCGAGTCGCTCGCGTCGGTTCAGAAGTTCGACGTCCCGCTCCCGCGCGCCACGACTGCGTCGCTCGACGCGCTCCACGCCTATGCGCTGGCGCTCGACCAGGGCCGCGCGGTGCCTCGGCTGGAAGCGATCCCTCATCTCAAGCGCGCGATCGAACTGGACCCCACCTTCGCGATGGCGCATGCCTTCCTGTCGGCCGTGTACGCGAACACAGGCCAGTCGGCGCTCGCGCCGGAGTTTTCGAAGAAGGCGTTCGACCTGCGCGATCGCGTCAGCGATCGCGAGCGCTTCTTCATCGCCTGGCGCTACTACCGCGACAGCATGCAGGCGTGGGACAAAGCGATCGAGCTGGCGCGCTCGTGGACGGCCACATACCCTCGTGAGGCCTATGCGTTCAACGCGCTCGGCGTTGCGCACATCCGGCTGGGTCAGTTCGCGCAATCTATTCCGCCGCTGCAACAGTCCATCGATCTCGATCCACAGTTCGTCCCTCCGTACGGCAACCTCGCCGCGTCGCTGCTCGCCGTGGGCAAGCTCGCCGAGGCCAGAGCCACGTTGAAGCAGGCGGCCGATCGGAAGCTGGACTTCACCGGCGCCAACCGGTTGTCGTATCTCGTGGCGTTCGTCGAGGGGGATGCCAGGACGATGGCGCGCGAGCTGGAGGCCGCTGTGGCGCTGCGGCAGACCAACGCCGCGCTCGGCTGGCAGGCCCACGTTTCCGCGGCCGAAGGACGCATCAAGAAGGCGGACGAGCAGTACCACAGCGGCATCCAAATGTCGCTTCACGGCAACTTCACGGAGGTTGCGGCACACTTGCTGGCGGAAAACGCCGAAATGCATGCGACGGTCGGACAATGTCCCGACGCCTTGAAGGACGCCGCAGAAGGGCTGCGCCTTGGGAGAGACAACGCCACGCTCGAGCGCGCCGGCAAGGTGCTCGCCCTGTGCGGCGCGCGCGCCGAGGCGGCGAAAATCTCGAGCGAGCTGGGCGACCGGTTTCCGGACGCGACGCTGACGACGCAGCTGTCGATCCCCGTAATTGCTGCAGCGACTGCCCTTCGCTCGGGAGAGCCGGCCCGTGCCGTCGAGATCCTCGAGCCGGTCCGGCCCTACGATCACGCGCCGTCGGCAGAGTTCTGGTCGCTATACCTGCGTGGACTTGCGTATCTCGGACTCAAGGATGGAAAGGCCGCGGCCGCCGAGTTCCAGGGCATCGTGGACCATCAGGGGGAGGTGCCCTCGGCGATGTTGTATCCTTTTAGTTACCTCGGCCTGGCCAGGGCCAACACCCTGATGAACAACACGGCGTCGGCGCGCGCGGCATATGAGCGGCTGTTCGAGCTCTGGAAGGAGCCCGATGCCGATCTGCGCCCGCTCGAGGAAGCACGCGCCGAATACGGGCGATTGAAATAGGGGCCATGGGGGACAAGAATCCCGGGCCGGCCGATGCGCTGTTTCCGGTGATTTACGGGGAGTTGCGCCACGTCGCGCGGCGGTATCTCGATCGCGAGCGGCGCAATCACACGTTGCAGCCGACGGCGCTCGTGCACGAGGCGTGGCTGAGGCTGCAGAACGAGAAGGGGCACGAATGGGAAGGCCGCACGCACGGACTGGCGCTCGGCGCCCAGGCCATGCGCCGCCTCCTCATCGATCATGGGCGGCACCAGAAGCGCGAGAAGCGGGGTGGTGGAGTGGCCCCTGTCGCGCTGGACGAGCTGCTGAAGGCATCGGAAACCGGTGCGGTGCCCGTTGAGGATTTGCTCACGCTCGAAGCCGCGCTCGAGCGTCTTGAATCGGTTGATGCGCGCGCGGCACAAATAGTGACATTGCGGTTCTACTCCGGCATGTCCAATCCCGAAATCGCGGAGCATCTGGGCCTGTCGCTGAGAACCATCGAAGGCGACTGGACCTTTGCGCGGGCGTGGCTCAAGCGCGAGCTCGCGGGCGAAAAGCAGAAGGCAGACGAATGAAAACTCTGGTGGCGAGCTGTTTATCCGTGGCGACAATCCTCGCGGCGTCGAACGCCGCCGCGCAAGCCGGCGTGCCATCCGCGCCGCCTTCCGTAGGGGCCGTCGAAGCCGCGCCACCGGTCTCGTTCACGAAACCCGTCTCATCCTTCAAAGGACTCTTCGCGGAAACAGCGAAAGACTTCACGCGGCTGCCATCGCGAGACACGGCGCGATGGCTCGCGATCGGCACGGCCGCCGCGCTCGCCGCACACCCGGGAGATCCTCGCGTCAGCGTCATGTTTGCCAGGCCCGAACTGCAGGAAGCGTTCGAATCGGGACAGACGGTTGGCAGCGCGCCGTTCCAGATGGGCGCGGCGATCGCGATCTTTACTGTCGGTCGAATCAACGGCAATTCGCGGGCGGTCAAGGTCGGCGGCGAGCTGTTCCGCGCTCAAACCGTCGCTCAGCTGACGACCTACGCGATCAAATACACCACGCAGCGCACCCGTCCGGATGGAACGAGCTACTCGTTCCCGTCGGGCCACACCTCGGTCACGGTCGCATCAGCAACCGTACTGCAGAGAAATTTCGGCTGGAAGGTGGGAATCCCCGCCTATGGTGTGGCCGCGTTCGTCGCCGGTTCGCGCCTGCAGTCCAAACGTCATCATCTCAGCGACGTCGCGTTTGGTGCGGCGATCGGCATCATCGCTGGAAGAACCGTGACGGTCGGGAGCGGCAACGCGCGCATGGCCGTGTCGCCGACCGCCGTTCCCGGCGGCGCCGGCATCACGTTCACGCACGTGGGACGGTAAGTAGTTTTCAGTTCTCAGTTCTCAGTTTTCAGTTCTCAGTTTTCAGTTCTCGGTCTTCAGTTTTCAGTTTCTAGTTTTTAGTTTTTAGATTCTAGTTTCTAGTTTCCTCGACTCCGATCGGCGCTTTGTAGCCCAGCATCAGCACCATCGTCGCCAGAAACGCCAGCGCGGCCGTGCCGTAGGCGCTTCCCTCGCCAAAGCGCTGCAGCGCGCCATGCCCCCAGACCGGCCCGATCGCGCGGCCGAGACTCTCGAGTGCGCCGGCGGCGCCTTGCATCGCTCCCTGCTCTTCCCTCGACGCGCTGTGGCTGACCAGCGTCACGATCGCCGCGTTGCACAATCCGACGCCGATACCGGCCGGAATCAGCGAGAGCAGAAAGACCGGCACGCTCCCGGACAAGGCGACGAGCGTCCAGCCTGCCGAGGCGATCACCAGCCCGACGAGCAGCGTCCGCGTCACGCCGATCCTGCGTGCGACCACGCCGACGAGTCCGGCCTGGACGAAGACGCCGAGGAGCCCGAAGCCGGCGAGCACGTATCCCGTGTGCGCCACGTCGAAGCCGAACCGGCGAGACGCGAACATCGCAAACGTCGTCGTGCAGAGCGCGAACGACGACCAGTACACGAAGTCCGCCAGGAGCAAGGGACGCAGGTTGCGCCGGCTCAGCACGTCCGGCAGCGCTCGCAGCGGCGACACGGTGACGGCGCTTCCCCGATGCACCGTCTCCGGCAGCCAGACCGCCGCCATGACCGTCGCGATCAACGTGACGACCACGGCCGCCCAGATGGGCGCGGTGTAACTGATGTGCGAAAACACGCCCGCCAGGCCCGGCCCGACGATGAACCCGAGCCCGAACGCCGCGCCGAGAAAGCCGAAGGCCTTCGCCCGCTCGTCCGGTTCGGTGACATCCGCGATGTACGCGCGCGCGATGGTGATGTTGCCGCCCGACAGGCCATCGATGATGCGGGCCGCGAACAGCATGATGAGGCTTTGCGCCATGGCGAGCATGACGAAGCTGACGGCTGTCCCGATGAGGCTGAAGATGAGCACGGGACGTCTGCCGAACCGGTCCGACAGCACACCGAGGACGGGCGCCGCAATCGAGTTGTGCGAGGGAGAACGCCGCAAAGAGGAAGCCGATGACGACCGGAGAGGCGCCGAAGGTTTCCGCGTAGAACGGCAGCAGCGGGATGATGATGCCGAAGCCGACGAGATTGACGAAGACCGTGAGAAAGATGACGAGGAGAGGACGCGACACGCGCCCCAATTATCTGCTAGCTCACCTTGACTCCCCAAACTGCCTTCGAACGGCACCAATCCACGTCGAGAATGGCCCACAGCGATTGATCGAGATACTTGCCGCCACGAAGGAATGACTTCCTCAAGATGCCCTCCTGAACCGCGCCAATCTTCCGGAGCGCGCCATTGCCCCGGCCGTTCTGCACCGCCGCACGCGCCTCGAGGCGATGGATGCCAATGACGTCGAAAGAAAACTCAATCACCAGCTCGGCGCCCTTGACGAACAGGCCCGAGCCCCAGAATTCCGATCCAATCGCGAACCCCCACTCCGCCGTGTCGAACATCGGATCGAGCTGGCGGACCTGGAACAGGCCGACCGCTGTGTCGTAGCCGTCGGGCACGACCGCGAAACACGCATATCGCCCGGCCTCGCGCTCGCGCTGCGCCCACAGAATGAAGCGCTCGAACCCTTCAATCGTCGTCGGCGGCGGTGAGATGAACCGCGTCACCTCTTCCGTCGTCAGCAGCGCCAGCAGCGACGCCGCGTCGCTCGTACGGAGCTCGCGCAGCGTGATGCCGTTGCCTCGAAGCACGGGCAGGCCATCCCTCCAGTCGGAGGTGACCGCCGTGCCCGACGTCGCCGTGTGGACCGCGAGCTGGGTCGCCACTACCGCGCCTGTTTCCCCAGGATGCGGCGCGCACGCGCGTGAGACGCGTTGCCGCCCACCACGCCGGCGCTCCAGCGCACGATGCCGCCGAGCGAAGCCGAGTTGCCCCACACGATGTTGTCGTCGTCGTTGGAATTGCCCCAGACGATGTTGTCGTCGAAGAGATTGCCCCACACGATGTTGTCGTCGTCGAGGTTGCCCCACACGATGTTGTCATCGTCGAGGTTGCCCCACACGATGTTGTCGTCGTCGAGGCTCATGCCGATGAGGCCGTTGCCCCACACGATGTTGTTCCCCCAGACGATGTTGTCGTCATCGCCGAAGACATTTCCCCAGACGATGTTGTCGTCGAAGAGATTGCCCCAGACGATGTTGTCGTCGTCGAGTGAGTTGCCCCAGACGATGTTGTTGCCCCAGACGATGTTGTCGTCCTGGTCGAAGCTGTTGCCCCAGACGATGTTGTCGTCATCGCCGAAGTTATTGCCCCAGACGATGTTGTCGTCCTCGTCGCCCAGGCCCTCGCCCCAGACGATGTTGGTCGCCCAGGCCGGCCGCTGCTCGCTGACGAGCTTCGCGCCCGCAACCCGGCGCTGCCCCCAGATGATGGACATCGACCAGGGATAGACCTGCTGGCCGATCGCCGTGGACGGCGTGACCTTGGAGGTAAGCCAGCCCGCACCCATCGGCGCGGACGTGTTGATGGCTTTCGCGAGCGTCACCGCGCCTTCCGTCTGAATCTGGCCCGCGCCCTGCGTGAGCGCGTCGAAGCGCGTGCCGTCGTTCTGGAACACCGGAATCGCCGTGTACTCGAGCACCGCTTTCAGCGCGTTCGGGGTCAGCTTGTAATTGGACTGGAGCACCAGCGCCACGACGCCACTGGTGACGCCAGCCGCCATGCTCGTGCCCGACAGCTTCATGTAGCTGCCCTTGTTGCCGCGCGCCTCCTGAAGCTTCTTCAGGGTGCTGCCCTCCGCCGCGACCGAGAGCAGGTCGTGCCCCGGCGCCACGACGTCGGGCTTGGCAAAGCCGTCGTACCACGAGGGCCCGCGCGAGCTGTAGGGCGCGACGCGATCGTCATCACGCGTCACCGTGTCGAAGGTGTTCACGGCACCGGCGCTGAGGGCCGACGGTGCGTTGGCCGGCGACACGATGCCGGCATAGCCCACCTGACCCGTCTTCGGACTCGTTCCAAAGTTGCCAGCCGCCACGACAACCGTGAGACCCACGCGCGTCGCGTGCTCAACGGCCTGCACGAGCGGATCGGTCGCCGCCGGTTCGTAGATCGGATGGCCGAGTGAGAGGTTCAGGACGTTGATGCCGAGCAGACGCCGGTTGGTAATTGCGAACTCGATGGCGCGAACGACGTTGTCGGTCGTGCCCTGGCCCTTGGCGTCGAGGACCTTGAGACCGATGAGGCGCGCGTACGGCGCGACGCCGACGTATTGGCTCCCGATCAGGCCGGCGACGTGCGTGCCGTGCCCGTAATCGTCGTACGGCGCGGCGGTTCTGATGTCGCCCTTCGAAAAGTCGTAGAACGCGGTGATGCGATCGCCGAAATCGATTCCCGGCTGGATGCCCGAATCGATCACGGCCACGCCGATGCCGCTGCCGGTGTAGGTTGAGCTTTTCAGGCTCGTCTGAAACGCGCCCGTCACCGAGTTGGTGAGGGTCGCCTCGCCCGGTACGAGCATGACGCCGACGGGCTTGACGTCGCGGAGCTTCGTCGCACCGATCGTCGCAAACGCGTTCTTCTTGAGCGCTTTCGCCGCCTGCGCCTCGAGCTCGCGTGCGAGCTTTAGTTGCTGCCTTCTCGTCCTGCTTCGCGGTCGGCGTCGCGGTTTTCGCGGCGGCCACACCAATGGCCGCATTGGTCGACACGGCACGAATCGATCCAAACGCCGCGAGCGCAACCAGGTCGTCGCAATGAATGTCTGCGGCGATCGCATTGATTGCCGGGAATTCGCCCGTCACCTTATCGCCATGAACCGACAGCGCCAGGCTCAGTGCCTCGCGATAGCCAGGCTCGACCGTGATGATGACCTCTTGCCTGCCGTGGCAACCGCGCTCGACCGACTCGCGAAGCGACTCGTCGAGTTTGGCGGTTTCGATCGTCTGTGCGCCGGCAGTGTCTGAAAGCAGTGCCACAGCCACAAGCGCTGCGGTCGTGAATCGAGAAAAGTATCGAGACATCTGCCAGCCATTGAGCAATTCGTCGGCCACAAAACGTCAGGCGTCGCTAACTTCTCAGGCGTGGGTCACTTAGAGCTGTTTTGCGGCTGGAATTCGGCTCTCTGTAGAAGGGCCCTCGTGTGCAAATCTGAAAACTGCACACGGCGCAAACGTGGCAAAAACTGCAATATGGTGGAAATTCCTAGGAAAAAGCCGGAAAACTGGCCGTGTTCAGAATTGGCAAAGCAAATCCGCTTTTTGCACACACCTTGCAGAATCAACGACTTGTGGGAGAGGTCGAACATCAGGACAGGACAGCGATGAGAGGGATCGAGCCGGCAGTTATGGTGCCGGCTCGATCCGGATTGCAGAAGTAAACCTCGAAGGCCTGGGCGCGTTCTAGCAGATCTTTGCGCCCCACACGGCCTTCGATCGGACGCGGTCTTCCGGCAGAATCGCCCAAAGCGCCTGGTCGAGATATCGCCCGTTGCGAAGGAATGATTGTCTCAAGATGCCCTCCTGCACCGCGCCAAGCTTCCGCAGCGCGGCATTGCCCCGGCCATTCTCAACGGCTGCGCGTGCTTCCATGCGATGCACGCCAACCACTTCGAATGCAAAGTCGATAACCAGTTCCGCACCCGAGACGAACAGGCCGGAACCCCAGAACGCCGAACCGAGCGCGAATCCCCATTCGGCCGTGCCGAACATCGGATCGAGCTGCCGAACCTGGAACAAACCAACCGCGGTGTCGTACCCGTCAGGCACGACCGCGAAGCAGATGTAGCGGCCGGCTTCGCGCTCGCGCTGCGCCCACTGAATGAACCGCTCGAAGCCCTCGAGCGTCGTCGGCGGCGGCGAGATGAAGCGCGTCACTTCTTCCGTCGTCAGCAGGGCCAGCAGCGACGCCGCGTCGCTGACACGCAGCTCGCGAAGCGTGATGCCCTTGCCCTTCAGCACTGGAAGCACTTCTTTCCAGTCCGAGCTGACGGTCTTCGTGGCGGCGCAGCTCACGGTCATGATCGACGCGGTCATACCTTCTGTCGTGGTCGTCGGGATGTGTGTCGCCATTACTGCACCCCTTCCCTGCGGCCGAAGGTCCTCCGCGCGCGCGCGTTCGACGCCTTGCCCGAGACATAGCCACCACTCCAACGAAGGACGGTGCCGAGCTGCGAGCTGTTGCCCCACACGATGTTGTCGTCGTCGAGGCCGTTGCCCCACACGATGTTGTCGTCTTCGTTGGTGTTGCCCCAGACGATGTTGTCGTCGTAGAGGTTGCCCCAGACGATGTTGTCGTCATCGAGGTTGCCCCAGACGATGTTGTCGTCGTCGAGGTTGCCCCACACGATGTTGTCGTCGTCCAGGCTCATACCGATGAGGCCGCTGCCCCACACGATGTTGTTCCCCCAGACGATGTTGTCGTCGGAAGAGATTGCCCCAGACGATGTTGTCGTCGAAGAGGTTGCCCCACACGATGTTGTCGTCGTCGTTGGAGTTGCCCCAGACGATGTTGTTGCCCCAGACGATGTTGTCGTCCTGGTCGAAGCTGTTGCCCCAGACGATGTTGTCGTCATCGCCGAAGTTGTTCCCCCAGACGATGTTGTCGTCTTCGTTGCCGAGGCCTTCGCCCCACACGATGTTGGCGGCCCAGGCCGGACGCTGCTCGCTCAGCAGTGTCGGACCGGCAAGACGGCGATTGCCGTAGATGATCGACTGCGACCAGGTGTAAACGCTTCTGCCGATCGTCGTCGACGGGATGATGTTGGTGGACAGCCACGGCGAACCCACAGGTGCCTGCGGATTGATCGCACGCGCGAGCGCCACGGCGCCCGTCACTTCGATTTGTCCGGCGCCCTGCGACAGCGCGTCGTAGCGCTGACCCAGATCGTCGAGCACGGGAATCGACGAGTACTCGAGGATCGCCTTCACCGTGTTGGGCGTCAGCGCGGAGTTGGCCTGCAGGACGAGCGCAACCACACCGCTCGCCACGCCGGCGGCCATGCTCGTGCCCGACAGCCGCATGTAGTTGCCCGTGTTGCCACGCTGCTCCTGCGCGAGCCGCAGCGTGCTTCCGGCGGCCGCCACCGACAGCAGGTTGTCGCCCGGCGCAACGATGTCGGGCTTCGCGAACCCGTCGTACCACGACGGCCCGCGCGAGCTGTACGGCGCGACGCGATCGTCGACGCGCGTGGTAGTGCTGAAGGTCTGCGCGGCACCGGCCGTCAGCGCGGACGGCGAATTGCCCGGCGAGGCGATGCCCGCATAGCCCGGCAGCCCCGTCTTCTTGTTGAGGCCGAAGTTTCCGGCCGAGACAACCACCACCATGCCTTCACGAACGGCATGTTCCACCGCCTGCACGAGCGGGTCGGTGGCCGCCGGTTCGTAAATCGGATGGCCCAGCGACAGGTTCAGGATGTTGATGCCCAGCAGCTGGCGGTTGGCGATGGCGAACTCGATCGCCCGCACGACGTCGGCCGTCGTGCCCTGGCCCTTGCTCGTCGAGCACGCGCAGCCCCACCAGTCGCGCGTGTGGCGCGACCCCGACGAACTCGCTCGCGATCAGCCCGGCCACGTGCGTGCCGTGACCATACGGATCGAGCGGCGTCACCGCGCGAATGTCGCCTTGCGTGAAGTCGTAGAACGCCGTGATGCGCTCGTTGAAATCGAGCCCGGGCTCGATGCCCGAGTCGATGACCGCGACGCCCACGCCAGCTGCCCGCCTGGGCGATGCCCGTCTGCAGCGTGTAGTTGCCGCTCTCATCGATCGTGGAGATCTGCCCCTGGAGAGGCATGGTGGCGAAGAACTTCTTCTTCAGATCTCTCGCGGCGCGTCCTTCACGCCGGCGCGAGGCCACAGTCTGAGTCGCCTGCGCCAGCGCCTGCTGCGCTTCGACCACATTGCTCGACGCGGCCATCGCCGCGGCCTGCGCCGCGGTTGCTCCGTGCGCGCCGCGTTGTAGGCGGCCTCTGCTGCTGCAGCCGCGCCTTCGGCTTCGGACAGCCTCGCCACCGCGGCGGCCACCGCCGCCGGCCTGGCGACGGCATTCAACCGCTGCGCGAGGACGAGCGCCTTCTTCGCGGCAACGACCTGCGCATCGGCGAGCGCCAGCGCGCGTTCTGCCGTACGAAGCGCTCTCTGCGCGTCGTTGGCATCGCCCTTCGCGTCGACCAGTGCCGCTTTCGCCGCACTGAGCGCCGCCTGGGCGTCGGTCAGCACCGACTGGACGGCCACGGGGCCGTTCAGCGAGACCGAGTCGGTTGAATCGAAGCCGGCGAGCGCCGCGAGATCGTCGCAGTGCACGTCGGCCGCCACCGCCTCGAGCGCCGGAAACTCGCCCTTGACGACGTCGCCGTGCGCCGCAAGCGAGTCCCGGAGGCCCTGACGGTAGCCGGGTTTGGTTCTGACAATGACCGGCTGCGTCCCGGTGCACCCACGTTCCAGCGACTCGCGGAGCGACTCGTCGAGCTTCGCATCCGAAGCTGCCTGTGCGTAGGTGGTGGCGGGGACAAACAGTGCGGTCACGGCCAGAGCCGTAACTGTATGTTTGAGGTGTTCGAGTAGTTTGACCATCGGGGTCCATAAGAGCAAGGGAACTGCCAGTATGGGCACGCATCGTCAAACCATAGGCTAACTTATAGATATATATAGAGTTATACGAGTTCAATTTAATATGACTCTTTAGACACTTAAACGACACTAAAGCAAATTGGAACACTGGAATGAGACACGGATTGGGAAATCGGGTCGGATCGTGCGATTTTCCTAGGAAATCAGCGCGATCGGCCCGTGTGCCGTTTCAGCGCATTCGGTTCCGCTTTGCATATCGTGGCACGTTGCTACCCGTATCGCGCTGTGGCGTCTAGCTTTAGCGGTCTCACGTCGCAGGCAGGGATCACCCGAAAAGGGAACACGCTGTCGCTCGCGCGCGTAGCGTCAGTGTCCGGCTTGAGCCGGACCTTCGGAAAACGCTCTAGTCGAGGAGGCGATCGACCAGCGCCGCAGCCGCGCTGACGGGGCTGCCTGAAGACCTGTGTGGGGTTTCGACGACGGGGATGCCTGGCAGCATGCGGGCCAGCGCATCCGGGATTGGTGGACTCCGCCAGATCGGGCGTGGCCGACCGGCCGTTCAGCACGACGCCGCGCACGGCGATCTCGCGCGCGCGCAAGACGGTCACGGTCATCGCCACATGATTGAGCGTGCCGAGTCCTGGCCGCGCGACGACGATGGCCTCGAGCTCGCACGCGCGGGCAAGGTCGAGCACCGTGTAGTCCCAGGCGAGCGGCACCATCACGCCGCCGGCACCCTCGACGACCAGCGTGTACCCGGCGTGCCTCAACTGCGCGATGCGCGATTCGACGTCGCGCGGATTCATTCCCGTACCAGCACGATCGGCTGCCACCGCCGGAGCGAGCGGTTCAGCCAGCTGAAGCAGCGGCGCCGCTAGCGCCTCGTGCAGCTCCCGACGCGCGCGCGAGCACGTCGGAGTCGCGATCCTGTCCCGGCTCGATACCGGTCTCGGCCGGCTTGAAGCCAATCGCGCGGACGCCACGCGCGCGTAACGCGGTGACAAGAGCGGCCGCGATGACCGTCTTCCCAACACCGGTGTCGGTACCGGTGACGAGCAGATCACGCACCGAGCCGCTCCACGATTGCGGCGCGCAGTGCCTCGGCCAGCACCTTCAGTTCCGCGTCGGTCGACGAGAGCGGCGGCATGAGCGGAATCACATCGCCGAGCGGGCGCAGAAAGATGCCGCGATCGCGGAGAGACAAGCAGATGTGGTAACCGGTGCGATCGCCCGGAGGAAATACGGCTTTCGTCGCGCGGTCGGCCACGAGCTCGATGCCGCACATGAGGCCGGCCTGCCTGATCTCGCCGACGTGTTTGTGGAGCGCCAGCGGCGCAAGCGCGTCATGCAGCACACGAGCTTTCCGCGGAACGTCGCCGATGATCGTGCCGTCCGCGAGCAGTCCGAGCGTCGCCAGCGCGGCCGCGCAGCCGAGCGCGTTGCCCGTGTACGTATGGCCGTGAAAGAAATGCCGGTATTCATCGTAGCGGCCGAGAAACGTGTCGTAGATGCGGTCGGTGGCGAGCGTCGCCGCAACCGGCAGGTAGCCACCGGTCAATCCTTTCGCCACACACATCAAGTCCGGTGTCACCCCTTCGCGCTCGCACGCGAACATCGCGCCGGTGCGTCCGAAGCCGGTCGCCACCTCGTCGAGGATGAGGAGCGCGCCGTGCGCGCGGCACGCCGCGGCCGCCCGCGAGAGAAACCCGTCGGGCAGCGTCAGCATGCCGGCGGCGGCCTGCACGCCGGGCTCGATAATCACGGCGCACACTCGCCCGTCCGCG
Organism: Vicinamibacterales bacterium; assembly: GCA_963821395.1. Taxonomy (GTDB): domain Bacteria; phylum Acidobacteriota; class Vicinamibacteria; order Vicinamibacterales; family JAMQPK01; genus JAMQPK01. The sequence continues at coordinate 40,740 of CAWGDY010000001.1, read as the reverse complement.
CGTGCGAGTGCCTGTTCCAGCTCGTCCCCGCAGTCGATCGAACATTCACCAGGCCGCTTGCCGATGGGACATCGATAGCAGTACGGGGACGGCGTCTTCAGTGCGGGAAGCAGGATGGGCTTGAAGATGTCGTGAAACAGCTCGACGCCCCCGACGGCGGCCGCTCCGAGCGTGTCGCCATGGTAGGCATTGTCCAGGCTCAGGTAGACCGCGCGTTCGGCCGCGGCCTTGCCCTGAGTGAGCAATCGATACTGGAATGCGATCTTCAGCGCCGCCTCGACCGCGGTAGCGCCGCTGTCTGAAAAATACACGTGGTTCAGCCCGGCCGGCGCGATCTCCACCAGGCGACGCGCCAGTTCGGCAACGCCGGGATGCGTCGTGCCAAGAAGCGTCGTGTGCGCAAACCGCCCGAGCTGCTCGGCGACGGCCGCGTCGATCGCGGGAACGCGATGGCCGAGCAGGTTGCACCACAGCGCAGACGTGCCGTCGAACAGCCGGCGGCCCCGATCGTCGATGAGATAGTGACCCTCGGCGCGAACGACGACGAGCGGTTCGCTCGCCAGGTATTCCTGCATCTGCGTGAACGGATGCCAGACGTGGTCGGCATCCCATCGGCGAATCTCGTCAGGTGTCGGCTTGCGACGGGGTCTGACCCCCGCGGAGACATGGTCGAATTCACTAACCAATTCGGAAATCCGCCGTTGGGGTCGACCCCGTTCGGGTCAGTTCCGAGCGGCCAGGAGGTGAGCCACTTCGCGGGCGAAGCGCAGGAGATCCTCATCCGGGACGGGATAGCGCACGGTCACGCGCAGGCGCGCCGTGCCGGGTGCAACAGAAGGTGGGCGGATCGCGCGCACGTCGAAGCCGGCAGCTGACAGTCCTGACTGCAGGGCAAGCGCCGCATCGTTCGAGCCCGCGAGGATCGGCACGATCGGCGACTGGCCGCCGGCGGTCACGCCGGCTTCCGCCAGCGCCCGTCGAACGAGCAACGACTTGCGGTGCACGTCGGCGCGGCGCCCGGGCTCGCGCTCGGTCAGTTGCAGCCCGGCGTCGAGGGCTGCGCCGACAACCGGAAGCGGCGCCGTCGAAAAGATGAACGACCGCGCCCGATTGACGAGGACGTCCCGGAGCGCGCGCGATCCGGCCACCCACGCCCCACCCGATCCGAGGGCCTTGCCGCCGGTGTGAATGGTCGCGAGCACCCGGTCGCGAACCCCAAGCTCTTCGACACGGCCCGAGCCGCGCGCCACCGTACAGTCCCGTCGCGTGCGCCTCGTCCACGATGACCGCCGCGCCGCCGCGTTCAGCGACCGTGCACAGTTCTTCAAGTGGCGTGCAGTCGCCATCCATGCTGAAGACGCTCTCGGTCACCACGATCGCGCGTCCACGGCGGGGAGCGCGGAGCGCCTCCTCGAGCGCACCCAGATCCTGGTGCCCGAACACGCGCGTCGCCGCTTTCGTCAGCCTGATGCCGTCGATGAGGCTCGCGTGATTCCGCTCGTCAGAGAGAATCAGATCGTCAGGGCTGACGAGGGCCTGCAGCAGTCCGATGTTCGCCGCATAACCCGATCCGAACAGCAACGCGGACTCGGTGCCCGAAAACGCGGCGAGCCGTGCTTCGATGCGCTCGAAGATCTCGTGGTGACCACGAAGGAGACGGGACCCGGCCGAACCGGCCGGAAGCTCGCCGAGGGCGACGCGCATCGCCTGTGTGAGGTGCGGATGCGCCGCGAGACCGAGATAGTCATTGGAAACAAGATCGATCCCGTTCGGCAGGCGTAATTCGCGAAGAAGCCCCGCGCGCCGCAGCTCGTTCAGCGTGACTCGAAAACCATCCTCGAAATCCTGCCGGACGGTCATGCCTGAAATCGAAGACCAAGCCTGTCCATCAAATGCCGATCGTCGTCCACGGCGGGATTGGGCGAGGTCAGCAGCTTCTCGCCGGAGAAAATCGAATTCGCGCCCGCGACAAAGCACAACGCCTGCGCTTCGTCCGAGAGGGCAAGCCGTCCTGCGGACAATCGCACCCGCGCCCTGGGCGCCACGAGCCTGGCGCAGGCGATGGTCCGCACGAGCGCGATGGGATCGATTTCGTCGACATCAGCCAGCGGAGTGCCCTGGGTGCGCACGAGCACGTTGACGGGCAGGCTCTCGGGATGCGGATCGAGCCGGCCGAGCACGGCCAGCATCGCCGCAGCGATCGCGCGCCGACTCTCCCATGCCGATAATGCCGCCGCAGCACACGCTGAGCCCGGCCTCCTGCACGTGCCGCAGCGTATCGAGACGCTCCTGGTAGGTGCGCGTGGTGATGATCTGCGGATAGAACTCCGGAGAGGTATCCAGATTGTGGTTGTACGCGGTCAGTCCCGCGGCTTTCAGTCGCTGCGCCTGACCGGCCGTGAGCATGCCCAGCGTCGTGCAGACTTCCATGCCCAGCGCAGCCACCTGCTTCGACCATCTTCAAGACGGCGTCGAACGCCTCGCCGTCGTTCACCTCGCGCCACGCGGCACCCATGCAGAAGCGCGTCGATCCGTGATCCCTGGCCGCCTGCGCGGCGCCAAGCACGGCCGCCGGATCCATCAGTCCGGTTCGAGCGACGCCCGTCTCGTAGTGAGCGCTCTGAGGACAGTACGCGCAGTCTTCGGGGCAGCCTCCGGTCTTGATGCTCAGCAGCGTGCAACGCTGAACGGAGGCGGGATCGTGATGTTCACGGTGAACGGTCTGCGCGCGGAACAGGAGCTCGGTAAGGGGAAGGTCGTACAGAGCGGCAACGGCGTCGGTTGTCCAGTCGTGGCGGATCGTCATAGATACGGTCGGACGTGCTGGTTCTGAGGTCTGGTTCAGGTTCATCGAACTCGAACCCGGAACCGACCCCTGAACCGATCATAGTTCAGACCACCAGCTCGTACGCCTCCGGCACGCGGCTCACCATGCGGACGATCTCGGTCAGGCCCTCTTCGAGCGCCGAGCGCGTCGCGGGCGGGCCCAGCGTAATGCGCACGGCCTGGACATCGGTTTCGTGCCCCGCCACAAACGACTCGGCGCTGTTGAGCAGAATGCCGCGGTGCCGCGCGCGCGCGACAAACGCGTCGGTGCGCCACGGTTCGGGAAGCCGCATCCACAAGTGCGGGCTGTTCGGGTGCGTCTGAATGGCGAGCCCCGAGAGCACGCGCATCGCAATGTCCTGCCGCGCCGCAGTCTCCTTCCGCTTCCATTCGACGATGCGTCCGGCCACGCCATCGGTGATGAGGCTCGTCGCCAGCTCGGCCATCGCCGGCGGCGCGTTGACCATCGTTCTCAGGACGGCGACCGAGAGCCGCTCGATCATGGCCGACGGGGCCATCAGATAGCCGATACGGAGGCCCGGCGCAATGCTCTTGCACATGCTCGTGAGGTAGAAGACCTGATCTTCCGGAAGGAAACTGGAGAGCGGCTTGACATCGGGCGCGAGAAATCCGAAGACGTCGTCTTCGATGACGGTGAGCTGGTGTTCGAGCGCCACCATCGCGATGTCCTGGCGCCGCTTCTCGGACATCATCGCCGCCGTCGGATTCTGGAACGACGAGATGCAGTAGAGCGCGGTGGGCTTTGCCCTGCGGCACGCTTCGTCCAGCGATTCGGGCACGATGCCCTCGCGATCGAGCGCCACGGTGCGCAAGCGCAGGTGCAGGTGTCCGGCGAGATCGGTAATGCCTGGATAGGTGAATTCTTCGACGAGGATCTCGTCGCCCGGCTTCGCGAGCGCCATCAGCGACAACAGAATCGCGTGCTGCCCGCCGGAGGTGACGACGATCCGATCGAGCGGGGCCTCGAGACCGGTGTTGCCAATCCACGCCGAGCCGGCCGCGCGGTTGTGCCGCGCACCCGCATGAGGCTGATACCCAAACACGCGGGCGCCGGCCGACCTGGGAATGGCGGCGGCCAGCCTGTCGGCCAGCTCCTCCATATAAGGAAGGGGCAACAGCGAGTTCACGGCCAGATCGAGCACACCGCTGTCCGGGCCTTCGATTTCGAGCGCGCTCGGCCGAACGAATGTGCCTCGCCCGACTTCGCCGCTCAAGAGCCCCCGCCGCTGGGCCTCGACGTACGCCCTCGTCACCGTCGTCAACGTCACGCCGAGCTGACGCGCGAGCACGCGCTGGGTGGGCAGGCGGCCTCCCGGCTTCAAACGGCCCGCCTCGATTTCCCGCCCTATGGCATCCGCAATGGCCTGGTAGATCGGTCCGCTGCGTTGTCCGCGTGGCGGGAGCTTTATTGTCATGCATACAATGTGTCACTTGACTGCTTACAATGTCAAGATACAATTTAGTCCAGCCTGGAAAGCATGGAGACATTCACTCCGCCTCCGTCGGACATCGTCAGGTTCGGCACCTTCGAGGTGAACCTCCGGACGGGCGAGCTGCGCAAGCGCGGCATCCGGATCGCCCTGCAGGAACAGCCGCTCCGGATCCTGTCTGTCCTGCTCGACAGGGCGGGCGACGTTGTCAGCAGGGAAGATCTGTGCACGCGGCTCTGGCCGCACGGCACCTACGTGGATTTCGAGCACAGCCTGAACGCGGCCGTGCGACGGCTGCGCGTCACGCTGGGCGACGAGGCCGAAGTGCCGCGCTTTATCGAGACCGTGCACAAACGCGGATACCGGTTCATCGCGCTCAACGACGTGTTCCCGCGGACGGCGAACCCGAGCGGTCGCCCGGCCTCGCCCGCGACGATCGCGCACATCGTGCGGAAGCGGGCGCGCCTCGCGGTATTGCCGTTCGGTCCTTTCGACGGGTTCACGCACGGCCTCACCGAAGAGGCCATTACGCAGCTGGCCCAGAGCTGCCCGCGCAACATCGGCGTCATCGCGCGCACGTCGGTCGAACGCGCGCAGCGCGAAGGCGGCGGTGCGGCCGAGATTGGGCGCGCGCTCAGCGCCGACTACCTCGTCGAAGGCAGCGTGCGGCGTGACGGCGATCGGCTGCGCATCACGGCACAGCTGATCGAGGCGCAGGAAGAGACCCATCTCTGGGCAAAGACCTTCGATCGGGTGATGACCGACGCGCTGACGCTGCAGACGGAAGTGGCGGAAGAAATCGCGCGCGCGGTCACCGAGACGCTGACGCCCGTCAGGCGTCCAGCCGTTCCCGGCCTCGGGAACTAACGGTTCCAGGTTCTCAGTTCTCAGTTCTTCAGTTGCGCCGAGTCGGCGCACTCGAAAATGATGACGACGATCTGATGAACTGACAACTGAGAACTCCGAACCTACGTCTGCCTCGATTCCACCGACACCGTGTCGGCGTCATGCAGGTCCAGCGGTTCGCGCGTGTCGGACGCCGCGGTGAAGTGCACCTCGGCCCCCTGTCGCAACCCCATCAGCGTCGCGTCGAGCACATCCTGGGCCAGGACGTCGGCGTCCTCCTTTGGAGCCAGCCGGTGGCTGAGGCGGAACACGGCCGCCCCGTACACGGCCGTCCACAGGATTCGGAAAATCGCGCCGGCCGAGCCGGCGCGTGGAAACAGGCCCTGATCGAGGCACGCCTGGATCTCGTGCTCGATCTCCGATCGCAGGTCGCGCATCGAGCTGAAGCGCTCCCAATCGCGGCTGATGCGCGGCACCGTACTGTCGACGAAGACCAGGGAAAAATATTCCGGCTGCTCTTTGCTGAAGGTGTAAATTCGCCAGAGCGCCTCGCGCACGCGTTCGAGCGGCGTGGCCGCGGGCGACGCCACTGAACAATGCGCGCGGACAAACTGCAGCCCTTCTTCGGCCAGCGCAAAGAAGATGTCCTCTTTGCTGGTGAAATAGCTGTAGATCGCGCCCGGGCTGTATTCAATCTGGTCGGCAATCTTGCGCATCGAGACGTTGGCGTACCCTTCGTTGAGAAACAACGCCCGCGCGGCATTGAGAATCTTTCGCCGCACCGTCTCACGTTCCCGCGTCTGACGTTCCCTGATACCCATGTCACCCCTGACCAGGAATCGAACACGCCCGTTCGTGCTAGGATTCCGCCGCTTCGCATGACGATCGCTAACAAGAACGACGCCAACAAGGAGGCTGTCCTCGCGGCGCTCGCTTCGGTGCGCCAGGCGCTCGAAAACAGCCCCGAAACCGCCGAAGTTGCCCATGCACTGGACCAATGCGGCCGTCTGGAGCTCGCCATCAGGCAGTTTCACGCCGAGGGGCTCCGTTTCGCGGCCTTTACGCTGCTGCGCATGGTGTTAAGCCACGGTACGGGCTTTACAGAACCTGTCCAAATGGCGACACGCGCGCTGAAAGAAGCCCTCGAGGTGGCCGGGTTCCCGCACTGATGGATCGGCGCCTCCCTGCCTCGCTCGGCGGGCCCGCCGTGCCGCGGCGATCGGCACCGACGGTGCGGCGGCACGACATGGTTGGCACACCGCTTTTCTGGCTGACGATCGCGATCACGATCTGCGCCGTGGTGCCGGTGGTGTTCTTTCGAGCGGCGCGGCCGTGGATCGGCAGCGCCATTCTGCTGATGTGGACCGGCTTCTTCACCGCCAACGCGATCCGGTCGCGCCGGACGCATTCGGTGATCTCCGCGCCCGTGTACTTGTCTTGCCGCGATCCTTCTCGCGGCCACCGCGTCTGGTTTCGTCGAGGTTCAGATCTGGATGGTGTGGATGATCGGCGCCGGCATCATCGCCGCGAATCTTTCAGAACGATTCATCGGAAAGTATTTGTAAAGGCCTGTTGGTTGATCATCCACCCACCGATAGGGTGGCGGATGATTTGGTTCTTCGAGCGTCCGGGCGAGCGGCTGCAATGTGAAATACGGCAGGCTGCTTCAGGTCAGGGCTACGAGCTGGTCTGGACGTCGAGTGACGGACGCGTGCACGTCGAACTGGCAAACGACGCGTCCGAGCTGATGCGCCGCCGCCGCGCGCTCGAGCAGTGGCTCAAGCTCGACGGCTGGGTCCGCCCCGATCGCACCACACCCACTCGTCCCCCGCGGCATCTTCGCACTCGCAAAACCGACAAGCGGCCGCACTAGATCCCCACAGGTTCCGGTTCCCGTTCCAGTTCCGGTTCTGGTTCCCGTTCGGTTCCGGTTCCAGTTCAGTTCCGCTTCCAGTTCGTTCCGGTTCCCCGTTCGCGGCGGGCGGCGGATCCAGTACGCCATCATTTTCTGAAAGAAACTAAAGAAAGTGCGCTTCTCGATCGCGGCGCCATCGCGAACCGGGAACCGGAACAGGAACCGGAACGGGCGCCGCGCAGGGCGCTAAGGCTTCTTAGCGCCCTGCGCGGCGCGCTGCTCGCGGAAGTACAACACTTGAAACTGCCGCACGTTCTCGTTGTGCTCGGCGAGCGTGCGGGCAAACACGTGGGACCCGTCGTTGCGGCTCACGAAGTACAGGAAATCGACCGGCGCCGGCGCGACGGCGGCCTGCAGCGATGCCAGCCCCGGCGAGGCGATGGGGCCTGGCGGCAGGCCCGAATACCTATAGGTGTTGTACGGCGAATCGAATTGCAGGTCGTCGCGCCGCAGATTGCCATCGTAGCGGCCGGCGCGCTGGAGCGCATAGATGACGGTCGGATCGGCCTGCATCCCCATGCCGATTTTCAACCGGTTCAGGTAGACCGCCGCCACCATCGGCCGTTCCGACGCCAGCGCGGTCTCCTTTTCGACGAGCGACGCCAGGGTGACCGCCTGCCGTGGCGTGAGCTCGTGCGCCGAGGCGGCCTGCTGCATCTCCTGGTTGAAGAGCTCCCGGAAGCGCGTCAGCATCATCCACACCAGCTTGGCGGCTGTGGTGTCGCGCGGCAGGGAGTATGTTTCCGGGAAGAGGTAGCCCTCGAGGTCGGTCGCAGCCGGGTCGATGCCGCGAATCCCGCTCACATCGCGCGCCGCCTCGACAAACGCGGACGCTTTGCCGAATCCCTCCGCCTCGAAGATACGCGCCATTTCCCGAATCGTCAGCCCTTCGGGAAACGTAATGCGCCGGCTGAACACGTCGCCGCGCGCGATCTTCTCAATCACGTCGGTCGGCGTCATCGGTTGGTCGAAGCGGAACTCGCCGGCCTGGAGGCTGCGCGCACGGCCCGTACGATCCAGAGCGCTGCGCGGAACGTCACGTCGTCACGCACGACACCGGCCTCGACGAGCCGCTGGCCGATCGTGCGCGTGCTGCTGCCCGGCTCGATGGTGACGAACTGCTCGGTCGTTCGATACCCCTTGAACGGCTCGCTCGTCCTCTTATAAAGGAGGAACCCGAAGCCCGCCGCCGCAACCAGGGCCAACCCGACCAGGACCACGAACGCGCGCTTCACTCCGACTCCTCCGACTCTTTCGACTCCCGGGACTCTTTCGACTCTTTGGACTCTCTGGACTCTCCCGACTCTTTCGACTCCCAGGACTCTCCCGACTCCCGGACTCCCTAGACTCCCCGGACACTTGTTTTCGCGCGTCCAGGTAGTCCTGCAGAATCACCGCCGCGGCCGCCGCATCGAGCCTGGCCTTGCGCCGCCGCCAGTCCTTCTCGCCAAACGCCAGACGCTCCTCCGCCTCGTGGCTCGACAGCCGCTCGTCCTGGGTCACGACCGGAATACTCAGTTGCTTCGACAGCATCTCCACGATCTTTTGCACGCGCGGCGTCTGGAGATTGGGCGATGCCGTCCAGACGACGAGGCAGGCCGACGACAATCGAGCCGACCTCTTCTCCATCGGCGATCTCCGTGATGGTCGATCTGAGCAACTCGACGGCCGCAGCGTCCGACGAGCCGCGCTCGATCGTTTTCACGGGCGTCGCGAGCGTTTCGCTCGCGTCGCTCGTCGCGAAGCCGATTCGCCGCTGGCCGAGGTCGATGCCGATGATCCGCATCGGGATCGAGGGTACATCGTCCGTCGTCGATCGTCCATCGTCCACATCCACGTCGATCGTCGATAGCAGATCGGCGAGGCAGTGATAAAATTGTCGTCTGTCTCGAATCAATTCACACTTTTGCCTATCGACCGGCGCGGTGCTCGTCGCAGGTCTCGCGATCGTGGGCGCGCAAACGAGCGACCGCGCGCGCACGGAAAGCCAGGCACGCCGCGCGAACGCCCGGCTGATTGCGCTGCAGCGCGAAGCCGATGAGCTCGCGAATCAGCAGCGCTCGCTGCTCGTCGATCTCAGAAAGCTCGAGGTCGAGCGCGATCTCAAGTCCGAACAACTGAAGCAGATCCAGGCAGACGCGCAGAAGGTCGCGCTCGAGCTCGGCAGCATCGGCAATCAGATCGACGCGCTCGAGGAAGAGACCGCGACAACGGGACCGATCCTCGAAGCGCGCATGGTGGAGCTGTACAAGCTGGGCAGCGCCGGTTACGTCCGGCTGCTCTTCAATGCGTCCGACCTGAAAGAGTTCGGCCGTGCCTACCGGATGGTCGCGGCGGTCGCCGCCATCGATCGCCGTCGCGCCGACGAGCACAAGCAGAACCTGACACGCCTGCGCGCCGCGCAAGGCGTCCTGGAGAAGCGCCGCGCGGAAATGTCCAAGCTGCAGAAGGCCGCGGGCGCGGCCCGCTCGGCGGCCGATCGCGCCGCCGCCTCGCGCGCGCAGCTCGTGGCCGACATCGATTCGCGCCGCGATCTGATGGCCGAGCTTGCCGCCGAGCTTCAGACCGCGCAGGTCAAGCTGCAGCAGACGCTGGGCGCGCTGAACGCAGGCGGCCCCCGGCCGGCCACGGAAGGCTCGGCGCTCCCCATCCGTCCGTTCCGGGGCGATCTCGACTGGCCCGTCGCCGGGCGCATGCTGACGCCGTTCGGCCGGCGCAGCGCGAACGTCGCCGGCGCACCGGCTCAGAACGGCGTGCAGTTTTCGGCGCAGGAAGGCTCGCCCGTTCGTGCGGTTCACGACGGAACGATCGCCTATGCCGGTCCCTTCACGGGATATGGCACGCTGGTCATCATCGATCACGGGAACGAGACCATCTCGCTCTACGGCCAGCTTGGGGACGCCCAGGTCGAGCGGGATGCCAAAGTGGAGCGCGGCGATGCCGTTGGCACGGCGGGGCGTGTGCTCGTTGGTATTCCCGGCATCTACTTCGAGATGCGCGTCGACGGAAAGCCGGTCGATCCTTTAGAATGGCTTAAGAAACGGTGATACATACATGACGTCACGGACGCGGCTCATCGGCATACTCGTTTCGGCGCCGGTCATCGCCTTTACCGTCATCGGCGGCCTCCTGGCCCATGCCATGGCGCGCACCGACGAAACCCTCGCGACCCTTCGCGTGTTCCACGACGTGGTGTCGCTCATCATGAACAACTACGTCGAGCAGCCCAACATGGAGAGCGTCATGCGCGGCGCGATGCGCGGCCTCGCCGAAGGGCTCGATTCCGACAGCGCGTATTTGACGCAGCCGCAGGTGCGGCAGATCGAGGGGGGCGAGCAGCCCGGTCCCGCCGACGTGGGGATCACCCTGACCCATCAGTACTACCTCCGCGTCGTTGCGGTGCGCGACGACTCGCCGGCGGCCAAAGCGGGCGTCCGACCCGGCGATTTCGTTCGCCTTGTCGACGCGCGGCCCACCCGCGACATGTCGGCGTTCGAGGGACAACGCCTCCTCGCGGGAGCACCGGGATCGAAGGTCAAGCTGACGGTCATCCGGGGCGGCGCCGCGACCGAGCCCCATATCGTCGAACTGACGCGGGAAGCGCCCTCGACCACCGAGGTCAAATCGCGGCCTCAGGGCGACGGCATCGGATACGTCCGTATCGCATCGTTCGGGCGGCGTACCGCCGACCAGTTGCGGTCGCAGGTGGCGGCGCTGACCAAGGGCGGCGCGGCGCGCTTGATTGTCGACGTCCGCAACACCGCGTCGGGCGAGTTCACCGAGGGCATCGCCGCTGCGCGTCTCTTTGTCGGCTCGGGTACGCTGTCGGTGCGCGAGTCGCGGGCGAGCGGTCAGACCAAGATTGCCGCCGAGAAGGGCGACGGGGCGGTGACGATCCCGGTCACGCTGCTCGTCGATTCCGGCACGTCTGGTCCTGCGGAGATCTTCGCCGCCGCCCTCGCGGGCAACAAGCGAGCAGAGCTCATCGGCGAACGGACCATCGGCCGCACGGGCGCGCAGGAGCTCGTGAAGCTGCCCGACGGCGCGGCTCTCTGGATTACCTCGACACGCTATCTCACTCCGGCCGGCGCCCAGATTCAGGCCAAGGGCATCGAGCCCGACGTGGCTGTCGACCAGCCCGAAGGGGAATTTGGCGCTCCCGCGCCCGCGGATGCCATTCTGCAGCGAGCCATCGAAAGGCTCAGCACGAAGAAGGCGGCATAGCGCTCCTCCGAAAGGGCTTGTGCACCGAGTCTGCTATAATTTTTCGTTCTGCCCCATCGCGTGAGCCGCGTGTGGGTGGCATAGGCGCGTAGCTCAGCGGTTAGAGCGCCTGCTTGACACGCAGGAGGTCAGTGGTTCGATTCCACCCGCGCCTACCATTCGACTCACCCGCGGTTCGCCGCTGGCGAAGCGTAGCTTCGCTCTGGCGAGCCATCACAGGGAGAATGCCCTGAGCGAGCCTGTGATTTGCGGCGAGTCGAAGGGCCTGGACGTCATTGTTTCAGATTTTGGTTTTCAGATTTTAGTTTTTAGATTTCAGTTTTTAGATTCCAGATTCCACACCTTGTCCCTCACTGTTACTCTCCCAGACGGATCGACGAAATCGGTCGCCGAGGCCACAACTGTCGGTGATATCGCCGCATCGATATCGCCTCGCCTGGCGCAGGCCGCATACGCCGGTGTGGTGAACGACCATCTGGTCGACCTCACGTACCCGTTGAAGGAAGACGCCAAGGTCCGGGTGCTGACGTCGAAAGATCCCGAGGCGCTGACGGTGTACCGGCACAGCACGGCGCACCTGCTCGCCGCGGCGGTCACGCAGCTCTTTCCGCGCGCGCAGTGCGGGATCGGTCCCCCGACCGACGAAGGCTTCTTCTACGACTTCGTCGTCGAGCGACCGTTCGTGCCCGAAGATCTTGCGGCCATCGAGCAGCGGATGAAGGAGATCGCAGCCGGCGACTACGTCTACGAGCGGCAGATGTGGCCGCGCGAGGACGCGATCCGGTTCTTCCGGGAGCGCGGCGAGCCGCTGAAGGTGCAGCTGATCGAAGAGAAGACGGAGGGACAGAAGGTCGTCTCGGTCTACACGATCAAGGATCGCGACCTCTTCGTCGATTTCTGCGTCGGGCCTCACGTGCCGACAAGCAGCCGCCTGAAGGCGTTCAAGCTGCTGACGACCTCGAACGCGTACTGGAAGGGCGATGCGCGCAATCAGCCGATGCAGCGCATCTACGGCACCGCGTTCTTCAGCGACAACGAGCTGCAGGCGTACCTGACGCGCATCGAAGAAGCCAAGAAGCGCGACCACCGCAAGCTCGGCCGCGAGCTCGGCCTCTTGACGTTTCACCAGTGGGCGCCGGGCGCCGCGTTCTGGCTGGCACAAGGGCACGACGCTCTACAACCTGCTCGCCAACTACATGCGCGACGTGCTCTTCCCCGCCGGCTACGTCGAGGTGAAGACGCCGCTCATCTATCAACAAGGCGCTGTGGGAGACGTCGGGACACTGGTAGCACTATCGTGAGAACATGTTCCTCATCGAATCCGAAAACGAACAGATGGCGTGAAGCCGATGAACTGCCCCGGGCACATGCTCGTCTTCGCGAGCGAGGTGCGCAGCTACCGCGATCTGCCGCTGCGGCTTCCACGAGCAGACGCCGCTGCATCGCAACGAAGCGTCCGGCGTGCTGTCGGGCCTCACCCGCGTGCGTCAGTTCTCCCAGGACGATGCGCACTGCTTCGTCGCGCCCGAACAGATTGGCGAAGAAGTCGAGCGGCTGATTCGGGCTGGTGCAGCGCGTGTACGCCGACTTCGGGGTCCGCTTTCGAGGCCAAGCTCTCCACGATGTCCCGACGAGTTTCTGGGCGAGGCGTCGACGTGGGATGCAGCCGAGGCGCAGCTCAAGGCCGCGCTCGAGCGCGCCGCGATGAGCTACACGATCAACGAGAGGACGGCGCCTTCTACGGCCCGAAGATCGACTTCGACGTCACCGACGCGATCGGCCGCAAGTGGCAGTGCGCCACGATTCAGCTCGACTACCAGCAGCCGGAGAACTTCGATCTGAAATACATCGGGCGCGGACAACACCGAGCACCGGCCCGTCGTCATCCACCGGGCCATCTTCGGCAGCTTCGAGCGGTTCATCGCCATCCTGATCGAGCACTACGCGGGCGCGTTCCCGCTGTGGCTCGCGCCGCTGCAGGCGATCGTGCTGCCGATTGTCGACAGACAGGTCGCATACGCGGAGACGGTGCGGCAGCGGCTCGCCGCCTCGGGGCTGCGCGTGCAGGTCGACGCGCGCGTCGAGAAGATTGGATATAAGATCCGGGAGGCACAGCTTCAGAAGATCCCCTACATGCTCGTCGTGGGCGATCGCGAAGTGGCGGAAGGCGCGGTGGCGGTGCGGAGCCGATCGGGCGGCGATCTCGGGTCGCGCCCCCTCGACGCGTTCATCGCGTCGGCGCTCGAGGAAGTTCAGACCAAGGGGCAACCCCAGGACGCAACCTAGTTGCGCGATTGGTAGGGCGCAACCTCAGTTGCGCGATTGGTAAGGCGCAACTTCAGTTGCGCCATCAGGAGGTTATATAGCTTTCGATCGTTCTGGTCCACGACGTGACGACCGGGTTCGCGTAAACGAACGCATCCGCGTAAGGGAAATTCGGGTCATCGATGATGACGGGAAGCAGCTGGGCATCATGCCGCCGCCGCAGGCCCTCGTCATCGCGAAGCAGAAGGGGCTGGATCTCGTGGAGATTTCTCCCACGGCCGTCCCACCCGTCTGCCGGATCATGGATTTCGGGAAGTACCAGTACCAGGAACAGAAACGCGCGCGCGAAGCGAAGAAGCACCAGAAGGTCATCGACGTCAAAGAAATCAAATTCAGGCCGAAGGTCGACGAGCACGACTATCAGTTCAAGAAGAAGCACATCGAGCGCTTCCTGGCTGAAGGCGACAAGGTAAAGGCCACGATCTTTTTCCGCGGCCGCGAGATGGCGCACCCCGAAATCGGGCGGCGCATTCTCGAACGGCTGTGCGACGAGCTGGCCGATGTCGCGATTGCCGAGACGATGCCGCGTCAGGAAGGCAATCAGATGCACACGATTCTGGCCAAGAAGCCGTCCAGCGGCGGCGGGCGCGCGCCGGCGCGCGCCGCGGCGGCGAAGACGGAAGAATGACTTCAGGCTTCGGCCTTCGGGCTTCTGGCCTGAAGCCGGAAGCCGAGAAGCCGGGAGACAACACCATGCCCAAACTCAAAACACACGAGGCGTCGCCAAGCGCTTCAAGAAGACCGCAGGCGGAAAGATTCCTGCGCAGCAAGGCGTTCAAGCAGCACATCCTGACGAGCAAGTCGTCGAAGCGGAAGCGGCGGATGCGCGGGACGACCGAAGTCGCCAAGGCCGACGCGAAGAAGCTCGCGAAATTGCTGCCGTATAAATAGGTGGTAGGCGGTAGCTAGTAGGTGGTTGCTACATGCTGCTACCAGCTACCAGCTACGAGCTACCAGCTGATCAGCGAAGGAAGAGCACATGCCGAGAGTCAAAAGAGGAACAGTACGGCGGGCGAAGCGAAAGAAGCTGCTCGCGCGCGCCAAGGGATACTACGCGAACAAGAGCAAGCTGTATCGCGCGGCGAAAGAGTCGGTCGACACGGCGCTCAAGTACGCCTTCGTCGGACGCCGGCGCAAGAAGCGCGACTTCCGGACGCTGTGGATCGTTCGCATCAACGCCGCCGCGCGCGAGCACGGCCTCACCTACGGCCAGCTCATCAGCGGGCTGAAGGTGGCAGGCGTGACCCTCGACCGCAAGATGCTCGCCGACCTCGCCGTGCACGAACCAGCGTCGTTCGCCGCGCTCGCCAAGCAGGCTAAGGCGGCGCGCCCGGTGCCGGCCGCCAGGAAGGCCCGACCGGCCCAGGCGTCGGCGTAGCCACCCTCGAATGAACGACTCCGACATCACCCGACTGCGCGCCGAGTTCCAGCAGGAGCTGGCGCGCGTGTCGTCGGAGTCGGACCTCCAGCATCTTCGCGATACGTACCTCGGACGAAAGAATGGCGCGGTGACGGCGCTCATGAAGTCGGTGGCCAGTGCGCCACCCGACCTCAAGCCTGTCCTGGGCAAGCAGGCCAACGAGCTCAAGCAGGAGATCGAAGGGCTGCTGGCCGAACGAAAGGCGTCACTCGAGGCCGACCGGGCGCCCGTGGGCGCCGTGGACATCTCGCTCGCCGGACGCAGGCCGGCGCTCGGACACCGTCACCCGCTGACGATCGTGCGGGAGCAGATCGAGGCGATCTTCACGCGTCTCGGCTATCAGGTGCTCGAAGGACCCGAGATCGAAGACGACTATCACAACTTCGAAGCGCTCAACATGCCCGCCGAGCACCCGGCGCGCGACATGCAGGACACGCTCTATCTCGCGGGCGACGTCCAGGGCCAGGGGCGTCCTGCCACGCTCTTGCGGACGCACACCTCGCCGATGCAGATCCGCTACATGGAAGCGCACGAGCCCCCGGTGCGGATCATCGTGCCCGGCAAGGTGTATCGCCGCGACGATCTCGACCTGACGCACACGCCGATGTTCCAGCAGGTCGAAGGGCTCGTCGTCGGCGAGGACATCACGATGGCCGATCTCAAGGGCACGCTCAGCGCGTTCGCGCGCGAGCTGTTCGAGCCCGATACGAAAGTGCAGATCCGGCCGAGCTTCTTCCCGTACACCGAACCGAGCGCCGAGGTGTTCATCGGCTGCGTGTTCTGCCACGGTGCGGGGTGTCCGATCTGCAAACGAACGGGATGGCTCGAAATCGGCGGCAGCGGCATGGTGCACCCGGCCGTGTTCGAGTCGGTCGGCTACGATCCGGACCGATATACGGGCTTCGCGTTCGGCATGGGCATCGAGCGCATTGCGATCCTGAAGTACGGCGTCGACGACATCCGTCTGTTCTACGAAAACGACCTGCGCTTCCTGGAAGCAGTTTCCGCTGTGAAGAATCCTCTATTCCTGGCTGCGCGATTTCGTTGACGTCGCCGTCTCTCCCGAAGAGCTCGGCGAATCGCTCAACATGCGCGGCTTCGAGCTCTCGTCGGTCGATCGCGCGAATGTCGTGCCATCGGGGTCTGCACACCCGGCTGTCCGAAGACCCGGTCCCGACCCCGGTACCGATGACGCCGTGCTGGATTTCGAGGTGACGGCGAACCGGCCCGACGCGCTCAGCATCATCGGCTTCGCGCGAGAGGTCGGGACCGCCTACTCGCTGCCGGTCAAGCCGCTCGTGCCGAAGCCGCTGCCGCCCGCGCCGGCTACCGGCGTGAAGATCAGCCTCGAAGCGCCAGACCTGTGCCCGCGCTATGCCGCGGCGGTCGCCGAGGTCACCATCGGCCCGTCCCCCGCATGGCTCGCATCACGCCTGCAAGCGTGCGGCGTACGGCCGATCAACAACGTGGTCGACGTCACCAACTACGTGCTGCTCGAGCTGGGGCAGCCCATGCACGCGTTCGATCTCGAGAAGCTCGGAGGGCAATCCATCCGCATCCGCCGAGCCACGCCAGGTGAGCGCATCACGACCCTCGACGGAACCGATCGGGCGCTCGACCCGGAGATGCTGGTCATCGCCGACGCCGACCGCGCCCAGGCGGTCGCCGGCGTCATGGGCGGCGGTCTCTCCGAGGTGAGCGATCGTACGAAGACGATCGTGCTCGAAAGCGCGTGCTTCAACCCGAAAAGCGTCAGGCTGACGAGCAAGAAGCTCGGTCTCAAAACAGAAGCCTCGGCGCGTTTCGAGCGCGGGGCGGACGTCAACGCGGCGGTCAAGGCCCTCGAGCGCGCCATCGGCCTCATCGAGGAAATCGGTGCGGGCCAGGGGCGCGGCGGCGCCATCGATGAATACCCGTCGGCGGTGGCGCCGAGGAAGCTGGACCTGCGTCGCGCGCGCATCGCGCGCGTGCTCGGCATGGAGATCCCCGATTCGGAGATCGAGCGGATTCTCAAGAGCCTCGGCTTCCACATCCGCCGCCAGGACGGAGCCTGGGACGTCTCCGTGCCGACCTTCCGCGTCGATGTGCAGCGCGAAATCGATCTCATCGAGGAAGTCGCGCGCCACTACGGCTACGAACGGCTGCCCTCGACGTTTCCCGCGCTCGCGGTGCCCGCACCGCCATCCGATCCGCGAATCGAGCGCGACCGGCTCGTCCGCCGGGTGCTGCTCGCCGGCGGCTGCTCGGAGGCGCTGACGTTTTCGTTCATCGACGCCGCGCTGGCCGCCCACTTCGCCGACGAACGCGCCATCGTGCCGATCGGCAATCCCCTGTCGACGCAGTTTGCCGTGCTGCGGCCGTCGCTGCTCCCCGGACTGCTGACCTCGGTTGCCCACAACCGGCACCGGGAACGGACCGACGTCCAGTTGTTCGAGCTCGGCGCGTGCATGACGCGCGCCGGTGAATCGAGACGGGTTGCCGTCGCACTCACAGGCGATGCGAGCCGACTGCACTGGAGCGGAGGACACCGGCCCGCCGATTTTTTCGACGTGAAGGGGATCGTCGAAGGCCTTGCCGCGGCGCTGCAGACCGATGTGACGTTCGACGAACCTTCGACAACGGCGCAGGCACACGCGTGGCCGTCATCCCATCTCGTGCGCGGGCGCGCCGCGACGGTGTCTGCCGGCGGACAGGTGGTCGGCAGCCTCGGCATGCTGACGCCCGCGATCGTGTCCGCCTCAGGTCTTTCGCCCAATGATGAGGTGTACGTCGCCGAATTGGATCTCGATGCGCTCGCGACGGCGCGTCCGGCGGCGCCGCTGACGGTGAAGCCGCTGCCGCGCTACCCATCGATCGCGCGCGACATCTCGATTGTTGTCGATCATCGCTTGCCCGCGGCGTCGGTTCGTGGCACGATCCGTGCGGCTGCGCCCGATACGCTCGTGTCCGTTCGCGAGTTCGATCGGTACCAGGGCAAGGGCGTCCCTGACGGGCGCGTCAGCCTCTCGCTTCGCCTCACCTTCCGCTCGCTGGAGCGGACGCTGACCGATGCCGAAGTCGAGGCCGCGATGAAAACGATTCTGGACGCGCTGAAACGCGCGCATGACGCTGTTCAACGGTAGGAGGTCCCCCATGTCACGTGTCGCCGCTGCCCGCTCGCTCGAACTCGAACCGATCGATCGCCTGGAAGAAAAGATCAAGATGCTGGTCTCGATGATCAGCCGGCTGAAAGCCGATCAGGCGCGCGCCGCCGAAGAAAACGCGCGTCTGGCACGCGAGCTCGAAGCCGCGCGCTCCAGGATTGCCGATTCGGAAGCGGGGCTGGCCGAAGTAGACGCGCTCCGCATGGAGCGCGAGACGATTCGCGTGCGCGTCTCCGACATGCTGCATCAGCTGGAAGGCATCAGCCTTTAACGCACGAACCTGACGAACTGGACGAACTTTACGAACCGGACGAACCCCCCGAGGAGCCGTTCCGATGCCTGAACCTCATGTCGTGACGGTCGAGATCCGCGGACAGCGCTATCCCATCCGAAGCTCGCTCGACACGCAGTACGTCACCGGGCTGGCGGTCTACGTCGACGAGAAAATGCGGGCAGCCTCCGAGTCGACCCCGGCGGGCGACTCGCTGCGGCTGGCGGTGCTCGCGGCGCTCAACATCGCCGACGAGCTCTTTCGATGCCAGGATGCGCAGCAGGCGGGGCGCGGGGCGCTGTCCGAACGGTACGAAGCCCTTGAACGTCTGGTAGATGCGGCGCTCAACGCCTAGACGGCCCTCCCTGCCCTTTCTGTTTGCACATCCGCTGGAGACGGGGCTAAGATCCTTGCGGAAACTGAGTTCCCTGCTTTGCGCGTGATGGTTCGGAGGCTCGTTTGGGCCAACGTTTAACCTAAGAGAATCGCAACGCCGCGTGGTGCGCATGCCTCGGTGCGAGGAAGCCTAAAGCGCGGCTCCCGAGCGGTTCCACCTGCTTACGCAGGTCCATCGACCTCCCCACACGGCAAAGCGGGGCCTTTCTATACTTCACTTCACGATCGCGCGGTTCCGGGTTCTTCGTTCTAAGTTCTAGGTTCCGGTTCAAGGTTCCCAGTGCTAGGTTCGGGTTCCGGGCCCACGTCCGCGAACCCGGAACCTGGAACTGGGAACCTCGAACCAGAACCCCAGAACCCAGCACACAGAACCCAGAACCGTTCTAAGGACCCGTCATGGGCCTGTATCTGGTTTACGTCATCACCTTCGCGGTCAGCGCGGTTGCCGCGGGCGCCGTGCTGGCCTACTGGGTCGCCAACCGCAAACGCATTGCCGCCGAGACGATAGGCCGCGCCGAAGAGCAGGCGCTGCGCATCATCAGAGACGCCGAGCGCGACGCCGAGACCCGCAAGAAAGAGGCCCTGCTCGAGGTCAAGGAAAAGGCGCACGAGCTGCGGACCGAAGCCGAGCGCGTGTCCCGGGAGAAGGCGCAGCAACTGAGCGACGCCGAACAGAAGCTGCGCCGCCAGGAATCCTCGTTGCAGGACAAAGTCTCGACCGCCGAACGCCGGGAAAAGGAGCTGCAGGCCCAGACCACGGCGATCGCCGAACGCGAGAAGAGCACCCAGGCGGCCGCCGCCAAATACGAGAAGCTCGTGGCCTCACAGCAGCACGAGCTCGAGCGCCTGTCGGGCCTGACCACCGAAGAGGCCAAGGACCTGCTGCTCAAACACATCGAGGCCGATGCCCGGCGCGACGCCGCCAACCTGGTCAAGCGGCTCGACGCCGAGGCACGCGAGCAGGCCGGCGCCAAGGCGCGGCAATACATCACCGAAGCCATCCAGCGCAGCGCCGCCGAGCACACCATCGAAACGACGGTGTCGGTCGTCGACCTGCCGAGCGACGACCTGAAAGGCCGCATCATCGGCCGCGAAGGCCGGAACATCCGCGCCCTCGAGCAGGCGACCGGTGTCGACCTCATCGTCGACGACACGCCTGGCGCGATCATCCTGTCCGGGTTCGACCCGTATCGCCGGGAGATCGCCAAGCAGGCCATCGAGCGTTTGATTGCTGACGGTCGCATTCACCCGGCGCGCATCGAAGAAGTGGTCGAAAAGGTGAAGACCGAGATGGAAGAGTCGGTGCGCAAAGACGGCGAGGCCGCGGCCTTCGAGCTGGGCATGCACGACCTGCACCCCGAGCTGCAGAAGCTGATGGGCCGGCTGAAGTACCGCACCAGCTACGGCCAGAACGTGCTGAACCACTCGAAGGAAGTCGCGTATCTCGCCGGCATCATGGCCAGGGAAATCGGTATCGACGCCCACGTCTGCGTCCGCGCCGCCTTCCTGCACGATTGCGGCAAGGCGATCGACCGCGAGCTGCAGGGAACCCATCTGCAGATCGGCATCGACCTGCTTCGCAAGTACGGCGAAAGCGAACCCGTGGTCATGGCGATGGCCGCGCACCACATGGACATCGACTGGCCGTCGCTCGAGGCGATGATCGTGCAGGCGGCCGACGCGATTTCCGCGGCGAGGCCGGGCGCGCGCCGCGACATCCTGGAGTCGTACGTGAAGCGCCTCGAGAAGCTCGAGGAGATCGCCGACTCGTTCAAGGGCGTGTCCAAGGCTTTCGCCCTGCAGGCCGGCCGCGAGATCCGCATCATGGTCGAAAGCGAACGCATCTCGGACGAAGAAGCGGTCTGGCTGTCGAAAGACATCGCCAAGCGCATCGAGAACGAGCTCGAATACCCCGGCCACATCAAGGTGACGGTCATTCGCGAAACGCGTGCCGTCGAGTACGCAAAGTGATCGCTGTCAAGGGCTCAGTGACCGGGGATGAGGGACTGGTGATTGGCACAGACTGTTGCGGATATCGGCGAACTTGCTCTAATTGAACGGATTCGCGCGCGCCTTCCCCGCGCGCCCAAATTTGTAATTGTCGACATCGGTGACGACGCGGCGGTGGTCGAGCCCGAGCGGAACGCGCTCGAAGTTCTGACTACCGATTGTCTGGTCGAGGGCGTACACTTCGATTGGACGTTCGTCGGCGCGGCCGACATCGGCCACAAGGCGCTCGCGGTGAACCTGAGCGACCTTGCGGCCATGGGCGCGGCGCCACGCGTCGCGCTTTTATCGCTGGTGCTGCCGCCAGGCCTCCCCGTGGCGAGCGTCGATGCGCTCGTCGAAGGGATGGCCGCGCTGGCCGCGCGAGCCCGCATTTCCATCGTCGGCGGCAATATCGCCCGCTCCCCCGGGGCGCTCATCGTCGACGTTACAGTAACCGGATCGGTCCACCCGCGACGTGTCCTCACACGTGGAGGCGCCCGCGCGGGCGACGAGCTGTACGTGACCGGCACGCTGGGAGGCGCCGCGCTGGGGCTGCGCACGCTGCGCGCCGATACCTCCGCCAGAGGTGCGGCCGTCGATCGCTATCGCCGGCCGGAGCCACGCACGCGCTTCGGATTAATGCTGGGACGGAACCGCGCCGCGCGCGCGTGCATCGATCTCAGCGACGGGCTGGCAGACGGGGTAAGGCAAATCGCAAACGCCAGCGGGCTGGGCGCCATCATCGACGCCGGCGCGCTGCCTATCGAGGAGGGATCGACGTTGCAGGACGCGCTCGCAGGAGGCGAAGATTACGAGCTCCTGTTTGCCGTTTCGCCCAGAATGCGCTCGCGCCTCAGGCACGTGCGGCGCCTGACCGGCGGTCTCGCCGTCACGCGCATCGGGCGCCTGACCGCGGACCGCGCGATGCTCCTGACCCGTGACGGCAGCACAGAAGAGCTGCCGGCAGGGTTCGCGCACTTTTCGGCGTCCCACGCATGAAAAGATTCTTCTGGCGGCGCGCCTTTCCCAGCTTGATGCTGGTGGCGGCTTTCGTGTTGCTGTACGAAGCGACCGTTTCGGATTCGCGTTACGCATCGCGCCAGGCCGAGCTGCTGAAAGGCAACCTCAAGCCCATCCCCGGCACACGGCTGCAGTTCAAGGCGACGGCCTACTGCAAGGGGCACACGACGGCCTCGGGCGTGGCCGTGCGGAGCGGTGTCGCGGCCGCCGACGACGACCTCCTGCCCGTGGGCTCGGTGATCCAGGCCGACTTCGAGTCGAACCAGTACGACGGGGTCTACACGATCATGGACACCGGCCCGGAGGTCCAGGGCAACGAGCTCGACGTCTACATGTGGAGCTGCTTCGACGCGCTGCGGTTCGGCCGGCAGGATGTCCACCTCGTCGTGCTGCGGCTGGGATGGAACCCGAAGAACACCACGCCGTTGATGGAAACGCTGTTCCACCGGCGGATTCCCTACGCCCGTCCCGATGACGAGGTGAAGCAACCGCCTCTTCTTCCGCGCAGCCCACGGCCGGAGCGCATCCCGGACGGCAGCATCGCGCCGATTCCAAATCCCACGTTCGAGAAGCCCGACACCTCGCTGGATCCGATTACCGAAGAGGCCGCCAAAGCCGCGACCGGCAGCCACACCGAGTAGAAACGGTTCCGGGATCCGTTATCACTCGTTGGTCGCCAGGGAAACGGATCCCGGAACCTTTTTGTACTGCAGCTCGAACAGCTTGTAGTAAATCCCGCGCAGGCCGAGCAGGCGCTGATGGCTTCCGGCCTCGCGCAGCCGCCCTTTGTGAAACACGAGAATGTTGTCCATGTCCTGGATCGTCGAGAGGCGATGGGCAATCGCGACCGTGGTACGACCTGACATCAGCACGTGCAGCGCGTCGCGAATCAGGAGCTCCGTCTCGGTGTCGACGCTCGACGTCGCCTCGTCGAGGACCAGCACCTGCGGGTTGTAGGCCAGCGCACGTGCGAACGAGAGAAGTTGCTTCTGCCCCACCGAAAGCGTGGCGCCCCGTTCGGCGACGCGGGCGCCGTAGCCCCCCGGAAGCGACTCGATGAAGCGCTCGGCGTGTACGGCACGCGCCGCATCCCGCACCCGCGCGTCGTCGATCGAATCGTCGCCGAGCCTGATATTGCCGGCGATCGTGCCGGAGAACAGGTGCACGTCCTGCAGCACGAGCCCGAACATCCTTCGCAGCCGGCCGAGATCCATCTCGCGGA
This sequence comes from Vicinamibacterales bacterium, assembly GCA_963821395.1. Lineage (GTDB taxonomy): Bacteria > Acidobacteriota > Vicinamibacteria > Vicinamibacterales > JAMQPK01 > JAMQPK01. Next base: position 17,692 of record CAWGDY010000001.1, on the reverse strand, counting down.
TATCGACACCGTCGACGAGAATCCGGCCGCTCGTGACATCGTAGAAGCGCAGCAGCAGGCTGATGAGCGTCGACTTGCCCGCTCCCGTCGCCCCGACAATTCCGACCCGTTCGCCGGGCTTCACTTCGAACGACACGTTCCGTAGGACGTAGTCGTTGTCTTTGTAGGCAAACGAGACGTTGTCGAAGGTGATGTGCCCCCGGTTGGCAGGGCTAGCCGCCTTCGCCAAGGCTTCGGCGCCCGAGAAGCCCTGCGCTACCTGCGCTGCGACTGTCGACTGGAGCGGATTCTTCACGGCGACCTCGGTGTCCAGAAGCTGAAAAATCCGCTCCGAAGACGCCATGGCGGCCTGCAGCGTGTTGAACTTCTCCGACATGTCGCTGATGGGGCGGAAGAAGCGTCCGGCATACAGGATGAACGCGACGAGCGACCCCAGCGTCAGCGTACCCGCCATCACGAACCCTCCGCCGTACCACAGGATCAGTCCCGTGGCGATGGCGGCCACGAATTCGACGGCCGGCAGAAACACGGCGTAGAAGAAGATCTGTTCGATGTTGGCGTCGCGGTGCTCGCGGTTGATGAACTCGAACCGGCCGTAGTTGACCTCTTCGCGGCGGAACAGCTGCACCGTCGCCATGCCGTTGATGTGCTCGTTGAGGAACGCGTTGATGCGCGCGATACGGAGCCGCACCTTCCGATACGACTCGCGAACGTTCCGCCGGAACCATTGCGCGAGCACGACGATGAGCGGCAGAACCGAGAAGGCAATCAGCGCCAGGCGCCAGTCCATCCAGAGCAGCGTCACCATGATGCCGACGAGCATGAACAGATCGCCGAAGGCCGCCACCACGCCCGACGTGAACAGATCGTTGATGACGTCCACGTCGGTGGTCACGCGGGTCATGAGCCGCCCCACCGGATTCCTGTCGTAAAACGACAGATCGAGCCGCTGCAGGTGGGCGTAAATCTGCATGCGCATGTCGAACATGATGCGCTGCCCGATCATCTGCATCATGTAGGTCTGGCCGTATTCGAGCGAAAACGACGCCACGAGCACGGCCAGATAGGCCAGCCCGATCTGGTTGATGCCGGCGAGATCGCCCTGCGCGATGTACTGATCGATGGCGATCTTCACGAGGTACGGAGGGACGAGCTGCGTCACCGCATCGCCGATGAGCGCCACCAGCGCGCCGGCGACGAACCATTTGTGCGGGCGCAGGTACTCGAGCAGGCGGCGCATCAACCGCGCGTCGTAGGCTTTGCCGAGGACTTCTTCTTCGTGAAAGGTCATTCGTTCGCGGCGCGGCTAAAGCCGCGCCCTACCGGTGCCATCTGCCATCTGCCATCTGCCATGACCAGCATCGCTACGAAGCCGCCAACTCCTCCTCCAGCAACTGCTTCTTGTGCAGCTCGGCGTACACGCCACCGAGCCTGATCAGCTCCTCGTGCTTCCCCTTCTCGACCAGCCGCCCCTCATGGAGCACGACAATCTGGTCGGCGTCCCGCACGGTGGAGATGCGATGCGAAATGATGATGGCGGTTCTCGCCTTCATCACCTCGCGCAAGCGCGACAGGATTTCCTCTTCCGTGTACGTGTCAACCGCCGACAGCGCGTCGTCCAGGATGAGGATTCGCGGGTCGATGACGACGGCCCGCGCGATCGCCGCCCGCTGCTTCTGCCCGCCCGACAGCGTGATGCCCCGCTCTCCGACCATGGTCTGGTAGCCCTGCGGGAAGTCGCGCACGTCCTTGTCGAGCCTCGCAATGGTCGCCGCCGCCTCGACCCGCTCCGGATGCGTCTCGTCGAGCCCGGGCACGCCAAACGCGACGTTCTGGGCGAGCGTGTCCGAAAACAGAAACGGTTCCTGCGGCACGAAGCCGATAGCGCCACGCAGGTCGCTCAAGGGGATGTCGCGCACGTCCCGTCCATCGATGAAGACGGTGCCTCGAGGCGGGTCCTGTATCCGCGGCAGCAGATTCACCAGCGTGGACTTGCCCGATCCGGTCCCGCCGACGATCGCGACGGTCTCTCCGGCTTTCACCGTGAACGAGACGTCTTGCAGGACGTCACGCTCGCCATAGCGGAAGGTCAGATGCCGGAACTCAATCGAACTTGCGCGTGACTCGCGTGACTGCCCCAATCCCTGGTCTTCATCCCGGATCGCGGGCACGGTGTTCATGACCAGGAGCATCCGCTTCCAGGACGCGAGACCGCGCTCGAGGAGGTTCGTGACCCAGCCGAAGGCAATCATCGGCCACGCCAGCTGAGCCAGATAGGCGTTGAAGGCCACCAGTTCGCCGACGGTGATCCGGCCGCTCATCACGTCGCGGCTGCCGAGCCACAGCGCCAGCAGCGCGCTGACGCCGAGAAACAGGGACATCGTCGGAAAAAACGCGCCCTGCAGCCGGCTGAGCCGGCGATTGTGCCGGAGGTACTCGAGGTTCGACTCGCGGAACCGCGCGATTTCTGGCTCCTCCTGCCGGTACGCGCGCACGACACGCACGCCGGTCAGCGATTCCTGCGCGATGGCGCTCATGTCCGAAAGCTTTTCCTGCACCTCCTCGAACGTCTTGTGAATCCGGGTGCCGAACATCCGGACGGTAATCGACACGATCGGCAGGGGCAGCAAGACGATGAGCGTCAGCCTGACGTCGAGGGAGAACATCAGGAACAGGCTGACGACGGCCGTGATGATCGTGTTGGCCAGGTACATCACGGCCGGTCCGATCATCATGCGGACCGAGCTCAGATCGTTGGTGGCGCGCGACATCAGGTCGCCGGTGCGGTTCTGCTGGAAGAACGACACCGGCAGCCGCTCGAGGTGCGCGAAGAAATCATTTCTCAGGTCGTATTCGACGCCGCGCGACGCGCTGATGATGATGCGCCGCATCTGATAACGGAAGTACCCGGCGAGCCCCGCAATGACGAGCAGCACGGCCGCATACAGGATGAGCTTCGTGCTGGTGACGCCCGCCGACAGGTCGTCGACCGCGAGTTGCAGGACCCGCGGCGACACCGCGAACAACGTCGAGCACAGGGCCAGGGAGCCGAATCCCAGCAGGTATTCCCGGCGATAACGCTGGATATAGGGGATGAGAAGGCGAACCGGCGTCACTGGTACTTTTCAGTATAGCGTGCTATCCTTGAGTGCCTTCCCAGCAGCCAACCGCCGAGATGCTCCCGGCCGGCGGTGTGTACGACCGCTCCGTCAGATTAAAGCTCGACAGCCGATATCTCGAAAAGAAGGATTGATGAGCACATATTTACTCAGGAACGTCACCATCGGCGTGTACGCGGCCCTGGCAGGACTCGTCCTTCCAACCACGGCACACGCGCAGTTCACCGCCACGCCGTTTTCGGATCCGGCCACCGGCGAGCGGTATCACATCGAAGCCTCGGGCGCATTCTGGAATCCGCCTCCCGATATCGTGATTGCGAGCGAATCGCTGGGGGTGGTCGGCACGCAGATTAACGCCGTGACCGACCTCGGTATCCAGCAGCAGCGCATCAAGGAATTCCGCGTCGTGCTGCGGCCGGGCAAGAAGCACAAGTTCCGGCTGAACTTCATTCCGATGGGCTACCAGGCGGTCGCCACGCTGCGCCGCGACATCATCTTCAACGGCATCAAGTACAACGTGAACCTGCCGGTGACGACCGAGCTGTCATGGAACACGTGGCACCTCGGCTACGAGTACGACTTTCTCTATCGCGATCGATGGTACGCAGGGGTCGTGATCCAGGCCAAGGTCACCGATATCCAGGCCAACCTGCAGTCGGTGGTGGGAACCGAGTTTGCCCGGGCACAGGCGCCCATTCCGACCATCGGTGGCGTCGGGCGCTTTTACGTCGTGCCGAACATCTCGATTACGAGCGAACTGTCGATGTTCCCGGTTCCCGAGGGCGTCAACGACCAGTATCAGGCCCATTACGTCGACTTCGACCTCTACGGCACGGTGAACTTCAACGACTACGTGGGAGCCCAGCTGGGGTGGCGAAGCCTCGATATGCGGTACGTGTTCGAGAGCGACCGGGGGGACTTCAAGGCGAAGGGGCTCTACTTCGGTGGAGTGGTCAGGTACTAAGAGTGTCATGGCAGATGGCACATGGCACATGGCATGACCATCTGCCATTCCATTTGCCATCTGCCATTTGCCATGACGGAATTCACCTGGCGATGCGCGCGCGCAGCTTCACCAATCTCCGATCTGCTTCCAGCAACGTCTCGTCCTTCTTGCTGTACACGAACCGCACTTTCGTCCGGCCCGCCTTACGGTCGTTGAAGAAGCTGCTGCCCGGCACGACCGCCACGCCGACCTCGGTGACCAGATACCGCGCGAAGTCGATATCACTGTCGAATCCGAAATGCGCGATGTCGGTCATCACATAGTAGGCCCCCTGCGGCAACTCGAACCGGAAGCCGTGGCGTTCGAGGATGTCGCAGAGCATTTTGCGACGGCGGGCATAGCCGGCCGCCATCTCGGTGTAGTACGTCTCGGGCAGCGATAACGCCGTCACACCGGCTTCCTGAAGCGGCGCGGGAGCGCCCACCGTGAGGAAGTCGTGCATCTTGCGAATGGGGCCGGCCAGATCGAGCGGCGCAATCGCCCAGCCCACGCGCCATCCCGTGACGCTGAACGTCTTCGAGAGGCCGTTGATGGTGACGGTGCGATCGGCCATGCCGTCGATCGACGCGATCGGCACGTGTTTGTGCCCGTCGTAGATGATGTGCTCGTAGATCTCATCGGTGATCGCGAGCACGTCCCACTTCTGGCAGAGCCCGGCGATGACCTGCAATTCGGCCCGGGTAAAGACCTTGCCGGTCGGGTTGTTCGGCGTGTTGATGATGATCGCCCGCGTGTGCGCGTTGAACGCGGCCGCGAGCTCCTGCTCGTCGAACGTCCAGTCGGGCTCGCGCAGCCGCACGAAGCGCGGCACCGCGCCCGAGATGATGCTGTCGGGCCCGTAGTTCTCGTAATACGGCTCGAAAATCACCACTTCGTCGCCCGGATCGAGCACCGCCAGCAGCGTCGACAGCATCGCTTCGGTGGAGCCGCAGCAGACCGTCACCTGTCCCGGACCGACGCTCATGCCATAGCGCCGCGAGAAATCGGCCGCGATGGCCTCGCGCAGGTTTTCGGCGCCCCAGGTGATCGGATACTGGTTGATGTCGCGCTGGATGGCCGAGCAGGCGGCGTCCTTGATGGACTGATGCGCCGCGAAATCGGGGAACCCCTGCGACAGGTTGACGGCATCGTGCTCCTGCGCGAGCCGCGTCATCTCCCTGATCACCGACTCGGTGAACTGAGTGGCCTTCTTCGAACCGCGTGGTTTCATTGTGCCGATGATTATAGGGTAGTCAGCAGTCGGCGGTCGACAGTCAGCAGTCCGAGTCAGCAGTCCGAGTCAGCAGTCCGAGTCAGCAATCCCCAGTCAGCAGTCCCCAGTCGACGGCCAGCAGTTAGTCAGCACCGACTGAGATTGACGACTTGGACTGCCGACTGCCGACTGCCGACTAGTTCCCGTACAACCGTCGGTAATCCTCAGCAGTCCCCAAAAGACGCTTCACATATTGCTGCGTTTCCGGGTACGGGATGTTGTCGATGAACTCGTCCCGGGGCAGGTCCGGGAACTCCCGCATCCAGCGACGCACCGGCGTTTCGCCGGCATTGTAGCTCGCCAGCGCCAGGTGAACGCTGCCGAACTCGCGAATCTTGTCGGCAAAATACAACGTGCCTATCCGGACGCTGGGCTCGGGCGTCGTCAGGAGACGCAGCGAGTACGGCAGCTTGAGCTTGCGCGCGTACTGACGGCCGGTGCGGGGCATCATCTGCATCAACCCGTACGCACCCGCCGATGACTTGATGTCGCGCACGAAGGTCGATTCCTGCGCCATCAACGCCGCGACCAGATACGGATCGAGATTGTTCTGCGCGGAATACTTCCTGATGAGATCCCAGTAGTTCAGCGGGTAGATCGTCGTCAGGATCTCCCGGGGCAACTGGTCGCCGCCATTCGCCAGGAACTGCGGGTACGCCCGCTTCATCAACGTAATCGAGCCGCGCGCCAGGGCAAATTGCTCGGACCCCGATTCTGAGGCCGCCATCTGCTTGTTGGCCCAGGCCACCGTGGCCGTGATGCCGGGAGAATCGCCCCATTTGGCGCGCGCGAATTCCAGTTCTCTGACCGCCGGCTCGTACAAACCGAGCGCGAGCAGCATGCGAATCGTCGTTTCGGTCGGCGGGAAGTACTCCTCTTCCCCACCCAATTCTGCCGCGCTCCGGGCGACGACCAGCGTGCTGGCGGCGCGAGCGATCCCCTGCTTCTGGAGAATGGCCGTCGCGAGCCGTCCGTAGTACGAGTTGTCGTAGTCGGTAATCGTCAGTTGGAAGCGCGCGGTGGCGCCGGGGCCATCGCCCATCGACGCGCGCGCACGACCGGACCAGTACAACCACGCCGGCCGATAGTCCGAACGCGCAAAGGTCGCGGCGGCGGTCTCGAAAATGAGAGCCGCCTCGCTCATGTCTCCGCGGCGGTACGACGTCCATCCCGACTTCCATGCGGCGCGCTCGGCGTATCGCCCGCGGGGAAACCTCGTGTACATCGCACGCAGTACCGCATCGGCCTCCTCGTCGCGATCGCGCTGGATGTAGAAGGTCGCAAGATGGTTGAGGGCTTCTTCGGCCCACGTGCTCTCCGGAAAATCCTTCTCGAGGGCGCCGACGAGTTGCTCGAAGGTGTCGTACTCCCGCAGTTCACGCTGCGACATGAGAAAGAAGAAGCGCGCCTCGGCCTGCCTGGCGCCGCTCGTCAGGAACGGCCGAAGCGCTTCGCGCGCATTGCTGTAGCGTCCCTGGAAGTACTCGATCTCGGCGAGGCGAAGCGTGACGACCTCGGCTTCGTCGCCGTCGGTCGCGTGAGGCTTGAGGCGGAGGAAGCTGTCGCGCGCCTGCGCATATCGGCGCGATCCGAACAGCCGCTCGCCCCGGCCCATTTCGAGCTTGTAGCGGCGGTTCCCCGCCTCGATCGGCTGTACTTCAGACAGCGACAGCATCGGGTCTTCGGCCTGATCCGCATGCTCGCTCATGGGAAATTCGTAGTAGAGGTGCAGAAACGCCTCGGCCGCGCGCGCGCGATCGCCATCGGCGAGGCGCGCATTGGCAAGGCTCAACCAGATGGCGGGCGCCTCGACGGGCTTGCCATCGAGCAGGCGCTCGTAGACCTTCGCGGCATCGCCGTAGTCGCCCATCGACTGGGCGGCCTCGGCTTCGCCGAGCGCCGCCGCCTCGCCCACGAAGCCTTCCGTTTCTTTCAGCGCCGCAAACCGGTGGCGGGCTGCTTCAAACCGGCGCAGGCGCAGTTCGCACACACCGGCGTAGTACGCAGCGTGCGCGCGCAGCGGCGACTTGGGAGAAGCCGCCGATGAAAAGCGGCCGAGCGCCAACTCGTACTTTTCGTCGGCGTACAGGCGAAGCGCGGCCTGCAGGTGCACGAGGGCCGGGTTCGCGCGTGCCGTCGTTTGTTCCGAGACCGACGGCGCCATCCACAGACGCGAAGCCTCACGCGCGATGGGTGGGTGAATGGTTGGCGACGGTGCACCGGCAACGTCGGCCGGCGGAGGATCGGCGCGTGGTACTGCCGGATTGGCCAGGACGAGCGCGCCGACGACGCCAACGCCGACAAGCGTGCTGCGAACGAGCGATCCGGCCACGTCATCGATTATCGGGACACGATCCACCTAAGTCAAGGTGTACCTGACAGTTAGCCAGGTCCTTCGGGGCCTCCTACCACCTTGATACCCCGCCGGTCGGTCGCGTGACTGCGATCGCTCCGCTTCACCGTGGCCCGCACTTCGAACTCACCCGCCGGCAGTTCCTTCGCCATGAAGAGATAGCTTCGCGGCGCGGATGCGCCGTCGAGCTCGATCGAGCTGCTGCGATAGTAGTTCGGGCCATCGACTTCCCATACGAGCAGGCGGTTCCTCTCGTCGCGAGCCACCAGCACTTTCGACATCGCATTGCCGCGGTAGGTGGCGACCGACGGTCTCACGGTTATCGAAATCGGCGCGTCGGCGGTCGCCTGCATCGAGCCCGCCACGATGCCTGTCCAGATAGCCAATCCCAGGAGGCGTTTCATTGCTGCGTCCTTCCCGCCGTTGTTGCACGCACGTGATGGTCACGGTGCACGCCGGCATTAGAAACAACGAAGGACTGCCGGCAATTGAACGCTTCGAACGAAACGGTGTCCAAACAGGGCACAGGGAGGCACACACATGCGGCCGCATCCGCTGCGAAGCGTGTTCGACACGCGCATGCACAAGACGCTGTTCATCACGGCGTCGGGGACGTTGAAGTACGGTGAAGTGATGTCGGTGATCGACGCGGCGAAGGGTGCGGGTGTTCAGCGTGTGGGAATCGTGACCGAGGGCATGCGGCAGGCGGCCGGCCTGCGCTGACATCAACTCGTGGACAGGCTCACGATTTTTCCGGAACGCGCGTCGATGTCGACGATGCACGTTTCGAAGAGTCCCGGCGGCGCATCAGGCAGCCGGCCCTTGATCGTCACCCGCCGGAGCATGCGTCCTTCTGACGCGACCGGCCACGGCGAGCAACTGCTCATCGAGGGTCCTGCCGTTCGACTGGTCGATGTCGGCGGGTGTCGACGCCTGCTGCGCCGCGGCCGGCTCGGACGACAGCACCGCGGCAGCCACAAGCGCGAGGGCCAATCCAGTTGAACAAATTGCAAGAGATTTCATGGTGAGGGTACCCTGTGGAATGCAACCTGAATATCGGGCAGGACGAGAAAAAGAATTAGTCTGGACCGCTCCCGGCGATCAACGCTTCCTTCATCGTACGACTCCAGAGCTTCAGCTCACGCTCTCGCTTCAAAGCGGCGCTAAGCGACTCGCATTGCTCCGAGTACACCAGCGACACCGGCCGGCGCGACCGCGTGTATTTTGCGCCCTTGCCGGCGTTGTGCACCTCGACCCTCGCGCGCGGATCGCGAGCGTATCCCGTGTAGAACGTGCTGTCGGCGCAGCGAACCATATATACAAAGTACACGAGGCCATCCTGAAATCTGAATCTATAATCTGAAATCTATAATCTAGAAACTAGGAACCAGAGTCTAGATTTTAGTTTCTAGATTCTAGTTTCTAGATTCCATTTTCCCCGTCCTCATGCCAGGCATCGCTGCTTCCGATACTCAGGATATGGCGGCCGTGCTGCTCGTGCTGTTTCCTCTCCTGTTTATGTTCGATACGCGGTTGGGCGGCGTGGCGCTCGTCGTGGCGATTGTGCTGCTCTACAACCGCAAATCCGCGCGCTGATCGCTCACTGCGTCCGCGACGCGCGGGAATTCAGCATCTCCGTCCAGTTGAAGATCACCGTAATCGGCTCGGCAGCGGTCGTTTGCGGCATCAGCATGATGAAGCGGCCATCCGCGGTGACATCGTAGGACGGAGGCTGATTGCCGCGGACGTGTGACGTGTCGAAGAGGCGCACTGCCGGCTTGAAGTTGAATCCGTTCGCGGTGTTGATGGCGGCGGCCATCAGGCTCTTGTCCTGGAGGAAGTACAGCTCGCGTCCGTTTCTCGCCCACACCGGTTCCGCCCCGCCGTTCGGAGACACGCGAACGGGCGCGCCGGGCCCCGGATACGGACGCACCCAGATCTCCTGTGCGCCGGTCGTCTCGGCCGTATAGGCCAGCCACCGGCCGTCGGGCGAGAGCGCCGCGGAAAATCCTCCGGGCGAAATGAGTTGAGGGGGGCCTTGTGGTTCCAGCGGAATCCTCACGAGCGTGCTGGCGTTCTTCCCTTCCTGAAGCTGCACCGCAATCACGTCACGCGAATCCGCCGTGAAGGCGTGCGGGTGTAAGTGCGCCTTCGGCGCCACATCTTCGGGCTTGCCACTGCCATCCGCAGGTACCGACCTCAGTGTGCCGCCACCCTCGTACACAATCCTCCGGCCGTCGGGCGACCACACCGGCGACAATGCGCCATCGAAGGTCAACTTCACGGGCGGACGGCCTCCGAGATCGTACCTCCACAATTCTCCTCCGACGACGAGCGCCAGGCTCCGGCCGTCGGGAGACACTCTCGGATGATTGGCCCCCTCGAGGCCTGCCGCGATTGAGCCCGACTCTTTTCCGTCTCTCGTGAGGGACACGAGCGATGCGCGATCGGATCCCGCGCGGCGATACGCGATCGCGCCGTTGGCCGACGCAGACATGGCTGAGAACACTTCCACACCATCGACGCGGTCGACACCGGACACACGAACCGGATCGCCGGCGAACTCGAGACGGCGAGGGTCGAATCGCCGCGCCATCATCGTGCCGTTCTCGGCGTAGAGCAGGTGACCAGACTCCGCTCCCAGGTCGGTGGCGTACACGACGCTCGACGACACGTTCATCAATCGTGTCGAACTTTGAGTTTCCGGTGTCGCGTCCGCGCTGCCCACGTAGATGCCCACGACGTTCGGATCTCTCGATCCGCGCAGGTACAGGAAATGGCGGCGATCGGGAAGCGCGACCGGCGCGGCATGAAACGTCTCGCCGCGTCCCGGATTGAGAGTGGTGACCATGACGGGAGAGCCGCCTGCTGCTGGAATGCGCGCGATCCCATCCCCCGTCGCAATAACGATGACATCGTCGCTGAGCCAGGCACCGCCGGAGTAGCTGTGAAGATCGGCGATCGTTTGGACCGCTTCCCCGGCCACCGTGACTCGTTTGAGCTTGCCATCGGCCAGGAACGCCAGCGATTGGCTGTCGGGCGACCACAACGGCGAGAACCCTACGAAGTCCTGTGGCGTCACCACGCGCGACTGCCCGTCTTCGAACGAGTACATCCAGAGTCGCGGCGCGCCGTTGTCCGCCGCCACGAAGCCCAGATGGCGCCCGTCTGGAGACAACGCAACGGCGAACCGCTGAAACGTTCCGCCGACGGGAGGGGTCGCCACCGTCACCCGAACGGCATGGCGGTCGACCGGTTCGGTGCGTTTCAGCGTCCACACGATCGCCGCTGCCGACACGGCGGCAATCAGGCCCACGATCGAAGCAAACGCGACGAGTCTCGACCGGCCGGAGGTCTCGGCTCGATGCGCGCTCGACGCCGGCATCTGGAATGCGCCGTCGAGCATGAGACGCACATCCCCGATATCGCGAATGCGTTGTCTCGGGTCCTTCTGGAGGCATCCTCGAAGCGCGAGGCGTACCGGATCGGGCGTCGTCTTCGGCAGCCTCGTGAGATCCAGTTCCTTGTGGATGACGGCGCCGGCGACCTCGGTGACGGTCTCTCCCTCGAACGCGCGGGTGCCGGTGAGCATTTCATACAGGACGACGCCGAACGACCAGATGTCCGCGCGTTTGTCGGCGGGCTTGCCGCGTGCCTGCTCGGGCGCCATGTACGCCGCCGTGCCGAGGAGCGCGCCCTGCCCTGTAACGACCGCCGGGCTCGTCATCGTGGGAGACATGGAAGGGTCCAGGCGAACGCCTTCAAGCGCATCAGGAGAACCCAGCATCCGCGCCAGGCCGAAATCGAGGACCTTCACGTTGCCATCGGATGCAATCTGGATGTTCGCGGGTTTCAGATCGCGGTGCACGATTCCCTGCTCGTGTGCAGCTTCGAGCGCGTCGACGATTTGGCGCGCGATCGAGACCGCATCGCCGATCGGCACGGGCCCGCGGGCGATCACCTCGGCCAGGGTTTCGCCTTCGGCGAGCTCCAGCACGAGCGCGCGAACGCCGTCCGCTTCCTCGATGCCGTGAATGGTTGCGATGTGTGGATGTTTCAGCGCGGCGAGCGCCTGGGCTTCGCGCTCGAAGCGTGCAAGGTGTTCGGGATCCGTGGCGACGCTCTGCGGGAGAAACTTGAGCGCGACATCGCGCCGGAGCCGCGGGTCGCGCGCCCGGTAGACTTCGCCCATCCCGCCGGCTCCAAGCAGGCCGACGATCTCGTACGGTCCGATGCGGGAACCGGGACCGAGTGGCATGGAAGCAGGTCGATTCTACATGGAAGGGCAGATGTCGCTGGCGTCCGGCAACTGCGAAGCGACGGCCCGAACACGCGCGATGTTCTCCGCTACTTCTTCCCGGCAACGATCTCCACGCGCCGGTTCTTCTGCCTTCCCTCGGGGTTGTCGGAGCCATCAGGCTTGGTGTTGGGCACCACCGGGTTTTTTGCCGCGAACCCCCGCGTCGTGAAGTTGAGCCCCTTGAGCCCCTCCTTCTCGACCAGCCATTGACGCACCGCGTCGGCGCGGCGGATCGACAGGCTCTGGTTATAGGCGTCGGATCCCTTGGCGTCGGTGTGACCCTCGATTCGCACGGCCCCGAGCGCCTTCTCCCGCAGGACCGCAGCCGCCTTCTTGAGCGCATCCCCCGCCTGCGATCGGATCTCTGCTTTGTCAAAGTCGAACAGCACGTCGGCGGCAAGTTCGATGCGGACCTCCGTCGGCGTCTCCTTAATCGCGAGGGCTTCGACCTTGCCCGCCAGCGCGCTCCCGGCGCTGGCAGTGTCGCTCGCACCCATCTTCAGATCGACGACGGGATACTTCAGATCCAGCACGACGCGCTTGAGCGACGCAGGCGGCGGTTCTTTGGACGGATCCTGGCCGGCCGCTGTGTGCGCGACCACGTGCACGAGAAGGATCACCGCGACGATCCGGCTGGCGTGCAGGCGACAGCGTTTCCTCATAAGACCCCTAATTGATGGGCACGTCCTCAAACGGTGCCGCACCCGGTACTGAAACCATGATTTTGGCCGATTCCGGCGTTGGGAACCTGGCCCACACTGACAGAGTTCCCTTGGCCGGAAGGGTCTGTGACTGTCCGTAAAAACCGACCGGCTTGTTTTCCGCGTCACGAACGACCAGATACTTTTTCTTGCTCGAGCCATCGATGAGGTACATCGCGCCTACGAAGTTCGAGCTGGAGAAATCGGCGTTGGTAACTGCCTTGTCTGTGGTGTTGCGGATCTGGAGCCTGACCGTCACGGTGTCGCCGCTCGTGCGCCTGACATCCAGTAGAGCGACCTGTACGCCGGCCTCCTGGTAATCTTCAACGGCAATTGGCTGCGCTGTCGCGACGGCGCCGGCCGTCCCGCTCGCCGCCGGTGACGGAGCCGTCTCGGCTGGCGGTGCCGACTCGGCTGGAGGAGGCGTGCCCGGCGCCGGGGCAGGTGGCTGGGCCGCAGGCAGCTGCGCGGCCGGTGGCTGGCCAGACGCGGGAGCCGGTTGACTGACTGTCACAGGTGGCGGCTCACCGCCGCCGCAAGCACCGACCAGCACTGCGCACGCGCCGACGAACACGAGAGCGAGCGGATGAAGACGACAGGTCATGGTGGTCCCTCCGAGAAAGTGTCGATGAACATGCACTAAGAGGGCGCGATGCCCGGCTGCGGAGCGGTCGAACGGTGGAACGCCTTGCGTCGCTTCAAGAACGTCACGGCCACAATGGCAACGGCTGCCAGGAAACTGCAAGCACCTATCGCGAGGGCCGTCAGGATCGTGCTGACCATCTTGCCTGGCACGCCGAGCCCGATCGCAAGGACGGCTTGAGGTTCGGTGCGACCATCAGTGTAGCCGGCTGCGAGATGATACCGGCCCGGCTCGACGATCGTGCCGGTCAACACGGCCTCGCCCGAGCGCCCGGCGATCGAATAATTGCTGCTGAACGACGGCGAAGCCAGATCGATCTCGACCCCATTGGACGACCTGACCCGCACCAACAGCCCCGCGATGTCGCCCGTCGTTCGGTAGTAGCGGCCGTTCACCACCGATTCAGGCTCGGAGTAGATCGTGTAGGTGCCAGGCTGGCTGAAGGTGACGTCCGCCTCCCCTGGCACGATCACCTGTACCAGCTCACGCGCGAGTCCGCTCAGGCGCGTGTAGACGATGACTCCGGCGGCAGCCGCCCCGGCGACAAGCACGACCAGTGCGATCGCGTACCATCTACGTCCAGGCATATCAACTCCATCGGCCGCTGTGTGAGGCGCCGTTCCTTGCCCGGTCGTCCCAAGATCGCCTACGTCTCTACTATAGTGTCGTAACTGCGTGAGCTGAAGAAGATCTTACGGCCGGGTCCCACAGCGACAAATGCCTTCCCAGGTGCCTCCGATCGTTCCGGTATCCGCTTCCGCTTCGACGTAGACACGCATGCGCCGCCGTCCTGTGCTTCGTGAGTCGACGTTCGAGATCGCGGGTCTCACCCACGTAGAGCGAGTCGTCGACGCCACGCACGATGTACACGTAATGCACGGCTGGATGCATGCATGAGGTCGGCCCACGAGACTACTGAGGCAAATTCGAAGTCCAGTCCGGGCGTCTGGAGGTTTTTGAAACAACGAGGTGAGGCCGACAGCGAAGATTTGGCCCTTCGACTCGCTCTGCTCGCTCCCTTCGACTTCGCTCAGGGAGCCCCGAGCCGTGTCGAGGGGCTCAGGACACCACTCGACTCGCCCAGTCGAATGGCCTGCCACGAGCGAGCCACTCGGACGTGCGAAGGTTGGCTTGCCAACCGTAGCTCGGTGCGAGCGGTGAGGTCCACCGTCGGCTTCGCGCGACGGTGGACAACCTCCGCGAGGAACCAGAGCGGAGGTTGGTGGAGGCGGCGGGAGTCGAACGCGGACGTAGCGCGATCGTCAACGTGTTGATGGCGCGCAACTTCTGGAGCTAACGCGTTCAGACGACGGCAGTTGCCGGCATCCGTGCTCTCCACTGACGTCCTTTCAAATCCGCTGAAATCCACACGATTCTTGGAGGAATATTGGAGGCCGCGGGACGATGGCTCTCTGCTCACCTGGTTGGCCGCCTATACAAACACTTGTATACTGAGGAGCGCGACCGATGCCGGAAAAACCGCTCATCTGGCTCGCTAGCTCGCGGCGTGACCTTCGGGCGTTTCCTGCTCTCGCGCGCCGGTTGGCTGGTTTCCAACTACGGCGAGTCCAGCAGGGACTCGATCCTGACGACTGGAAGCCAATGCGGATGGTCGGACCGGGAGTCCGTGAGATTCGCATTCACATCGCCGGTGCACACCGAGTGTTCTACCTGGCCACGAGAGCCGAGGCGATCTACGTCCTTCACGCATTCGAGAAGAAGACGCAAAAGACTAGCTCGCAAGATCTACGAATCGGCTACGACCGGTTCCGTGCTCTAGGGAAGATGAGGCAGCAGCATGGCAAAGAAGGACGCGGTTAGGGTTACGCCGTCCACGGGAAACGTTTTCCGGGATCTTGGGTTCTCGAAGGAGGAATCCGAGCATCTCCTCGTCCGTGCCGACCTGCTGATTCAGGTGCAGAAGGCGATCACGTCGAGACGGCTCAAGCAGGCCGATGCCGCGAAAGTGCTTCGCGTGACGCAACCTCGCGTGAGCGACCTCCTGCGCGGTCGCATCGACTTGTTCAGCACCGACGCGTTGATCGACATGCTGGCAAGGCTTGGCGTCGGCGTTAGGCTGGTGGTCAAGCCGGTGAGGTCCAGGAAGGTGGCTTAACTAAGTTTATTGGCAGTCATGGTGCCGATGTTGCTCGAGTGTTGGCGGAGTCGCCAAGCCGGACTGCGGTGCGGCGAGATGATGGCGCTGGAATGGAGGGACGTGGACCTCACGAAGGGTCGCCTGTGCGTGGCTCGATCCGAATGGAAGGGCCATGTCACAGCCCCGAAGGGTGGGCGGGTGCGCCACGTGCCGCTCACGTCACGGCTCGCCGAGGCGCTCCGCGGGGCCCGTCACTCACGAGACGTCAGGGTCCTGATTGATCACGACGGCCAGCCGCTGACACAGAAGGTCGTCCAGGGGATCATGCGGCGCGTAGCCAGGCGCGCCGGGGTGCAGAAGGGCGTCCACATCCTTCGCCACACCTTCTGCTCACACCTCGCCATGCAAGGCGCACCGTCCCGCGCGATTCAGGAACTTGCGGGTCACCGCGACCTGGGCACGACGCAGCGGTACATGCATCTCAGTCCGGCCGCGCTCGAGGCCGCTATCCGCCTGCTCGAGCGCAGCGACCCGGGCAGTCGTGGAGCTAATGGGGAGGCGGCGGGAATATCGGGCTGAAGGAGTCGGACGATGCGAAAGGTTGGCTTGCCAACCGTAGCTCGGTGCGAGCGGTGAGGTCCACCTTCGCGCTTCGCGCTACGGTGGACAACCTCCGCGAGGAACCAGAGCGGAGGTTGGTGGAGGCGGCGGGAGTCGAACCCGCGTCCGAAAGCACATCATCAAGAAAATCTACATGCGTATCCGCTTCTGGGTTCTCGTATCCCGCGTGAGGAAGCGGCCAAAACCGCCGGATACCAGACTCGGTATGTCTCGCCTCTGAATGCCGAGCCGCCGTTCAGAAGCCAGCCTGTTTAATGGCGTTCGGCCCCCAACCACCAGGCGAGGCCGGGGCGAACGTCACTGCTTATTTAATTAAGCAGCGAGAGCGTACTGATTGTCCGCAGTTAACGGATGTTCCATCAGATTAACGAGTTAATGGTGCTCGGCATGCATTCCCTGAGTCCATACCTCCGTCGAAACCGGAACGCCCCCATGGCGGCTGGTAACACTCTATTATCACATGCCCGCACCGAACTGGCGGGCCGCGTCATTTAGGTGGTACCAACACTCGCACAGCGACTCTCCGCGCGCTGGTCCTGATGGCCCGCACGGCGCTGTTGATCGTGATCGTCGCCCTCGAGACCGCGTCGATGTCCACGCCCACCTTGAACGGATCGCGGATGCTCTTGCCGACAAACTGCGCCGCGAACTGCGGGGGCTCGATCGAGAAATCGCCATACGGCTCGTGGTGCTGCGCGACGACAATGCCCGTGAGGATGCCTTTGGTGTCCATCCCAACGAGAATCTTGATGGGCCCGTCGTACCCGCGCTCGATCGGCTCCACTTCGGTCGTCCAGAACACGAGCCCCGTGAAGGCGTCGGGATCGGCCAGCGGATCCGAGGCGTAGATTTTGTAGTGCGGCGGATCGATTGCCTTGTCCGAAATTCCCTTCGCGGCCGGAAAGAGCTGTTTTACGAGGCCCGGCAGTTTCGGATCGATGGCCAGGTGGGTCTGACCGCCAGTGACGGTGGTCAGCACTCCTATGAGGACAGCGCCGACAAGAATGAGACGCGCGATCGGCATGAGAGTCAGGCATAGTGTGTCAGAAAACGAGCCGCTTTCAGTCTTCAGTTGTCAGTATTCAGTCGTCTGTTCGCCTGCCAGGCAACGGATTCCCGAAAACTGAGAACTGAGAACTGATAACTGACGACTGACAACTAACGACTTCCATGCACGAATACGACCTCATTGCCGCGAAGACCAGGTCCGGGCTTTTGAAACGATCGCTCGTGCCGTCAAACCAGGCGGTCCTTTGCTTTTCACCGCGGGCGACAAGGACGGATCGATTGACGGGCAGCCGATGAACGGCGTGCCGTTCCGCTATCACTCTTTCAGTGAGGACGGATATCGGACAGTTCTCGCCAGAAACGGGTTCGCGCTCGAGGACGTGCACAGCGATCCAGGCCAGAACATCTACTACCTGGCGCGGCGATGGCAGGGCGAAGCCCTGTACCGCAGCGACCACGAAGCTAGAGCCCCGCGACACCGCACGAACTGGCGGGGCTAAAGCCCAGCCCTACCGTTTACTCGCTACCGTTTACTTGCGCCTATTGCCTCGACTTGCGCCTACCGACTGTCGACTCGCGCCTTGCGACTGA